>CAVWJH010000003.1:0-391632 GCA_963755455.1 uncultured Verrucomicrobiae bacterium
CAACGTCCGAATCCATTTTCCGCACGCGCTCGGCGAGACGGCGGAGCGAGAGCAGGTGCGCGTCTCGGCTGTCCACCTTTTTGTCCAGCACGACGCGGTCAAACCGTTCGCGCGGCGGGTCGGCCAGCAGTTTTTCCGCCAGCGCGATGTGTTCCTTGCCGGCAAAACCGAGGCTGTAAATGATCTTGGTGACTTCGCCCTCGGCCGCCTCGATGCGCTTTGAAATCTCCACCTCCTGCTCGCGCGTCAGCAATGCGACCAGTCCCATCTGGCGGAGATACATCCGCACCGGGTCGTCGAGAGCGTCAAGATGGCTGTTGTCGTCCTCCTCGGCGTCGGGTTTCTTGACGTTGTCCGCGTCCGCCTGGTCCACGATCTCGATTTCCAGCGTGCGCAATTTGTATAAAACATCGTCCAGCTTTTCCGGTGTCACACTGTCTTCGGGCAGCACCTCGTTGATGTCGCTGTAAGTCAAATGACCCTGTTCCTGCGCGAGGCGGACGAGATCCTTGATTTTTTCCGGAAATATCGCGTCAGAGCCGTTTTGCGAAGCCGCGCTGTGGATTTCGTTTGTGGCCGAAGTTGCGGCTCCGCGTTTTCCCTTTTTCTGGGATGAATTTGCCACGACCTTGCGAACTTTTGTTTTCGACATACGACACAGGTTTCCGTTGCGAACCGAAAGTGTGCGGCAATATGAAAAGCCGTTGCGTCTTCGTCAAGACAGCAATGAAATTATTTTTTTGGCGCGATGAAAATCCCGCGCGGTTCCAGATGTTCCAGAATCATTTCCACCGTGCGGTCCACCGCGCCGAGATTTTCACGCACGACCTTCAGCGCGTTCCGCCCCAGTTCCGCGCGTCGCGCTCCGTCCGCAAGCAGTTCGCGCAGCGCATCCTCCAACTGCTCGGTGTTGCGCGCCTGGACCGCCGCATTTTGCGCGAGAAAACTGCGCGTGACATCCGCGAAATTCTGCATGTTCGGCCCGAAAACCATCGCCCTGCCCAGCGCGCCCGGCTCAATGGGATTCTGCCCGCCCGTCGCCGTCAAACTTTTGCCGACGAACACGACTGTCGCGTGTTCGTAAAAGTAACGCAGCTCGCCCGTCGTGTTGACGAGCAGACATTCCACTTCGCCTGTGCCGAACCGCGCGTCCCTGGCAATTTCGCTGCGAAAGATCATTTTCACATGACGGTCGCGCAACTTGCGTCCGAGTTCGCGGCAACGCTCGAAATGCCGCGGCACGAGCACAAGAAACAGTTTGGGATACCGCGACCGCAGCCGCCGCGCGATTTCCGCCAGGATGATTTCCTCGCCGTCATGAGTGCTGCCCGCGACCAGAATTTGCGCATCCGGCGGCACGCAGAGCTGCCGCAGCATCGCCGGAACGTCTAGCGCGTGGCGTTCGTCCAGTTTCGCCGCGTCGAATTTCAGGTTGCCCACGACGCGGACTGCTTCGGGCCGGCAGCCGACCTCGCGCAGGCGCGTGGCCTCCTCCCCGTTTTGAACGCCGACGCCCGCAAACGACGCGAACAGCGGACGGAACAAAAATCCAAACCGTTTGTAGCCGCGAAAGGACTTGTCGGACAGCCGTGCGTTCGCCAGAAATACCGGGACTCGGATTTCCTGCGCACGCCAGAGGAAGTTCGGCCAGATTTCCGCCTCGACCAGCACGACGGCCTGCGGGTTGATGACCGCGAGAGCGCGGGCGACGAATTTACGCCGGTCCACCGGGTAGTAAATTTTGCTGACGCGCCTCGGCAGCCGCCGGCGCAATTCGGCCATGCCCGTCGTCGTGGTCGTGGAGACGACGAATTTGACGTTGGGCGCGCGCAGTTCGAGCGCGCGGATGATCTGCGTGCAGAGGTTGACCTCGCCCACGCTGACGGCGTGAATCCAGACGATGTGGCGGTTGGTGAGCGCCTGCTTGAGTTCCGAATGGTAGCGCGCAAACCGTTCGGAGAAACCCGGACGCCAGTTGCCGCGCCGACGCATCCGCCAGAAATAATATGGCGCGGACAGCGCGAAAAAAAACAGAAACAGGATGTTGTAAAGTGTGCGCACTCGGATTCCCAGACCGTCAGCAGTTTTCATTCCCCACAGTAAGACGCCCCGGAAACTCAAATGTTTCATATTTGTGATGGGATTTCAACAGCAGAAGAGAATGAATGAACGGCTGGAAGTTTCAGAAGGCGAATCTCTTGTCAAAGCAAAAATGAGGTGGTGGGGTGGCCGACGGGATTCGAACCCGCAACAACAAGCTCCACAAGCTTGGACTCTACCATTGAGCTACGACCACCAACCGGCTCACAAGATAATTTTTCAAGCGCCGCGCGTCAAGTTTGCATCATTGCCAACGCCGCGCCCGCACTTTAGGATTTCCGGTTCATGGCCGAATACAAAGTTCAATTCGAGGTTTTTGAAGGCCCGCTCGACCTGCTCCTTTATCTCATCAAAAAGGAGGAGGTGGACATTTACGAGGTCAACCTAACCAAGCTCGCAACGCAATTCATCGCGCACATTGACCTCATGCGCGAATTCGACCTCGAAGTCGCGGGCGAATTTCTCGTGATGGCCTCGACGCTCATGTATATCAAGAGCCGCGAACTTCTGCCGGTGGATCAACAGGTTATCGTCGAAGGCGAGGACGAAGGCGAAGACCCGCGCTGGGAATTGATCCGCCAGCTCGTCGAATATAAAAAATTCAAGGACGCCGCAGCGCAATTGCAGACGCTCGAAGCGCGGCAGGAACATATTTTTCCGCGCCTGCCGGGAAAACTGGAATTTGAATCCGCCACGCCCGCGCCGAAACCGGATGTTTCCATCTTCGATTTGCTCAACGCCGTCAACGGCGTGCTGCAACGCTTCAAAAGACGCGAAGGCGACGCGCGCGACATTTTCGAGGACAAATGGACCGTCAGCGAAAAAATCGAAACCATCCTGAAAATCCTTTCCGAGCGCGGCAGCGTGCGTTTCGCCGAATTGTTCGAGAGCGCCGCGAGCCGCGCGGAAGTCATCTGCACGTTTCTCGCGCTGCTGGAATTGATCCGGCTCAAGCAGCTCGTCTGCGTCCAGCCCGAAGCGTTTGCGGAAATCGAAATCCGCCGCGCAACCGTGCCGGTTGCGGGCACCGCTGCGCCAACGGAAAATCAAAATGCAAATCAGTAATCAAATCACAAAACGATTGCCGCGCATTTTAGGTTTAATTGCTTTGCTGATTTGCGTTCCGCTAACCGCACGCGCCGATGCCGGAACACCGCTAATGTGGGCAGGAATGATTCATTTGGTTTTAGGAAATGCAATTATCGGAATTTTTGAAGGGTTGATTCTCGCTTGGATTTTCAAATTAAGAAAAGGCATTTGCGTTCTCGCGATGATTCCAGCCAATTATTTTTCGGCATGGATTGGCGGATTATATTTGAACCATGAAATTACGTCGGAGTTGCCATTCAATCTTTACAATGCTTGGGTTTGGATTTGGGTCATGGTTTTTGTGACATTTTTAATCACTTTGTTTTTTGAATGGCCACTTGTCTTTTTCTGCTTTCGCAAAGAACAAAATAGATTCAAAAAAAGTTTGCTGGGAAATTTGCTCGTTAACTTGTTGAGTTATATTTTGCTGTTCAGTTGGTATTGGATGGCGAGTGGAACGGCACTTTACACAAAAATGAACATCGTTCAACCGTCGGAGATTTCTTTTCCGAAAGAAGGATTTGTTTATTTCATTTCAAATACAAATGGCGTTTGCAAATTCGATTTGAGTTCGCGCCAAACAGAAAAAGTTTATTCACTGAAATCAGATCAAGATGACCGTCTATTTGTCAGAGCTTCAACTTTTAATACAAACAGTTGGGATATTTTGGATTCTTCAAAGAAGATTTTAATTTGTTCAAATCTTCAGGTGACAGCCGTTTCTCGTTGGAGAGATACAAATGATCCAAGTCGGATTGAAGGAACTCGGTTTAATTTTGACTACGATAAAATTCCACAATTGGGAGCAGCCGAAAAGAGTGACTGGACCTTTAGAACTGGTTTTTGGCCAATTGAAGGATTTCGAGGAAGCAATCAAAAGACCGGAGAAAACATTTATTTTTCGTTAGAAACTCCATTTGTTGCATGGATTGTTCGGAGCGCAACACAACTTCCCAGAGATGATGTCGTTTTTCAATTAGGCGATGATCAAATTTGTTTGCTTGAACCTTCGACAAAGAAAATTGCCTTGTTAGCCAGAGGCCAAGGTCCGGTTGTTGTTCTTCCAAGAAATTGAAAATATTATCCGAAATCCAACGGCAACTGGCGGCGGGTGAATTTGAGTTCAGCCGCCACGCCTTTCGCCGCGCGATTGAACGTAACATCAGCGAACAGGAAATCCGAGATGCGGGCGCGAAATCTGAAATTATCGAAAATTATCCTCAAGACAAATATTCGCCGAGCGCATTGCTGCTAAGGCTTCACCGCCACTGGACAACCGCTGCATTTTCAAGTATCGTTTGCGGAGTCCGATTTGGCGAAAATGATCACGATTTATGAACCTGACCAAAAAGAATGGATTGACCATCGAAAACGGAGGTAATCATGTTTAAGTGCCACGTCTGCGGCCACACCGCCGCCAAATCCGAATTCGTGAACGAAGTTTTCACGATTGGAAACCGCCATGTGCTCGTCGAACACATTTTCGCGCAGGTCTGCGAACATTGCGGCGAAGTGATTTTTTCCCGCGAGACCACGGAAAACATCCGCCGCCTTGTGCATGATGCGAAACATCCGGTTCGCACTGAACCGCTGGATGTTTTTGCGATGGCGTAAAAATTTAATTCGGTCATCCGTTTAATTTTTCATGGAACTTAAATTCATTCTCGAATCACTGCTGTTCTCCGCGCAAAAACCCTTGAGCGTGAAAGAACTTCGCGACGTTCTCGCCAGCGCCGCCGAACACGAGGACGCCGACGCCACCGCCAAATCGCTCGCCAAAACCAAGGAGGGCGAGCTGACCGCCGCGCTCGAACAACTCGCGCGCGAACACGAGACCGCTGCGCGCAGTTACCGGCTCGCGTGCGTCGCCGGTTCGTGGCAATTCGTCACGCAGCCGGAATTTTCCCACTGGCTGCGCACGCTCGTTGGCGTGAAGCTCCGTCCGTCGCGGCTCTCGCAGCCCGCGCTGGAGACGCTGGCCATCATCGCGTATCGCCAGCCCATCACGCGCGCCGAGGTCGAGCAGATTCGCGGCGTGAACGTGGACGGCACGATGCAGACCATCATGGAACGCGGCCTTGTCGAGTCGGTCGGCCGCGCGGAAGTCGTCGGCCGCCCGAACACTTATGGCACGACGGCGCTATTCCTCGAATACTTCGGCCTGCGCGGACTGGAAGATTTGCCCGCCGCTGACGAACTCCGCCGCATCCCCGTCGAAAAACCGCCCGCGCCGGTCACGGTTGATCCCGGCCTGGCGACAACTCCGCCGGAACAATTGAAGTTGGAAGACGTGGACAAGGCGCAAAATGCGGAACAAGAAAAAGCGCCGTGAGTTTTCCAAATCAAAGTGGAACTTCCTCTGCTTTTATTTTGTTATTTCGCCAATCGGTAATACATCGAACCGGCGTCGGCAGGCGGCAGCAGCAACTGCCATTGGTTGCTGACCATCTGCGGAGCGGGCGATGTGACGTTCATCCAGCCGCCTGACGCGAGGTTCGTGGTTGATTGCAGAGTGAAACCTTCGTCCCCAACCGGCCAGGAGAACATAAAGTTCTGGCCGGCCAGAGAAATGAACAAAGGCGGAGGCGCTTGCGGCGTGGCGCTGGACGGCACGCTGTTGGTGCTTTCACCGGCGATGTTCAGTGCCGACACGACGTAATAATAGGTCATGTCGTTGAGCAAGGCGGTGTTGGTGTAATTGGTCGTGATCACATTCGCGAGAAGCGTGTAGGATCCTCCGTTGTTGGTGGCAGATTTCAAATTGTAACTACTTGCGCCGCTGACCGTGGTCCAACTTAACGCCACTTGCGTGTCGCCGGCAGTTGCGGTCAGGTTGCCGGGCGCGCTCGGCAAAAGAGGCCAGCTTAGTCCGCTCACGTTGTCGAACACGGCCGTGCATAAGCTGGGATTGTTGTGAGAAGTGACCGCCAAACCGACATACGCCGTGGTGATGTTGGTGAGAGTCGTGCTTCCAACTTGCGTCCAGTTCGATTCGTCCGGAGAACAGTATCCAGTGAACGTGCTGCCGGTTCTTACCAGCTTCACCCAGTAAGGCGCGCTGCCGCTGGTCGTGGTGTTGTTGCAGCCGCCGCCGTCACTGGAACGGTATTGGAAAGTCACTCCGTTGCCCGGCGTAACGGCGATTAAGGCGTTGGCTGCGCCGGGATTCAGACTGTCGCGGATCATGATTCCGGCCTTGGACCACGCATTTATGTTTGGCACGGAAACGATGCGGGCGATCATTGTGAAATTGACGCTGTTGGTCGTCAAATAAACGAAACGGAAGGAGTCCGCCGTGTTCCAGATGTCAGCCCCGGACCCGCTCACCGTGAACACACCATTGGCGTAAGAGGCGCTGCCCCATGCTGGCGTTCCGATGTCCTGGGTCATCCAGGGAGAAGGCACCGTGACGGTTGTGGTCGCGCGGGCTTGGGCCGAATTGCCGCTCTCGCCGGCGAGACTGTTCACCCCCGTGACGACGTAATAGTAGATTATGCCGTTGCCGATCAGCCGGATGTCGTCATAGTTCGTCGTGGTGACATTGGCAACGAGAGTGTAATGCCCGCCGCTGGTAGTGGACCGATAGACATTGTAACCATTGGCGTTGGCGGAGGCCTGCCAGCTCAACGAGACCTGCTCGACACCCCCGGTGGCAACCAAACCGGTTGGTATTGAGGCAGACGGCGGCGCGAAGCCCGGCGCAATCACATTGTCAAACGTCGCCGTGCATAAGCTTGCGGTGTTGTGCGCGGTGACCGCCAAACCGACATACACCGTGGAGGACATGGTGATCGTCGCGCTTCCCTGCTGCGTCCAGTTGATGCCGTCCGGCGAACGGTAGCCCGTGAACGTATTTCCGCTCCGCACCAGTTTTACCCAGTAAGGCGCGCTCAAGCCGGTCGTGGTATTGTTGGCAGAGTTGCCGCCGTCAGTGGAGCGGTATTGCCAGGTCACGCCGTTGCCCGGTGTCACGGCGATGAAGGCGTTGGCCGCGTCGGACTCAGGCTGTCGCGGATCATCACTCCGGCTTTGGACCATGCATCAACGTTTTGCACCGAGGTGACGCGGGCGACGATGGTGCAATTCGCGCTGTTGGTCGTCACATACACAAACCGAAAGGCGTCGGCGGTGCCCCAGATGTCGCTCCCGGATGCCGCCACCGTAAACACGCCGTTGGTGAAATTCTCGCTGCCGGCCCTGCAACAGTCACGTGCCCCCACGTCCTGCGCCACCCACGGCGACGGCAGGTTGGCCGTCGGCGTCGCGCTGGCCGGCGCCGAGTTCGTGCTTTGGCCGGCGCCATTGAGCGCCTTCACCACGTAGTAATACGTCGTGCCGCCAACCAGATCGGTGTCAATGAATCTGCGTCCCTCTCACGGTGGCGATGGTCGTGTATGGCCCGCCGCTCACGGTGGCGCGCCCGACGTTGAATTGGTCGCGTAGCTGCCCGCCTGCCAGTTCAACGTCACCTGTTCGACGCCAGCCGTCGCGGTCAATCCCGTCGGCACGGACGGCGGAGGAATCGGCCAGACCGGTGCGCTCACGTTGTCGAACGTCGCCGTGCATAAGCTCGTGTTGCCGTGTTGCAAACCGCCAGACCCACATACGCCGTGGAAGCCATGGTGAACGTCGCGTTCCCAACTGCGTCCAGTTCGTGCCATCCGGGGAACAATAGCCGGTGAAAGTATTTCCGCTCTGCACCAGCTTGACCCAATATGGCGCGCTCAAGCCGGTCACGGTGTTGGAAATGCTGCCGCCGCCGGTGCTGGAACGGTATTGAAAAATCACGCCGCCCGGCGTCACCCCGATGAAGGCGTTGGCCGCGTTGGTCGCGAGGCTTTCGCGGATCATCACACCGGCTTTCGCCATCGCGTTGATGTTTTGAACCGAAGTCACGCGGGCGATGATGGTGCAATCGCCGCCGTTGGTCTCACACACAAACCGAAAGCCGTCGGCGGTGTTCCAAATGTCGCTCCCGGACGCGGTCACGGTGAACACGCCGTTGGTGACCACGCTGTTCGTGTAAGTCGCGCTGCCGACGACGCCCACCGAACCAATGTCCTGCGCCGACCAAGGCGGCGGCAGGTTGGGCGGAGTGCCGTTGGTTTGAACGAAGGTGGTGATGCTTTGAGCGGGCAGGTTTGCGGTAAAGCTGCCGCCGGAAACAGCGAAGCTGCCAATGTCGGCCATGCTCTGGCTGCTGGACGTGCGATAGCCTTCAAGCGCGGCGGCGCTGCCATTATGGATGGCGAATGGCTGGTTCACCGAAGCGGTGTTGGTATTCACCGCCACAATCACCGCGCTGCCATTGACGACATTGTAAGCCGTGACCGAGACGCCCGATTAAGGATTGTAATCGGCGGTGACATGGGTTGAGCCGGGCCGGATCCATTTCGCAAACTGGCCAATGGTGTAGCCGTTCTTGTTGATGTGCCCGTTGCTGGTGACCAGAACGGTGTTGGTATCGCTGTCGTTGTCCCACCACCAGACGTAGGCGCTGAACTGGCAGTTCATGGAATCGCTGATCTGCTGGGCGATTTGCAGGCACACCGCCCATTTCGTTTGGACCGTCGAAAGAAAACTCCGTCATCCAAACGTGTTTGCCCGCAGCGATCCTGATGCACGGCCGGGCTGTTACCATAACAATGACCGCCATAGATGATCGAATTCGGGAGTTGGGATCATCGGCGATTGATTGTGCATAGGCTATCGGCGAACCAGCAAATCTCCGGCGCCATCATCGGCCTGCCAATGGACGCGCCATATTGGCCGATCCACGTCCGAACTGGCCGGAAGTCCACGACATCCAGCCGAAGTCAGGCTCGTTCGCGGGAGAAACCCAATCCAGATGTGATGCCCGCCTGGGCCAACCAATCGGCGTAGTCGCCGTAATATTGGGGCAGCAAACTTCCGTAGGCTGTTGGTGTCTATCCATCGGCCGGCCCCGACCAGGCCGTCCCAAGCACCTTGGCGCCGTCAGCGTGCGCGTTCGCGGCGTTGACGGTTCGTACCGCCCCAGTTCCCGCTGACGTCAATGACGGACGCGCAATAAGGACATGCCCAGCGTCCCATAGAGCGCGTTGTTCTTGGCGGCCGGAAAAGTGGCCGCACCACGCGCTGGAAAAGCCGTAGCCGTCAATGGCTTGCTGGTTTTCCCATGTAAACATTGCACTGGGCGTGAGCGTTGAGGGAAACCGCACCCGCCACGAGGACGGCCAAGGTGCGTAGCGCCATGAAGGGGTGTTTTTTCATTTTCATTTTCGGTTGCTGATCGTGGATAAAACTAAAGTAATCCTTGCCAGACAACCCCAACATCCCGAATTCCATCATGCCGATCGCGGGCGGCCATAGTTATGGTGTCAGTGCGTCCGTGCATTCGGCAGAAATCGCTGCGGGCAAACGTGTATGGATGACGGAGATTTCCTTTGGGAGCGGGCAGGACGAAGTGAGTGGTGAAGCCGTGCCCATCGCCCAGCAGATCGGCCAGTATATGAACGCCCAGTTCAACGCCTATGCCTGGTGGTGGGTCTATGACAGCGACACCAATTCCAATCTGGCGGATGACAACGGGCACATCCACAAGAACGGCTACGCCATCGGGCAGTTTGCAAAATGGATTCGCCCCGGTTCCACCAAGGTCACCGCCGATTACAATCCGCAAGCCAACGTCAATGTCACGGCTTACAATGCCTACGCCAACGGCGGCGTGGTGATTGTGGCGGTGAATGCCAACAACAATTCGGTGAGCCAGTCCTTCGCCATCCACAACGGCAACGCCACGTTGCTGGAAGGGTATCAGACATCCACCAACGACAGTATGACGGACATCGGCAGCTTTGCCGTTTCGGGCGGCAGCTTTACCGCGACCTTGCCCGCCCAGAGCATCACCACCTTCGTTCAAACCAATGCCATTCCGGCCAACCTGCCGTCGCTCTGGACGGCGCTGGACGTCGGGGCGGTGGGCATCGTCGGCAGCACCACCTACACCAACACCGTGGGCACCAACGGCGCGTTTGCGGTGACTGCCTCCGGAAACGACATTTGGAGCACGGCCGACGCGTTTCGATTTTTGTGGCAAACCAATGTCGGGAACTGCACTATCCTCGCTCGCGTGAACTCGGAACAGAGCGCCAACGCGATGGCGAAGGCCGGCGTGATGATCCGGTCCAGCCTGGCCTCGAATGCGCCCAACGCGTTCGTGGCGTTGACGCCCGGCGGCGTGACTTTTCAATATCGTTCGAGCGCCGGCGGCGGCACCAGTTCCAATCTGGTGAGCGGCGTGACCGCGCCTTGCTGGGTCGAGTTGGTGCAGAGCGGCAGCACGTTCACGGGATATTATTCCACGGATGGCGCGAACTGGACGCAGTTGGGGACGGCGACGATCAGCATGGGTTCAATGGTGTATCCGGGACTGGCGTTTTGCAACAATGGCAACACGAGCCTGGGCACGGCGACTTTCGACAACGTGAGCACACCGTCATGGCCGATTGCTCCACCGCCGGTTCCGACGGGATTGACGGCAACGGCTGGCGTCGAGCAGGTGACATTAACATGGCAGGAGGGCGGCTACGCAACCAATTTCAATGTTCTGCGAGCCCCCGCGAGCGGCGGGTCTTACACGAAAATCGCCACGGTGGCGGGACCCAGATTCGTGGACACTGACCAGCCGGGCGGCACGACGAATTACTATGAGGTGAACGCGGTGAATAGCGCCGGCCAAAGCGCGAACTCGGCGTCGGCCAGCGCGATGCCGACGGGCAGCGTGCTGTCGCCGTGGGTGGCGCAGGACGTGGGGGCAGTGAATTTGCCCGGTCTCGAGAATTTCACCAACGGCGTGTTTACCCTCTATGCATCCGGGGCGGACATCCAGAGCACCGCCGACGCCTTCCGTTTTGTTTATGTGACGACCAACAGTTCGAACTTCACCATCGTCGCCCGCGTCACCTCGGCGCAAAACGTTAATGCGTGGTCGAAAGCCGGGGTGATGGTCCGCGACAGCTTGAGTCCCGGCGCGGCCAACGTCTGCATCGCCGTGACACCGGGCAACGGTGTGACCTGGCAATCCCGTTCCACTGACGGCGGCAGCACCACCGACAATAACACGACGGGCTTGAGCGCGCCTTACTGGGTGAAGCTGGTGCGGAGCGGGAATTCGTTCACGGGCTACCGTTCGCCGGACGGCGTCAACTGGACATTGCAGGGAAGCGCGACGATCACCATGTCCCCCACGGTGTATGTCGGTTTGGCGGACACCGCCCACACCACCGCAAACTTATGCACGGCGACGTTTGACAATGTGAATGCGCCGGGCTTCGCGCCGCCGTCTGCTTCAATACCAACCGGTTTGGTTGCCACCGGGGGTGTCGAGCAGGTCTCGTTGAGCTGGCAGGCTTCCGCCAACGCCAATGGTTACAATGTCTATCGGTCCACTACCAGCGGCGGGCATTACACTCTCGTTGCCAATGTCACCACGACGAACTATGACGACATCCGGCTGATCGGCAACGGCATAATCTACTATTACGTCGTCACGGGGGTGAACAGTCTCGCCGGCGAGAGCGGCAATTCGGCCCAAGCCCGCGCGACCACAACCGTCACGGTGCCTTCTCCCTGGATGACCCAGGACATCGGAACGCCAGCATGGGGCAGCGCCTCTTACGCCAATGGTGTGTTCACGGTGAGCGGGTCCGGGGCTGACATCTGGAACACGGCGGACTCCTTCCGTTTCGTTTATTTGACGACCAACAGCGTCAATTTCACAATGATCGCCCGCATCGTTTCCGTGCCAAACATAAATGCGTGGTCCAAGGCCGGAATCATGATCCGCGACAGTCTGAATCCCGGCGCAGCCAACGCCTTAATCGCCGTTACGCCGGGCAACGGAGTGACTTTCCAATACCGTTCCAGTGACGGCGGCGGCTGCAACAACACCACGACCAGCGGCAGCGCGCCTTACTGGGTGAAGCTGGTAAGAACCGGCAGCACGTTCACTGGATACTGTTCTCCGGACGAATCGAACTGGACGCAAGTTGGAAGCACGACTCTCACCAACATCACCACGGCGTATGTCGGTTTGGCGGTCACTTCTCACAACAATCCCAGCTTATGCACGGCCGTGTTCGACAACGTGAGCGGACTAAGCTGGCCTCTTTTGCCGAGCGCGCCCGGCAACCTGACCGCAACTGCCGGCGACACGCAAGTGGCGTTAAGTTGGACCACGGTCAGCGGCGCAAGTAGTTACAATTTGAAATCTGCCACCAACAACGGAGGATCCTACACGCTTCTCGCGAATGTGATCACGACCAATTACACCAACACCGCCTTGCTCAACGACATGACCTATTATTACGTCGTGTCGGCACTGAACATCGCCGGTGAAAGCACCAACAGCGTGCCGTCCAGCGCCACGCCGCA
This sequence comes from uncultured Verrucomicrobiae bacterium, assembly GCA_963755455.1. Classification (GTDB taxonomy): domain Bacteria; phylum Verrucomicrobiota; class Verrucomicrobiia; order Limisphaerales; family UBA11358; genus UBA11358. The sequence continues at coordinate 12,604 of CAVWJH010000003.1, forward strand.
AGCGCCTCCGCCTTTGTTCATTTCTCTGGCCGGCCAGAACTTTATGTTCTCCTGGCCGGTTGGGGACGAAGGTTTCACTCTGCAATCAACCACGAACCTCGCGTCAGGCGGCTGGATGAACGTCACATCGCCCGCTCCGCAGATGGTCAGCAACCAATGGCAGTTGCTGCTGCCGCCTGCCGACGCCGGTTCGATGTATTACCGATTGGCGAAATAACAAAATAAAAGCAGAGGAAGTTCCACTTTGATTTGGAAAACTCACGGCGCTTTTTCTTGTTCCGCATTTTGCGCCTTGTCCACGTCTTCCAATTTCAATTGCTCCGGCGGAGTGGTCGCCAGACCGGGATCAACCGTGACGGGCGCGGGCGGTTTTTCGACGGGGATGCGGCGGAGTTCGTCCGCGGCGGGCAAATCTTCCAGTCCGCGCAGGCCGAAGTATTCGAGGAACAGCGCCGTCGTGCCGTAAGTCGTTCGGGCGGCCGACGACTTCCGCGCGGCCGACCGACTCGACGAGGCCGCGTTCCATGATGGTCTGCATCGTGCCGTCCACGTTCACGCCGCGAATCTGCTCGACCTCGGCGCGCGTGATGGGCTGGCGATACGCGATGATGGCGAGCGTCTCCAGCGCGGGCTGCGAGAGCCGCGACGGACGGATCTTCACGCCGACGAGCGCGCTGCAGCCACTGGCGAAAATTCCGGCTGCGTGACGAATTGCCACGAACCGGCGACGCACGCGAGCCGGTAACTGCGCGCGGCGGTTTCGTGTTCGCGCGCGAGTTGTTCGAGCGCGGCGGTCAACTCGCCCTCCTTGGTTTTGGCGAGCGATTTGGCGGTGGCGTCGGCGTCCTCGTGCTTCGGCGGCGCTGGCGAGGACGTCGCGAAGTTCTTTCACGCTCAACGGTTTTTGCGCGGAGAACAGCAGTGATTCGAGAATGAATTTAAGTTCCATGAAAAATTAAACGGATGACCGAATTAAATTTTTACGCCATCGCAAAAACATCCAGCGGTTCAGTGCGAACCGGATGTTTCGCATCATGCACAAGGCGGCGGATGTTTTCCGTGGTCTCGCGGGAAAAAATCACTTCGCCGCAATGTTCGCAGACCTGCGCGAAGATGTGTTCGACGAGCACATGGCGGTTTCCAATCGTGAAAACTTCGTTCACGAATTCGGATTTGGCGGCGGTGTGGCCGCAGACGTGGCACTTAAACATGATTACCTCCGTTTTCGATGGTCAATCCATTCTTTTTGGTCAGGTTCATAAATCGTGATCATTTTCGCCAAATCGGACTCCGCAAACGATACTTGAAAATGCAGCGGTCGTCCAGTGGCGGTGAAGCCTTAGCAGCAATGCGCTCGGCGAAATATTTGTCTTGAGGATAATTTTCGATAATTTCAGATTTCGCGCCCGCATCTCGGATTTCCTGTTCGCTGATGTTACGTTCAATCGCGCGGCGAAAGGCGTGGCGGCTGAACTCAAATTCACCCGCCGCCAGTTGCCGTTGGATTTCGGATAATATTTTCAATTTCTTGGAAGAACAACAACCGGACCTTGGCCTCTGGCTAACAAGGCAATTTTCTTTGTCGAAGGTTCAAGCAAACAAATTTGATCATCGCCTAATTGAAAAACGACATAATCTCCGGGAAGTTGTGTTGCGCTCCGAGCAATCCATGCAACAAATGGAGTTTCTAACGAAAAATAAATGTTTTCTCCGGTCTTTTGATTGCTTCCTCGAAATCCTTCAATTGGCCAAAATCCAGTTCAAAAATTCCAGTCACTCTTTTCGGCTGTTCCTAATTGTGGAATTTTATCTAGTCAAAATTAAACCATGTTCCTTCAATCCGATTTGGATCATTTGTATCTCTCCAACGAGAAACTGCTGTTACTTGAAGATTTGAACAAATTAAAATTTTCTTTGAAGAATCCAAAATATCCCAACTGTTTGTATTAAAAGTTGAAGCTCTGACAAATAGACGGTCATCTTGATCTGATTTCAGTGAATAAACTTTTTCTGTTTGGCGCGAACTCAAATCGAATTTGCAAACGCCATTTGTATTTGAAATGAAATAAACAAATCCTTCTTTCGGAAAAGAAATCTCCGACGGTTGAACGATGTTCATTTTTGTGTAAAGTGCCGTTCCACTTGCCATCCAATACCAACTGAACAACAAAATATAACTTAAAGAATTAACTAGCAAATTTCCCAGCAAACTTTTTTTGAATCTATTTTGCTCTTTGCGAAAGCAGAAAAAGACAAATGGCCATTCAAAAACCAGAGTAATTAAAAATGTGACAAAAACCATGACCCAAATCCAACCCCAAGCATTGTAAAGATTAAATGGCACTCCGATTTCGTAATTTCATAATTCAAAAATAATTCGCCAACCCAAGCAGAAAAATAATTGGCACAAATCATCACCAAAACACACATGCCTTTTCTTAATTTGAAAACCCGAGCGAGAATTAATCCTTCAAAAATTCCGATAATTGCATTTCCAAAAACCAAGTGCAGCATTCCTGCCCACATAAGCGGCGTTCCGGCATCGGCGCGCGCGGTTAGTGGAACGCAAATTAGCAAAGCAATTAAACCTAAAATGCGCGGCAATCGTTTTGTGATTTGATTACTGATTTGCATTTTGATTTTCCGTTGGCGCAGCGGTGGCCACAACCGGCACGGTTGCGCGGCGGATTTCGATTTCCGCAAACGCTTCGGGCTGGACGCAGACGAGTTGCTTGAGCCGGATCAATTCCAGCAGCGCGAGAAAGGTGCAGATGACTTCCGCGCGGCTCGCGGCGCTCTCAAACAATTCGGCGAAGCGCACGCTGCCGCGCTCGGAAATGATTTTCAGGATGAATTCGATTTTTTCGCTGACGGTCCATTTGTCCTCGAAAATGTCGCGCGCGTCGCCTTCGCGTTTTTTGAAGCGTTGCAGCACGCCGTTGACGGCGTTGAGCAGGTCGAAAATGGAAACGTCCGGTTTCGGCGCGGGCGCGGCGGATTCAAATTCCAGTTTTCCCGGCAGGCGCGGAAAAATATTTTCCTGCCGCGCTTCGAGCGTCTGCAATTGCGCGGCGGCGTCCTTGAATTTTTTATATTCGACGAGCTGCCGGATCAATTCCCAGCGCGGGTCTTCGCCTTCGTCCTCGCCTTCGACGACGACCTGCTGGTCCACGGGCAGAAGTTCGCGGCTCTTGATATACATGAGCGTCGAGGCCATCACGAGAAATTCGCCGGCGACCTCGAGGTCGAATTCGCGCATGAGGTCAATGTGCGCGATGAATTGCGTGGCGAGCTTGGTGAGGTTGACCTCGTAAATGTCCACCTCCTCCTTTTTGATGAGATAAAGGAGCAGGTCGAGCGGGCCTTCAAAAACCTCGAATTGAACTTTGTATTCGGCCATGAACCGGGAAATCCTAAAGCGCGGGCGCGGCGTTTGCAATGATGCAAACTTGACGCGCGGCGTTTGAAAAATTATCTTTTGCAGCTGGTTGGTGGTCGTAGCTCAATGGTAGAGTCCAAGCTTGTGGAGCTTGTTGTTGCGGGTTCGAATCCCGTCGGCCACCCCACCGCCTCATTTTTGACTTTGACAAGGGTTCGCCTTCTGAAGTTTCCAGCCGTCTGATTTCTTTCTTTCCGCTGTTGAAATCCTGTCACAATTATGAAACATTTGCGTTGTCCGGGGCGTCTTACTGTGGGGAATGAAAATCTGCTGACGGTCTGGGAATCCGAGTGCGAACACTTTACAACATCCTGTTTCTGTTTTTTTTCGCGCTGTCCGCGCCATATTATTTCTGGCGGATGCGGCGGCGCGGCAACTGGCGAGCCGGGTTTCTCCGAACGGTTTGCGCGCTACCATTCGGAACTCAAGCAGGCGCTCACCAACCGCCACATCGTCTGGATTCACGCCGTCAGCGTGGGCGAGGTCAACCTCTGCACGCAGATCATCCGCGCGCTCGAACTGCGCGCGCCCAACGTCAAGATTCGTCGTCTCCACGACCACGACGACGGGCATGGCCGAATTGCGCCGGCGGCTGCCGAGGCGCATCAGCAAAATTTACTACCCGGTGGACCGGCGCAAATTCGTCGCCCGCGCTCTCGCGCGTCATCAACCCGCAGGCCGTCGTGCTGGTCGAGGCGGAAATCTGGCCGAACTTCCTCTGGCGTGCGCAGGAAATCCGCAGTCCCGGTTTTTCTGGCGAACGCGCGGCTGTCCGACAAATCCTTTCGCGGCTACAAACGGTTTGGATTTTTGTTCCGTCCGCTGTTCGCGTCGTTTGCGGGCGTCGGCGTTCAAAACGAGGAGGACGCCGCGCGCCTGCGCGAGGTCGGCTGCCGGCCCGAAGCAGTCCGCGTCGTGGGCAACCTGAAATTCGACGCGGCGAAACTGGACGAACGCCACGTGCTAGACGTTCCGGCGATGCTGCGGCAGATCGGCGTGCCGCCGGATGCGCCAATTCTGGTCGCGGGCAGCACGCATGACGGCGAGGAAATCATCCTGGCGGAAATTGCGCGGCGGCTGCGCGTCGCGGTTTCCGAAACTGTTTCTCGTGCTGGTGCCGCGCCATTTCGAGCGCTGCCGCGAACTCGGACGCAAGTTGCGCGACGCGGGACGTGAAAATGATCTTATCGCAGCGAAATTGTCCCGGACGACGCGGTTCGGCACAGGCGAAGTGGAATGTCTGCTCGTCAACACGACGGGCGAGCTGCGTTATTTTTACGAGCACGCGACGGTCGTGTTCGTCGGCAAAAGTTTGACGGCGATGGGCGGGCAGAATCCCATCGAGCCGGGCGCGCTGGGCAGGGCGATGGTTTTCGGGCCGAACATGCAGAATTTCGCGGATGTCACGCGCAGTTTTCTCGCGCAAAAGGCGGCGGTCCAGGCGCGCAACACCGAGCAATTGGAGAATGCGCTGCGCGAACTGCTCGCGGACGAGAGCGCGGCGCGCGGAACTGGGGCGGAACGCGCTGAAGGTCGTGCGCGAAAATCTCGGCGCGGTGGACCGCACGGTGGAAATGATTCTGGAACATCTGGAACCGCGCGGGATTTTCATCGCGCCAAAAAAATAATTTCATTGCCGTCTTGACGAAGACGCAACGGCTTTTCATATTGCCGCACACTTTCGGTTCGCAACGGAAGCCTGTGTCGTATGTCGAAAACAAAAGTTCGCAAGGTCGTGGCAAATTCATCCCAGAAAAAGGGAAAACGCGGAGCCGCAACTTCGGCCACAAACGAAATCCACGGCGCGGCTTCGCAAAACGGCTCTGACGCGATGTTTCCGGAAAAAATCAAGGAACTCGTCCGCCTCGCGCAGGAACAGGGGCATTTGACTTACAGCGACATCAACGAGGTGCTGCCCGAAGACAGTGTGACGCCGGAAAAGCTGGACGATGTTTTTTCCAAATTGCGCGCGCTGGAAATCGAGATCGTGGACCAGGCGGACGCGGACAACGTCAAGAAACCCGACGCCGAGGAGGACGACAACAGCCATCTTGACGCTCTCGACGACCCGGTGCGGATGTATCTCCGCCAGATGGGACTGGTCGCATTGCTGACGCGCGAGCAGGAGGTGGAGATTTCAAAGCGCATCGAGGCGGCCGAGGGCGAAGTCACCAAGATCATTTACAGCCTCGGTTTTGCCGGCAAGGAACACATCGCGCTGGCGGAAAAACTGCTGGCCGACCCGCCGCGCGAACGGTTTGACCGCGTCGTGCTGGACAAAAAGGTGGACAGCCGCGACGCGCACCTGCTCTCGCTGCGCCGGCTCGTCGAGCGCGTGCGGAAAATGGATTCGGACGTTGACCGGAAATACACGGAGTGGCAGGCGGCCGGCACCAAGGACAAACGCCGCCGCGCGCAGGCGGCCTTCAGGCAGGCCGACAAGAAACTTCAGAGCACGTTCGCAAAATTTTGCTTCAAGCACAAGGTCGTCGAGGAAATGACCCTCGTCGCCGAAAACATCCACGACAAGCTGCAATACAGCCTGCGCGCGCTCGCCGACACGGAGGCGCAGCGCGAATCCAGCGCGCAGGCGCATCTGGTCGAGGCCGAGAAGCAGAAAATCCGCGCGCTGGAGGAATTTGTGCGGATGCCCGCCGGGGATTTTCTGAAAATGTTCGATTCGATTGCGCGAATTTTCCACGAAGGCGCTCCAGGCGAAGACCGAAATGGTCGAGGCGAATTTGCGGCTCGTCATTTCCATCGCCAAAAAATACACGAACCGCGGGCTGTCATTCCTCGATCTGATCCAGGAAGGCAACATCGGCCTGATGAAGGCCGTGGAAAAATTTGAATACCGGCGCGGCTACAAATTTTCCACCTACTCGACGTGGTGGATCCGGCAGGCCATCACGCGCTCGATTGCGGACCAGGCGCGCACCATCCGCATTCCGGTCCACATGATTGACATCATCAACAAACTGATGCGCGTCCAGAAACAGTTGATCCAGGACTTTGGCCGCGAGCCGACGCCGGAGGAAATCGCGGACGAAATGCTGATGCCCGTGGACCGCATCCGCGCCGTCTTGAAAATGGCGCAGCAGCCGATCTCCCTGCAATCGCCGGTCGGCGACAGCGAGGACGCGAACTTCGGCGATTTCATCGAGGACAAGGCCGCCGAAAGTCCGCTCGACATGACGAGTTTCAGCCTGCTCAAAGACAGGCTGGGCGACGTGCTTTGCAGCTTGAACGAACGCGAGCGGCAGGTTTTGGAACTGCGCTTCGGCCTCGGCGACGGCAACGCGCGGACGCTCGAGGAGGTCGGCCAGCAATTCCGCGTCACGCGCGAACGCATCCGGCAGATCGAGGCCAAGGCGCTCCGCAAAATGCGGCATCCCACGCGCATCCGCCAGTTGCACGGGTTTCTGGAGGTTGAAAATTTGGAACTTGAAAAGCCGCCGAAATAAACTTGCCGCCATCGCGGGACGAATCAAAAGGGCATTGGCGCAGTGTGATTCAAAGTTTGGACTTGTTACGAAGCTTTTCCTCTTCGTGCATCTTCAAGTCGGCGAACAGGGATGTGCCCGGGCTGCTTTTCCGCGGCTTGTGAAGGGAAAGGGTGTCAATGCGCTGGACCATTTTCATCTTGTTTGTGCAGTAGAGCAGCGCGGTTTCATCGGTGATCAAATCCTGTTCGTAGGCTTTGAAGAGGGATTGTTCAAAACTGTGCCAGCCGTTGACGCTGCCGGCCTCGATGATGTCGTCCAAGGAGCGGCCTTCCTTTTCGCCAAGCAAAATGGCTTCGCGCGTGCGCAGGTTGCTGCCCATCATTTCCGTGACCAGCAGCCTGCCGCCGGATATCGCCGGGACGAGCCGCTGGCTGATGATGTAACGCATCGAACCCGCCAGCCGCTCGCGCACCTGCGTTTCCTCGTCCGTGCCGAACATGCCGATGATGCGGTTGATGGTCTTTGAGGCGCTGGTGGTGTGCAGCGTGCTGAAAACCAGATGGCCGGTCTCGCCGGCGTTGAGCACGATCTCCATCGTTTCGCGGTCGCGGATTTCGCCGATGAAAATGATTTTGGGCGCCTGCCGCATGGCGGCGCGCATGCCTTTTTGAAAACTGTAAAAATCGCGCCCCAGTTCGCGCTGGCTGAACGTGGCCTTGATCGGCGTACAGGACAAATTCAATCGGGTCTTCCAGCGTGAGGATGTGGATGTCCCGGGTCTTGTTGATTTCGTTCAGCATGGCGGCCATGGTGGTCGTCTTGCCCATGCCCGTGCCGCCGGTCACAAAAATGATGCCGTTTTTTTCCTTGATGATTTCCCGGAATGTCGGTCCCAGATTGAGCGAATCGAATGTCGGAATCAGCGGCCTCAAGATGGCGCAGCACCATGGCGAAATTTCCATTCTGAAGGTAAATGTTGACGCGAAACCGGCAGGCATTTTTCAGCGTATAACCGCAATCGCACGAGCCGTGTTCCTTCAAATCCTGCAGCAGCCGCGGGTTGTTGTCTATGATGGCCATGGCCAGGGCCTCGATTCGCGCGCTGGTTAGCACGGATTCATGCTGTTCGTGAACAAACGGCTTGAGATTGCCATGGATTTCCATCTGCATCGGCCTGCCTGCGACGAAAAGCAGATCCGAAATTCCCTCGGCGCTTTGAACCATCGCGTCCAGCAATCGGTCTAGTTCCTCTTTATTCATAACAATTGCGCTTTCGAGCTTATATTTTTGCAAAATTCTGTCCATCTAAAAACGCAACATCTCCGAATCAACGGTCATGGTGCCGCAGCAAGCTGCCAGACATCGGTTTCAATCAGGTTGAGCGTCCGCCGCTGACGGTGGCTGGGAAAATAATTTTTCCGTCAGCGCCACGAATTGTTCCAGGCTCAATTTCTCCGCGCGTTCCTGCGGCGAGATTGATAATTCGGAAAAGGCGGCCGCCAGCTTGTCCGCCGCCCAGTCTTGTTTCAACAGTTTCAGCATCATCTTGCGCCGTTGCGAGAACGCGCGCTTCACGATCTTCACAAACGCGGCGCGCCGATTTCGGCGAGCAGGGGCCGGGCGCGGCGTTGCAACACCACGCACATCGAATCCACGTTCGGCGCTGGAAAAAAACAGTCCGCCGGAATCTTGAAGCTGCCGCGCGGCTCGTAATCGAGCTGGACGAGCAGCGTCAGCACGCCGTAATCGTCGTCGTCCGCCCGCGCCATCAGCCGCTGCGCGACTTCGAGTTGCAGCGTGGCGACAATCATTTTCGGCGCGCGGATTCCTGCGGCGAGTTCCACCAAGATCGGCGAAGCAACGGAATACGGCAGGTTCGCGACAAGCTTCCAATCGCTCCAGTCGCGTTTTTCGTTTTGCAGAAATTGCAGCGCGTCGGCGTGAATTAATTTTAGATTTTTCGCCAAGGAAAATCGTTCGCGCAAAATTTCAACGAGCCGACGATCCATCTCAATCGCCAGAATTTCACCCGCATTTTCCAAAAGCAATTCCGTCAGCGGCCCCAGTCCCGGCCCGATTTCAAGAACCTTGTCGGTCTTTGACAATTCCGCCGCCCCGGCAATTTTCCGCAATTGATTCGTGTCGTGCAGAAAATTCTGGCCGAGCGAGCGCGTCAATTGGATGTCCCGCTTCGCCAAAATATCACGCATTTCAGTGAGTTTCATCGGGGAAAATTAAGCCACAGATGGACACAGACAAGCACAGATGAAGAGAAATTGTGTTCACGTTGGCAGATTTTCTGTGTGCATCTGTGTTAATCTGCGGCTAAAACTTCGGCCAATGTTTTTACGGCTTTGGCGAGTTGCGCTTTTGTGATGGTCAACGGCGGCGTGAAGCTGATGACATTTCCGAATTCCCCTTCGGGCAACATGATATGGCCGCGTCGCAACAAGGTTTTGATCGTCTGTATCGCCGCATCGGTGGCGGGCTTGCCGTCTGGCAACCGCAATTCGATTCCGGCCATCAAGCCGAGTCCGCGCGACTCAATTTTGGACTTTGGACTTTGGACCTTGGACAATTCATCGAGCAGAAATTTACCAAGCTCCGCGCTGCGTTCGGGCAGATTCAATTTTTCAATTTCCGAAATTTGCGCCAGCGCCATCGCGCAGCCGACGGGATGGCCGAGAAACGTGCTGGTGTGAATCGCCTCGCCGCGCGACGGCGGCCACGCCGCATCCATTAAATCGGCGCGGCCAACGCACGCCGAAAGCGGAAAGCCGCCGGTGAGCGCCTTGCCGAGACAGATCAAATCCGGGACGACGTTTGAGTGTTCGCACGCGAACCATTTTCCGGTGCGGCCAAAGCCGGTGTAAATTTCATCGAAAATCAGCAGCGTGCCAAATTCGTTGCAGAGTTTTCGGAGCAGCGGCAAAAATTCCTTCGGCGGAACATTGATGCCGCCGCGCGCCTGGACCGGCTCGACCAAAACCGCGCCGATGCGCTCGCGCCGGAAAAAATGGCGGACTTGAAATTCGACGGTCGCAAGATCGGAAGTTTTTGCCGGGAACGGGACAAAGTGTCCGAATTCGCGGAGTTGCAATTGAAACGGGCTGCGGAAAAAATCGCGGTGCGTGACGTTGAGCGCGCCGTAGCCGAGTCCGTGATACGCGCCGGAAAAAGCGATGACGCCGCGTTTTTTGGTCGCGAGCGCGGCGGTTTTGAGCGCGGACTCAACCGCTTCAAAACCGGAGTTGGAGAAGATGGTCTTGCCGGTTTTGAATTTTGAATTTTGAATTTTGAATTCCGGCGGATTTGTCCAGCGTTCAAACGTGACGCGGCTCAACTCGCGCGCCAGTTGCGCCTTGAGCGCGTGCGGATGCACGTCGCCCATCGCGTGCAACAGTTTTGCCATTTGATTTTTTCCGGCCTTGACGACGTTTGGATTCGCATGGCCGGCGGCGGCGACGCCGAATGCGGCGGTCAAATCCAGATATTTTTTGCCGTCGGAGTCCCAGACGTGAACGCCTTTGGCGCGCTCCCAGACAATCGGCCACGAGCCGTCCGGCTCAAAAAACATGACGTTGCGCGATTCGTAATGTCGAAGCGTCTCGATAGTTTTTTCAGTTTCGCTCATGTCAAACTCCGCGCTGCTCCGGCGGCCAGATGATTTTGTGCTGCTGGATTTGAAAACGCACGGGCAGCGCGTCGGCGATGATTTTTTCGGCCAAATCTTTTCGCGAAACCGGCGTTTGTCCCGCCGGGATTTTTTTCAGCGATTGGTTTTGCTGTTCCGGCGCGAGCGGATGAACCCACGAAAACAGCAGCGGGCAAATTTTTTCCAGATTGTGTCTGGCAATTTGTTCTTTTGCCCAGTCGTAATCTTCAATCGTGCCGATGACGAATTTGATTTCGTCGCTGGATTTCAAATGTGCGATGTTTGTGAAAAGATTTCGTCCCACTTCGCCGCTGGACGGGCATTTCAAATCCATGATGCGCCGGACGCGCGGGTCAATTTTGGAGATGTCGTGCGCGCCGCCGGTTTCAATCAAAACGGTGAAGCCGTCGTCGCAGAGTGATTTCATCAATGGCAGGGAATTTTTCTGGAGCAGCGGCTCGCCGCCGGTGATCTCGACCAAAGGCAGTTGAGAGTTGAGGGTTGAGAGTTGAGAGTTTGAAAACGGTCTCGCAAGCCGTTTCACTTCCGCCAGAATTTCCGCGAGCGATTTTTTTTTTCCTTCGGCGAAGGCGTATGCGGTGTCGCAATACGAGCAGCGCAAATCGCAGGCGGTGAGCCGGATGAAAATGCACGGCAGACCGGCCAGGGTGCTTTCGCCTTGCAGGCTCAAATAGATTTCATTGACGACGAGTGTTTCGGACATCGCTCCGAAATTAGCCGGAACAGGCGGAATTAAACAGGATTTTCACAAGGGCAAAACGGCATTGCAACAACCCGGATCCGCCAATGCGATTGAAGCAATGGGCTTGGTGAATTTTAGGCCGGTCATTTTGGACAGCGCTTTTCTTTTTTCCTTTACTATCCCGGCGCGGACGCTTAAGAAATCAGATAATGAAATCCTTCAAATTGATTCCGGGCAAGAGCGCATGGTGCGCCGTTGCAGTCTGTGTTGCCGCCATTGTAACGACGGCACCCGCGTTCGCCGCCTCCATTCCTGTTCAATCTTTTCACACCGATTCCGACGGTGTGACGCTGGCGATGTCGCCGGGGAAAATGAAGCTGATGGTCTGTTCCGACGGCATTGTGCGCGTGATGTATTCGCCCGCCGACACGCTGCCGGCGGGACAGGACTTTGTGGTGACGAACCATTCCTGGGCGCCCGCATCGTTCAAAGTGGCGGAGGCAAACGGCCAGGTGACGCTCACCACGAGCAAGCTGAAGGTGGCCGTTGACAAGGCGACCGGAGCCGTGCAGTTTTTCGATTCCTCAAACAAACTGCTGCTTGCGGAGCCGTCAGACGGCGGCAAAACCATGAAGCCGGTGACGGTGAACGGCGAGTCGTCCTATCAGCCGGAGCAGACCTTTGCCAGTCCTGCCGATGAATTCATCTACGGCCTCGGCCAGTTTCAGGAAGGAATATGGAACTGGCGCGGAATGCCGCAGCAGCTCCGGCAATTGAACACGGAAATTTCCCTGCCGATGGTTGTATCGTCTTACGGCTACGGTTTGCTCTGGAACAACGCCGCGCTCACAGACTTCAATCCCGCCGACACGCAAATCACGCTGACCAATAAATCCGGCACTTTCACCACCACCGACGCCGGCGATTATGTCTTCTTCGTCAAGGACGGCGACCGACGCAATATGATCGGCGTGCAGGTCAACGGACAGACCCTCGCGGCCATTACAAATATGTGGGTGACTTACAACCTAAGCGCGAGGACCGCGTTGCCGGCCAACACCACCTGCACGGTGACTTTGCTCGGCGGCGGCAGGGACGCAAAGATTTTCGCGCGTCCGCTGGGCGACACGACGACGTTCCGTTCCGAGGTCGGCGACGCGATTGACTACTACTTTTTCTACGGCCCGACCGCCGACGAGATTATTGCCGGGTATCGTCAGGCGACGGGCGACGCGCCGTTGTTTCCCGAAGCTGCGTATGGCTTCTGGCAATGCCGCGAGCGCTACTCCAGCCAGGCGCAAATGCTGGCGGCGGCCAGTGAATTTCGCGCCAGACAAATCCCCGTGGATTTCATCGTTCAAGACTGGCAATACTGGGGCAACCACGGCTGGGGCGCATACGAGTGGGATTTGAGCCATTATCCCGATCCGACCAACATGATCGCCCAGCTCCACGCCGAGCATTTCAAATACATGATTTCGGTGTGGTCCAATCCCAGCGGCATTGTTGGCCAGGCGCTCCGAGCCATGCCGCACGGCTTGATTCCGCGCTCGCAATGGATGGATGTTTATAATCCGGCGGTTCGCAGCCTCCGTTGGAAATACATGGATCAGGCGTTCTTCAGCATCGGTGCGGACGCCTGGTGGCAGGACGCGACGGAGCCGGGTGACGACGGGAATTCGCTCAACGACGTCAACATTTTCACCGGCTCGGCCAATCGCGTGCGCAACAGCTATCCGCTCTTTGCCAGCGAAGCCACTTACGAAGGCCAGCGCGGCACGGATGAAAGCAAGCGGGTGGTGATACTGTCGCGTTCGGCTTATCTCGGACAGCAGCGTTATGCGGCGGCGGCGTGGTCGGGTGACATCCGTGGAGACTGGACCACCTTCGCGCGGCAGATTCGCGGCGGATTGAATTTTTCCATCACCGGCCTTCCCTATTGGACCACCGACACGGGCGGATTTTTCCATCCGCGCGACCAATACGCCTCGCCCGATTACAACGAGTTGCTGACGCGCTGGTTTGAATGGAGCACGTTCTGCCCGATCCTCCGCATCCACGGAAGCGGGACGGCAACCGAAATCTGGAACTGGCTGCCGGAAACGCAGACCAATCTGATCGCCTACGACCAGTTGCGTTACCGGATGCTGCCCTACAATTATTCCGTCGCGTGGAAAATCACGAGCGCGGGCTACACGCCGATGCGCGCACTGGTGATGGATTTCCCCACGGACAAAAACGCGCTACCGATTGGCGACGAATATATGTTCGGCCCGGCGTTTCTGGTTTCACCCGTGACCACACCGCAAGCCACAAGCCGTGAAGTCTATCTTCCGGCAGGCACGAGCTGGGTGGATTTCTGGACCGGCGAAACTCTCTCCGGCGGAAAAACCGTTACTGCCAACGCACCCGTCAACATTGTGCCGCTGTTCGTTCGCGCCGGTTCCATCGTGCCGCTCGGCCCAGTGGTGCAATACGCGACCGAAAAACCGGCCGATCCGATTGAATTGCGTGTTTATCGCGGTGCGGACGGCCAGTTCATGCTCTACGAAGATGAAGGCGATAATTACAATTACGAAAAAGGAAGCCATGCCACGATTCCATTTGAGTGGAATGAAGCAAAACAGACTTTGACGATTGGCAAGCGTTCCGGGACGTTTCCAGGTATGTTGAAGGAACGCACCTTTCGCGTCGTCTTCGTCTCGCCCGGCAAAGGTGCTGGCATGGCGGCGGAAGAAAAGGCCGACGCAGTCATTCATTACACGGGAGAACTGATAACAGTAAGAAATAACAAGTAGATCAATCCCAGAGGATGCTTATTTTAATGGTGCCGACGGAGGGGGTTGAAACTCGGTCTTTTCATCGCTGGATTTTTTGAATGGGTTTCGGTCACAGCTTCAACATTTTCCGGCGAAGCGCCTCATCCGGCCGTCCCGAAATGCGCGCGACGTGTTCGGGCGTCATGAATTTCGGCCCGCCGAGCGCCGCCGAGCCAATCCAGACTTTCGCCGTCTTTTCCGCCATCAACATCGCAGCCAGCACGGCTGCGGCGGTTTTGCCCAACGTGATAATTCCGTGGTTTTCCAACAAAACCACCCGTGGCGGGCGTTGATATTTGCGGATGAACACTTCAGTGCGTTTGCGAATCTCCTGCGCGAGCCGCAAGCCGGGATCAGTGTAAGGCACAACTACCGAAGCCACGTCACAGCAGACAATCTCGTCCGGGAAAATCCGCCTGGTGGCAAACTCACGGGCTTGTGGCGAACAGAGAATCGCGTTCACCGCCGGGGCGTGGGTGTGACCGACATAGAGGATTTCCGGCAAGGTCAATAACCACGCATGAAACAAAGCCTCCACCGACGGTTTTTTTGCACTCGCATCCACCCTTGACTTCAGTAATCGGCTGTCCACCTCGGCATCAGAAAGTCCGGTTTCATCCAGCATGGGGAGCAACAAATCAGACCTGCATTCAACCACATCTTCCTTGCGCAGTGAACCAAGGCAACTCCCGCTGGCCTTGACCAAAAAAGTATTGTCGGTCAACCGGGCGGAAGTGTTGCCTTCACCCAGAATAGCGAGCGGTTGCAGCGGATTCGCCAGCTTGTGCGAAAGTTTGATCAGTGATTCGAGTTTTTCCTTGCGGATGTTCATGCGCAATCAAAGGTATTTTCACAGCATATCATCGCAGGAACGCCTCATGCAAGCCGCCGTCCACGGTGATGATCTGGCCGGTCGTCTTGCACAAGCGCTGTGAAACAAGCAGGAAATATGCCTCCGCCTGATCCGCTGGCGTGATGGGCGCTTTGGTCAACGTGCGGTCGGCGTAAAACTGCGCGAGCTTTTTCACGAGCGATTCGGTCGCCTCGTCGTCCTTGTAAGGAATGTTGTATTTCGCGAGCGAGCCGATGACGCGGTCGCGCGGAAACATCGCCGAACCTTGCACCACGGTCGCCGGCGCGACGCCGTTCACGCGCACCAGCGGCGCGAGTTCGATGGCCAGTTCGCGCACGAGATGGTTGCCGGCAGCCTTGCGAGACGTCGTAGGCCACTGAACCTTTCTTGGCGACCGCGGCGTTGGCGGACGTCGTCAGCACCAAGCTGGCCTTTCAATCCCTGCTCCTTCCATGTCTTGAACGCCTCGTCGCCGACGAGATAACTGCCGGTGACGTTGATGTTGAAAGTCAGCGCCCATTTGTCGTCGGGAATGTGGCCGGTCGTGTCGCTCGGCACAAAAATCCCGGCGGTCACGCAGATCGAATCAAAGCCGCCGTAGGCGAGCGCGACTTGATCCAGCATTTTGCGGATGCTCGCGCGGTTGGTGATGTTCGCAGCCAGGCCGATGGCCGGGCCGCAATTGGAAATGCCCGTGCCCGCGACGCCGATGCCCAGGCCGTATTTGTCGGTGATTTCTTTCGCGGTCGCGTTGGCGGCGTCGGCGTTCAAGTCCACGCAAACGATGTGCGCGCCTTCCTTGCACGAGGCGATGCGCGGTTTCTTTGCCAATGCCCGAACCCGCGCCGATCACGACGATGATTTGCCGCGCGAGTTCCTTTTCCGCCGGCATCCGTTTCAATTTCGCCTCTTCGAGCAGCCAGTATTCGATGTCGAACGCCTCCTGCTGCGGCAGCGCGATGTATTTGTCAATCGCCTCCGCGCCGCGCATGACCTCGACGGCGCAGTTGTAAAATTCCGCCGTGACGCGCGATTCGGATTTGTCCTTGCCCCACGCGATCATGCCGAGGCCGGGAATCAAAACGACCGTCGGATTCGGATCGCGCATCGCGGGCGAGTTGGCGTGCTTGCACTTTTCGTAATAAGCCGCGTAGTCCTTGCGATATTGCACGAGGCCGTCGGCGAGTTTCTTCTTCAACGCCGCCGCGTCTTCGGTTTGCGGATTCCACGCGACGTAAAGCGGCTTGATTTTCGTGCGCAGAAAATGGTCGGGACAACTGGTGCCAAGTTCCGCCAGACGCGGCGCGTCGTTGGAATTCACAAAGCGCAAAATCTTCTCGTCGTCCTGAACCGTGGCGATGAAACGCTTCTGCTGCGAAACCTGTCCGCGCAGCCACGGCAAAATCGCGGCAAAAACTTCGTTGCGTTTTTCCGGCGCGAGCGTTTGATATTTTGCGCCGCCGAACGCCTTCGCGTCGCCGCCCTTGGCTTGATAT
Source organism: uncultured Verrucomicrobiae bacterium (assembly GCA_963755455.1). Classification (GTDB taxonomy): domain Bacteria; phylum Verrucomicrobiota; class Verrucomicrobiia; order Limisphaerales; family UBA11358; genus UBA11358. The sequence goes on from CAVWJH010000003.1 coordinate 29,015, forward strand.
TTCGTCTCGATGAATTGCGACGCCTTCTCGATGAAATCCAACGTGCGCAGATAACATTCCTTGTCGTCGTTCGCCCACGAAATAAAACCGTGCTGGCCCATCATGATCGCCGTCGCCTTCGGGATTTTTCTTGACGATTTCCTGCATCGCGAGGCCGAGTTCAAAACCGGGGCGCATCCATTTCACATAATCCATTTCGCCGCCGAAAATTTCCTGCGTCAGCTTCTCGCAATTCGCCGAGGCCGCGATCGCGATGACCGCGTTCGGGTGCATGTGATCCACGAACTTCGCGGGAATGAAACTGTGCAGCGGCGTGTCAATGGAGACTGGCGCGCGGATTCAGATTGAACGTCGTGTGATTGTAAGCGGCGACCATGTCGTCCTCGGCCTGCGACTTCAGACCTTTGTCGCTGCGCGCGGCGTAGGATTTTTGCAGGCCGAGCAACTTGGATTGGTAGAGCGAGGAAAAATTTTCGCGCAGGCTCGTGCGCAAATCGCCGCCGGAACCTTTGACCCAGAGCACCTCGACTTTTTCGCCGGTGAGCGGATCGGTTTCGGAAATTTTCGACGACGTGTTGCCGCCGCCGGTGTTGGTGATGCGCTGGTCGCCGCCGAGTTTGTTGGAGCGATAGACCAGCCGGTCCACGCCCGTCAGCTTGGCGGCTTCGGCGTCATTCCAAAGGTTGTTGACGTGTTTGAATGATTGGTTGTCTGCAGTCATGTCGGTTAGTTTAGACAAAATCAATCCGGCAGGCAAAAAATTGTGAGCTTTTTTGGCCCGTGCGCGCCCAAGACCAAAATGCGCTCGATGTCACCCGTGCGGCTGGGTCCGGTGATGAACGAAATCATGCTCGGATAATTGCCCGCGTATTTCTGCTGCAACAATTCAAACGCGGCGGGCAGGTCGGCCACAAGCTGGTCGCGCCGCGCGAGCACGACGTGATGCGGCGGCAGCACGGACAACGCGCGTCCGCCCGCGCTGCGGTTCGTCACCAGCACGCTGCCGGTCTGCGCGATGAGCGCGTCACATTCGGAAATTCCCACGTAGCACGTTTCGAGTTCGTGAACGTCGTAATTTTTATCCGTGAAACAAATGGGCAGATTGAGCGCGCCGGAAATCGGGTCCGTCAATTCGCCGTGATGACTTGCAATGCGTTTCCAGTTTTCGGCGGCGGAAATTTTGACAAGCGCGGTTGTCAGCTCATCGCGGCTGGCGAGCAAATGAAAATCCGCCTTCAACTCGGCGGCGTTTTTGGCGAACAACGCGAGTTGTTCCTCAAAACTTTCGCCAACTTTCGGCAGCCATTGCCGCGCAGAAAAGGGGAGCGCGGGCGTCCCGCCTGCCGCGTTTGGCGTCTCGCCAAACATTCCCTGCCAGTCGGCGGGACGCCGACTGGTTGCAACCGGGACGGTCGCGTTCCCCGTGTCATGCGAGCCGGGCAGGGGAGCCGCGATTTTCAACGCCTCGCGCACGCGCGCCAGAATGTTTTCGCGTTCGGTCATCTTAAAAATGTAGGAGACGACGTAAGGAGTCTCTGACTAAATTTTTCTTTGTAATGAGCCTCCTCACGTCGGCTCCTACAAAATTATTTTCGCGTTCGCTCATTTCCGTTTCCTCCACCAGTCCTTGAAAGTTTCCGGCGCGATTTTCGGCAGGTCGCGGGTTTGCGTCCACGCTTTGGCCGGATCAATCGCCGAGCCTTTGCCAAGTTTTGCAACGGTTGAAAAAATCGCGCGCATTTTATTCCGCAGTTCCAAAGTCGCGGACGGTTCGCGGCAAAACCAAAAATTTTGAACGCCGTTTTTTCGCCGAACGCCGGTTTTTGTTTCGCCGCATTGCGCCGGTTTTGCAACAGGTGATGATGCAGGTCAATTTTCACCGGACAGGTTTCGGTGCAGGCGCCGCAGAGCGAGCTCGCGTTGGAAAGATGTTTCCAATCCTGCAAGCCGCGCAGATGCGGCGTGATGACCGAACCGATCGGCCCGCTGTAAGTCGTGCCGTAAGTGTGGCCGCCGACGTTTTTGAAAATCGGGCAGACATTCAGGCACGCGCCGCAGCGGATGCAATGGAGCGCGTCGCGTTGCTCGGCGTCGGCGAGCAGTTCCGTGCGATGATTGTCGAGCAGCACGACGTGCCATTCTTCCGGGCCGTCGCTTTCGCCGGGCTGGCGCGGGCCGCCATACATCGTGTTGTAACACGTCAACGGCTGGCCGGTTCCCGCCGTCGCGAGCATCGGCAGAAACAGCGCGAGGTCGCCCAGCTTCGGCAGAATTTTTTCGATGCCGAGCAAGGAAATCATCGTCTTCGGCAGCGCGGCGGTGAGGCGCGCGTTGCCTTCGTTTTCCGTGATGGAAATCATGCCGGTCTCGGCGATGGCAAAATTCGCGCCGGTGATGCCGATGTCCGCCGTGAGAAATTTTTTGCGCAGCGCGCGTCGCGCGATCATCGTGAGTTCCTCGGGATCGTTCGTCGGCGCACTGCCGAGTTCGCGCTGGAACAATTCGCTGATCTCGCCGCGCGTCAGGTGCATCGAGGGAAACACGATGTGATACGGCGCTTCGTGGCGGAGCTGGACGATGAATTCGCCGAGGTCATTTTCGACGACGTTAAGGCCGGCGTGTTCGAGCGCGTCGTTGAGATGAATTTCCTCGGCGGTCATCGCCTTGGACTTGATGACGGACTTCGCTTTTTTGTCGCGGACAATCTGCAAAATGATTTCGCGCGCCTGCGCCGCCGTGCTGGCCCAATGAACTTTCGTCCCGCGCGCCTCGATTTTTGCGGTGAACTCGACGAGATATTTATCCAGATGATTGAGCGCGTCCCATTTCGTTTCGGCGGCGAGCTGGCGCGCGGATTCCCAGCTTTGAAACGACGCCTTGCGCTTGTCGCGGGCGATCTCGTAATTGCCCAGCGCCGCGCGGATGATCTTGCGATGGCGCAAATCGCCCGCCATCACGCGCGCGTCTTTGAGAAATTTTGCGACGAAGGTCATGCTGAAATTTTTTAACCACGGATGGGCACGAATAAACACAGATTAAACACGAACGAAAATTAAGGCAACAACACGACGCGGAAGAATTTTTCAATGCGTGGGACTGACATCTTTAGGAATATGCTGTCTCCAAAACTCAATCACCTGCCGCCCAAGCGTAACGGCATCAATCGTTGGAGTGTTCATTTCAAGGGCTTCATCTGGCGAAAGATGAATTAGAAGTGGCTCGTGATAATATCCCGGCTCAATGTAGCCCTCCTCCACATAACGAGATTTTTCGGTGCTGGTCACCGAGTCATGTCGAGCGTCGTCGAGATTAAAGTGTTTCGCGCCGTTGGCAATATGCGAAACGATTCGCAGAATGGCGTGCTGGAGAATGAGGTCGCGTTTGCCAAGCCAGTTTGGAAGATGCTCTGCTGTGACGAAGAAGTTGAAGGCTACCCGCGTGTCTTGATAGGACGATTCCAACGCGGCGAGATCGCCTTCAAGCTTACGAAACAAATCTGCTGGTGTATTGAGATCGAAAAATTGAAATCGGGTAGCCATGCGCCCTATTTTTTATTTGGAATTGATTGCCGCTGATTCCGTGTGCGGCTGAAACTCACGAGACAATCGCTGCGCCTCGGCAATTTGGCCGGAAGTCATCAAAGGAACGAGAGCATCACGGTGAGTTTTTGCATCGTCACTCCCTGGAATTGCCACATCAAACCATTTATAAGATTCCACCAAATTTTTCGGCACTCCGTCGCCGTCGCGATAACGGCAGCCCAACTTATAAGCCAGAAACGCTAGATTAGGCATCGCTTGTTTATATCCATTTGTTAAAGACAAATTAAACCATTTGCAGGCTTCAACAAAATCTTCGAGCACACCAGTGCCATGTTCGTAACAACAGCCAAGAGAGTATTGAGCATGAGCATGGTTCTGTTCGGCAGCTTTGCGAAACCACTTAACCGCTTCGACTGCATCTTTCGGGTCGCCTTGGATATATTTGTAGCTGTAGCCCAGATTGAATTGAGCCTCCGCATCGCCTTTTTCAGCTTTGGCCTTGTTATCCTCAAACAGCGTTTCAGTGGTTTGTCTAACTGGCAAAGACGCTGGCTTTATACAAGCACTGTAAATTGGCTCACATTCGGCCATCATTGCATATGTGATTTGACTGTCTATTTTATCTGCCAGTTTCGCTTCGTCAAAAGTTAGGAGTGCATTGAGGTCTGAAGGATGCCCAGTTTTTTCTCGTTTGGAGAGATTGATAACCCACCTTCCCCAGCCGTATCTCGGAAATATGCTTGGATTTTGAGGCAAATAAATCTGATTGGTTAGTTCAATCATCAAATCAGAAAGCCGCTTGCCGAAAAATGGGTGTGCATTTACATACTGGTCAACATATAGGGCTGTCTTTTGAAACTCCTTCCAAGAAGTTTTTACTGCACCAGCTCTGACAAGCATCATTATGACCATGAGATTGTGTGTCAGTTGAGCTGAAGCCAATAATTTCACCCACATTTCGGTTTGGAAACCAGACACCGTCTCACCAATCTTTTGAAGTTCAGGGGTATCAATTAAAAACAAGCCGTCCATTTGGCGGGCGCAAGAAATGCAAGTTTCAACTGTTACACGCGCCTCTTCTTTGTAACGGGAATCGCCAAATCCAAACATAATTTTGCAGCCTGTTTTTACTTCGCCGGAGTCGCCGCCGGTTTTGCGCGCGGGACTGGCGTGTGCTTCTCAACGTGGCTGGCGGTCGCCCATTCGGCGAGTTTGGCCGGATTGTTTTTGTAGATGTTGGGCACGATGGTTTTGAGGACGTGCAGGGCAATCGCCGCTTTGTGCGCGGTGTCTTCCAATCCGCCGGTCGCCCCGGCCTGCGCGCCCATGCCCGCGCCCTTGGCAGTAATCGAGGCTTCAAAGGCGGTGATGTCCGTGCCGAGTTGCGTGAGAAAGGTGGCGGGCAGTCCGAGGCTGATGAGTTGCGCGGAGAACGCCGCCGCGTCGGTCTGAAAGGCGCGGGCGGAATTGAGCAACGCTTGGTCGCCGCCGCTGCGGGGCATGAGAAATTTTCCGTCGAGTCCCCGTCGTGCCCAGCAGCGCGAGCGAATGCGCGGCGGTGGTGATGCCGAGCAAATCGTCGTGAAGGTGAAATCGTCCGGCGACTTTGTCCATGACGCTGCTGTGCGCGGCGTCCTTGCCGGAGAATTGCGCGCCGCCGAGCGTGGCGGTTTGCGGCACGGCGGCGTGGATGAGGGCGAATTGTTGTGCGCCCATGCTGGCGGCTGGAAAATCGGCGGCGTTGGCGATGCCAAAGGCGTCCACGTTTTTGAAGGTTGCGGTGAGGCTTGTGACTTGGTGGTTCATATTTTGATGTCCTTTCGTTTGGGAATTGTTCTGGCGATTATCCGCCGGTTAAAAGTTGGCGCAAGATTATTTTTGCAGACATGGATTTGTTTTCAGCGCCGTAGGCGCGGCATATTTGTAGAATCACATTCCAAAACATTTCCAAGCTCCGTAGGAGCGACATATTCAGACCGTTCATCCGACTATGCCGCTCCTACGGAGCTTTGAATGTATGGCAACCGGGTTTCTACAGATATGTCGCGCCTACGGCGCTGTTGCGGGCGGGCAAATGGGGCGAAACTGTCGCTTTTTGACCATCTGAATTCGTCAAAAATCATCGAAAACCTGCATTTTAGCAGCACAGATCGAAAAATGGCCGCACAGATGGATTTATGCCCGCACGGAGCGAAAGCTGGCTCGCACGGAACGGCCAATTGTCCGCACGGATTGAATTTTGCCCGCACGAACCGGAAAATGGCCGCACGGAACGATTTATTGCCGCACGGAACTGGAGTTGTTCCGCACGGATTGATTTGGAGGGTGTGGGAAGCGAATTTTATCCGCACGAATTCATTCGTGTTAATCCGTGTCCATCCGTGGTTAAAATTATTTCTGATTCAAAACTTCCGCGAGATGAATCGTTTTGAGCTTGCTGCCCTGGCGCGAGAGCAGGCCTTGCAAGTGCATCAGGCAGCTCGAATCGTTCGAGACGATGTAATCCGCGCCGGTCTCGGTGGCGTTGGCGCATTTCACGTCGCCCATCGCGGTGGAAATCATCGGGAACTTCGCGGCGAACGTGCCGCCGAAACCGCAGCACGTCTCGACCTCCGCCATCTCGACGAGTTGCAGGCCGCGAACGTGGCCGAGCAGTTCGCGCGGCGATTTTTTCACGCCAAGTTCGCGCAGGCCGTGGCAGCCGTCGTGAAACGTGACCTTGTGCGGAAATTTCGCGCCGAGATCGGCCACGCCAAGTTTCTTCACGAGAAATTCGGAAAATTCCCAGGTGCACGACGAAATTTGCTTCGCCAGTTCCGATTGCGGCGTGTCCTTGAAAAGTTCGGGATAAAAATTCTTCAACATCGCGCCGCACGAACCGGAACCGATGACGATGACTTCCGCGTCCTGCAATTGCGCCAGAACTTTCACGGCCACTGCGCGCGCCTCGTCCCAATAGCCGGAGTTGAACGGCGGCTGGCCGCAGCAGACGATTTCTTCGGGACAAACAACTTTGTGGCCGAGGCGTTCCAGAATTTCGACCATGCTGATGCCCGCGCGTGGAAACAGCGCGTCCACAAAGCAGGGGATGAAAAGCGTGACGGTCATTGTTGGCTTTAGCTTCGCGGACGCCATGTGGCAACCCCAACACTGCCGCGCCGGATTATCAAACGAGTGTTTTTCTGCCTGCTTGCGCTCTTGTGCTTGACTGTTTTCACCCTTCAACTGCCTCCAATTTGTCCCCAAAAGTCATACAAGTTCACAAACACATTGATTTGTTGGTGCCGACGGAGGGGGTCGAACCCACACATCCTCACGGATACTAGATTTTGAGTCTAGCGCGTCTGCCAATTCCGCCACATCGGCCACCAATAGTTCGATACCATATCAGCGAAAATCGTTTTGAGAAAGCCAAAATTAACAGCCAGTTGATTTCTGTCGTCGCGCCCATGTTGCAATCTCGCGGCGCGATGCCTTGCTGAAGCTTCAAACCACTCTCTCCAAATGATCCTGCGCCAAAGCTTCAAATAATCAGGATTGAATTTATGCCGCGACTCATTATCGTTCAGTCATGCGTCGGCTCCTGATGATTTTGCTTTTGCTCGGCCCGCTGCCGGCTGCGTTCGCGGCTGACACGATGACGGGCGTCGTCGTAAAAGTCCTGCCGCTCTTCCTCGACCTCAAAGGCCGTGACGCGGTTTCGCCCAGCCTCTTCGACCGCGACGCCTACCAGTTTTATCTGCGCCAGCACACGAACGAAGTTTCCGCCGTCCGCTTCGACGTTTTGTGGAAGGCGTCCAGTGCGAAAGGTTCAAAATTAAAACTGCGCGCCGAACTTCGCGGCGTCGGCGCGGGCGGATTGCCGAAACAGACCGCTTTGGAAACCGAAGTCACGCCGGGATTTTTCCGAAGCTGGACTCCGCTGACGCTCGGCGGCGATGATTACAAACATTTCGGCGAAATCGTCGCTTGGCGCGTCACCCTCTGGAACGGCGACCAATTGCTCGGCGAGCAAAAATCATTTCTCTGGTGAGCGCGATTCCCGTCAAAATCATCTGCGGCTGCGGCCAGAAATACGCCTTTGACGTTGAGCCTCTCGGCGGCAGGATGCCCGTGCCCGTTTTTTGTCCCGCTTGCGGGCGGGAAGGCACGCGCGACGCCGAGCAGTTCATCGCAAAAATTCTCAACGCCAAAACGCAGCCGCTCCCGCCGCCCAGCGTCAACACGCTTTTGAATTCACTGCAATCCACACTCGCGCCGCATTTGACCGAGGCGCTCAAGAGCGCCGTCGTGCAGGAACTCGCCGCGCAACGCCGCGAACTCCTCGCCGCGCAGCACACCGCTGCCGCCGAACTAACGGAGTTTGCCCGCCGTCTCGAAGCCGTCCAGACGCCCATGTTCGAGCGACTCCGCGCCTACGAACAACGGATTTCCGAACTGGAAAAGGAACTTGGCGAGCAGTCGAAGGAAAACCGCGAGCTGCTGAAAATGAAAATTGATCTGTTGCGCGAGCAGGTTGAAAAGGAGCGCGTCGGCACAAGCCGGATCAATTTCAACTGATCTTGGTTGAGAATTTTTTATCCTGCGCCAGCATCGCCTGTTCGTAACATTTCAAAGATTCCTCGTGCCGCCCCAGCTTGTTGAGCAGGCCGCCCTTGTGCAAATGCGCCGTGACCAGCGTGGCGTCGGCGAAAATCGCGCGGTCGCAAAAAGCCAGCGCCTCGTCCGCGCGGCCAAGTTTTTCCAGCGCCGACGCCTTTTTCACCAGCACCTCCGCGTTTTGCGGCTGCGCGGACAGCAATTTTTCAAAACATTCCAGCGCCTTCTGCGGCTCGTTCGCATCGAGAAATTTCTGTCCCTCGGCGAGCGGATCATTTGATTTCGCCGCCGGTTCCGCGAGCAGCCGCCCGCCGCCTTCGAGTTCCAGAATCCGTTTTTCAAGGCGGCCAACCACGTCGAGCAGCCGCGCGTTGGAAGTTTCCACCGTCGCGCGGCCCGGCGCGGCCAGTTGATGGACGCCGTCGCCCGCCTCAAGCAGCGCGGCATGATGCGCGGAGATTTGCGCCAGTTGAGAAAACGCGCGCCACTGGAAAAAGCCCATCAAAAACAGAACGGCCAGCGCAGCAATTCCGAACGAGCCGATGAGATACAACGTCAGTTGCTGCGTCCGTTGCGCGACTTCCGCGTCGTTCGCGCGCTGCGCGGAAATGGTCTGCTCCAGTTGCGCGATGCGCGCGTTCATCGCGTCGGAATTGCTTTGCGCCAGCGCGGAATTTTCCTCGCGCCCCTGCTCGATCTGCAACTGCGCCGCGTGCAACTGCGCCTGCAACTGCACAAGGCTGTTCGCCACCGCGTCGGTGTTCGTGGAAATGGAATTGGTCTCGGCGGCAAAACTTCGCGCCGTAAGAAATGCGGCGAGGCAGGTAATCAAAATTATTTTCAGGAAACGCAGCATGAGCCGCCAGATGAAACCAGCCGCAGCCTATTTTTTCAAATCAAATTCAATCCGCGAGCGCGAGCCGGTCTGGACGTTGTTCATTTCCATCATTTCGACCTGCCACTGGCCGTTCACTTTTTTAACATCCTTCGGATAAAATTTCTTGAGCAATTTGCCCTGCGTGTCATACGCCCGCGCCTCGACGATGCCGAGCGTTTCCTCGTCAATCCACGAATCCACGCGCGAATAGCCGTTCGTGGACGGGTTTGGATTCGTGCTTTCGAGGACTTTGCAAATGCGGCCACGACTGTTTTCCCTTTTCAAAATCTTCTGGTCCGGCCAGTGGAAAAATTCCAGGCCGAGGTCGCAGAGCCAGAAATCTGAACCGGCGAAAGGCGCATTTTCATTGGTATTCAAATCAACTCCCACAAGGCAATTCCCCTTCCAATCTCCATCGAAGCAGTTATAGATCTCGTAACTATTTGTTGAATTGTCATAGTGAGTTACATAGAGCCATTGGATGCCGCCACCAACCAGCGAAGCGCCATAACGAGCAATCCAAAGGTTTGTTTCAACATAGACTCTGCATATAAAAGTTAAATTGGTTGAAAATGATTGTGAATGAAAATCCAGAAATCCATTTTGGACAAAATCCTTTGAAGGTTTTTGTTCCAAAAGCTTTTGTGCAAGATTGCGCCCTTGAATTTCCGCGTCGGACAAATCATTTGTCGTTTGCGCCGTCGCGTCAAACGCCGCAAACAAAATCATTGCGGCAACCGCAAATTGAGTCGCGCCAGCGCCGGAGGCGCGGAAGAAAGTAGCCCACAGTGAAACTGTGGGCAAAACGACAAAACGAAGAACGCCCCGGCAGGGGCGGCAGAAAATCAATCCGCGAACTATTTCTTTCGCCCCATCCGGGGCTTTATTTGTTTTCGGATCGAATCCCACTTTCGTTCGCCACTCCGTGGCTGAAAACAATTTGGAAAATTTCATTTCGCCTCCAGCGCGAGTTGAATCGCCTCGGAAATCTGCCGGACGAAATGGACTTTCAATTTCCCGCGCACTTCCGCCGGAACGTCCAGCCAGTCGGATTTGTTTCCCTCCGGCAAAATCACCTGCTTCACGCCGAACCGCGCCGCCGCCAGGACTTTTTCCTTGATGCCGCCCACGCGCAGCACGCGCCCGCGCAAAGAGATTTCGCCCGTCATGGCCGTGTCCGAACGCACGCGCCGTTTGGCCAGCAACGACGCCAGCGCCACCACCAGCGTCACGCCCGCGCTCGGCCCGTCCTTCGGCGTCGCGCCCGCCGGAACGTGGATGTGCAGGTCAAATTTCCCGTAGTCGCTCAAATCCAAGTCCAATTTTTTCGCCTGCGAACGCAGATAACTCACCGCCGTCTGCGCGCTTTCCTTCATCACGTCGCCGAGCGAGCCGGTCAAAAGCAAGCCGCCGCGCCCGCGCATCCGCGTCGCCTCGATGAACAAAATTTCGCCGCCGACGGGCGTCCACGCGAGGCCGGTGGCGATGCCGTATTCGGTGATTTTTTCCGCGCTCTCGGAAACGAACGGCGCGTGGCCAAGATAACTTTCCAATTCGTCCGCGTCCAATTTGACCGTCGTGGCCGAGCCGTTGCGTGAAACGATTTTTCGCGCGGCCTTGCGCGAGAGCGCGGCGATTTCGCGTTCCAACTGCCGCACGCCGGCTTCGCGCGTGTAGTTCGCGGATGAGTTTGCGCAGAGCGGCGTCGGAAAATTTCACGTCCTTCTTCGTCAGGCCGTGCTCTTCGATTTGGCGCGGGACGAGATAGCGTTTGGCGATCTGCAATTTTTCCGATTCGGTGTAGCTCGGCAGTTCGATGACTTCGAGCCGGTCGCGCAGCGCGGGATGAATCGGTTCCAGCCAGTTCGCCGTCGCGATGAACAGCACGCGCGACAAATCAAACGGCAAATCCAGATAATGGTCGGTGAACGTGTGATTTTGCGCAGGGTCGAGAACTTCGAGCAACGCCGACGCCGGGTCGCCGCGAAAATCCGCGCCGACTTTGTCCAGTTCGTCCAAAAGAATCACGGGATTGCGGCTCTCAACGCGACGGAGCGTTTGAATAATCCGTCCGGGCATCGCGCCGACGTAAGTGCGGCGATGGCCGCGAATCTCGGCTTCGTCGCGCATTCCGCCGAGCGAGATGCGCGCGAATTTTCGTGCCAAGCGCGTCGGCGACGCTTTTGCCGAGGGAAGTTTTGCCGACGCCGGGCGGGCCGACGAGACAAAGAATCGGGCCTTTGATTTCCTTGCGGCGTTTGATGACGGCGAGAAATTCGAGCAGGCGGTCTTTGACTTTGGTCAGGCCGAAATGCTGCTCGTTCAAAATTTTTTCCGCCGCCTTCAAATCCAGTTTGTCCTCGGTGGATTTTTCCCACGGCAGCGCGAGAATCCAATCGAGATAATTCCGCGCGATGCCGTATTCGGCGGCGGCGGGCGGCGTTTGCTGCAAGCCGTTCCAATTCCTGCTCCGCGGCCTTGCGGACTTCGGCGGGCAGGACTGCGGCGTCAATCTTTTCGCGGAGCGATTTGGCTTCGCCCGCGCTCGGTTCGCTGTCGCCAAGTTCGCGCTGGATGGCGCGCAGTTGTTCGCGCAGAAAAAAATCGCGCTGCGTTTTGGCGATGGAAGACGCAACGTCGCTCTGGATTTTTGAACTCAACGTCAAAACTTCCTGCTCGCGGTTGAGCATCGGCAGAAGTTTTTGCAGACGTTCGCGGACGGAAATGGTTTCGAGCAGTTTCTGGCGTTCTTCGAGCGGCAGATTCAGATTGGCGGCGATCAAATCCGCGAAATGTCCGGGATGCTCGGTGTTGAGCGCGGCGATTTTCACCTGATCGGTCAACGCGGTGGACATTTTGGCAATTTCCTCGAACTGCTTGTGCGCGTTGCGCAGCATCGCCTGAAGCTCGACGGAATTTTCCGTTTCGTCGCGCAGCAGCTCGTAGTTCGCGCGCAGATACGGCGCGGGCAGCATGAAGTTTTTCAGGCGGATGCGCCAAAGCCCCTCGACAAGCACGCGCACGGTGCCGTCGGGAAATTTCACCATTTTCGACAGGCGCGACACGCAGCCGACTTCGTGCAAATCCGCCGGCTGCGGCTCGGCGATTTCCGGCTTGCGTTGCAGCACCGCGCCGAACAGACGGTCGCCCGCGACGATGTCATCAATGAGCTTGAGGCTCGGCCCGGTTTCGACGAGCAGCGGCACGATGGCACCGGGAAAAATCACGATGTCGGAAAGTCCGAGGATGGGCAGGCTGTCGGGCAGCGAACGCGAGGAGATTCGCGGCGGCGCCTCCGATTTTTCGGAGGCGCCGAGGATGCTGACAAATTCTGTTTCCGGCGATGTCGTCGTCGTGTCCACAATTATTAGATGCCTCGCGCCGGAAAAGATTCAGCGCAACCGGCTTAATTCCCCTCGGCTGACCGGAACCTTGGTCGTCTTGGAATGTGAATGATGGGCGACCGGAACGTCAATCCGCAAAAAACCGTTCACATAAACCGCCTTCGCCTGGCTCGAGATCAAAACCCTGCGGCAGTTCAATCACGCTCTCGAACGGCCCGTAGCTGATTTCCATGACAAGAAAAGTGCATTGCGGCGGGCGGCAGCCATCGGGGCGAGTTCCGGCAATCCGCAGGCGGTTTTCGTCGACGGTGATTTCGAGGTTCTCGCTTTTCATGCCGGGCAGCTCAACTTTGACGACAAGGCCGGTGTCCGTGGAATAAACGTCCGTGTTCGGCACCCAGCGGCCGTTGGCCGAGCCGTGGCGGCCGCTCACCGCCGAGCCGCGCGAGACAAAATGCACCGTTGAACTGACTTTGGTTACGGCCATGATTAAAAATTGTAGCGCAAAATTACAAACAAGCAAGCAGAACGGCTTGCCAAAAAACCACGCTGGGCAACATAACTGCGAACGCGAATTACGCAAATAAATTTTCATGTTCGCAACCAAACCGTTCTTGTTTTGCCAATCGCAATAAATGCTGCGCACGCAAAAGACTTTGAACTCCGGACGCCGAACCATAAACTCGCCGCATGGCAAACCCCTTCCGTCACGCGCACCGCGTCACCTACGCCGAATGCACCGTCGGCAACCACGTCTATCACTCGCGTTATCTTGACCTGCTCGAAGCCGCGCGCGGCGAATTCATGCGCTCGCTCGGCTCGACGGTTTTGCAGTGGCAGGAAAAGGACGTGATTTTCCCCGTCATCGAGGCGCGTATGCGCTACAAATTTCCCGCGCGCTACGACGATTTACTGGCGGTTGAAGTCTGGGTGACGGACGTTGAAAAAGTGCGCCTGAATTTCGGCCACCGCATTTTGAATCAAAACGGCAAACTGATTCTCGAAGCGGAAACATTCCATGTCTGCACCGGCCTGGACGAAAAACCGAAGCGCCTGCCGGAAGAATTGGCGGAAAAATTGAAGCCGTATTTGAACGTAGTGCTAAAAGAATGAGTCCAAGGATAAGAACATGAATCAAGAATCATTCCGCGCGATTTGCATGGTGACTTGTGCATTTTCACAGCCCCAACATTCGAACTCTGTCCGAATTTATCGCAAGCTGTCAGGCATCAGCACACATGAAATATGAAAAATACTATTCCAACCACCAATGTTGCCACTATTCGGGCCGGGGTAATTAGTTCGCTCATCTTGGCGATTTATTATCTCTGGATGACAGGCATTTCAGACCTGCCGCGTGCGATTGCATTTATGGTTTCGGTGGCGGTTTGTTTGGTTCTGATGATGAAGTCGGTGGTTGATTTGTTGGTTTGGATGTCTGGCATCGCGGCGAGATATTGCGGTTTGGGACTGGGGCGTTTGTTCAGATTATTTCGTTTCAGGCACATGAGTTGACACCGCGCTGGAACCAACGGTCACTGGCTCTTGGTTTTAGATTGCCCTAGAACGCTGGATCAAATGAATTGGCCTTGATGTATCCAAAGAATATTGTAAGATTTAAAAATTCACAGCACGAAGCTACTTGTTCCATTGAGAAATATTTTGCCGGTTTTGCCAAAAAGAACTATGTGGCTTAATGCAAAACTGGATTGAAGTTGAATCGGTCAATCCTTAATCTGGGCTAGGCAAGAATATCGGAACGCCGCCATTCTTAATTTTTGACAGTAAAGGGCCAAACGGCGGTTTTGCATTTGCTGCATGAATGATCTTACAATTCATTTGCCTGATGTGTCATCGCCAAATGCTGTTGCTATTTAATAGTGGTAAATATATCGTCGCAAAAAAACAAGAAATACTATGAACCTTAATATGAAATCATTCGAAGTCTGGTTTGTCACCGGCAGCCAGCATCTTTACGGCCCGGAAACCCTGAAAAAAGTCGCCGAACATTCGCAGGAAATCGCCAAGGCGCTCAACATTGCTCCGGCGATTCCGGTGAAAATCGTGTTCAAGCCCGTCCTCGTCACGCCGGATTTGGTGACGGAACTCTGCCAGGCCGCGAACAACGCGCCGAAGTGCATCGGCCTCATCACCTGGTGCCACACGTTCTCGCCATCGAAGATGTGGATCAACGGCCTCAAGCAACTCCGCAAGCCGGTGGCGCATCTGCACACGCAATACAACCGCGACATTCCGTGGGCCACGATTGACATGGATTTCATGAACATGAACCAGGCCGCGCACGGCGACCGCGAACACGGTTTCATCTGGAGCCGGTTGCGTCTGGCTCGCAAGGTGGTTGTCGGTTTCTGGCAGGAAAAATCCACGCAGGAAAAGCTCGGCGCGTGGGCGCGCGCGGCGGCGGCGTGGGCCGACTGGCAGACCGCAAAGTTCTGCCGCTTCGGCGACAACATGCGCGAGGTGGCCGTGACCGAAGGCGACAAGGTTTCCGCACAAATCAAATTTGGTTTCGCCGTCAACGGCTACGGCGTCGGCGATCTGGTCAAATTCGTCAACGACGTTTCCGAAAAGGAAATTGACGACATCGTCAAGGAATACGAGGCGGCCTACGAAATCGCCGCCGACTTGAAAAAAGGCGGCAAGCGCGCCAAATCCGTCCGCGAAGCCGCACGCATCGAACTCGGCCTGCGCGCGTTCCTGGAAGCCGGCGGCTTCAAGGGCTTCACCACGACGTTTGAAGATTTGCACGGCCTCGTCCAACTGCCCGGCCTCGCGCCGCAGCGGTTAATGGCGGACAACTACGGTTTCGCCGGTGAAGGCGACTGGAAGACCGCCGCGCTCGTCCGCGCGATGAAAGTCATGGCGAGCGGCCTCAAAGGCGGCACGTCGTTCATGGAGGATTACACCTACCATCTCGCGCCCGGCAACAAGGTCGTCCTCGGCGCGCACATGCTGGAAATCTGCCCGTCCATCGCGGATGGCAAGGCGTCGTTGCAGGTGCATCCGCTCGGCATCGGCGGCAAGGCTGATCCGGCACGTTTGGTTTTCAATACGCCCGCCGGCCCGGCGCTGAACGCAGCGCTGATGGATTTCGGCAACCGCTTCCGCCTGCTCATCAACGAAGTGGACGTCGTCAAACCCGAGCAGCCGATGCCGAAGCTCCCCGTGGCGCAGGCCGTGTGGAAGTGCCGTCCGAATTTCGAGGACGCGTGTGGCGCGTGGATTTACGCGGGCGGCGCGCACCACACCGGCTTCAGCCAGGCGGTCACCACGGAAATGCTCGAAGACTTCGCGGCCATCGCCGGTCTCGAAGCCGTCGTTATTGACGCCGACACGAAGCTGCGCTCGTTCAAGCAGGAATTGATGTGGAACGATTGCGCTTACGGCCTGAAATCTGGATGGGTTTCTTGATTTGTCAAAAAGGAAGTCAAAAAATTGGGCGCTATGAAAAACTTTATATCAACTATTTTTTGTGCCGCTGCAATTTTAGCGCCGGCGATTTCACAAGCCGACATTTCTCCAGTTGTCACCTTGCAGGCGCAGCCGTTTCCGCTGACGGACGTGCGTCTGCTGGATGGCCCGTTCCGCGACGCGATGCTGCGGGACCAGGCATACTTGTTGAGTCTCGACGCGGACCGTTTGTTGCGCAACTTCCGCGTCAACGTGGGTCTGCCGACGGACGCGAAGCCTTACGGCGGTTGGGAGTCGCCGACCACAGAATTGCGCGGCCATGCGGTGGGGCACTATTTGTCCGCCTGCTCGATGATGTATGCCAGCACGGGCAACCCCAAACTCAAACAACAGGTGGATTCAATCGTCGCCGGTATGGCAGTGTGCCAGAGCAATTCTCCGGCGGCGGGTTTTCACGAGGGCTACTTGTCCGCGTTTCCTGAAAATTTTTTTGACCGGCTGGAGCAAGGCCGTCAGGTTTGGGCGCCGTGGTATACGTTGCATAAAATCATGGCCGGTCTGCTCGATGCCTATCAATACACCGGCAACCAGCAGGCGTTGGGAGTGCTCACCAACATGGCCAATTGGGTGCAGTGGCGCGAAGACCGTCTGACACCGCAACAAATGCAGCGGACTCTTGAAAACGAGCAGGGTGGCATGACCGAGGTGCTGGCAAATCTTTACGGCGTGACGGGCAACACCAATTATTTGCGCGTGTCCGAGATGTTCAACCACCAGCAGGTAATCGGCCCGCTGGAGCAAGGGCAGGACCGGCTGACTGGATTGCACGCCAACACGCAGATTCCCAAGATTGTCGGCATCACCCGCGAATATGAATTCACCGGCGAGCCGCAATTCCTGACCGCCGCCAACACGTTCTGGAACGCCGTCGCGCTGGACCGTTCCTACGTCATCGGCGGCGACAGCGATAACGAGCATTTCTTCCCCACCAACCAGTTCGACGAGCATTTAAGCCCGGACACCTGCGAGACCTGCAACACCTACAATATGCTCAAGCTCACGCACGACTTGTTCGAAGTGGAGCCGGACGCCGCAAAGATGGATTTTTACGAACGCTCTCTCTACAACGACATCCTCGCCTCGCAGGATCCGCAATCCGATATGTTCACTTATTTCATGTCGCTCAAGCCCGGTCACTTCAAGGTTTATTCCACGCCGGAAAATTCCTTCTGGTGCTGCGTCGGCACCGGCATGGAAAACCACTCCAAATATGGCAACACGATTTATTACCAGGGACCAGATTCGCTCTACGTCAACCTGTTCATCGCGTCGGAACTTTCGTGGCCGGAGAAAAATCTCACATTGAGCCAGGAAACGAAATTCCCCGACCGCGACACCACGCAATTGAAATTCCAATGCAAGGAGCCGGTGCAACTCGCACTGAAAATCCGCTGGCCGGCGTGGGCGGATAAAATTACCGTCCGCGTGAACGGTTGGAAACAGAAAATCACCGGCCAACCGTGCTCCTATGTGACGATTGACCGCCAATGGCGCAACGGCGACCGCGTGGACGTGGAACTGCCGATGAAGCTCCACACCGAGCCGCTGCCCGGCACGACGAACCTTGTGGCGCTGCTGGACGGCCCGATTGTTCTGGCAGGCGAACTGGGCACGAACAATATGCCATCTCCGTTTGCAAGGGATCAGAACCAATTCAACCGAACGCGGGATCCGTCCGTGCCGGTGCTGGTGACGGCGGCGGCCACGTTGCTCAAACACGTCAGGCCGGTTTCAGGCGAGCCGTTGACTTTTCGCACCCGTGGGATTGGCCAGCCGGAAGACGTGACGCTGGAGCCTTTTTACCAAATTCATCGCCAGCGTTACACGATTTATTGGCAGCTCGATTCGCAAGCGGAATGGAAAGCGCAATGCCGCCAACGCCTCGCCGTCAAAGTAAAAACGTGGTTGAAAAATAATTTATGCCAGCAAAATACACCATCGGATTGGACTACGGCACGAACTCGGTTCGCAGCCTCATCGTCAACGTCGCCAACGGCGCGGAAATCGCGTCGGCGGTCTGGAATTACGCCCACGGCACTGCGGGCGTGATTCTGTCGCGCGACCCGAATCTCGCGCGCCAGCATCCGGCGGATTACGTCGCAGGCGCGGAAATCACCATCAAGCAGGCGCTCGCCGCGGCGAAGAAATCCGTGAAAGGATTCAGCGCCGATCAGATCGTCGGCATCGGCGTGGACACGACCGGCAGCACGCCGCTTCCAGTTGACGCGAACGGCCAGCCGCTCGCATTCCAGAAAAAATTTGCCGGCAATCCGGCGGCGATGGCGTGGCTTTGGAAGGATCACACCGGCGTCAACGAAGCCGCCGAGATCACCGCGCTTGCCGCCAAGATGCGTCCGCAATTTCTCGACAAATGCGGCGGTGTTTATTCGAGCGAATGGTTCTGGAGCAAAATTTTGAAATGCCTGCGCGCCGCACCGGAAGTTTTCAACGCCGCGCATTCTTGGGTGGAACTGGCGGACTACGTTCCCTCCGCGCTCACAGGCACGGAGCATCCCGACACATTTATTGCCGGCGTCTGCGCTGCCGGCCACAAGGCCATGTGGAACGCGAAGTGGGGTGGTTACCCCGACGAAGAATTTTTGGGCAAGCTTGATCCAAAGCTCGCGCAGCTTCGCAATCGCCTCACTCCGCGCGTTCACTCGATTGACAAATCTGTTGGCGGACTCACTGAAGGCTGGGCGAAGAAAACCGGATTGACGGCTGGAATTCCGGTGGCCGTCGGCGCGTTCGACGCGCATCTTGGCGCGGTCGGTTCGGGCGTTGCACCGGGAACGCTCGTGAAAATCATTGGCACGAGCACTTGCGACATCGCAATTTCGCCGAACAATCAAACTCTCGCGGATGTGCCCGGTTTGTGCGGCATCGTGGACGGCAGCGTGTTGCCGGGTTATTTCGGACTCGAAGCCGGCCAGTCGGCGGTGGGCGACATTTTCAACTGGTGGGTCAATTACGTCCAGCCCGGCGGAAAAAAACCGTTGTCGCATCAGGAACTGGACGCGGCGGCGCTGAAATTGAAGCCCGGAGAAAGCGGTTTGCTGGCGCTGGATTGGAACAACGGCAACCGCACCATTTTGGTGGATCAGCGGCTCACCGGACTGCTCGTCGGCCAGACGCTTTACACGACGCCGGTGGAAATTTACCGCGCGCTGGTCGAGGCGACGGCGTTTGGCGCGCTGACCATCATCAACCGGTTCGAGGAATACGGCGTGAAAATTTCGCAGGTGGTCAACTGCGGCGGCATCGCGGAAAAGAGCGCAATCACGATGCAGATTTACGCGGACGTGACGGGCCGGCCGATGAAGATTTCGCGCTCGGCGCAAACCTGCGCGCTCGGCTCGGCGATTGCCGCGGCGGTGGTGGCCGGCGCGCACAAGGATTATGCCACGGCGCAGAAAAAGATGACCGGCCTGAAGCCGAAAATTTACAAGCCCAATCCGAAGGCGCACGCGGTTTACCGGGAATTGTATTCGATTTACAAAACATTGCACGACGCGTTTGGCACGCGCGAGTGGCATGGAAATTTGCACGCCGTGATGAAGGATTTAATTGACATCCGCAACCGGGTTCGGAAATAATTTGCAAATCCCCATGCTTGAGGAATTGAAGAGCCAGGTCTGCGAGGCAAACCTTGATTTGGTCAAGGAAGGTCTGGTCATCCAAACGTGGGGCAACGCCAGCGGCATTGACCGCGAACGCGGCATGGTCGTCATCAAACCCAGCGGCGTGCCTTACTCCGGCATGAAGCCGGAACACATGGTCGTCGTCTCGCTCGCCGACGGCAAAGTGGTCGGAGGGTAATTTGAAGCCGAGTTCTGACACGCCGACGCACCTTGTGCTTTATCATGCGTTCCAGAAAATCGGCGGCGTGGTGCACACGCACAGCCTTTGCGCGACGGCGTGGGCGCAGGCGTGCAAACCGTTGCCGGCCTACGGCACAACGCAGGCGGATTACTGGTATGGCGAGGTTCCCTGCACGCGCGCCATGACGCCGCGGGAAATCAAAAGCGATTACGAAGCGAACACGGGACACGTCATCGTGGAGACGTTCAAGAAAGTGGATCCGATGCAACATCCCGGCCGTGCTGGTGGCGAGCCACGGGCCGTTCACCTGGGGCAAGGATGTCCACGACGCGGTTCACAATGCGAGCGTTCTGGAATTCATCGCGCGGCTGAACAGCGAGACATTGCGCATCAATCCGGAGACGCAGCCGATGCAACCGGTGTTGCTGGACAAACATTTTCTGCGGAAACACGGGCCGGGAGCGTATTACGGCCAACAATAAACAAACAAAACCCACCATGAAAATAATGCAACTCACCACATTGGCAATGGCTGGACTTGGCGCGGCCTGTCTTGTAGGCTGCGCACCTATGTCCACATCAAATCCCCAATCCTCGATCACCAAGGCCGCCTTCGGCAACATGCCGGACGGCACGCCCATCGAAATCTACACGCTGAAAAATTCCCAAGGCGCCGAGGCGCGGATCATGACCTACGGCGGAATCGTGCAAAAACTCACGATGCCGGACAAAAGTGGCAATTACGCCGATGTCGTTAATGGCTTCGACACCTTGGATGGCTACTCGAACACCAACTACTTGAGCGCCTGCCCGTATTTCGGCGCGCTCATTGGCCGGTTCGGCAACCGCATCGCCGGCGGCCAGTTCACGCTTGACGGCCAGACCTACACGCTGCCGCAGAACGACCACGGCAACACGCTGCACGGCGGCCCGCAAGGATTCGACAAACGGGTTTGGAAAGTCGTGAAGGCCGATGTCGGATCCGACGGCCCGGAGCTGGAATTGAATTACTTGAGCAAGGACGGAGAAATGGGCTTTCCCGGCAACTTGAACGTCTTTGCGACCTACACGCTGACGGATGACAACGCGCTGAAGCTGGTCTTCACCGCGACAACCGACAAGCCGACGGTCTTGAATTTGACGCACCACACCTATTTCAATCTTTCGGGCCAGGGAAACGGCGACATACTCGGCGACCTGGTCTATATCAATTCGGACAAAACCACGGCGGTGGACAGCCACTTGATCCCGACCGGCGAATTTTTGGACGTGGCGGGCACGCCGTTTGATTTCCGCACGCCGACAACCATCGGCTCGCGCATCAACGACACCAACTCCAGCGCGCAATTGTCCTACGGCCCCGGCTATGACCACAACTGGGTCATCAACAACCCGCCGGGACAACTTGGCCTGCAGGCGCGCGTGACCGATCCCAACAGCGGTCGCGTGATGGAAGTCTGGAGCGACCAGCCCGGCCTGCAATTCTACACAGGCAATTTTCTCGACGGCACGCTGCACGGCAAGGACGGCAAAGTTTATACGCGCCGGTCAGCGTTCACCATGGAACCGCAGGACTATCCCGACGCGCCGAATCATCCGAACTTCCCTTCGAGCGTCTTGCGACCGGGCCAGACCTACCACAACACCATTGAGTATAAATTCAGCGTCAAATAATAACGCTGGCAACACTTGGATTCTATGAATGAAATAACCAACAGCGTGTTGGCGGCAACCAACAATCTGGACGTGGCAACGAACGCGCTTGCCACGGCGTCGGTGGCGGGGGGAATAAACGGCACGGTATTCAACGGCCTGGATGTGGCTGTCATCGTCGCCTTCGCCCTCGGCATGATCGCGATCATCTGGCTTTCAATGCGGAAGAAGGCCGAGTCCGGCAAAGACTACTTCCTGTCAAGCCGCGACGCGAACTGGCTGCAGATCGGCTCCTCGATCTTCTCCTCCAACATCGGCTCCGAACACCTCGTCGGCCTGGCCGGCGCGGGTTTCGTCACCGGCATGGCGATGGCGCACTGGGAAATGCAGGGCTGGATGATTCTGGTTCTGGGCTGGGCTTTTGTGCCGCTTTACGACCGCATGAAGGTCTTCACCATGCCGGAATTTCTCGAACTCCGCTTCAACCGTGGCTGCCGGAACATCTTGAGCCTGCTGACAGTGGCCAGCCTCGTGTTGACCAAAATTGCGGCGACCATTTATGCCGGCGACGTGGTGGTGCGCACACTGCTGAACGTGAACACGATTTATATTCCAGGCTTGGGAATTCACATGGACGTGTTCTGGGCCATCGCGCTGGGACTGGCCTTCACCACCGGGCTTTACACGATTTTGGGCGGCTTGCGCGTCATCATGTATACTTCCGTGCTCCAGGCCCCGGTGCTGATTCTGGGTTCGGTTTGCATTCTCTACACGGGGCTGCACGTTCTGGGCCACGGCAGCCTGATTGACGGCTGGCATGCCACCCTCACAGCGGTCGGCAGCAATGTGCATTTGATTCGTTCAGTTCATGACCCGGTCTGGGCGTGGACGGCCGTTTTGCCGGCCTCGGCCATCATCGGCTTCTGGTATTGGTGCACGGACCAATATATCGTCCAGCGCGTGCTGGCCGGCAAAAACGAAAAGGAATCCCGGCGCGGCACCATTCTGGCCGGCTTCTTCAAACTGACGCCGGTGTTCATCTTCCTGGTGCCGGGGATGATCGCCTTTGCTCTGACCAAAGCTCCGGGCAGCGGATTCAGCACCAGCGGCGATGCTGCTTACACCTCGCTCGTCGCGCAAATCCTGCCCCACGGCATCCGGGGGGTTGTCGCCTGCGCCATGATTGTCGCGCTTATGGCGTCACTGGGTTCCAAGTTCAATGCCTGCGCCACGCTGTTCACCATGGACTTCTACCGGGAATGGTTTCCCAACGCCTCCGGCCGGACCGAGGTCATCGTGGGCCGCATTGCAACGGCGGTCATCGTTTTAATCGGCATCTGCTGGGTGCTGGTCATCAAGAGCCTGCATTCCAATCTTTATGTGTATCTCCAGAGCGTGCAGGGATACCTCTCGCCGGCCATCGCGGTGCTGTTCATTGGCGGCGTCTTTTGGAAACGCGCGACCGCGCCCGCGGCCTTGTGGTCCTTTTCCTTCGGGGTTATCGCCGGCTTCGCCCGTCTGGGCGCAGACATTTATATGCGAAGTTATGAAACCGTGGTTGGTGATGCGAAAAACAATCTCTACCATGGAACGATTACCACGGATCAATACAATGCGATCATTGCCCCCATCCAGCAGCAATACGGGTTGATTTATGATTTGTGGACCATCAACTGGCTCTATTACTGCCAGATTTTGTTCGTGGTGACCGCCGCATTGCTGGTCATCATCAGCCTGATGACCAAGGCACCGGACCCGAAGACGGTGAAATACACCTACTATGGCGCCACGGCAGCGGAGAAGGTTGCCACCCGCGCCAGTTGGAACGCCATGGACGTCATCTTGAGCCTGATTGTCGTCGGCCTCTGCGTGCTGTTCTACATCAAGTTCTGGTAATCCAAGGTTTCGTTTTTACAAGCGGCGGTGCCAAGGCATCGCCGCTTTTTTGTTGAAAATGTCTCGTGCAGTCAGATGCTGCGGGTAAATTCACGCTGATGAAAATACTCGGCGGTGTGCATCAGCCCGACGCCATGGAAATTCTCGTTGACGGTATGCCGGTGAAAATCAACGGCGTCAACAGCACAAACTGGGTCAACATCGCCGGTTCAAGACGGCCAAGAACTCATGCGTTTTGCCGTATTCGCCACACAGAAGGCGAAGCGCGTGAATGGTGCGCATCGTTTTACAAAGGCATACCATGTGGGTGCTGACAATTGTTTGATTTGTTGATCCCGTGTCGTCAAAACTGACGATTGATGGATTCGTCGGCCTGATGTAAACTACTCAATGGCCCGCTTTAAGCATAAAAACCTGACGTTAGAATTGCGTTTAATTCCCGGCTTTCTGCGTTCATTTCTAGTGATTTTTAGTTTGCTGTCCGGCGCGGCTGGCGGGCATTTATGTGCGCAAACGCTTACGGATATCGGTCGGCGGCGCCAAGTCCGGGCACGAACGACATCTCCCAACTCTCGACCAGCGGCAACACGACCTGGCCCGACGGAATAAATTATTTCACCGACAACAATCCGCCCGTCGGCCAGACGTTCACCACCGGAACCAACGCGATGAATCTCGTGTCGGTCGCCATCAAGACGGCGGGATTGAATAACGGCGGCGGTTACGGCACGCCTGCGAGCACGCCGACGTATTATTTGAGCATTTATTCGATGAGCGGCAGCACGGCGACGTTGCTCATCACGTTCAGCGCGCCGAATCCCGGTTTCACCGACGGCGACTGGCTGCAATGGAGCGGGCTGAACGTGCCGCTGGGCACGAACCAAACCTACGCATATACTTTTGGCAGCCAGCCGTCCGGCGGCGGCTATGCGGCGCTGGCCGTGTCCACGAGCGCCTACGCCGGCGGCGAAATTGCGACTCATTCCCATCAGCGGCGGCACCATCACCACCGGCGGCAGCCACAGCTTTGACGCGGTGTTCGATCTTGGGTCTGCAACGCGGCGGCCACCAACATACCCGCCTCCATGCCGTGGCCGATTCCGACCTACGGGATGAACGTCGGAAATGAGCTGGAGTTGAACTGGGGGTGCCGACCTAACGCGGCGCTCGTTCTACTCGGCCGCCAACGCCGGGTTCAACGCCGTTCGCATCCCGTGCGCGTGGGACATGTCCGGCGCCACCACCAACATCAGCGGCGGCGTCACCAACTACGTCGATCAGTGCCGCTTACATGGCGCAGGTCAAACAGACGGTGGACGCGGCCATCGCTGCGGGAATGTATGTCATGATCAACGATCACTGGGACGACGGCTGGCTGGAAAACAACATTGGGACCAACGTGGATCCCATCATCAACGCGAAGATGAAATCCTACTGGACGCAGATTGCCACCACCTTTGCCGGTTACGACAACCATTTGCTCTTTGCCGCGGCGAACGAACCCAACGTGAACAATACTGCGGAAGAGGTCACGTTGATGTATTATTACCAGACGTTCGTCAACGCGGTCCGCGGCGTCGGCGGCAACAACACCAATCGCTGGCTGGTGCTGCAAAGCGTATCGGATCCGACGTGGATGAATGCCCTGCCGACGGACACGGTTTCCAACCGGCTGATGGTGGAATATCATGACTACACGCCTTCTCTGTTCACGATCATTCATAGCGATCAATCGTGGGGCAATGCGATCTACTTTTGGGGGCCGGCTTACCATTATTCCGGGGATCCAACTCGCAACTGCCACTTGGGGTGAAGAATACGGCATAGACTCGGGCTTCCAACAACTGGCCGACCTGTATGTCAGCAAGGGCATTCCGGTGATGATCGGCGAATTTCAGGGCGTGCACCGGCATCTCTGACAAACGCCACGGAGGCAACTTGGAATAATGATTCCACGCTTTATTGGAACAAGTATGTCGCCGAATCCGCGCGTGGCCACGGACTAAGTCCCTTTTATTGGAGCACTGCCGGCAGTCCATTCGACTATTCCACGGGCGCAGTCAATGACTCGCAAGTGGTTGCTGCGTTGACGGGCGGAGCCGCGCCACCGCCGCCGAACGGCGCTCCTTACGCCGCGTCCGGCCTCACTGCGACGGGAGGCAATGGCCAGGTAATTTTGTCTTGGACGGCCGGCAGCGGCGCGACCAGCTACAATCTTTATCGCTCAGCGGCAAGCGGCTTCGAGAGTTCCAACGCGCCCCCGTCGTCACCGGCATCACCGGCACATCCTATACCAATACCGGTCTCAACAGCGGCACCACCTATTACTATCAGGTGGTCGCCGTCAACAGCTCCGGCTCGTCAGGTTTTTCAGCCGAAGCCCACGCGACGACTTCCGGCATCACCGACTCGGCGCAATTCAACTTTGAATCCGGTTCGCAAGGTTGGACGGGAGGCGGCGGCATCGTTTCCGGCGTGGCGACTTCCACCGCGCAGCACTATGCCGGCAATCAGTCGCTGGCCGTGAACTTCAATGGCTCATCATCGGGCACCGCGTCTCCGTCCGTGGGCAACGTGGCTGTAGTTCCGGGCACGACGATTACTTTTCATGTCTGGATTCCGAGCGGCAGCAAGGTCACCGCGCTCCAGCCCTATATACAGGATCATAATTGGACTTGGACCAGCAGTTGGTATGGAAGTTTCACCGCCAACGCATGGAACACGCTTACCCTGACCGTGCCGACGAACGCCGTCTCGCCATTGCAGAATCTCGGCGTTCAATTTATCACCAGCGCCGCGCTGGACGGGCACCTGTTACATTGATTCCGTTTCATTGACCACTCCTTCGCCGGACTTCAATCTGTCGGCGAATCCAACCAGCCTGACCGTGAATGGCGGGACGAACGGCACGAGCACGATCACGGTGACTGCGATTAACGGCTTGAATGCTTGCTATACGTTGAGCGCAAGCAATCTTCCGAGCGGCGTCTCCGCCACGTTCACCAACAATCCAAGCACCGGTGGCGCGAGCCTGCTGACGCTCACGGCGTCCAACACCGTAACCTCCGGCACAACGAACGTGACCGTCATCGCCACCGCCGGATTGATCAGCCACACGACGACCATCGCCCTCACGCTGAATTCCATCATACCGCCCAACACGCCGCCGACTGCTGGCGCCCATCGCCAACCAGACCGTGAACGTCGGCCAGACCGTCGCCTTCACCGCCAGCGCCACGGACACCGACCAGCCGCCGCAGACGCTGACGTTCGCGCTGCTTGCCGGCGCGACCAATGCCACGCTTAACGCCAGCAGCGGCGCGTTCAGTTCCGCCCGCTCGTCACGCAGGCGAACTCGACGAACAGTTTCACGCTGCAAGTTTCCGACAATGGCACGCCGCAGCCTTGAGCGCCACGCAAAGCTTTTCTGTCATCGTCAACCCGCTTTCCGCACCGGGCATCAGCAACATTTCAGCCGCGGGCGGACAATTCAGTTTCAGCGTCAGCGGCCAGAGCGGGCCGGATTACGCGATTGAAACTTCGACCAACCTCACGCAATGGAGCACCGTCTTCATCACCAATTCTCCGGCGCATGCCGTTCAGTTGGCAGGATCTCGCGGCGACCAATTCAGCAGGCTTTTACCGCGTCATTGTTCGGGCCGCCGCTGCCGTGAGACGGTGGCGGGACTATGCCTTTGAAGCTGCCGCCAAGCGCATCCTCGCCGCGCCGCCGCTGCCGAAGAAATCCAAGCCCAAAAAGACCGTCAAAAATCCGCGTCTGAATTAGCCCGTTTTCAACCGCATAAACATTCGGTTTCTTAATGTATTTGCACACGGCAAAGGCACAGTCCCGGCCCCAGTGGCCGGAGTAGTGTCCGGCCTCTTTTATTTTTTAACGCGGAAGATTTCGCCGTTCAGAACCCCTGTATCGCAAACCGCCCCCGCAGGGGATGCCCCAGCTGGGTGGTTGATCCAGCCGCCGGGACGGGAATTGGAAGCTGCATGTAGTTTCGCAGGCAGACCGCCGACTTCTGAAACTCTTGTTGCAACTTGCGTGCCAAACCGCTCCGGCCCGGATTGTTGAAGAAACGGGCTGTTTCAACGTCAGTCCGGGATTTGTCCTGGCGCAATTTTTCCCGCGCGCTCAAAAATATCCAGCTTGTTCGCCGGATTGACGCCGCCATCGAAAAGAAGGGCAAGGCAAAAGCTAAAAGGCAGATCATTCAGGATTCCTCCTTTGAATTATAAAGCCGCTGCATTTTTGTAAAAGGGTCAGTCCCGAGTTAGGCACGCGTTTCGCCATGCGCGAATTTTGCGCGGGAAAATTGGCAGCGTCAATTCTGCATTCGCGTGTTTGGCGTGGTTCGCGGTTCACCTCATCCGGCCTTCCTCCGAATTGTTTTTCCCATTTAACCCTCACCTGTCCTGCGGACATCCTCTCCCGCTCCCGCGAGCGAGGAATCTTGCGGAGAAGGAATTTATTTTTCGGTCACGGACTTCAGGCTGGCCAGCCCTTTTTCAAACTGGTCGGCGCACATCTTGTCGAAGTCCATGAACAGGCCGAACACCTTGCTCATGAAACAGCTTTTACCGGCCATGCTCCACGTGACGACGGTTTGTCCGCCCTCGGGCCGGAACGCGAATTCAACCGTGTTGGTGGCCGGCATCGGCTTTTGAAAATCGAGCCGGAAACGGATCAACCCGCTGGGCTGGCTTTCCGTGATGGTCATCTGGCCCGCGCCAACCTTTTTGCTGCCGACCCAGGCCATCGCCGCGCCCGTGCCGGCGTCCGCGCCGGAAAAGGTGTATTTTGCGTTCGGGTCGAGCTTGGCCCACGGCGACCACGCCTCCCACTTGTGCAGGTCGTTGACGTGCGGAAAAATCTTTTCCGGCGGCGCGGCAATGCTGGTGGCGCGCGTGACGGTGAATTCATCCGGTCGCCCGGTGATGACGATGATGAAAATGATGGCGATGAAGGCGAGCGCAAGGAGGATGGGCAGCATAAATTTCCTTTCGTGAAGTCAGTTGAGCAGGCCGGAGAACTTTTTCCGCGCGTCCCACAGCAGATAGAGCGCGCAGACGATGATGATGTCGAGCATCGGATTGATAAGATGTTTCGGGTCGTCAATAAGAACGTGGAACGCGATGATGTTGACGATGACCGGGCCGAGCAGCAGCAGGCCGATGTTGCGCAGGCGCGGAATCATCACCACGATGCCGCCGGTGAGCTCGAACAGTTTCACGAACTTCACGTAGCCCGTGGGGACGAACGCCGCCATGAAAGATGCGGCGGGCGTGCCATCCGGCATTTTCGGGATGGTGATGAGGTTGAGCAGGACGGGGATGCTCGCGGCCAGGAAGCAAAGGCCGAGCAGGACGCCCGCGATGCAAGGCAGATATTTTTTCATAGTCAATCGGAGTTCAGCATTTGTTGAACCGGCAGGTGCAGTTTCTTCAATTCTTTCCGCGTTGGCAACCCGTATTGCCATCATTTCCACGTTCGCGTATTTGGCGTGATTCGCGGTTAAAATTCAATTCGCGTTAATTCGTGAAATGGACTCGCTCGCGCCCGCTCACTCGGCCTGGCGGCCTCCGGTTTCACCGAATTCCTTTCGCCGTTTCCCAAACGGCTCAAGTCGTGTCAAAGGTCTTTGCAGACTGCCACCGTTTGATTTTCCTTCATTTCGCGGCGGAAAACTTTTAATCCTTGGGCGGGATTAAAAACTGATTCTCGCAGCCCCGCGCGGGATTCTGGACGGATCCGTCTCCAAGCCGCCGCGACGCTTCCGCTTTATTTCACGGTGATGACGCTGCTTCCAACGTTTCCAGCGTCGTCCCCACTTCATTGCCGATGCGATTGCCCGCGAGATGAAGCACGAAACTGAATCCGATCATCAACACCGCCAATATCATGGACGCCCAGAAGTGCCGCGATTCAAACCGTTTCACCGTCCGCCCAAAGGCCACAAGCCCGAACAGTGCCGCCACCACGATCACCGCGTCCACGCTCGCCCGCTGCCAGTAGCTGCCGCCCAGATGCAGCCACATCCCGAATTCATCGAACGTCAAGCCCATCGCCACGCCATACAGCAGCGCCGTGATCTCCGCCCTCCGTCCCACCGGCCTGCGGAACACGCTGTAACCGCACACCGCCGCCAGCAGGAAGATGCCGTAGTTCAGATGATGCACATGGGTTCCGTGCAGGAAGAAATAAAAATTCGGCATGGCATCGGCCATGATGAGGAAGACGCAGACGCGCGAGAGCAGGAACGTGACGAGAAAGCCGAACAGGGTGCGGCGCGCCAGCCGGTGCGCGGTCTCGCGCGGGATGTGATATTCCGGGTTCAAAGCCTGGCCGCTGATTTACGCCCATTTCCAAACCGTGTCGAGAAGTTTTTGACCGCGAACCACGCGAAGTTTTTTTAGCCACAGATGGACACGGATGAAACACGGATTCAATTTTCAAAGCCCGCAGGGCTGACATCTTTGTAGATCAACAATTCAAAAACAAACAAAAGCTCCGTAGGAGCGACATCATGGTGGCTGCCCGCAAGGGATGGCCGTCCGCAAGGACCGGAATAT
Organism: uncultured Verrucomicrobiae bacterium; assembly: GCA_963755455.1. Lineage (GTDB taxonomy): Bacteria > Verrucomicrobiota > Verrucomicrobiia > Limisphaerales > UBA11358 > UBA11358. Next base: position 58,822 of record CAVWJH010000003.1, read on the forward strand.
GCCGCCCCGCTGGTGGCCGTTCGCAAGAACCTTGAATTGTGTTTGGGTTGTGGTTCTACAAATATGCCACGCCTACGGCGTTGAGGTGAACCGCGCCTGCCGCGCCGAAATTGGATGAAGGCGGGAACCAGCGAAGTTTTTTAGCCACAGATGGACACGGATGAAACACGGATTCAATTTTCAAAGCCCGTAGGGCTGACATCTTTGTAGATCAACAATTAAAAACGAACAAAAGCTCCGTAGGAGCGACATCATGGTGGCTGCCCGCAAGGGATGGCTGTCCGCAAGGACCGGAATATGCCGCCCCGCTGGTGGCCGTTCGCAAGAACCTTGAATTGTGTTTGGGTTGTGGTTCTACAAATATGCCACGCCTACGGCGTTGAGGTGAACCGCGCCTGCCGCGCCGAAATTGGATGAAGGCGGGAACCAGCGAAGTTTTTTAGCCACAGATGGACACGGATGAAACACGGATTCAATTTTCAAAGCCCGTAGGGCTGACATCTTTGTAGATCAACAATTAAAAACGAACAAAAGCTCCGTAGGAGCGACATCATGGTGGCTGCCCGCAAGGGATGGCTGTCCGCAAGGACCGGAATATGCCGCCCCGCTGGTGGCCGTTCGCAAGAACCTTGAATTATGTTTGGGTTGTGGTTCTACAAATATGCCACGCCTACGGCGTTGAGGTGAACCGCGAAATTGGCTTCCCAAGCCCGCCAAAAGATAGATTCCCAAAATCTTGCCGTTCGCTGACGCGAATCATGGTCACGAACCACGCGAACGCAAATTCAAATACGCTGAAGGCGTAACGGAAATTAGTCTAGGGTTGGCTCGTCGCGCCGGAATTGGATGAAGGCGGGAACCACGCCAAACACGCGAAGTTTTTTAGCCACAGATGGACACGGATGAAACACGGATTCAATTTTCAAAGCCCGTAGGGCTGACATCTTTGTAGATCAACAATTAAAAACGAACAAAAGCTCCGTAGGAGCGACATCATGGTGGCTGCCCGCAAGGGATGGCCGTCCGCAAGGACCGGAATATGCCGCCCCGATGATGGCCGTCTGCAAAGACCTTGAATTATGTTTGGGTTGTGGTTCTACAAATATGCCACGCCTACGGCGTTGAGGTGAACCGCGCCTGCCGCGCCGAAATCGGATGAAGGCGGGAACCAACGAAGTTTTTTTAGCCACAGATGGACACGGATGAAACACGGATTCAATTTTCAAAGCCCGTGGGGCTGACATCTTTGTAGATCAACAATTAAAAACGAACAAAAGCTCCGTAGGAGCGACATCATGGTGGCTGCCCGCAAGGGATGGCCGTCCGCAAGGACCGGAATATGCCGCCCCAATGATGGCCGTCTGCAAAGACCTTGAATTATGTTTGGGTTGTGGTTCTACAAATATGCCACGCCTACGGCGTTGAGGTGAACCGCGAAATTGGCTTCCCAAGCCCGCCAAAAGATAGAGTCCCAAAATCTTGCTGTTCGCTGACGCGAATCATGGTCACGAACCACGCGAACGCAAATTCAAATACGCTGAAGGCGTAACGGAAATTAGCCCGGTGTTGACGCGCAGCGGCTACGCCGGGAAATCGTCCCACAAAATAATTGTCCCTCTCCTCGCCGAACGAGGAGAGGGCCGGGGTGAGGAGCAGAAATCATTTCCTCAACCAAAACGTTAATCACGCGGAATCATTTTCATAGACTGAGCCGTTCGCTGCATAATAGCCTTGTCAATCAACCCACGGATTAAATTTTCCATTTTTATGTTTCTCACACGAGACATAAAAGTGATTGGCCCTAATTCAATAAACAGTTTACCAATAGCCTCATCAGCGAAACTGCTGGAAATCACCGGAACCCCATCCCAATCAATCAGAACAGGTTTCCGTGCATCGCTTGATAGCAGATTATTAAGTTTGGTTCGAATTTGGCGACCCGCTTCCCGACTGCCAAATCCAATGTCTTCCATTGCCATTCGAACCAAAAATGCCTCGCCGTCTTCCGTTTCGTATTGAGATTCAATAAGGTCAAACACTCCCCCAATCATTTCAGTGAATCCCAAGGCTTCTGAGATTTTGAAGTCGGCATTTCGGAGTATTGTGGCATTAACGACAGTTCCTGGAAATGCTTGGTTAAAATGCAGCCGTCGAGACTGAGTTGAATCAGATGACACCAAAAGAACGCCAGTTCCAGATGCAACGTCAAAATGGCCGCCTGACATTGTTGCTATTCTGAGAGTTCCAGCCAACCCATTACCTTGACCTATTTCTTGGTTTCGCGTAACACCAGCTTTCACAGCTTCTCCGATTGCTTCGTTATCGAATCGGAGTCTTGGATAAGATTCCCGGAGTGAGTTTAATATCCCACGACCGCAATCGGCTATTGTGAATGTTATTCTGTCCTCCGTCATGGTTATCCAATCACTCAATCTCACGGCCGCGCAGGTGCTGCTGTCGGGCTTTGACGTGGTGGATCATTCGCGCAGCAAGATCACGCTCATCGCGCCGGTCATCAACAGCCTGGACAATTCCGTGACCACGAAACTGGGCGTCTCTCTCCAGGCGGTGGCCGGAGCCAAGGCGTATCATGTGCAGTATTGCACAGGCACGGGCGCGTGGGTGGATGCGGGCATCTGGCCGAACACCAAGGGCATCGTCATTACAGGCCTCGTTCCGGGCACGGTGTATGGCGTGCGCGTGCGGGGCGTGGGCGGTTCCACGCAATACGGTCCGTGGAGCGCCACGGTGTCGCTGATGTGCATCTGAAGAAGGGAATATCGAAGTTCGAAGTTCGAACGACGAATGGCTGATGGTTGTTTGGGCAAGTGCCGTTCATCAACCATCAGCCAACCACTCTCAACTAATAACTCTCAACCAGCTTTGCCGCTGGAGCGCTCCAGTGCGCAATAAACCGGACGATGTGGGCACACGGCCAAGCGTAAAACTGAAAGAACAGTTGGCCTACCCACCGTCCGGTCCATTTTTCACGGCAGCCTTCAGGCCAGAAGGTCATTGCGGGCGGCCACCTCAAAATTTCAAGGCCGGAACGGGAAAAACGTTCCGGCTGGTTTATTGGCGCTACGGCGATGGTTGAGAACCGGCCACCAGTGCGGGCGGTGCCACGCACGAAAGATCATAACCGCCAATGATGGTTATCCATTGGACAGAGAGGCAATTTTATCCGAAGCTGTGCGGAATAATTCACCATGTCACAAATGAAACCGCCTCATTTTACATCAACTGTCTTTCGCCGCGCCGCGCTGGTTCTATCAGCCGTCGTTCTTGTTTCATTCGCGCGCCATGCGTCGGCCCTCGGAGAAACGCCTTTTGTGGAAACGGCATTTGCGCCGGGAGATTTCGCGCTGGTGGATGAACAGACAGCGGACATTCTTGTAGCTACAAACGACTGGCCGGGAGTGGCACGCGCGGCCAATGATCTGGCCGCAGATGTCAATCGTGTCACCGGGAAATCACCGGCCATATTCAACGATCCAAAATCCGCCGGGAAAAACGCCGTCATCATCGGCACCGTCGGCAAAAGTGAAATCATTGACCGGCTGATCCGCGAAAGGAAAATTGACGTTTCAGAAATCAGCAACCAATGGGAATCGTTTTTTCTGCAGGTTGTGCCGGATCCCATGCCGGGCATTGACAGCGCGCTGGTCATTTGCGGCAGCGACAAGCGCGGGACGATTTACGGCATTTATGATTTGTCCGAACAGATCGGCGTTTCGCCGTGGTATTATTGGGCGGACGTGCCGGCGATGCATCACGACAAATTATTTGTGAAAGCCGGAAAATTTGTTCAAGGCCCGCCGTCGGTGAAGTATCGCGGCATCTTCCTCAACGACGAAGCGCCGGATTTGTCGAACTGGATTCACGAAAAATACGGCAACGCACCCGGCTACTCCGGCGCGGCGAATTACGGCCCGGCATTTTACACAAATCTTTTTGAACTGATGCTCCGCATCCGCGCCAATTATCTCTGGCCCGCCATGTGGAACAACGCCTTCAACGAAGACGACACGAACAATCCCGTGCTGGCCGACGAATATGGCATTGTCATGGGCACGTCGCACCAGGAGCCGATGATGCGCGCCCAAAAGGAATGGGACCGCGGCCTCGGCAGACAATACGGCAGTTGGAATTATGCGCGCATTCCCAATGTGGTTTCAAATTTTTGGCGCGACGGCATCGAGCGCAACAAAAATTACGACAATCTCATCACCATCGGACTGCGCGGCGCGAACGACACGCCGATGGCTCCGGGCGGCCCGGAAGCGAACAAAACGCTCTTGGAAAAAATTGTCGCCGACCAGCGAACGATCCTTGCCGATGTCCTCAATCCCGACGTGACCCAGGTGCCGCAGGTGTGGTGTCTCTACAAGGAAGTGATGGATTATTACAACGCCGGAATGCGCGTGCCGGACGACGTGACTTTGCTTTGGGCGGAAGATAATTGGGGCAACGTCCGCCGTTTGCCGACCGCCGAGGAGCGCAAACGCAGCGGCGGCGCGGGAATTTATTATCATTTCGATTATCACGGCGGCCCGCGGAGTTATCAATGGATCAACTCGGATCCCATTCCAAAAATTTGGGATCAAATGTCGCTCGCCAAGCAATACGGCGCGGACCGGGTCTGGATTGTCAACGTCGGCCACTTCAAAGGCTACGAGCTGCCGTTGGAGTATTTCATGAGCCTCGCGTGGAATTCCGACCGCTGGACCAATGACAACCTCGGCGAGTTCACCCGCCTTTGGGCGCAGGAACAATTTGGCCCGCAATATGCCGCCGACATCGCGGACATCCTTTCCAAATACGCCAAATACAACGGCCGGCGCAAACCGGAATTGCTCGACGCGAACACTTACAGCCTCGTGAATTACAACGAATTTGAAAATGTCGTCAAAGATTACGATGCCATCGCCGCCAAGGCGCAGGAAATTTCCGACAAATTGCCGGAAGACGAGCGAGCCGCGTTTTACGAACTGGTTTTGTTTCCCACCAAGGCTTCGGCGCAATTGAACGAAATGTATCTGGCCGCCGCGAAGAACGAGTTTTACGCCAGCCAGGGCCGCGCCAGCGCGAACGATTACGCGGAGAAAACGCGTTCGTTGTTTGCCGCCGAAACGAACCTGATGAATTATTTCAATCGCGATTTCCTGAACGGCAAATGGGATCATTTCATGGATCAGACCGTCATCGGTTATCGCAGTTGGAATGATCCGCCTCGAAATAGCATGAGCGCAATTCGCCTGACTCGAAGTTGACGTGCCGGACGCGGCAGAGATGGGCGTGGCCGTGGACGGCTCGCTAACCGCCATCACCAACGGCGAGGCGACGCTGCCGCAATTTGATTCGTTCAATCAGCAGCGACATTACATTGAAATTTTCAACAAAGGTAAAACGGCTTTTGATTTTACCGCAAAGGCGAGCGATTCGTGGATTCGAATCGGCAACTTTTTGCCCGACGGGCCGCAATACGTCAACAGCATTGGTTCCAAAATTGAAAAAGACCAGCGTGTATGGATAACCGTGGACTGGAGCAAAGCACCAAAAGGCTCGGCAAACGGAACCATAAAAATTTCCGGCGCCGGCGGCGAGGTGGCGGTGAACGTCAACGCGTTCAATCCTTCAGAACCGACGCGCGATTCGTTGCAGGGATTTGTCGAAGGCGACGGTTATGTTTCCATTGAGCCGGAACATTTCACAAAAAATACGGATGCCGGAGACAATCGCTGGATCAAAATTGAAGATTACGGACGCACGTTGTCCGGCATGAGGGCGACCGGCCCGGCGAACGCGCCCGCCGCCATTCCCGAAAAAGATTCGCCGTGCCTCGAATACAAAATATATCTCTTCAACGTGAAAACAACGGAAGTCGCCGCCGTGACGTCGCCGGTTTTGAATTTCATGCCCGACCGCCCGGTTCGTTACGCCGTTTCATTCGACGACGAAACGCCGCAGGTCGTCACACTCGTGCCAAAAGATTACAACGCGCAAAACGGAAATCGCGACTGGGAAAATGCCGTTCAAAACAACAGCCGCGTCGCCAAATCCACGCACACGCTCGCCGCGCCCGGCTATCACACGCTGAAATTCTGGATGATTGATCCGGGCGTGGTGCTGCAAAAAATCGTCGTCAACGCCGGCGGCGTGAAGCCCAGCTACCTCGGACCGCCTGAAAGTTTTCACAACTGACGCCGGACTCCGGCAATTCGCGGACACCTCGCCATTTATTGGGCGGACAAATTACCGGAGAATTCCACCTCTGCAAGCCCGGCGACATCGGCGGCGGGAGTTCCGGCAAACGTCACGCGCACAAAACGTCCGCCCGGCGCATTGTTCGGCACCGTGTCAGTGCGTTCTTGGGAGATGCTGTCGGTTTGCGTCTGATCCGTGACCAGCTTCCAGCCCGTTTCGCCGTCGTCAGAAATCTCGATTTTGTAACGCCAGTTGCCCTCGTTCGGAAAGGTCAGCTTCGTCTGGCTGACAGTCATGATGCGTTCCAAATCCACTTGAAACCAGGCGTTGGTGTCGCCGTCGGCGGCCTGCCAGAATGTCGCGGGATTTCCATCGTTGGCGAGACTCGCGCTGTGGCCGGATGCTTCGCTGCTGGCACTCGTCGGATTGTTCATGCCCAAAGTGATCAACGAACCGCCCGACCGCGTTGCACTGTAACGCACATAGGGTCGCGGTTTCACGGAGAGCGTTTTGCCGGGGATGAACTTGGGCGTGCCCAGCGAGGTGATTTCAATGGTCGCATCTTTCAAGCCGGGCGACGTGGCGCGAATCAATGTTTTGCCGGCGTAGTAGGAACGAAATTCAATCGCCGCCTCGCCGTCGCGGATCGCGATGTCGGAATCCGGCGCGAACGTGATGCTCGGCCCGGTCGGAAATTGGCCGGGACCGGAGGCGATGGCAAGCGTCACGGGCGGACAGTTGTTGATCGGCGTGCCGTCCTTGTCCACGACGGTCACGATGATTTGCGCGTCGTCCGTGCCGTCCACGGATTTCAGCGTCGTTTTGTCGGCGGTCAATTTCAGCGCGGCGGGAATGCCGTTGCTCGGCCAGGCTGGCGGCGGGATGTGCAAATACTCGTTGCGATACCAATACCATTGCCGCTTCGGCAGCCGGAAATAATCCACCATGCCCATCGCGCCGAAGCGCCGGCCGGCCAGGCTGCCGTGGTCGAAGGCGCACCAGAGGACTTCGCCGCTGCGCCAGGGCAGACGCCAGGAACCCTCCACGTTTCGGTCCGCTCCGGGCGTGCTCGGCAAATCGCCCCAGCCGGGCGCGTAGTTGCCGGGACGATCCGTCATGGTTGAGCCGTATTCGGTGACGACATTCGGAATTCCGGGATTCGGAAACAGCCGCGCGCCGTCGCCATTGTAGCCGGCCACGTCGCCGAGCTTGTCAATGTTGCCGCGCTGGCAGCCGCCGATGCCCGCCGGGCGCGTCGGGTCCAGTTCATGCGTGTCCGCGACCAGTTCCTTCAGAAAATCCCGCACCTTCGGCATCACGCGGTTGTCGCTGAAGAAAACTTCGTTGTCCATGCTCCAGACGATGATGCTCGGATGATTGCGGTTGATGCGGATCATGTCGCGCAGGCTGGCTTTCACGCTCGCTTCAAAACCGGCGTCGTCCGCCGGGTCCGTCGGATACGCGCTGCCGCCCCAGGGACTTCTGAATCCGCCGGTGCCCCAGAAACAGTTTTCCGACCAGAACAAAATTCCGATCTGGTCGCACGCCGCCGCAAACGCCGGCGCGTGCGGATAATGCGAGCCGCGGATGAAATCAAATCCGGCTTCCTTCACCAAATTCACGTCACGGAAAAATCCGCTGTCGGCCACCGCATCGCCCCAGCCGGCGTGGTCCTGATGCACGTTCGCGCCCTTGAAATAATAATGTTCGCCGTTGAGGAAAAATCCCTGGTCGGCGGTGAACTTGAACCAGCGGAAACCGAGCGGCGAGGTGTAATCATCCACGGGTTTCTTGCCATCCAGCACGGTGGTTTTCACCGAATACAGATTCGGATTTTCCGGCGACCAAAGCCTGGGATTCGCAATCGGCAGCACTGGTTTGGTCGAAAATATTTGTCGCGCCCGCCGCGATGGTTTGCGCGGATTCCATTTCCGCGACTGTTTTTCCTTTCGCATCCAACACGCTGGTTTTCAGCGTGACCGGTTGTGCCGTGCCGGATTCGTTCATCACTTCCGTTTTTACGTTCACCGTGCCGGACTCTTTTGAAACCTGCGGCGTGGTGACAAATGTGCCATACCAGGTGACATGCACCGGATCGGTGACGACAATCCGCGCGTCGCGATAAATGCCGCCGGAAAAAGTATGTTCGCCCGCGCGCGGCGCGAGCTGCGGCGTCCCAATTGTTGTTCACGCGAACCGCCACGACGTTGTCGCCGGGTTTGACTGCGTCGGTGATGTCAAACGTGAAGCCAGTGTAGCCGCCCTTGTGCTCGCCAATCCGTTGGCCGTTGATCCAAATTTCCGCGACTTGAAACACGCCGTCAAATTCCAGATTGATGCGCTTGCCGGACCATGCACTTCGGCACATCGAAATGTTTCCGATACCAGCCGTAGCCGACATAGAACCTGTCCGCCGCGAAATAAGGCATCGAGAACGAGTGCGGCAGGTTGGCGTCATCCCATTTCGAGTCGTCAAACGCGGCGGCGTCCGCGCCCGTTAACATCGCCCAACTGGAATTTCCACTCGCGATTGAAGTTGTCGGTTTCGCGCAGTTCGCCGGCCGCCGTCGCTTGAAACAAAGTTCCCAGCAAGATGGCCGAAAAAATCAAAATGCTGTGCAAGCGGAGTCGGTTCATGGGCAAATAAAACAACCGGCGTCCGGAGACGCTCGGGTCAGAAAATTTAGTTTCATCGTTCATAAGGTTGAAGCGCGGCAATGTCTTTTTCAAGAAGCGTCTTGAGAGCCGCGCGATCTTCCGGACTGCGGCGCAATATCTCGACCTGGCGGGTCGGCAGTTCATGCAGCGGCACAAGTTGCGCGGACTCCAGAAGATTGGCGGCGATTTCCGCAATGTCCAGGCCCGTGCTCCATCCGGCGTCCGGGTTGGCCAGCCAGTTGCGGGCGTCCGCAACGGTGCGGGTGACGCGGCCTTCGCGGTCGGGCTGCTCCAGCACCACGTCCGGCCCGCGGTTGCGGAAAATGCCCATGACGGCCATCGGAATTGACGGATCGCGGATCGTGCCGTCGGGATAGAAAATGCCGTGAACGTCGCCCCAGCCGCGCGACCGGCCAGAAGCAATCATCAGCTCAAAAAGGTAGTAACCGATATGGGCGTTCAGATGTTCCTGAATGGCCATGTCATAGGGATTGGCGCGGCAGACGCAGCCCATTTCATCATCCATGACCTGCTTCTTCGCCTTCTCGCCGGCCAGACGCGCCCGTTCGATGTCGGTCCGCACTTCTTGCCGCGTTTGCAGATAGTCGTGGAAAACCAGGACATCCACGTCATCCGGATATTTCTCCATGTTGGCCTCGTAGGCAAAGCCAATCGTCACGGGCGTGTGGCCGTCGAGCCTGCGAAACACGCCGGCCATGTGTCGTGCAAACGCAATGCGGCTGGCGACGCGGTTGGTGGATGTGGGCGGGTAATCCGGCTCGTTGAACACATCCCAGAAGGCCAGGCCCGGCTCCTTTGCCAGCGTATCCACATAGAATTTGGCGTATTCCTCCGCCCCCGGATAACCTTCGCTCTGCATTGCCGGAGGATAGCTGATCACGGGCATGATGCCGATGCCGCGCTGGTCGGCTGCGCGCACGAGGTAAAGTAGATTCTGCCGGAGGATGTCGTCGGTCTGCGCGGCACGGAAGAAAACGCGAAGCTGGTTGATGCCCAACCGTTGGGCATAATCCAAGTCGCGATCCACGGTCGCCGCCGAAGAACTGTTCCACTCGTAGTTGGCGCCGCGAATGGTGGAGGTGTCAACCGGCGTGCGCGAATTCGCCCGGCGAACGATGGGATACACGACAACCGGAGCGAGGGTCGCGGGCATGGTGGCGGGGCGGACGCCGCTGGACGCGGAAGCGCCGGGCCGTTCAAAGGGTTGAAGCAAATTGATGTAATTGGTCATCTGCTCGCGCAAGGCCGCCGGGTTGGGTTGCCCTTGCCGCAACAGTTCAATTGTGCGGCTGGGCGGTTCGCGCATGGCGATCAATTGCGCCGCTTCCAGCAGGTTGGCGAGTTTCTCGGCAGCCTCCAGGCCATCATTCCAAGTGCCGTTGGTGTCATCCAGCCAGGCTTGGGCGAGCTGGATGTCGGTGTTGACCCAGTTTTCGCGATTGACGTTTTCCAAGATGGCGTTGGTTGTCCGGTTGCGGAACAAGCCGAACATCGCCGCGGGAATTGACGGGTCGCGCACGGTGCCGTCGGGATAAAACACACCGTGAACGCTGCCCCATTTTTTGGTGATCATCAGTTCCCAGACATACCAGCCGACATGGGCTTTCATGTGCTCTTCAAGCGTCACGTCGTAAGGGTTTGCCCGGGCGATGCAGCCGGTTTCGGTGTCCATCACCTGCTTGCCGGATTTGGCGGCGAACGCTTTTGCGCGGGCGATGTCGTTGGAAATCGCGGCGCGGGTCGGAAGATAATCATGGAACGACAACACATCCACCGCATCGGCGAGCGTTTCCATGTTGCGTTCATTGGCCACGCCGATGGTCACCGGGGTCATCTTGTCCAACTCGTGCAGCGTCGCAGCAATTAAGCGGGCGATTTCAAAACGCTTTTGCTGGCGATCCGCAGGAACACCGGCGGCATTGTAGTCGGGTTCATTTGACGCGTCCCAAAACGCCAGCGCCGGTTCGTTGCCAATCGCCGCGACCAGTGCCTTGACGAAATCGAGGATTTGGGCGCGGTTGATTGCGCCGTCACTGCCGATGAACGACGCCGAATCGCCGATGGTAATCATCAGGCCGACGTGGTGCCGGTTGCACGCGCGGGCAAGGTCAATGAGGTTTTTCCGGAAGGCCGCCGGGTTGGTTTGCCACGAGGCGTAATTCACGAAAACGCGCAGTTGATTGAGTTTCAACCTGTCTGCGTAAGTCAGATCGCGTTCGGTTTCGGTGGAATTGTAATGAAGCCAATAATCGGTCGTGTTCGCGGCGCCTGCGGCGCGATAGTTGGCTCCGCAGATGGTGGATAAATCAGTCGGAGTCAGCTTGGTCGTGTTATTCGAGCTGCCGGGAGCAGGCTGGTGGACGCAGCCGCAAATGGCCAAAACCGCCAGCAGCATCCCGGCGCATGATATGCGGAACTTCATAAAATCACCGACCTTTCATTTCGTCGTATGCGAACGTTAGGTCATTGGACCGCTTTCCGCTTGAAGCATGGTTTTATTTTGCGTTGTATCAGGTCAAATTGACCTTGAGGGCGCAGGCGAAATCACACGGTTTCTCCGCAGGTTTTTTCACCGTCAAAGATTCGGCGGTTTGGTTCCAGTCCAGTTTTGCCTGGCTGCCAAGCAATTCGACGTTTTTCACACTGCCTGGCTGCGCCGAAGAACCGGTGCCCAGGTTGTTGATGACAAAGTCGCCGTCCGGCCAGCCGAGCACGATGGCGTAAACCACGTCGTTGCCTTTGTTGCGGGTAAAGCGGACGTCACTGGCGTCCAATCGCCCGGCACCGCCAAAGGCGCCGCCGCGGGACTGGTGCGAGCCTTCGCCGAAAACTTTCCACGGCCGAGTGGCGTAAATCGCCTCGCCGTTGATCTGCATCCAATTTCCGATGGCGTCCACAATGGCCTGCTCATCGGCGTCAATCGTGCCATCGGGCTTGCCGGGGACGTTGAGGATAAATGTTCCGTTCTTGCTGACGGCGTCAATCATCCAGTGGATGGCCTCGCCCGGTTTCATATAGGAATGATTGAGAAGACGCGACCGGCTGTAATGCCAGTCTCCGAGGCAGGTTTCCGACTGCCAGGCGTAGGGCATGATGCGGTTGGTCACGCCGCGTTCGTAATCGGCCACCACCGCCTTGGCGTGGTTGTCCGGCACGTTCTTGATGTTCAGCACCGCCTCCATTTTGCCGCCGCGCGTCTTGAGATTGTGGTTGTAAAAATAAGCGCCGATGTTCATGCCCGCCCAGCCCAAAGGCAAGCCGGTGTTGTCGAAATAGAGCAGGTCGGGGTCGTGAAGGTCAACCAAGTCGCGAATCCGGTTGTAGAAATTGCGAACATAGGCTTCGTCGGGCTGTTCATGAATGCCATGCTTGCGGCAATAAAGCTGCTGCGGATCGTAGCCTTCCCACCATTGGTTTTTGCCGTCTTCCAGCGTGAGACGGCCATCGTAAGGCACACCGGCCAGCGGACCCGTCCGGTCGCATATATGGGCAACCTGTTGCCACCACCAGTTCCGCGCGGCGTGTGACGTCACGCCGAAGCGAAGTCCCTGATTGCGCGCCGCCGCCGCCCATTCGCCGACAACGTCGCGGTGCGGGCCGATGTTATGGGAGTTCCAGGCGTGATATTTGGAGTTCCAGGCGTCGAAGCCGTCATGGTGATGGGCCAGTGCGAGGAACAACTTTGCGCCGGCTTTTTTGTAGCGTGCAATCAACGCCTCCGGCTCCCAATTGAGCATCGTCCACTGTGCGCAAAGGTCCTTGTAGCCGAACACCGAGGGATGCCCGTAGCGGCTGATCTGATTCCGATATTGCCCCTGGCCTTGAATATACATATTGCGTGCATACCAGTCGCCGTCCTCCGGCACGCACTGCGGACTCCAATGCGCCCAGATGCCGAACTTGGCGTCGCGATACCATTCGGGAGCGTCGTAGGCGAGCAACGAGTCCCAAGCGGGTTTGTAGGGGCCGTCGCCGGCCAGGCCGGGAATGTCGGGGTTCTGGAGTGTCACGCCGTCCCATGTGCCTGGGCCAACGCTGCCGCCGCTGGGACCAAAGCCCAAGTTTTGGACTGCCTGGCAGTCGGCGATGCCGAAACTGTTGGGCGAACCGCCGGCCAAAGCAGGCGCACCGGACTTTGAAGGTCTCGTCGCGCAACCGAGGTTGCCCGCCAGAGGCAATGCCGAGGCTCCCGCGCTCGCGGCCATCAATTTAAGAAAATTTCGCCGTTGCATAGTTATTTTATTCCTTTGTTTCAATGTGTTCGTTCGTTCTGTTCGACATTTTCAAAAATCCGGCGTTCAAGATTACGGTGTCGCGTCGAAAATTGTTCCACTGCATTCACCGCATTTTGATCCCGGCTTTCGGATCGAAAGATGAGCATCGTTAAAAATGTCCGAACGAATTATCGCGCCATTGAAAATTACATCCACACGCACAGCGCCCGATTATTTTGCCGTTTATTTAAGTTCAGAATTCAGTTGAACGGAGCCGCCGGACTTCAAGTTTATTTCCGTCGTGCGCTCGCCGTAACGGACAGTTGCCGTGCGACCGCCCAACGATTTGATTTTAACATTGGTCAGCTTGCCGGCATTCCAGGCCAAATCCACCTCGAAACCTCCCCGCACTCGCAGACCTGTAACGCTGCCATCCGGCCAGGCGGAAGGCAACGCCGGCAACACTTCGATTTCAAATTTCTGCGCGGCACCCTCCGCTTCCAACGGCCGGCTTTGGAGCAACATTCCCGCGATGCTGGCCGTGCCGCCGAAATTTCCGTCAATCTGAAATGGCGGATGAAGGTCGAACATATCGGTAGCGGTGCGCCCCGGACTCAACAGAAATTGCAAAATTTTATAGGCATGGTCGCCGTCCTGCAGGCGGTCCCAGAGGTTGATGCGCCAGGCCGTGGCCCATCCGGTGGATTCATCGCCGCGCATCACCAACGAATATTTTGCCGCCGCCGCCAGTTTCGGCGTGTCATAAACGTTGATCTGCCAGCTTGGATAAAGTCCGTAAAGGTGCGACACGTGACGATGATGAACATCCTGACCTGGCGAGTAATCCCAATCTTGCAGCCATTCCTGAAGCTGTCCTTGTGAACCGATTTGCAGGGGCGCGAGCCGGGCGCGAGTGGCGGCAACTTGTTTCTGGAAATCGGCGTCCACGCCGAGAATTTCCGCCGCCTTGATGGTGTTGGCAAACAGGTCGCGCAAAATTTCCAAATCCATCGTCGGCCCGGCGCTCACGGCTGAACCGCCCGGATGCCCGTTTTCGGGCGAAACGGACGGATTGGTGACGAGCCAGTGGTTCGTCGGGTCTTCGACGAGCGTGTCGAGGAAGAATTGCGCCGCGCCGCGCATGACGGGATAAACCTCTTTCAGATATTTCTTGTCGCCGCTGTATTCGTAGTGATCCCACAAATGATCGCACAGCCACGCGCCGCCGCTGGGCCACATGCCGGAATCCGCGAAGTCAATCGGGGCGGTCGCGCGCCAGAGGTCGGTGTTGTGGTGGGCGACCCAGCCGCCCGCGCCATACATTTCCCTCGCCGTGCGCGCACCAGTCACGGAAAGATCTTTGACCATCGAAATGAGCGGCTCGACACATTCGCCGAGGTTGCATTCTTCGGCGGGCCAATAGTTCATTTCCGTGTTGATGTTGATGGTGTATTTGCTCTGCCACGGCGGACTCATGCTGTCGTTCCACAAACCTTGCAGGTTGGCCGGCTGGCCGCCGGGGCGCGAGGAGCTGATCAGCAGATAACGTCCGAACTGGAAATACAGCGTGGCAAATTGCGGGTCGTTGCCGTTGGCGAAATTCCGAATCCGCTCGTCGGTCGGCAGCTTCATGGCGTCACTGGCGCCCAAATCAAGCGCCACGCGCCGGAACAGCCGCTGATGTTCCTTGATGTGCGCGGCAAGCAGTTTGTCGAAACTCTTGCGCGAGGCGGCTGCGATTTGATCTTTTACAATCTTTTCAGGGTCGCCACTCACATCGTCGTAGCTCTTGTAGCTGGTCGCCAGTGCGATCAAGATCGTGACTGAATTCGCATTCGTGACCGAAATGGAATTGGTATTGGCGCTGACCACTCCGCCGTCCGCCATCACGCGGGCGCGAACTTGGAATGTCAACGCACCTTTGATGCCTGACGCAGACGCATTCGTGCCGCGCATCACCAGGGTGTTTCCGGATTCGGGTTCAACGCTGACTTTTTGCGGCGTATTGAACCCGGTCGCAAATGAAATCGAGCCTTTTTTGTCCGCCGTGAGACGGACAACGATCACCTGATCCACCGGGCTGGCGAAGACCTGTCGCGTAAAATGCGTGCCGCCATCGGTGTATTCAGTCGTGGCGACGGCAGTGTCCAGATTCAGGTCGCGCCGGTAATTTTCAACAGTGGCGGAATCTGGAAAAAGGATAATCAAATCGCCGGCGGTTTCATACGGCATCTCGCTGGACGGGCGGGCGATGACTTTCTGATTGATCAGATTTCCGGCCTGGCGGTATTGACCCTCGAACACCAACTGGCGCACTTGCGGCAACGCGGCCTTGGCCTGCGGATTGACGGGATCATAGGGGCCGCCGCCCCAAAGTGTGTCCTCGTTGAACTGAAGCTGCTCGCGGTTGACGCCGCCAAAAATCATCGCGCCGATGCGTCCATTGCCGACGGGCAACGCATCGGTCCATTGACTCGCCGGCTGGCGATACCAGAGGCTCAACGGCTCGCTAGGTGCCGTGGCGTTTCCGGTCAACTGTGATTGGGCCAATAGCTGGAATGAGAAGCCTGTCAAAATAACAGAAAGAGCCAACCGGAGGCTGCGGGCATTTGTTTTGCTGGTTAACATAATTGTATGGCTTGCGGGTAAAATAGAATCATAACCGTCAGATTATCTCTCAGACGAATACGGCTCTTCAATGGATTTCTTCATAAAGAATCTCATTTCTGCGAAACAGTCCTCAATATGATGCTTGTCATATATCCCGTCGCGGGATTATGTCTTTGCCGTATGCAAATACATTAAGAAACCGAATGTTTATGCGGTTGAAAGCGGGCTAATTCAGACGCGGATTTTTGACGTTCTTTTTGGGCTTGGTTTTGGCGGGTTTGGACGGCGCGGGAACGGACAAAATCTTCTTCACAGCGTCCTCGAATTTGACGCCGTGCAATCTCAAATCTTTCGCAGGTTTAGGCATGGCTAATTTGCTTTACTTGACCGCACTTTACCACTTTGCTTTCCGCATCAATAGCAAAAAGTCAAAAGTTAAAAATCAAAAAGCCATTGTCGCGGCTCCGACAATTTTGCCGACCGCTGTAATTAGGCCAGATCAAAAGCAAATTGAGGAGTTCCATCGCATCGAGGATTTCCGTCGTATAACACGACAGGCGGAGTATTTCTCAAAACTTGCTGAATTTGAAAAGGCCGATCCCGGCAGCAAAAGATATGAGCAAACGATAAAATTTATCCATGAATTATTTGAGCAGGAGGAATGGTTTTCAGAAAACACGCCGTATGATTTCAAACGACATCATTGGTCTAAAATCGCCGACCTGGCATATTTGATTTGCGGCTATCTGAAAAAAATCGCTTTGGCCGATAGTCCGCAAGCGATTGAACAAATCGGCTTCCTTACGCTGAAGGCGTAACGGAAATTAGCCCGGTGTTGGCCGATGCAATCGGACTACGCCGGGAAAATGTCCCGCAAAATAATTCCTTCTCCGCAAGATTCCTCGCTCGCGGGAGCGGGAGAGGATGTCCGCAGGACAGGTGAGGGTTAAATGGGAAAAACAATTCGGAGGAAGGCCGGATGAGGTGAACCGCGAACCACGCCAAACACGCGAACGCAGAATTGACGCCGCCAATTTTCCCGCGCAAAATTCGCGCATGGCGAAACGCGTGCCTAACTCGGGACTGACCCTTTTACAAAAATGCAGCGGCTTTATAATTCAAAGGAGGAATCCTGAATGATCTGCCTTTTAGCTTTTGCCTTGCCCTTCTTTTCGATGGCGGCGTCAATCCGGCGAATAAGCTGGATATTTTTGAGCGCGCGGGAAAAATTACGCCAGGACAAACCCCGGGCTGACGTTGAAACAGCCCGTTTCTTCAACAATCCGGGCCGGAGCGGTTTGGCACGCAAGTTGCACCATTCCTGTCAGAAGTCGGCGGTCTGCCTGCGAAACTACATGCAGCTTCCAATTCCCGTCCCGGCGGCTGGATCAAACACCCAGCTGGGGCATCCCCTGCGGGGGCGTTTTGCGATAAGGGTTCTGAACGGCGAAATCTTCCGAGTTAAAAAATAAAAGAGGCCGGACACTACTCCGGCCTCTTTCAACACACTAAAGTTTTCCGTTGGAGTCACTACTTCCAACGTCAAAAGCTTAACACATCGCCGTTTTCTGTCTTGTCACCAGATATGGTGACATACTGGGGCGGCGATGGCAGAATTTCACGGATGCCACAGGCGGAAAAATGAATTCCCGTCGGCGAAGTGATGACAATGCTTTTGTTTGGCGGTGTTAATGATTCGGTTAAGTTTTGACAGGGCGACATTGCTGCGCCGCCAATTGAGACTTGCAAAAGCCAAGATTGCCATTTTTAATTTCAAAACAGTCAAAGATTATGAATTCTGGAACAATTTGGGCGTTTGATCTTGGCACAGGCTCCATCGGCGGCTTTCCTTCTCCGCGCTGGGGAGAAGTCCCTCGCCCAGCGGATGGGAGAGGGTGGCGCGCAGCGACGGGTGAGGGCTGCCGCAGGCCGGATGAGGTGAACCGCGAACCACGCCAAATACGCGAACGAAGAATTGACGCCGCCAATTTTCCCGCGCAAAATTCGCGCATGGCGAAACGCGTGCCTAACTCGGGACTGACCCTTTTACAGCGGAGACAAACATGAAACACAAAGCACAGGCCGGCGCGAAGATTGAAATAACGAAAGACGGGCCTTACCTCGTCAGCGGCGAATTGCCTTTGACCGAGCAATGGATCGTCACCAATGCCGAAGGCGACTCGCTGGATTATCGCGAAGGGAAAAAATTTCCGGCGCAGGCGCAATACGCCCTCTGCCGCTGCGGCCAGTCCGCCAACAAACCCTTCTGTGACGGCACACACGCGACCGTTAAATTCGACGGCCAGGAAACGGCCAGCCATCAGCCTTACTTGAAACAGGCCGAGACCATCGAAGGCCCGACGATGCTGCTCACCGATCAGTAAAACCTGTGCGCGTTCGCCCGCTTCTGCGATCCGAAAGGCAGGATCTGGAATCTGGTCACGCAAGACAACCATCAGGCGCAGGAGATTGCAAAACGCGAAGCCGCCCATTGTCCCGCCGGACGGCTGGTGGTATGGGATAAAAAAACCGGCAAAGCCATCGAGCCGGAATTTGAGCCGTCGCTCGGACTGATTGAAGACACGGAGAAAAAGGTCGGCGGCCCGATTTGGGTGCGTGGCGGCATCCCGGTCGTTTCCGCCGATGGCAAAACCTATGAGATACGGAACCGGCTGACCTTGTGCCGCTGCGGCAAATCAAACAACAAACCCTTCTGCGACGGCAACCACGCGGCCTGAAGTCTTGGTGGCCGTCTGCAAAGACCTTTGACGCGAATTTCACAAATTGCCGCGAATTCAAATTTCAAAGCCCGTAGGGCTGGCATCTTTGTAGTTTGGCGGTTCAAAAAATAAAAAGCTCCGTAGGTGCGACATGGTGGCCGTCTGCAAACACCGAATATGCCGCCCCGACGGGGCTTGGGATTGTTTGATTCTGATTTCTACAAAGATGCCGCGCCTACGGCGCTGTGGACTGCGGTTAAAATCCGATTGAACCGCGAACCACGCGAAAGACGCGAACGCAGTCTGACACGAATTCCACGGATTTTCACCGATTGAATCCGAATCCGTGTTAATTCGTGCAATTCGTGTCTGAAATTTCTCGACTCGGTTTGGAATTGGCCTTGACGCGAATTAGATGGCAGGCCGAGCTTCGGCTACGCTGAAGGCGTAACGGAAATTAGCCCGGTGTTGGCCGCTGGTGGCCGTGCGCAAGCACCTACGCCGGGAAAACGTCCCACAAAATAATTCTCCCTCTCCTCGTCAAACGAGGAGAGGGCCGGGGTGAGGAGCGAACAATTAACAATTCAGGGTCTTTCCTTTGGATACCCGACTTCCGTTCCGGCACCGGAGGCGATGAAGGGTGTTCATTTTGGTGCCAACGAAAATGACCACTTGGCGCGTATTGCCAATCGGGAAGTCGTCGGGCTTCCGGTTGAGGCAAAGAAGCAAATCCTGGAGCGTGCCAAAAAATACGAGGCCGATGAAGTCATGCTCACGATGGTCACCCACAAGCTTTCTGACAAAATCGAAAGCTATCGCCTGCTGGCGGAGGCTTTTTCTCTCTGACGAAACTTCTGATTTGAAGTTGCAGGTTGCTTCATGGCACGGTGCGCATTGACCCTCTGTTTCAACCCGAAGCGCAAGACCGGCGCGATTCACCGTGTCAGGTTTGCGCCGTGTGTTATATTGAGGTGTGAAAAATGAATTATCAGTCCAATCGGCCGCAATGGGCGGGGATGTGCGTCAGGGTCTGGCGGAATTGCGCGAGGCGTTGCTGCGCCTGCACAAGGCGTTGATTGAATCGGAGCGCACGGGTTATGAAAAGGTTTACGGCAGAATCGCGTCGCCGTTTCAGTTTCTGCAACTGCTGACGGATGACGCGTGGTTCGCGTGGCTGCGCCCGGTGTCGCAGCTCATCGCGGCGATGGATGAAATGCTGGATGGGAAGGTGGCGTTGACGGCGGCAGGTGCGGATGCGCTGGCGGCGCGTGCCAAGTCCCTGCTGGTGGCGGTGGCGGATGGCGATGGATTTTCCGGCCATTATGACGCGGCGTTGCAGCGCGATCCGGACGTGGTGTTCGCTCATGCGGATGTGGCCAGATTGATGCGGGCAAATCATCCGCAGGAGTCGAGGTGACAGGGCTTCTTCTGCGGCTCTTGCTTCACGGCCAAGTCTTCGCGCGATAAAATGCCGGCTGAAAAGAACTGGCGTTGGTCTGTGTGAACAGGAACGGGGGTGCGTTGGTGGCGAGTGAAATCCAGTTGGTCGCCGTCAGGTTCGTTGTCGCCTGCACCAAAGGAATGATCAAGGACGCCGCGAGCGCGGGCTTTTACGAAAGCCCGAACAAGAAAAAATATCCGCGCGTGCAACTGCTGACGATTGAAGGTCTGCTTTCCAAAAAGCAGCGCGCCGCGCATCC
Organism: uncultured Verrucomicrobiae bacterium; assembly: GCA_963755455.1. Lineage (GTDB taxonomy): Bacteria > Verrucomicrobiota > Verrucomicrobiia > Limisphaerales > UBA11358 > UBA11358. The sequence continues at coordinate 78,952 of CAVWJH010000003.1, forward strand.
CGATTACGAGCCGGACCTGAATTTCAAGAAGGCCAAGACAGAGGCGAACGCGGCGCAGAAGGAGTTGAATTGAACGGAAATCCAAATTGAGACTCTAAACCTGACCATGAAATTAAACATTCCTTTTCGCATCACCCGGTTCGCGCTTGCGTTGTTGTCGTTGTCCCTGTTGCCAGCCGCCGTCCATGCCGCCGATCCGCCCAAGACGGGTGACAAGGCACCCGACTTTTCCCTCAAGTCGCTGGACGACCAAGCCGTGCAGTTGAGCAAGCTCACGGCCAAAGGCAGGGTGGTGCTGGTGGTTCTGCGCGGCTGACTGCACTTTTTCCAACGTGGTGGATTCCGCCGCGCCCCAGATGTTTTACCGGTTGCAAGAACCGTAATCGCCAGTGCTCGCAAAATCAAAAGCCGCCCAATCATCCTCATGAAACAAACTTGTCCCGCCATGGTAATTGACAATGCAGCACTTCATGCGAGGATTTTTTCCAGACATTCGCGATCCTTTCGCAGTTGGTCGAGCGAGGCGGAAAACGTCTGCGAGTCATGCAGCAGTCTGGTGAGCCGCCGCCAAAGACAAATCCCGGCTGCTCCGTAAAGAGCCGTCAAAATCAGGAGGACAGCCACGGGCGACCAAGCCCACAACAAAACCACGATGGCGGCCGTGAGCGTAAGTCCCGCGAGCAGTCCAATCACCGCCACACCGAGTGCCAAAAGGAAGGCGTGCAGAAGGCGCTCGCGCTCCTCCTGCACTTCCACTGTCAGCAGTTCGAGGCGGTTTTCCCCGATGGTCAACAGCCGCCGCGCAAAATGTTTCGAGGTCGCGGCCAGGTTGCTGAAGCTGGCGGTGGATTCTTCCATGGCCGAATTAATCGCAGTTGCGGGAACAGCGGCGGCCAAGGAGATAGCCGACAAGCACGCCGACGCCGACGCCGATGGCCATGGCCTGATAAGGATTCTCGCGGATGGATTGATCCGCGACCTTTGCGCCAGCGACCGCCTTGTCGCGGACATTGCCGGCGATTTCCCTGCCGCGTTCGAGCGCGGCGGCCAGGCGTTTGCGGGCGGCGCTGACTTTTTCGCCGGCCACGTCGGCGGTGGCGGCCATCAATTCGCGCGCATCTTCCGCGAGCGTGCCTGGGTCATTGCTGGTGGTATGTGTTTCTTTGTTCATGTTTTTTGTGTTTTTGGTTTGTTTGCGTTTTTCAACGGTAAATTTTCCGCGTCGGACAAGTGCGCGGCTGTCGGCGAACTCGCCACCGTCAAAACCGAATTTCTTCCGCCATACGGATTCGCCACAGACTCGCGGGCCAGCGGATCGGGAATCCATTTGCCGTCCACTATCAGGCAGTATTCGTAGGTGCCGGGCGCGAGGGAAGTTTCCTTCCACCAGTGGCCGGCACCGGAGGAATGAAGCGTCTTGGCTTCGGGCTGCCAATGATTGAATGTTCCAGCGATGCAAACGGTTTTGGCCGTCGGGTGGGTGAATTCAAAGCGAACGGGCACCAGTTGTGTGATTGGAGCGTTATTATGATTGTGATTGTGTTTCATGGTGGATGATTTGTTAAATTTGATCCGGTGGCTTACTGAACCTGCGGAACGCGGATGCCGCCGGAATGATTGAGGACGCCGATGACGACGAGTGTGACGATGAGGGATATCAGCGACATGGGCTGCCTTGGATTGGGATGGATGTTTTTCTATTCATGCTATAAGATTAAACTGGCGGCTGGATAATGATATGGGGTGTTACCCTGCCTGTATTTTGTGCAAGCGGCCTTGTCCCGTCGCCGCCCTGCAAAATTTCCGAACCAGTTGCAAACGTATCACGATCGCAGGGCATTCGACAATGGGTGTTCTTGCCAGTTGGGCGGCGCGGTCTTCCGGCGGTTATAGGCGTCCATGTGCAAAACGTGCTTCACTGTTTCCACCAGATCATCGAACGTGTAGGGCTTGAGCAGGACGGCCTTGATTTCCAGCCACGGACGCCGGGCCAACTGATCCTCCGGCAAGGTTCCCGTGGCCATGATGACCGGCAGCTTCAAACTGGAATCGTGAAGCTTCTGTAGCAACTCAACGCCGGTGACCTTTGGCATATCATAGTCGGTGATCAACAGATCATAATCGTCCCGTTGCAGCGCCTCCCAGGCGGCCACCCCGTCTTCAGCGGCGTCCACATGATAGCCGGAGGCGGCCAGCACTTCAGTGTTCAGGCGGCGAATGTCCGCATCGTCCTCCGCCACGAGAATGCGCTGGCGGGGATCCGGTTGAAGTTGAGATTGAAGCGGCGGAGCGGACAATTCTCCACCCCGCGAAATATTGTTTTTTTCCATGTCACGACTATAAGTTGGAATCTCCTGCGGCTTTATAAGGTGTCTCCCCCAGGCCGGATTGGCTGAAGCCGGCACCCGGCAAAGCAGGCTGGTTCTATTTTTTTTCATAATCATAATGTTTCCTTTGCGCAATTTAGGCAATTGTCCTGTTGCTCCTCGAACGCGAGCAACTTCGTTCGGAAAGTTTCAGCTTGGTGCGTGCCAATGGCATTTGGTTTCATTTGCGGTGTTTTCTTCCGGTTATGTGATTGCAGGATGCAACCAAGATTGCATTTCGCATCAGCAGCACGATTCCTCCGACCAGCGCAACCGACCCCGACGACTGGCGTCGGATGAAATGGCTGTCCGTGTGTGCATCCCCAGAAATTCAATGGTTTTTCCCGGCGTCGTGAAGCTAATGCCCGAATTGGCAAGAACGACAATTCCCAAAACCACCTGAATGAGCGATGATTGTTTTCATGTTCATATTGGATTTTTCCCATGGGGTGTAACCTTACCGCGCAGTTTGTTGCCTTTTGAATTGCCATCATCCGTCACATCCTCAAACTTGCCGGCAGTGAATCAGGACATTTATGACGCACTGGTAATCGGTTGCGGACCCGGCGGCAGCAGCGCCGCCACATTTCTGGCGCGCGCGGGAAAACGCGTGCTTGTGCTCGAAAAGGAAATTTTCCCGCGCTTCCACATCGGCGAATCGCTGCTGCCCTGCAACATGGCCATTTTCCGCGAAATGGGCGTGCTGCCCGCGTTGCAGGCGGCGGGCTTTCCGCGAAAATTCGGCGCGCGGTTTGATCTTGGCAACGGCTCGCTCGGCACGCGTTTCGCCTTCCGCCAGGGCAAATATAATCGCGAGCCGGAAGCCATCCAGGTGGAACGCGCCATGTTCGATCACATTCTGCTCAAGCACGCGCGCGCCAGCGGCGCGGACATCCGCGAAGGCTGGAGCGTCACAAAATTTTCAACGGACGCGGATGGCGTGAATGTCGAGGCATCCGATCCCGACGGAAAAATTCATAATTTTCGCGCGTCCTATTTGATTGACGCCAGCGGTCGCGGCAACGTCACCGGCAATCAGGAAGGACTTCGCGTCACCCATCCGCGCCACAAAAAACTCGCCGTCTTCGGCCACTTCACCGGCGTGCTGCGCGACGCGGGCGAGGCGAACAGCGACATCATCATCGTCCGCCTGCCAAACAAATGGTTCTGGATCATCCCGATTTCCGCCGAGAAAACCAGCGTCGGCCTGGTGATTGACAAGGACGAGTTCGCGCAGGAAAACGGAACGCCGCAGGAAATTTTTGACCGCTGGGTCGAATCCAGTTCCGCCGTGAAGGAGCGGATGACAAACGCGCGGCGTGTGAACGAAACGCGCACCACGAGCGATTTCAGCTATTACAACCGCAAGCTGACGGGCGAACGGCTTGTTGCGCGTGGGCGACGCCGCCGGTTTCATGGATCCGATTTTTTCCGCCGGGGTTTTTCTCGCCATGTGGTCGGGCAAACTCGCCGCCGAAGTCGTCGAAAAATCCGCTCGCGCAAGGCAGGCCCAACCGCCGGCTGTTTGCCAGTTACGAAAAGCGCGTCCGCAAAGGGCTGATGTTTTACTGGCGCATGGTGGAAAATTATTACACGACGCCGTTCATGGAACTTTTTTTGCGCCCGACCGAACGCTTCAATCTGTTTTCCGCCGTCATCGGCGTGCTGGCCGGCGAAGTGGAAGGAAGCTGGGCGCTCCGCTGGCGGATGGAACTTTTTTTCCTGCTCGTAAAAATCCAGAAACGCTGGCCGTTTGTGCCGCGCATCAATTTCCGTCCGCATCGTCATTGTGAACAAAAATCCGCCTGCATGCATGAACCTCACAGATGAAATACGGCGCATTTCTTGTCACTTTCCTGCTGCTGCATTCCTTGCCGCCGGTTGCCGCACCGCGCCGCCACTGCCGCCCGCCGATTTTTCCGCGCCCGGCTGGCGCGTCCAGCAAGGTCAGGCGGTTTGGAAACCTTCGTCCAGCCGCCCCGAACTCGCCGGCGATTTGCTGCTGGCGACGAATGTGAATGGAAATTTCTTCATCCAGTTTTCCAAAATTCCATTTCCGCTGGCGACCGCGCAAGTGTCCGGCGACCAATGGCAGATTGAATTTGGCGCGGACAAATATTCCTGGCACGGACGCGGCACGCCGCCAAATCGCTTCGCCTGGTTTCAATTGCCGCGCGCGCTGCTCGGCGAAAATCTGGACGGCGACTGGCAATTCGAAAACGTGACGACAAATTCGTGGCGACTGGAAAATCCGCGCACCGGCGAAACTTTGGAGGGCGAATTTTTCCCATGAAATGGTTCCGCTGGTGGTGGCTTTTGCTGCTGATTCCGATTGTCGCTCGGACTCGCGCGATTGCATTTTGACGTCGAAGTTCTCGATCTGCTGCCTGCGAATGTTCCCGCCGTCCAAGGACTGAAAATTTACCAGCAACATTTCGCCAACGCGCGCGAACTCATCGTCACCGTCAAGGCGCCGGATCCGGAAACCGCCGAAGCGTCGCGCAAAATCCATCGCGGAAAATTTGCGCGCGGAAACGAATTTGGTTTCCGACGTCACCTGGCAGCCGCCGTGGCTCGAACATCCCGAACAAACCGCCGAACTCATCGCCTATCTCTGGCTGAACCAGCCGCCGGAAAAATTTGCACAGTCTCGCCGCGCAGCTTTCCGAAACAAATCTCGCCAATGTCCTCGCCGCCACGCGCGATCAACTGGCCACCACGCTTTCGCCCAATGAAATCGCGCAGTTGAGCTACGATCCGTTCGGCTTCACGCGCCTGCCGGAAAACGTTGCCGGCGCCGCGCCGGGTTTTGGACAGGGACAGGAATTGTTCGCGTCCGCCGACGGCACGTTCCGAATCATTTTCGTCAAGGCGCGCGGCGATTTGAACGGCTACCGCGAATGCACCGACTGGTTCAACGCCATAAAACAAATTGTCGCTTCAAGTCTGCCTGCCGACAAATCAAATTCAAATCGGCTACACCGGCCGTCCCGCGTTCGTCGCGGAAATTTCCGGCAGCATGAAACATGACATCACGCTGTCCGTCGGCGGCACGTCAGTCATCATCGCCATTTTATTCTGGCTCGCGCACCGGCGCATCAAGCCGATGCTCTGGCTGCTGACGTTGCTCGCGTTGATTCTGGCCGCGACGCTCGCGCTCGGCGGATTGATTTTCGGCGCGGTCAACGTCATCAGCATGGGCTTCGCGGCAATTTTGCTCGGCCTCGCGGTGGATTACGCCGTCGTGCATTATCAGGAGGCGCTCGCGCATCCGGACTTGTCCATTCCGCAAATCCGCCGCGCCATCGCGCCCGCATTTTTTGGGCGGCGGTCACGACCATTTCCGCATTTCTCGTTTTGAATTTCGGCGGACTGCCCGGCCTCGCGCAACTCGGCTCGCTCGTCGGCATTGGCGTCGCGCTTTCGGCGTTCGTGATGATTTTTGCGTTTCTGCCGCCGCTGTTTCCGAACCGGATGCAGCCGCAAGAAAATCGAGCCGTCGCGGAAACTGAAATCAAATCCGCCGCGCCGCTAAATCCGCTTCGCACAAAAATCGTCTTCGCGGTCACGGCAATTTTAATTTTGTTTTGCGCCGCGATTTTATTTTCCGGCCTGCCAAAAATGGACGCGAGCGCGGACGCGTTGCAACCGCGCGACAGCCAGGCTTACGCGACGCTCGACGCGATCAAAACAAATCTCGGCCAGAAACGCGAACCGCTCTGGCTCGTCATTTCCGGCCGCGATGAAAATGAAGTCGCGCAAAAACTCGACGCGGTATCGAACCGGTTTTGGAAAATGCCGTTTCCAACCAAACGCTCTCCGGTTTTCAATCGCCAAATGCGCTTTGGCCGCGCCCGGATTTTCAAAATGCAAAATCGCGCCGTCGCGCAACAATTGATTTCCGAACGCGCCGCGTTTCACGCCGCCGCCGCTGACAAATGGTTTTGCCGAAAACTCGCTCGGCCTGACCGACGGAATTCTTGGCAACCTGGCAGCGCGCCACCGTGACCACGAATGTTTTCTGGCCGACGAATCCGCTCTGACTCATTGGATTTTTGAAAAGATTGCCGCGCGCGAAACCAACCAATTTCTTGCCGCCGCATTTTTGTTATCCCGCGACGAACGCGACCGCCGGCTTCGTTCGCGCAACTGAATTCGCAATTGCCGCGCGACGGCGTCTGGCTTTCCGGCTGGGAATTGTTGGGCGGAACGGTTTTGGCCGCCGTCAAAAGCAATCTCTGGAAACTGTTGCTGCCGATGGGCGGACTCATTTTGCTTTCGCTCTGGCTGGCGTTCCGGCGGTTCACGGAAATTTTTTTCAGCCTCGGCATTTTGTTGTTGAGCGGATTTTGCCTGCTCGCCGTGATGAAAATTCTCGGCTGGCAATGGAATCTGCTCAATCTCATGGCGCTGCCGCTGATTCTCGGCACGGGCGTGGATTACAGCATTTTCATGCAACTCGCGCTGCGCCGGTAGTCACGGCGATTTGCAACTCGCGCATCGCTCGGTCGGACGCGCGCTGCTGCTTTGCGGCGGCACGGCGATTGCCGGGTTCGGCTCGCTCGGCCTGTCGAGCAACGCGGGAATGTCCAGCCTCGGCCGAGTCTGCGCCGTCGGCATCGCGGGCAATATGTTGATCTCGGTTTTTCTGCTGCCGGTCTGGTGGAAAATTTTCAGTCCAAAGTCCAAAGTCCAAAGTCCAAAGCCGCCCATTTCAACTCCGTCTTCATTTTATTCCGCGCGCATCTGGCAAATCGGCCTGACGCTGACGCGGATTTTACCTGCGCCGATTCTCATGTCGCTCGCGAAAATCGGCGGCACGATTTATTGGCTGTTCGCCGCGCACCGGCGCGAAATTGTGATTCAAAATCTGCTGCCCGTTTTGAACGACCGCAAACTGGCCGACGCGCGCCGCGCGGGAATTGTTCACGGAATTCGCGCTCAAACTCGCCGACTTGTGGCGTTACGAAAGCGGCGTCGTCGTTTGACCAAGACTGGTTGCGGACTGGAACGGCTGGGAAAATTTCACCGCCGCGCACGCGCGCGGCAAGAGGCGTGCTGCTCGTCACGCCGCATCTCGGCAACTGGGAATTCGGCGGCGCGTTTATGGTCGAGCACGGCTGCAAACTGCTCGTGCTCACGCAGCCCGAACCCGACGTGCAGTCTGACCGAACTGCGCCAGAGTTCCCGCGCGCGGCGCGGCGTCGAAACTTTGGTTGTCGGCGAAGATGCGTTCGCGTTCGTCGAAATCATCAGGCGGTTGCAGGAAGGCGCGACCGTGGCGCTGCTGGTGGATCGCCCGCCCGCGCCGACGGCGGTGGAAGTAAAATTGTTCGGCAGAAAATTTCCCGCTTCGATTGCCGCCGCCGAACTCGCGCGCGCATCCGGTTGCGCCATTGTTCCGGGCTACATCGTGCGCGCGGCCGGACGGTTATCTCGCGCAAATATTGCCGGAAATCGCTTATGACCGCGCGGCGATCGGCAACCGCGCCGCGCGCATCCAATTGACGCAGGAAATCCTGCGTGCGTTCGAGCCGGCCATCCGGCAGCATCTCACGCAATGGTTTCACTTCGTCCCGGTCTGGCCGGACGAAAAACCAAAATGAAATACATCCAAAAACTTTTCTTCGTGCTCGGAATCTTTTCCGTCCTGCAAAACGTCCGCGCCGACGAGACCAATTCGGTTCTGGATTCGTGGTTTGCCGCGCAAAAGAATGTCCACACCTGGTCGGCGGATTTTGTCCAGACGCGCGCGTTGAAAACCTTGACGCAACCGCTCGTCGCCAAAGGCCACATTTCTTTTGCCGCGCCGGATGATTTTCGCTGGGAACTCGGCCAGCCCGCGCAGACCATCGCGCTGCGGCACGGCGACGAGATGTTCGTGATTTATCCGCGATTGAAGCGCGCCGAGCGGTATCCGCTGGGCGCAGGCACGCCGACCAATGGCGCGACACGATGTCGCTGTTGCAGGCCGGTTTTCCGCGCGACAGAAAGGAATTCGATTCGCAGTTTGAAATTTTGTCGCTCACGGAAACCAACGGCGCATGGCAATTGGCTCTCCAGCCGAAAAGCGTTTTCGCGCGGCGGATGATGCCGGAATTGCGGATCGGCCTGGCTACAAATGATTTTTCGCTGGCCAGCACCGAATTGATTTTTGTGGACGGCTCGCGGATGCGGAATGATTTCACGAACGCCGTTGTGAATCCGGCGCTGGACGAAAAATTGTTCAAGTGGAGTCCGCCCGCCGATTACAAAGTCACCGAACCATTTGCCAAATGAATTCCGACGATGATTTGCAAGGCGCGTTGAATCTGCTGCCGCACGGCGCGGAATTCCGGTTCATTGACCGGCTGGTAAGTTTGAATCCCGGTCAAAGCGGCGAAGGCGAATATAAAGTTCGCGGCGACGAACCTTTTCTGCGCGGCCATTTTCCCGGCGAACCGATTTTCCCCGGCGTGTTGCTCGTCGAAGCCGCCGCGCAACTTGCCGGCGTCGTCGCGCAAAGCGATCCAAAAATTCCGCCGCTGAAAAATTTGAAACTGACCGCGTTGCGAAATGTGAAAATTCTCGGCGCAGCAAAACCCGGCGAAATCATTTTGCTTGAGGCAAAAATCACCGGGCGTTTCGGCAATCTGTTTCAGGCGCAGGCAACGGCAAAAATTGGCGGTGAAGTTATTTTGACGGCGGAATTGACTTTGGGCGGCGCAAAATAATTTCACCGCGTGGCGGCATACTCGCTCAAAACCGCGCCGGTCGTGGTGCGCTTGACGTTCTTGAAACCGCTGGCTTCCAGCGCCGAGAGGATGACGGCGGGCGGAACACATTCTTCAATCGTCGCCCAATAATACTGCATCAGCTTCGCCGTGGATTTGTTCCGGCGGCGCAGCCAGCCGATGCGCGGCACGAGCTTTTGCATGTAAAAACGCATCAAGTGCAGCGCCACAGTGCTTTTTGGCCGGGTGATTTCCAGAATCAACAGGCGTCCTCCCGGCCGCAACACGCGGTGGAATTCGCCGAAAAGCTTCCGCAAATCCTCAACGTGGCGCAGCGCGTAACCCATGCACACGAAATCGAAAGTTGAATCCGCAGACGGCAGATTTTCACCTTTGCCTTCGAGCAACGTCACCGTTTTCGGATTGCGCTCGCGATTTTGCGCCAGCATCCCGCGGCTGGGATCAACGCCGGTCACCTGCGCGGGATCCACGTCCGAGTTCAAGCGCGGCCTTGATCATCAATCCCGTGCCGCTCGCCACGTCCAGCAATGTCATCCCGCGCCGCAACCCGGCTTTCCGCAAGGCGTCCTTGCGATAAAACCGGTCGCTCCAAAACGACATCATGCCGCTCACCCAGTCGTAATCCGGCGCGGCCTCGTCGAACAGTTCGTTGACAAATTTCTGCCGCGCCGCCGGTGCCGCATAGAATTCGCCCAGCGGACGATGCGGCGAGAGCGGCGTCGCCGGCAAATCGGATGCTGTTCATTCATCAGATCACCTTGCCAGCAGTTGCCGGGAAGTCAAATGCCTTTGCTTTAATAAGGAAAGCATGAAATCAGGAAAAATCCATTCCTTGTTTCCTGCCTTCGTTATTTATAAATTTTGGTAGGACTCGAGGTGACGAGACTCAAATTAAGTTAGAGACTCCTTACGTCGTCTCCTACAATTTTTTAATAAACGAGGACAAGGACAGCCGCATCCTGCGCCGACTTCAATCCCCAGATTACGCCGATTTACGCGGAAAAAGAATTTCGCGCGAAGACCGCAAAGGTCGCGAAGAAAAATTTTCCCTTCGCCGCCTTCGCGTCCTTCGCGCGACTCATTGAGTTGAAAATCTGCGCCATCTGCGGATGCTCAATAAACAAGAACCAGAACTGCGGATTGTTCGGCGGATTTGACCACATCCTCAAACTTCTCATCCGCCGTGTTGGGAGCTTTGAGCTTGGCGTCCACCTCCGGCACCGATTCCAGAAATGGTAGGGCTGCGGTGCTCCGCAGCCCAAATATCAAGGCGGCGCGACAGCACCGCCCTACCGGCTCTTGACCGCGTAATTCAATTGGTGGCCGTCCGCAAGGATCTCCGGCAACGCCCCGCTCGTGCCAGCGCCACCGACTAAAAAAATTAACGCAAAGACGCAAAGGTGCCAAGGCGCAAAGAACAGACGGTATTTGCCTTGCGTCTTTGCCGCTTTGCGCCTTTGCGTTAAATCCGGCCAGCTTGGGCGAAAATCCCTGCAACGACGGGTTGGGAAAACCAATCGTCGCCACCGTGCCGCCCAGATGCGCCGAGCGGCTCGCGGCAATCGGCAACGGCGAAAATTTCCCATCTGCTTTCAACAAAGCCAGATCATTGGCCGCATCAACCGTCCAACGCAAAATGATTTTGGCACGGCATTCGTCCCCGGCGCCGTCGGCGCGGCATATTTGTAGAACCAAAACCCAAAAAACTAAAACCCTCACCTGCCTTCGGCATCCTCTCCCATCTGATGGGCGAGGAACAAGCCCGTCGGGGCGGCGTATTCGGCGGGGAAATTTTCAACGCAAAGACGCAAAGGCGCGAAGTCGCAAGGAATTTTTGCTTTGCGCTCATTGCGTCTTTGCGTCTTTGCGTTAATTCTTTCACTGATGATTCCGCTCCTACGGAGCTTGATTGATTTACGTTGCCGTTTCTACAAAGATGCCAGTCCTACGGACTTCGCCGCCTTCGCGTCCTTCGCGCGACCCGTAGCCCTGGCGTTTTGTAGGAGTCGAGGTGACGAGACTCATTTCAATCTTGGACTGGCGAATGCGGATGGCGGATTTTCAATCAGAGACTCCTCGCGTCGTCACCTACGGGATTAGGGAATTTTCTGTTCCAATTCGGCAAAGCTGGTCAGGCCAGTGAACAATTGTCGCTGGACGAAGAAGGTCGCTTTGGGATGGCGAGCCGTTGCCATGCGGAAAGGGTATCAATTTGTCCGGGGAAGAAAAGCTCCGCGCGAAACGGGGACACCTCATCCGGCCAACAGTCGCCATCGTTTCCATTTATCCCCGCCAGCCGAAGATGGAGCCAACTGTCCAATTTGACGACACATGAAAACCTAAAAACTGGCTGGAAAGGACATTTCGTCATATAGGGCAAGAATTTTCACATATTAAGAAATGATTCCTTCATATAAAGTAATCACTCCTTCATATGGGAAAATGGTTCCGTGACATAAAGAAGCAATTTCGTGATATAAAGAAACCATTTCGTGACATAAAGGAGCCATTTTGTGATATAAAAAAGTCATTCCGTCATATTTGGAAATGCTACGTCATATAAAGAAATGGTTCCGTGATATGTTGAAATGGTTTTGTTATGTGTTGAAATGATTTCTTAATATGTAAAAATGGCTTCCTTATATGAGGAAATGACGGGATCATATGTGGAAATCTCCGGTCTATACATGGAAATGACCGATTTTAACGGTTTTTTGCTGTTTTTGCCAAATTCAGCCGAAAAAATGGTCTTTTCAGGCGTCCAACGGTTTGAGGCGGACTTTTCCGTTGCCTGCCAAAAGCTTCCATTTTTTGGGCACGAACAGGCTTCAATCCGCGCGTGTTCCGGCGATGAAGTTCCGCCGCCATTCCGCGCGGGAAATTTTTCCGCGCGCGTTTGCTGAAAGTGATTCCACGAATTTCCATGCGCGCGGCACCTGCCAGGCGGGCAGCCTTTGCAGCAGAAATTGTTTCAATTCATTTTCTGCCGCGTCCGCCACAATGACCGCGACAATGATTTCCGTCCGCTCCGCATCTTGGCTCGGCGCGCCGAAAACGAGGCACTCACGCACCTTTGTATTTGCCAGCAGCGCGCGTTCAATCGTTTCCGGCGATATTTTTCTTCCGGCCACGTTGATTTGATCGCCCAAACGTCCTCGCAAAAAAACTTTTCCATTTTTGATTTCCGCCAGATCGCTCGTCTGAAAAATTCCGCCGCCGAGCGAATCCGATTTTTCCGGCCAGCATGTTTCTGCCACGGCGCGACTTTGGACAACCAAACAACTGTCATAATTGAGCAACAGATTCACGTTTTGCATCGGCGTGCCGGCACACGCGGCGTCCGTGCGCGGCAAATCCGTTGCATCGTAAGCGATGCCGCCACATTCGGAAGAGCCGAGGAAATTGTGAATTTTGATTCCGCACGATTTGAAAACTTCCCGCTCCAGGTTCAACGGCAGCGGCGCGCCGGCGGAAATTGCGAGACGGACATTTTTGCGGAATCGCGTTCGCTTCATGCCACGCGCGCCACATCGCGGGAACGGCGGCGAGCGTGATTGATTTTTCAGTTTCAGCCGCGCGACGGACGATTTCCGGCAACGGCGCGGGCGCGAGAACCAGCGGAATGCCGTGCAGCAGCAGCGGCAAAATCAAATTGGAAAATCCGTAGGAGTGTGCGAGCGAAATGGTGCCAAGATTCGGCCAGTCCGCGCGCAAACCCATCGTGGCGACGATGTTTTCCGCGTCGGCGGCAAGCTGTTCCGCCGTAAATGCGACAATCTGCGAGTTGCCGCCCGTGGCTGAAGTGGATTTGAGATGAATGCAATTTTCCGGCGGACGGGAAATTTGCGGCGGCGATTGCCCGGGTTCTAGCGGGCAGACGATTTTATTTTCGCGCCACGCGGCGAGCAGTTGGAAAATAAATTCCGGCGAGTGGCCTTGCGGAAAGACCGTGCCGGTCCGGCCGATGGTTTGCGTTTCACCTGCGGCGAACAGTTCCGAAAACGTCCAGCATTTGCCGGAAGCAAAATCGCGCAGCGCAATCTCGTTGCGCCGCTCCCCCGCAATTTTCCGCCAGCGTTCGTAAAGCATTGTTTGGATTTACGAGTGTGGCCTTACGATTTACGATTTGTCATGCAATGCAATGGCACCCGTAAATCGAAATCGTAAATCGTAAATCGTAAATGGCGACAAAATTTCCACGACGATTTGAATTCGCGCGCGACAGCTTCGCGTTTGCAAACGAATTGCTCTGGGAATACCGGTTCGACGCGGCAACGGGCAAAACAACTTTCCGCAAACGCGAGCCGAAACCCGGCTACGCGCTCCGCTGTTTTGTGCTGACGCGCGCGACACGGCAATTTTTGTATCACGCGCGTTTTGAAGCAAACCGGAAAATTGCCGGCGATGAAATTTACCGGCGGCTGATCCGTGAAGTGGTTTCGCGCAATCCGCGAATGCCGTGCGAGCCGGAAAATCAAATTGTCATTCCAGGCTTCGCGGGCCTGCGCGAATTCAGCGCGGCGCGGGAAAATCTCCTGAAAGCCGGATGCGGCGGCGCGTGGCGCTCATATTTTTTGCGGAGCCACTGGCGGATGATTTTTCCGATTTCGCGCGGGCATCAGAAACGAACGGCGCAAAACCTGTTCGCCGCCATTCAAAAAAACCTCACGCCCATCGTTCATCTGGTGAAGTTTCCGTCGCTGACCATCAATCACGGGATGATTTTGTTCGACGCCGCGGAAACCGAAGGCGGCTTGGAATTTTCCGCCTACGACCCGAACAATCCAGAAAAGCCCGTGCGGTTGAAATTCGACCGCGAGGCAAAGAGGTTTTTCCTTCCGGCAAATTCCTACTGGGCGGGCGGCGGGCTGAATGTGATTGAAATTTATCGTGGCTGGTTTTTGTGATTGTCCGCGCCGTGTTTTGGCCGCCAGAAAATCGGGCCGAAAAATGCGATGCCGCAGAGATTGATGCCGCAGATGTAGCCGATTTTGTAAAATCTTCCCGAATTGTCCGCCGCGTAAATCGGCACATCCCTGCCGATGACGAGGCTCGGCAGCGCAATTGGCATCAGCGCGCCGTGCAACATTCCGTAGCCAAAGCCGGCGGTTCTGTTTTTTGGAAAAGCCCACGGCGACGCCCAGCCATAGAACCAGCCAAACACCAGGGTGACGGCGATGAGGACGGCGGCTTTGCGGAAAAATTTTTTCAATCGCCAGAGAATGTTTTCGCGGTGGCGGTTTGCGCAAGAACAATCTCACGCTCATGCGGCTTGCATTGCGCAAACTGCCAGCGCAGCCAGCGCCAGGTGTCGGGCAGCGGGCGGATTTTGCTCGCGGCATTTTTGTAAATGGTCTGGACGGGAACAAATTCAATTTTATTTCCTGCGGCGAGAAAAGCGACGAGCATCTCGGATTCAATCTCAAAACGGTTCGCGCGGAACGACAATTGAAGCAGGGTTTCCAGATGCGCGAGGCGGAAACCGCATTGCGAATCCGGCAACTGCGCGCCGGTCAGCCGGGAAATCCGCTTTGACATGAATTGGTTCACCTTCCGGCGCAGCCACGGCATCGCGGCGGAATTTTCCATGCGATTGCCGATGAAAAGCGCGGCCTTTGATTTTTCCGCGCCTTCAAAAAATTTCGGGATGTCGTCCGCCGCGTGCTGGCCGTCGCCGTCGAGCATGAGAATCCAGTTGAAATCAAGTTCGCGTGTGAATTTCCATCCGGCGCGCAAAGCCGCGCCTTTGCCGGAATTTTTTTTGAGCAAAAGAACTTTTGCACCGGAAGTTTTCGCGATTTCGGCCGTCGCGTCGGTCGAACCGTCGTCCACGACGATCACATTTGGCAGAAACCGTTTTACGCCGGCGACAACTTCGGAAATATCCGCCGCCTCATTGAAGCAGGGGATGATCGCAACGCATTCGCGCCGCCAGTCTGTGTGCGGGACGCCGGCGCTTTTTTGTTTGCTCGCGTTCAATTCGCGCTGTTCGGATGCAGGTCAATTTTGACAACCGAGCCGTCGGCGGCGGAAATATAAATTTCACCGACGTCCGCCTCGGCATTGGGATCGTTCAATTTGGCAGCCCAAAACTGCACCTTCCAAACCGGGCCGAGATCGCCGTGTTCCAACGTGAACTGCGTGGCCTTGAGCGTGAGATTTTTCAGGAGCGGCTGCGACACGGCGATTTCCTGCGCCTTGTCCGAATCCACTTTTAGTTTTGCTCTGTCGAGAACCTTGTCCGCGCCGGTGATCGGTTCAAGCAGCCGCAGCGGATGCGAGACGTCAATTTTCCGACCCGCGCCGAATTTCACCTCGACGGCCTTGAGAGTCGCGTCCGGATCATAATAGACGACATACCAGATGTCCGGCGTGAGCGATGCGACGGATTTTTCGGAACGAATCTGGACGACTTTGTCCTTGGATTGCACGCCGACGTATGGGTCGCCCAGCTTGACCAGTTCAAAGGCCGTCGGGTCGGCCGGCCGCTGCGCTGGCAACGGCAAACGCTATCGCCGCCACTGCGAATTTCTTCAGTTTAATTTTCATGGTAAAAATATAATTCAATCATTTGATAATTCAATGCCGGCACCGGCACAACGAAGCGAATTTAAGCCAGCCGCTTGCCGGCGTATATGGGGTGTTCACCCCACTGGTTGCGCCGGGACTTGTTGCCTATTATCCTCAACCAGTGTCAAGTCACTGCTATTTTCCGACCGGGTCCGAACTTGCCTTGAGCGGCGCGGCGCAAGCCGCCCTGCACGAACGCGCCGCCGCCGCGACGCGAAACAAGTTCGGCAAAAAAGTTTTCGTGCGCGCCGTCGTGGAAGTTTCGAACTTTTGCCGCGAAAATTGCGCATTATTGCGGGATGCGCCGCGACAACCGCAGCCTTGACCGTTTTCGCGCGAAATCACGAACAGATCGCCGAACTTTTGATTCATCATCGCCCGGCCAGCGTGACCGACGTGAACATCCAGACCGGCGAAGACCCGGTGGCCGTGCGCGAAGTCGTTCTGCCGCTCATCGAAACTTTGCGGCGCGAAACCTCGCTGGGCATCAGCGTCTGCCTCGGCACGTTGTCGCCGGAACTTTACGGTGAATTGCAAAACGCCGGCGCGAGCATTTTCATCATGAAGTTTGAATCCGGCGACGCGGCGCAATACGAACAACTCGAAGCGCCCGGCACCCTGGCCGAACGACTGCGGCACATCCGCCTGCTCGCGGAAAATAATTGGAACGTCAGCTCCGGCTTCATCGCCGGCCTGCCCGGACAGACGCCGCGCGACCTGTTGAAAAATCTGGAACTGGCGCGTTCATTGCCGCTGCATGGTTGCAGCGTCAGCCCGTTCATTCCCGGCGAGGACACGCCGCTCGCAGAAAATCCGACGGCCAATGCCGACTGGACTTTCAATTGCGTCAGCGCGCTGCGGTTGATGCGGCCCGACTGGGTGATTCCCGCCGTCAGCGCATTTAATCTCGCGGCGCAGGACGGCTATCGTCGCGGCCTGCGCGCGGGCGCGAACCTCGTGACGATCAATCTGACGCCGACCGACGTGCGCGGCGATTACGTCATTTACAAACGCGACCGTTTCATCATGACGGAAGAGCGCGTGCTGGACGCGATTTCCGCCGAAGGACTCGCGCCATCGAAACAAGGGCTTGCCGAATTTTATCGGAGCAGGCCGGTCAACGGCGTCGCTGCGGAAAAACTTTCTCAAACCGCAGTTCAAATGTGAGGCGCGCGTGCTGTTTCCTCCGCCAAAAATTTCCGGCTCCGCAAACACGAATCGCGTCGTCGTCACCGGCGCGGGCATCGTCACTGCGCTTGGCACCGGCTGGAAAATCAACTGCCGAAGGTTTTCGCGCCGGGCGGACGGCATTCCGTCCCGTGACTTTGTTCGACGTTTCGCGCCAGCGTTCAAAAATCGCGGCGGAGGTGGATTTGCCGGCAGAACTTCCGGCCACAAAATTATCCGCGAACAGCATCCGCCGTTTGAACCGCGCCTCAAAAATGCTTTTGCTCGCCGCGCATGAAGCGTGGACGCAAGCCGGCTGGCAACCGTCAGGAAAATCTGCCCGTTGTCCTCGGCACGACCAGCGGCGAAATGTCCTTGGGCGAAAAATATCTGCGGCAGGCGCTCGAATCGCCGCCCTCAAAAAAGCGGCAGCCGACGCGAATCCGTGCATTATCAAGTCCAGCAGCAGGGACTCGATTTGTGCAACGCCTTCGGTTTTCACGGCCCGATCACGACCATTTCCAATGCCTGCGCGTCCGGCGCGAACGCCATCGGCCACGCGTTTGAAATGTTGCGGAGCGGACGCGCGGAAAAGGTTTTGACCGGCGGCTACGACGCGCTGTGCCAGTTGACCTTCGCCGGATTTGATTCGCTTCAGGCGCTTTCGCCGACGCCGTGCCGTCCGTTCGACGCGCAACGCGACGGATTGACGCTCGGCGAAGGCGCGGCGGTTCTGACTTTGGAAACGCTCGAACACGCGCGAAATCGCGATGCGGAAATTCTCGGCGAAATCACCGGCTACGGCGCGACGACCGACACGCATCATTTGACGCAGCCGCATCCTGAAGGCAACGCGGCTTTGGCCGCGATGACCGCCGCGTGCGCGTGCGCAAAAATTTCGCCGGAACAAATTGATTACGTCAACGCGCACGGCACGGCCACGCCGCAAAACGACGCGACCGAAGCCGCCGCAATCAACCGTTGGGCCGGCGCTCGCGCAAAAAATTTGCCGGTCAGCTCGACCAAATCCGGGCATCGGCCATCTGCTCGGCGCGGCGGGCGCGGTTGAAGCGGTCGTTTGTCTGATGGCATTGCGCGGGCAATTGTTGCCGCCGCAAATGTCGCCGGGCAAAATTGATCCGGCCTGCGATTTTCAAATTGTGCGCGAGCCGGTGGACAGAAAGATTGAAACTGCGCTCTCAAATTCGTTTGGCTTCGGCGGCGCAAATGCGTCGCTCATTTTTCGGAGGTGGAAATGAAAGTCCAAAGTCCAAAGTCCAAAGTCCAAAGTCGGGAAAAAGTCGGCGGAATTTTTGTCCACGGACTCGGCGCGGTTTCGCCTGCGGGCTGGGGCGTCGCAAATTTGCGTGACGCTTTGAAAAATAATCTGCCAATTCCAACGCAAACTCTGGCGCGTCCGGGCTGGGAAAAACCATTGCAGGTCCGCGCCGTTCCGCCGCCGGTTTCGCATCCGGCTTTTTTTTCCCATCCGCGTTTGCGGCGGGCCAATTCAATCGCGCAATACACCGTCGCCGCCGCGCTTGAAGCGTTGGGTGATGACGTTGCAAAAATTCAGGCGGGCGAATTGCGCCTGGGGATTGTCGTTTGCGTGATGGCGGGCGGCGTGAATTATTCACGCCGCTTTTACGAGGAGGTTTTGCGCGATCCGGCGACGGCCAGCCCGTTGATTTTTCCAGAAACGGTTTTCAACGCGCCCGCCAGCCACCTCGCCGCGTTCCTCGGCACAAATGCGGCGAGCTATACGCTGGTCGGCGACGATGGAACTTTTATGCAGGGGCTTGCGCTCGCGGCGCAATGGCTCGGCGATGACAAAATGGATGAGTGCGTTGTGGTGGGCGCGGAGGAAACGGACTGGATCGTGGCTGACGCGATGAAATTGTTTCAACGTGCCGCCGTCCACGGTGCAGGCGCGGGTGCGGTTTTGTTGAAAAAAAATCCCGGCGGCGCGTTCGCGGAATTATCCGCCGTGACGGATTCGTTTCCGTTCACGCAAACTCAAACCCGCGCGGATGCGGCGCGCAAAATGCGGGCGCAATTGTCGGAAGCCGCGCCGGATGAATCGCTTTGCATCGGTGAAATGGGAAAAATCCTGGGCGAAGCGTTCGTGGCATCCGCAGCGTGGCAGTGTATCGCTGCGTGCGACAATATCCGGCGTAAGGAATTTGCTGCCGCGAATGTGGGCGTTGTCGGCACGAACCAGCAGGCGATTGGAGCGCGCTTTCTGACTTGTGCGGATTTAGGTGCAGGCCGCAAGCTCTGCCTAGGAAAAATTGGCGGCGGAATTTTCTTTTCGATGAACGACTCAACTGAACTCAAGGCGCAGATCAAACTGATGCTGGTTGAAAACCTGATGCTTAAAATCAGCGCGGCGGAAATCGGCGACGACCAGCCGCTGTTCGGGCCGGGCAGTCTTGGGCTGGATTCTGTGGATGCGCTTCAACTGGTCGTGGCGCTGGACAAAAATTATGGTATGAAACTTTCTGATACGGAAGTCGCGCGGAAAACGATGCAAACTGTCAACACAATCGCCGCTGCAATTGAAAGCCGATAGTTTCCTGATATTTCTCATGCCCTGCGGGGCAATGTTTTTTTGTTCAGATAGACTTGATTGTGCTCACGGACGAGGCGCACCGCAGCCAGTATGACACGCTGGCGCTGAATATGCGCGCGGCGCTGCCGAAGGCGTTGCTTCTCGCCTTCACCGGCACGCCGCTCATCGCCGGTGAGGAACGAACAAAATACGTTTTCGGCGATTACGTTTCCATTTACAACTTTCAGCAGTCCGTCGAGGACGGCGCGACCGTGCCGCTCTTTTACGAAAGTCGCACGCCGGAGTTGCAGCTTGTGAACCCGGACTTGAATGAGGACATTCATAATCTCATTGAGACGGCCGAACTCGACCCCGAACAGGAAGCCAAGCTCGAACGGGAATTACGCGCCTTGCATCATCGCGTAAATATAGATGTTCACAACCATGCGCATGCAGGCCACATCGGTTCCGGCAGGCGAGGGGCTTGGATACTCCGTCACATGATCCCAGCCGCATTGCCATCCGCACACGCTGATCAGACCCGCCATGCGCGAACCGATCATCACGCCGTAAAGCCCGTGCGCCGCCTTTTTCGGGTCATAGACATTGTTCATAAAAGTATGCGGCGGCAGCCCGTCGGGAATCTGGAAGTGGCACCGGTAAACGTCATGGGTTGACGGCAGCGTCACCACGCGCGCCTCGGGCAGTGCCGCGGAGTAAAACTCGTTTTGTTGGCGCAGAAATTCATCGAAATCCGGCGTGACGTGGATGTCGTGGCAGGCGTCCACCAGCACGAATCCGCCGCGCCGGATATATTCGGCGATGTCGCTCCGTCCGGCTTGTTCGGAAATCACACCAACCCCTTGTGAAAACAGGAACGGATACCGGCAGAGTTCACCCAGGTCATTCGCATCGGCCACATACCAGTTTGGATCAATGTTGAGCGTGGTCTCGTCCTTGAAGAATTTCGTCAGAATAGGATCGCTGCCCGCGTGGCGTTTCCAGTTTGGGCTTGTAGTTTTCAACCGTGCCCAGCCGACACGGTCGCCGCGCAAGCTGTCGAAGCTGCCGCCGAACGCCGCCAGTCCAGGTGCCAACGCCGCGCCGGCCAGCAGCCGTTGCAAAAAACGGCGCCGGGAAATTTCAGTGTGGTGGCTCATAATAATTTGTAGTGTCGCCGCGCGATCAATTCCGTGGCGTAAAGTCCCAGCATGACCAGCAACAACCCTCCGGAATTCCACAGAGGCTCCGGCGTTTTCGTCGTCGGCTTGGCGGCGGTTTCCACCGGCGGGCGAAACGCCGTCGCGTCGTCCAGCAACGCGCCGCCGGTGCTGTCCGCCAATTGCCGCATCCCGGTGACATCGGCGGGCAGGTTCAGCAATTCCAACGACGCCGGTTTTTGCCCGACCGGAAACACCGCGCGCGCCAGCCGCCCTGATGCATCCGTCGCATGCACTTCCCAGCGGCCTGCCGTCGTCGGCGTAAAACTCGTCTGCCATGCCGGCCCGTCCGGCGTCGCCGCGTCCGTGACCGTCAACCGCTGCCGCGCACCGTTGGGCGACACGGCTTCGAGCGACGGTGGTTTTTCCGTGTTCACGGCAAACAACGCCGGCGCGTTGATGGTCGGCGACGGCGTGAGCTTCTGCACGCGCAAGCCTTCGCCAGATGCTGGAGCCAGTGAGAGCAGCAGTTGCTGCCAGAATTTTTCCACCGCATGGCTGCTGCTCGGCAGCGACAGCTTCCACCGCCATAACAAATCTGTCGTCAATGCCGCCGCGAATCCGTTGCCGAACTGCTGCCGCGCCAGCAGCACGTCCGGCGTGCCCACGCCGCTCACGACCAGCGTTTCCGCGCCCGGCTTCAATGCGCGCACCTTTGCGTTGGCGGCATATTCCGGCAGCGCCTCGCCGTTGGTGCCCGCGAACAATTCGCCCGCCGCCGCGTGCCCCGCGCCCGCCGGCAGCGCAAACGGTTTCAATGTGATCTCCTGGCTGCCGCCCTCGATCGGATCGTCGCCGACCGGCGCAGCGTTGACCGACAACTGAAACTGCATTTGCCGCGCCGACGCGTTGGCCGGATCATTCCGCGCCGCGAAAACCACCGGCAACATCTGTTCCAGCGCCGTGCCGGAAAATCCTTCCGTCGCCGCCGTGTCCGGCGAAATGAACAGCACGCCGCCGCCGCCGCGCACATAATCCACCAGCGCCTGCTGCTGCCGCGGTGCCAGTTGATCGGCAAAAACGTGCGCGAGGATTACGATCTGAAATCGCCGCAGTTCCGCCGCGTTCTCCGGCAAATCCGCCAGCGCCGCGCCGTTTGCCGCCGTAAGCTGCACTTGCAATGCCGGATTCAAAATCGCCGTGAGCCGGAAACTGGTGTCGCTTTCCAGCGCGCCGCGCAAAAACCGGTAGCCCCATTGCAACGCACCCTGATAATACAAGACATTCATCGTCGTGTTCTCGACCACGTCCGCCACGCACGAAGCGGACTGGTCGCCCGCGCGGAATTCCAGCGTCAGCGCGCCCGGCTCGCCCGAATCCACCGGCACCGGCCACGACAATATGTTGCGGCCCGCGTGCTCCGCCAGCCGCGTGGACGCTGCTTTTTTGCCATTGACCCAAAGTTCCACGGGCAATTCCTGGTCCTGGGCCACCGCTGTTTCAATCACCGCCGTTGCCGTGAACTCCGTGTGCCTTAATACCCGCGCCGGCGCCCTGACTTCGCGCAAATCAAAACTGGTTCCGGGCAGCAAATGATTTTCGCCCGGCACAAAATAAATCGGCACGCCGCGCGACACCGCTTCCGCCGTGAATTTGCCCGCATCGTCCGCGCTCGTGTCCAGACCGTCCGTGAGACAGACGATGGCTGCGGGATTTTCCGCCAGCGCCTGCCGCAACGCCGCGAACAAATGCGTTTCACCGCCTGGTGCGCCGGTGTTGATCGCGTCGTCCAGTGATGAAGCGGACTGGACATCGCCGGCAAATCGCCGGTAATTCACGCGGGTAAAACTCTGTTTAGCCGCGGGCTCCACCTGCCGCCAGCGCCGCACCGCCGCCGCGAGCCGCGTGCCGCCACGGTAATCCGGGGCGCTCATGCTCTCCGAACGATCCACCAGCACCGTGAGCGTGCGCGACGGGGTTTTTGGCAGCGGGATTTTCTCCACGCGCTCCGGGTTGGCGAGGCACAGCAGCAACAGCAGCACCACCGTTAAGCGCAAACCGGCCAGCCACCGCCGGGCGCGAGGCGTCAGTTCGGCCAGTGTGCGCCGGTAAAACCAGACGACGTAGACAGTGCCCGCCGCGCCGAGCGTTGCGAGCAGCGCCATCGCCGCTGGCACCGGCCAGTCGCGCAGCCAGCCGCCAAATTGCCATTCAATGTGCGCCATCAGGTTCATCCTTTGCCGGCTGATAATCGCGGGAGACCTGCTCGAAATAATCCGCCACGGCCGCGCGATACGCCGGCGGCGCCGGGGCGGTTTCCTTCGACGACAATTCAAACTGCCGGCGCATCCCGGCCAGCTCCGTTTGCAGCGAGTTGATCAATCCCGTCAGCGGCGGATTAATTTGCAGCACGAGCGGCACAAAATCCTTCGGGTCCTGGACCGGCTGCTTCCCGGCGGCGCGCAAAACCTGATCGAGCTTTTTTACATATATCATGTCGGATTCCACGGCGCTGCCATCGGTGGCGTCAAGCCGCAATTCGTCCAGCAATTGCGCGCCTTCCGCGCGCTGCATGTCGGCTCGGCTCATTTCCGGCGCACGCGCTTGAGCCGGTGCGCCGCTGGGCTTGCCGGACGCGGTGGCTGATTGGCCGCTCTGGCCCGGCTTGCCGGATTGCGACGCGCCGGGACTGGCGACTTGGGACGCCAGGTTGTTCAAGTTCGCTTGTGTGCGCTGCAACTGGTCCACCAGCCGCGCCAAGTCCTGCCGTGACATCGGACCAGGATTGCGTTGCTGGCCGGCACGCTCGGCGAGTTCATCCAATTTCTGCGCGAGCGCCTCGGTCTGTGCCGCGTCGCGCGGCGACGCCTGCGCCTGCGCCAGCATTTGTTTCAGCGCGTCGCCTTGCAATATATTCGCCATGTCGGCAAGCCGCGCGGCGGCGTTGGTTGCGCCGTTCTCCTGCTGGCGTTGCGCTTCGGTGGCAAGCTGTTTTGCGGCCTCGCTCACAGCATCCCCGGTTTTATTCAACTCCGCAGCGGCGTCCGCGTCCGTCCTGGCCTGCGGCGCGCGGCGCACATTGCCGGCGGCGGCGGAAAACTGGAGCAGCGCGTCGGCCAGTTTGTCTTTCGCAGCCTGATTGCCGCCGGCGCGCAACGCGGCTGCGGTCTGATGCAACTCGCGCGCGGCCTCGGCGGCCGGTTCGCCCGCGGCGGCAAAATCGTTTTGGTCAATCCGCTCCTGCGACTGGCCCGCGAACCCGTCGCCGGACTGCAAATGTTTCAACGCGTCGGGCACAATTTCCGGGTCGTTCAAAAAATCGCCGATACGCCGCTTGATTTCCGACTGGCGTTCACCCGGCGTGCCGGTGATTTCATCCGTTCCCGGCGTCGCGTTCTTGGCAGCAAGCTGGATCGTGGAATTGGTTTTGCCAGCGGCCAGATCATCGGCAAGCTGCGATTGCGCCTTGGCCAGCGCGTCAATTTTCGCGGCGCGCGTGAGCGGAAACGTCTTCAATTCCAGGTTCTTCGGACGCTGAAAGGGATCGTTGGCCTGCGGCTGCGAGCTTTTCGCGCTGGCGAGCGAAATCTGGCTTTTTAGATATTTTTCCACTTCGGTGAGATAGGCCAGCGCCTGACCCTGCGGCACAAGCGCGGGCTGGTTTTCCTGCCGCACAATTTTCCCGCCGGCGTCCATCATCAACGGCTGCGACTGCCGCACCAGGCCGAGGATTTGTTCGGGATAATGATTCGTCGTTATCAGCGCAATGACTTCCTTCGTGTGGCTGGCGAGTTGGTTTTGTTCGCTGCCGACGCGGGAATTTTCGTCGCGCCATTCACTGTTGTCGTGGCCGGCTTCGGCGTGGGCGAGCGTGAAATTGTCCTTCATCAGCCGCAACTGCGCCGCCTTGAGCGCGGTGACGTAGTTGAAGAATTTGCCCGGCTGATCGCCGCCAGCGCTGACGAATATGTCCTCGCGCACCGGCTTGACCTGCACGAATTGCAACGGCGAAACCGTCGGCGGCAGCGTGGCGCCGGCGATGCGCTGCGCGCTCAAGTGATACGAGACGATGTCGTAAGTCTTCACGTCCAACTGGTCGAGGTAAATGGACGGCTTGAGCGTGTGCGCCCCGGGCTTGCTCAAATCATCCGGCAACGGCTGCGACAGGCGATGCGCGCCGTTCACTTCAATTTCCAAAACCACGTTGCGTCAGGCCGGTCGTCGAATCTGCCTCGGCTTCGAGTGGCACTTCTTCGATGGCGGTCGCCGAGGTTTCTGATTCTGGCGAACACCATTCAATGCTGGCGGTTTGCGCCGCAGGCGTCGTTGTTTTCGCCGCGACGGCGGGTGAATTTTGCATTGCCTTTGCCTCCGTCTTAACGGGCCACGCCCAGCAAATCAGAGTGGCCAGATGCGCGGCGGCGAGCAACGCCACGAGCGCAACCGACAATGACAGCCAGCACCGGTGCGGAACGATTTGGCGTTGTTGAAGAAATTGTTCCGTTTCCGCGCGCTGCGCCTGTGCCATCGCATCATGCGCGTCGTGCAAGGCCGTGGCGGTTTCGAGGCGGTTGGCCGTCGCCAGTGCGGTGTCCATTTCCGCGGCGCTGTGCAACAATGTCCGCCGCCGCGCGCGCCACAGTGCCGCCGCGCCAAGGCCGGTGACAGCAAGGCCGGCGAGCCAGCCAAGCCGCAGCCAGCGCCAATCCACAACCGGTGCGGATGAGGGATGCGCGAACCACAACAACCCCAGCGTGAGCGCGAGTCCGGCGGCGACGACGCCGAGCGGCGGCGTCCATTTCGACGCGCGGTGTCGCGCGCAAACAAGGGATTCAGAATTCAACTTGGTTGTTTTCATATTTCACCTCGGTGGTTTGTGGAACGTGTCACGGCGTTCTCGCGCCGCGCGCGCGGAATGACGCGTCTTGGTGTTCGTATGTTTGCTTGCTAATTTCATCTGGAAGTTCGGTTGGCCAGCGCCAGTTCGGCAAGCAGCGCACAGCCGCCGACCGCCAGCAGCCACCACCAGAGCCGCTGGCGATTTTCCGCCGCTGCCCACGCGGCCGGCGGCGCGGCGGCGATGCGCGCGTTGGCCGGCGCGAGTGCCGGCGATTCGAGTGCCGCAAGCTGGCCGGGATTTGGCCACGGCGAAAGATCGGATTCCTCCACCGGCGTGTTCACGGCAAATAGCTTCTTCACGCCGTTGCATTCAAATTCATACAAACCCGGCACGGCGGGCCGCACGCTGCCGGCCACGGCCAAATCTTTTTGCGGCACCGGCGCATCGAGCGTGCGCCAGACCCCGGTGTCGTCGGGCAATGGAATCGTGTCGCCGACGCGCCAGTCGGTTCGCGTTTCCTTGAACGCGCCCAGGCAGCGCACGGCGCAATGCACGAACGGCACGAACGACGGCAGCGCCGGCCAATCCGTCGCCGCGCGATCCAGTGGAAATCCGGCGAGCAACAGCCGGCATCCGCCGCTATCAAGTTCGGCGATGGCCATTTTCCCGTCCGGCCAGTTTGCAATCGGCGTGAGGGCGTCGTCAGTGAGATCGAAACCGCGATAAAATTCCACATCGAGCAGCGGAAGCAGGCTTTGTCCCGCGAAAGCCGCCAGCGCCGGATGCTCGGCGTCCCAGTCGCGCAGATGCCAGGGGTCATCCGTCGCAGGCCGCGCAACAACATGGACGCCGCGCTGCTGGAGCCATTCCTTTTGCTCCGAGCCACCCTCCACAAAAATCCAGACCGCGCCACCGGCGGCACAAAATTGATTCAGTCGCGCCAGCGCCGCGTCGCGGAACGACGCGTCGTTGCGCAACACGACCGCCGTGTCCAGCGGCCAGGCGCGGTCGGGAATCTCATCGGGTTCGAAGCCGCCGTCCGGAAGTTTTTGCGTGGCGCGCAGGGCGTGCGCAAGAAAATCGGTTCCCGTCGCGGCGTCAAGCAGCACGCGATTGGTCGAGGTTGTCATGGCGGCGATCCATGCGGAATCATCTGCCGTCAAATCGTCGGCGTCAAGCGACACGCGCAGACCAGCGGCGTCGGTGGGCCAATCGCAAGTCATGTTCAATTTATTGTCGCCGGGACGCAGCACAATGCTTTGCGTCGCGAGAACATGGTCGCCGGCACGAACGGTGAGATGGCGTTGATCCGGCGCGGACGTTTGAAATTGGCGGACAACGACATCGAGCGAATTTTTTGCGGTGGCGGATTGGCGAACAGAAATAATTGCCGCCTGTCGTTGCGGCGCGGGCACGGCACCCATGAATCGGAAGCTGATGCCGGGTGGCAGTTTTTCAGCGAGGTCGGTGCCGCGCCAGCCGGCGCGTTGTTCGTCGGCGGCCCACGCGAGAATTTTTGTCGCGGCGGAGGTTTTGGCGAGAGTGTCGCCGGCAAGCCGCAGCGGACGTGCGTAACGGGTTTTGTCGTAACCGGGCCGGATCACCGCCAGCGCGGCGCGAATGCGGGCAAGATCGTCGGTCATCGGAATAACCCAGACCGGGTCGGGTTCCATCAAGAGCAACGCGGCCTGATCGCCCGGCTTCAATTCCTGAAGCTGGGCGAGGCTCCATCGCTGCGTTTCTTCCCATCGTCCGCGCGCCTGCTGGCTCATGGAATTGTCGAGCGCGATGACCAGCGCCCGGCTCGTGGCGGACGGCGTTTTGCCCCAGAAAGGCCGGGCGAATGCCGCACAGAAGAGCAGGATGGCGAGGCAGCGCAACAACAGCGTGAGCCAGCGCAACAACCGGTTTCGCCGCGTGTCGCGCACCGCCGATTCGCCGAGAAAACGCAATGATGGAAACCGCACGACTTCGCGCGGTTTGCGGCGCAGCAAGTGCAACACCACCGGCAGCCCGATGAGCGCCGCGCCTGCGAGGAAACCTGGGAATAGCCAGTTCATTTGCGGAGTGGAAACATCGAACATTCAACATTCAACGCCCAACATTGAAAGAAAGCATCTTCCACAGTCACCGTTAATTGAGCATTCGACGTTGAACGTTGAATGTTGAATGTTTTCCAAAACATCTTCATCGCGTCCGCTCCTTTCTCGCGGCGAGATAACCGGCCAGCGCGGCGACGGGCGGTTCGTCGGTGCGAAGCGGGACGAAGTCGCCGCCGACGGCGCGGAACAGTTCCTCCAGACCGGCGCAGAATTGTTGAAACCGCTTGAGGTAACCCGCGCGCACCGCCGGGGTATCCAACCGCAGCCGCGCGCCACTCTCGGCATCCACCCAGATGCCGGCATGATCCAAATCGAAATCCAGTTCGAACGGGTCAAGCACATGCAGGCCGATGAGGTCTTGACCGTCGTATCGCAGGCGGCTCAACGCGGCTTCCAACGCGGGCAAGTCCTCGTAAAAATCGCTGGCGATGACGACGAGCGAGCGCGGAGGAATGATTTCCGCGAGCGATTCGAGGGCGCGCGCCAGGCCGGTTTGCCGGTGCGGCGAAAAATTTTCCAGCCGGCCGATGAACGTCTGCCAGTGCGACGAGGTTGAGCGGGCGCGGAGAAAATCCGCCAGATCCGCGCCGGCGAGGCCGAGGCCGAAGGCGTCGCCCTGCCGTTGCGCGAGCGTAGCCACACCGGCAAGAGCGAGCCGGGCAAAATCCAGTTTGTTTAACGTGCCACGCCGGGAACTGAAATCCATCGAAGCGCTGGCATCGAGCATGGTGAAGACGCGGAGTTGCGCCTCGTCCTCGAATTGTTTGACGTGCAGCCGGTCGCTGCGGGCGAACAGCCGCCAGTCCACGCGTCGCAAATCGTCGCCGGGCTGGTAATCACGGTATTCGGCGAACTCGACGGACGACCCTTTCTGCGGACTGCGATGGCGTCCGCTCAAGAAACCGTCCACGAGGCAGCGCGAGCGCAACTCAAGCGACGGCAGATCGGCGAGCAGTTGCAGATCGAGCGGCGCGACGCGCGGGGGCGCGCGGCCGAAGATCGGCGGCGGGCGGGATAATGGCGGCGGATTCATTTGGAGAACATTCAACATTGAACATTCAACGTCCATGCAATGAAGGCTGCCGGAACATCTGCTGTTCCTTCGATGTTGGGCGTTGAATGTTCAATGTTGATGTTTCCTTTTTCACTTGTTTATTTCACCGCCTCCAACAGCCGGTCAATCAGCGCGTCCACGGTCTGTTTGTCGGCCTCGGCGCGGTAGTTGGTGATGATGCGATGGCGCAACACGAGTTTGGCGGCGCGCTGGACGTCTTCGCGCGCGACGTTGAACCGGCCGTCGAGCACGGCAAAAACCTTTCCGGCCAGCGCGAGGTATTGCGAGGCGCGCGGGCCGGCGCCCCATTGAACGTAGCGTTTGACAAAGTCCGGCGCGGTGCCGCTTTCGGGCCGCGTGGCCTGCACGAGGGAGACGGCGTAATGCGC
Source organism: uncultured Verrucomicrobiae bacterium (assembly GCA_963755455.1). GTDB lineage: Bacteria > Verrucomicrobiota > Verrucomicrobiia > Limisphaerales > UBA11358 > UBA11358. The sequence goes on from CAVWJH010000003.1 coordinate 107,885, forward strand.
GACCGTTTCCGGCACCGGCACCTGGCGCACGGCCCGTTGCAAGGCGAGCAGTTCCTCTCCGGTCCAGAGCTTTTCCAACGGCGCGGCTTCATCGCCGGTCGTGGTGAGCAGAATCTGCACTTCATCGGCGTGCGACGGATAATTCACGCGCAAGTTGAACATGAAGCGGTCCAACTGCGCCTCGGGCAGAGGATAGGTTCCTTCCTGCTCAATGGGGTTTTGCGTCGCCATCACGAAAAATGGCGACGGCAAATCGTAGGTGTGGCCAGCGACGGTGACGCGGTGTTCCTGCATGGCTTCGAGCAGCGCGGCCTGCGTCTTGGGCGGTGTGCGGTTGATTTCATCGGCAAGAATCAGGCTGGCGAACACCGGTCCGCGCATAAATCGGAACTGGCGGCGGCCATCCTCGTTTTCCTCGAGGATTTCCGTGCCGGTGATGTCGCTGGGCATCAAGTCAGGCGTGAATTGGATGCGCTGGAACGGCAGGTCGAGCAGTTCGCCGAGGCTGCGGATGAGCAGCGTCTTGGCCAGGCCGGGCACGCCGATCATCAGCACGTGGCCCTGCACGGCGAGCGCAACGAAAAGGTCGCGGATGACTTCGTCCTGGCCGATGATGCGACGGTCCAGCGCATCGGCGAGCTGGCGGTAGCGTGTCGGCACTTGACGGAGCAATTCCACGTCGGCGTCGGTGACGAGGTCGGGTTTGGGAATGATTGTGGCATTCATAATTTATTTTCAGCGACTGGCTGGTTGGTGGCGAGGTTCACGCCAAATGGCGCATCGAGAATTTTCCCGGTGGCGGGATCGGTGATCTGGGCGTGTTCGGATTGCGCCATGTTGGCCTGCTTGCATTGCTCGCTCACGTCGTTGGCGGCACGGGCGGCGATTTCGGCGAGCGGCGCCTTGGGTGTGGCGGCAAATTCTTTGACCCACGCCGGCAGGAAACGCGGCTGGTCCGGCTCGCCTTCCGCCTGCGTGGCGGCAAGGACGGTGCGGCGTTCGTCGCGCAGCGGCGGGAGAAAACCGCCGGCATTGCCGGTGCCGATGAAAACAAATTGGCGGCCGGGAATCGCGTCGAGCGCGGCTTTCAAATCCGGCGCGGTGAGGCGCGAGCCGGAAACTTGAAACGCGGGAAACCCACCTTGCGCCTTCCCGCACTGGCCGAGCAACACAAGCCAGAATTCATCGCGCGTTGAACCAGCAAAGCTGCGGAGCTTCTGCAAAATCTGTTCGCGCGTGACTTTGCCGGACAGAATTTCGACGTGGTCGGCGTCCCAGCCGCGTGCGACGAGATTGCTCTTGGTTTGCGCGGCGAGCGCTTCAATCGGTTCGGGCGCGTCGCTGGCGATCAATCCAACCACGATCAGCGTGACCGGGCCGGGCGTGGCGGGCGTCAGCACGGTGAGATCGTTCGTTGGCGCGGCAGAGAGCGTGGACGACGATTGCGCGAGTCCGAACGTCGCGGCCGCTCCGAGCAGCAGCACGGTGCCGCTGACGGTCCGGGCTAATTTCAACTTGCGCGCGAGGATGACAAACACCCCCTGCTTGACATCCTGCGCCAGGTGCGCGTCGCGCAATTGGCGGCACGCCGCTGAATGCACCAGTCCGACGTGGCGCGATACACTCGTGGCGAACGCCGCCTCGGATTGCTCGTTGGTATGCGCCTGAATTAAAGCCATGTCGTTACTGATCATTTTATCTATGCGGCCGCCTAGTGTAGGGTGGCACCGGAGACAAGAATGTTTCTATAATCTGGCTGCTGGAATATATGCCAATGCATATAGGGATGAAGTTCAATCTATTTCCGCACGAAATGGATTGGCCGAATTCAATTCCGCACCAATTACAAAACACGTCGCCTGCGACGATATTTCGTCAAAACAAAACTGGCGGAGAGAGGGGGATTCGAACCCCCGATAGGGCTTTTGGCCCTATACCGGTTTAGCAAACCAGCGCCTTCAGCCACTCGGCCATCTCTCCGTTTTCAAATAAATTAAGGCTGAAATCGCCTGTCTCACCGCAAATTCAAGAATCGCATTGATAAGTTGCAACAGTAATGCAGCACTTGGTGTGCGAATACTAAACCATCATGAAGGCCGAAACAAGTTGAATGTTGGCCTCAAATGCAAACTGGCGGAGCTTTTGCAAGGTGTCAGGGCCTTTCCGCTTCTTGCTATATCGGCAAACGCCACCATTTATTTTCAACAGACATGGCGCGACAATTTTTACTTCAACTTCGCCAGCACCGCCTTGACCGACTCGAAGTTCGGCAAATCCTTCGGCGTCGGCGTCTGTTCGCTGTATTGCACCACGCCGTTTTTATCAATGACGAACGCCGCGCGCGCCGCCGTGTCGCCCACGCCGGCAAGCATCGGAAATACGACTTCATATTTTTTGATGACTTCTTTGTTCAGATCGCTGGCGAGCCGGACCTGGATGTTGTTCGTCTTGGCCCACGCTTCCTGCGCGAACGGGCTGTCCACGCTGATGGCGATGACGTCCGCTCCGGCAAAGGAATTCAAGCCGTTGGTCACGTCGCACAACTCCGCCGTGCAGACGCTCGTATAGGCGAGCGGAAAAAACAGCAGCACGGTGTTGGTCTTGCCGAAGTTGTCGCTCAACTTCACGTCCACGAGGCCGGTGGCAGTCTTGGATTTGAGGGTGAAATCCGGGGCTTTGGAACCGATGGGAATTGGCATAATTGTTTCTTTTTTTAATTGTTAAATCATCGCTGGTGAAATTGTAAATTTCATTTCGCGTTTGTCAACGGGCTGGTGAAATTGTAAATTTCATTTCGCGTTTGTCAACGGGTTTGCCAGACTGGATTCACGGCTGGAATGTTTTCACGAAATTTAATTCTCATGGCTACGCTTGCAATTTCTTCCCCGGCTTTCGGCGCGCGAGAGGAAGTGATTTTGCTGCACGGCCTGTGCCGCACGAGCCGTTCGATGACGCTCATGGAGCGCGCGCTGACCGATGCCGGTTTCAAAGTCCGCAATGTAAATTATCCCTCGCGCACGGCATCCGTTCAAACGCTGTCTGACAACGCGATTGGTCCAGCCGTTGCGGACTGCCAAAAGGATGGGGCGACGAAGATTGATTTCGTCACGCATTCGCTCGGCGGAATTCTGGTCCGCAGTTATCTTGCGCGCCACGAAATTCCTTCGCTTGGCCGCGTGGTCATGCTCGCCCCGCCGAATCAGGGCAGCGAAGTCGTGGACAAACTCGGCAACTGGTGGTTGTTCCGCAAAATCAACGGCCCGGCGGGAAATGAACTGGGAACGGGGAAAAATTCCACGCCGAACAAACTCGGCCCGGCAAATTTTCCCGTCGGCATCATTGCGGGCGACCGTTCGATCAATTGGATCAACAGCCTGCTCATTCCCGGCCGTGACGATGGAAAGGTTTCCGTTGAACGGACGCAGCTTGCGGGCATGACCGGCCACATTGTCATACACGCGGCGCATCCATTCATCATGCACAACCGCGAAGCCATCCGGCAGACGATTCAGTTTCTGCGCACGGGAAATTTCTCGCAGGAGTCGAGATGACGAGATCATTTTGAAATAATTAGAGACTCCTTACGTCGTCTCCTACAAATCACACTGCTTTCATCCGCTGCAAACAATGCGTGAGATACGGCAGCAGTTGTTTCTTGCGCGAAACGACGTCGCGCAGTTCAAACACGCCCGGCTCCGGTTCGGGATAATCAATCCGGGCGATGAATTCCTTTTTGCCCGCGACAAGCATCAGCGACTGCTGGCTGGCCACGTCCGTGACCATCAGCGCGGAAAAGAAATAATTTTTTCCGCGCCGGTAATCCTCCAGCGCCGCGAGCAGTTCGTCCTTGCGCTTCCAGAACTGGTCGAAGCCGACCTCCTCAATTTGCGCCACGCTGAAGGTCACGCCGTTTTCGCGGTATTCCTTGCAATCGGTCGTGACGGCCTGCGGCGCGGGCTTGAGCGTGAGCAGCGAGCCGGACGCAAAAAGTTTTTCCGTGAATTCGCGCGCGTTGACGCCGGCGATTTTTTCCAGTTTGCCGAGAATTTCCTTGTCGTGCGCCGTCGTCGTGGGCGAAGTCAAATTCAACGTGTCGGAAACCAGTCCGGCCAGAAGCAGTCCGGCAACCGGTTTTGGCAGTTCCACATTTTGCCGGAAAAAACAGTCGGCGACAATCGTGCTGGTCGAGCCGACGGGTTCGTTGCGGAACAAAATCGGCTGCTGTGTCGTCAGCGCGCCGAGCCGGTGATGGTCAATGATTTCGAGAATCTCCACTTCGTCCGCGCCCTGCACGGCCTGCGAAAGCTCGTTGTGATCCACGAGAATCAATTTGCGTTCGACCGGCTTGAGAAAATCCGCCTTGGACAGCATCCCGACCGTGCGGCCTTCCTCGTCCGTCACCGGAAACGCCGCGAATCCCGATGACAACGCATCGGCCTTGACCGCAGCCAACGGCGCTCCTCCCGGAACGAGAGAAATTTCTCGTGCAACATATGCCGGATGGCGACCGCCGAACGGCACAACGACGCCGTCGTGGAGGTGTCGTGCGGCGAAGTGATGAGGCTCACGCGATTTTGCTTCGCCGCTTCGAGGACGTGCGGTTCAACGGCCAGTCCGCCGGTCACGATCAAAACCCGCACGCCTTTGCGGATCGCAAGCTCCTGGACATTCGTGCGGTCGCCGACCACGAGCGCGAGCTTTTCGGGCGGGTAGCGTTCCAGCCGCTGCGCAAAGGATTCGATCCGCATCGCGCTGATCATCAGGATCAAATCCTCCTCGCGGTCCGTCTCGTGGCCGGTCAAAATTTTTCCGCCGAGCGTCCTGGCAAGATTGTTCAACGACGACAGCACGCGCCGCGAATCAATCAGCCGGTTCGCCGCCGGGAAAAGAAATTTGCTCAACTTGAACAGCGACAGCAGCCCGCGGCAGCGCTGCTCCGCGTCCAGCACCGGCAGCACGCGGATGTCGTGCTCGTCCATCAGGCCGAGCGCCTCGGCGGCGGTGGCATCCGCCGTGACGCTCAAGACCTCCGCCCGCATGACGTCGCGCACCTTCGGCGAAACATCGGCGACAAAGCGCGGCGACGGCACGCCAAACGTGTTCAACACAAAATCAATCCGCTCGTTCGTGTCGCCGCAACGCGCGGCCACGGCTTCGGGCATTCCGGTGCGCCGTTTGAATTCCGCGTAGCCGATGGCCGAACAGATCGCGTCCGTGTCCGGGTTGCGGTGGCCGATGACAAAAATTTCACTCATTATTTGATTTCGTAGCAGCCGACGTAAGTCGGCCCAAATTTTTTGCGATTGTTTAGAATGAGCCGACTCATGTCGGCTGCTACAATTCACAACGCCGCCAAAACTTCCGCCGCGTGTTCTTCCGGCTTCACTTCCGGCCAGATTTTTTTGATTCTGCCGTCCGGCCCGATGAGAAATGTCACGCGATATGTGCCCATGATATTTCCGGCCCATGAAACTTTTCTCGCCCCAGACGCCGTAAGCCTCGACAATCTTTTTATCTTCGTCGGCCAGCAGCGTGAACGGCAGCTTGAATTTTTCCACAAACTTGTCGTGCGATTTCACGGAATCGGTGCTGACGCCGAGCACGACCGCGCCGCGCTTTTTGAAATCGGCAAAATGGTCGCGGAACGCGCAGGCTTCCTTCGTGCAGCCCGGCGTGTCGTCTTTCGGATAAAAATAGAGGATGACGTTTTTGCCGAGAAAATCCGCCAGCGAGATTTTCCCGCCGCCGCTCGTCGTCGCGGAAAATCCCGGTGCCACATCGCCTTCCTTTAATTTCAACTTGATTTCCTTTGCCATAATTTTAGCCACAGATGAACACAGATTGACACAGATGAAAATGAAAAAGCCATTGCCGCATTATTTTCAAATCATTGTTTCATCTGTGGCTTCAGTTTTTGTCGCCGAACTGGCCGGATGCGAGCCGAGCTGTTTCATTCCGTCCCAGACATAAAGCAGGCCGGAGACGCCGGTGAAAATGCCCGCGCCGAGAATCCAGATTTCCAACAAGACCGTGAATTAAAATCCCAGTGCAGCAAAATCCAGGAAACCGCGAGCATTTGGAAGACCGTCGCGAGTTTTCCGGTCAGACGCGGACGCATGATGACTTTTCCAACGGTGTAATGAATGACGATCGACGCCGACGAGCAGCACCAAATCACGCCCGATAATTGTTCCAGTGAGCCAGAGCGGAATCTGCCGGAACGCAGGCGCGAATTATCGAAGCTCAACGCGACAATTGCCGGAAACCAGGAGCAGCTTGTCCGCGAGCGGGTCGAGAATTTTTCCCAGTTCGCTGATCTGGTTGTAACGGCGCGCAATGTAGCCGTCCACGCCGTCACAAATCGCGGCGACGGCGAAACATAAAATCGCCGCGAGCCGGTGGATTTCATTTCCCGTGCGGACGTAGTAAATCAGTTCGACGACGAAAAACGGAATCAGCAGGATTCGCAGGATGGTGATTTTGTTCGCCGTCGTCATCGCGGAAAAATTTTGACACGGATTGCGCGGATTGGCACGAACGGAATCTCGCGCGAAGAGGCGAAATGAAATTGAGCGGCGGAAACTGGCCGGAAACAATCACACGTCGCAAATATTCACCGCCTGCCGCAGCGACGCCAGCGCGTCGGGACGTTTTGGAACAAATTCCTGCCCGAAGTAGCCAGCGTCCGCCGTTTCTTGAAGCCGTTGCGTGTAGGCCGTCACCAGTTTATCATGATGCTCGATGCGGTTCCACGCGCTCGGAATTCCGCCCAGACCGTCAATCGTCGGGTAGGAAACCATCGAGCAGGTGAGGTCGTATTTTTTGACCGTTGGAAAATCCTCCGGGTTGAGCAGGTCAATCCCGACCAGCCCCATTTCCCTGCCGGCGGCGCAGAGGTCGTCCAGCTTGATTTTGCTTGGCCATTCGCGCCGCATCGCGTTGCACTTCGTCGGCGAATGATAAATTTCCAACACCACGGCTCGAATTACTTTGGTAAAACGTCGTGTGCTGGATTTTCAGCCAGAGGTGAACTGGATATTTGAGGACAAAGAAGCGCAATCATATGTGAAAATGAATTCAGATTGTTCATGTGATTCTTTCAAGCCCAAGTTGCTTTCGCAGTCTCAAAAGTCGGTCTTAAAAATGTATTAAAATGTCCCAAAATAGGATAGTCTGCCAACTTGAAATCCAGTATTTATTATATAGTGACTGGCTTAAAAATTAAAAAAAATAATAAAGCAAATAAAGGACACTTAATGAAAATGAATCATGTAAAAACAATGAGCGTTGTCGCCTTGTTCGCAGGGCTGGCAATGATTCCCAGCGCAGCGAATGCTTCGTTGGAAGTGTTCACTTGGAATCCCGATACCACATTTCCACTTCCGGTGAATTTTATAACCACAAGCGGCACGCTTGAATACGATACCGTCACTGGCGATATATCAGATTTCTCATTCACTTATGATCATTTAGGCACTGACAATACATTCGTGGATGATACATATGATATTTTTGGCGGAACAGTGGTTTTGGGAGACGGTGACCTGGTATTAGACGGCAGTTCCTATAATAGTCATGGTTTTCTTGGCATTCCTGACCTTGGTTGGGTGCCAACCGGCTGGTCGCCGCCTGATGAAAATTCCGCTTGGGGAATTGGACCTGTTTATGGCGATTGGGATTATACCTCCACGGTCAGTGACAGTCAGCCTGCGCCGGTTCCCGAACCGACGACCGTGTTTGCCGGTGCGATGCTGCTGCTGCCGTTGGGGCTGGGAGCCGTGCGTTCTTTGCGCAAGAACCGTAACGTGTAATAATTCCTCCGCCTTGAGCGGATAAACGCCGCCGGAACAATTGTTTGTTCCGGCGGTTTGTTTTTTTGTGTCATTTCACAAATTCCAGTTCCTGCCGGTGCGGAATCAGGCCGCGCTCGAAGGCCTGGCCGAGAAAACGCCGAATGGATTCGCGGCCTTTGTCGCCGTAATCCAGCGTCCAGTGGTTGACATACATCCCCACGAATTTGTCGGCAAGGTCGCGTCCCATGTCGCGCGCGTATTGAAGCGCGTGCTGCACCGCCTCGGCGCGATGATCCAGACTGAACTGGATGCTCGCGGTGAGCGTGTCGGAAATTTTCCTGCGCGTGGCCGGATCGAATTTTTTGTGTATCACATTGCCGCCGAGGGGCAGGGGAAGCCCGTCGTTTTGTCCGCCCCACCAAACGCCCAAATCTTCGCAAACGACGAGTCCTTCATTTTTGTAAGTGAGCTGACCTTCGTGAATGATCAGGCCGATTTCAGCGGTTCCATTTTTTACGGCGGAAAAAATCTGGTCGAACGGCACGACGACGTAATTGAATTCCTTTGCCGGTTTGCCGAGCCAGAGTTGCAGCGCCAGAAACGCGCTGGTCATCGTTCCCGGCACGGCAATTTTCTTCTTCAGAATTTCATCGCGCGAAAATTTTTGTTTTGCGACAAGCATCGGACCATAGCCGTCGCCCATGCTGGCACCGCTGGGCAGCAGCGCGTATTTGTCGGAGACATAGGCGTAGGCGTGGATGCTGACGGCGGAGATGTCGAGTTCGCCGCGCGTGGCGCGCTCGTTCAACGTCTGGATGTCCTGCAAAATGTGCTGGAAATGAAAACCGTGCGTGGGAATGAGTTCCTTTGCGAGCGCGTAAAACATGAAGGCGTCGTCCGGATCAGGCGAGTGGCCGAGGGTCAGAGTCGTTTGTTCCATCCGCGAAAGTTAAACCACGTCGCGCGCGGTGTCACGACGAGAACTCCAACCATGCCGGGTGCGGACACGAACTTGATACCGCACGCACGCGCACCAGTCAGTCCGGCCGCATTGACTGACACCTCCTTACAGCACAGTCAAATCACGGGCAAACCCGTTGTGCGCGTGCGTCGCGTTCCTCCTTGGATTTCGAACATGAATGCAATCGGATCCGGCTCCCCACACATTTCCGCTGCTTCACAGTTCTCCACCCAAATTCACAACAACCTCAACCTCCATCTAATTAGCACTTGGCGTGCCGGGTGGAAAACTTCAGACAAATCAGGTTTAATCAAAGAATCCCGGCGCGTGCGCTGTCGTTTATTTTCCAACACGAATAAAAATCTCCGCTCTCGGAAACAAAAATTCAAACTTCCTTGCCGGAAATCGAGGGGTGCATCTGGACACTGTTCTTGCGGCCAGCAGAGGTAGCGCAGATTTGAAATCTGCCGTATCGCCGAATTGCATTCGGCAGCGCGCCGCCAAGCCCAAGCCCATTGAACCGCCGACGCCTTGCGGATTGAAAATCCGCGATACAGCAGATTGCAAATCTGCGCTACTGGTTCAGAAATAAGAACAATGTCCAGATGCACCCGGAAATCGAGGACGAGTATCATTGCTTCGACGCGTTCAACACGTCCTGCGACCATCCCGCCCGCGACAGCCAGGATGCTTGTTATTTGCAGGCCGAATCGTCGGATTCAAAACTCAAAACTTAAAACTTAAAACTGTTTTTGCACGCACACCTCATCTGTGCATATCCGCGTCATGGAAAAGCAGCCGCCGCCCGTGCGCATCATCGTGCCGGAACTTGCGATTCTCGAATTGCGGATAAACCTCATGCTCCTCTTTTCCGGTGTCGCATTGGGCATCGTCCGCGCCACCAACAAAAAGAATGATGCAGCGCGGGCAACCAGCTTGGGATTGACTTCAGTGCCGCTCGAACGGACGGTCAAGTCATAGCTACTATAGTAGCTCCACTCGCCCCAGTATTCTTCTAGGATCGCTTCGCCGAACTCGGTTCGGTTCAATGACTCTTTTAGAAAATAGAATTTGCCTCCATGTTTATCCATGTCCTTGTCAGTTATTCGGCGATGAATTGGCAATTCCTTCGCTGCCCTGTCAGCTATGCGTGGTATCTTGGCCACATTGTCCCAGAAAAAACAGAAGTTGAATTTTCGTGTATCATGTCCCGCAAAGTAGTCGTCGGGAAAAAGCTTCGCGGCGCGCAGCCAGTTGAGATTGTCACCAAACAGGAGGCGGTTCATGGGTGGCTGATTTAGCAGGTGGTGCTATGAAGGACGAGAAAGAAGTCTCTCAAAGTCAACGGTGCCAGCGCCCGCTTGCTGCCTTGATATTAAAATGGCTGGCATCGTCCATGCAGTTGTTTTCAGGCGTTGGTCAAACATCAGCTTGATTGACAACGGCATTTCAACGCAGTTGATCGCGCATCTGACTTCCGTGGCGCGTTCGGTGGTGGTGCCGGATTTGACGCCGGGCGTGGTTTATACGCTGCTGGCCTGCGCCTTTGGCGGACTGACGGGCCAGAGCGACTGGAGCGACCCGGTCTCGCACATGGCGATGTGAATCAGTTGAAAGTTGAGAGTTGAGAGTTGAGAGTTTTGGAAATTCAGCCGGGACGGGAAATCGTTCCGGCGTGTTTGTTTGTCTCCGCAAATCATTTTACAGTTTGCTTTTGGCGGCACACCGTTCACGATTCCAGCATGAGTGCGATTGCCGCGCCGATTCAAAGCTGGCTCAACACCGGCCTCGGTTTTTTCTATCCCGAAATCTGCCGGATTTGCGAATCGGAACGCGCGACGGCACAAGGCGGCTTCGTCTGCTCCAAATGCTGGCAGCAGGTGCGCTTCATCCGCCCGCCGTTTTGCGAGCGCTGCGGCCTGCCGTTCGAGGGCGACATCACGACGGCTTTTGAATGCACGAACTGCCGCGAAATGGAACTGCATTTTTCATCCGCGCGCTCGGCGGTCGTCGCAAAAACCATCGTCCTCGAAATCATCCATCGCTTCAAATATCAACGGCAGCTCTGGTTCGAGCCGTTTCTGGCGGATTTGCTGCTGCGCGAGGCGCTGCCGGTTTTGCGCGGACAAAAATGGGATTTCATCGCGCCCGTTCCGCTTCATTCCGTGAAAGAACGCGAGCGCGAGTTCAACCAGGCCGGACTACTGGCGCGGCATTTGAGCGTCGCGGCAAAAATTCCGTTGAACAATCAGTTGCTCCGGCGTGTCTCACCTACCATGACCCAGACCCGCCTGACCAGACAGCAGCGCGCGGATAATATGCGCGGCGCGTTTGCCGTCCGCAAGGGCGTGAAATTGGACGGCGAAAAAATCATTTTGCTGGACGACGTTTTCACCACGGGCGCGACGACCAGCGCGTGCGCGAAGGCGTTGAAGGCCGCCGGGGCGGGCGATGTTTGCGTCTGGACAGTGGCGCGCGGACTTTAGTATTATTCCATCAATCAAATGGACACGACTTCTTTCTTGAAGAAATCCATCGGCGGCGCGACAACGATGGAACCGGCGCTGACGCCGCCGCCCATCACGCACGCGCAGACGGCCTTCACCAAAAAGCCGAAACTGGGCGCGGCCAAGCCCAAAGACAAGAAGCGCGAGATGCCCGAAGGGCTTTGGACGAAATGCCCGGCGTGCGAGACGATGATTTTCGACAAGGAACTGGACGAGAACCTGAAAGTCTGCTCGAAGTGCAACCATCATTTTCCCATCGGCTCGCGCGAGCGGATTCATTCGCTCGTCGGGACCTGCACGTTTGAGGAAATGGACGCGAGCATGACCAGCGTGGACGTTCTTAATTTCAAGGGCGCTTCGACCTATAGATCCAAGCTCGACGCCTACAAAAAAAACACCACGCTCAAGGACGCCGTCGTGACCGGCCTTTGCAAGATCGGCGACCACCGCGCCGCGCTCGGCGTCATGGATTTTAATTTTCTCGGCGGCTCGATGGGTTCCGTCGTCGGCGAAAAACTGACGCGGCTCATCGAGCGCGGGACGGAAAAAGCCTTGCCGGTCATCATCATCTCCTCCAGCGGCGGCGCGCGGATGTATGAAGGGATGTTCAGCCTCATGCAAATGGCCAAGACCTCCGCCGCGCTCGCGTATCATGCGCAAAGACATCTTCCTTACATCAGCGTCCTGACGCATCCTACCACGGCGGGCGTGATGGCCAGCTACGCGAGCCTCGGCGATCTGATCCTGGCCGAGCCGGGCGCGATGATCGGTTTTGCCGGGCCGCGCGTCATCAAGGACACCACGCAGGCCGAACTGCCGCCGGGATTTCAGACCGCCGAATTTCTTCTGGATCACGGACTGATTGACTCCATCGTTTCGCGCAGGGAAATGAAGGCGCAATTGATCAAGTATCTGGATTTTCTCACCGCCGGGAAAAAAGCCGCTGCTGCTGCCACGTCGTAAATTAAATTGACGCGGATTCAAATACGCTGAAGGCGTAACGGAAATTAACCTGCGGTTGCTCGCCGTGCCAAAATCAGTTTGCGATGGACGTTTGGGGCATTTGGCGGTTGAATTTTTTGTCGCGCGAAGGCGGCGAAGTCCGTAGGACTGGCATATTTGTAGAAACGGCGGCGTAAATGAATCAAGCTCCGTCAGCGACATCATCCGAAAATAGACCGGCCATTTATGGATGGGTAAATTGTCCGGCAAATTTACGACGTCCGGGACGAAAGGTGCTTGCGCACGGCCACCATCGTCTGCCGTCCCGACGGGACTTTGATGTTTGTGCGCGATGAATCCCAGCCTTGAAAGGCTGGGCTACGTTCGCGTCTTTGGCGTGGTTTCCGTCTTCATGAATTTCTTTAGCGAACACTTAAATTGGAACCCAATCAAACCCCTGCGGCAAGAGCGAACTTTTATGCCGATTCAACTTTCAGGCAAACAATTCACGAATTTTTGCGCGAACTTCCCGGAGCTTGAAATCCTTCACTTTTCCAACCGCGTAAAGAATCACGGATTGCTCGACGGTGAACAAACGGTTTGGCCGGATGAAACTTTCCACCGTCAAACGACCGCGCTCAAAATCAACAACCGCCAGCGGCACGGAATATCCATCCGAACGAAACTGGCTGGTGATCTGGCAAAGAATCAAATCGTCGCCTTTCAAATCAGCGACGACGAGCGCCGGACGGCGTTTGCCGGATTGCAAATTGGTCTGTGGAAACGGCAGGACAACGACTTCGCCGATCGGAGGCTTGCCCATGCGGCGTCCTCCTCTGGAGTGTTCCAATCTTTGGCAAGCGCGGTTTCGCTCAATATCAGGCCGTTGAACGCATCGCCGGCATTTTTCTGATGCAAAAAGCGCACAAAATCATAAACCTCGCGCTGCAAGGATTCCGGCAGCGCGCTCACTTCTTTTTCAATTAAAGCCTGCGTGCTCATGGCTTATTTATTGCAGTTCAATCGCGGCAAGTCAACCTGCCATTGCTTGTTCATCGTCAAAGCAGTCGCAAACGCGAGAATGTTTCGTTTCATTTTCCTCCTTCGTTTTTCCTGCATTTTTCAGACACGCTCTTACAGCCCTTTGCCGCTGCCGTTTTGAACGCCGTCACTTTCCCGGCGAATTTTGTCAGTTTTCAACAAGGTACTCATTCTTTGCGGTTTTGTGAAAATATATTTCCGGAATGTAATGGGTTGGACAGCCTTTGTCCTACCAAGCCTGCCAGAATTTCGCCAAGAAAGGTTAGTTATGACAACAACAAATGCGACAAACGAACAGCTCGAACTCGGATTCAACGGCATCAAACCCCGCGCGAACGCGGCGCGGCGCGAAGGGCGCATCGCCCGCGCGAACTGGTGGTTCGCCAAAATGCGCGAGGCCGTGGCGGGCGCGATGGACTGGCAGCCCGAAATACAGCCGCGCCCGGAGCAAATCTGGATTCCCGGCGCGAACCGCGAATTGAAGGTTTGAAGGTCTGATCTTCCCAAATCCGCGCGCCTGCGCGGTTTCACCGGCGCGCCGGTCATCCGCCCACAACCGGATAACCGGCGCGCACAAATTCGCGGATGACGGAAAGTTCCGCCTCGCCGTGAATCGTGTGCGCCTTGGGAAATTCGCGCCATTCGGTTTTGAGGCCGGCGGATTTCAATTTTTCAACCTGCCCGCGAACCGGGTCAAACGGAATCATCGGATCAAACCGGCCGTGCGTGACGAGCAGCCGTTGCCGCGACGCGACGGGCGAAAGCTCCTTCAGCAATTTTTCAATCTCAAAAACCCAGCCGCTGATGCCGACGAGTCCGGCAAATTTGTGCGGATAGCGCAGGCCGACATCAATCGTCATCAGGCAGCCCTGCGAAAAACCGCCGAGCGTGATCTGCTCCGCTGGAAATTTTTTTTCGCGCAAATCGTCGAGCAGTTCAAACAGCAGTTTCCGGCTGCGCAAAATTCCCGGCGCGGGATTGTTCGGGTAATCGAACCACGACCAGCCGCCAAAGTATTCGTCCGGCGCGTTGACGAGGAGATAATTCAGCCACGGCAGGTTCATGGCTTCGGGAAACCAGCGGTAGCCTTTGGTGCTGTCGCCCAGGCCGTGCAGCATCACCATGAGCCGCGAACTTTTTTCTGCGGCGGGGATCAATTCAGTTTGCAGCATGGCATTATTTTCCAGACCTGAAAGTTTTCAACCGCGCCGCCTCCGCGTCCAGCCAGTCCGTCAATTCCTTGCGCTGGGCTGCCGTCAGCCGCGCGTCGGCGTGGATCAGCGCGTATTGTTTTGGCGGCATTTCGTCGTAGCCGATTTTCTCGCTCATGTCCTCCAGCCGCTTGGCGGCGCGCAGGGGGTCGCCCGGCCAGTCGGAAAGGTTCATGTCCCTGCGTCCGTCGTTCACGTCGCTGGCGATGAGCCACGACACCGGCGCGATGTGCGAATACCACGGCCACTTTGTTTCGTAGGAATGGCAGTCGTAGCACGACGCGTGCAGCATTGCGGCGATTTGCGGCGGCGGCGGGTCCTTGCTCAACATATTGCTGATGACCGGCGGGTTCGTGCGCGGCGGGTTCGTGAACTGCAACAATACGAACGCCACGACCAGCACGACCAAACTCCATTTCAAAATTTTCTTCATTCAACTCCGATAAGACCCGCAATCAGTAATAAAAGTTCCCGCGCGATGCAAACCGAAATTTTGCCCCAAAAAAATTTCCGAACTTCTGCTCGACAACCATCCCCGTTTGCTGCTTCAAATATGCCTGACGAATGGCGAAAACCAAACGCATCGGCATTTTGACGGCGGGCGGCGACAGCCCCGGCCTGAACGCCGCCATCCGCGGCGTCGGCAAGACCGCTCTCGGATTTTACGGCATGGAGATTCTCGGCTTCCGCGACGGCTTTCGCGGCATCGTCGAAGACCGCCGGCTCAAGCTCGACAAGACCAAGCTCGCGGGAATCCTCACCGTCGGCGGCACCATCCTCGGCACGAGCCGCGACAAGCCGCACCGGATGTTGATTGACGGGCGCTCGCGCGACATGACCGACGTGATCGTCGAGAACTATGAGAAGCTCGGCCTCGACGCGCTTGTCTGCCTCGGCGGCGGCGGCACGCAGAAAAACGCCCTGCACCTTTCCAACGCCGGACTCAACGTCGTCACGCTGCCCAAGACGATTGACAACGACGTGGCGATGACAGATTCGACTTTCGGCTTTGCCACGGCGATGGACATTGCGACCGAGACGATTGACCGCCTGCACAGCACCGCGCACAGCCATCATCGCATCGTCGTCGCCGAAATCATGGGACACCGCGCGGGCTGGCTGACGCTGGGCGCGGGCATTGCGGGCGGCGCGGACGTGATTTTGATTCCTGAAATTCCCTACAATGTCGACAGCATCGCCGAGGCCATCAAACGGCGCAGCCGTCGCGGGACGAATTTCAGCATCGTCGCCGTGGCCGAGGGCGCGATGAGCATAGACGACGACCGCGCGTTCAGGGCCGCCGAAGCCAAACGCGAACGCGCCCGCACCCTGCACGACAAAAAAGAGGCGAAGGTCGAACTCGCCGCGCTCGAATCCCGGCACACCGGCAACACCATGCGCCTCGCGCGGCAGCTTGAGGAACTCACGCACCTCGAATCGCGCGTGACAATTCTCGGCTACGTCCAGCGCGGCGGCACGCCCTCGCCCGCCGACCGGCTGCTGGCCACGCGGCTGGGCGGCGCGTGCGCCGATTTGATCCACGAAAATGTTTCCGGCGTGATGGTGGCCGTCGCGCGGCGACGGCACGGAACCCGTGCCGCTGGAAAAAGTCGCCGGCAAACGCAAAATCGTTCCGCCCGACCATTCGTGGGTGGAAACCGCGCGGCGCGTGGGAACTTGTTTGGGAGATTAATTTATTGCCGCAAGATGTGGTGCAACCTTTGCCCGGTGAAAGGCAGGCAAAACAATCAGCAGAAGCTGGACAACTTAATGCAATAGGTTGCAAACATGAAAAAGCAAGTCGCAAAATTTCAACGCCACTGCCTTGTCGGCGTCATCCGCATTTTATGAAATATCGCATATTACCCATTATCGCAGGATTAGCTGTTACGCTATCCACCGGCTGTTCCAAGAGTGCGAGCGACGTGCAGATCATTTCAGCAGTATATGGAACATACACAAATTATGCGGATGTTTCCTACCGGGTTCGCGACCTGGTGCATCTGGGTTCAGGATTTGAAGTGGATCCCAAATTTTTGCAGGCTGACCCAATGCCTTATTATAATAAAGCGTTAGTGATTGTTTATGAGATCAAGGGACAACGCCATATCTTTACGGCAGCCGAGGGTGACACCGTGAGCACCACTATTTTGATGGCGGTATCGAGACCATGACAAGTCGCCGGAGCCAGCGCCTATTGGCCGTCGCAGTTCCGCTGTCGCGGTTCACGTCGCGAATATGGCGTGGTTCAGGTTTTTTCGTCAGGCCACTATGAAACGCGTTTTTCCATTCCTGATTATTCTTGTGTTGCTTGCGGGTTTCGCTCGTCTCATTCATTCGTATTTTCCGTCACTCGACAATCAGTCAATAAGAGTGCTATTTTTTGTCGGATTATTTGTTTGTTTGCTATTGGTATGTGCTGTGTTTTGGTTGCAGACCAAATGGTTGGAGAAGAAGATGGCCAAAGCCATGAAGGAAGCTCTCGAAAGAGACGCACTCGAAGGAAGAGATGAGGAGGATAACGACACAGTTGCCTAAGGAAGCGCTGATTTAATCCACCTGTGTTGTGATTTAATTACAGACGGTTGCTGTCGGGTTTTCTAAACTCCTTTGCATGACCCATCAGCCGAGATTTTCCCAAGCCGAGTTTGCGGATAAAAAGAAAATCACCCGGCGGGAGAAGTTCCTCTCGCGCATGGAGGCCGTTATTCCATGGGCCAAACTGCTGGCGGTCATCGAGCCTTTCTATTTCAAAGGCCAACGCGGACGCACGCCCGTCGGATTGGAGCGGATGCTGCGGGTCTAAAGGCGACTCAAAGAATCGCCTGTGAACTAACGCCGCGCTTTGCGGTTAGGCGTCGCAACCGGGCGGACAGGCGTCGCAGGTCGAATGATAGGCGTCGCGGTTCATGGTTGAAATTAACGGGCCGCATTGAACCTCGGCGGGTTCGTGTTTTTACCGCATTGACGCCAAACTGCATTACGCATAATTTTCCAGCACAAGCGGCGCATTCGTCTATCGGCTAGGACGTGGCCTTCTCAAGGCTGAAAGAGGGGTTCGATTCCCCTATGCGCTACCAACCATTGTAAATAAAGGATTTTGTTGGGTTTTGAGCCTTCAAAACTGCCGAGTCATAACAGAAAGTCATAACAAATCGCCTAAAATCGGCCATGTCGCGGAGTGAAAAAGTTGTCGCGGAAGTTGTCACAATGTCAGTGGATGGACTGCTTGTGTCAGCCGTTCACCGTCCGGCCAGTCAAACACCCGTCCCGCGCAAGCCAGTGACGCAAGGCGGGCAGCGTGGCAAGTGTCCGGCAAATGAGGAATCTCTTTTTTTGCGCGGCAACCGTGAACGCCGTGTGGCCGGTGGCAGGGGGAAATTCACGCCAGCCATTCGCTCTATGATTCCCGCCTTTGATTGAAACGCCGTTCTTGACATTCTACGTCATTGGCGTATGTTGGCGTCAATGGTCTTTGAAGAATTTGCGCCGTTCACCAAGCGCGTGATGGATTTGATGGACGATGACGACTTGGCGCGCGTGCAATTGCTCCTGCTGGCGCTGCCTGACGCGGGCAAGGTGATTCCCAAGTCCGGCGGATTGCGGAAATTGCGCGTGGCGGCCAAAGGACACGGCAAGCGCGGCGGAGCGCGGATGATTTATTATTGGGTGGTTGCCCGCGACCGGATTCTGTTGCTGGACATTTACGCGAAGAACGAGCGGGAAGATTTGAGCGCGGGCGAATTGAAACAACTGCGGACACTGATTGAGGGCTACAAAACATGAACAAAGAACGATTTGAAGAATTGAGCGCGGCACTCCGGCAGGCGAAAGCCGTGCGCCGGGGTGAAGCCGCGCCGTCGCGCGTGTGGAGCGTGACGCGCGGCAGCAACGGACAACTTCACCGCCGCCAGCTTGATCCGAAAGAGTATCAGCGCGGACAACGGGCGGATTGGGAAAAAACCATTGCGGCCACGCGGACGCGGTTGCGGCTCTCGCAAATCAAGTTTGCGGAACTGCTCGGCATTTCCGTCAAGACGCTGCACAACTGGGAACAGGGGCGGCGCAAGCCGACGGGCGCGGCGCGGGTGCTGTTGCGCGTGGCGTCGCGGCATCCCGAAGTGGTCTTGGAAGAAGCAATGGTGTGAAGATGCAGCCGTGAATGACTTAAGTGACATACAATTTGAGATTGCCATGTGGGTGTTGGGACTTTTGCCAGTGGCAGTGGCAGTGCTGTTGTTGATGCTTTATTGGCGGCGGCGTCAAATTCGGCTTGTCGGTGGACAATCAGCCCGCCGTCCAGTCAGCGGACGGAAAAAAGTCTTACTTTGCGGAGCGGTTGCATTCATCTTGTGCGGACTTTTTCCGCCGTGGCTTTACATTTCGGGTGAAGGCCATACCCACGCGACAGGCTGTAGTTTTATTCTGTCACCCCCGACAGATGAACATTCTAAACTTGATGTTTCACGGCTAATTGTGGAATGGCTTTGCATTGCTGTAGCAACTGGAACTATTTGGCTGTTGGCATCCAAGCCAGAAAAGGGGAAAGACGCGAAAGATAATTGAGACTGCTTACGGCACAGCGGGATGGCTGGCGAATCAAGCCAATTGCGTCATGGGTGTTTGTCGGCGATAATGGCGACGATGGTAAAGACAGAAACCAAAATTGTTGTTAGCCCGCTTCCCAACACCCATTGCCAAGAGCGCGTAAATTTTCTTCCATCAGCGCCAGCGGGAAGTCAAACCATCCTGCAATCATCCAAATTATGAAAACTCAAATTGACCTCAAAAGCGCAGCGTGCGGACTCGTTATCGGAGTCGCCGCCATGTTTGTCATCGGAGCGGCGGATTCAACAAGTTCACCAGGAAGATACCAAATCGCAACCATTGCAGGGAGTAATCCAAGCCAATCGGGAACGGCAATAATGGTTGATACACAAACTGGAAAGGCTTGGGGAGCAGACATTCAAAAGGACTTTAGGGCTGGCGGCTTTTGGGATGTAAAGTGAAAGCCGTTAGTTCGCGGTTGCCGCCAGCGGCGCGATGTTCGCGGGCAATTCCGTCGCAACGGCGACCTATTTCGTGAACACGCTCGGCAGCGTGGCAATCGCGGCTTGTAAAGGTTGCAATTCCAAGTGCGTGTATTTTTGATGCGTGGCGGCGTCACTGTTGCCGGTGAGTTTCTGGCGCACTTCTGCCGGAACATTCGCATTGGCAAGCGCGCTGGTGAACGTGTGGCGCAGGCTGTGGAATGAAAGTTTCGAGAATTTCCGGCCTTGCTTGCCCTTGCCTTTCACCTGCTGTTGGCCGATGCCCGCGTCGCGCATGATGAGCGTGAAGGTTTGCGACAGTCCCTTGCGTCCGCCCACGCTGCGCTTTTGCAACGTCGGGCAGAGCGGGGCGCGGGGATTGTCGCCCGCCAGCTTGAACAAATGGTTTTTCAAATCAGGGTGAAGCGGAGCGGTAACGGGCTTGCCCGTTTTGCCCTGTTCGTAAGTAATGACGCTGCCGCTCAAATCCACGTTTTCCCAAGTCAAATTAACCACGTCGGTTAAACGCGCGCCAAGATAGAAGCCAGCGAGAATTGCGGTTTGCCATTCTTCATCGGCTTCGGCAATAAGCATCCGCACTTGATCTGGCGTGAACACGTCGCGCGTGTGCGAAACGACTTTGGGCAATTCCACGGCTTCGGCGGGATTGACGGTGATACGCCCTTGTCGGCGGGCAACATTCAACACGCCACGAAGGATTTTGATTTCCATTCCAACCGTGTTTGGTGCTTTGCCCTCGGCCATTGACAGATTGCGGAAATTTTCCAAGTCGCGCACGGTGAGTGCGCCCAAATGACGGCGAGCCTTTTGCCCCAAACTGGCGAGAAATTTTTTGAGAACTATGCCGTAACGCTCATGTGTGCGCGGCTTGCTGGCGAGTTCCTTGCCATTGAGCCAATTGGTGAAATAGTCGTGAATCGTTTCGGATTGCATCGGGGCTTGGCCGGTGTTTTCGAGAATGGTGTTGAGAACCTTGCGGGCTTGGGCTTCGGTCAAATTGCCGTCGCGCCCCTGCCCGGCAGATTTCTCAAATTGCAAACAGACTTCCCAAGCCTGCTTGCGGTCTGTAATCTTGGTGCTGCGAAACGTGCGGCGTCCATCGGGCAGCGTGAAGGCGCAATACCAGTAAGGTGATTTGCCACGCGGGTCTTTGTGAAGTGATGCCATAACGAGTCATAAGTTAAGTCATAACAACGCCGATGTCAAGCAATGTCGCAGAGTATTGTTTTTATTGAATATAACTGATGCAAGGCGGTTGGAATCGAAAGATGGGTTCGATTCCACTATGCGCTACCAATTTTATGATGAATGCGTTTCAAATCATTTTCACGCCGGCGGGCGCAGCCGAACTGGGGCGGATGCCAAAGGAACTGCAATTGCAAATCCTCGGCGAGTTTCGCGGCCTGCCGCAGCAGGTGCTCGGCACGGAACTCGACGAGTTCGGCAAGCTGGAGCAGGGCGGACGGACGCTGCACCGCTTTCGTGTGGGCGACTACCGCGTTTATTTTGAGCGGCACGAACTGGGCGTTCTCGTCCACCGGATTTTGAGCCGGAACACGTTGAAGGATTTTCTGTTCCGTTCCGGGCTGAAAACGGGCGAGGACGAGGCGTTGCAGGAAAATCCGAAGTTCTGGGAACTGATTGAGACGGCCAAGGGCCACAAGGCATGAACTATCAAGAGATTTGCCGGATTGCCGCTGAAATTTTTATGGCGCGGCCGGAACGTTCGGTGACGTTGGAGGCGCTATGTTTGAATGGACTCCGGCTTCAGTGTCCTCATCTGTGACCGGAAAAATTTGAGCCGTCGGATCGCCGTCCATTTGCGCTTTCAGGTGATTGGCCAAGATTAATACTTTTTGAGTGTCCGGATCCATCGGAGGCTGCGTTTGCGAAGTGGTATTGACTTGCGTCGGGGTTGTGCCGCTCAAGCCGCTTTGTTCGCCCGCGCCATTTCCCCCGCGCGCCAAGGCATTGACTTCATTTGCGCTGTTGTTGGCCGCGCCGCCCGGCAGAACCGGTAAGCGGATCCCGGCCACGGCGTTGAATCCCGGCACCCCCGGCGTGCCTGCGGCTGCGGTTGTTGATGGCGCTTTATCAAGCGGAATTTTTTCAACCATGCCGTGGTTGTTGAACGTGACGAAACCGGCTTTGTCGTCAATCTTGATGACTTCAATGTCATCTTCCTCTTGGCCTTCCGCAAGCATATGGGACTGCTCCCCGGGTTTGCCGACGACGGTGGTTTTGAATAAAACCTGCCACTGTCTGAAGATGGACATGACGCCGTTGACCGTGATTTTCACCGGCGGTTCTTCGTGCTGCGCGTTCGGGTCGGGCGGCGGCGGCGGCGGGTTCAGTCCGAAAACGTTCCGCGCGACAATCAAGGCATAGGGATTGCCCGGCAGCGCCGCGTTTTCCGCGCGCAAGGCGGCGTTCAAGGCAAATGCTCCCGTGAGGCAGATTGCAATTTTTGCACAACGCTTCATGTTTCAAATATAACAGTCACCGGCTCGAATTCAAACACCGGCTGGGAAATTTGGTTGCGCGGCAAATTTTCCTCACCCGGCGTCCTCGCCCAGCTCGACGTTCCAGTAGGCAAGGTCAATGAAGTGCTTCCAGCTTTCGTGCTTTTGCAGGCTGTAGCTGATCTGGACAAATGGACGCCATTTCGGGCGCTTGGGTTTGCGGACAAGGTGCATCGCGGCCTCCTGCGGCGTGCGGTTGGCTTTGCGCGTGTTGCACTCGATGCACGAGCAGACGATGTTTTCCCACGTCGTCGGCCCGCCACGGTCGCGCGGGATGACGTGGTCCAGGTTCAAATCCTTGCGGTCGAAAACTTCGCCGCAGTATTGGCAGGTGTTTTTGTCGCGCTCGAAAATGTTGTGGCGCGTGAACTTGACTTCCTTTTTCGGCAGGCGGTCATACAGGAGCAGCAGGATGACGCGCGGGACGCGGATGCGGAAGGAAATGGCGTGGATGGATTCCTCGTGCGGGGCGTCGGCGGAAACGTCGCGCCATTCGTGAAAGTTCAGCGTGCGGAACGAGCCGTCCTCGCCGCCGACGACGACCTGCGCCTGCCCTTGAAAAAGCAGCGTGAGAGCGCGGCGTGCGGTGCAGACATTGACGGCCTGCCACAGCCGGTTCAAAACCAAAACGTGCTGGTTGAGAGCGGTGTTCATAAACGCAACTCGCGGAAATTATCAGAACCGCTCGCGCGGGTCAATCGCGGCAATGTCACAGTCTTGTTTCGATGTGATCTGCGCGCCAGCATTGCAAACCAAATCAGGTTCGGTTATTTTTTTGCATGAAGTTTTTTTCCGCCATTGCCATCTTTCTTGCCGTCGCGCTGACGCAGGCGCGTGCGCAGGACGGTCCAGACGAACAATACGTCGCCATTTACAACCGGATACAACAGGCAGACTCATTCCAGAGTTTGAGCCAGGTGCGCCAGGCGCTGGACGCTTATGTCGAGGCGCAATCGGCGCTGCAAAAATTCCAGAAAGTTTTCCCGGACTGGGATCAGAAAATCGTCAGCTACCGGCTGGATTATCTCGCGGGGAAAATCGCCGCGTTGACGGCACTGCTTCCGCCGTTGACAAACGCCCCGCCGCAAACGGAACCGGCGGCGGCGGACACAAATGTCTCAACGTCCGTCGCCAGCCTTCAGTCGCAGCCCGGCGGATTGCGCGCGCAAGTGCTGGCTTTGCAGTCGGACAACGCGACCCTCCAGGCAAAATTGAAGGAGGCGCTCGCCGTGCGGCCGGCGGCGGTTAATCCGGACGAGCTTGCCCAAGCACAGTTGCAAATCCTGTTGCTGATGAAGACAAACGATCTGCTCCGGGTGTCACTGGCTCAAATTTCCGCGGGAAAGATCGTGACCAACGTGCTTGAAACGCCCGTCGTGAATCCCGAACTGACCCATTTGCAGGCGCAGGTCAAGTCGTTGCAGTCGGAATTGCTGGCCGCCTCGGTGGAAAAACTCGCGTTGGAAGATCGCATCAAGCAATTGCTGGCTCCGTCAACCAACGCGCGCGTGTCGGCCACGCAGTCGGCAGACGAGGCGCGGCTCCGGGAACTGGATGGCGAAGTGGAAAATATGCGCGCACGGCTGGCAACGGACGAGGCGCAGGCCGTGCCTTACACATCGGACGAACTGGCCTTGCTCAAGCAGCCGGAGCCGCAGTCTGCCGCCAGTTCCGGCACGATGGTAAAACCCCCGCACAAACTGCCCCCCGGCTCGGAGAAACTTGTCACCGAGGCGCAAAATTATTTTGCCGCCAAGGAATTCGACAAGGCCGCACTCGACTACCGGAAACTTTTGCAGCAAGACCCGGACAATCCGCTGGCGCTGGGCAACCTCGCGGCCATTGAACTGGAGCAGGGAAGGCTCGATGACGCGGAAAAGCACATCAAGGCCGCGCTCGCGCAAAATCCCGACGACGCCTACAACCTTTCCATCCTCGGCTACGTCAAGTTCCGGCAGGAAAAATTCGATGACGCGCTGGACGCCTTGAGCCGCGCGGCGAAACTGGACCCGCAGAATCCAGAAATTGAAAATTACCTCGGCGTCACCTTGAGCCACAAGGGCCTGCGCACGCAGGCGGAAACGGCGCTGCGCAAGGCCATCGAGATTAACCCGAACTACCCCGCCGCGCAGAACAATCTCGCCGTGATTTACATCAGCGACCAGCCGCCGTCGCCCGAACTCGCGCGCTACCATTATCAAAAGGCACTCGACGCCGGCCAGCCGCGCAACCCGGAACTGGAAAAAATGCTCGCCGCCAAGGGCGTGCCGGTCAACACGCAATAAAAAATGCTGCGTCAGGCTTCGCACGAACTGGTGATTTCCACGCACGGGCGCGGGCTTTTGGAATTCACCCGCGAAGTGTAAAAGTGGATAGCGGAAAATCAATTCCGCGACCGCCTGCTCACGCTGCACTTGCGGCACACTTCCGCCTCGCTGCTGATCCAGGAAAACGCCGACCCGGACGTGCGGCGCGATTTGGAATCGTTTTTCAAGCGGCTCGTGCCGGACGGCGACCCGCTGTTCATCCACACTGCGGAGGGCAACGACGACATGCCCGCGCACATCCGCACCGCGCTGACAACGGTGAATTTGAGCATCCCCGTCCGCGCCGGACAGCTTGCTTTCGGAACGTGGCAGGGATTTATTTGTGGGACCACCGCGTGCTAGGCGCGTCGGATTGCGCCATTTGCATCCATCCGCGCGACCAGCGGGCAGATGTCGCGTTGCAGGCAGAACGCCACGTCGCCACGCAATGCGGGGTTTTCCAGCAGACGCCGGGCGTTTTCCGAGTCGCGCATCGCGCCGGCCAGGTTTGACTTCGCCTGCGCGTAGGCGCGGCGCGCGGTCTCGACTGAAACGGGATTTGCGCCCGCGCCAAAACCACCGGACAAAATATCGCACAGCGCGCCCGCCGCCAGCGTGTCCTCGAGCGCGGCATTTTCGCCCGTGCCGGCGCAGATGAGCAGGATGTCCGCAAACTTTTCGCGCCGGAGAAATTCCGCCGTCGCGCCGAGGTTCAAAAACGACGCGGCCAGAACCGTCTTTGCGCCCGCGCAGGCGCGCAACGCGCGCGTGCCGTTTGTCGTCGTGGAAACGATGGCTTTGCCACGGATTTTTCCCGGCGTGTATTCGCGCGGCGAGTTTCCGAGGTCGAAGTCAATTCCATCGGCGGAAATGCGGACGCCGTCGCGTTCGCCGCCGAGCAAAACTTCCGGGCGCGACTTTTTGATTTCCAGCGCCTCGGAAATTTCGGCCACGGGAAAGATTTCCCTTGCGCCGTTGTGCAGCGCGGTTGCAAACGTGCTGGTGGCGCGCAGCACATCGAACACGACGCACACGGTTCCGCGCAAGTCCCGGCTGGCAAGCGCCGCAAATTCCGCCGGTGTGAAGAGGACTTCGAGTTTCATGCGTTTTTAGGGATTGATGACGACCGTGAGGTCAACCTTCGCGCCTTTCGCGGCGTTAAACCCGCTGGCTTGAACGGTTGCAATGTTCGTCCCAAAAATCAAGAGATTGGTTTTGTAAAAACCGGTCGGCACGATCAAAACGGAAGGCTGGTTTTCGCGAAGAAAACCGGCGGTCTGCTTTGCGTCCAGGGTTTGCATATCATTTGTGAGGATTCCGCGAAATTCCCATACGAGGCTCGGCTCGGTGTATCCGACGGCGGCAAATTTCATTTCGGGTTTCAAATACGGCTTTGATTCTTCAAAAAGCCGTCGCGAGGCGAACTCTGGTTTCGCCGCCGAAAATCCAGCGATGGTCAGGACAAAAATTAAAATCGCCATCGCCGACGCCCATTTCCAAATTTTCAAGCCGGGAATCGCCCTCGCGAGCCAGATGGCGATGAACGGAAAAGCGGGCAGCGTGTAGTGCGGCAGTTTGGTGCGGACGAGCGTGAACGTCAGAAACACCAGCGCTGCCTGCACGAGCAGATACCATCCGAACGTGTCGCCTCCGCGCGAAGACCACCAGTTCCAGAGCGCCTTTGGAACGCGGAACGCCCACGGAAAAAAGCTGAAGAAAAATGTCGCGAAAAAATACGGCAGCAGCAGGACATATTTGATCCAGTTTTTTCCGCCGTGTCCTTCCATGACACCGAACGAACGAAAAATGACGTGATGGCCGATGCCGACGGTGAAAAATTCCCCGTGGGTCAGGATCAAGGCGGGGATTCCCCAGACGCCGACGATTCCCAAAGTCAGGATCATTCCCAGGGCAAAACGCGGCAGGGAAAAATTAAATTCCTTCGGGCGCAGCCATTTTCCAAGAAGCAATCCTCCGATTGGAAGCCACGCGACCGGGCCTTTGGCCAGAAATCCGAGCGCGAGGCTGATGTGGAAAATCCACCACCATTTGCGCGGCGCGTCCGGGCGCGTCAGTTCCCATCCGCTCCACGCGGCGGCGGCCGTGAAAAAAATCATCGGCATGTCCGCCGTGGCCAGGTGCGCGTTGGCCAGCATTTGCAGCGACGTTGTGAAAATGATTGCGGCGGAAATTGCTATTTGCGGTTTTGTAAAACGCCGCGCCCAGAAAAAAATCAGCAGCGACGTCCCGGCGGCGAACAACGCCGATGGCAGGCGCGCGGCGAACGCATTTTCGCCGAGCAGCTTGTAGCAGGCGATTTGCGCCCAGTAAATCAGCGGCGGCTTGTCGAAGCGATGCTCGCCGTTGAACCACGGGACGATGTAATCGCCGCGCTGGAGCATTTCGCGGCTGGCCTCGGCGAAGCGCGGCTCGTCGCGGTCGGTCAGCGGCAAAATCCATGAGCCGCTGCAAAACAGCAGCAGGCTGAACGCAAAAATTGCGGGCGCGGGCCGGGTGGCGAGCTTTGTCAGAAAATTCTGCACGCGCAGATTATTAGTCCATTTTTGTGCGGATGTAATGAAAAAGATATTGCTGCGCCCAGCCGGCGTAGGCGAGGGCGGGCAATTTTGCGGGCGTCAGGATGGTTTCAATTTTCATTTTATGTCGTGTGCAGGATAAACTGAAAGAGCAGTAGCCGTTGGCTTCAGCGAGGTGTTGGCTGCATCCATCATCTTGAGTTGTGCGCTCAATATTTTCTTCTTGCAGCGTTGTATATTCTTCTCCCAGTTCCCACCCCAGCCCTGATGCATAGCTTGAGAATACAACTCAATAGCCTGATCGAAATGTTTCTGCCGCTCAAGGGTGATTGCCAGTTGCGAATATCCTTTGTGGCCCGGTAGCGGATCTCCATTGTAGGCTGCTTGAAATGCACGCACTGCCTTGTCTGCTATCGAAATCTGTTGGCGACATACATGAATAGCCATGTCCAAAGATTCTGGATTCTCTCTATCTTTGTAATAAAGCGTCAACTGATTATGGAACAGAAAGTGAATATCAAGTGAAGAAACTTCCTTCGTGGTAGTAAGTTCTTCAGCCTTTAGAAAAATTCTATATGCAATAGTGCGATCTTCCTTTTTGCCGAACCAGCCAGCCAGATGGCTAAGAAAGCTAACGACGGATTGGTTGGAATAGCTGACGTCGCGAGATGTCAGAGAGTCGTCGGATGGGTTGGTGCCAAGAGGCCGGAATGTTTGCTTGATGTATTGCCTCTCTTGCTCGGAAAAAACAGAAAGCCACCAGTCTGCCAAGCCGAAATACCCAATAAGGCCTTTGACTTTTTCCTTTTTTGTAAGAAAGCTAAATAATGCCATAACTACACTCTGGATTTGTGCGGCGCTTTCTTCATCTGCGCAAAAGTCTAAATGCACCGACTCCATCTGGTTCGAGCCGCAGTTTAGGAGGGCAACCATTGCGCCAAGGAGCGATCTTGTGTTTGAGCATCCATTCGCCGATTCGCTTGTTGATGATCTCACGACATATCGGACTCCAAAAACTCTTCTTTTTGGTATTCACGCGGAAAGGCGTTGATCCGTCGTCCAAGGTAATCATGACTTCGTCTGTCTTCGGGAGAAAATAGAGATCGCGATCAACAGCTTCGATCTTAACGCCGTAACCACCTCCAGACGGAAGATGACCTCCATTATTCCATGCTGTAACAGTCATGTGATTATTGTTCAACAAATATTAGGCCACAGGATATGCACAATCGCGTGCATAGCTGTTTTCACCGTGGCCTTTGTTATCATGGATTTAAGAAAGCACACCTGCGAATTTCCATCAAGCAAAAGCTATTTGAATTTCGTCCGCATGTAATGAAAAAGATATTGCTGGGCGTAACCGGCGTGCGGGACGAAATGCGTCGCGGCGAAGTGGCGCAGACGTGGCTCGCTGGCGCGGCGGCGCGGGAAATAAAGCCGTTGCAGCGCGCGTTCAATCCAGACATCCACGGGAAACGCGGAATCAAATCCGTAGGCGAAGAGCAAAACGCAGTCGGCAATCTTCCCGCCGACGCCGCGCAGTATCATCAATTCCTCACGCGCTTCGGGATAATTCAATTTGCGGATTTGTTCCAGATCGAATTTTCCGTCGGCGATTTGCCGCGCGGCGGCGAGCAGGTTTGGCGCGCGAAACCCCATTTTGCACGCGCGTAATTCGGCTTCGTTCGCTGCGGCGATGCGTTGCGGGGTGGGGAAGGTGAATTCCAAAACTGGAGTAGCGGTTTTCGGCAGAAAGCCGCATTCATCAGTTTTCAAAAGTTTGCGGCGCTCTGCCGAGACGCCGCTACAAGGTTCGCCGAAGCGTTCGCATAGCAGCGAAACAATCTGGCGGATTTGGACGATCTGTTTGGTCGAGGATAAAATGAACGACGCGAGACATTCCCACGGGTCCTGGCGCAGCACGCGCAGCCCGCGACACGCGGCGACGGCGGCGTTCATTGGCGCGTCGTCGGGAAAAGTCTTGAGAATTTTTTCCAATTCGATTTCAGTCTGGAAAAATTCACACAGCCAGTCCCAGTTATTTTGCGGCGCGGCGGTTTCGGCCAAAATGCCTTCGGGCGTTCGGATCAGCCGCGTGAAATTTTTCCCGATGACGCCAAGCCACGCACCGTTTTGTTCGCGCCAGCGGAAAACCTGTCCCGAATCCAGCGTCGCGGCCAGGTCATAATCGCGGACGCGCAGGAGGATTTTTGCCATGCAATGAAAGAGTCCGATGCCCGGAGTTTGCAGCCGGCGCATCGGCGACAGTGTAGCGGAAAATGCGGCGTTGGAAACTGAATTGCGGATTTTCAATGCCTCCCGTCGCCTTGTTAAAAAAGAAATGGTTTTGGAAGGGCTGTAAGCCGAATTCTGTCTGCGCCTTGCGGCGGAGAGAATCATTTGTCTTGGCGACCGATACCCGAAACCTGTTTCGCTTTCACGAAACGCGGAGCGGGCCGCTCCTGGGTTTCCTATTTGGCCTTGCACCCGGCGGGGTTTTCCGTGCCGCGTCGCTTGCGCTTCGCGCGGTGGTCTCTTACACCACCTTTTCACCCTTGCCGCTTAGAAATTTCAAATTTGAGATTCGAGATTTCAAAATGGCGGTTTGATTTTCTGTGGCACTTTCCGTCGGAAAGCCTTTCAACTTTCCGCCCGCGTGTATCCTTCCGCAATCTCAAATTTGAAATTTCAAAAGGTTACGCGGCGTCGCACCCTGCGGTGTTCGGACTTTCCTCTTCCGGCTCGCACCGGAAGCGATTCTCCGCCCTCCCAAAACCGATGTTAAGCTAACGGAAATCAATAATTATTCAAGGCGCAAATTTTTTTTGGAAATATCTGGGATTATGCACAAAACAAACCGTAATAGTTGCAAATGGTTGATGGCAGCGGGTTACGCGATTAACGCGATTTCAGGCGGGTTTTGACGGACTTCTTGCGGCTGGTGGGCAGGCGATTGTAAGCGCAACGGCGCAAGGCGGCGTCCGGGTCAATGGCGAATCCCAGCGGCTTGTCCGCCCAGTCGGGCAACCAGCGGCTTCCACAACACCGCCTCAAGATGCTTGCGCGCCTTTTCGTCGGTGTCGAAGCGCAGGATTATTTGAATCAGCGTTAGGTCTTTGAGCGGTGACTTCGTTTTCATGCCGCCAAGATAGGCGATTCAATAAAGTTTGTTAAGTGCATAATCCCGGAATATGCTTATCCCGTTGACTCCCGTAGTATTTGGCGCGAGTTTGGTTGATGGACAAGCTGAAGTTTCCAACAACTTTGAAAGAGTTTCGTGAGCAATTTTCAGAGGAAGCGGCTTGTTTTGAATATCTGGGGCAAAGTCGTTGGCCCGCTGGCTTTGCTTGTCCACGATGCTCCGGCAGGAAGTATTGGGTCAAAGCTCGGCGGTATGTTTACGAATGCTCCGAATGTGGTCAGCAAACTTCCGTTACGGCCGGAACCCTCCTTCACGGCACACACTTTTCGCTCCGCGAGTGGTTTTGGGCCGCTTACTTGGTAGCCACACATACCCCAGGCATGAGCGGCACCCAACTACAACGGCAGATGGGCTGCAGCTATAAGACTGCTTGGTATTTGCTCCACCGGCTGCGACGCAGCATGGTGAATGAAAAGCGGGCGCTACTCAGCGGGCGTGTGGAAGCTGATGAGGTCATTATTGGCGGGCCTGTCAGCGGCAAGACCGGCCGTGGCGTTACCAAGGATGAAAAGAGCACGCTGGTCTTTGGCGCAGTAGAAGTGGTGGCGTTTACCGACAAGCGGGGAGGCCGTTTGGAGAAAGCTGGGCGGCTGCGGCTGGCGGTGACGCAACGGGCAGACGCCCTTTCGATTCGCCATTTTCTTACGACCCATGTGGAGCCGGGCAGTGAAATTTATACGGATGGTTGGAAAGGCTATTCCAAAACCGCTTTGGCCGACTACCGCCACGCATTGCAGCCGATCGCGACTCATGCGCTGCATATTCACCGCGCTTTCGGCAATCTCAAGACGTGGCTCAACGGCACGCACCATGGAGTTGACCCGAAGTATTTACAAAACTATCTCGATGAATTTGTCTTTCGCTTCAACCGCCGCAAGACCCCGATGGCAGCATTCCAAACGTTATTGGGCTTGGCTGCTCACAAAGCCCCGGTCGGTTTCGAGAAAATGATTGGACGGGAGCCAACGGGATAAGCACATCCCGGAAATATCCGGCGAAGCTCTTGCAATTCGGCATTTTGTGTGCAAGTTGTAGCCCGTCGCAAAATGGAATGCGACAAATTAAAACTGAAAACAAAACTGTAGGAACAATTATGTCATTACACACTCCTGACCTGACGAAATTCCCGCCGCGCAGCCCGCGCGTGCGGCTCGGCGGCTACGTCATTTTACCGCGTATGCTCGACAAGGGCCGCGCGACGATTGCCGGCAAAAACGGCGAGTATCATTATGCCTGTCCGCTGGATCAAAGATTTCTGACCTTTGCCGGAATTGATCCTGAAAAACTGAAAAAGCAACTTGGCAAAAGTGACAGCGAAGTTCTGGGATGGATCGAAAAGAATGCGAAGCACAAACACAGTGAATTGGAAATCGCCGCGTGGTCGGAATTCGCCGAGAAGCGCGTGCCGACGGACGTGGAATCGCGCGGATATTACAACGAGCAGGTTTCCAAAATCGCGCCCAAACGCGAGGACATCGGAACGTGGTTTGACTGGCTTGATTTGGACGACTTCGTGACTTTCGGCGGCAAGGCGTGAGTTTTTTAACCACCAAAAAACAAAGGCGCGAAGAGATAATCTTCGCGCCTATTTAATTGGTTTTGAAAATCAAACCGTTGCGGCGACAGCGGCTTCCGTTTTCCAAACCTCGATTTTTTCGATGCGATGGCGGCGCTTTGTTCCGTGCAGTTCAAATTCCACCTCGTCGCCGACTTTATGATTGAGCAGCGACTGGCCGACGGGCGTGAGGTAGCTGATGATGCCTTTGTCCGGGTCGGAATCCCACGCGCCGAGTATCGTGAACGACTCTGACTGGTTCGTTTCGAGGTTCGTGGCCTGCACGACCGTGCCGATGTTGACGGCGTCCGTGTTCGCGTTTGAAAAATCCGCGCCGCGCGAGCGCGCGAGCTGCGTCTCCAGCTCGTCCTTGCGGCGCATGAGGATTTTCTGCATTTCCTTCGCGGCCTTGTATTCGTGGTTCTCGCGCAGGTCGCCGTAGCTTCTGGCAATGGCAATTTCCTTGGAGTTGGCCGGAATTTTTTTCTGAACAAGTTCGGCGTATTCTGCGCGGCGGCGTTCGAGGCTTTCCCACGAAACCTGAATCGTGCTGTCCTGCCTCGTTTGCTCGCCGGTGATGAGCGACTGCACGGCGGGATGTTTTTTGACGAGGCGCGCGAGAAGCGAACGCTTGTCCATGTCGTCGAACACGGGCGAGAGCTGCAGCGTGCGCGTCAAATCCTTGATGACCTCGATGTCGGCGGTCGCGGTGAGTTCGCCGAGCAAGTCCTGGTCCTCCAAAATGAAATCGCGCAAACGGTTCGAGCGCTTTTCGTTGAACTGGTCGCGCTCCATCGCCGTGAGCATCGCGCGGAAAACTTCCGGGCCGAGGATGTCCACGAAATCCTCCGTGCGGTCGCGCCCGAACCACAAAAGCAGTTCGCTGCTGGCCGTGTGCTGGTTGATGAGTCGCGCGAGCGTTTCCTTGAGCAACTCCAGTTTGCCTTCGTGAACGAGCAGGCTCGCAAATTCCTTCGCCAGTTTCGCGGAAACAAGATTCATCGAGCCGCGCAAAATTTCCGTCCAGCGTCCGGGATTGGCCTGCTTGAACGATTCGAGCGCGCGATGATGCTTCGCGGCGGGAATCAATTCCATGATCTGGCCGAACTTGACGTTGTCTTGCGACCAGATTTGCGCGTCGGTCACTTCGCCTTCCACCGGCTGAAGCCCGGCGGCGTGGCGCAATTCGTCGCGCGCAAAAATCGCCTCAAGCGCGACCGCCGGCTGCGTGCGCTGGTGCGACGTGATGTCCGCGTTCAGCGCGGAAATGATTTCGCCCGCCGCCGCCGCCTTGTCCTTCAAGTCCGAAATGACCTTTAGAATTTCCGCGACGACTGCGACGCGCGCCTTCAAACCTTTTGCCGCGCGAAAATCCGCGAGCGAGCGATCCTGCAACGTGGTTTCCTGCGCCTGAAAAACGACCGGCTCGGTTTTTTTCAACGGCACGATGAAGTGGCCGTCCTTCTTCATTTCGCGTTTGGCGGTTTCCCACCATTTTTTATAATCGTCCGCGATGACGTCCGGCGTGAGGGCTTGTTGGATTTGATCCGCCGTCGCTTTTCCGCCGAAGCTGTTCAAAACCAATTTGATCAAATCCAGATGGTGCGCGGCCAGTCTGCCGGACGCTTTCAAGATCGGCCGCTTTGCGCGCGAGAATGTGATCCTTCGGAATCGGCTTGAGATTGTCGGCGGCGAACGACAAATCCATCGTGTGCCCCGGCCTGCCCGGAAAATCAATGGTGAAGCGGGCGAACACCGTGTCCACCGCCTTGATTTTTCCGAAGCCCCAACTGCGGTGCGAGCAGCAGCCTCCTTCGACGAGTTGCGTGAGCGGTTCAACGTGGCGGCCTTCAATTTTCCCGGCGGCGGCTAGTTTTTCAAATTCAGCTTTCATAATAAAATCGTATTTTTGTCGTCACGGAGTCACAATAGCTTATTAAACGTGATGACACGCAACAAAATCCAAGACAAATTGCTGCAATGGTTTTATGGCGGCGAAAAGCCAGCGGCGAATTTACCGAAAAGCTATTGGAGACTGCACTGGCAGCTTTTAATCTTTCGTCAGCCGACCGCGGGCTTTGCCAGGAAATTGTTTACGGCGTTGTCCGCTGGCAGGCCGCGCTTGACTGGCTAATCGCACAGAAAAACCGGCGGACGCGAGCAAAAATCCGCGCTGCAAAATCTTCTGCGACTCGGACTTTACCAAATTTTTTGGCTCGACAGGATTCCCGACCGCACGCCGCCGTTCACGAAACCGTCGAACTTGCCAAACAAGCGGTTTCTGGCCAGCAAGCGCGGATTCGTCAACGCCGTTCTGCGCGGCTATTTGCGCGAATTTGATGCCAACTAAAAAGCTGCTGGCGGAATTAAAAATATCAAAGTCCTGCAATCGGTTGGTCTCATCCCGAATGGCTTGTGGCACGCTGGCAGGAAAGATTCGGCGCAGAACAAACTGGCGCAATTGCTCGAATGGAACAACACGCCGCCAAAAACTTTTGCGCGCGTCAACACGCTCAAAACCGATGCAGGCAAACTTGTTGAAAAATGGCGCGAGGAAAATGTGGAATACGATTTTGTCCAACATGACTGGCTGAAAGAAAATATGGCTTTTACGGTCTTCGAGCTGAAATCCCATCCGCCGTTGAATTCGTTGGCGAGTTTTCGCGACGGCTGGTTTTACATTCAAGACCCCAGCACGCTGCTCGCCGTGTGCGAACTCGCTCCGCAGCCCGGCGAAACGATTTTGGATTTGTGCGCCGCGCCCGGCGGCAAAACCACTTTCATCGCGCAACTGATGAGCAACGAAGGCAAAATCATCGCCTGCGACATTTCCGAAGAACGATTGAAATTGATTCAGGAAAATTGCCAGCGGCTTGGCGTGACTTGCGTTGAATTTTGTAGGAGCCGAGGTGACGAGGCTCATTCTGAAAAATCGGGAATTGGTAATCAGAAATCGGAAATTAGTCAGAGACTCCTTACGTCGTCTCCTACGGACTTGAAATTTGACCGCATTTTGGTTGACGCTCCGTGTTCCAACACCGGCGTGATGCGCCGACGCGTGGATTTGCGCTGGCGGATTTCGGCGGAGGAAATTTCGCGCTTGCGACAAACGCAACTGGATTTGCTCAAGCTGGCCGCGACGAAATTAAAACCCGGCGGCATTTTGGTTTACAGCACTTGCAGCCTGGAGCCGGAGGAAAATTCCGAAGTCGTGAAAGAATTTTTGCGCGAGCACAAAAATTTCAAATTGGAAGGCGAACGCGAATTGCTGCCGTTTGCGGACAATGTGGACGGCGCTTATGTTGCGCGCCTGAAACATTCAAACTGAAACAAATTATGGAACTTGATCTCGAAAAAGAATTCGCCGACCGCGCGTATCCGTTGCTGGTCAGCCTCGTCACGCCGCGACCGATTGCGCTCGTGACGACCATCAGCGCTGACGGCAAGGTGAACGCCGCGCCGTTCAGTTTTTTCAACGTGCTTGGGCGCGAATCCGCCCATCTGCGCGTTTGCGCCCGGCGACCGCGAAAACGGCGTGCCGAAGGATACCGCGTTCAACGTCCGCGCCACGCATGAATTCGTCGTGAATCTCGTGGACGAAAAAATTGCCGAGGCGATGAACCAATGCGCCGCGTCGCTGCCGTTCGGCGAAAATGAACTGGTCCGCGCGGGCTTGACCGCCGCGCCGTCATCAATCGTAAAACCGCCGCGCATCGCGGAATCGCCCGCGAGCCTGGAATGTGTCGAATGGGGCACGTTGCAAATCGGCAAAAACCGCGTGGTGATTGGCTTGATCAAACGTCTGCATTTGCGCGATGAATTGTTTGACGCGGAGAAAAAACGGATTCACACGGACAAACTTTTTCTCATCGGGCGCATGGCATCGCCGCACTGGTATTGCCGCACTCGCGACCGGTTTGAGATGAAACGACCGGAGTAATTGGCAAAAATTTATAATTAAAGTTTCCAATGAAAAATAATTGCCGCAAGCGAGCCGAAAACAATTGCTAGAAGTGCGATTAGGATAAATTGACTAACTGAACGAGGATTTTCCATAGTTGAATTTTGCCATTACATCCCCATGATCTGATAGCCGGAATCCACGTAAATGACCTGTCCGGTGATCGCCGCCGCGCCGTCGCTGGCGAGAAATGCGCCGGTTGCGCCGAGTTCTTCGGGCAGAACATTTCGTTTCAGCGGCGCGTGCGCTTCGTAATGCTTCAGCATTTCCTGAAAACCGGCGATGCCGCGCGCGGCGAGCGTGTTGACCGGGCCGGCGCTGATGCAGTTGACGCGGATTTTTTTCGGACCGAGATCGTAGGCAAGATAGCGCGTGCTGGCTTCGAGCGCGGCCTTGGCCACGCCCATGACGTTGTAGTGCGGCACGACTTTTTCCGCGCCGTAATAGCTCATCGCCACGATGCTGCCGCCGTCGGTCATCAGCGGCGCGGCGGCGCGGGCGAGCGCGACGAGCGAATACGCGCTGACGTCGTGCGCGATGCGAAACGCCTCGCGGCTGGTGTTCACAAATTCGCCTTCGAGCGCGTCTTTTGGCGCGTAACGCGACGGAGTGCAGGAGCAGATTTAATTTTCCAAATTTTTCGCCGACGGTTTTGAAGACGTTGGCGATTTCCTCGTCCTTCGTCACGTCGCACGGCAGAATCAAAGTGTCCGCGCCAAAAGTTCCGGCGAGTTCCTCGACGTTTTCCTTGAGGCGTTCGCCCTGGTAGGTGAACGCGAGTTTCGCGCCCTCGCGCGCCCACGCCTGCGCGATGGCCCACGCGATGGAGCGTTTGTTGGCGACGCCGAAGACAATCCCGGTTTTTCCGTCAAGCAATGGCATAAGCAAGTTTTTCGTTGAATGGTTGAACAGTTAAATCGGGGAAAGATTAAAACATTTTTCCGTCGCGCAAAGAAAAATCAACGAAGGAGCCGAGGTGACGAGGCTCAAATTTCAAAATAAATAAGACCCCTTGCGTCGTCTTCTGCATTTTCAACAGCCTCGACTCGCGTCGCGGGATAAATTAAAGTGCAGCGAATGGATTCACAGATTGCCGACGGATTGATTTTTTATTTGTGCCTGGTCGTGCTGCTGACGTTCCACGAATTCGCGCACGCGTGGATGGCGTCGAAATGCGGCGACGACACGGCGCGGCTGCAAGGCCGCCTTTCGCTCAATCCCATCGTCCACATTGACCCGATTGGCACGGTGATGTTGCCGCTGATCATGATTTTTGCGTCGCCGACGGTCGGAAGATTTCTGATCGGCTGGGCGAAGCCGGTTCCGTTCAATCCGCATAATCTCCGCAACCGCTGGCGTGATGAAATGCTCATCGCGATGGCCGGCCCGGCGATGAATTTGCTTCTGGCGGTCGTGCTCGTGGCGTTCGCGCGCGTGGCCCTGATGTTTCAATCTGCGGAAGTGTTCGGCTTGTTTCTGCAAACGGCGCAGTTGAGCCTGGTGCTCTGTTTTTTCAACCTGATTCCGATTCCGCCGCTGGACGGCTCGCACGTCCTGCGAAATTTGAGCGGCATGAGCTACGAAACCTACATGAATTTTTGCCGCTACGGTTTCATCGGAATCATCATCGTGCTGCAAATTCCCGGCGTGCGCCAAATCATTGGATTTTTGACCGGTTCAACGCTCGTTGGCATTGCCAGTTCTGTTTGGTTCTTCAATGCGCGAAATTGTCCGGCAAATCATTTCTTGAAGTAAAGCTCCTCGGCGTTCCACGTCACGCGGTAGTAACTCAATGCGGAGGCACGCACATTGCCGATGTCCGGGCGAATCGCGGCATAATCCATCGGCGTGACGGTAAAAATCATCGGCTGTTCCTCGGCGAGAATTTCCTGGACTTCGTCGAAATCTTTTTTTCGCTCGGCGAAGTCCAGCGTTTGCATTTGCGCGTCCATCAAATGATCAATGCGCGCTTCCCACGGAGTGGAAGGAGTTTTTTCGCGCGGAAACCATTGGTGGGTGAAGCCGCTCGGACTTGAGGACGTTCATGCTGTCGGAAGGATCGGCGCTCGCTGCCGGGCTGGAGTCCCAGCAGGACGCAATCGTAATCGTAGGTGTCGTCAATTTTGGTGATGAGCGTGTTGAATTCAATCGGCTGGAAAATGACGTTGCATGCCGAGTATTTTCCAAATCCGACTGTGATCAGCACCGCCATTTTTTCGCCGCGCCGTTCCCGGTGTTGGTGTTGAAAACAAATTCAATTTGGTTTCCGTCGGCGTCGGTCAAAAAGTTGTCGCCATTGCGCTTTTCGATGCCGATTTCCTTCAAGCAGCGCCAGCGCCTTGGCCGGGTCGTATGGATATTTGTGAGTGTTCGGGTTGAACCATTTTTTGTTGCCGGGCGTCTCAAAGCCGTAGTTCGGGATCGCCGCGGCCGGAAAAAATGGATTTGATGATGGCCTCGCGGTCAATCGCATAGGAAACGGCCTGCCGGAATTTTGCGTTGCGGAACCATTTCAATTTTTTTGAGTCCACATAAGGCTGGCCGGTTTTGGGATTCACATTGGTGTTTTCGTTGAACCACAAAAAATTCATCTCCAAACCGATGCCGGGTTCGAGCAGATTGAATTTCCCATTGGCCGCCTCGGCCTTGAAGTGGTCGTATTCATACGGCGGAACGCATCATCCTCGTCGCTCTCGCCGCTCAAAAAACGCAGCGAGCATCGCATTCACATCCGGCACGACGGTGAAAATGATGTTGTCAAAATACGGCAGCCGCTGGCCGTTGGTGTCCACTTCGAAAAAATACGGATTGCGCTCCAGCAAGGTGTATTGCGCCGGCTTTGTATTCCTTCAGGCGAAACGGTCCGCTGCCGACGATGTCTTCCGGCTTCGCAATTCATGCCGTAAGCCGAGGCGAACGTGCCGTCCGCGACCGATTTTTCCAGAATATGTTTCGGCATGATCGGCACGCCCGCGCCGAATGCCTCCAGAAACGGCGCATAAATCTCCGGCGTCACAACTTGAATCGTCAAATCATCCAGCTTCGTCACCGTGAATTTTTTCCCGTCCACGATGAACGGATCGCGCGTGACAGTGTTGATGTTCGTATTGTAAATGACATCGTTCCAGGTGAAAATCACGTCGTCCGCCGTAAGCGGCGCGCCGTCGCTCCAGCGCAGATTTTTCCGCAGATTGAACGTCCACGTTTTGCCGTCCGGCGAATTAGTCCATGACATCCGCCAGGCCCGGCTTCACCTCCTGCTGTCGGCACGTCGAAATTCAACAATCCCCAAAACAAGAGACCGGTCAATGTCAATGGACGACGATTCATTGGCCATGATATGATTAAATGTCTTGGGATCGCCGATTGCGCTGACAACGAATCGTCCGCCCGGAATTCCCGGCATGGCAATTCACCACCACCGGCGGATCGGGCAGCGGATAATTCGTGGCGGACTTTCCGGGGAAGCGGTGTTTTCCGGTTTTTTGCCGCAACTGCAAAAGAGCAACAACGCCGCGAAAACTGGCATGCGGCGGGAACCAGTAAATTTTTCATGCGCGAACATTTAACTTTGGAAAGCATTTCGCTTCGTGCGTTCAAAGTCGAGTTTTTCATCGCGCCCGCGCAACTTTTTTGCCACGTTTCCCGAAGTTGTTGCGATGTGGTCATTTGTCTTAAAACGGCTGTTGCACATGATTCCGCTCCTGCTGGGCGTGTCGTTGCTCACGTTTTTGCTCATGGCGCTCGCGCCCGGGCAATTACTTCACCGCCCTTCAGCAAAATCCGCAAATCTCGCCGGACACCATCGCACAGCTTCAAGGCGCAATTCCATCTCGATAAGCCGTGGTATGTCCAATATTTCTTCTGGCTCAAAAATCTTTTGCACGGCAATTTCGGCTATTCGATGGCCTACAAAATTCCCGCCACGTCGCTGATTTTCCAGCGGCTGTGGAATACGTTCCTGCTTTCGTTTTTCGCGCTCATCATCGCCTGGGGAATCGCCATTCCGCTCGGCGTCTGGGCTGCGGTCAAAAAAGATTCGTGGGTGGACCGCGCCTGTTCCTTCATTGCGTTTGTCGGATTGTCCGTCCCTGACATTTTGCTCGCGCTGCTCGCGTTGTGGTTTGCGGCGGCGACCGGCTGGTTTCCCGTCGGCGGCGCGGAAAGCTCGCTTTACGATTTTATGACGCCGGCGCAACAATTCTGGGACCGCGCGCATCATCTCATTTTGCCGGCGACTGTTTTGGCGGCGTCGGACCTCGCCGGCATCATGCGCCGGATGCGTTCCTGCCTGCTCGACACGCTCCGCGCCGAATACGTCACCGCCGCCCGCGCCCGCGGCCTCGGCGAAGGCTGGGTGGTTTATAAACACGCGCTGCGCAACGCCATCAATCCGTTGCTGACGATTTTCGGCTATTCGCTCGCCGGATTGTTGAGCGGCGCGTTCATCGTCGAAAACATCATGGCCTGGCCCGGTCTCGGACGGCTGACGATGGAAGCGTTTGTGGCAAAAGATTCTTATCTTGTCGTGGACTGCGTGGTCATGGCGACGGCGCTTTTGATTGTCGGAAATTTCATCGCCGATATTTTGCTCGCGTGGAGCGACCCGAGAATCCGTTTGAAATAAAAACAATGTCGCTCTTGAAACAAATTGAATGGACGGCAACTGGTTGGGGAGCGCACGCGCCTCGCGTGCAGTTCGGCGCGCCCTCGCGCCGAATACGAACGCGGTTGCGCTCTCGGATGTTCAACCAGCGCCGTCCGATGCCTACGACGAGGGCCTCGTTGGCCGCACGCGAGGCGCGTGCGCTCCCCAAAATTGTTTTACGAAGCAACTAAATGGAAACCACCGCGCCAGATCCCAATGCCGAAGCGCAAACCGCGCTCTCGCCGTGGCAGATTTTCTGGCGGCGGTTGAAACGCCGCCGCATCGCCATGATCGGCGGTGCGATTTTGATTTTCCTTTATCTCGTCGCGCTGTTCGCCGGATTTGTCGCGCCCTATCGTTACGATAATTTGGACACCGATTACTCTTTTCATCCGCCGCTCTGGCCGAGGCTGCACGGATTTCATCTTGTTGTGCCGCGCTACGAGCCGGGCAACGGAATTTTGTTTATCGCCCCGTTCCAAACGACACGAAGCCGCTCCATTTTTTCATTCGCGGCGACCAATACAAATTGTTCGGCCTGATTCCGGCCTCAATTCATCTCTTCGGCACGGGCGACAAAAACTATCCGATTTATCTGTTCGGCGCGGACCAGTTCGGACGCGACGTCTTTTCGCGGCTGCTTTACGGCTCGCAAATCTCGCTGTCCATCGGCATCATCGGCATTTTGATTTCGTTCACCTTCGGCATGATTATCGGCGGCATTTCCGGCTATTTCAGCGGCGGCACGGACACCGTCATCATGCGGTTGTGCGAACTCATCATGTCCATTCCCGCGCTGTATCTTATCATTTCGCTGCGCAGCGACATTTCCCGCCAGACATGAGTTCCTCGCAGATCTATGCGATGATCATCATCATTTTGAGCTTCATCGGCTGGGCGAGCATGGCGCGCGTGATTCGCGGAATGACCTTGTCGCTGCGCGAACAGCAATTCATCCTCGCCGCCCGCGCGCTCGGCCAGTCGCATTTGAAAATCATCGTGCCGCCACATTTTGCCGAACACATTTTCCTATGTCATCGTCGCCGCGACGTTGAGCGTGCCGTATTACATTCTTGGCGAAGTCGTGTTGAGCTTTCTCGGCGTGGGCATTCAGGAACCGAACGCAAGCTGGGGCAATATGCTCACCGCCGCGCAAAACACAACCTATCTGCAAAATTATCCGTGGCTGCTCGCGCCCGGCGCGGCGATTTTCATCACCGTTCTGGCTTTCAACTTCCTCGGCGATGGATTAAGAGACGCGGCGGACACAAAATCCAATTAAAAATGAAAAATGCAAAATTAAAAATGTCTGCGGCGCGGCAATTGAATTGGGGAGCGCACGCGCCCCGCGTGCCGTTCGGCGCGCCCTCGCGGCGAACACTTTGCGCGACGGGCAATCGAATTTATTTACTCACTCGCCCTGCGAAAAAGCCAACGACGAGGGCGTCGTTGGCAGCACGCGAGGCGCGTGCGCTCCCCACAAATTTGTTCTGATGAACTTGCTCGAAATCAAAAATCTCAAAATGGACTTCGGCAAAAATGCCGAGGCGCTGCGGGCCATTGACGACGTGTCGTTCACCATCGGCGCGGGCGAAACCGTCTGCCTCGTCGGCGAAAGCGGCTGCGGCAAGACCGTCACCGCACTTTCCATCGCGCGACTCGTGCCGACGCCGCCAGCCAATTACGTCGGCGGAGAAATTTTGCTGAATGGCCGCGACACGTTGAAAATGTCGTCGCGCGAACTGCAGCAAATTCGCGGCGGCGTGGTGAGCTACGTTTTTCAAGACCCCGGCGCGTCGCTGAATCCCGTTTTCCGCATCGGCAACCAGATCAAGGAATCGCTCAAGCTGCACAAGCCGGAAAAAGCAAACGACGCCGAAGTCATCCGCCTATTGAAACTCGTCGGCATTCCCGCGCCGGAATCGCGCATCAAAAATTATCCATTCGAGATGTCCGGCGGCATGCAGCAGCGCGTGATGATCGCGATGGCGCTGGCGAGCGAGCCGAAATTGCTCGTCGCCGACGAGCCGACCACCGCGCTCGACGTGACGATTCAGGCGCAGATTCTGGATTTGTTGAGCGAGCTCAAGCAGCGGCTCGGCATGGCGATTTTGCTCATCACGCACAACCTCGGCATCGTCGGCGACATGGCCGACCGCGTGGCCGTGATGTATGCCGGGCAGATTGTCGAGCTGTCGCCCGCGCGCGAACTCCTGCGTCGCCCGCTGCATCCCTACACCCGCGCGCTGATGAATTCCGTGCCGAAACTGCGCGGCGACGCCGACCGTCTCTCGGCCATTCCCGGCAACGTCCCGCGCATTGGAAATTTCCCGCCCGGTTGCCGGTTCGCCCCGCGCTGCCCGATTGCCAGACCGGAATGTTCCGAAAAAATTCCCGAACTGCTCGAAGTCGAACCCGGACGTTTTGTGAGATGTCCGTTTTGGAAAAATGAATAGAATTTAGCGCCCACGGGTCTGTAATTGCTCTGCTTCTGTAATCAATTTGCCCAAAGAAATGTTCAAAGCCTTTGCAATCGCTTTGGCCGTATCTAAATTTGGGCTTCGTTCGCCGCGCTCCAAAAGGCCAATGTAAGTTTGATGCAATCCAGATTTTTCCGCGAGCGTGGCGCGGCTCAACTTCCGTTTTTCGCGGTGTTTTTTGACCACCTGCGAAAAAGCGTCTGACAAAAAGGATTTTGCTTGAGCCATTCATTGTCAGAATGGAGTTTTGGCGCAAACGCAAGCATAAGACATTTGTCTTTAATTGGCGCTTGACACGATTATGGAAAAGTGTTCTTTGGTCGAAACTTGAATCGGAAAATATGAAAAGTATAATTATTTTTGGATTGGTTTTATTGGGAATGATCGTTGAAGTCGAAGCCCAAAATTCCCTGACAAACGGACTCGTGATTTATTATCCGTTTACCGGAAATGCAAATGACGCAAGCGGCAACGGCAATAATGGAACTGTTTATGGCGCAACGCTTGCGCCCGACCGTTTTGGACAACCAAATCAAGCCTATCATTTCGACGGCAGCAGCCGCATTTTCGTCGCAAATTCCGATCTTGTTTCCGGTTCTGCTTTGACACTGGCGGCATGGATAAAGCCGGATTCGCTTTCGTCAAATTCGATGACCGTGATTTCGCCCGGAACTCAAAACAGTTACGATCTGGGAGTAGTGACGAATTCAGCGCAAGGTTTTTTGAATTTTCGTTTTGGAGCGGGCATCGTGTCCGTAAATTCCGCTGCCGGAGCTTTGCAAACAAACACATGGACGCATCTGGTGATGGTTTACGACGGCACAAACTTGACCTTGTTCATCAACGGAAGCAAAGTAGCAAGCCAACCGGCGAACAGTTCTTTGTATCAAGATTCGGAGGCAATACTCAACATCGGTGCTTATCAGTATTACTACGGCGGCACAGTTTACAACGACGCTTTTTCGGGTTTCGTTGGAACAATTGACGAAGTGCGGATTTACAATCGAGCATTGAGCGGCCAAGAAATCGCCGAGCTGATGCTTCCGCCAAACGTCAATATCGCCAAAGCGATACGATTGGATTTTCAATACTTGATTGCTGGAACAAATTATCAGCTTCAAACTTCCAGCGATTTGAACACTTGGACAAATTTTGGTTCTCCGTTCACCGCAACCGCCACAACCAACTCGCAGTATTTGAATGTTGGAAATTGGAATGCGTTTTTTCGGCTA
The DNA here is from genome assembly GCA_963755455.1 of uncultured Verrucomicrobiae bacterium. GTDB lineage: Bacteria > Verrucomicrobiota > Verrucomicrobiia > Limisphaerales > UBA11358 > UBA11358. Next base: position 151,834 of record CAVWJH010000003.1, read on the forward strand.
GTCGCGCCTTGATTTGAAAAGATTACCAGACATACACCGTCTCGTAAGCAAGTGCTCCAAATTTTTGGCCAAATTCTGAATGCGCCTCTGTCTTGAGAAGAGATTGCAGTTTATCATAATTTTTACAGTTCAAATTTTTTGTCCAAGCAAGATATTGATTTTGTCTGTTTGATAATTTCTTTACGAATGGGTTTTCTTCATGGGGCGATTTCCATAACTTGCTTGCGTGCTTGATCGTGCCGAAATCAACTGGTGCTTTGAAGCATGGCGCGAGCCTTTCAATCCAGTCATTGTATTTCATCCAATCCGAGTCAATCTTCGCATAGTAGCGAGCAAAATAATATTTCAAGAAAATATTAATCCATTTTTGTGACCGCCCAATAATTTTCTCGCCGTTGTGCGTTTCCGCCCAAAAAACTTCCGGTTCATTTTTAGAAACTGTCGTGTTTAATTTATGAATCCATTTTTTGTGGTCCTTTTCAAATTTATTCGCATCAAGCGTCTTCAATCCTTTCATCTGTTCTCGAAAGAGATTTCCAATTTCCTTTTTGGTATTCTCATTTAAGGCGCTTTCAAAGCCTTTTGATCGAACATTCGTCGTTTTGTAGGCACTATTAAACCAATGTTGCCAAACTTCACATTTATCAGGGTTGTTTCGCAGGTCAATTTTTTGGCATCGGCCTTGAAGTCGGTTAATAAAACAATGACAAGCGTGGTTTGGGGCAGGGTTCAATTGTTCTCTCGTCACAGGCATAGCTCAAATTTTATGCTAGGCTATCGCCTGATTTTCTCAAACATTATTTCTCCGCACATCCGCGTCTCTGCGATAAATTCCGTGTGTTCAAGCTCCGCTGGGAGCGAAATCTTTGTAGAAAATTTCCCCGATTGCGAAAAGCTCCGTCGGAGCGGCATCTTCTGAAAATCATTTCGCCGGAATATGCCGCTCCTGACGGAGCTAAAAACATTTTGATTTTCGTTTCTACAAATATGCCGCGCCCACGGCGCTGGACAAAATCCAGTTTTGCCGCATTGACGCCAAACCGCCTTGCGCTTAGTTTTCCAGCATGAGCACGGTTGCTGAAATCAAGGCTGCGACTGCTCGCGTAAATGGCTGCGCAGACAGGTTTTAGGCCGTCGCAGGTCGTCGGAATGCCGTCGCAACCGGACGGACAGGCGTCGCAAACCGGCAAACACTCGTCGCAGGTCGAAAATCGCCGTCGCAACCCGCCGGAAGCCCGTCGCAGGTCGTCGGACAGGCGTCGCAACCCGATGGAACGCCGTCGCAAGTCGCCGGAAATGCGTCGCAAGCTGAAAAACAGCGCCGCAGGTCGTTACGAATCAAAACTCTGGCATGACAAGGATTATCCAAAAATCCAGATTCTGACGATTGAAGGATTGTTGAGCGGCCAGGAGCGCGTGGAAGCGCCGCCGCAGTTGAACCCGTTTGCCAAGGCGCAGCGCGAAGGCAAGGCGGAGAAGCAGACGGAGATGATTTGATCCGTGACCGTTCCCCAGCCATTTCGGTTTTACGCCTTTTAGCCCGGTTGCCAAGATTATTTCATTCGCGCCCTTCGCTGTGGCGTGATATTTTTCGGCACAATGGCGAACGAATCATCGGATGCGGCGGAGGTCGTGGCGAACCAGGAGCGGTTCGCCGGCAAATTTTATCTTCAAGAGCTTATCAACAGCGGCGGCATGGCCGAAATCTGGCTGGTGACGGACGGGCGCGGAAAACCTTTCGCATTGCGGAAATTGAAACGGGAACTGCGGTTCAATCTTCTGGCGCGCCGCCGTTTTTTGCGCGGGTGCGAGGTGCTTTCAAAATTGAACGAAAGCGAGTTCATCGTCGGCTATGTCGAGCATGGCAAGGCGGAGGGCACGCATTATCTGCTGATGGATTACGTCGAGGCCTCGAACTTGAAGGAGCTTTTCGCGCAGCAGGACCCGGTGCTGGCGGAAAACGTGGCGCAAATCCTGATTGACATGGCGAGCGGCCTTGAACACGTCCACGAAAGCGGTTTCATGCACCTGGATTTCAAGCCGGAAAATGTCCTGGTCACGCGCAATGGAAACGTCAGGCTGATTGATTTTGACCTCGCGCAGCCGATTTCCGAAAAGCCGGTGAAACTGTCGAAAAATCCCGGCACACCGGGCTACATGGCACCCGAGCAATTGAAGCGCGGGCCGGTTGACGCGCGGGCGGACATTTTTGCCTACGGCGTTTCGGCCTACGAGCTTGTGACAAACCACAAGCCGTTTCCCGGAGAGACGCCGGCGGAAATTCTCGCGTCGCAGATGGACAATTCCACTCCGGTTCCCGTGCGCGAACACAACCCCGAAATTCCCCCCGCGCTTGAAAAAGTGATCCTCAAATGTTTGCAGCGGGATCCCGAACGCCGGTATCCCTTCATGAGCGTGCTTTCACGCGAATTGCAAGGCGCGCTTTATTTATAGGCAAACCGGCGCGGCATTTTGCCCGGCCATCCGGCCAATTAAAATATTTCGCTTCCGTGTGATTAGTTTGTTGCATTGACCGGGACGGATGTATAGATTCGTCCCAACCATTAGCACGCACGCGCCGCGTCAAACAGGATTGTTTTTTGAATCGTCATTTGAAAAGCGCCGGGACAGGCAATGAATATGCGGGCTAATTTATTAATTCTAACACATGAAAATCACGTTTCCTGAAATCAATCAAATCACCTACGAAGGCCCGCAGTCCAAGAACCCGCTGGCGTTCAAACATTACAACGCCGACGAAATGGTCAATGGCAAAACGATGCGCGAGCACCTGCGCTTCGCGGTGGTCTATTGGCACACGTTTCGCGGCACGGGCAGCGACCCGTTTGGGATGGGGACCATGCAGCGTCCGTGGGATGACGGCTCGAACTCCATTGCCAACGCGCAGAATCGCGCGCGCGTCGCGTTTGAATTCATCTCCAAGCTTGGCGCGCCGTTTTATTGCTGGCACGACCGCGACGTGGCTCCGGAAGGAAAATCGCTTTCCGAGACGAACAAAAATTTCGACGCGGTGGCAAAAGTTTTGAAGGAAGAACAAAAGCGCACCGGCGTCAAACTGCTTTGGGGCACGGCAAACCTGTTTTCCAATCCGCGTTTTGTCCACGGCGCGGGCACGAGCTGCAACGCGGACGCCTTTGCCTTCGCCGCCGCACAGATCAAGAAGGCGATGGAAGTCACGCACGAACTCGGCGGCGCGGGCTACACGTTCTGGGGCGGGCGCGAAGGTTACATGACGCTGCTCAACACCGACATGAAGCGCGAGCTGGACCACCTCGCCAAACTGCTGCACATGGCCGTCGCCTACAAAAAGCAGATTGGTTTCAAGGGCCAGTTTTACATTGAGCCGAAGCCGAAGGAGCCGACGAAACATCAATATGATTCCGACGCCGCCGCCTGCCTGAACTTTTTGCGCGAATACGATTTGCTGCCGCATTTCAAACTGAACATCGAGACCAATCATGCGACGCTCGCAGGCCACTCGATGCAGCACGAACTGGAAGTGGCGGGCGGCGCGGGCGCACTCGGCTCGATTGACGCAAACACGGGCGACGAACTGCTCGGCTGGGACACGGACCAGTTTCCGACGAGCGTTTATCTGACGACCTACACGATGCTGACGATTTTGAAATACGGCGGCCTCACGACCGGCGGCGTGAACTTTGACGCGAAGGTGCGCCGCGAAAGTTTTGAACCCATTGACCTTTTCCACGCGCACATCGGCGGCATGGACGCCTTCGCGCGCGGCCTGAAGATTGCGGCGGCCATCCGCAAAGACGGACGGCTCGCGGATTTTGTGAAGCAGCGCTATGCGTCATGGGATTCCGGCATCGGCGCGAAGATTGAATCGGGCAAAGCCAGTTTGAAGGAACTGGAAGCTTATATTCTCAAAAAAGGCGAAGCTGCGGCGAATGTCAGCGGACGCCAGGAATTTCTTGAAAACCTCATCAACGAATTCATCTGATTTACCCATTCCTCAAACACACAAGAAAGGTCTCAATGAAACAAGAAAACAAAACACAGTTCGTCGTTTTAATCACGCTGGTGGCGACCATCGGCGGCTTTCTCTTCGGATTCGATTCCGGCGTGATCAACGGAACGGTGGCGGGACTGCAACAGGCGTTTCACAGCGACAAGATGGGCACCGGATTCAACGTGGCGTCCATGCTGCTTGGCTGCGCGGCTGGCGCGTTTGCGGCCGGGCGGCTGGCCGACCGGTATGGACGGCGGAACATCCTTTTGGTGGCGGCGGTGTGTTTCTCCGTCAGCGCCCTGGGGGCGGGCATATCCAAAGTCTCGCTGGAGTTTGTGTTGTTTCGCGTGCTCGGCGGGTTTGCGATCGGCGCCGCGTCGGTTCTGGCACCCGCCTACATCAGCGAAGTGGCCCCGGCCAAATACCGTGGAATGCTTTCCTCGATCCAGCAGATTTCGATTCTCATGGGCCTGTTGGGCGCCTTTTTGAGCAATTATTTGATTGCCGGCCACGCGGGCAGCGCCCTGAACGAGTTTGCGTTCGGATATGAGGCCTGGCGCTGGATGTTCTGGGTGGCGCTCGTGCCGTCGGTGACATTTTTCTTCGCCCTGCTGCTGATCCCGGAAAGCCCGCGTTATCTGGTGGCCTCCGGAAAAAAGGAACGGGCGATAAAAGTCCTCCGCCAGCTCATGGGCGACGGAGCAGGAGCCAAATATGACGAAATTCTCGCTTCACTGGCCGCCGACCATCACCGGCCGTCCTTTCGCGATGTGCTGGGGCGTTTTGGGTTCCGGCCGATTGTCTGGGTCGGCATCGGGCTGGCGGTGTTTCAGCAACTGGTCGGCATCAACGTTGTGTTCTACTACGGGGCCGTGCTCTGGCAGTCGGTCGGCTTCACGGAGAGCCATGCGCTCTTGATCAATGTCATTTCCGGTGCAGTCAGCATCGGGGCCTGCCTTATCGCAATGCTGGTGATTGACCGCCTCGGTCGCAAGCCGATGCTGGCAATCGGGTCGCTTGGAATGGCGATTACGCTAGGAGTCGTGGCGGTGGTCTTCAGTGCGGCGGGAACCGACGCAACCGGCAAACTCGTGCTCACCGGTCACAGCGGCCTCATCGCTTTGATTGCGGCCAACCTGTTCGTGGCGTTCTTCAACTTTTCCTGGGGACCGGTCATGTGGGTGTTGCTGGGCGAAATGTTCCCCAATCAGTTCCGCGGCTCGGCGCTGGCCATCAGCGGCTTTGCCCAGTGGATCGCGAATTTCGGCATCACCATGACGTTCCCCATGCTGCTGACCGGCATTGGACTCGGCGGAGCTTATTACATTTACGCTGGATGCGCCTTGATTTCGCTTTTCTTTGTCCTGAAAGGTGTTCACGAGACCAAAGGCATTGAATTGGAGGACATGAAGGGCTAGAAACTGTTTTTCATGTGGAAACTGGTTCTTGAAACCAAGGGGCGTTCGCTTGAGCAGATGCAAAAACTTTGGTTCAAGCCCGGCCAAAAATAAACAGCGCCTAATTGCGTCGGGTTGCCTGTTGCGTGGCAGGCCGTGTTCGGAAAATACGCCAGTTCCGTTGAACACATCGGAACTGATTTAAATATTGCGTCATTGCGCCGCTGCATTTGTCACCGCCGGTTCAAAACGCACGACAGTTTCATCCGGCCTTGCATAACCGAGTTTTTCACGGGTCAGACGCTCGACGGTTTTCGGATCGTTCTTCAAGGCGTCAATCTGGGCCTGGAGTTCTTTGGATCTTTCAGCTTCATTTTGCAACTCTCTTTCCAGTCGAAAATTTTCCGTCTGCATCCGGTAGTTTTCCCGGATGAGCGGCAGGTAGCACATTCCAATGAGCAGCAATACGGCGACAACGACAAGCGCGACGACAACTTTGGTCAGCGCGCTCCAGATGCCAAGGTTGACATTCATCACGGTCAAGTAAAGCACGCCCGGCGCGCCCGTAAAAGCGTATTTTATTGTCAACGGGCAATTTTACGGGTATCACTTCGCGCGCATGATTAAAGCTTTGTTTTTGATTTTCGAGCCGGTGGCGGCGTGGGAACGAGTGGCTCAAGCCCGGCGCAGCTTCGGATTTCTTTTCGCGTTATATCTGCTGCCGATGGTCCTGATATTGGCGGCGCTGGAAGGTTTCAGCCTGATGGAATGGGGAAGGCGGCAGCACATCAGCGGCCAGGTCAAGATTTTCACCGCAGGAGAAATGTTGGTCTATGAAATCGTGCAATCGCTGCTGACGCTGGCAATGGTCTTCATCTGCGCGCAGATCGTCAAGGCGCTGTGCAACACGTCCTACCTCCGTCATAATTTCACCCAGGGATTCACCGTGGCGGTCTGCGGGTTAAGCCCGCTGTTCCTGCTGCGGCTGCTCGACGTGTTCCCGGCGGTCAACCCGTGGCTGACGTGGGGCGTCGGCATCCTGCTCTGCGTCACCACACTGTATCACGGCCTGCCTCGCGTGATACAGCCCGATCCATCGCAGGCATTTGGTTTGTATATCATGTGTTCGGTGCTGTTCGCCAGCGTGACGGGTCTGGAACGATTCGTCACCGTGTGGTATCTGGCGGGACGCATACCTTTCGCCGAGAATTTTTTATCGCACCTCACGCAGCAATGACGTTTTGATTCCGATGTCCGCCCCGGTCGAAATAACTTTGCTGAACGCGCTGGTCGAACTGGACAACGCCGTCAAGTCTATGCCGGCGGCGAATCCAAAACCGAACCTGCTGCCAATTTTTTCGCGCATTGACGAACTGGCAAAACAATTGCCGCGCGACGCCGACCCGACGCTGCTGCATTATTTGCACAAGAAAAGCTACGAGAAGGCGCGGCTTTTTTTGCAAGATCGCGACGCGGAAAATCAGGCTGGCAACTGCCGCCATGTGTAAATTTGCGATTTGCAAGCCGCATTCGCATTTGTGAATTGCGAAAATCGCTAAGTCAAAAATGTTTCGACGACACCATAGCCGCCATCGCCACGCCGCTCGGCGAAGGCGGACTGGCCGTGGTCCGAATTTCTGGCGCGCAGGCGTGGCGATCGCCGACAAAATTTTTCTGCCCGCCGGGAAAAATTCCCTGAAACCGTCCGCCGCGCCGACGCACACGATTCATTTCGGAAAAATTGTTCGCGCCGGAAACATCGTTGACGAAGTGCTGCTCGCCGTCCTGCGTTCGCCGCGCACGTTCACGCGCGAGGACACGATTGAGATTTCCTGTCACGGCGGCATTTTGCCCGCGAAGCTCGTCCTCGACACGATTTTGGAAAACGGCGCGCGGCTGGCCGAACCTGGCGAATTCACCAAACGCGCCTTTCTCAATGGCCGGATTGATCTGGCGCAGGCCGAGGCCGTCGCCGATTTGATTCATTCGCGCACGGAACTCGCGCTCGCCGCCGCAAACGAACAACTCGCCGGAAAACTTTCGCAGCGCATCAATCAATTGCGCGACGATTTGATGAATACGCTCGCGCACGTCGAGGCGCACATTGATTTTCCCGACGAAGACATTTCGCCGGACACGAAGGCGCAATTGTTGAACCGTCTGGAAAACGGCATTGCGTTCATGGACGAACTGCTTCGCACGGCCAACGAAGGACAGATTTTGCGGCGCGGCATCCGCGCGGCGATTGTCGGCCGTCCGAACGCGGGCAAATCCAGCCTGCTGAATCAATTGCTCGGCCACGACCGCGCCATCGTTTCGCCCATTCCCGGCACGACGCGCGACACGATTGAGGAGACGGCGAACATTCGCGGCCTGCCGGTCATCTTCATTGACACCGCCGGCCTGCGCGAAGCGCGCGACGAAATCGAGGCTCGAAGGCATCCGCCGCAGCCGCGAATCCCTGGCGAAAGCGGAATTGATTTTGCACGTCCTCGACGCAAGCGAACCGCTGACGGGCGCGGACGAAAATTATCTCGCCGAGTTCGCCGCTAAGAAACGGATTCTCGTCCGCAACAAGATCTGATTTGCCCATGAAACTTTCCGAACTCCGAATTCCGAACTCCGAACTCCGAATCGTGGACGTCTCTTGCTTGAGCGGGCAGGGGATTGAATCATTGAAAGATGCGATCAAAAATCTGGTCTGGGCGGGCAAAATCGAGGCCGGAATGTTGCAGGTGATGATCAACTCGCGGCATCAGGAGGCGCTAGGCCGCGCGCGCGCGGCGACATTGCGGACGATTGAGGCGTTGCGCGCAGACGCGACGCTCGAACTGGTCGCGCTGGATTTGCGCATCGCCGTCAACGCCGTCGGCGAAATCGTCGGCAAGACGACGACGGAAGATTTGCTCGACTCGATCTTCAGCCAGTTTTGCATTGGGAAATAATTGTCATTGGAAAAATGCCGGCGATGGCGTAAATAGAATGTTGCCATGAATAAACGAGAGATTGCGGAAACATTGAGGCAGGAAGTCGGGGAACTGGAAGTGGCGCTCAAAAAAATCCAGTCCCGCTGCGAAGCGATGAAGCGTTTCGTGCTGGACTTGGAGGAGGAGATCAACGGCCCGTCTCCGCAACCCAAAAAGACCATTCTCGACGGCAAATTCAGAACCGTGATTGATTCGGTGTTTGGTGAGAAACCAAGGCGGCCCAGACGCTGATGCGGCATTAAAAGTTAAAATCTCCCGGCAAAACGGCTGCAAAAGATTTGCCCGTCTCCATCTTCAGCCAGTTTCGCATTTGGAAATAATTTGATTGTGTTTGATATTCATCAGATTTTTCGCTCTCTTGTATTGAGCTGTTCATAAAGAGAAGCATTCCTTCGCGCTTTTGTATTCATCGTCGCGGTGGTCTCCTTTCTTCTGAAGGCAGCTTGTGTTCATGGTTTAATGAAGATTGGAGTTGTTTCGACAGTGCCACCGTTGACAAATCGGTCGGAGCAATTAAAACCTGAAAACCTGAAATTTATGCACCTTTTTGAAGCCATCATTGACGCGAATCATCGCGCGGTTGCCGGTGACAATTCGGCGGGTTTGCACCCGGCGGATTTCGCGGACGAATTGCCGGTCATCGCGCTGACGTGCATTGACCCGCGATTGAACGCGCTTTTCCCGAACGTGCTGGGGCTGCCGGGCGAGCAGTTCATCTGGTTGCGCAACGCGGGGAACATCATCACCAGTCCGTTGAGCAGCACGATGCGCTCGCTCGCGCTGGCGTGCGCGGTGAAGGGCGGCAAAGAAATCGCCATCATCGGCCACACGGATTGCCAGATTTGCAAAACTACAACATCGCAGTTGCTCGACAAGCTGAAGACGCTCGGCGTGGAGCGCAGCCGGTTGCCGGACAACATCAACGAATTTTTCGGGATGTTTGCGACGGAACGGCAGAACGTCATCAAGGCGTGTGACTTCGTCCGGCAAAGCCCGCTCATCGGATCGAAGACTTTTGTGCATGGCCTGCTGGTGGACATTGAAACCGGAAAACTGGACTGGGTTGTGAACGGTTACGAGGCGCGGCAATTGTCCGCCGCACCGATGAAAACCGATTTTCCAAAACTGGCTGATGTCTCGAACGAAGAGCTTGGCGGAGGCGCGATGGCAGGTTTCCATTTTGGTGAAATGAAATTTCCCGAATCAAAAATCGGCGAGGCTTCCGTCAAGATTGGCGCGCCTGAAACGGCTCCAGCGGTTCCGCCGCAGATTGCGCCGCCAATCGAACCTTTGCCGTCCTCTCCGGTGAGTCCGCCAAAAATTCCATTGCCGCCGCCGCTCCGCGCGCGAGTGAACGTGCCATTCGGCAGGCGTTAAAAATTATTCGTGATTGAATCCGCGCGCTGGCCGGTTAGAATCTCCGCTCCAATGGTTCGGGGCGTAGCGTAGTCCGGCTAGCGCGCTTGCTTGGGGTGCAAGAGGTCGGGAGTTCAAATCTCCCCGCCCCGACCATTTTCTAAAACTTCTAATCCTCGCGGTCGAAAATCAGCGTGCTTTTGCCCTCGGTGAGGGTCAGGCGGTCGTTGGTGATTTTGGCGGTCATGGATTTGTTTGTGCCGTTGGAAGTGAGTGTCAGATCGTAATTATCGCCGTCCTCCGTCCACGAGCCTGTCCAATCAGCAGTCACCGTCATCGGCGGCTTGCCGGGCTTGAGTTGCGGCAGGCTTTTTAAAAACGCCTGGCCGTCGGTGCCGGCGATGAAAACCGTGTCTGCATACGATGTGGTCATCCACGCGCGGACGCTGCGCATTTCGCTGGACGGGATGTTCGGTTCCGCCTCGCGCAACATGGCGATGGTGATGCCGACATTGAAATCCCACCGGCCAAGGATTTTTTCAGAATCATATTTCGCCGATTTTCCGGTTTTAAGATAAGCCGTCAGGTCGTCCATGTTGGTATCAATTGTCGTCCAGACGGTGTTGATCAAATCGTTGTTTTTCAAAATCGTCTTGACGGCTGGCTGGTTCAGGATTTCTCCCATCGGCGCGTGGGATTGCCATGCGTTGGTCAGGTCGGCATTTTGCGCGAGCTGCTGCAAATCGTCGCGCTGAAGCAACGAAATGAACGCCGGGTAACGCCCCAGCCGGTCGGTCAACTGCGGGTTCTGGGAGATCAACCCCGCGAGGTCGGCCACCTTGTAATAATCGTCTGGCATTGTGGCAACGGAGCGCGCCGTCTTGTCCATGCCGGTGCTGTCCAGATCGCGTCCAAGCTCGTTGAACAGTTTTGCGGAGCGCGACTCGTTGTCGCCCGACGCGACCTGCACGGTCCAATAGCTGAGATTGTAAATCACGAAACACAGCAGCACGAGATACGCCGTGCCGTTCAGCACGCCGACACACCCGCCGATCCGGGAACTCATCCGCTCCCACAATACCAGCCGCAGGTCGCCCGCATAGTATTTGTAATGGACGTTCACCTTGCGATGGACGACAAATCCCGCCACCTTGAACAAGGTCAGCACCAGCGCAAACGCCATGAATGGCGCGATCATCCAGACCAGGGTTTCGTCGTGAATTCCGACGTGCGGCAGCAGCGGCTTGAAAAGTTTTCCGGCCGGCACCGCCAGCAGCGCGGCGAAGAGGATGCCGACAAATGAAAACGCCGCGCGGATCGCGCCCTGCTTCAGACCCATCAAAACGCCCGAAGCCAGCAACAACAAAGCAAGAATCCAAATGGTCATGCCCACAATAAAAACCATTTGCGGAAAAAAGCAACGCGATTTCGCGATTTGCAAAAAGGGCGGGGGAGGCGTGCGGAAATCAAGCGGCGGTTTTCAAAAGAAATTCAGCCGGAACGATTTCGCGTTCCGGCTGAATTTCCAAAACTCTCAACTCTCAACCTTCAACCTTCAACTGATTCACATCGCCATGTGGCTGACCACGTCGCTCCAGTCGCTCTGGCCGGTGCTGCCGCCGTTGAACTGGATGCGGAAGTCATACGTCTTGCCCGGCGTGAGGGTTGGAACTGACGTTCGCTGCCACGGATTGGGATTTGCCTTCATTGCCGCGAGAGGACACAAAGCGTTCAGCCGACCAGTTTTAAGTGGGTGATGCGGAAGACGGCGCCTTTGGGTTCGTTGGGCAGACATTCAATCTCCCAGCCGTGGGCCAGCACGATCTGCTGGACGACCGCGAGGCCGAGGCCGGTTCCCTTTTGTTGTGTCGTGAAGTAGGGCTTGAAAATTTCCTGCCGGCGTTCGGGCGGGACGCCGGGGCCGTTGTCGCGGATTTCCAGAAACGCTTCGGTCGGCGTTTTGCCGGCCGGTGACGACCTGGATTTCGCCCGCGCCGCCCACGGCTTGAACGGCGTTGAGCAGCAGGTTGAACAGCACCTGCCGGAGCAGTTGCTCGTCCGCCTCGATGGAAATGAAATCGCCCTTCGTTTCCAGCTTGATTTTTTTCTCGTCAATGTCGTGGTTCAAGGCGCGCATCACTTCGCCGATGGCGGAATTCAGCGCGAGCTTTGTGCGGCGGACTTCGCGCGGGCGCGAGTAGTTGATGAATTCGTTCAACTGCACGGTGACCTTGTCGGTTTCGTCCACGATGGCGCGGGACTTGTCGCGGATTTCCGGCGGCGCGCCGGACTCCTTGGAAAGCATCTGCGCCATGCCGCGGATGATGTTAAGCGGGTTTCGGGTCTCGTGCGCGAGGCCGGCGGCGGCGAGGTTCATTTCCTTGAGATGGGAATTCAATTCGCTGGCGCGGACGAGGCGGATTTGGAGTTCGCCACTTTTAGTGGTGTTGCGCCATGACAGCCCGACACCGATGGCGGAAATGCCGGCAAACAATGCAATAATAAAGCGCATCCACAAATCGCGGGTGCAGACGGCCAGATAGTTTTCCGTGGACATGGTGATCACCAGGCCGTGCAATTCGTGCCGGGTTATGTAATCCCTGAAATCGCTGTCTGACATTCCGAACAGCCATGGTGGACGGCCCCTGCCGGCTCCGCCACGCGGGCGATTTCCAAAATCCTGCGGCGGCGGGCCGTTGCTGGTATTGGCTGAAAAAACATTCGTCTCGGGCGGGGTGTTGGTCGCGAAATCGGGGATGTTCAAAAAATTTGTGTTGTCCGGAGGCGGCCCGCGCCGCTGAAACCCGCGCTGACTGTTCGTAAAATCGGAGGGTGGAGGCGGCAGGACGACGGTCGTGTTTGTCCCGCCCTCGGGATTTACGCTCGCCCCTTCGATGGTGTCCACAAACGTCACGGTGTCGTGCGTCCAGGATTCGGGCTGGGTCAAATCCACGTTTGGCTTGACGCCGTCCGGCATGAGGTTGGTGTTGACGGCTTCGGCAATCGGTTCGCCGGCGATGTTGAGAAGGGCGATGGAAATCACCCCGCTGGAATTGACAAGTTCATTCGTGCGTGCGTTGACGAGTTCGGTGAGCACGGGTTCGAGCCGCTGTTGCAAAACCGCCCCTCGGAAACGCAAGGCGCGCATGACGGCGCTCAATGAATTGGCAATCTCCCTGGAGCCATTGCGCAAATCATATTTGGCCGCCTCCTTCACCCGGTCGTGCTCATCTATCTGCCAGACGATGACCAGCGCCCAGACTCCCAAGCAGGAGGCTGTAAATCAAAGTGCTGCGGCGTTTCGCTTCCATGAATTTTATTCAATTACCACTTCCGTCTGGAAAACACAACCGCGCCGTTCAGTTTTTTTTCACCGGAAGCCGGTCCAGATACCGGTCCAGCTCCTCTTCGGAAATTGAATTGGTCATCAGATCGGACCGTTGTGTTTCAGTGCTGGACATCGCGGTCAGTTTCGACGGCGCCTCGACGATGTGCGGTGTCACGAAAATCAGCAACTCCTGTTTGGCAGCAGACTTGGTCGTTACCTTGAAAAGATTTCCTATCAATGGAATGTCTCCCAGAAACGGAACCTTGGTTACGTTTGCAGATTTGGTGTTGCCGATCAATCCTCCGATCACGACGGTCTGTCCGGAGGGCGTGACGACGACGGTGTTGGCGGAACGGACGTTAATGTTGGGCGCATACACGGGCGAAGAATTGATCAAGCTGCTGCCGTAGGCGATCACTTGCCCCGGGGTCGAGGTGTCCAATTGCGATGTTTGCGGTTGGAGGATCATCTGCACCAAATTGTTGTTCTGGATGAATGGCGTGACATTCAGGATGATGCCGACGTCTTGATAGGAGCCGTTGATGTTTGGAACCGTGGAACCGCTTGATCCGACCGTGGTATAGGTGACGCCGCTGGGCAGATAAACTTCCTGGCCGACGACTATTTGCGCCGGCTGGCCGTCGCGCGCCAGGATGGATGGCCGCGACAACACCTGTGCTTTTCCCTTTGCGGCGATGGCTTGAAGCGTTCCCGTGAAGTTATTGTCAAGAACAGTATATACGCCTCCGGGACCCGCCGTTCCCGCCAAGGATGCCGGCAGGCCAAAGTTGTTGTTTGCACTGACACTCGTCGTCAACGGGGTAAGGCTGCTGGGACCGATGGTCGGAGTCCCGGCTGTCGTTTGTGTGTTACCACCGCTGGTAACAACTGTAGAAGGGGTGGTAAGACTGTAATTGGTTACATACCCCGTGATCGCACCGAAGCCGTTGACGGCACCGTTGTAGCTGCCTTGGACACCGATGGCCGATGCGGCATTATCATCCACTTCGAGAAAGACGGTCTTGATGAACACCTGCGGCTGCGCAACGTCGAGTCTGCCGATCACTTCACGGATCTGCTCCATCGTCACCGGGTCGGCGGTGATGATGAGATTGTGAGTATCCGGATCAATGGCAAAGACCGCGCTGCCAACGGTTCCGTTGTTATTGTATTGGTCGCTGCTGGAGCTGGATGCGCCCCTCGCCCCGCCGCCAAAGGCACCGCCACCACCAAAGGCGCCGCCCCCAAATCCTCCAAATCCGCCAAACCCGCCGCCGCCGCCGCCGCCGCCGCGACCACCGCCGCCGCCGCCGCGACCACCGCCACCGCCACCGCCGCCGGCTTGGACTTGAATGGCGGCGCAAAAGATGGAAACCAGGACGCAGCCGAGGATTTTGTTCCAATTGATTGATTGCATTTTCATAATTGTATTTTCCTTAAAGTTGAGTTGATGCCGATTATAATCCGCCGCCGCCGCGCGAACTTCCGCTGGTGGTGCCAAAACTAGAGTTTTGATTGGCACTGTTCATTTGCTGTGGGCGGGATGTCAGCAGGTCATTTGCTGTCGTGTTGTTATTGTTGCGAGATGTGCTGCTGCTCGGGAACGTGCTTTGCAGCGCTGCAAGGACTGAATATGGGTCTGCATTTTCCAATTTAACGGTATAAACTTCCGGGTCGCGCTCCGATTTGACATCCAGTTCGTGGATCATTTCCTCAATCTGCGGCATCATGTCTTTCGCAGCGGTCACAACGACTGACTGGGTGCGCCCGTCCGCCACGGCGATGACCTGTTGAGCCTTCTGAATCCGGGCCTCGCTGCCGCTGTTCGCCGAGTTTCCGCCTCCGCCAAAAAGCGCCGCAAAAGGATTGCCGCCGCCGCCTCTGCCGCCTCTGCCGCCGCCTCTGCCGCCAAAACTGATCGGCGACTGTGTGCCGCTGCTGCTGTTCGGGAAAACTCCCTGGAGCATGGTCACAATGTCGTTCGGGTTGGCGTATTTCAATTGGAACACCTGCGACTTTCGTTTCCATCTCGGCGCTGGAATCAATGGACTCGATGATCTTAACAAGATGCCGGATGTTGGACTGCGTGTCGGTGATGATGATGGAATTGCCTTCCTGGTTTGCGACAATGGTGGCCTGTGACGAAACAAACGGCGACAAATCCACCACCAGTTGCTGTGAATCCACGAACCGGATCGGGATGATCTGCGTGACAATCTCATCGTTCTTGGGAATGTTCGCCGGGTCACTGCCGACCACGACCGGGATGTCGTCGTGAATCGCCTGCGCCTTGGTCATGATTGTCAAAGTCCGGCCATCACGGATGGCGGCGAGTTGGTTTTGGTTCAGGACGGTGTTGAGCAAGTCCACCGCCTCATCCTTTGTCATGGGATGGGTGCTGATGACATTCACATAGCCGCTGACCGGCGTGTCCAGCACGATGATGAATCCCGCCGCGTCGCTCATATAGCTCAAGACCCGGCTCAACGGCGCGTTGCGAAAGTTCATGGTGATGCCGTTCGTGCCGACATCGTTCGTGAACGAAGCCTCTGGCCGGGCGGAATTATCGTCCGCAGTCTCAAACGGCGCGGCGGAGGCGGGGGGAACCGTCGTCGCAGCATTGGCGTCGCCAGCGCCAACCGTGCCGGTGTCGGCAGATGGTGATGGCGTGGTTTCGGCGGCCTGCTGGCCGCCCAATTGCTGCTCTTGCTGCGCCCGCTGCGCCCGCAGCCGGGCGAGCACGTCGTCCTGTGCAAATGCTTCAAGGGTTCCGGCGGCCAGGGCCGCCGCCAAAGTGAGTTTGATGATTGTTTTCATGGTCATTGATTGTTGTCTGGTGGAGTCGTGCCGTTCCGGGAACGTCCGTATTGTCGGGAGCCATCGTGTTGTCTTGAACGGGATTGAACGGTGCCGTGCGTGAAGGCGTCGCATTCTGGTCTTGCGTCTGCGGATCGCCTGAAGTTGCCGCAGTCGAATCAAAGTTGTTTCTGCCCCGGTTGAAATTGCCGATTGCCATTGCCGTATCCTATTGTTGCCGTTGTTGTAACCGCCATTGCCGAAATTATTGTTGCGGCGGCGGCCTCCAAATCCGCCTCGGAATGAATTTCTGCCGTTGCCAAAGCGATTGTCAAAGCGGCTGCCGCCGGTGTCGCTGTAGCGCACGGTCGTCCCGTTCGAAAAAAACCAGTCGCCGTTGGTGTCGTCGTGCAGTTGTTCGCCGATTTCCAAAACCATCGTGTTGGTGCCGGACACCAGCGTCACGGAATCCGCCGAGATGCCGGCCACCTTGAAATTGGCGATGGTGTCGTTCAATTGCGCCTCCTTTTGATACTGCAAACTGGAGCCGTCGAAAAATACGTGGACGCCCGCCAGCCGGCCCTCGCCATATCCGATGATGCCCACGAGCGAAAATGAATCAGGCTCGCGCGGGGCGGGTGGAAGCGGCGGAGTGGCTGGGAACCCATGTCCTGCCCGGCACGCGGTTCGGGTCGAAAATATTCCGGTCTGCGATGAATTTGGCAAAACCTGACGGCACAAGGGCGTTGGTGCGTCTGCGCCACGGCCAGTAAAATTTTGCGCCGCAAGCAGCGCCGCCAGAACGATTTTATGGGATCGGTTCAGTTTCATTATTTTTTCAGTGTGGTCAGCGCCAGCCCGCTGATTTGCAGGCCGAGGTTGAGCGTCTGGCCGCCGGTGTCCTTCGCGCTCAACTCAATCGAGTCCAGCTTCACCGCCATCGGTCCTTTTTCGATGTCATAGACAAAACTGGCTCAAAGTCCTCAGATTGCCGGACGCCTCCACGCGGCAGTTGAGCGTCATGTAATTCGTCGAGTCGTTTTTCCATTGCGGCGTGATGCCCGTGACCGCCGCGCCGCTGTCCTGCGACCAGTTGTCAAACGCCGTGAACATCTGCTGCTCCGCCAGCGACGTGTTGGACGGCAGCGTGTTCGTGCTCATTTGTTCCCACTGGCTGCGGATGGCGGACTCGCGCGCGAGCAGGAATTTTCCCTCCTTCACGTTGCTGCGGAGTGTCTTGATGGTGCTCCGACGCGCGATTTCCACAATTTTCCCATCGGTTCAAAGACCAGCAGGTTGCCCACGTAAAGCGCGACGACCGCGATGGTGAGGATGAGCAAAAATTTCTGGCGTTCTTCAACTTTCATAGCTGGCCTCCGTTGTTAAAATGGAAATCAAACGTGAACTGCATCGCTGGCGCCTTGCCGCGGAGCGGCCCCAATGTGACTTTTGTCACGCCGTCCTCCGCGCGCAACTGTGTTCAAGGCATTCAGCAGCGCCGCCTGCGACTGCGTCGTGCCGGTGCAGGTCACCACGTTGCCGTCGTGTATCTCAATCGTCTTGGCCGTGACCGCGCCGTTTTCGGGAAACGCCAGCGTAAGCTGCCGCATGACGCTCAAGCCCGTGAACGAATCGTCAAACCAGGGCTTGAACTGCTGGATGTTCTGGTTCAAGCCCTGAAGTTCCTTGACATTCGCGGACATGTTCTTCCATTGCGAACCGCAGCACGCATCAATTCAACCTGCTGGAACATGAACAGCCCGCCGACAATCACCAGCACGCCGGCGGCAATCGCGCCGACGGTCTTCAATTTTCCGGAGGAATACTTTGCGGCGAACTGCTGCAACAGCGTCGGCTTCGGAAGCAAAAATTCAAACGGCACCGCCTGATCCGCCAAACGCCGTGCCGCCAGGCTGAACGCCGCCGAAAGCGATGCCTGCAGCGGAAGCTGCACGCCAAATTCGCCCGGCGCATAGCCGGAAACCACTTCTACTCGCAAACCCATCGGCCCAAAGCGCAATTCCATTTCATCCGCGAGCGGCTGCGCCAGATCGGGCGGGCCGAAAATTCGGATGCGCTTCACCGTGGCGCGCAGTTCGGCGGGCAGTTGTCCGAGCGTGACGCGCGTTTCGCGCGCGACAAGTCCGGCGTGCAGCGTGCGCCGCGCGCCTTCGATTTCAATCGCGCCTTCGAGCGCGCGCAGGGCGGCGATGCCGCCGCCGGCCGTGATTTGCAAACCGACGTGGCTTTCGCCGACCGCGAGCGCCAGCACGCCGTCGGAACTTTCAACGCCCGGCGGTTGCAGCGCGGGAAGTCCCAGCGTGAGACCGGCGGGCTTCAATTTCGCCGCGGCCAGAACCTCTTCGAGCGTCGCAAGCTGGCTGTTGGGAATCCCCACGAGCGTCACGAATTGTTTTCCGTCGGCCAGCGCGCAGCGCGAATCCGCCGTCCGCAATGTCGCCACGTCGGATGGAAAAACATTTCTCGGCCTCGATTTGCAGCAGGCTCGCGGCGTCCGCTTCCGACAGTTGCGGCAGTTCCGTCTGGCCCGTCAGCGCCCATTTCAACGGCACGCCCACGACGCAATTGCGTTCTCGCACGCCGGCGGCGTCGAGATGGTTGCGGATTTCGCGCGCCACCAGTTCCGGCGCGGCGGTCAGCGGGTCGAGCGTGAGCGTGGCGGAAAATGACTGCAGCAGTTGCAGCGAGCCGTTTGTGCGGCGCAGCACCACGCCTTCGAGGCGGCTGCCGTCCAGCGTGAGTCCGAGCAGGCTTGTCAGGCGTTTGCGCTTCTTAAAATTGATTTTCAATATGTTGCTCATGGCGTGTTGTTGGCGACCAGGGTTTCGCGGGCTTTTGCTCCGAGCGCCCAGCCGAGCCGGCTCAAGTCCTGACGGTAGATGATTTTGGGCGTTCCGTCGCTGATGTCGAAGATAAATTTCACGCGCCGGTAGCCGCGCCCGAACGGGCCGACCGCCGCGATGTCCGCCGTGAACTGGAAACTGCGCGTCGTGATCCAGTCGTGCGCGGCGAGATTCGGTGACGACGCTGTTGTTTTGTCCGAGTGCCGAGACCAGCCACGCGGGCGAAGTCAGGCTGGTCGGATTTTGCTGCCGGTAATTGACGAGCGACTGCGCCGCGCCTTCGGCAGTGTCCTGGTCAATGTTCGCGCCCATCAACAACGCCGTCAGCACAGGCTCGCCCGCCGTGTTGATGTTGACCCGCCCGTAGGTGTAGGGGTTGGTGGTCGTGGTGAAGTTGCCGTAAATCTTGGCGAAATCACTTGCCGTCATGTTGTTGTTCAAGCAGCGCAGACAGAAATCCAGATCGCCTTTGCAAGGCGTGCGCAGTGCCGCCCGGCGGCTGAATGGTGTTGTAAATTGCGCTGGCCATGTTGTCCGCTGTTGACTCCGGCGGTTTGAAAAAACGAACTCATGTCCGATCCGCCGACGAGAGAGTGTTCACATTCGTCAGCGAAGTGCCGTCGGAATGGAAATTCGGCTCGCGGCTGTAGACAGTCGTGTATTCCATCAGCCCGAAATTCGGCGTCGTGCCGCCGGCGGAATTGGTTTCGTTCGCGTCAAGGACGCCGTTGCGGTTCACGTCGTCGCCAACCAGCAAGTCAATGGTCATGCCATACACGAGCCGCAGTTCGTCCACCGATTCAAACGGCGCGTTTTTGTCGTCGTAACCCAGCGTCGCATAATTCAGCGCGTAGTACCCGCTGCCGTTGGTGCCGCGCCAGTCAAGGATCGCGCCGGTCAGATCTGAAGCTGAAGTCATGTTCGGCAGATTGGAAAGCATGTTCGAGCTGGCCGTGTTCAAATTCAATTTCGAGGCTTCGTCAATCAGGCCGAAAGCCGGGTCGGTGCCCGTCGTCGTTCCTGAATTGTCGCGCCCGATGATCCAGTAATGCGAATCGCCGACCGGCACATCCGCGCAGGTGAACTGCGAGTTGGTCGGCATCGTGCCGTTGGTGGAGTAATTTGCGAGCATATAACTCACATATCGCGCCGCGCCCTCAATGGCCTGATCCGCCGCCAGGCCGTTCACGCGGTTGTCCGCCGCGCGGAGTTCCAGCGTCATCGAGTTCGCAAAATACAGCGTGATGGCGACCAGGCCGATGCAAACCCACAGCACGATGATGAGAACCGACCCGCCTTCGCCGGACTTCGGCGCGGCAGGCGCGCTTCGGCGCGACGGGCATCATGTGGCAGATTTGGATTGTTCAGTTTCATTTCAACTTCCCGCTGTGATGGTCGAGTTCGTCCGCGACTGCGAATCAATCGGCACCAGAATTTCAATCGGCGAACTGTCTTTGTCGCTGCCGGCAAACTGGATGTCCACGCGCACGGCGACCGGCAGGTTGGTGTCTGCCGAAGTCGTGTCCGTCGTGTCCCATGAATCGAGCCACTGCGAGCCGTCGTAGGCGGAAAACTGCACGCTGTCCACGCCCCGGATCATCAACTGATCCTCCACGTCCGGCGTGGTCTCCGTCAAAAGATTCCGCGTGACGCTGCGATACAAATCCTTGCCCGCCGCGCCGGTAGTGGAATCCTTCAATTCGTAAGTCACGCGCTGGATTTCGCCCCACGGCGCGTTTTCGCTCAACGCGCCGTCGGCGGTGTAAATCTCGGCGGAAACCGGGTCGCTGATGCCGGTGCTGGTTACGTTGCCGATCTTGAAATCGCCGGACAGGGTGCCGTTGGTGTTGGGCGGCACCGCGCACTGCAAATCGCGGCGAATGATCGTGAGCGCCTGTTCCACCGGCTCCGCCGCATCCACGGCGTAAGCCGTCGCGTTGCGCAGATGCAGCGCCGTGAAAAAAACGGCGTTGATCGCGATCAGCACAATCGCGGCGACGCCAATCGCCAGGATCACTTCGATCAGCGTGAACGCACCGTTGTTATTGAATTGTATTTTCACTGCGATTTCGTCGTCCCGTTGGGCGTCTGCGAACTGGCCAGCGTGCTCAACGTCACCGAATAATCTTTGCCCTGCGCGGAATACGTCACTTCCGCCGCCAGCAACTGCATCGTATCCTGCGGCCACTTCTGGCTCGTCAGCGTCCAGCGGAAATCTTCCGCGCCTTCGCTCACCGTGCCGCTTTGCGTGCCGCTGTTCCAGTTTGTCATCACGATGCTTCTGTTCAAAACCGTGTCCGCCACGCGCGCCGCCTCGTTTTTGCGGACGGCGACTTCGCCCGCCTTGCGTCGCCATGTGCAGCGCCTCGACCACCGTCGGAACCACGATCGCCATGAACAGCAGCGCCGCCAGCACTTCCACCAGCGTGAATCCCGCCACGCGGTTACAATTTGTCGCTGTCGCTAATTTCATAGCCTCTGCGGTCCGCCGATTCGAGCAGCCAGAGCTTGCTGCCATCGGTGCCCGTCAGCTTGATTGTCTGCGGACTGTTTTCATCCACCGAGCCGTCCGCCAGAAACCGGATCGCCGGCAGGCTGTTGAACGTCGTCATGCCGCCGTCCTGGTTGATCACCGCGATCTGCACATTTCCGTCAGCCGGGAAACTTTCGGCGTCCGGGTCGGTCTTCTGCGCGGGCGATTCTTCTTCCAGCCCGTAGCTGTTGTTTTTTTCGTCAATCCAGAGAACCATCGGCATCCCTTCCGAAACCGCCCGGTTTTGTCCCGCGTGCGTAAGCGCAAACAGCCGGCGCGCCTCGGAATCCAGCGCGCGTCCGCGCATAAAACTCGCCATCCTCGGCGCCACGAGCGAGATGGCGACCACCAGCAGCACCATCACGAGAACCAATTCGACCAGTGTGAAGGCGCATAGGTTTCGTCGCTTAATTGGATTACCAGTTGCCAATGTCATCGTAATTTCCCTTTTTGCCGTCCGGCCCGGCGGAAGACAAATCATAGCCATTCGTGTTATGTTTTCCGGGAAACTCGTAAAAATAATTGTGTCCCCACGGGTCAATCGGAGGTTGGGGCGGATCAAGATATGGCCCGTGCCAATTGGTCATGCCTGTTGGCTTTTGAATCAAATCGTTGAGACTTCTGGGATAAGAACCATTGTCAATTTCATAATAGCCGAGCGCTGTTTTGAGTCTTACAATGATGGAGGCAGGTTCGGGGCCACGGCCTTCGTGGCTGTGGGAATGTCTTGATATGTTTGAATATAGCATCACCATAAACATTCCAAGAATCATTCCCAAAATCACGAGCCAAAATGTATTTAACGGTTGCACAATGTTTCACCAGTTCATTTTACCAGTTGCCAATGTCATCGTCCGTTCCTTCCTTGCCGTCGAGACCCATTGAGAGCAGGTCATAGCCGGTTTGGTTGTGTTTGCCGGGGAAATAATAAATATAAGGATTGCTCCACGGATCCACCGGCAGTTGATTTCCATCCAAATACGGCCCGTGCCAGTTCTTGGCGTCGGCGGGCTGCTGGAGCAAATCGTTGAGGCTTCTGGGATAAGAACCGTTGTCTATCTCATAATGGTCGAGTGCGGTTTTGATTCCCCCGTGAATGTCCGCTGCGGCTGCAACTTCCTTTGCATGTTCGCTGGTGCCGGCAATTCTCGGAATGACCAGCGCCGCGAGAGTGCCGATGATGGCGACCACCAGCAGTATTTCAACCAATGTGAAGCCGTGGACCCGTTTTGTTTGATTTCGATTTGTTTGATTGAGTTTCATAATTTTTAATGTGTTGTTTTTTAATGAATATTTGCGCCCATTGTCAAAACCGGCAGCAACATGCCGATGAAAATAACGCCGACGAGGCCGGCAATCACAAAAAGCATCGCCGGTTCGGCAAAGGCCACCGCTGTTTTCATGTTCCTGTCCAAGTCCACCTCGGTCACGGCGGCAATGCGGACAAGTTCGGAGTCGAGCTTTCCGCTTTCCTCGGCCACCGCGACCATTTCCAGAACGGATCCGGAAAAAAGATTTTTGCATTCCGCCAGGCTCTCGCCAAGCCGTCCGCCCTGCTGCACGCGCTCGATGGATTGCGCCACCGCATCCACGAGAATCTGGTTGCCGATGGAACGCCGCGCGACGTTCAGGCTTTGCACGAGCGGCACGCCCGCGCCGAGCATCGTGCCCAGCATCCGGCAAAAGCGCGCCATCGCAAACTGGGCGGACAGCGGGCCGATAATCGGAGCGCGCAAAACCAACGCCTCCCAGACGCGCTTCCCCTTTTCAGAGGCGAACCAGGCGCGGACTAAAAACACAATTGCCACCAGCCCCGCCGCGACGAAAAACCCGTAATGGATGGCTGCGTGACTTGCCCCGATGATGATCTGCGTGATCAACGGCAGGTGGCCGTGGAAGCTGACGAAGACGGTCTGGAATTTCGGGATGAAAAAGACGAGCATCACCGTCAGCACAATCATTGCCAGCACAAACAAAATCGCCGGATACAACATCGCCGTCATGACTTTCGATTTCAATTCCTTGTCGCGCGACTGGAACTCGGCGATCTGCGCCAGCACCACGTCCAGAAATCCTCCGGCTTCGCCCGCCTCCACCATCGCGACATACACGCGCGGAAATGTTTCGGGCGACTGTGACATTGCGGTGGCCAGCGACATGCCGTCCACGACGAAGTCATGGACTTTTTTCCACTGCGCCCGCGCGGCGGGCGCGGCGGTTTCCCTGGAAAGGATCACCAGCGCGCGGCTCAACGGCACGCCGGCGGCAAGCAGGCTTGAAAGTAGCCGCGTGAAATTTTCCAGTTCCTTCGAGGAAACATTTTTCGACTCGTATTTGAATGAAAGGCCGCCCGCCGAATCCGAGGCAGCCGCGCCGTTTTTTGCCGCCGCCTTGGTTTTGGATTTTACCGCCGCAGCTTCGGCAAGGTTGATGGGGCGCAGGCCGAGCGTTTCCATCTGGCGCAGTGCGTCGGGCCGTCCCGGCGCGTCCAGCCGGCCTTCGGTCATCGTGCCGTTCGCCTGCAATGCTTTGTATTGAAACGTGGGCATTTGAAATCAGTTTTATTATTTCACCTTGCCACCGCGAGTGCCGCAGGCGTTTGCGCTTCCACGGAGGAGCCGGCCTTGATGGTCTGCGCCACTTCCTTGGCGGTGGTCACGCTCAAAACTTCCTCGACCGTTGTGATGCCCATGCGGACGAGCCGCCAGCCGTCCTCGGCGAGCGTCTTCATTCCACCGCGCCGTGCGGCGTCGCGCAACTGGTCGCCCGAGGCGTTCTTCAAAATCAACTGGCGGATTTCCGCGTCCGTGTCCATCCACTCGAAAATCGCGTGCCGTCCAAAAAATCCGGTGTTGCGGCACTCGCGGCAGCCGACCGACTTGTAAAGCATGACGTCGGCGGGAATGCCGAGCTTCGCCTTGAACGCATGGGCGGTCGGCGAATCGTCCGGCTGTTTGCAATGGACGCACAGCACTCGGACGAGGCGTTGCGCCAGCACGGCTTCGAGCGACGATGCGACGAGATACGGCTCCACGCCCATGTCAACAAGGCGAGTCAACGCACCGGGCGCGTCGTTCGTGTGCAGCGTTGAGAAAACCAAGTGACCGGTCAGCGACGCCTGCACCGCAATTTGCGCGGTCTCCGCGTCGCGAATTTCGCCGATGAGCACCACGTCCGGGTCGTGGCGCAAAATGGAGCGCAGGCCGCGCGCAAACGTGAGGCCGGACTTTTCATTGACCTGAATCTGGTTGACGCCCTTGAGCTGGTATTCGACCGGGTCTTCAATCGTGATGATTTTTCGGACGGAATCGTTGATCTCGTTCAGCGCGGTGTAAAGCGTGGAAGTTTTGCCTGAACCCGTCGGGCCGGTGACCAGAATAATTCCGTGCGGCAGTTCGAGCACGCGCTCGAAACATTCCTTTTCGCGCTCATTCATGCCCAGGTCGGACAGGCCGCGCAGTTTGGAATTTTGCCGCAGCAGACGCATGACGACCGCTTCGCCGTGCAGCATCGGAATCACGGAAACGCGGATGTCCACGTCCGCATCTTCGAGGCGGATTTTGATGCGACCGTCCTGCGGCAGCCGTTTTTCCGCGATGTTGAGATGGCTCAAAATTTTGACGCGCGAAACGATGGCTGGCTGGAAGCGCTTGAGCTGCGCCGGAACGGGAACGTCCTGCAACACGCCGTCAATGCGGTAGCGGATGCGAAATTCGTCCTCGAACGGTTCGAGGTGGATGTCCGACGCGCGCAGTTCGATGGCGTCCTTCAAAACCTGGTTGACGAAATGGATGATCGAGGCTTCGTCCTCGGCGGCTTCATCCAGATTCGTGTTCTCGGCATTTTCGTCAACGACCTGAAAACTTTTTTCCTCGTCGAGCGTGCCGATGGTGTCCGCGCCGACGCCGAGGCGCTTTTTGATTTCGCGCTGGATGGCTTCCGTCGAGGCGAGAACCGGTTTGAGATTCAAGCCGGTCATGGTTTTCAGTGCGTCCAGTCCCTGGGTGGCGAAGAGACGGCTGGTGGCGACTTCCACCGTGCCGTTGGTGCGCGTGAGCGGAAGCAGTTCTTCCTTCAGCAAAATGCGCGCGGGGAAAAGGGACAGAAGCTGACGGTCCGGATCCACGTCGTCCAAGGTCGTGAACGCGAGGCCGTATTCCTGTGCCAGCCAGCGCAGGATGTCCTCCTCGGTTTGAACCTGGGATTTGGAATGAACCAACAAGTCCGCATCAATTGAAGACAGTTGCCGGGACGCAACCATGCGTTCCAGCAACTGCTTCAAGGATGTCTCCGGTGTGACTGTTTCATTCACATTCATAATTCGGGAAACGTCAGCTTCTGTTGTATTTACAATCGAGTCAAGGCAGCAAACCCAGCAACGTCGCCGCCGCCTCCTGCTTGACGTTTAGAACCGCGCGCAATGCGTCCTGATCTTTTGCCAGCGTGGCAAGCTTGGTTTTTTGGGACGCTTCATATTTGTCCAGCGCGTCCTTGATTTGCGCCGTCGGTGCGTTGTTGTCAACGGCCGTTTGCAGGGCCTGCTGATCCGGACTGGGTTCCCCGAAGAGGCCGGCCATCCTGTTGCCACCACGTCCGCCTGGTCCGCCTGGTCCGCCGCGTCCGCCGCGCCCGCCGCCGAACATACCGGCCATGCCGTTGCCGGTGTTGCCAATCGCACGCTTGTCATCCAAAACTTTTTGAACCAGCGGCTGGATCGCGTTCCAGTCGGTGTCGTTGGTCAAGTCAAGCTGTTCGCGGATGTTGTCAATCTGGCGCTGCTGCATCTGCTGCTGGAATTGAGCGGGGTCAAAATTTCCGCCGCCAAATCCGCCACCGCCGGGACCGCCGGGACCGCCGCCAAATCCGCCACCACCGGGACCGCCGCCATTGTCGTCTTGTGCCATCAGCGTGGCCGCACTCAAACCAAGCGCGGCCGCCACCGCGCACAGTGTTAATATTTTATTCAGTTTCATTTTGCTTATCCTTTCACAGTTTAGGTTGTAGGTGTTTGTTACTTTTTTGCTGCCAGACAACACCAAATACTGCGTGCGCTGTCTGACGGTTCAGAGATTGACACGCAATAAATATGCCAACGCGAAAACCGTCATTTCTTTGGCAATCAAATGAATGAGTTGTGCAATTGTTACCCTGCGGTCTCGGATGCCGCGCAGTTTTTGCGCGCCAAAAATAAATAACTTGAAAATCAATCCGTCCGGGTGCAGTGTTGCGACGAAAGGCAAATCCATGAATAAAAAATTACTCACCGTTTTGTGCGTGTGCTTGATGGGCCTGGGCGGCGTCAACACCAGTCGCGCCTCCGACGACAAAGCGGTTGCGGCGATAGCCGACGTGACTGTTGTCCGGCCCGGCTGTTTTCTCGCCACCGTGATCGGCTCGGCGTTCTTCGTCATCGCACTGCCGTTTGCGGCGGCGTCAGGAAGCGTCAAGGCAACCGCGAACACGCTGGTCGTGCAGCCAGCGCAGGCGACGTTTACGCGGCCCGTCGGCGACTTCACGACGTTGGAATAGTGAACTGATTTCAACGGCGCGGTTGTCCTGATTCGCGGTTCCAGAACGCTTCGCGTTGACTTCTTCCCCGCGCTGCGACAACTTGCGCGCATGGCAAAACCTGCTTTGGGTCGCGGTCTCGGCGCGTTGCTTGGCGGAAATCCGCTCGTCCAGCCCGCGCCCGCGATTCAACAACCCGCAATTCCAATTTCCGCGCCCGACAATCGCGAGCGCGTGCTGCAAGTGCCGCTGGATAAAATCCGTCCGTCCGCGCTGCAACCGCGCAAGCAATTTTCCGGGGAATCATTGCGCGAACTCGCCGATTCCATCCGCGAGCAGGGAATCGTCCAGCCGCTCATCGTGCGTGCGCGCGGGGATTTTTTTGAACTCATCGCCGGCGAACGCCGCTGGCGCGCGGCGCAGCTTTTGAACCTGCCGGAAGTTCCCGTCATCACGCGCGAAGCCGACGACCGTGCGGTTTTGGAACTCGCGCTCATTGAAAATCTTCAGCGCGAAAATCTCAACGCGATTGAAGAAGCGCACGGCTACGCGCAGCTCGCGGAACAATTTCAACTCACGCAGGAGGAGATTTCGGCGAAAGTCGGCAAGAGCCGCGCCGCCGTCGCCAATTCTCTGCGGCTGATCAAACTGCCGGAAGCCGTTCAAAAATATGTCCGCGAAGAACGGATTTCCGTTGGTCACGCAAAAGTCATTCTCGGACTTGCCGACGAGAAAAGCCAGAACCTCGCCGCTGAAAAAGTCATCAAGGACGGCTTGAACGTCCGGCAGACCGAAGGCTTGGTCGCCAAATTGCAGAAGCGCGCCGGCAAATCCGCGCCGCAGCCGGAAACCGTGGCCGCGCCGGATGGCGATCCGCACGTCGAGGATTTGGAGTCGAAGCTGCGCGAAGTTTTTGCGACGAAGGTGAAACTGAATTACGCGCAGGGCAAAGGCTCGCTGGAGATTTCATTTTTCAGCGACGCGGAACTGGAACGCATTTTGCAAATTTTGGGCGTCAAACAGGATTAAACTTTCAAGATGAATTCCTGCTCATCCTCTTCGTCATCCTCATCCTCAATTTGTTTTTTGAGGACGAGGACGGGGATGAGCAGGAGGATGATTTACAAATAATGATTCTTCCCATTGTCAAATACGGCCATCCGATTCTCCGGCAAAAGGGCGCGGCGATCGAACGCATCACGCCGGAAATCAAGAAGCTCATCGCCGACATGTTCGAGACGATGCGCGAGCGCCACGGCGTCGGGCTGGCGGCGCAGCAGGTCGGGCGCGCGCTGCAACTCACGGTGATTGACGTGCGCGAAGCCGGCGCGGACCGTCCTTCCACGCTCGAACTCAAGGGCAAGCCCGCCGACGTGGACGACATCATGCCGCTCGTCCTCATCAATCCCGAAATCAAACCAACCGGCGAAACGATTTCCGGCGGCGAAGGCTGCCTGAGCTTCCCGGAAATTTTCGGGGAGATTGCGCGGCCCGGATTTGTGGATGTGAAGGCGTTGAACGAGAAGGGCAGGGTGGTTGAATTCCGCGCGGGCGGGCTGCTGTCGCGCGCCATCCAGCATGAAGCGGATCATTTGAACGGCATCCTGTTCATTGACCGCATGAGCAAAAAGACAAAGGAAGAAATCCGCGAGGAACTGGACGCGCTGCAAAAGGCAACGAAGGCGGAATTGCAGAAGAAATAAATTTCTCGACTTGTTTAAGAAACGGGCGTATTCAGCGGCCAATCAGGAAACTGTTTTCAATGAAAATAATTTTAGCAATCATTCTGGCGTGCTTTTGTCTTACCAAAGTCAATGCCGCTGGCGTGACAATCATCACGCATGGACTGAATGGCAATGCCTCTGGATGGGTTACAGGCATGGCGAATGAAATTCACAGCTATTACAAGTTTCCCGGAACGAATTACACATTTTACAAAATTTATTTCAATTACAACGCCGCCGACAATTACTACTATGCAGCTTGGACTAATTTATCAGGCAGTTTGCCTTCCTCGACTGATTCCGGTGAAATTGTTGTCGCTTTTGATTGGAGCCAACTGGCAGATGGCAATTCATATAACACCTATCAGATTGCGAATGTTCTTTCTGCTGTGTTGTTAGAAACAAATTTCATTTCGGAGCTAAATGGTCATGCATTATGCGAATTGCCGATCCACCTGATTGGCCACAGCCGGGGAGGCTCTCTCATGTGCCAGACCAGTCTGTTGTTGGGAACCAATGGCGTTTGGGTTGATCAGTTGACTACACTTGATCCGCACCCACTTAATGATCCAAATTTCCCTTTTGATATATTGCTTTATTCGGCGGTTGATGCGCCTTGCGCGACTTATCAAAATGTTCTTTTTCATGACAACTACTGGGAAAATATCGGATTGCTCGTTTATGGAGAGCCGGTTGCGGGCGCATATGTTCGATACCTCACAAGTCTCTCCGGAGGTTATGAAAATACTAGCGATGAACATTGGGCACACTCGAATGTGCATCTGTGGTATCACGGTTCGATTGATTTTGACAATCCAGCCAGTGACACCGAAGCGTCAATCACCAGCACTGAACGCTATAATTGGTGGGTTTCGAATGAAGACTATGGCGGGATTTCTGGTTTTTATTACAGTCTCATTGGTGGTGGCAATCGCATGAGCACGGATATGCCAATTGGACAAGGATTTCCTGCTATCGTTGACGGCTACAATCAGCATTGGGATTTGGGCGCGGGAACATTGAATCCTAATCGCACAGCTTTACCATTAAATAATGGCACTTGGCCGAACATTATCAAATTCGATATAATCGGGACAAATATTATCAACACTGTTACGGCAGGGAGTTTAATCGGCACAAAGTTGTATTATCAATACGGCGGCTCTTCCAATCTGACGGTTCAGATTTATTTTGACCGGGATTTCAATCCTTACAACTCAAACAGCGTCTCCATCGTTACATTGCAGCCGCCAGCCACAGGCACAGGTTCTGTATATTTCTACTCGAATCTCGGCCTGACCACTACAAATGTTCCGCCTGGTAATTATACAATTTATGCAAAAATGACAGACGGCGTGCATACTCGTTATCTTTACACGCCTGAAGTAGTCACCATTATTTCCAATCAGCAACCGCCAAAACTGGACATTCAGAAGTCGGGCAGCGCGCAATTTATTATTGGAATAAACGGCGTTTCAGGCCAGAAGATTATCCTCCAAACTTCGAGCAGCCTTCAAAACTGGACACCGCTCGCAACGAACACTTTGACGGCAAGCCGCTGGACTTATACAAACAGCTTGCCAGCCAACGCGCAATTCTATCGGGCAGTTTTGAGCCAGTAGCTTTTGAACCAATTCAACAAACCTTCCACAATTTCGACGGTGGGAATCCAGGCTCGCCGTTGTATTTGGCGACTGTGGGATGCGCATTTCACAGCGGACAATGTTCATCGTCCAAAGGAAAATGACCGTCGTTTAAAAGAAATTTTCCATCCTCAAATGGAAAATCACCGTCGCCAAGCGGAGAATGACAATTTTTAAGTGGAAAATGCCAAGTTTCGTGGAGAAAACTTCAATTGTCTGGCGCAGAATGGTCATGTTTCCGTGGAAGATGAACAAATTATGACGAACATTTCCCATTCTCCATCAAGTTGCGGAGGACGACTTGAAGCCGAAGGGAACTTTTCGCGTCCACCGGAACAGGCCGGGTTGGCCCGGCGTCAAAGGGAGGTGTAGAACTATGGCAAAAAACCAAACAAAACCGCTGGCACCTGGAAAATTGAGGGAAGATGCAAAGGTGCTGGAAGCCGTTCAGGGCATTTCCGACTATAATCCGTCAAAGGCGGAGTTCGCGTCGGACAAGCTGATCGCCGCCGACACGGTCGTGACCACGACCACCACGGCCAACACGCAGGCGGAAGATGCGCTCAAAACCGCGCGCGATGCGATGGTGGCCGCCCATTGGGCGCGGCACAATCTCATCCTCGGCGCCAAGCAACAGGTCGTCGCGCAATATGGCGACGACAGCGAACAGGCCGCCGCCGTGGGATTGAAGAAGAAATCCGAACGCGCGAAGCCTAAACGCAAGACTGCGGCACCGGCCATGAAAAAGGCCGCTTAATCCTGACCCTGCAAAATCACGGGGGCGATGTGAAGTTTCACGCCCCCCTTTTATTTCAACAAACCTTCCGCAGATTCGACGGCGGGATTCCCGGTTCGTCGTTGAATTTGGCGGCGGTGAAAAATCAGGTTGAAGAAATCAATTCGGCAAATTCACGCGGAGTGACAATACCGATGCCTGAATAAATTTTCAAAGCCAGCAGGTCTTTGTCTCCAGTGACCAGATATTCGCAACCGGATTTGACCGCCGCCGCGACAATGTGATCGTCGTCAGGGTTCGCGGCAAATTTTGGGCGGCGGAGCAGTGACCGTGACGGACACCGTTTGCCTGCGGACAAACAAAACCAGCAACCGGGCGTGGCGCGCATGGAATCCGAATTTTAGCCGCAGTTTCTCCTCGATTTCGCCGAGGATTCCGGGTGAGGCATCTGGACACTGTTCTTGCGGCCAGCAGAGGTAGCGCAGATTTGAAATCTGCCGTATCGCCGAATTGCATTCGGCAGCGCGCCGCCAAGCCCAAGCCCATTGAACCGCCGACGCCTTGCGGATTGAAAATCCGCGATACAGCAGATTGCAAATCTGCGCTACTGGTTCAGAAATAAGAACAATGTCCAGATGCACCCCCCTTGCCACGCTTCAATAAACCTCCCGCAGATTCGACGGCAGGGATCCCGGTTCGTCGCATATTTTTCGCAGGAAACGGCAGCGGGCCTCAAATTGAATTTCAGTTTCGCTTCTTTATTATTTGGCATCCGTCCAAACTTGCTGTAATAAGAGCAAAAAATGCAAAACATGACATTGAAGCCATTATCCATTTGTGCGCTGGTTTTTGGCATTCTTGCCGGTCTCGGCGCTGCGAACCGGGCGGCAGCCCAGGATCAGCCTGCGGGCGACCCCGCGCGCGGGAAGGCTTACTTTCAAATAAGCTGTGCCCTCTGCCACACGACGAGCCTCGGGCCGGGAAACACGGTGATTGTAAAACAAGGACCGAGCCTGGTCGGCGTGGTGGGCCGTCGCGCCGGTTCCGGCCTGGGTTTTAATTACACGAAAGCCCTGGGTGATTCCGGCATCGTCTGGAATGCCGCCACGTTGGATCATTTCCTCATCAATCCGCTGATGGCGGTTCCGGGAACACTCATGCCGATGCCCGTCCCGGATGCCGGGAATCGCAGTGATGTGATTGCCTTTCTTTCAACGCTGGAGGTTCCCGCCGGCGTCACCTTGAGCAACAGTGTGGTGCAGATGACAACAACTTCAGTCGAAGCCGACCCTAATGCGTGGCAACACGACGCCCCGGGCGTCAAACATCATATCACGCCGGCGGATTTGCCTCCGCCGTTCAAAACCGCCTCGGCAGGAAACAATCCACGCGTGGTCAGGCAGCCGGACGGTGCGACCTTGTCCGTGCCACCGGGGTTCACCGTGCGTTTGTTTGCCTCCGGCTTAACGAATCCGCGCCTGTTGCGCGTGGCTCCCAATGGCGATATTTTCATTGCGGAAACGGGTGCGAGACGCATCCGCGTGCTGCGGGCGGCCGACGGCGCGGATGCTCCGTCTGAAAACCAGATTTTTGCGGCGGGGCTTGACCGGCCTTTTGGCATCGCCTTCTATCCGGCCGGTGACAACCCGCAATGGATTTATGTGGCCAACAACAATTCGGTCGTCCGCTTTCCGTATCACAATGGCGATTTGAAGGCGAGCGGCGACGCCCAGGTGATTGTCCCGCGCCTGACCGAAAGCGGCGGCGGACACAGCACGCGCGACGTGGCGTTCTCTGCCGATGGCAAGCGGATGTTCATTTCAGTCGGTTCCGGGTCAAACGTGGCCGAAGAAATGAGCAAAAAAAATCTTTCGGACATTCCGGCTTGGGAAGCAGAAAATGGATTGGGCGCGGCATGGGGGCCGGAAACGCATCGCGCTGACATTCTTGTCACCGACCCGGAAGGTCACGAACCGCTTCATGCTTTTGCCACTGGCATCCGCAACGGCGTGGGACTGGCGGTGAACCCGGACACGGGCGACCTGTGGGTTTCAACCAACGAGCGCGATGATTTGGGCGACAACCTGGTGCCGGATTACATCACGCGCGTGAAAGAGGGCGGATTTTACGGCTGGCCCTGGTATTACATGGGCAACCACGAAGACCCGCGACTCGCCGGCGAGCGGCCGGATCTCGCGGGCAAGGCAATCGTTCCCGACGTGATGCTGCAATCGCACTCGGCTCCGCTGGAGATGACTTTTTACACGGCCACAAACGGCGTGGCGGCATTTCCGCCGGAATATCGCGGAGACATTTTCGACTGCCTTCATGGTTCATGGAACCGCGCGCTACGCACCGGCTACAAGGTGGTGCGCGTGCATCTCAACCACGGCGTCTCCACTGGTGAATACGAGGATTTTCTGACGGGGTTCGTGATGGACTACCGCAGTGTCTGGGGCCGCCCGGTGGGTGTGGCCGTGGCGCACGACGGGGCGTTGCTCGTGACCGAGGATGGCAACGGCACGCTCTGGCGCATTGCCCCTGTCGTTCAATAAACCTTCCGCAAATTCGACGGCAGGATTCCCAGTTCGTCGCGGTATTTGGCGACGGTGCGGCGCGCGATGGAGATTCCTTTTTCGCCGAGCATCTTCACGACTTCCTGGTCGGACAGCGGTTTGGAAGAATCCTCGGCCTTGAACATTTCCGCAACCATGTCCTTCACGCTCGTGTTGGAAACCTCGCCGCCGCCGTTGTTGCTGTGCAGTCCGGCGGTGAAGAAAAATTTCATCTCGAACATCCCCTGCGGCGTCTGCATATATTTGCCGGAAACGGCGCGGCTCACGGTGGTTTCGTGGACGCTGACGACTTCCGCGACTTGCGCCATAGTCATCGGCTTCAAATGCGCGACGCCTTTTTCCATGAACTCGTGCTGGCGTTTCACGATCTCCCTGCCGATGTTCAAAATCGTCTGCTGCCGCGCGTGCAGGCTCTTGATGAGAAATTTCCCGGCGCGGATTTTTTCGCGGATGTATTCCTTCACCTCGGTGTTGTTTTCGCCCGCCGCCATCAAATCCTTATACACGTTGCTGATGCGCAGATGCGGAACCTGCTCGTCGTTGGTCGTGACCACAAAATCGCCGCCGTGTTTTTGCACGAAGACTTCGGGCAAAATGTATTGGTCGTTGTCCGGCAGAAACGCGCGTCCGGGCCGCGGCTCAAGGCGCGCGATTTTGGCGAGCGATTCCTGCACCTCGTCCACCGTTCGGCTGGCTCCGCGCGCGATTTCAGGTATGCGCCGCTTGCCGAGCGCTTCCATGAAATCGCGCACGATGCGGTATTCTAGCGATTCCTCTTTTCCCGCACGCTCGAGTTGCAGCATGAGGCACTCGCGCAAATCGCGCGCGCCGACGCCGGGCGGGTCGAAAGTCTGGATGGTTTTCAGGATTTCGGAAATATGTCCGGCGGCCAGATTGTTCGCGGCGGAAATCTCCTCAACCGTCGCCTTCAGATAGCCGTAATCGTCAATGTTGCCGATGATGAGTTCGGCGGTTTTGCGCTGCTCCCCGTTCAAATCCGATTCGCGCACCTGTTCCATCAGAAATTCCGCGAGCGACGTTTCCGCCGTGAGCGAGTCGAACATGAACTGCCGCTTTTCCTCGTCATCGGTGGACTGCCGGATGGGCGCGCTCGTCTGCGAAAGGTTGTCGCGCCATTCCTGGTCCAACTGGACGAGCTTGTCGAACTCCGCCTGGAAATCGTCCGCAGGAGGCTCGGAATTCTTGTCCGGTTCAGAATCCGCCGCCGCGTCCGGCAAATCATCCGCACGCTCGGCGGGATCGGGCGTGGCGGTCGCGTCAGCCGTGTCGGCGAAATCCGTCACCGGCTTTTCGGGCAGTTCAAGTTCCGGCGCCTCAATTTCCTCAAGCACGGGATTTTGCTCAAGTTCCTGCTCAATGAGCGCCTTGAGTTCGAGCGTCGGTGCCTGAAGCAGCGCGAGCGAATGCTGCAATTGCGGTGCAAGCACCATGGATTGCGTCAGCCGCTGCGAAAGTTGTAAGCCAAGTGCCATTTTCGATTTCAACCTAGCTAAAATTCGTTCAATTACAAGTTAATTGGCACGGCTTTCGCTTAAATTACCAAATTCAAAGGAAAAACTGGCTTTTTTCATCCGTTCGTTGCATCTTTGAAACATGAAATTGATTCTTTCGACGCATAATGTGACGCTGACCAAAGTCCATCGAAGACCACGTCGTCAAGCGGATTGAGAAGCTCGACCATTTTGACAAGCGCGCCATTGACGCGCGCGTCACGCTGGAACATGACCACACGCGCGTGCCGGAGAAGCAGTTCAGTTGCTCCATGCGGCTCGCCGTTCGCGGCCCTGATTTGTTCGCCGAGGACCGGGAAAGCGACCTGTATGCGGCCATTGACCGCGTGACAAAAAAAATCGAGCAGCAAATCCGCAAGCGTCACAACAAGGTTAAAGCACACAAGCACAAGGACGCAGCCAAACACAAGAACGCCAAACGCGCCGCCGGAGTTTGATAAAAAAAATGACGAGTGATGAGTGACGGGGAAAAAATTGCGGCGGTGATTTCCGTTTTGCTTGTCACTTGTCACTCGCCACTTGTCGCTTCCTTGCAATGATACTTCGTGCGCGGACAATTTTGCCGGTCTCGCAGCCGCCAATTGAGAACGGCGCGGTCGTCATCTCTGGAAACAAAATTGAAGCCGTCGGTCTCGTGGAATGATTTTGCCCGTCACTCGTCACTCGTCACTCGTCACTCCGTAATTGATCTCGGCGAAGTCGTTTTGCTTCCCGGACTTGTCAACGCGCATTGCCATCTGGATTACACCGACATGGCCGGTGAATTGCCGCCGCCGAAAACGTTCACCGACTGGATTCCGCTCATCACCGCCGCCAAAACCGCGTGGAGCTATTCCGAATACGCGCATTCCTGGCTGCACGGCGCGCATCAGCTTGTAAAAACCGGCACAACCACCGTCGCCGACATCGAGGCCATGCCCGATTTGCTGCCGGAAGTCTGGGACGCCACGCCGCTGCGGGTTTTTTCGTTTCTCGAAATGACCGGCATCCGCGCCAAGCGCGACCCGAAGGACATTGTGCGCGAGGCCGTCGGGAAAATTGATTCGCTCTCGCACGCGCGCTGTGCCGCGTCGCTTTCGCCGCACGCGGCCTATTCCACTTTGCCGGAACTGCTGCGGCTGACCGCCGGGATTGCGCGGAAAAAGCAATGGCGCATTGCGACGCACATCGCCGAGTCCGAGGAGGAATTTGAAATGTTCGCAGCGCGCGCAGCGGCAGAATGTTCGACTGGCTCAAGCGCAACGAGCGCGACAATTCCGATTGCGGCCTCGGTTCGCCCGTCAAACACTTTGCCCGCCACAAGATGCTCGGCGAAAATCTGCATCGCCGCCCACGTCAACCTGCTCGCGCACGGCGACGCGCGGTTGCTCGGCAGGCATCGCGTCCACGTCGTGCATTGCCCGCGCAGCCACGCCTATTTCCGCCATCCGCCGTTCCTGCGCGAACGTCTGGCCAACGCCGGCGTCAACCTCTGCCTCGGCACCGACAGCCTCGCCACCATGCGCAAAATCGGGAGGCAGAAGCCGGAACTGAATATGTTCGAGGAAATGCGCCAGCTTGCCGCCAGCGACAAAGACATTTCACCGGCGGAAATTCTCCGCATGGCCACGATCAACGGCGCGCGCGCCCTCGGCCTGTCCGGGCAGGTCGGCGAACTTTCCGCAAATTGCTCTGCCGATTTGATCGCCATTCCAGACGACAAACAAAGCCGCCGGCATTTACGAGACCGTTCTCGCCCATTCCGGCAACGTGAGCGCCGGCATGATTGACGGGCGCTGGACGATTCCGCCGCGTGATTAAGCGTGTTCCTTTCCATCCGTGTTCATTTGTGTTTATCTGTGGCTAAATGAATCCGTTCGACGACGAATTGAACCGGCGCCTCGACGCCCTGCGCGAACAAGGCTTGCTCCGCGAACTGCGCCGCGTGGATTCCGCGCAAGGCCCGCGCATCAAGATCGGCGGCAAGACCCTGCTCAATTTCTCCTCCAACGATTACCTCGGCCTCGCCAATCATCCCGCGTTGAAAGAAGCCGCCATCAACGCCGTCGAACCAATTCGGCGCGGGCGCGGGCGCGTCGCGCCTGGTCTGCGGCTCGCTTGCGCCGTTCCACGAACTTGAGGAAACCCTCGCCGCCTTCAAAAAAACCGAGGCCGCACTTACTTTTTCCACCGGCTACGCCGCCGCCATCGGCGCCATTTGCGCCCTGCTCGGCAAGGCCGACATCGTCATCATTGATAAACTCGTCCATGCCAGCATCGTGGACGCCGCGCGTTTGAGCGGCGCCACCCTCCGCGTCTTCGACCACAATGATCTGGACGATCTGGAAAATATCCTCCGCTGGACCGCCAAATCCAAACTGCCCAGGCTCGCCCCCAGGCAGGGGTTTCCCCATTCGCGCGTGCTCATCGTCACCGAATCCATCTTCTCCATGGACGGCGACGCCGCTCCGCTCCGTGAAATTGCCGCGCTGAAGAACAAATATGGCGCGTGGCTCATGGTGGACGAGGCGCACGCCACCGGCATCATCGGCAAACATCGGCCGCGGCCTGGCGGACAAGCTTGGCGTGGCCGGCGAAATTGAAATCCAGATGGGCACGCTCGGCAAGGCGCTCGGCTCCAGCGGCGGTTACATTTGCGGCTCGCGCGTCCTCATTGATCATCTTGTGAACCGCGCACGCAGCTTCATTTTCAGCACCGCGCCCGTTCCCGCCGCCGCCGCCGCCGCCACCGCCGCCATCCGCCTCCTTCAATCCCCCGAAGGCGAGCGCGCTCAACAGGCTTCTGTGGAAGCAGGTCAAATCATTTCACTCCGCACTCCGCATTCCGCACTCCGCAATGTCCGGCGCCATCATCCCTCTCATCATCGGCGGCGAAACCAAAGCCCTCGAAGCCTCCTTCAGGTTGCGCGCCCAAAACATCTTCATCCCCGCCATCCGTTACCCGACCGTCGCGCGCGGGCAGGCGCGATTGCGCGTGACGCTCACGGCGGCACACCTGGCTGAAGATGTTGCACAGCTTGGCCGCGCGCTCGCAGACTTGAAATTTGAAATTCAGGATTTGAAATCGTCATGAACCAGTCCGCCCGGCTCGACCGCCAGTTCGTCTGGCACCCGTTCACCCAGATGCGCGACTGGCTCGGGCGCGAGCCAATTGTCATTGCGTCCGGCAACGGCGCAATTCTGCGCGACGTGAATGGCCGGGAATATCTCGACGCCAATTCCTCCATCTGGACAAACCTGCACGGCCACAACCATCCGAAAATCAACGCCGCCATTTCACGGCAGTTGAAAAAAATCTCGCACAGCTCCGCGCTCGGTTTCGCCAATGAGCCTGCGAGCCTGCTGGCGGAAAGGCTGGTTGAAGCGTCCACTCCGCACTCCGCACTCCGCACTCCGCAATTGAAAAAGGTTTTCTTCTCCGACGACGGCTCGACGGCGATGGAAGTCGCCCTCAAGCTCGCCTATCAGTTCAGTTGGCGCGCACGGGGCGCATCTTGCCCATCGGCTTTGATGAGGAAATTCCCACCGCGCTTCCTCTCGCTCGACGGCGCGTATCATGGCGACACCGTGGGCGCGGTTTCCGCCGGCCACATTGATTTGTTTCACAAGGCGTATTCCGGCCTCCTCTTCAAGACCGGCAGGGTCATGTCGCCCTATTGCTACCGCTGCCCGTTCAACCGCGCCAGGCCCGAACGCGCCGACGCGCGGGATTACCGCAAGTGCCATTGGGAATGCGTCGGCTTGGTGGAGAAAAAATTTGCCGCGCAAAAGCGCAGGGGCAATCCCTACGCGGCATTTGTTTTCGAGCCTTTGATGCAAGGCTCGGCGGGAATGATTCCGCAGCCGGAAACCTGGCTGCAGCAGGTCACCGGCATCGCCCGCAATCACGGCGCACTGCTCATCGCCGACGAAGTGATGACCGGCTTTGGCCGCACCACTCCGCACTCCGCTCTCCGCACTCCGCACTTACCCCTGTTCGCCTGCGAACAGGAAAACGTCCAGCCCGATTTCCTCTGCCTCGCCAAGGGCATGACCGGCGGTTATCTGCCGATGGCCGCCACGCTGACCACCCAAAAAGTATTCGACGCATTTCTTGGCGACTACGCGGAGTTCAAGACATTTTTCCACGGGCACAGCTTCACCGGCAACCAGCTCGGCGCCAGCGCGGCACTTGCAAGCCTTGAAATCCTCCAAAGCCCCGCATCCGCACGCGCAAGAAGGAATCTGGAAAACGTCCTGCGCGACGAATTGCAATCCCTCTGGCCTCTGCCCCGCGTCGGCGACATCCGGCAGGTCGGCTTGGTCGCCGGCATCGAGCTGGTGAAAAACTGGCGCACCCGCGAACCCTGTGAATTGCGCGAGCGCGCAGGCATCCGCGTGTGCCAGGCCATGGCCAAACGCGGCGTGCTGACCCGCCCCATCGGAAACGTCATCGTCCTGATGCCGCCGTATTGCACCACCCCCGCGCAAATGCGGCAGATGGTCCAATCCCTCCGCGCAGCCGTGGCGGAAGTATTTTAATCATCGGCAGGACTGCGCTGCATGTCGCCAAAGTTGTGGTGTCGGGCCTCTGGCTCCTCACGTCGTCCCCTGCGGATTTGGAATGGGGAGCACAGCCGCCCCGGCTGTCGGGTTCGACGCCCTCGTCGAACTCCTTGCGGAG
Organism: uncultured Verrucomicrobiae bacterium; assembly: GCA_963755455.1. Classification (GTDB taxonomy): domain Bacteria; phylum Verrucomicrobiota; class Verrucomicrobiia; order Limisphaerales; family UBA11358; genus UBA11358. The sequence continues at coordinate 191,468 of CAVWJH010000003.1, forward strand.
GGCCACCATCCGCCCGATGTTTCCAGCGGGGGCGCTGGAAACCGCACGCGAGGGCGCGCTCCCCCCAAACGTCCAACGCAAAATGATTTCGGCGCGGCGTTCGTCCCCAGCGCCGTCGGCGCGGCATATTTGTAGAACCGAAACCAAAAAACTAAATCCCTCACCTGCCTTCGGCATCCTCTCCCATCCGCTGGGCGAGGAACAAAGCCCCGTCGGGGCGGCATATTCGTCGGGGAAATTTTCAACGCAAAGACGCAAAGGCGCGAAGTCGCAAGGAATTTTTGCTTTGCGCTCTTTGCGTCTTGGCGTCTTTGCGTTAATTCTTTCACTGATGATTCCGCTCCTACGGACTTCGCCGCCTGCGCGTCCTTCGCGCGACAAAAAATTCAAACGCCAAATCCACCGTCCAAAACAAAATCCGTCCAGAATGGGGAGCACAGCCGCCCCGGCTGTCGGGTTCGACGCCCTCGTCGAACTCCTTGCGGAGGGCCACCATCCGCCCGATGTTTCCAGCGGGGGCGCTGGAAACCGCACGCGAGGGCGCGCTCGCTCCCCCCCAACCGTCCATCGCAAAATGATTTTGGCACGGCGTTCGTCCCCAGCGCCGTCGGCGCGGCATATTTGTAGAACCAAAACCAAAAAAACTAAAACCCTCACCTGCCTTCGGCATCCTCTCCCATCCAATGGGCGAGGAACAAGCCCCGTCGGGGCGGCATATTCGGCGGGGAAATTTTCAACGCAAAGACGCAAAGGCGCGAAGCCGCAAGGAATTTTTGCTTTGCGCTCTTTGCGTCTTGGCGTCTTTGCGTTAATTCTTTCACTGATGATTCCGTTGCTGCGAACTTCGGCGCCTTCGCGCCCTTCGCGCGACACAATTCAAACGCACGCCCTTTGGTGCCCACAAAACGGACACCGTGTCCAAACATCTTCGACACCGGGGCCATTTCCATGACCAAGGACGGGATTTCTTTAACCATTTCAGTCATTTTTATGGTCATGGAAAACATTTTTATGGTCATGGAAATGATTTTTTTGGTCATGGAAACCATTTTCATGGTCATGGAAACCATTTTCATGGTCATGGAAACCATTTTTATGGTCATGGAAACCATTTTTATGGTCATGGAAACCATTTTTATGGTCATGGAAATGATTTCTTTGACCATGAAAATCATTTTTATGGTCATGGAAATGGCGTCGTTGGTCATGGAAATGTCTTTTATGCCCATTGAAACGATTTCCATGGTCATGGAAATGACACGATTCGAGGGGCCTTTTTGGAAGGTTCAAACGCGGCTCGACATCGTCGGCTGAAACTTTGGGACGCGGGTAAAGCGGGCTGGACGCGGCGTGCGTGGAGTCCTGACGGGCAGCTCCGGCGCGGAATTGCGGGCGCACAAATGACAATTTTTCCCAAGCATTGGGCAAAAAAAAGGTCAGTCGCGGAGGGCAGGGAACCTGAATGGCAAAATTGACACCATGGAAACCGGCGGGCTGCTTTGAACAAGATTGTCGCGAAGCGGCACTGGAGATTTGCCAGGGACAACATCCCTGGGCGGCCAAAGGAAATCCGTCCCGCAAGCGACAAGGAACCATCGAAAAATAAAACATTCCCCGCGTCCTTTGCTTCACGACGCATGATTTACCGGACGTTTTTCCCGGCACGCTGTGCCGGGCTGATTTCCGATGTCGCTCCGCGACCCGTCGAAATTCTTCCAACGGTTCACCCATTGCAAACGTCCAGGAACCGGTTTTATTTTTGCCTTGTGGAAAAGATTGAAGATGACGATCCGGCGGGGGCCGATGGCTTTGCATGACTTGGAAGATGCAAGTTTAATTGCTCTTGTTCCGGCAGATTAAAAGCGACCCGTTTTGTCCATCGTCGCCGTGCTTTTTTTTCAAGACCCCGTAGCAGCCGGGGTAACGAGGCTCAAACTCCAGAAATTTCAATGAATGGGGAGACTCCTCATGCCGGCTGCTGCAGTTTTGAAAGTAGCTCCAGGGCGTTTTTCTATTTTTTGACCGGGCCGAGCGGCAGAACGGTTCTGCCGTAAAGCTCGTTCAGCACCTGCGCCAGCCCGGTGTAGATCGCGCCAAAGCCGCAGACCAGCCCTTCGTAGCCGGCAAAATGTTTGAAGTCCGCGCTCGCGCCGGTGAAATCGGCGTAGGCCAGCAGGATGAATAATATCGTCAGCGTGCCGAAGACGAATTGCAGCGCGCGGTTCAGCCGGAACGTGCCGACGAACATGACGGCGGTGAACAATCCCCAGATGGAAAGATAGGTGGCGACGGCCGTTGCACTGGTGGCGCCCGCCGCTGGAATGATTTTTGGCAGCAGCACCAGCGTCACAAACGACAGCCAGAAAAATCCGTAGGAGACGAAGGCGGTCGTGGCGAACGTGTTGCCCTTCTTCCATTCCATCATGCCCGCGATCACCTGGGCGATGCCGCCGTAGCAGATGCCCATGGCCAGGATCATGCTGTTCAATTCGTAGCAGCCGGCGTTTGCAAAATTCAGCAGCACCGTCGTCATCCCGAATCCCAGCAGGCCGAGCGGCGCGGGATTGCCGGTGGTGTCTTTGATTTGGGTGATTATAGGTTCGCTCATGGGACGGATTAGGTTTGTTGTTCCTGGTTCAGGCGCAAAAATTATATTTTCCGAACCACCCCGTCAAGCGCGGCTTGTCTCTTTTTTTCCGCCTGCCGTTCCGTGGCGCCCGCCCGGCACCTCGTCCCGATGAAACTGCATAAAGCGCTTGATCCACTGCAAATAATCCCCTCCGCTTTTTCCGCCCTTCACCCTTCACCCTTCACCCTTCGGGTGCATCTGGACACTGTTCTTGCGGCCAGCAGAGGTAGCGCAGATTTGAAATCTGCCGTATCGCCGAATTGCATTCGGCAGCGCGCCGCCAAGCCCAAGCCCATGGAACCGCCGACGCCTTGCGGATTGAAAATCCGCGATACAGCAGATTGCAAATCTGCGCTACTGGTTCAGAAATAAGAACAATGTCCAGATGCACCCTCGCATTTCGGGTGCATCTGGACACTGTTCTTGCGGCCAGCAGAGGTAGCGCAGATTTGAAATCTGCCGTATCGCCGAATTGCATTCGGCAGCGCGCCGCCAAGCCCAAGCCCATTGAACCGCCGACGCCTTGCAGATTGAAAATCCGCGATACAGCAGATTGCAAATCTGCGCTACTGGTTCAGAAATAAGAACAATGTCCAGATGCACCCTCACACTTCACACTTCACACTTCGCAGTTGACGAACAGCGTCCCGGATGCTTTTATGGCTGCATAGATGGCGGCAGACAATGTGGGCCTGAAACTAGGTTCGTATTTGACTTTGCGAACTGACGGGGCGGAGCAGTCCATGTTCAATGTTCAGCGTTTGATGTCCAAAGTTGGATATACAAAGCAGCTTGGGAGCGCGGGCGTCCCGCCCGCCGTTTTGGACGTCCCGTCCAAAACATCTTCCTCTTCTCGAACAAATTTTGGGAGCGCAGTCATCCCGCATGGCACATATCATTCCGCTTTTTCCGCACTCCGAAATCCCCATTTGACTCATCCGTGTTTCATCTGTGCCAATCTGTGGCTTCTGCACTCCGCCTGTGGCTCCGCACTCCACACTCCGCACTCCGAACTCCAATCACCCGTCCAGCGGACTCCTGACTCCGATGCCCGGCTTCTGCATCACATGAGTATAAATCTGCGTCGTGCTCACATCCTTATGCCCCAGCAACTCCTGCACCGTGCGGATGTCATAGCCGTTTTCCAGAAGATGCGTCGCGAACGAATGCCGCAGCGTGTGGCACGTGGCCGGCTTCTTGAGCCGCGCCAGCCGCACCGCCTCCTGCATCACCCGCTGCACGCTCGTGTCATTGATGTGATGCCGCTTGCGCTGCCCGTCCCTGGGATCCACCGCAATCGTCCGCCCCGGCCAGAACCATTGCCACACCCAGTCCCGCTCCGCATTCGGATATTTTTCCTTGAGCGCAAACGGCAGCGCCACCGACCCCAGCCCCTCCGCCACATCCCGCTCGTGCAGCAATTTTACCCGCTTCAGATGCTCCATCAGCGCCGCCCGCAACAGCTCCGGCAGCATCACCACCCGGTCCTTGAACCCCTTGCCGTCATGCACCACAATCTGGTTGCGCTCAAAATCCACGTCCTTGACCCGCAGCCGCAGCCCCTCCATCACCCGCAGCCCGGTCCCGTAAAGCAGTTGGCTGAACAACCGGTGTTTCTCCGGCACCGCCGCCAGCAGCCGGTTCACCTCACCCTTGGTCAGCACCACCGGCACCCGCTGCGAACGCCGCGCCCGGTCAAACCCCTCCACAAACTCCAGTCCCCGGTCCAGCACGTGCCGATACAAAAACAGCAGCGCGTTCAACGCCTGGTTCTGCGTGCTCGCCGCCACATTCCGTTCATTCGCCAGATGCGACAGAAACGCCTTCACCTCCGCCACCCCCATGTCCTCCGGCCGCCGCCACCCGTCGCTGGGGAGCGTCACTCCGTGCCCGCCACCCGACACCGCTTGAATGTTGGACGTTGGACGTTGAATGTTCGATGTTCCCCTTCTGCGATGAAACACCAGGAACCGCTTGATCCACTCCAGATACGCCTGCTCCGAACGCAGGGCCAGACGCCGGAACCGCATCACCTCCCGGCATTGCTCCATGAATTTGAGCTTGGGATTGGGGATAAAACGCTCCAAAGGCCGTTGCGACCTTTCACGATTCAATACCTGAAGAGCCATGCCGGCAAAATAAACTTGACAAGGCTGATTTACCAGCATAATCTCACAAAAAAATCCGACCGGACGCAGCCTGATTAGGTCGCAGATGGTCAACACAATACTTGTTAGGCTGACACCCCGGCGATATTGTTTGGAAAATAATAAGGATTGCCAAATGGGTGACAAGTGTGTAGGATCAGCGCTGCGAGCCAGCCGCTGCGGCTCAAGCGGGCTTGGAGCCGTCAGCGACGCTCGCAGCGGAGAAGCACGGGAAAGGGTGCCCTTGGAATAAGTTATGTTTTCCCTTCGGACTAAGCAGGCTGCGGGCGGGGCGCAGCCTAACGACTCGTTGGAGCTGACACCGGTTGTCAGCATCAGGCACGCGCATAGCTGGCACGCCGGCTGCGGTGCAGCCGTAAACAAAGTCGTGCCAGCCGCCACAGGTCACTTATGATCACAGGCCCGGCGCAGCTCAACTCTGTCCGTTAGGCTGACACCCCGGCGATATTGCTTGGAAAACAATAAGGATTGCCAAATGGGTGACAAGTGTGTAAGATCAGCGCTGCGAGCCAGCCGCTGCGGCTCAAGCGGGCTTGGAGCCGTCAGCGACGCTCGCAGCGGAGAAGCACGGGAAAGGGTGCCCTTGGAATAAGTTATGTTTTCCCTTCGGACCAAGCAGGCTGCGGGCGGGGCGCAGCCTAACGACTCGTTGGAGCTGACACCGGTTGTCAGCATCAGGCACGCGCATAGCTGGCACGCCGGCTGCGGTGCAGCCGTAAACAAAGTCGTGCCAGCCGCCACAGGTCACTTATGATCACAGGCCCGGCGCAGCTCAACTCTGTCCGTTAGGCCACTTGACCACACCAAACTATTATGAGACCGATACACGAATACAGTAAGCCACGAATCATGCTGGCGACTTCTGGCGTCACCATAATTATCCAGTCGCTATACTACGGTATGTGTGCGCTGTTTTCACATTGACAAGACAGCGTGGTGGTCGTCACTGATTTGGGGCTTCGTTGCCGGCATTGTGATCATTTTAGTTCTCAATTATTACAGCAAACCCGGAAGAGATCAGGAGCTTTTACCACATGGCAAGAAACCACCAGTGGCCTAACAAGTCGCCGGAGCCAACCGCCGTTGGCGCTGTCCGTTCCGCTGTCGCGGTTCACGTCGCGAGTCGGCGGTGGCTCAGCTTTTTTCGTTAGGCCACATCGAGCGTCATGGATATTATCATACTCACCGTGTTATTGCCGATTGTAGCGATAGAGGCAGGGTTGCTGATTTATCGCGGCAAGCACAACATCCATTGGGGATATACGTGTTTGGCCGCATTGCTACGCGCATCCATTTATTCACCATGTCTTATTGCAGGAGGTCCAGGTGTTTTATTTACGACAGCCCTTGGTGGCGGCATTTTGTTTTCGTTTTCCAAATTACGGGATCCGAGTGATGTTGAGTTTATGTTTTGGCGCGGTATTCCTTTCATCACAGTTTTTGTGATTGCACTTATTTGTTCGTTGATTGCAAACCGCAAAAGATTGAGAATAAATGACCATGTGGCCTAACAAGTCGCCGGAGCCAACCGCCGTTGGCGCTTGCAGTTCCGCTATCGCGGTTCACGCCGCGAGTCGGCGGTGGCTCAGCTTTCTACGTTAGGCCACAAGTAAGTCAGAGCATTTTCCGAGTTAGCCTGCGTGGCGATGATCTAGGTTATTCGATTTGGTTGCAGCTTTGGATGCTTCAAGCTGCGACACGGGTTTTAGAGTGCGAGCGCTCTGTTTTTCACGGCTCACGCCGCTCGTGAGCTGTGATCGTTGCGAGCAAAAGACAGAGCGGATTGATTTGCTTGAGATTATTTGCGATATGACATCTTTGTCTAGGAGTGAGGAAGAAAGAGAGGTGAAGGGAAAAGTGGCCTAACAAGTCGCCGGAGCCAACGGGCGTTGGCGCTTGCTGTTATCCGAGAAGATTTCAGCGGCTCCATATCTTTAGTCGCCCGTGGCTCAGCTTTCTACGTTAGGCATCAAGATCGGTTTGAGGATTTATAGAGTTGATTGGTTTGGCCAAGATTCGAGTAGTTCGATTTGAGATGAGCAAGTTATCGGCAGTTAGTTTGGATTCAGCTCGCGCCGGTTTGATGCGGCGAGCAAGTGCGGCGCTTGCCAGTTGGTGAGCGTTTTGATTTGCCTGATTTTATTATGGGTTTCACGTCTTTGATGCCTAACAAGTCGCCGGAGCCAACCGCCGTTGGCGCTGTCAGTTCCGCTATCGCGGTTCACGCCACGAGTCGGCGGTGGCTCAGCTTTCTACGTTAGGCATCATTGAGAATTTTATGTGGGAAGAGCATCCAGAGTATCAGAAGTCGCAGATGCGCCTGATTGGTATCGGCGTTGCTTTGCTAGTTGCCATTTATATCATTTACGCCGTTTCAGACCGTGATTGGAGTTTATTGAGGCAGATTTTGCTGTTTGTCGGAGCGTTTGTTTTTGTTCTTGGTTTGTTTTCTGGCAGTGCGTGGCTTCTAGTGAAGATTCTTTCCAGAAAGCATCGCACGAAGATTGAGGATAGACATGATGCCTAACACCGCGCTGGAGCCAACGGCGGCTGCTCCTTCATTTGGAGATTTGCAGCAAATTCACGCTTGCAGTTTTCCGCACCGTGGCTCAGCTTTGGATCGTTAGGCATCATTCACGTTTTATGAAATATCGAACATCACTTATTATTGCGGCATTATTGGCTTCACTGTTCGCAGGTTGTTCCAAGAGACCCGCACATACTGCCTTGACATCAAGCGCGTCTATCAACATCGAGCCGGGGGATTCTGTCGGTCCCGTGCATTCGGGCATGACGACGCAGCAGGTGGTCGCAGAGCTTGGCGAGCCGGATCAGACGCAGAATTCCGCCTTGGAGTATGTGAATCTTGGTATGTTAGTCGTTCCAAGTAAAGACGGACACGTCCAAATGGTGCTTTGTGTAGATTCAAGTAAAGGTGAGCCTTTTACGAATTCATTCGCCGGGCACACGAAGGAGGGTGTTGGCATTGGGTCGAGTCGTGCCGATGTTATCAAGGCATACGGGCAGCCAACGGCCACACAATCTATGGGTGGCAACTCCGGCTTTGAGGAAATGAGATATAAGTCGCAGGGGCTTATGATCGAGATAAAAACAGGCAAGGTGTATTCGATTGCGGTGATTTTCAAAACCACACCATGATGCCTAACACCGCGCTGGAGCCAACGGCGGCTGCTCCTGCATTTGACAGTTTGCAGCAAATTCACGCTTGCGATTTTTCGCGCCGTGGCTCAGCTTTTTTCGTTAGGCCACATCGAGCGTCATGGATATTATCATACTCACCGTGTTATTGCCGATTGTAGCGATAGAGGCAGGGTTGCTGATTTATCGCGGCAAGCACAACATCCATTGGGGATATACGTGTTTGGCCGCATTGCTACGCGCATCCATTTATTCACCATGTCTTATTGCAGGAGGTCCAGGTGTTTTATTTACGACAGCCCTTGGTGGCGGCATTTTGTTTTCGTTTTCCAAATTACGGGATCCGAGTGATGTTGAGTTTATGTTTTGGCGCGGTATTCCTTTCATCACAGTTTTTGTGATTGCACTTATTTGTTCGTTGATTGCAAACCGCAAAAGATTGAGAATAAATGACCATGTGGCCTAACAAGTCGCCGGAGCCAACCGCCGTTGGCGCTTGCAGTTCCGCTATCGCGGTTCACGCCGCGAGTCGGCGGTGGCTCAGCTTTCTACGTTAGGCCACATTCGCGCATGAGAAAGATATTGCCACATTTAGTCTGGTTGAGTGGGCTTTTGATTTTTGTTTTTGGCCTGCGATATGTGCCGGACATTATGCCAGATGAGGTCTCACCGCAGATGCGCGGTTACTATCAAAGGCAGCACCTAATCTCAGACATAGGATTATTGATTTTTCTGAGTGGCGTCGTTTGGGCTGTGGCACGTTGGCTTATTCGACGTTATTCTGACGAGAGATGATGACCATGTGGCCTAACAAGTCGCCGGAGCCAACCGCCGTTGGCGCTGTCCGTTCCGCTGTCGCGGTTCACGCCACGAGTCGGCGGTGGCTCAGCTTTCTACGTTAGGCATCATATGAGCGCGTTTATCACAAAGACATTTCTGGAAGAGACCAAGCCACGCAGTGCTTGGTTCCGTTATGGATTTCTCGCACTCATTTTCGCGCTATTTGCTTTTCATGCGTCGGATTCACCGTCATCTCGACATTATTTTAGTGGATTTATTGTCCCATTGATGCTTTTACTGAATCATTTAGCATTTCAGTTTCATTGGCCGACGAGCGTTAAGATTTTATTGCGAGTCGCTGCCTTTGCTTGGGTTATTGTTGGTGCTATTTTGATATTCACACTATGATGCCTAACAAGTCGCCGGAGCCAACCGCCGTTGGCGCTTGCAGTTCCGCTATCGCGGTTCACGTTGAAGGTCGGCGGTGGCTCAGCTTTTTTCGTTAGGCCACATTGAGCGATTATGAACTTTTTGCGGTTTATTTATTACGAAGCTGCCTTCTATTGGCCTTGGTGGCTTTGCTTCATCGCCATCGTTTTCGTTCTGGCTCGATACCTCGGATGGTTTGGTTTGGTCGTGACCATTCCGATTGTTTCCGCACTCATTTTTGTTATTGAGGTGCATTCCGTTTTTCAAGACTTGAAGCAGTTTCCAAACAGCGGCAGAGACGCAGATGGTGTTTTCTTTTTTGGTGTCCTCTGTCGTATTATTTTTTACAACGCTTGCCTGTTTCCCGTTAGCATTTTTGGTGTTATACTTCGCAGGCGACGTAAGGCATTGCATGACCATGTGGCCTAACACCGCGCTGGAGCCAACGGCTGCTGCTCCTTCATTTGGAGATTTGCAGCAAATTCACGCTTGCGGTTTTTCGCGCCGTGGCTCAGCTTTGGATCGTTAGGCCACCGAGCCATGTTAGGAAAAAAATGTTATGAAATATGTTATCATCATTCTCGCCTTGGTTATCGGATTTATTCTCGGATGGACCGTTCAAAATCATCGTCACGCGAAACAAACGTGGGATGAGCAGCATGCTTATCCGGGATTTGTTGCACTCAGGACAGGACGAGAAATGCGAATGCTAACAGTACTCAAGAGCAATGATGTTCCCATGGTCAAGGTTATGTTAGTCGAGGATTTGGATTACAATATCTCGACACTCTCCAAACTGAGTCGCCAAATGGAGTTGAGCAAACTCGAACGTCAAGAAATGGATGGTGCACAGCGTTTCTTACAGGAAATCAAACAACAATGAGAACCAAGTGGCCTAACAAGTCGCCGGAGCCAACCGCCGTTGGCGCTGTCAGTTCCGCTATCGCGGTTCACGTCGCGAGTCGGCGGTGGCTCAGCTTTTTTCGTTAGGCGTCATTTTATGCGTCGTCGTATTTACATCATTTCGGTTGTTTGTCTGGTAGCTATTCTCGGCTACGAGATTGCGTTTCGTGTCTGCACCGCGAAGTGGGGCGAGGTAGATATGAAGTCGAAGCCACCAAGAGTTTATTATTCCGAAGATTTGTCGCTGCCATTTCCATTTTTACGAGTTTGCTTTGGTTTACGCACCGAGTTGCCGTTCGGCAAGGTCAGCCTTTCGGGAGGTAGCGGAGCCTATGTTGATGGCGGCAGATTTTATCGCCGATTGCCAGATGGCAGTTGGCAAGATTTGACAGATGCGATAGTTGAGCATCAGAATCAGGAATCGAAGCCATGACGCCTAACAAGTCGCCGGAGCCAACCGCCGTTGGCGCTTGCCGTTCCGCTGTCGCGGTTCACGCCACCAGTCGGCGGTGGCTCAGCTTTTTTCGTTAGGCGGCAGAAAGCCTTTGTAAAACTATGACACCGCAATTCGTATCCACTACTTTAGGTCCGCTTGGTGGACTTATTGCCATTGCCTTTGTTGCGGCGATGATTCTTTTACACATTTTTTTTGCTGTTTCCATCTCAGATGATATGAGTCGGCTGAAGGACAAAGATCGCCAGATCATTGTGCTTCCGCCTATACTTTGGTGTTTCACAGTGCTTTTGCTTGGGTTAGTGGCGGTTGCATTTTACTGGCTTTGCCATTATTCAAGATTCACTCGTAGAGACGTGTGAGGCCGCCTAACACCGCGCTGGAGCCAACGGCGGCTGCTCCTTCTTTTGGAGGTTTGCAGCAAATTCACGCTTGCAGTTTTTCGCGCCGTGGCTCAGCTTTGGATCGTTAGGCCACATTCAAACGATTATGAACTACATGACCATGATTCTACTGTGCGCCATTCCAGCGTTTTTACTGTTTGTGTTTATCGTTGTCGTTCCTCGGATTCGGATGGAGCGACGAGCGCGCGCGCTTTTGGCAGAGCATCCCAAAGCCGAGCGGACTTCGGTTTATTTGCCGCTGCACTCAACGTGGGCTTGGCAGAAGCAGCGGGAGATTGATACCAAGATTGCCGAGATGCAGCCGCAAGGTTGGACTTTCTTGCGAGCTACTGAGGCCAGCCTGTTGAAGACGAGCATTTCGTGGGGCGGCGGTTTGACTTTGCATTTTATTCGTGATGCAGAGTCGAGCCATGTGGCCTAACACCGCGCTGGAGCCAACGGCCACTGCGCCTACAGTTTCGACGATGATATGAAATTTGATTGCCACGGTTGCATTTCGGAGTCACTTTCCAGTGGCCGTGGCTCAGCTTTGGATCGTTAGGCCACTTCGTATGCCGCTATCACAAAAGGCAAAGAATCGTCTGATGGCTCCATTCGCCATCTCGCCGATTATGAAACGTTGCGCACTGCCGGGCATTATTGGGATGTTTGCGTTAGCTGCCGGATTTGTGCAAAAAATTGGCTGGTTGAAAGTTGTCGGATTTGTGCTAGTTGCACCGATGCTTTGGGTTTATTTTGTTATCATTTTCGTGTTTATGCCGATGTTGATTTTAGATAAGATTCGCAGAGGCAAAACACGCCCAAGATAGTTTTATGAGACCGTGGCCTAACAAGTCGCCGGAGCCAACCGCCGTTGGCGCTGTCAGTTCCGCTGTCGCGGTTCACGTCACAAGTCGGCGGTGGCTCAGCTTTCTACGTTAGGCGGCGTGACACGATGACTACTACCGACATCATTTTGCTTGTGCTTGTTGTAGTTGGTTCCATTATTGGCATCGGCATCAATCGTGGTATTCTTCGCCAGGTAGATAGCACGCGACGTGAAGAGGATGGTCGTTTGCGTGAGTTGAGTGTTGATGAGCGCATTGCTTTGGCCTCGCATCTTGCGCGTCAGCGCGGTCGCTGGTTCTGGCCTCTCATATTTGGCGGAGCCGCTGCTGTGCTGATTTGCGGCGTGATACTTTGGCGATTGGGATATATTGTAAATTGAGCTATGACGCCGCCTAACAAGTCGCCGGAGCCAACCGCCGTTGGCGCCTTCAGTTCCGCTGTCGCGGTTCACGCCGCGAGTCGGCGGTGGCTCAGCTTTCTACGTTAGGCCGACTAGAACACCACCAATATGAAATGTCCAAAATGTAACGCGGAAATGGAGAGAGGCCATTTTACTCTCCCAAACAACGTCACTTGGTATCCTGGAGACCGGAAGACTGGGATAGTGAAGGATCAGGTCTGGCTCGTGGGTCGGTGGACATTATTCGGAGATCAGGCGGAGGGTTACATCTGCCAGAAATGTAGATGGGCATCCTTCCAGTATCCGCATGAGACAAAACCGTCGGCCTAACACCGCGCTGGAGCCAACGCCGACTGCCCCTTGAGTTTATGGATGGTTTGAGTTATACAACGATTATCGGATTTGCGGAGCCGCTCGCCCGTCGGCGTGGCTCAGCTTTTTTCGTTAGGCCACATTCGCACCATGACTAAATCAAAGCGCATCACTTTACTGGTCACGAATGTTATCATGCTCGTTGCGGGTTTGTATGGCATGATTGGGTTTGTCGCGCTTACGGATTTGCATTCGAGTTATGGATTCGTCGCAGGCAGTTCACATTCTTTGGGAGAGATTAGCGCCACGACAAATGCCGTGCGTCTTCAGACTATCGGCGGCATTGCGACGGATCACTGGCAGCTTTATACTTTGTTAGTTGATAGGTGTCGTTGGAATTTTCTCGCGGTTGGCAGTATTTTTGTCGTCGGCTGCATCATCCATTTATGGTTGACACCAGTGAGATCAAAAGATTGAGATATGACCATGTGGCCTAACAAGTCGCCGGAGCCAACCGCCGTTGACGCTGTCAGTTCCGCTATCGCGGTTCACGTCGCGCGTCGGCGGTGGCTCAGCTTTTTTCGTTAGGCGGCAGAAAGCCTTTGTAAAACTATGACACCGCAATTCATATCCACTACTTTAGGTCCGCTTGGTGGACTTATTGCCATTGCCTTTGTTGGGGCGATGATTCTTTTACACATCTTTTTTGCTGTTTCCATCTCAGATGATATGAGTCGGCTGAAGGACAAAGATCGCCAGATCATTGTGCTTCCGCCTATACTTTGGTGTTTCACAGTGCTTTTGCTTGGGTTAGTGGCGGTTGCATTTTACTGGCTTTGCCATTATTCAAGATTCACTCGTAGAGACGTGTGAGGCCGCCTAACACCGCGCTGGAGCCAACGGCGGCTGCTCCTTCTTTTGGAGGTTTGCAGCAAATTCACGCTTGCAGTTATTCGCGCCGTGGCTCAGCTTTGGATCGTTAGGCAGCAGCACACGCACACTATGAATATACCACTGATTTTGATGGCTTTTGGTTTAACTGGTCTTGGTATTATCAAGCGGAAGCAGAACAAAAAAGATTGGAAAGCCTTTTTATTCCTTGGCATTTTCATGTGTGTGATGGTAGTTGTTTCCTTCGTTCTCTCGATTGTGAATCATTAGGTATGTCACACGATATGCTGCCTAACAAGTCGCCGGAGCCAACCGCCGTTGGCGCTGTCAGTTCCGCTATCGCGGTTCACGTCGCGAGTCGGCGGTGGCTCAGCTTTCTACGTTAGGCATCGTTCGCATTTATGAAAAAACATATCGCACTACTTGGCATCGGCAGCATTTTGCTGTCAGGATTACTCACCGGCTGCAATCAGAAGCCGACACCAATCACAGAAGGCACTATTTCTGGGCTTCGCTGGGTTGCGCCCTCCAGCGGCGATGGCGAATATACTCTCTCCGGTGTTGGCAAGGCGATAGTTAGCAAGCAGTTTCGTGGTGATGTGGATATGTATGGAGTTTTGTATCCGACTTGTCTTGAGGTTAGATTTGTCGGCGACAGCGGTTCGCACGTTCAGATTATTCCAATGAGCCAGATTATTTGGTTGGAGTTTGGAGACGGCGGAGTTGCGATAGACAAGAAGTGACATGACCACGATGCCTAACAAGTCGCCGGAGCCAACCGCCGTTGGCGCTGTCCGTTCCGCTATCGCGGTCCACGTCGCGAGTCGGCGGTGGCTCAGCTTTCTACGTTAGGCGACCATGCGCGCACCACTTACCATATTGTTATTACTGGCTTGTCTGATTTTTGTCGGCTGTTCGCAGTCCGGCGATTTCGGCAGTTTCTTTCTTGGCGAGGTTACGAAGTATGGCCACCCACCAAAGACACCAATCACGGTTTCGAGACTTGATGCGCGATGGACGATTCAAAGTGATGATGATGGTTTTCGGGTTTTTGTTCGCGGACAGCCATTCGCCGCCGTTGACGCATTGATGCGACAGATTTTTGGTGCTCCGAAGGTTTCCGCCGATAGCGACACCAAAGACCAGCCACATCAGGTTTATGGCTCGACAGATATTAACGTGGCTGTCCAGTGCATCGGACGTGCGGATGATGTTGAGATTATTTGCATCAAGGGAAGATTTGCTGGAGGTCCACCATGAGGTCGCCTAACAAGTCGCCGGAGCCAACCGCCGTTGGCGCTGTCAGTTCCGCTATCGCGGTTCACGCCGCGAGTCGGCGGTGGCTCAGCTTTCTACGTTAGGCCACTTCGCGCGCATGAAAGATAAATACAACAAATCACGAGACCGCTTTGTCAGAGTCACCACAGGTTTCATCGCGCTCTTTCTCATCATGCTCGGCGTCGTTCATGTTATCGGCGGCAGACCTGTTTATCAGAACGCTTGGGGACTCGGCGTTTTTGCGCCTATCACCATTATTGTCGGATTGATTCTCCTGTTTATCGTGATATTCAGATGGAGTCAGTTCCGCGAGTCGGCATTGTATGGCAACGCAAGACGAAAGAAGGACGAGGACAAGAATGATTCATCGAAAAAGCACAAGCGTTGGCATTGACCAGTGGCCTAACAAGTCGCCGGAGCCAACCGCCGTTGGCGCTGGCAGTTCCGCTATCGCGGTTCACGTCGCGAGTCGGCGGTGGCTCAGCTTTCTACGTTAGACCGCATTCGCGCGCACATGGATATTCAACAACAGAGTAAAGAGCTTATTTTGAGACCCAGCCCAACGAACTGGTTCTGGATGACCGCCGCGTTTTTCGTTGCTTGGATCATCAGCATCTATATGATTGATGATCATGAATGGATCGGCTGGGCGTTTTTTCCACTAATGACATTCGGGATTGTATTTTCTGCATCAGTGCCTTTCACTTCTCGAATGCGACTTCGACTTTCCCCATCGGGTTTGAGGTTCGGGACGCTTCTACGCAAGTATGAGTATCATTGGTCGGACATAGAGGCATTTTTCTCCTTGAGCATGGGTTCGCAACTTCGCACAGTGGGCTTCACCTTCTCGCCGTTGTATTCAGGCGAGCTGAAGGTGCGCCGCATAAATCAAGAGTTTGGGAGATTCGACCGGTTTCTGCCCGACACTTACGGCATGAAGCCTCTGGAATTGGCGACACTGCTAGAGACGTGGAGATTAAGATATGGAAGGAGCCATGCGGTCTAACAAGTCGCCGGAGCCAACCGCCGTTGGCGCTGTCAGTTCCGCTATCGCGGTTCACGTCACGAGTCGGCGGTGGCTCAGCTTTCTACGTTAGGCGTCATCAGTAGTCGCCATATTGCACACATGCCAGCACCACTGAAAAAACACATCCAGAAAAAGACGACCCAGTGATACCAATGCCAGCCACACCACCAAATCCAGCTTGGATAGCCGTCGCCGTTTCTGGTTTGAGCGTCGGCGTTACCATTATCGGATGGTTTGTTGTTGATAGACACGCCAGAAGGCGTGAGGCTCTGAAAGAACAGCGAGCGAAAGCCGAGGCCGAGGCTGCCCAGAAGGAGGCTATCGCCGCATTTACGCATCTCACACAAGCACAGCGGGAGATTATCAGCCATTGCATTGACCAAGCTGCGCCCATGCAAGGTTCCGTGATGTTGCTCGGCACGGCTGGTTTCGGAACTTGGGTTAGAGCTGGAAAGCGAGATTTTATGGAGCAGACAGACCCTTCCGTTCAAGCGCGGTATCTTGACGCATTCGAGTCGTTGGTGAGTCGTGGTTTTTTCCGGTGCGAGAGCGGCAGAGCATACAGGCTCACAAGCAGAGGATATGAGAATGCCAAAAATGACGCCTAACAATGCGCCGGAGCCAACGCCTATTGGCCATCGCAGTTCCGCTATCGCGGTCAGCGTCGTAGATGCGGCGTGGCTCAGCTTCATACGTTAGGCGTCTTTATCATTATGAAACGTTCCATCATTATTTTCAGCATCTTGACCGTCGCGTGTAGCATTGCTTTTGCAGCGCGTTGGATGATTGACCAGAAGCAAGCTCCGCCGATTGGCTTGCCAGATGCCTATCGGATAGCGACTATTGCGCTTGGTTCAGCCACGAATGAGTTTCATTGCACCGCTGCCAGATTCGTGGGGGAGCAGTGTGCGCCAGGTTCATGGAGATTTGACTTTTACTCCACAAACGGCGCACTCAAGACAGTCTATGCTTGTCCAGATAGCTCGTCTCGTGTTTATGATGGTGATCCACCGATTTTTTGAATGACGACCCAGACGCCTAACAAGTCGCCGGAGCCAACCGCCGTTGGCGCTGTCAGTTCCGCTGTCGCGGTTCACGCCGCGCGTCGGCGGTGGCTCAGCTTTCTACGTTAGGCATCGTTCGCGCTTATGTGGCAAAGATACATATTTGGGATGCACTGGAAGCATGACGGCAAGATGTATTATGATGAGTTGCCAGCCGACTCAAAAGACGAGGCGGCGTTGTATTTTATAGACCATAAGCGTGACGACGTTTCGTTGATTAAGGTTGAGCCGATAGGCCCAGATGATTGCGGCGTTCGAGAGTTTGCACATTCGCCACTTTCGCCTTTTGACCCATTGAAGGCACGTCGCAGGTTAGATAAAGACGAGGATGCCAGATGACCACGATGCCTAACAAGTCGCCGGAGCCAACCGCCGTTAGCGCTTTCAGTTCCGCTATCGCGGATCACGTCACGAGTCGGCGGTGGCTCAGCTTTCTACGTTAGGCCACTTCCGCTATTTTTGATTTTGACCGAGCTGGTTTGGCTGGCGATGATTGGAAGCAGAAGCATTTCGATGAGTAAGTCGCAGATAGTTCGGATGGTTTTAGCTCGCGCCGGTTTCGCGCGGCGAGCAAGTGCGGAGCCGTCATTTCGGCGGTTTGATTTTATGATGCTTGGATTGAAAGACAGCCAGTGGCCTAACAAGTCGCCGGAGCCAACCGCCGTTGGCGCTGTCCGTTCCGCTGTCGCGGCTCACGTCGCAGGTCGGCGGTGGCTCAGCTTTTTTCGTTAGGCGGACTTACACGTTTATGAATAAGGTCACACTCAATCTCGTGGTTCTACGGTCGCCGGACATTGTGCGAGCGTCAGCTTTCTACACGCGGTTGGGTTTGCACTTCACGCTTCATCGTCATGGCAAAGGCGCAGAGCATTTCGCAGCCGAGCTTCCCGGTGGTGTTTTCGAGATATACACACAGACCGCAGATGGTCCGAGCACGCTCGGCACGCGCATTGGTTTTTCCGTTCCGTCCGTTGACGCAGTGATTGCGGCATTGACTGATTATCCAGCAGCGGTAGTTTCAGCACCGAAGGATTCGGAGTGGGGTCGTCGCGCTGTCGTCGCTGATCCAGACGGACATCGAGTCGAGTTGATTGAGTCCAAACCATGAGCCAGTCGCCTAACAAGTCGCCGGAGCCAACCGCCGTTGGCGCTGACAGTTCCGCTGTCGCGGTTCACGCCGCGAGTCGGCGGTGGCTCAGCTTTCTACGTTAGGCATCATGCACACGCATCGTCCACCTTCACCTGAAGAAGTAGCCATCCATGCTAAAAAAGAGCTTCGGATTGCTCGAAAGCGGTATTGGTTGTCATTAGGTTCCATCTTTTTGTTTGCATCCATTTTTATCGTCACGGTTATTTATTGTTTTATCGTTGGAGTAGAAAGAACATTTTCACTTCATTATGGCGAGGCAAAGGGATGGGTTCGTGGTTACTCACAGCCAGTTTTTGTTCCATTGATTATTGGCAGCGTTGGGACATATTTACAGTTATTTGATTTCAGGGACGCGAAGCGTGTGTATCGAGAGACGCTCAAGAAATACGAATCTTTAAGTTAAGCATGAGTCTGATGCCTAACAAGTCGCCGGAGCCAACCGCCGTTGGCGCTGTCAGTTCCGCTGTCGCGGTTCACGTCGCGAGTCGGCGGTGGCTCAGCTTTTTTCGTTAGGCGGCAAGCGTATGCACCCAGTAGATAAAGAGCGAGTTGACGAGCTGTGCCAGGAGTTGCGTCCATTGCTTGACGCGGAGTTGGCAGCAGGCAATCCCATCGTTGAGACTTGGAAGGGATGGCCACACAGAGACAGTCTTTACATTATGTTGGCGAGTCCATTCAGAGTTCAGCACGCGAGTCTGCCGTCAGACGTTCAGTTTCGCGCGATTGATGACCCGCATTACTGGAAGTCAGAGTTTGTTTGTGATATAAAGCACCACGCATTAGCTTGTAGATATTGATGATTTTGCCGCCTAACAAGTCGCCGGAGCCAACCGCCGTTGGCGCTGTCAGTTCCGCTGGCGCGGTTCACGTCGCGAGTCGGCGGTGGCTCAGCTTTCTACGTTAGGCATCGCGGCGGCGCGTTTAGTTTTTCTAGATGATTGCTTGGTCGCTTGATTTATTTGGTCGTGGATGAGTTGTGCAACTTGACGGATGCTCAACTCCACATTGCTGGTTATGAAGCATCCATAATACAGGATGGTTTGCCATTCTTGGACGGTTTTTGTTTTCATTTTATATGCTTATCCCGTTGACTCCCGTAGTATTTGGCGCGAGTTTGGTTGATGGACAAGCTGAAGTTTCCAACAACTTTGAAAGAGTTTCGTGAGCAATTTTCAGAGGAAGCGGCTTGTTTTGAATATCTGGGGCAAAGTCGTTGGCCCGCTGGCTTTGCTTGTCCACGATGCTCCGGCAGGAAGTATTGGGTCAAAGCTCGGCGGTATGTTTACGAATGCTCCGAATGTGGTCAGCAAACTTCCGTTACGGCCGGAACCCTCCTTCACGGCACACACTTTTCGCTCCGCGAGTGGTTTTGGGCCGCTTACTTGGTAGCCACACATACCCCAGGCATGAGCGGCACCCAACTACAACGGCAGATGGGCTGCAGCTATAAGACTGCTTGGTATTTGCTCCACCGGCTGCGACGCAGCATGGTGAATGAAAAGCGGGCGCTACTCAGCGGGCGTGTGGAAGCTGATGAGGTCATTATTGGCGGGCCTGTCAGCGGCAAGACCGGCCGTGGCGTTACCAAGGATGAAAAGAGCACGCTGGTCTTTGGCGCAGTAGAAGTGGTGGCGTTTACCGACAAGCGGGGAGGCCGTTTGGAGAAAGCTGGGCGGCTGCGGCTGGCGGTGACGCAACGGGCAGACGCCCTTTCGATTCGCCATTTTCTTACGACCCATGTGGAGCCGGGCAGTGAAATTTATACGGATGGTTGGAAAGGCTATTCCAAAACCGCTTTGGCCGACTACCGCCACGCATTGCAGCCGATCGCGACTCATGCGCTGCATATTCACCGCGCTTTCGGCAATCTCAAGACGTGGCTCAACGGCACGCACCATGGAGTTGACCCGAAGTATTTACAAAACTATCTCGATGAATTTGTCTTTCGCTTCAACCGCCGCAAGACCCCGATGGCAGCATTCCAAACGTTATTGGGCTTGGCTGCTCACAAAGCCCCGGTCGGTTTCGAGAAAATGATTGGACGGGAGCCAACGGGATAAGCACATCATTTTATTTAGATTTTATGTCGCTGATGCCTAACAAGTCGCCGGAGCCAACCGCCGTTGGCGCTTGCAGTTCCGCTATCGCGGTTCACGCCGCGAGTCGGCGGTGGCTCAGCTTTTTTCGTTAGGCCACATCGCGTATGCCACAGGATTTTATCATAGTTCCGAACACAGCGACGATGCCGACAGGCAAGGCAGAGCAGATTGCTCTTATCCTGCACAGCAGCGTTCGAGACGCGCTCTACCGGATGTTTCAGTCATCTGCTCCGTTGATGCGGCTCACAGATTATTCGCACTTCTTCACCGTTACCTTCGATGATTTGGCTGCCCACTTGCGCTCTCATCCAGACGAGTTTCATGCTCTTTTGCCTGCTGATTCTGGAGACGGCATTTCAGTCATTCGAGACGGCACGCATTACAGTTTCCGCGACCATTATCGAGGTCTGGTTACTCATTCAGAGTCAGTCGAGGGCATTGACGCAGCGGTGGCACGCTGGCTACGCTGGCATTTACTTAACCAAGGATTGAGGAGATTGTATGACCATGTGGCCTAACAAGTCGCCGGAGCCAACCGCCGTTGGCGCTGTCAGTTCCGCTATCGCGGTTCGCGTCGCGAGTCGGCGGTGGCTCAGCTTTCTACGTTAGGCCACATTCGCGCCATGCTTGTTTATGTTCTATTTTCGGTTGCGTTTGAGCTTGTGGTTTTGATTTGGGGCGACTCGAAATATCCCAATGTCGGCACGGCATCGCTGGCCGCACTATTTGCGGTCATTGGTTTTGTTGCAGAGATTCGAGCACGCAAACGTCGAGCAGTGTTGATTGTTCTTGGCGCATGGTTTTTATTTTGCGGTTACGAGATTTGGCGACAGCAGACTTTTTATGATGCTTTGCCGCCAGGATACGACCTGAAGCGGGAATCTTACATGAGATTATTTAGATGATGACCATGTGGCCTAACCAGTCGCCGGAGCCAACCGCCGTTGGCGCTGTCAGTTCCGCTGTCGCGGTTCACGTCGCAGGTCGGCGGTGGCTCAGCTTTCTACGTTAGGCCACATTCACGCTTATGAGCATTAAACATCTCACTTTGTTTTCAGCCGTTTTCGTTTTGGGTTGTTTGGCTTCCAGCTATATCGGTTACACGAGTGGCAGACAGCAGGTCGCCACGGCTCGCGCAGCTTCAGCCGTCGTCACACTCGATGCTTTGAATAAGTTGAAGGCCGGTGATTTGGCGCAAGCCACCAGCGAACTAGAGGGACAGTATTTTATGGATTCGGAGGAGGTGCTTTCCGGTTCGGGATGGCGTTCTGATGCGTTTCGCAAGATTGCCGTCCAGTCGTTGGTAGCATACCGCGATAGTTATCGCACGAATCAGGCAGATTGGTCGCCGATGGAGCAGCGACTACAGATTTTATTGGCACAGAAACCATGACCATGTGGCCTAACAAGTCGCCGGAGCCAACCGCCGTTGGCGCTGTCAGTTCCGCTGTCGCGGTTCACGTCGCGAGTCGGCGGTGGCTCAGCTTTTTTCGTTAGGCGACTTCGCCCACAAACCATTCGTGACTATCAAGCAACATAATCGAGACGGCTTGACTCTGATTGAGTTGCTGGTCGTCATCGCCATCATTGGGATTCTTGCGGCGCTATTGCTGCCCGCAGTTTCGCAGGCGAAAGGAAGGGCGCAGCGGATTCAGTGTGTCGGCAATCTCCACCAGCTTGATTTGACGTTGCAGCAGTTTGTTCAGGATTATCAGGTTTATCCGCTGTATGAAAATATGGATTTTCCAAAAGGCGGCTATCCAGAACACAAAGATTATTGGTATGAAGCACTAGAAGCTAAGGCGCTGTTAGCTTCCAAAGGCAGCAATGATTTATATAAGACAGGCATCTGGCTTTGCCCGGCAGTTCATTGGCATAGCGACGACTTTCCACCGAACCCCGGAAATGCAGCATCACTCATTATGCCGTTTTCCTATGGCTATAATTGGATGGGATTGTGTTCTGGAGGTAAATACGAAGCAGTTGGCCTTGGCGGTCATAATGTCGTAGTTCCAAGCAGTCCGGCCACGCTTACTTATGCGCCTCCCGTTCGGGAGTCGGAAATAGCCGCCCCAAGTGACATGATGGCGATTGCCGACGGTTTCGATGGCGGTCCCGTTATCCAGCGACCGGGCTGGGTTGATTTGCAGTCCGGCAAATATGGCAACACGTTCACCCGACACCAAGGCAAAGCCGATGCGGTATTTTGCGATGGTCACGTTGAGTCGCCGACGCTACAGTTCCTTTTCGCCGATACCAGCGATGCCGCTTTGGTTCGCTGGAACCGCGACCACCAGCCACATAGAGAGTTATTGCCATGAGCCAGTCGCCTAACAAGTCGCGAGGCTGTGTTAAAACTATTGGGCCGGAGTTGTGAAGTAAGTTGGCAGGTTGGAAAGTGGGGTTATTTAACCCGGCGGGTTGAAGGCGGGCATCGGGCAATAAGGTGAATGATCCGGTGTATGGGATGGAACGGGCCGCTTTTTTCGAGGGCAGGCGTCTCCGCCGGGCTTTTTAAGCCACCGCCGCCATCAATGTCTCGAACCTCACGAGGTTCAGCACGCGTTTGAGGTTGTAGGCCAGCGTGGTCAGGCTCCATTCGCACCGCACCTTCTCCAGTCCCTTGAGCAGGAAGTGGGTGTAGCCAAACCACCGCTTGATCGTCCCAAAAGGATGTTCGGCCAGCGTCTTGCGCAATTTGAACTTCCCCGGCTGTTGTTTCATCCGTGCGGCCATCGCTTCCATCAAATGTTCGTTCTCCTCCCGCGTGATCGTCCGGCTGCCTTTGTTCCGGGTGCAGCGGCTTTTCAACGCGCAGGTGTTGCAGGCATTGGTGCGGTAGTATCTGATCTCCCGGCCTTTTTCAAAGGTGGGAAAACGATAGGTTAGTGTGTCGCCCGCCGGACAGACATAGACATCCTTGGTGGCGTCATACTGGAACCGGCTTTTGCCATACAGGCCGCACGCCGTGTTCGCGCTGGTGTCCGCTTTCGGAAGGTAAGGCGTGATTCCCTGTTCCACGCACCGGCCCACTTCCGCCGTGTTGTAATAACCCGCATCCGCCACCACTTCCATTTTGGCCAGTTCCAGATTGGCCTTGGCCTCCAAAGCGACATTGGCCAGTTGCTGGCAGTCCGTCCCCTCGTTGGTCACGTCCGCCGCCGCGATGAGCTTGTGTTTGGCATCCACGGCCATCTGCGCGTTGTAGCCCACGATTGTCCCGTGCGCCGCGGGCATCTTGCGCGTGTCCGGGTCGGTCACGCTGATCTGCTTGTGCTCCGCATCCAGTTGCGCCAGCAGTTCCTTGTGCCAGTCCTGCCGGTCTTGGAGCGCGGCAATCTTGGCAGTCAGATCACCTTTGCTGGGGGCCACGCCGCCCGGTTCCGCCGCGTCCGCCGTGTCCAGTTCTTTCAAATACCCGGACAGCCGGGCATCGGCGCGGGCAATCAAATCCTGAAGCTTGTCCGCATTGAAGTTCTGGTCGCGCGCATTGACCGCCGCGAACTTGCTGCCGTCAACGGCCAGCAGCTCCCCGCCAAAAAGTTCCAGCTTGCGGCACAACAAGGTGAACTGCCGCGCCACGGCCTTGAGCGGCTGGAGATTGTCTTTGCGGAAGTCGGCAATGGTCTTGAAGTCGGGCGTCTGTTTGCCGGTGAGCCAGATCACCTCCACGTTGCGGTGGCACTCGGCTTCCAGTGACCGGGACGAGCGGACGCGATGCAGATACCCGTAGAGATAAAGTTTGAGCAGCGCCCCCGGATCATAAGGCGGACGCCCGGTGTCCGCGCAACGGGCCTTGTCAAAACCCAGCGCGTGCATATCCAGCGACCCGACGAAGGCGTCGAGGAAGCGCACGGGATTTTCAGGCCCAATGTAATCCTCAAGCCGTTCCGGGAAGAGCAGTGTTTGAGAGCGATCCAGGCCGGCGCGATGTTTCATGCTTGATTAAGACCATCCACCGGCGTAAAGGTTTCAACAATGTCAGCGTTTTCACACAGCCTCTCGCCGGAGCCAACCGCCGTTGGCGCTGTCAGTTCCGCTGTCGCGGTTCACGTCGCGAGTCGGCGGTGGCTCAGCTTTCTACGTTAGGCATCAAGATTGGTTTGAGGTTTTATAGAGTTGGTTGGTCTGGCGGAGATTTGAGCAGTTAGATTCAGATGAGAAGATTTCGGCGAGTTAGCCAGATTATAGCTCGCGCCGGTTTATGCGGCGAGCAAGTGCGGAGCCGTCAGATTTGTGAGTGTTTGGATTTGCCTGATTTTATTATGGATTTCACGTCTTTGATGCCTAACAAGTCGCCGGAGCCAACCGCCGTTGGCGCTGTCAGTTCCGCTGTCGCGGTTCACATCGCGAGTCGGCGGTGGCTCAGCTTTCTACGTTAGGCGGCTTCGCGCTATGACAAACACCAAGAAGATTTCCGTCAGTGCCGGACTTTTAGTTTCATTAGTCGGCATGGCCTTCTTGCTTTCATCGTGTCTGGTTCCGACGGTGTCGCGCGTGCCAGTTCCGGGCAGTTCCATGACAGCGGTTGTCACCGCAGATTTGGCAGGCTGTTACGATGTTGATCTTTATGAGCATGGACATCCCATTCCTGGCCAGCGTCAGTGTTTGGGGCCATACGCTTCGCAGCATTGTTCATTGGCGCAAGTTTCCACCACATCAAACATCGTCACCATTGCTTGGACAGACGTGGGCTATCATTACAGCACGGCGGTTGATGTTGACGCTCGGCGGTTTGTCGTTTACTCAAATGGAGTGCCAGTGAGATGAGAGACCAGCCGCCTAACAAGTCGCCGGAGCCAACCGCCGTTGGCGCTTGCCGTTCCGCTATCGCGGTTCACGTCGCGAGTCGGCGGTGGCTCAGCTTTCTACGTTAGGCCACATTCACACCACCACATTTTAATCCTATGCCTAAAAGCAAAAAGCCAGATGGAGTTGTTAACCGTTACAATATCACAAAAAGCAAGTTTGTGATCATCGCCGCCAAGAGAGTGCTGACCGTTCCACAGATGCAAAAGATAGTTGAAGATTGGTTGATTAAAGAGAAGAAAGCGGCTGCGCAAGCTGTCGAAGACCGGTTCTTGAAAAGCAAGGTGAGCCTTATTTATTATGGAGGTGATTGAGAGATGACGACCATGTGGCCTAACAAGTCGCCGGAGCCAACCGCCGTTGGCGCTTGCAGTTCCGCTGTCGCGGTTCACATCGCAGGTCGGCGGTGGCTCAGCTTTCTACGTTAGGCCACTTCACACCACACAAAATTATGTTCAACAAATCAGACATTCGTTTCGAGGAGATGGCGGCTGACCCAGCACGCCGTCGCGCAGCTATTGCTGGCCTTTCCATGCGCCGCACCGTTATTTTCTGGTGTGCTGCCGTGGTTTCAGTCTGTGCAGTTGCATCGAGTTGGAGTGGCAAGTCGTCAGGCTTGATTTTTAGCGCGGCCGTTTCCATTAGCATCCTCTTCAAGTTCGAGTCAGACTTGCGCTTACTCAGAACCATTGACAGATTACAGAAAGATTCAGATGAGACACCAGTGGCCTAACAAGTCGCCGGAGCCAACCGCCGTTGGCGCTTGCAGTTCCGCTGTCGCGGTTCACGTCGCGAGCCGGCGGTGGCTCAGCTTTTTTCGTTAGGCATCACTACGTTTATGAGAATATCCGCCTTATTGTTCAGCGTTTGTTTCGTCTTGGTCGCTGGCTTTCTCACCGCGTGTCACCGGAAGCCAGACGCCAGCACAGTAGTTTTAGGTCCGATGCTGTCCGAAGCAAATCTTCCCGATCCGCTGGCGCGTCAGACGGCGAGCGAGATGCGCACATGGGTTCAGAGTTTGAAGTCGAGCGACGCACAAAAACTCAACGACACAGGCAGGATTGTTTTTTCATGGGCAGAGCTTCAAGCCGCATATCCAGAGCAGGGGCGTCTGATAGATGATTACCAAGAGCAGAGGCGGCTCGGTTTTGTTCAGGCTATCCAGAAGTCGAAGCCGATACCAGAGCGATTGGCAGCCCATCAAACCCCAGACACCGTTGAGGTCAAAAAGTCAGCCAAAGGAGAATGCTGGGTCAACACAAGTTCCAAGACAGGAATTGAGCATGGATTTTTGGAGATTTCAGCGGCACAATGAGGCCGTGATGCCTAACAAGTCGCCGGAGCCAACCGCCGTTGGCGCTTTGCGTTCCGCTATCGCGGTTCACGTCGCAGGTCGGCGGTGGCTCAGCTTTCTACGTTAGGCTGCTAGACCACGCGAATAATTTATGGCAAAAACAACAGACCAAATAGCACGCATCGTCGCTGCCGGCGGTGGCGTGATCATTGACGGCGACAGCAGGACTACCGACCAGTTAGCGCGCATAGCTGCGGCATCTAATTCGTCGGGAGCATTGGTTGTGATTAAGAATGCTGACTCCAAAACCACAGACCAGCTTGCTCGCATCGGAGCCGCTGGTAAGGGACGAGTTATTCTGGATTTGTCAAACTAGCAGCCTAACAAGTCGCCGGAGCCAACCGCCGTTAGCGCTGTCCGTTCCGCTATCGCGGTTCACGCCACGAGTCGGCGGTGGCTCAGCTTTTTTCGTTAGGCCACATCACACCATGAAAACAATAGTCGCGTCTGTTTGTTCACTAGTGATTGGGTTGTTTGTCGGCTGGCATATTGAGCACAGACACGCAGAACGCGAAGGTGATGCCGCCGCTCGGCAGTATTCAGACTCATATGAGAGCAAAGAGGCAGAGGAAGCAGCCAGAGACGTTTTGGCCATCAGCATGATTGAGTCTAGCGACACTCAAAATGCAGCCGAGTTGCTTTCAAGAGCAGTCGTGGGCTTTTATTCCGGCTATTCGCATCTCACGCATAACCGAAAGCAAACAACGGAGGTGCTTGCGAGGATTGACCAGTTCGCAAGCACGAATAAGTTTATGTCAGATGCAATCCACAAAAAAGATGAGTAAGACTATGTGGCCTAACAAGTCGCCGGAGCCAACCGCCGTTGGCGCTTGCCGTTCCGCTGTCGCGGTTCACGTCGCGAGTCGGCGGTGGCTCAGCTTTTTTCGTTAGGCATCATTACACGCATCCAAATATGAATCGTCTGCCATCACTGATTATCGGAGTATTTTTTGGCCTGTGTGCTTGTTTTACGATTCAGCTTTGAAAAGTTTCAAGATTGGACGTACAAGGTGTGGGTCAAGGGCAAATTATTACTCCTGAAAACTCGCCGATTCTCTTTTGGTTCATCGTTTCTGTTATGATATTGATTTCCGGGATTGCGCTATTTCAGATTCTTTACAAAATGGAAGCCATGATGCCTAACAAGTCGCCGGAGCCAACCGCCGTTGGCGCTGTCAGTTCCGCTATCGCGGTTCACGTCGCGAGTCGGCGGTGGCTCAGCTTTTTTCGTTAGGCATCAAGATTGGTTTGAGGTTTTATTGAGTTGATTGGTCTGGCGAAGATAGAGTTTAGCTCGCTGCGATGAGTAAGTTATCAGCAGTTCGTTTGGTTTCAGCTCGCGCCGGTTTGAGGCGGCGAGCAAATGCGGCGCTTGCCCAGTGGGTCAGCGTCTCTATTTGCCTGATTTTATTATGGATTTCACGTCTTTGATGCCTAACCAGTCGCCGGAGCCAACAGCCGTCGCGCCGTTGCGCTTGGCATTTTAACATCGTCGTTCGGCTGTGGCTCAGCTTTCTTCGTTAGGCATCGTCGAGATTTTATGCGCATATCACACATCATTATCGGAGCAGCTTTGATGGCAGCCTTCGTCATCGGCTGCTCGAAGATGCGAGCCAGATACCAGAAACTGTCACTCCAGAAACGAAGATAGATTTAGGTTCGTTTGTGCTTTTAGCACAGACCCCGACGAACTTCAGCCTTGGCTCGGCAGGAGTTGCACCATTGTTGGCAAGCAAGTCCCAAGCGGCATGGAGTTGCAGTTGGATTTTTATTCCACGAATGCAGACGGCACCGTAGATCACCAAACCAAAGGAGATGATGCAGTGCAAGGACAGCAGATGGCGTATCGGGTGTGGGGCACGATGATTTATATGAAGCCGACGGTTAAGACACCATGACGATGCCTAACAAGTCGCCGGAGCCAACCGCCGTTGGCGCTGTCAGTTCCGCTATCGCGGTTCACGTCGCGAGTCGGCGGTGGCTCAGCTTTTTTCGTTAGGCCACTTCCGCATTTTTGATTTTGACCGAGCTGGTTTGGCTGGCGATGATTGGAAGTAGAAGCATTTCGATGAGTAAGTTGCCGATAGTTCGGATGGTTTTAGCTCGCGCCGGTTTCGCGCGGCGAGCAAATGCGGAGCCGTCATTTCGGCGTTTGATTTTATGAGGTTTGGATTGAACGACAGCCAGTGGCCTAACAAGTCGCCGGAGCCAACCGCCGTTGGCGCTGTCAGTTCCGCTGTCGCGGTTCACGTCGCGAGTCGGCGGTGGCTCAGCTTTTTTCGTTAGGCATCAAGATCGGTTTGAGATTTGATATGAGTTGGTTGGTCTGGCGAAGATTGTGAGTAGTTCGGATTTGAGATGAGAAAGTCGCGGCGAGTTAGTTCAGGTTTCAGCTCGCGCCGGTTTGATGCGGCGAGCAAGTGCGGAGCCGTCGGATTTGTGAGCGTTTGGATTTGCCTGATTTTATTATGGATTTCACGTCTTTGATGCCTAACAAGTCGCCGGAGCCAACCGCCGTTGGCGCTGTCAGTTCCGCTGTCGCGGTTCACGTCGCGAGTCGGCGGTGGCTCAGCTTTTTTCGTTAGGCATCAAGATTGGTTTGAGGTTTTATCGAGTTGATTGGTCTGGCGAAGATTTGAGCGGTTCGATTTGAGATGAGCAAGTTATTCGGCAGTTAGCCAGGATTCAGCTCGCGCCGGTTTGATGCGGCGAGCAAGTGCGGCAGCTTGCCAGTTGGTGAGCGTTTGGATTTGCCTGATTTTATTATGGATTTCACGTCTTTGATGCCTAACAAGTCGCCGGAGCCAACCGCCGTTGGCGCTTCAGTTCCGCTGTCGCGGTTCACGTCGCGAGTCGGCGGTGGCTCAGCTTTTTTCGTTAGGCCACATTCGCGCTATGAAGATTCGACACATAGTTTTGATTGGTGCAGTTGGTCGGCCATTGATAGGTTTGCCGATTGATTTCGCCGCACCGTCGTCAGCCGGCAGTTGGTTCTTTGATCCGGTCGCGTATTCTATGACTTTGCTCGACAGAGTTGCGTTTGCCCATTTGGAGATGGCGGTTCTGCATGTATTTTGCGGTTTGTTTGCCGCTACTGGTTGTATATTTCGCAGTCATTGGAGTGCTATTCGCATTGGTATTGCAGATTGTTTTTGAGGAAGCTTTAGTATGACTATGACCATGTGGCCTAACAAGTCGCCGGAGCCAACCGCCGTTGGCGCTGTCAGTTCCGCTGTCGCGGTTCACGTCGCGAGTCGGCGGTGGCTCAGCTTTTTTCGTTAGGCCACTAGAGCGCATGAAGACACGAACCATTATCATCATTGTTGGCGTTGCTCTCGTGATTGGAGCAGCGGTTGCGATTCGGTATTTCATCGCTACATTTGGTCGCGCTTGTCGGAGTCGCAGACCATGGCATCTTCTTTGAGCGGCAGTTTCGACTGACATAGCACCATTGAAGCTGTTCACAGGATGGCAGGAGCAAGGCTGCCACCGATTTCTCGAAGTTGAGTTGGATAGTTCGTTGCGTAATCTTGAGCTGATGTCCGACAGCTTTACATGGCCCGATATTCTCGACGAATTCATTCGTGGTATGCGCAAAGGCATTGAAATGACGACGTGGCCTAACAAGTCGCCGGAGCCAACCGCCGTTGGCGCTTTCAGTTCCGCTATCGCGGTTCACGTCGCGAGTCGGCGGTGGCTCAGCTTTTTTCGTTAGGCATCAAGATCGGTTTGAGGATTTATAGAGTTGATTGGTTTGGCGAAGATTCGAGTAGTTCGATTTGAGATGAGCAAGTTATCGGCAGTTAGTTTGGATTCAGCTCGCGCCGGTTTGATGCGGCGAGCAAGTGCGGCGCTTGCCAGTTGGTGAGCGTTTTGATTTGCCTGATTTTATTATGGAGTTTCACGTCTTTGATGCCTAACAAGTCGCCGGAGCCAACCGCCGTTGGCGCTGTCAGTTCCGCTATCGCGGTTCACGTCGCGAGTCGGCGGTGGCTCAGCTTTTTTCGTTAGGCCACATTCAACACGATTATGAACTACATGACCATGATTCTACTGTGCGCCATTCCAGCGTTTTTACTGTTTGTGTTTATCGTTGTCGTTCCTCGGATTCGGATGGAGCGACGATCGCGCGCGCTTTTGGCAGAGCATCCCAAAGCTGAGCGGACTTCGGTTTATTTGCCGCTGCACTCAACATGGGCTTGGCAGAAGCAGCGGGAGATTGATACCAAGATTGTCGAGCTGCAGCCGCAAGGTTGGACTTTCTTGCGAGCTACTGAGGCCAGCCTGTTGAAGACGAGCATTTCGTGAGCGGCGGTTTGACTTTGCATTTTATTCGTGATGCAGAGTTGAGCCATGTGGCCTAACACCGCGCTGGAGCCAACGGCCGCTGCCCTTGCAGTTTTGGACGATGATATGAATTTGATTGTCACGGTTACATTTCGGAGTCACTTTCCAGTGGCCGTGGCTCAGCTTTG
Organism: uncultured Verrucomicrobiae bacterium; assembly: GCA_963755455.1. Classification (GTDB taxonomy): domain Bacteria; phylum Verrucomicrobiota; class Verrucomicrobiia; order Limisphaerales; family UBA11358; genus UBA11358. The sequence continues at coordinate 222,081 of CAVWJH010000003.1, forward strand.
GATCGTTAGGCCGAAACCATACGCATGACTCGGTGTTAAAAACCATATTATGAAAAAACACATCGCACTCGGATTAGTAGCCAGCACTTTGTTTCTAGCTGGTTGCTGCACCTCACATCATTCCGCCGCCTTGGAATATCAGGAAGTGCCAAACCTGGACAACGCGAACACCTTGGCAAAGACAGGATGGAGCGTTATTACTTCACCACGCCAGTGGGTACGTATCTGATTGAAGCACCGAATTGCCGTGAGTATTGCAATGAGTTTCGGCCTAACAAGTCGCCGGAGCCAACCGCCGTTGGCGCTGTCAGTTCCGCTGTCGCGGTTCACGTCGCGAGTCGGCGGTGGCTCAGCTTTTTTCGTTAGGCCACTATGACGCACCATGCAAATTCCGATGAGCACACTTATTTAGCTGGTTGTTTGCCGCAGTTTGGCGTTCGTGCTGTTGGTGCTGTGCATCTTTGCATACTCATCTCCATCGCTGCGAAGATTCTCTGGTTGTCACGATTGCAGCGGCAGTTCCAGTTGGCACAGTTTGTGGCTTTCACGTTTTCGGATTACGATTGCACCGAGTCGATTGACGTATTGAGTTCGGCGGCGTGAGCAGTCTATGAGCTATCGTATATCGGATGCGAGTGTTGTCATCGGCACGTCAGATTTTCTCGGCATTATTGGCAGTGATGTCGCCTACGAAGATTTTGAGGGTTCACTACAGGTATTTTCACATGAAGCACGAGATTTGATTTCAGATGACGTGGCCTAACAAGTCGCCGGAGCCAACCGCCGTTGGCGCTTGCCGTTCCGCTGTCGCGGTTCACGTCGCGAGTCGGCGGTGGCTCAGCTTTTTTCGTTAGGCGTAGCTAGCGCCTGAATTTATGAACATAACCGATGAGTTAGCATGATTGGGCAGACTGCCATTACGACGGCACTTTGAGTGACGAGCGAGTTCGCGCAGGCAAAGAGTAGGCTGTTGAGTCAGCCGGAGCCATGTGAGCCAGTTCAGCGATGACCGTTCACTTGGCGAAGCGTGCCAACCGATATGTGACATTTCGGACGGTGATGGGTGCGATTGGAGCCATCATTTTTCGATGTTCTTCCTTGTTATTGCATATCCATGAATCGTCATAGCGGTTCGCCATTTCCGCAGCCGACTTTTACATCACGCCGAACTGATGAGTATGATTTGAACCACGACGCTACGCCTAACAAGTCGCCGGAGCCAACCGCCGTTGGCGCTGTCAGTTCCGCTGTCGCGGTTCACGTCGCGAGTCGGCGGTGGCTCAGCTTTTTTCGTTAGGCAAAAGAACATCTATGAGCACTCATACTTGTAATGAATGCGGAGCACAAATCTCGACGCTGCTCCAGTCTGTCTCGTGCGGTATCGCTACCGAGTCTTACGAAGACTGGCAAGCTGTCCATTTCGCGCAAAGCCAGCGTCACAGGCTCGCAGCATTTTATGCAGGTCGTTTGGATGGTAAGCAAGTTGGCGAAATAAGAGATGGAGGTAATCTGACGCTTGACCTCGCATCCGGAACGCGCGTGATAGAAGTCGGCGGTGGTGGTTTATCGCGCCGACTGGAAGTTTCCATCGTTGAGGGAGAAGTCCTACACTATCAGATGTATTTCAGTGCTTGGCGGATATTGGGTGGTGGTCTTCAATGCGTCCAGCATAAAGAGAGATTTTATGACGAAGTTTTTGCCTAACAAGTCGCCGGAGCCAACCGCCGTTGGCGCTTGCCGTTCCGCTATCGCGGTTCACGCCGCGAGTCGGCGGTGGCTCAGCTTTCTACGTTAGGCCACAAGTTATGTTTGCTCATTTTGTATTCCTAGCTGGCTCGCTTGACATCGCATTACCGCCGATCAAAGTTAGCAATTGGGTTGGTTACACGATATTGATAGCAGGAGTTTTGATTTTGGTAGTTGTTGGTTTTCTGATTTATAGTTTGCTCAAAAGGAAAAGGCAACCAGATGACAAAGATTGACGCTTTGTGGCCTAACAAGTCGCCGGAGCCAACCGCCGTTGGCGCTGTCCAGTTCCGCTATCGCGGTTCACGTCGCAGGTCGGCGGTGGCTCAGCTTTTTTCGTTAGGCAGCAAGACACGCTTATGAAAACAAACGACACGCAGCTTGCAGAACAGGCAAAGACGGCCATCCTGGCGATGTCTGTTTTGGCATTCTTTGTCATCTTCATTTCATCGCATCGCGCATCGGTTATAGGTTTCAGCGCGGCAGCTTTGATTGACCATTTCGTTTTGTTTGCACTCACACTATTTTCGTAGTCGTCGCGGTTCGCTGACTCCGGCATTTTGTCTGCTGGCATTCGTTTGGTTTTGCGCAGCCATCCCGACTCTGCTTTCATTATTCGGCGGGCATTGAGTTATGACGAGGTTGCTGCCTAACAAGTCGCCGGAGCCAACCGCCGTTGGCGCTGTCAGTTCCGCTGTCGCGGTTCACGTCGCGAGTCGGCGGTGGCTCAGCTTTTTTCGTTAGGCGTCATTCGCACGTTTATGGCTGATGCGAGAAAAATCAATCGGTTATGTGGAAGATTTCTCCAGTGGTTTCTCATCGGAGTTTTATCTTTGATTGGCGGATATGTCGGTTTGGTATTGTTGCTTTTTGGCCCGTATGTTTGGGCTATCGCGGTGGTTTGGTTTTTCGGCTGGTTTTTCGGAGTTGCTTGGATTATTTGTCGGTTCAAGCAGAGGAATGATTTGCATGACCATGACGCCTAACAAGTCGCCGGAGCCAACCGCCGTTGGCGCTGGCCGTTCCGCTGTCGCGGTTCACGCCGCGAGTCGGCGGTGGTTCAGCTTTTTACGTTAGGCCACTTGACCACGCTTATGACAGACACGAGAGCGAAGCGAGCAGCAGAGATTCAGGATTCCATTCGTCAGATACTTCATCGTGACTGGAATCCGATTGGCTGTGATGGCGAGATTGAGTTGCCCGGAGACGAGTATGACAGTTACATTGCGCCGGTTTATCGGATTTTGTCTGGTAGCCGGTCGGAGCAGGAGCTTATCGAGTGTCTTTTCCGGCTTGAGCGTGACGACATTGGGATGCCGTGCGAGTCGGCGGAGTTATTGCGGCCAGTTGCTCACAGACTTTTGGAGCTTGATGTTAGATTATGACGACGTGGCCTAACAAGTCGCCGGAGCCAACCGCCGTTGGCGCTTGCAGTTCCGCTATCGCGGTTCACGTCGCGAGTCGGCGGTGGCTCAGCTTTCTACGTTAGGCGTCATGGCGCGCAACTTTTCCGTGAGCTTGATGTTTGATATGGACTATGAAAAATCGCACACGACTAATCGGACTCACGTTACTTGCATTCGTATTCGCTGGTTGTTCCAAGCATTCACCAGATGCGACAGCATCACTCCCAGAAAGCAAGGACTTCGTGGCACTCACAAACACGATGGTAGCCAAGACCGGCGAGTCTATTATTCAGCATTGACAAGCTGGACGGGAAGTTTGTCAGCTACATGGTAGTTACTGGTTCCGCAGCCGATCCACATCACTACGCTGCGACATGGATTCGCTCACAGTGGAGCATAAATCGAGTGGTTAAATGATAATCGTGACGCCTAACAAGTCGCCGGAGCCAACCGCCGTTGGCGCTGTCAGTTCCGCTGTCGCGGTTCACGTCGCAGGTCGGCGGTGGCTCAGCTTTCTACGTTAGGCCACAAGTAAGTCAGAGCATTTTCCGAGTTAGCCTGCGTGGCGATGATCTAGGTTATTCGATTTGGTTGCAGCTTTGGATGCTTCAAGCTGCGACACGGGTTTTAGAGTGCGAGCGCTCTGTTTTTCACGGCTCACGCCGCTCGTGAGCTGTGATCGTTGCGAGCAAAAGACAGAGCGGATTGATTTGCTTGAGATTATTTGCGATATGACATCTTTGTGGCCTAACAAGTCGCCGGAGCCAACGGGCGTTGGCGCTTGCTGTTATCCGAGAAGATTTCAGCGGCTCCATATCTTTAGTCGCCCGTGGCTCAGCTTTCTACGTTAGGCCACTTCCGCGTTTTTTTGATTTTGCCAGAGCTGGTTTGGCTGGCGGTGATTTTGCCGGTTCGGATTTCGATGAGTAAGTTGCCGATAGTTCGGATGGTTTTAGCTCGCGCCGGTTTCGCGCGGCGAGCAAGTGCGGAGCCGTCATTTCGGCGTTTGATTTTATGATGTTTGGATTGAAAGACAGCCAGTGGCCTAACAAGTCGCCGGAGCCAACCGCCGTTGGCGCTGTCAGTTCCGCTGTCGCGGTTCACGCCGCGAGTCGGCGGTGGCTCAGCTTTCTACGTTAGGCCACACTACCGTTATGAGCAACATACCATTTTTACTGATTCCGCTGGTGGAGTATTTAGTTCCGATTGCGGCGGGACTTGCCGTTGCCTTGTGGTTTTTCAAGAAGAAGCTCACGGGTGATTTGATGATTTCCAGCGGAGCGCCGATTATTTTGTGGTTGATTTTGGTTCTCGTATTTCACGGCAAGAGTTTGAGCAACTTCGTTATCGAGCCATTGATTTTGGCGACGACGATTTTAGTCTGGGAGGTCATTCGTTTGGCTCTTGATGGACGAGGCATCATCAAAGGCCACACATTGGAGAGCTTGAATATCGCCGGTTCATTGTTATTCACTTTATGCGTTTTATTTTTGGTGCCATCTTTGCCAGAGTGACCGTGTGGCCTAACACCGCGCTGGAGCCAACGGCGGCTGCTCCTTCATTTTACGGTTTTCGACAAATCCACGCTTGCGGTTATTCGCGCCGTGGCTCAGCTTTGGATCGTTAGGCCTTTGAAGATTTGATATATTTGAGTGAGGATGTCAGGCGGCTATTTATCGGTCAGGATTCAGGCAGAGGCAGAAGCTGATTTTCGGATAGATTGACTAACTTTGATTTGATAGATTTGAAAAGGTGTGGATATATTGGGTGTGTAAGCCATGATTTATCGAAGCATATTTGAGATTGGTAGCTTTTGGCCTAACAAATCGCTGCAGCCAACAGCCACTGCCCGTTCAGTTTAAGATTGAGACATGACATTTGGACTTCCCCATTCCAGGCAAAGCCACGGCTCACGGTGGCTGTGGCTGAGCTCTGGACGTTAGGCCACATCGAGCTTTTGACTTTTGCCGAGCCGTGTTTCGTTGCGATGGTTTAGTTAGTTCGCAGATTTAGCTGCGAAAGCTTTCGGGAGTTAGGTTGGTTTTAGCTTGCGCCGGTTCACGCCAGGAGCAATTTTGAGCCGAGGGATTTATTTATGAGCGTTATGATTCGCCAGACTTTATTTGAGGTTGGGACGTTGATGTGGCCTAACAAGTCGCCGGAGCCAACCGCCGTTGGCGCTGTCAGTTCCGCTGTCGCGGTTCACGTCGCGAGTCGGCGGTGGCTCAGCTTTCTACGTTAGGCGGCAGAAAGCCTTTGTAAAACTATGACACCGCAATTCATATCCACTACTTTAGGTCCGCTTGGTGGACTTATTGCCATTGCCTTTGTTGGGGCGATGATTCTTTTACACATCTTTTTTGCTGTTTCCATCTCAGATGATATGAGTCGGCTGAAGGACAAAGATCGCCAGATCATTGTGCTTCCGCCTATACTTTGGTGTTTCACAGTGCTTTTGCTTGGGTTAGTGGCGGTTGCATTTTACTGGCTTTGCCATTATTCAAGATTCACTCGTAGAGACGTGTGAGGCCGCCTAACACCGCGCTGGAGCCAACGGCGGCTGCTCCTTCTTTTGGAGGTTTGCAGCAAATTCACGCTTGCAGTTATTCGCGCCGTGGCTCAGCTTTGGATCGTTAGGCCGACTACGCGCCATGAAACTTTTTCCAAAGTCATCCGAAGATTGGAGCCGTTTCTTTTTTGTTCCGTTTCGTGCTTATGTCCTGCTGGCTTATTTGAGCGGATTATTATTGGAGGCATATTGGCTGCCGAGACACGGAGGCGGTCCGCCAGATTGTATGGCGCTCATTACTTTGGGCTACGTCATCAGCTTCTTCGTTTTTCTTATCGGCTGGTTGACAGCTCACGACAAAAAGACCGGACGGCTGCATTTCATTTTCATGCTCATCACACTTTTTGTCGGGCTTTACTCGTTGAGATATTTAGCAAGCACATGATATTGGTTTTACATCGTCGGCCTAACAAGTCGCCGGAGCCAACCGCCGTTGGCGCTTGCCGTTCCGCTGTCGCGGTTCGCGTCGCGAGTCGGCGGTGGCTCAGCTTTTTTCGTTAGGCCACGACAGCTATGAAGCTCACCATATTTATCTTGCTCTTGCCTGTCTTGGCGTTTTTCGGCGCGTTGCCAGTCGTTCAAGTCGCGCCAGTTCTTCATGGAGTTTGCTTTTTCACTTGGCTTTTATCGTCAGTCGTGTGTTTAGTTTGGGGATTTCTTATTTCTCGACGTAGCCGGTTATTTGGCTGGCTTTGCGTTGGAGTTGGTATCAGCCCATTGATTATGATGATGTGGCCGGTTTATTCACGGACTTGAGTTATGACGACGACGTGGCCTAACAAGTCGCCGGAGCCAACCGCCGTTGGCGCTGTCAGTTCCGCTGTCGCGGTTCACGTCGCAGGTCGGCGGTGGCTCAGCTTTCTACGTTAGGCCACATCGAGTTTCTGGATTTTTATTGAGTCGGTTTCGTTGCGGAGCGATAGTTGGTTCGCAGACATGAGATGAGCCAGTTTTCGGAAGTTAGATCAGGTTTAGCTCGCGCTGGTTTCGTGCGGCGAGCAAGTGCGGAGCTTTTAGATTTATGCGCGTTATGATTCGCCAATGTTTGTTGGGGATAGACACGTTGATGTGGCCTAACAAGTCGCCGGAGCCAACCGCCGTTGGCGCTGGCCGTTCCGCTATCGCGGTCCACGTGGCGAGTCGGCGGTGGCTCAGCTTTTTTCGTTAGGCATCTACAATATTTTATGAGCGCAAAACACACCATCACCATAAACACTGCAATAATCGCAGCCATATTTATCGCAGGTTGCTCGAAAAGCGCCAGTGCGCCACCCCAAGGTGCCACACCATCAGTAGATATTCCTCAAGTGGCAGCCCTCCGCATTACCGCCTTGCAGCAGCAAGTGAATACTATATCCAACTTGATTAAAGGAGCCTGATGCCTAACAAGTCGCCGGAGCCAACGCCTATTATCGCTCTCAGTTCCGCTATCGCGGTCCATGTCGTTAATACGGCGTGGCTCAGCTTTCTACGTTAGGCCACTATGCCAAACGAACCAGAACCAATCAGGCCAGTGAGGAAGTTGCCAGACATGGCGATTTGCCAAGTCAGACGCAGTAGCATGGCAGATTTGGTTATTTGTTTGGTGCCTGATTCGAGTAGCTGCGAGTATGCCGAGCGGCACGCATTCGACACGTTCTGTTTTCATCCGCAGTGGCGGGAGATTTTAGACCGAACCGAGGCGCGATGATGATTTTGTATTGCCAACCGTGGCCTAACAAGTCGCCGGAGCCAACCGCCGTTGGCGCTGTCAGTTCCGCTGTCGCGGTTCACGCCGCGAGTCGGCGGTGGCTCAGCTTTCTACGTTAGGCATCTTTGCGTTATTTGATTTATGGATGATCTCGCTAGACAGATTCTTCGGAAGCACATCAACGACATGCACGCTTTTGCGCGTGGTTCCAATGTTGATGCCCATCAGAGTGCATTGACGGCGGAGATACATTTTCTTATTGCCGATGAGCAGGCCAAGTCCGCAGAGAAGCTGGAGCGACAGACCGAGCAGCTTATCAAGCTGACCCGCTGGCTTTTTCGCCTGACATGGGTTTTGGTCGTCTTTACGGCGGTGCTCACAGTATTGACTATAGTGCTTGTAGAACGACGCTGAATTTACTCGCAAACAGATGACCACCACCACCAACCACAGGCACAGTGTTATCCACCAGATGCCTAACAAGTCGCCGGAGCCAACCGCCGTTACGCCTGGCAGTTGTCCGAGAAGTCGTTGGTTGGCGGATGTCATAGGTCGGCGGTGGCTCAGCTTTTTCCGTTAGGCTGCGAGAGCGTATGACAACATTATGGATTTTCATGTCAATCGGAGCACTCATTGTCGGTTTATTAGTATCTTGGCGAATCGTTAGGTGTTGGCGCGGTCGCATAGCCTTGGTTTATGGATTCCTAGCTGTGATGATTTTCAGCGTTGCCTTCTGGATTTTTACCGTGTTTCATTTGCTCACGGGTTCAGTTCGCATTGGATGCCTTGTGAGTCTTTTGGCGCTCTATTTACCTATTTTACTTGCGAGCATGTGGGCTATCAGAAGGGAGAGGCAGTGATAACGCAGCCTAACAAGTCGCCGGAGCCAACCGCCGTTGGCGCTGTCAGTTCCGCTGTCGCGGTTCACGTCGCGAGTCGGCGGTGGCTCAGCTTTTTTCGTTAGGCCACATTCACACCACCACATTTTAATCCTATGCCTAAAAGCAAAAAGCCAGATGGAGTTGTTAACCGTTACAATATCACAAAAAGCAAGTTTGTGATCATCGCCGCCAAGAGAGTGCTGACCGTTCCACAGATGCAAAAGATAGTTGAAGATTGGTTGATTAAAGAGAAGAAAGCGGCTGCGCAAGCTGTCGAAGACCGGTTCTTGAAAAGCAAGGTGAGCCTTATTTATTATGGAGGTGATTGAGAGATGACGACCATGTGGCCTAACAAGTCGCCGGAGCCAACCGCCGTTGGCGCTTGCAGTTCCGCTGTCGCGGTTCACATCGCAGGTCGGCGGTGGCTCAGCTTTCTACGTTAGGCCACATTGCGTATTATGACACAAGCAGATATTGAGTGGTGGAAGGAGAAAAGAAAGGCCGGACGCGCTCGTTATGTGTTCTGGGATGGTATCGTGCGCCTTGGCACGCGGGTCGGATTTTGGATTTCGTGCTTCAGTTTTGTCATTGCATTAGTTTGCGGTCAGGTCTCATTGACATCCATTTTGATGCTTCCGGTGACGTGGGCGATATTGTCAGTGTGTTTTGGTTGGCTAATTGGTCTGACTCTGTGGCAGACGTATGAGAAGAACTACCGGAACCAGACAGGAGATGACCATGTGGCCTAACAAGTCGCCGGAGCCAACCGCCGTTGGCGCTTGCAGTTCCGCTATCGCGGTTCACGTCGCGAGTCGGCGGTGGCTCAGCTTTTTTCGTTAGGCGGCTTCGCGCTATGACAAACACCAAGAAGATTTCCGTCAGTGCCGGACTTTTAGTTTCATTAGTCGGCATGGCCTTCTTGCTTTCATCGTGTCTGGTTCCGACGGTGTCGCGCGTGCCAGTTCCGGGCAGTTCCATGACAGCGGTTGTCACCGCAGATTTGGCAGGCTGTTACGATGTTGATCTTTATGAGCATGGACATCCCATTCCTGGCCAGCGTCAGTGTTTGGGGCCATACGCTTCGCAGCATTGTTCATTGGCGCAAGTTTCCACCACATCAAACATCGTCACCATTGCTTGGACAGACGTGGGCTATCATTACAGCACGGCGGTTGATGTTGACGCTCGGCGGTTTGTCGTTTACTCAAATGGAGTGCCAGTGAGATGAGAGACCAGCCGCCTAACAAGTCGCCGGAGCCAACCGCCGTTGGCGCTTGCCGTTCCGCTATCGCGGTTCACGTCGCGAGTCGGCGGTGGCTCAGCTTTCTACGTTAGGCATCATTCACGCGCATTGAATTTATGGACACATCCAGAATACCAGAGCCAGAAAATCTGATTTCTGTCTCGGTGATTGACTTATCCAAGCGTTACGACATTTATTGCTACATTCCGAGCGAGGATAGGCTTTACGAGGATGTAAAGATTGTCGGCATCAGGACATTTGAGCCAAAGAAGCATGAGTTTGGGATGGCAGTAGTCGGTGGATACATAGAAATCGAAGCACCGAACGGAACGCGGATGATGATACCGCACATCCGTATTTACATGATTTGTGAGCATGGCGCGCAGCCAGCTTACAAGGTTCTCCGAGTTAGGAAGTCGAGCGATAATGATTGGAGTTGACCATGATGCCTAACACCGCGCTGGAGCCAACGGCGGCTGCTCCTTCATTTTGGGGTTTGCAGCAAATTCACGCTTGCGGTTTTTCGCGCCGTGGCTCAGCTTTGGATCGTTAGGCCACTTCGCACATGAGCGACACGAACCAAACCAGTCCAGATGGCAGCCGGTCGGTGCCACCTCCGCCAGAGGTTTTTCCTGACTTGGCGACTTGCCGCGTCCAGCCAGCTCATCTCGATGGTTACTTTGATTGCTTGAGTTTTTGGGCTAGTTTTTGTCCGCACATGCTTACCTTTGGCTCCAGCCATTATTGTCGTCATTCGTCAGCACCAGAGATTTTGGCACGTTCGGAAGGCAAAAAGGACAAGCCAGCATGATTGATTTGCCGAGCATGATTTTGGATTATCAACCGTGGCCTAACAAGTCGCCGGAGCCAACCGCCGTTGGCGCGGTCAGTTCCGCTGTCGCGGTTCACGTCGCGAGTCGGCGGTGGCTCAGCTTTCTACGTTAGGCGTCGTTCGCACACATGACACAAAATGACATCAATTTTCAGGAGTGGTCGGACCCGGCAAACTGGAGCGATGGATGGTGTTCAGCCTATTACAGCAAGAGAGATAGCCGTGTTTGGGTTCCCAAGAGACCGTTTGGTTTGGCAGGCGAGCGTCCGACATCGTATCCGGCATTCTCGTTGCGAGGTAGCACCATCAATTTCGGACACAGACGCGGAAAGCTTTGGCTGTTGATTTTATGCCTGATTCCTTTCGCAGCCTTGTTTACAGTTTTGATGCTGACTATTCAGAGACATTGAGCATGATAGACACGACGCCTAACAAGTCGCCGGAGCCAACCGCCGTTGGCGCTTGCCGTTCCGCTATCGCGGTTCACGTCGCGAGTCGGCGGTGGCTCAGCTTTCTACGTTAGGCCACAAGGTTGAGTTGAGATTTTTTGGAGTTGGTTTGGCTGGCGGAGATTTTCGGCGGTTTGATTTTTCGGTGAGAGTGAGTCAGACATTTTGGCGGCGGGATTCGGCTCGCGCAGATTTGGTCGGCGCGAGCAAGTGCGGAGCAGTCTGATTTATCGGATGAGATTTTTGTCGGATGGTTTTATGAAGATTCACGATTTGTGGCCTAACACCGCGCGAGGCTGTGTTAAAACTATTGGGCCGGAGTTGTGAAGTAAGTTGGCAGGTTGGAAAGTGGGGTTATTTAACCCGGCGGGTTGAAGGCGGGCATCGGGCAATAAGGTGAATGATCCGGTGTATGGGATGGAACGGGCCGCTTTTTTCGAGGGCAGGCGTCTCCGCCGGGCTTTTTAAGCCACCGCCGCCATCAATGTCTCGAACCTCACGAGGTTCAGCACGCGTTTGAGGTTGTAGGCCAGCGTGGTCAGGCTCCATTCGCACCGCACCTTCTCCAGTCCCTTGAGCAGGAAGTGGGTGTAGCCAAACCACCGCTTGATCGTCCCAAAAGGATGTTCGGCCAGCGTCTTGCGCAATTTGAACTTCCCCGGCTGTTGTTTCATCCGTGCGGCCATCGCTTCCATCAAATGTTCGTTCTCCTCCCGCGTGATCGTCCGGCTGCCTTTGTTCCGGGTGCAGCGGCTTTTCAACGCGCAGGTGTTGCAGGCATTGGTGCGGTAGTATCTGATCTCCCGGCCTTTTTCAAAGGTGGGAAAACGATAGGTTAGTGTGTCGCCCGCCGGACAGACATAGACATCCTTGGTGGCGTCATACTGGAACCGGCTTTTGCCATACAGGCCGCACGCCGTGTTCGCGCTGGTGTCCGCTTTCGGAAGGTAAGGCGTGATTCCCTGTTCCACGCACCGGCCCACTTCCGCCGTGTTGTAATAACCCGCATCCGCCACCACTTCCATTTTGGCCAGTTCCAGATTGGCCTTGGCCTCCAAAGCGACATTGGCCAGTTGCTGGCAGTCCGTCCCCTCGTTGGTCACGTCCGCCGCCGCGATGAGCTTGTGTTTGGCATCCACGGCCATCTGCGCGTTGTAGCCCACGATTGTCCCGTGCGCCGCGGGCATCTTGCGCGTGTCCGGGTCGGTCACGCTGATCTGCTTGTGCTCCGCATCCAGTTGCGCCAGCAGTTCCTTGTGCCAGTCCTGCCGGTCTTGGAGCGCGGCAATCTTGGCAGTCAGATCACCTTTGCTGGGGGCCACGCCGCCCGGTTCCGCCGCGTCCGCCGTGTCCAGTTCTTTCAAATACCCGGACAGCCGGGCATCGGCGCGGGCAATCAAATCCTGAAGCTTGTCCGCATTGAAGTTCTGGTCGCGCGCATTGACCGCCGCGAACTTGCTGCCGTCAACGGCCAGCAGCTCCCCGCCAAAAAGTTCCAGCTTGCGGCACAACAAGGTGAACTGCCGCGCCACGGCCTTGAGCGGCTGGAGATTGTCTTTGCGGAAGTCGGCAATGGTCTTGAAGTCGGGCGTCTGTTTGCCGGTGAGCCAGATCACCTCCACGTTGCGGTGGCACTCGGCTTCCAGTGACCGGGACGAGCGGACGCGATGCAGATACCCGTAGAGATAAAGTTTGAGCAGCGCCCCCGGATCATAAGGCGGACGCCCGGTGTCCGCGCAACGGGCCTTGTCAAAACCCAGCGCGTGCATATCCAGCGACCCGACGAAGGCGTCGAGGAAGCGCACGGGATTTTCAGGCCCAATGTAATCCTCAAGCCGTTCCGGGAAGAGCAGTGTTTGAGAGCGATCCAGGCCGGCGCGATGTTTCATGCTTGATTAAGACCATCCACCGGCGTAAAGGTTTCAACAATGTCAGCGTTTTCACACAGCCTCTCGCTGGAGCCAACGGCGGCTGCTCCTTTATTTTACGGTTTTGAGCAAATTCACGCTTGCGGTTATTCGCGCCGTGGCTCAGCTTTGGATCGTTAGGCCACTTCGCGCATGAAAACACTGATTGCGTCATTTGTCTCATTGGTGCTTGGATTGGCGGTAGGCTGGTATTTCGAGCATCGTCAAGCAAACGACGAGATGACAGATGCCGTTAAGCACATTCAGATTCACAATCGGCAGGAAGCAGCCATAGACCTTCGAGCCATCGAGTTGATTCAGTCCGGCGATACACAGCAGGTTGTTCAGTTGTTATCCATCCCGATAGCTAGTTTCTATGCTTGGAATATGAATCTGATGCACAATGACACGGCGACCGTCCCTTGGAATGACGAAGTGACCAGAGATTTACTTGCCCAGATTGAGCGGTTTGCTCGAACGAATCAAGTAGTCGCCGCTCAGATTCAGACGAACATTAATTTTGGTCTAACAAATGGGCTGACTCGGTGACGTGGCCTAACACCGCGCTGGAGCCAACGGCGGCTGCTCCTTCATTTGAGAATTTGCAGCAAATTCACGCTTGCAGTTTTCCGCGCCGTGGCTCAGCTTTGGATCGTTAGGCCACAAGTAAGTCAGAGCATTTTCCGAGTTAGCCTGCGTGGCGATGATCTAGGTTATTCGATTTGGTTGCAGCTTTGGATGCTTCAAGCTGCGACACGGGTTTTAGAGTGCGAGCGCTCTGTTTTTCACGGCTCACGCCGCTCGTGAGCTGTGATCGTTGCGAGCAAAAGACAGAGCGGATTGATTTGCTTGAGATTATTTGCGATATGACATCTTTGTGGCCTAACAAGTCGCCGGAGCCAACGGGCGTTGGCGCTTGCTGTTATCCGAGAAGATTTCAGCGGCTCCATATCTTTAGTCGCCCGTGGCTCAGCTTTCTACGTTAGGCGGCTATCATGCTATGAAAACATTCATCATTTTGGTTTTTTTTAGTGTTTCTGTATATGGCGCAGATACCGTGACCACGAACATTAACGTTGACATCACCACCACGAATAGCTTCACCACGAACATTGTCGGTGACATCACCACCACGATTTCAGAGCTGTGGGCGACAGACGGTAAGCCATGGAATCGCACTGAAACTGTCTATCGTGGAAAGACCAAGATGTTAGAGATTTTGAGCAACCGTGACAAGCAAGGCATACTTGCTGTGTTCTGTCGGCATTACTTTGTTAATGGTGTGCCGCAGATGGAGGAGAACGATTTCAATCGTGACGGCTCCTTTACGATTACTCTTCTAAACACTAACCACTATGATTTTGAGGTGTTCGTCAGGCAGCCGGACGGTTCAGTGAAGCCCATGCCAACGAAGGAATTGAACACCCTCAAAAAGACGTTAAGAGACGCAGATTAGTCACTCAATGAAATGATACCGCCGCCTAACAAGTCGCCGGAGCCAACCGCCGTTGGCGCTGGCCGTTCCGCTATCGCGGTTCACGTCGCGAGTCGGCGGTGGCTCAGCTTTCTACGTTAGGCCACTTCGCACATGAGCGACACGAACCAAACCAGTCCAGATGGCAGCCGGTCGGTGCCACCTCCGCCAGAGGTTTTTCCTGACTTGGCGACTTGCCGCGTCCAGCCAGCTCATCTCGATGGTTACTTTGATTGCTTGAGTTTTTGGGCTAGTTTTTGTCCGCACATGCTTACCTTTGGCTCCAGCCATTATTGTCGTCATCCGTCAGCACCAGAGATTTTGGCACGTTCGGAAGGCAAAAAGGACAAGCCAGCATGATTGATTTGCCGAGCATGATTTTGGATTATCAACCGTGGCCTAACAAGTCGCCGGAGCCAACCGCCGTTGGCGCGGTCAGTTCCGCTGTCGCGGTTCACGTCGCGAGTCGGCGGTGGCTCAGCTTTCTACGTTAGGCGGCTTGAGTATATGGACACAGTTAAGCACAAGTTTTCTTGGTTGAGATTGATTGCTGCCATCTTCGTCGCGTTCATCGCGTCGTGTGTATGGTATGGCATACTCTACCAAGACATTTTTGGATTTGTTGGCGCTTATTGGTGTAACGTATTCATAGGCTTTTCGGGTGTTTTCATCGGTAGTTTTTGCTTCCGAAGACAGCATCGTTTTCTTGGTTCGGTTATTTTATTGGTTGGTGGTCTCGTCCTTGATGGGCTTACGGAGGGTTCAGACGATATGGTATATCCACTCTCAGTCGTTTGGGTAGCGGTCGGGGGTTTAGGGGCAGTGGCCATTTATTATTTACGCAGGCCGCCTAACACCGCGCTGGAGCCAACGGCCACCGCGCCTTGAGTTTCGACCTTGATATGAAATTTGATTGTCACAGTTGCATTTGGGAGTCACGCTCCGGTGGCCGTGGCTCAGCTTTGGATCGTTAGGCATCAAGATCGGTTTGAGGTTTTATAGAGTTGGTTGGTCTGGCGAAGATAGAGTTTAGTTTGAGTTGAGATGAGCAAGTTATCAGCAGTTAGCCAGGATTTAGCTCGCGCCGGATTCGCACAGCGAGCAAATGCGGAGCCGTCGGATTTCCGAGCGTTTGGATTTGCCTGAGTTTATTATGGATTTCACGTCTTTGATGCCTAACAAGTCGCCGGAGCCAACCGCCGTTGGCGCTTGCCGTTCCGCTGTCGCGGTTCACGTCGAGAGCCGGCGGTGGCTCAGCTTTTTTCGTTAGGCTGACACCCCGGCGATATTCTTTGGAAAATAATAAGGATTGCCAAATGGGTGACAAGTGTGTAGGATCAGCGCTGCGAGCCAGCCGCTGCGGCTCAAGCGGGCTTGGAGCCGTCAGCGACGCTCGCAGCGGAGAAGCACGGGAAAGGGTGCCCTTGGAATAAGTTATGTTTTCTCTTCGGACTAAGCAGGCTGCGGGCGGGGCGCAGCCTAACGACTCGTTGGAGCTGACACCGGTTGTCAGCATCAGGCACGCGCATAGCTGGCACGCCGGCTGCGGTGCAGCCGTAAACAAAGTCGTGCCAGCCGCCACAGGTCACTTATGATCACAGGCCCGGCGCAGCTCAACTCTGTCCGTTAGGCCACATTATGCGCTACACGTTTGTCAACGACGGCGACAAGGAAGCACTACTCAAAAGATGCTACCGTCGGTTTCAGATTGGCATGGCTACACTAATCGTTGCACTCATAGGCTTTATTTTAGCCTTTCGTGCATACGCTTCTTCACACATTGGCTGGGTTTTGGCATTTACCTGTCTTGCTGCTGCTTTCGCTCAATATGAGCGTTTACGTCGCAAGAAAGATGGGATTGAGTCTGCGGAGTGGCAGTCTTATCTTTGGAGACAGCCGATGCAGATTGTCGTGTCGGTTATCATGGGGATTTCTGTCATCGTCCATTTTTATCAGGTATTTATTAAGAAATGACGACCATGTGGCCTAACAAGTCGCCGGAGCCAACCGCCGTTGGCGCTTGCCGTTCCGCTATCGCGGTTCACGCCGCGAATCGGCGGTGGCTCAGCTTTCTACGTTAGGCCGATTCGCGATGATATGAATTTGAAGCGACCATGTTTTGTTGCGCTGCTCGTTTCAGTTGGCATCGCAGTGTTGGGTTATGTCGGCACACGGTTGGTCACGCCGCTGATGCATCTTTTTCATGTTCCCGAAGGCAATTACAACGGAATGGGGCCATTGATTATCTTGGGAGTTGTCATTTTGGTTGGGTTGTTTTTTAGTGTCTTGTCTTTGATTTGGTGCCTCGGCAGCTTGATTGTGGCTATTCTCCGCTATGTCCATCGGCACCAGCCAGAGCATCCGAATTGGAGCGATTTGAGATGGAAGTGATTTACCATCGGCCTAACAAGTCGCCGGAGCCAACCGCCGTTGACGCTGTCAGTTCCGCTGTCGCGGTTCACGTCGCGAGTCGGCGGTGGCTCAGCTTTCTACGTTAGGCGGATTACGTTTATTAAAATTATATGCACTCAATACTGCTCGCTTCAAAATGGCCGGGAGACAAAGACCCGCAAAAATCAGATATGTGGCTGTCAGCGATAGCCACGATAGACAAAAAACCAGAGCGCACCGCAGAAACTCAAACACTTGGAAAAGGTGTGTGGCTGATACGCGGAGGAAATGGCTTACCATTTCTCGGCGATGCCTCAAAAGTTCTGCGAGATTATGGCATTGATTTTCAGGTGATTCTGATTGAGGCAGCAACAGAGTGGCCGGAGCAGGCACCATCCGCCTAACAAGCCGCTGGAGCCAACGACCACTGCCCTTTGAATTTGATATGTTTGATTTTTTCATAATGATTTCTTTGGTTGCGAAAGCCGGTTCACGGTGGTCGTGGCTCAGCTTTGGATCGTTAGGCATCACGGAACGCGCATGAATAAGACGCTGACCATATTTGATTGGCTCGTCATTGTAGTGATAGGGCCAACCATTGTTTTGTCCTTTTTGGCTGTATTTTGGAACACGCAAACTTGCATTGTCTGGGCAAGGCAGCACAATGGTATTCTTACTTGCGCCGCCATTCTATCTTGTGTAGTGCTTTTGACATGGATGGCGTTTGGCGGCGTTCGGTCGCTTTTATGGAGATGGTTTCCACCATTTTGTCTCTTTCCGAAAATCACATGGGTAAAGTGGCTGGTGGTCGCGGCTATGATTATTGGCACGGTTGCTGGTATCATTGGAGGTAAGTGATGCCTAACACCGCGCTGGAGCCAACGGCGGCTGCTCCTTCATTTGAAGATTTGCAGCAGATTTACGCTTGCAGTTTTTCGCGCCGTGGCTCAGCTTTGGATCGTTAGGCGACTATGCGACGCGCCGAGATACTCAAAGAGCTGGCTCGCTTCGAGACGCCGACCGAGCCGTTGTTGCGTGAGTTGCAGTCTTTTGGCTGGGATTGGAATGGCGAGCCGTTGCTGGTTCTCACGAAGGCAGATTTGCTTCGCGTGATTGACCGTTTCTTGGCTGGTCAGCTTTCGGCAGCGCAGTTACAAGACTGGGCAGAGAATTTAGAGGTGCGGGATGATGTAGCGTTCGACGAGAGAGACGCAGAGTTGTTGGACGGCATTTTCTTTCGCATCGCCACACCGATGATTAACGAGCCACTGACACACGAGGTGGTTCAGAAGATGCGAGATGAGATTACACGAGTCGCCTAACAAGTCGCCGGAGCCAACCGCCGTTGGCGCTGTCAGTTCCGCTATCGCGGTTCACGTCGCGAATCGGCGGTGGCTCAGCTTTCTACGTTAGGCAGCAAGACACGCTTATGAAAACAAACGACACGCAGCTTGCAGAACAGGCAAAGACGGCCATCCTGGCGATGTCTGTTTTGGCATTCTTTGTCATCTTCATTTCATCGCATCGCGCATCGGTTATAGGTTTCAGCGCGGCAGCTTTATTGACCATTTCTTTTTGTTTGCACTCACACTATTTTCGTAGTCGTCGCGGTTCGCTGACTCCGGCATTTTGTCTGCTGGCATTCGTTTGGTTTTGCGCAGCCATCCCGACTCTGCTTTCATTATTCGGCGGGCATTGAGTTATGACGAGGTTGCTGCCTAACAAGTCGCCGGAGCCAACCGCCGTTGGCGCTGTCAGTTCCGCTGGCGCGGTTCACGTCGCGAGTCGGCGGTGGCTCAGCTTTTTTCGTTAGGCAGCATTACGCTTTATGAATAAACATACCATCAGCTTAATTATGGCATTTGCTATTATTTTAGCCGGATGCGGCAAAAAAGGTGCAACTCCCGTTGCGCAAGCAACTATAACCGCATGGCAGGAGGGGGATACAGCTAGGGCAGTCAGTAATTTTATAGTGGCAGATTGGAGCAAGCGACCATTGTTTGCTTCCGATTCGACACTGAGCATTACAGAAGATCAGGTCAGGTCATTTTCGGCCGCCGACAGTAAAACGAAAGCCAAAGATTTGGGGTTGCAGCTTGATTTATTGAAAAAGTTAGCAGCAGCGGTTACTCAGGCCGGGACTAATTCAGTTGCGCATGGCGACTTCGCCCAAGCTCGGAAGTATTTCATGTCATTAGGGCAGTTTGGCGCAGCCATGAATGATCCGGGCACATGTAAAGCTTGTCCAAATGGTCGGTGTGACGATAAAACGGAGAGCAGACGATGAATTGGCAAAGATTGGCCAGTAACCATGATGCTGCCTAACAAGTCGCCGGAGCCAACCGCCGTTGGCGCTGGCAGTTCCGCTGTCGCGGTTCACGTCGCGAGTCGGCGGTGGCTCAGCTTTTTTCGTTAGGCCACTTGACCATCGCATACATGAGACAAGTTTTACGAGTTTGGATTTTGTTGATGTTCTGTGCCGGATGTTCGGCAAAAGAGCCAGCGGCGATTTTCCAGCCACAACCTGCACGCAACAATTTGTTGGCGGTATTACCAAGCGGGTGGAGTGTTATTCCTACGGATTTGGAGCAGCAGCGGCTTACAGCAGTATATTTTACAGACCCACAGACACAGGCTTTTATTTTATTGGGCACAGCGCCCAATTATGTTGATTGGACTGACAAGCAAGGAACAGCACACCGAGAGTATTTGGCCAAAGAGTGTCTTTATATTTGGATTGTGCCGCCGAATTTTACACCGCAATTTCCGCATTGGTGGAATGATCCGCCACCGTTACCAGAGCATATCTTTTCATCAGCAGAGGTTCGGGTTTATGGTTATGTCTCGCATCACATTGCAGACACGAATCGGATGGACACGATTCTCAAAGAGGCTACGTTGATTTCATCGCCAGCCATTCATTTATCTTGGGGTAGCTGGCAGAAAGATATTGCAGCCAGTTTGAAGAAATGAAGCCGTGGCCTAACAAGTCGCCGGAGCCAACCGCCGTTGGTGCTTGCAGTTCCGCTGTCGCGGTTCACGCCGCGAGTCGGCGGTGGCTCAGCTTTTTTCGTTAGGCATCAAGATCGTTTTGGATTTTACAGAGTTGATTGGTCTGGCGAAGATTTGAGCAGTTCGGTTCAGATGAGAACATCGCAGAGAGTTCGTTTTGGGTTGGCTCGCGCTTGGCAGTGCGAATTGACCGGAGCGGAGCTTTCCGATGCGTGAGCGTTTGGATTGGCCGGTTTTATTATGGATTTCACATCTTTGATGCCTAACAAGTCGCCGGAGCCAACCGCCGTTGGCGCTTGCAGTTCCGCTGTCGCGGTTCACGTCGCGAGTCGGCGGTGGCTCAGCTTTCTACGTTAGGCAGCATTGACCGCGCTATGAAATTCATGCTTGTTATCTCAATCTCGATTTTAACACTCGCGGGGTGCAGCAAGATGTCCGACAGTGTTCAGATGACACAGAAGATTTCAGGGAATTGGACACTTGATTCTGATTCCCGATACCTGATGATTCTGTCGCAAACCGCAAACGAGTGTTATGTGGCCGAGACCAGCCCTGGATTAGGAGGCGGACTTTGGACGAATAGCGGCACTTGGCAAATCACCAACGACGTTTTGAACATAGCAATGTCAAACTCAGTTTTTCCGAAGGTAAAGATTCCTATTGAACATTATCGGATTGTGAGCATTGACGACCACGAGTTACGATTACTTCCAGTTGGTGAGGGAAAGGAGTTGGGTTTTCACAAATGATGCTGCCTAACACCGCGCTGGAGCCAACGCCGACTGCCCCTTGAGTTTATGAGTGATTTCGGTTATACAACGATTATCGAACTTGCGGAGCCACTTGCCGGTCGGCGTGGCTCAGCTTTGGATCGTTAGGCTGCATGGCGCATTTGTAATATGTGGCAGTTCTTATTTCAGACATACGATTACGATTACTGGCCGCTGCTAGTTGATTTCGCGCTTGGCTTTGTCATTGTTACATTCGTTCGCTCCGTAGCTTGGCTTTTCCTGACATGGGCTTTGACGCCTATTTTTTCTGCGATGGTTTACGCAGCTCCAAGCATCATCCATCTTTCGGGCAGAGGTGGTGACGGCGCTGCATCTTGGATGATGGCTGGCGTGGTTGTTCTCGTTCAGGGTATTTTTATTTTTGGCATCGGCGGTTTATTTGGGATACCATTTCGCCGCCGCAGAGCAGCCAGATGAGTTTGATTTATGCAGCCTAACAAGTCGCCGGAGCCAACCGCCGTTGGCGCTTGCAGTTCCGCTGTCGCGGTTCACGTCGCGAGTCGGCGGTGGCTCAGCTTTTTTCGTTAGGCGGCTTGAGCATCACACAATTTATGAGCACACAAACTGAAGAAGAGAAGCCAAAGGACAAACCCGAAAGATATGATCCATTTGAGGTGGCGTTCGGACAGCGGAAGTCCACGACAGCTTTAGATTGGGCAGTCTTGGGCTGTTTGATAGCTGGCGCAGTTGGCATCGTCAAAGCATTCGGCATGGATAGTCCATCCGGCGTTTTGTTATGCCTGCTTGGTGCGGTTGCAGCATTTGGCTTGGTTATTTATGTTCATTTACGGAAATGAGCCAGCCGCCTAACAAGTCGCCGGAGCCAACCGCCGTTGGCGCTTGCCGTTCCGCTATCGCGGTTCACGCCGCGAGTCGGCGGTGGCTCAGCTTTTTTCGTTAGGCGGCTGTGAGATTATGGAGCCACTATTCGACAAACTCGCGCGACAGCCCCGATTTATGAGTTGGCTGATTATTAGCCTGATTGTAGTCACCTCATTACTTTGGTTTGTGATGTTTTTCAGCGATGGTTTGGTTTTTAACCGAATCTATCAGAAAATCATTAGCGTGGCCTTTTTTGTGACTATGGCTGCATCTTTTATTGGGATTGTCCGTTTTTGTATTATGCCAAGATCGCGACATATCATTTTGGGTTTTATTGTCAGCATTTTTGGCATTTGCCTGAACTTGTTCGGCGTGCTTTGGATTACAGGTTCGACAATTAACGCATTTATGTAGCCGATGCGCTGCCTAACACCGCGCTGGAGCCAACGGCGGCTGCTCCTTCATTTGGAGGTTTGCAGCAAATTCACACTTGCGGTTTTTCGCGCCGTGGCTCAGCTTTTTTCGTTAGGCCACTTGACCACGCTTATGACAGACACGAGAGCGAAGCGAGCAGCAGAGATTCAGGATTCCATTCGTCAGATACTTCATCGTGACTGGAATCCGATTGGCTGTGATGGCGAGATTGAGTTGCCCGGAGACGAGTATGACAGTTACATTGCGCCGGTTTATCGGATTTTGTCTGGTAGCCGGTCGGAGCAGGAGCTTATCGAGTGTCTTTTCCGGCTTGAGCGTGACGACATTGGGATGCCGTGCGAGTCGGCGGAGTTATTGCGGCCAGTTGCTCACAGACTTTTGGAGCTTGATGTTAGATTATGACGACGTGGCCTAACAAGTCGCCGGAGCCAACCGCCGTTGGCGCTTGCAGTTCCGCTATCGCGGTTCACGTCGCGAGTCGGCGGTGGCTCAGCTTTCTACGTTAGGCGGCATGAGAGTTTTAGGATTTTACCGAGCCGGTTTCGCGGCGGATGATTCGGTGATTCGGATTGTTGCCGGAGAGAAAGTCGTGGAAGATTCGGGGACTCGGATTCGGAAGCCGCTGGTTTTACTTGGTATTATTGAGTTATGACGATGTTGCCGCCTAACAAGTCGCCGGAGCCAACCGCCGTTGGCGCTGTCAGTTCCGCTGTCGCGGTTCAGGTCGCAGGTCGGCGGTGGCTCAGCTTTCTACGTTAGGCGTCATTGTTGAGTGATTATGTAGTTTCCGCTGACACGGATTCGCTTTCCGTCTTTTGTGTCGAAGCTCATAGTCCACGGAGTCCATTTTGCCGGCTTTACATCATGCCATTCTTTTATGAGTTCGCCGCTTTGTGAATACATCTCGACAGTCCATTCACTGTCAGACGTGGATGGTGTTAGCATCGAGACGCCTAACAAAGCGCCGGAGCCAACGATGACTGCCCCTAGCATTATGAGTGATTTTAGTTTCATGGTAGTTTTTGGTTTTGGTTACGCTGGCTCACGGTCATCGTGGCTCAGCTTTGGATCGTTAGGCAGCATGGACATCACATGAAAAGCCAAGCAATAAAAACCACAGAGACTTTTGCCGGAGCATTTTTCGGTTTGGCGATAGGTATCGCTGCGGTCTTTGTTCCATTTTTACTTGATGCCATTCATTCTCACAGTTTGGCTATCGCTGTTTTCGGCTGCATTTATTTCTTTGCAGTCTTTGCGGTGTTTTTCTCGGCGATGATTCGGTTTGTTGGCACATTGTTTTCGGCTCGCATTCGCGAGTTGGCTGCTAGGCATCCAGTCGCGCACGCCTTTTGGTTTGCCGTCGCCGCTGGTGTTATTCTTGGCATTATAGTTTTGATGTTTTATGGTTCGACTCATGCTGCCTAACACCGCGCTGGAGCCAACGGCGGCTGCTCCTTTATTTGGGAGTTTGACACAAATTCACGCTTGCGGTTTTCCGCGCCGTGGCTCAGCTTTGGATCGTTAGGCTGCTTACGCGCTATGGAAATTGGTGACACAAAATCGTTGAAGAAGGGCGTGATGGCTTTCTGCATTTTTGGCGTCATTTTATGGCTGGCCAATTTCGGCTCATATTATTTGGGTATGTATGGAATGACGATTGCACCATTTATACATAGTCAGATTGGTCTTTGGTCGAGGATTTGTGATGATGCACACCGTTCACTCGGTGGAGCGGTCGCTGCGGGTCTTTCGACTTACCTCAACGCCCACGCAAAAAAGAAGCAAGATGAGAAATCGAAACCAGCAGCCTAACAAGTCGCCGGAGCCAACCGCCGTTGGCGCTGTCCGTTCCGCTATCGCGGTTCACGTCGCGAGTCGGCGGTGGCTCAGCTTTCTACGTTAGGCCACCATGAGCGCGTCACTTAACATTCTCACGATGCTAGTTATCACGGCACTGGTTGAGTTGTGCGTGCTGCGCGTTTGGAGCCGTCGCCGAAGTTTGGCATTTTGTATCACTCTTGTTGCGGCGGTTAGCGGGGTGTTTTGGGCAGTATTTCTTTTTGCTTATCTTGATGCGGCACACGGCCCATTTCTTCCTAGACTCGCAAACACACCACCGCCAGTTGGTTCTGGCGCTTCGTGGGCGATTGTCATGTTTTTGGTTCACGCACTGATTATCAGCATCGTCGCACTTATTCCGGCTGGACTGACAGCCATGATTTACCGAAGATTCAGGAGTGAGTTATGAGGACTTGGTGGCCTAACAAGTCGCCGGAGCCAACCGCCGTTGGCGCTTGCAGTTCCGCTGTCGCGGTTCACGTCGCAGGTCGGCGGTGGCTCAGCTTTCTACGTTAGGCCACTCGACGCACATGAAACATACTCGTATCTTTTTATTCATTATCGCGATGGCGGCATTTTATTGCTACGCCGAGAGCGTTATGCTGCCGAGGGATTGTTGGCAGGCATTGCAGAAGGTTTCGAGTTTTCACGAGCTTCACTCCGAGACAAACATCCCGCCAGAAATCATATCGGATTGCGCAGCACAGTTTCCTCACAGGCGTTTGCTTTGGGCGGTCACTGACGGTAGATACTACGTCATGCACCATGAGTATGTTGATTTTGGCACCAATTACTCCATTTACATTGACACGACGAATCACGATAGAGTTTCATGCGGCTACACATATTCATTCAAGGATTACCAAACATTTATCCAATCATGTCATGGATTTTTGGGAAATGGAGATTGAGATGAGACCGTGGCCTAACAAGTCGCCGGAGCCAACCGCCGTTGGCGCTTGCAGTTCCGCTGTCGCGGTTCACGTCGCGAGTCGGCGGTGGCTCAGCTTTCTACGTTAGGCATCTTACGCTTTATGAAAACTGAACGATTGATGAAGTGGGGATTTGTTATTCCGACCGGCGAGTATTGCGGAGGTGTTATCGGCGGTCTTGGTTTAGGAGTTTTTATCACAAGCGCGATTGCTTCGCCAGACCATCGCATCACCAATCCGTTAGTTTGGTTTGGTTCTTTTGGTTGCATCGTGATTGGTTCATTATTGGCGCGAGCGGTGCAGCGGAAGAGATTTCAGAAAGATTTGTCAGATGAGAAACCAGATGCCTAACAAGTCGCCGGAGCCAACCGCCGTTGGCGCTGTCCGTTCCGCTATCGCGGTTCACGTCGCGAGTCGGCGGTGGCTCAGCTTTCTACGTTAGGCATCACGGCCACGTCATAATTTGCATACCAAACAACAACAAAAAAGGAAACATGAAGAAAAAATATGTGCTTGCTATAGCAGCCATCGGACTCGGATTGGCGACCACCTTGTTTGTGGTCGAGAAGCAGAAAGCGGTCTCTCCAACTAGTGCCATCTGGCTCAAGTCACATGGTGAAGTCGTCGCGGAGTTAAGACTGGTGCAGCACGACACATTCGAGGTCGCTGGCGGAGATACGACTGTGGATATGGCAAGCGGACGTATGACATCGAAGGGCGATGTCACGATCCAAATCAGCCACAACGGGAACTTGTTGCCAATCACGGTCAAAGCTGACGAAATTGATGAGTTGCCAGGTAAGAAGTGATGCCTAACACCGCGCTGGAGCCAACGGCGGCTGCTCCTTCATTTGGAGGTTTGCAGCAAATTCACGCTTGCGGTTATTCGCGCCGTGGCTCAGCTTTGGATCGTTAGGCATCGCGGCGGCGATTTGGGATTTTAGCTCAGCGATGTGTTCGCGTTGTGTTTCGATTGCGTCGAAAGCAGCATTTAGTTCGAGTTCGATTTGTCGAGCGTGATCGGTCATCGCAGCCATGCCGGAGTGTTCGACTTCACCGTTGACCGCTTTGAGCAGAACCGAATTGGTTCGCGGAGTTTTGGATTTCATTTTATTTAGATTTTATGTCGCTGATGCCTAACCAGTCGCCGGAGCCAACAGCCGTCGCCCGCTGCGCTTGGCATTTTAACATCGTCGTTCGGCTGTGGCTCAGCTTTCTACGTTAGGCCGATTCACGATTATGAATTTTAAGCCAGTTAAACCGGACGAGCGGAGCGAGGTGATTTTTTTGGCAGCTTTGTTTGCTTTGTTTGTGATTTGGCTGACTTCATACCTGATTCGGGCATGGCAGCGCAGAGAGATTGCAATGCCAACATCACGTTACCTTTCCGACATCAAGACTTTTTCCAGAGCAGATGCGCCGGTTGCCTATTGGATTTCATTTTTCGCGCACATGGCCATTGATTCTCTATTCATTGCGGCGTTAATGATGGTTCTTTACAGATTGAGTTTATGAGGCATCGGCCTAACACCGCGCTGGAGCCAACGGCGGCTGCTCCTTCATTTGGAGATTTGCAGCAAATTCACGCTTGCAGTTATTCGCGCCGTGGCTCAGCTTTGGATCGTTAGGCGACCGAGCCATTATGCGAGAAGTCATATCCATTTTCAGTGCGACGCTGGTTAGTTCCGCATTACTTCAGGGCTATTTCGCTATTTGGCATCCATCATCATTTGGCCGGTTTGCAGAGTTTCCTGTCATCCTGCTTTATGCTGCTGGCATCGTTACTGCGGCTTTTCTCCTTTTGGTTGTGCCGATTTTCATTTGGCTACGCCGGACGCAGCATCGTATATCTTGGCTTGCTGGTTTCATCGCCGGTTTATTGCTGGGCTGTTTGGTCATGTTGTTGTTTATGGTGCTATTTCACTGGCCGGTGCGTGTTCCAGAGTTGGTCGCTGGCAGTGTCGGCGGAGCGTTTGGAGTTTCTATTTATGCTAGACTTACATTCAAGCGGGTCGCCTAACAAGTCGCCGGAGCCAACCGCCGTTGGCGCTGTCAGTTCCGCTATCGCGGTTCGCGTCGCGAGTCGGCGGTGGCTCAGCTTTTTTCGTTAGGCCACTTCCGCATTTTTGATTTTGACCGAGCTGGTTTGGCTGGCGATGATTGGAAGTAGAAGCATTTCGATGAGTAAGTTGCCGATAGTTCGGATGGTTTTAGCTCGCGCCGGTTTCGCGCGGCGAGCAAGTGCGGAGCCGTCATTTCGGCGTTTGATTTTATGAGGTTTGGATTGAACGACAGCCAGTGGCCTAACAAGTCGCCGGAGCCAACCGCCGTTGGCGCTGGCCGTTCCGCTATCGCGGTTCACGTCGCAAGTCGGCGGTGGCTCAGCTTTTTTCGTTAGGCATCAAGATCGGTTTGAGATTTGATAGAGTTGGTTGGTCTGGCGAAGATAGAGAGTAGTTCGATTTAGATGAGAAAGTCGCGGCGAGTTAGTTCAGGTTTAGCTCGCGCCGGTTTGATGCGGCGAGCAAGTGCGGAGCCGTCGGATTCGTGAGTGTTTGGATTTGCCTGATTTTATTATGGATTTCACGTCTTTGATGCCTAACAAGTCGCCGGAGCCAACCGCCGTTGGCGCTGTCAGTTCCGCTGTCGCGGTTCACGTCGCGAGTCGGCGGTGGCTCAGCTTTTTTCGTTAGGCATCAAGATTGGTTTGAGGTTTTATCGAGTTGATTGGTCTGGCGAAGATTTGAGCGGTTCGATTTGAGATGAGCAAGTTATCCGCAGTTAGCCAGGATTCAGCTCGCGCCGGTTTGATGCGGCGAGCAAGTGCGGCAGCTTGCCAGTTGGTGAGCGTTTGGATTTGCCTGATTTTATTATGGATTTCACGTCTTTGATGCCTAACAAGTCGCCGGAGCCAACCGCCGTTGGCGCTTGCAGTTCCGCTGTCGCGGTTCACGTCGCGAGTCGGCGGTGGCTCAGCTTTCTACGTTAGGCCACATTACACGCCATGCAAATCATTCCACACAGCAAGCAAGCCTGGTTGCGGTTTGTGGTGTTCCCATTCAAGGCATACGTCATTATTGCACCGGTGCTGTTTTATATTTGCGCGTCATTTCCACATCCTCGGCATTCCGGCCCGCCCGACGCCGTGGCGTTGCTTGTTGTATTTTTGATCCCATGCGCTTTGATTTTGCTTTTTGCAGCGTTGCTGTTCGCGCTTTTTGGCCCGAAAGGTCATGCACTTCCTTGTATTGCCTTTTCCATCGCCGCATTTATTTTAGCCGCGATGCTTTTACCCAGTTTAGCGACAGCTTGATTTTATGACCATGTGGCCTAACAAGTCGCCGGAGCCAACCGCCGTTGGCGCTGTCAGTTCCGCTATCGCGGTTCACGTCGCGAGTCGGCGGTGGCTCAGCTTTTTTCGTTAGGCGCTTTATGACCGTCCACCTTTCAGCAGTCAAGATTCTGCGCAACGGAGCAGATGGAGGTCATCTTTATATCCGAGGTCGCGGCGAGGTTCCCGGCGAGGGAGATTCCGATATTTTTGCCTACTTCAAGACGAAAGAAGAAGAGCGAGATTTTGAGCGGCAGTTTTCTGGCCAGTCTGTTGTTGTCGAGGCACCAGCTTTGGAGTTTACTCGTGGCATGGGCGGAGCCGTTCGCGAGATTTTATCTTGGAGTTTTGTATGATCGCGCCTAACAAGTCGCCGGAGCCAACCGCCGTTGGCGCTGTCAGTTCCGCTATCGCGGTTCGCGTCGCGAGTCGGCGGTGGCTCAGCTTTTTTCGTTAGGCGGCTACACATTTTTCGTGAAGACGAAGTTACTCACACACACGGCCAACGATGGCTCGCGTTGGTTTGCCTCGATGCCGGAGAGTTGTCCGTGGTCAGAGCTTCGCGACCACATCGCCAAGCTGTCGGGAGTTTCTATCACCGGTTTTCTTACCGATCATGTCACGGAGGTATGGATTGACTTTTCATACCGAGGCCACACATTCAGCATCAACAATCAGTTCGGTGAGTTTTGGTTTTTCGTCAGAGAGCCACAGTGTCAGGACGACATACTCACGGAGATTGTTGAGCATTGTCATAGTGTTTTACGATGAGACCGCCGCCTAACAAGTCGCCGGAGCCAACCGCCGTTGGCGCTGGCAGTTCCGCTATCGCGGTTCACGTCGCGAGTCGGCGGTGGCTCAGCTTTCTACGTTAGGCCGATATATGAGCCAGGACAATTTGAAAGCGCAAAAAGATGGCGACGATGCCAGAAAAGCTCCAAAGATATTTCCAGACCGGCAGACCTGTCGAGTTCGGCGGAGTTCTTTGGATGGCTATTTTGACTGTGGCAGCAGTTGGTGGTCGCGTTGTAGTTACTGCGTGACTTTTGGCGAGTTGCATTTTTGTCGGTATCCGGCTGCGGCGTTGATTTTGGAGTGGTCAGTTTGAGATATGACGATTTATCGGCCTAACACCGCGCTGGAGCCAACGCCGACTGCCCCTTGAGTTTATGGACGGTTTGAGTTATACAACGATTATCGAGTTTGCGGAGCCACTCGCCCGTCGGCGTGGCTCAGCTTTGGATCGTTAGGCAGCGTTCGCACACATCACAAAAATATGAAAACTAAAACCACATCCATCATCGCGGCAGTCATCGGCACTCTATGCGCTGCATTTGCCGCATTTATATATTGGCAGGCGTTAGCCGTGATTTCGGCAGTCGGCTATCCAGTTCAAACAGACGACAGATTCTTTTGGTGGTCGCTATGTGCTGCTGCTATTTTCTGGGCAGTTGCAGGCTACGGATTTATTTCGCGCCGCAAGCATGGCCATGACCACGCTGCCTAACAAGTCGCCGGAGCCAACCGCCGTTGGCGCTTGCCGTTCCGCTATCGCGGTTCACGTCGCAGGTCGGCGGTGGCTCAGCTTTCTACGTTAGGCCACAAGATCGGTTTGACCTATTACTTAGGCGGTTGGTCTGACGGTGATGTGAGTCGTTCGATTTGAGTTGGTGTGCGATTTGATCAAGCATGAGCAGCCGGAAGCGTGACCGGATTGATTCGCTAGAGATTATTTGAGTTATGACGTCTTTGTGGCCTAACAAGTCGCCGGAGCCAACGCCTATTATCGCTTGCAGTTCCGCTATCGCGGTTCACGTCGTTATTACGGCGTGGCTCAGCTTTTTTCGTTAGGCATCATCGCCACTACCATGACCGCTGAACACATAATGGATTTGGTGCTTGCGATTCTGTTCGCCTTCGTCATGTTTCAGTCCGCTCTCGGTTTATTGCCCCGCGCGCGTCCACGAGTTTGGCCATTTCGCATCACCGGCTATAAAGACGTAAGACTATCCAAATTCAGTCTTGTTTCCGTCGTTTGCGCTAACTTCGGTGCAGTCGCCGTTTTTGCCAGCGCAGCGTTTTCTGTGGAGACTACTGGATTTATTGGTTTGTTCGTTTTGATAGTCGGTTTTGTTTTAGTAAGCGTTTCGCGGTGGAGAGACATTCGGCATTTCCGTAGGCAGAGATTGGCAGCTTTGACAGCATGATGATGCCTAACACCGCGCTGGAGCCAACGGCGGCTACGCCTGCCGTTGGCAGTCACGCACAAATTCACGCTTGCGGTTTTTCGCGCCGTGGCTCAGCTTTGGATCGTTAGGCATCGTTCGCACCATGACACTTTCACTTCCAGACCAGCTTGCAGATAGAGCCGCCAGTTTTGGTGAGTCGTCTTACGGCGTCAATCGAGTTACGCTGGTTCTTGCCGATGGTCGCCGCATCCACGAGGTTTATCTTGGATGGGGACGCGAGATTGTGAAGATTGGCGTCAGAGCCATTTCACAGCCGGATGAGTTGGGATTTCAGCTTGCTGACATTGTAGATGTTGTTTCAGAGGTGAGATGATTTGAGTATGACCACGATGCCTAACAAGTCGCCGGAGCCAACCGCCGTTGGCGCTTGCAGTTCCGCTATCGCGGTTCACGTCGCAGGTCGGCGGTGGCTCAGCTTTCTACGTTAGGCAGCATCGAGCATTTACATCAAACCACACCACAAAATTATGAAAACCATAGCCCAGTCTATCTCGCATTGGATGCCATTTGTATTTTGCGCCTGCCTTTCATACATCGCACTTTGGGGCGATATGAGCCGCGGCCCTAGCTCGTGGGTGATTCCATTTCTTTGCTTTTTGCCGATGTGCTTTTTCTTTGGCGCGGCTGCGACATCCAGCTTGCAGCGCGAGGTTCGCGAGTTGCGGAAGCGGTTGGCAGATTTGGAGCAGAAGAAGTCGAGTTGAGATATGATGCTGCCTAACAAGTCGCCGGAGCCAACCGCCGTTGGCGCTGTCCGTTCCGCTGTCGCGGTTCACGTCGCGAGTCGGCGGTGGCTCAGCTTTTTTCGTTAGGCAGCTACCATGCGCAGAGCATTTGACATTGCGGTGATTGGCATTGTTCTGCTGGTGCAGTTGGCGATAGCTATGCCTGGCGCGAGTTCAGGCAACATTCTCGGAGGTATTTCATACCGGCGGCAGGAACGAAAGGCGACGATGGACGCGATGATGACAAATCGCACACCGGAAACAGTGGCAGCTTTCAGCGAGGAGTCGCGGGTAGCTATGCGCTACTATGAGCATCGGCAGCTTACAAGGTCAGTAGTTATATTTGCGATTTTGTTGGTATTGGATGGAGTTGGGATTTATTTATTCAGACATTATGGTAAGAGAAAAGCTGCCTAACAAGTCGCCGGAGCCAACCGCCGTTGGCGCTGTCAGTTCCGCTGTCGCGGTTCACGCCGCGAGTCGGCGGTGGCTCAGCTTTCTACGTTAGGCCACATTCGCACCATGACCACCGAGCAAGTCATCACCGAAGCCAGAGCTAGGATTATCTGGGGTGAGTCAGCATTGTTAGTTCGTGAAGTTCTTGGTCTCGAATGGTCTGTCAGCATCCGACGCAGATTCTAAAATCGAGGGATTTTGTGCAGAGAGATGTTTGGAGATACGAAGAGACGGCAGACGGCAGACATTCATTGGTGCGACGCTTATATTTTTGGCAGGTATCATGTTTTATCCTTGTTACAGCTATTTTGATTCCAGCACTTATCTCGGTGGAGTTAGAATCATTGCGGTGTTTGCGATAGTTGGCCTTTTCGGATTGTGGAAGCTCACGAAGGGAGTTATCTATTTGGCTCGCCCGCAATCCGTTCACAAATCAGTATGACGACCATGTGGCCTAACAAGTCGCGAGGCTGTGTGAAAACGCTGACATTGTTGAAACCTTTACGCCGGTGGATGGTCTTAATCAAGCATGAAACATCGCGCCGGCCTGGATCGCTCTCAAACACTGCTCTTCCCGGAACGGCTTGAGGATTACATCGGGCCTGAAAATCCCGTGCGCTTCCTCGACGCCTTCGTCGGGTCGCTGGATATGCACGCGCTGGGTTTTGACAAGGCCCGTTGCGCGGACACCGGGCGTCCGCCTTATGATCCGGGGGCGCTGCTCAAACTTTATCTCTACGGGTATCTGCATCGCGTCCGCTCGTCCCGGTCACTGGAAGCCGAGTGCCACCGCAACGTGGAGGTGATCTGGCTCACCGGCAAACAGACGCCCGACTTCAAGACCATTGCCGACTTCCGCAAAGACAATCTCCAGCCGCTCAAGGCCGTGGCGCGGCAGTTCACCTTGTTGTGCCGCAAGCTGGAACTTTTTGGCGGGGAGCTGCTGGCCGTTGACGGCAGCAAGTTCGCGGCGGTCAATGCGCGCGACCAGAACTTCAATGCGGACAAGCTTCAGGATTTGATTGCCCGCGCCGATGCCCGGCTGTCCGGGTATTTGAAAGAACTGGACACGGCGGACGCGGCGGAACCGGGCGGCGTGGCCCCCAGCAAAGGTGATCTGACTGCCAAGATTGCCGCGCTCCAAGACCGGCAGGACTGGCACAAGGAACTGCTGGCGCAACTGGATGCGGAGCACAAGCAGATCAGCGTGACCGACCCGGACACGCGCAAGATGCCCGCGGCGCACGGGACAATCGTGGGCTACAACGCGCAGATGGCCGTGGATGCCAAACACAAGCTCATCGCGGCGGCGGACGTGACCAACGAGGGGACGGACTGCCAGCAACTGGCCAATGTCGCTTTGGAGGCCAAGGCCAATCTGGAACTGGCCAAAATGGAAGTGGTGGCGGATGCGGGTTATTACAACACGGCGGAAGTGGGCCGGTGCGTGGAACAGGGAATCACGCCTTACCTTCCGAAAGCGGACACCAGCGCGAACACGGCGTGCGGCCTGTATGGCAAAAGCCGGTTCCAGTATGACGCCACCAAGGATGTCTATGTCTGTCCGGCGGGCGACACACTAACCTATCGTTTTCCCACCTTTGAAAAAGGCCGGGAGATCAGATACTACCGCACCAATGCCTGCAACACCTGCGCGTTGAAAAGCCGCTGCACCCGGAACAAAGGCAGCCGGACGATCACGCGGGAGGAGAACGAACATTTGATGGAAGCGATGGCCGCACGGATGAAACAACAGCCGGGGAAGTTCAAATTGCGCAAGACGCTGGCCGAACATCCTTTTGGGACGATCAAGCGGTGGTTTGGCTACACCCACTTCCTGCTCAAGGGACTGGAGAAGGTGCGGTGCGAATGGAGCCTGACCACGCTGGCCTACAACCT
This sequence comes from uncultured Verrucomicrobiae bacterium, assembly GCA_963755455.1. Taxonomy (GTDB): domain Bacteria; phylum Verrucomicrobiota; class Verrucomicrobiia; order Limisphaerales; family UBA11358; genus UBA11358. The sequence goes on from CAVWJH010000003.1 coordinate 255,160, forward strand.
CAAACGCGTGCTGAACCTCGTGAGGTTCGAGACATTGATGGCGGCGGTGGCTTAAAAAGCCCGGCGGAGACGCCTGCCCTCGAAAAAAGCGGCCCGTTCCATCCCATACACCGGATCATTCACCTTATTGCCCGATGCCCGCCTTCAACCCGCCGGGTTAAATAACCCCACTTTCCAACCTGCCAACTTACTTCACAACTCCGGCCCAATAGTTTTAACACAGCCTCTCGCCGGAGCCAACCGCCGTTGGCGCTTGCCGTTCCGCTATCGCGGTTCACGTCACCAGTCGGCGGTGGCTCAGCTTTTTACGTTAGGCCACTTCGCGCATTCTATGAGATTAGGCCGTGACCATTGGTTGCCGAAGATGAAGCCGCTCGGTGCGTCTCGCATGGAGTTGGTATTTCAGCGCACGTTCACGCCTTCCGAAGCAGAGCGATTGCGAGCCGGATTGTGGCCGCAGGTTATGGAAGATAAGTGGGTGGTTTTACTTGGCGATTCGTCGCTTGATTTATGGCGGAGCTGGACGGGACATTGCATTTTTAGTTTGGCTGCGGAGAATTCGGACAGCGGCGTGACAGTCAGCCGATTGCTTGTCAACACGGACACGACGCAGTATCGTCGCCAGAGTGATGCGGAAGATATTCGGATTGTTGAGTCGCTCATCGGCAGGACATTGAGTGTATGATTTACCAGTGGCCTAACAAGTCGCCAGAGCCAACCGCCGTTGGCGCTTGCCGTTCCGCTATCGCGGTTCACGTCGTTAGTCGGCGGTGGCTCAGCTTTTTTCGTTAGGCGGCTTCGCGCATGAGGCTATTACTACCATCTTTTTGTTTGGCTGTGGCTTTGGTTCTTTCAGGCTGCGGTGGCGTGAGTGAGCCAACTGATCCGCAGACGCTTGCCCAATGCTACGCCACTGAGTTTGGTCAGCAGCCACCGGCTGGTGTCTCAAATCTGAAGGCCAGACAGGTGATTGTTGGCGATGCCGGAGGAGCTTGGCTTCGTTTCGTGGCTGACTCCAATGTTGTCGCCCAGATAGTTTCATCCCGGTTTACATCCAGCGACCGAGCTACTTTCATCTCCGACAGCGGCGGTGGAAACACACCGGCATGGTGGAAGCCGGAGGATGATTCATTGGCGGATTATTATATTTGTCACCAGTGGAGAAGCGGCACCAATTACTCGGTGGCTGTTCTTGCTTGCGACGCTGCACACCATGTTGTCTATTTCCATCATGGCATTTCATTTTGACGACCAGCCGCCTAACAAGTCGCCGGAGCCAACCGCCGTTGGCGCTGTCAGTTCCGCTGTCGCGGTTCACGTCGCGAGTCGGCGGTGGCTCAGCTTTCTACGTTAGGCCACATGAGACGCGCGAGTTACGAAAAGATTATTACGAGAGACAAGCAGGTCGAAAATGGAGAGCCGTGCATTCGCGGCTTGCCGATTCGCGTTTCAGAGATTATCAAGCGCATCGGCACTGGCGAGTCCATCGAGAAGATTTTGGCCGAGCGGCCAGAGTTGACGATTGCAGATATTAAGGCGTGCGTTAGATTTGCCGCTGACCAGCCGTTTGGGAAGTATTTATTTTGAGATATGACGCCGATGTGGCCTAACAAGTCGCCGGAGCCAACCGCCGTTGGCGCTGTCAGTTCCGCTGTCGCGGTTCACGCCGCGCGTCGGCGGTGGCTCAGCTTTCTACGTTAGGCGGCTATGTTGCAGATACTCGCATTGATTATTCTGGTTTGTGTCGCAGCCGACATTTCCCGGCGCGTGCATTTGAGCCGGGCAGTTTTCGCGCAGTTGAGTCAGCCGACCACCATCGCTTGGCTGGTCTGGCTTTATCCGTTGCCATTTTTTCTGCCCTTGTTCGCCAAGTCGTTTTTTGCATTTGTGCTTTTCCGCGTCCCACTCGGCGCTTTATTCTTTATTCCAGCCTTGATGTCAGCGAGAGCGACTCGGAAGTGTTTCGAGCTTTCAGGCGATGGCCGCGTGAAGACAGCATTGGCAGCAGTAGATATGACGACCTGTGCTGGCATCATGGGCATCATGGCAGTTTTTATACTTACATTTCTTGTATGGATATTTGGATGGTAAGACACGAGCCGCCTAACAAGTCGCCGGAGCCAACCGCCGTTGGCGCTTGCAGTTCCGCTGTCGCGGTTCACCTCGCGAGTCGGCGGTGGCTCAGCTTTTTTCGTTAGGCGACACTACGTTTATGCCATTTTTAGCGACATCGGCTGTTGATTGGTCAAAAGTGTCAGAGCTTGCATTTGCGGCTATTTTGGCACTTGTCGTTGGCGCGGTTTTGCAGTGGTGGTTACTCCGCGACCAGAAGCGTTTCCAGAAGGGGATGCTTGATCGGCAGTTGGAGTTTATGGAGCGATTGGAGCGTGAGCGTTCCGAGAGAGACGCCAAGGCAGATGCGGAGCGCATCGCGGCAGACCGCAAGATCAGGATTCGAGAGCACTTTCTTAGCGGCATCAGCACTATCGCACAATACGACACAGACTCACCCGGCTGCGAGCAGGCGATGCGTCTTTTAGATTATTACTCATCGCTGGCTTTCACCGAGGATGATCCAGAGCTGTTTCATCTTCTCAATACCGTGATGACCGCAGAGATCCGAAAAAAGATTGAAGACATCCAAGCAAAGAAGCAGGAGATTTATGTCAGTGCCGTGGCCGCTCGAAGCCACATCCAAGCGATGCTCAAGGATTATCATATGCAGCGGAAGGGGCTGGTCTCGAAATGACCGTGTCGCCTAACAAGTCGCCGGAGCCAACCGCCGTTGGCGCTGGCCGTTCCGCTATCGCGGTTCACGTCGCGAGTCGGCGGTGGCTCAGCTTTCTACGTTAGGCGGCTATAGCTATGAACACAAAGATGCCAGCCAGCTTGTCCGAGCCGCAGAAACAGCGGAAGCGGAGATGGTGGGTATTTGGTCTTGTCGGGACATTGACGGGCGGCATTATACCTCCAGTAGTTGTGATTGGTATTTGTCTTGCGACCGGTGATGGAGGCGGCCCATGTTCTTACCGATTGCTTGTATTGCGCTTTTCTTTATCGGTGGGATTATCGGCTTGATCATTGGCACTATTTTATGGGCGATATTCAGATCAAAACGTGAGACACCAGCCGCCTAACCAGTCGCCGGAGCCAACCGCCGTTACCGCTGCGGTTGCAATCCACGTCGCGAGTCGGCGGTGGCTCAGCTTTCTACGTTAGGCGACTTCGCGCATGAACACAAAAACTCCAGCGATTGTATTTTTGGTGCTCGGCATCATTTTTATTGTATTTAGCAGACAGGTGATTGCCGGATTTAACTGGTTGAATAGGAAGATTTGGACAGAGGAGAGGCGGAGACAGTTTCCAGGGCCTGGTGACAGAATCTATACGCCGTGGATGGCGGTGGTTCTCGGTGTTTCGTGGGTTGCTTGTGCTATTTTCTTTTGGTTCACTTCAAAGTGATGAGAGACCAGTCGCCTAACAAGTCGCCGGAGCCAACCGCCGTTGACGCTGTCAGTTCCGCTGTCGCGGTTCACGTCGCAAGTCGGCGGGTGGCTCAGCTTTCTACGTTAGGCCACTTGATGCAATATTCTATTATTTCATCAGAAACATCCGGCTCTGAATTATAGGGTAAATCAACCAAATCATAATATGAAGATTGAATATGAACACCAAAAGATTCCGATGATTCCTTCCAAGTTGTTTCGGGGCGAGAAGCTTCTTGCCACTGGACAAGCAGAGGTTTCAGAGACCCAAGTGATATTTCATCAAACTGATGAAGAACTTTTGGATATTTTTCCAGATGACGAAATAAAGCTCCAAGTGAGGGAAATCCCACCCTTGCTGACTTTAAGACTCTTACCACAGCCTCAAGCTGAGAGTTCTGATAGGATATGGTTTTTTGAACGGGTGGCCTAACACCGCGCTGGAGCCAACGGCGTGAACGCTTTGCGCTTGGACATTCTTGTGAAACTTGATTATCTTCGCCACGTTCAACGGGCATTTCCTCGCCGTGGCTCAACTTTGGATCGTTAGGCAGCATTGAGCGCTATAAAAAAATCCCATTCATTTATGTTGGTCGTAGTCGCCTTGATTGCGGGGGCGATTGGTGGTTCGCTGTATGAGCATCATCGCGTGACAGACAAGTATAGATACCTTAGTCTTGACTATCAGCTTGGAGATGTATCGCAAGCATTCGACGATGTCCAGATGTTACGGAAGGGTGACACCAACGCGCTCATTTACGAGTTAGAAAGACGGCTTGATACCGGCGTGGTTTATTTGTCTCAGCTTGAGAAGCCACAAACAAAGGATTCTGGGAATTATTATGGTGGTTTATTTCCAGCTATTAAGGCTTACCGTGTCAGGTATCCATGTCAGTCCACCTCTACCAACTGGGACAATAAGGTAGCGGCGGCGATGGAAAAGATTCCCAATTTGATCCCTTATTGATATGCTGCTTAACAAGTCGCCGGAGTCAACCGCCGTTGGCGCTTGCAGTTCCGCTGTCGCGGTTCACGTCGCGAGTCGGCGGTGGCTCAGCTTTTTTCGTTAGGCGATATTCAGTTTATGTATCTCAACAAAGAAGACATCGCATTACTAAAACGGCAACAGAAATACCAGATTAAGACTTTGGGATTTTTCGGCGAGCCTATAGCAGGCGAGTTCGCATTGTGGAGTTTTCTTGCCGTTTATATCGTATTATCGGTCCTAGCTATCGCATCTACAGCTTACTCATCATGCGGATGGCTCATGCTTGGATTTGCGGGCGGTGCCGTTTGCATGATTTGCAAGATACGCTGGCACCGGATTATGCACTGGCATTTGATACGCGAAATTACCGATTGGAAGCGAGTGGAGGAGTTGATTTGTAAACATGAGAAATATATCGCCTAACAAGTCGCCGGAGCCAACCGCCGTTGGCGCGGTCAGTTCCGCTATCGCGGTTCACGTCACGAGTCGGCGGTGGCTCAGCTTTTTTCGTTAGGCCACATCGAGTTTCTGGATTTTTATTGAGTCGGTTTCGTTGCGGAGCGATAGTTGGTTCGCAGACTTGAGATGCGAAAGATTGCGGAAGTTAGCTCGGACTTAGGCTCGCGCTTGGCGGTGCGAACTGACCGGGCAGAGCTTTCGGATTGTTGAGCGTTTATTTTCGCCGAGTTTATTTGAGTTATGACGTTGATGTGGCCTAACAAGTCGCCGGAGCCAACCGCCGTTGGCGCTTGCAGTTCCGCTATCGCGGTTCGCGTCGCAGGTCGGCGGTGGCTCAGCTTTCTACGTTAGGCCACAAAGTTGCGTTGAGATTTTTTGTAGAGTTGGTTTGGCTGGCGGAGAGTTTCGGTATTTTGATTTTTCGTGATTGGTTGGCAGACATTTTTAGCGGCGGGATTCGGCTCGCGCAGATTTGGTCGGCGCGAGCAAGTGCGGAGCAGTCTGATTTATTGGATGAGATTTTTGTCGGATGGTTTTATGAAGATTCACGATTTGTGGCCTAACACCGCGCTGGAGCAAACGGCGGCTGCTCCTTCATTTGGAGGTTTGCAGCAAATTCGCGCTTGCGGTTTTTCGCGCCGTGGCTCAGCTTTGGATCGTTAGGCGATATTCAGTTTGTGACCACTAAAACCAAGCCCTAGTTTGAGTTATGACCATGGGCCTAACAAGTCGCCGGATACGGGTCGCGGATGGTTGGGGCTGGTTTCTTTACCATCCGACCACTTTAGAGCCACGGCGGAAATCTATGAAGGGGGGTGAAATTGCCAGAAACGGCAAGTCTCCTAAAACTGAAAAATATATTACTGCGGCACGGTCGCCTCCCAATTGCGTGAACTATTTGCGTTTGCCACGCCTTTGAACTGAAACCACATTGTGCCATTCGGGTCCCGATCTGTAACAATTCAGCCGTTGAGCGCGCGCTGTAGCAAGTCTTTTTCGCGTTCGCCGTAGTTTAATTTCAAAGCCTCGGCCCGCGCGGCCCCGGTCATCTTGCTCCAAGATTTTTGCAAGGCGTTGATGGTTTTGTCCTCGGCGGTTTTTGCGGCGAGGCCGGCGAACTGAAATTCAAGGAACACGAGGCAGAGCGCGTCTTCGAGAATGCGTGTTTCAGCATCGTCCGGAAAATTCTTTTTCAGGTTCAAATCCTGCACCCGGCGGATGGCTTCCTCGTCGTAGCCGGTTTCGCGCAAAATGCCGCCGGACTTTTCGGCATGGAATTTTTTCAGGTCGGCGCGCCATTTCAAATAACCGGGTCGCGTCATCGGATAAGAATTGCGCGGGATTTCCCAGCGGCATAAATGCTGGCAGCGTGCGGCCAGGCGCAATTCTTCGGAAGCATCAGGGCAAAGTTTCAAAACCCAATTTGACAAACGTTGCGCGTAAAGCAGTTCGCGCGGCTGTGAATTTTCAGAATTCGGGTCGCGGGAATTTTCCGCGTCGAAGCGGAGCAGGGCGGCTTCAAACTTTTTTCCGTCGCGCGGTTGAAAGGTTCCGGTCACGCGGGAAGTTTTGCGGATTTGATCGCGATTGACAAAAGAATATGTTGTGGGAAACTCCGCACCCGTTTTGGTTGCCTCGGTAGCTCAGTTGGTAGAGCAGTTGACTCTTAATCAATTGGTCGTGGGTTCGAATCCCCCCCGGGGCACCATTTTTATTATGCTGTGGATTTATATGCTTCGCGGGTCTTCGGGACGGCATTATATCGGCTCAACAACCGATTTGGAACGGCGTGTTGAACAACATCGCAGCGGACATACCCGCTCCACGAAACGGATGGGCGACCATTTGGAGCTTGTCGCGTCTTTGGAAGTCGCCACGCTGGCGGAGGCGCGCACCTTGGAGCGCGAAATGAAACGAAAAAAAATCCACGGCTTGCATTGCATCTGTTGCAACAACGCGGCGGAAAAATTATCGGTTAAGTTGGCAGCTCCGAAAGCTTTCGGGGTTGGTCGTGGGTTCGAATCCCCCGGGACACCAGTCTTCGCACTTTACGCTTCGGTTCGGCAAGCCGGCGAGTTCCAGCGTGACGGCCAAATTTATTTCACTCCTTGTGCTTATCCCGTTGGCTCCCGTCCAATCATTTTCTCGAAACCGACGGGGCTTTGTGAGCAGCCAAGCCCAATAACGTTTGGAATGCTGCCATCGGGGTCTTGCGGCGGTTGAAGCGAAAGACAAATTCATCGAGATAGTTTTGTAAATACTTCGGGTCAACTCCATGGTGCGTGCCGTTGAGCCACGTCTTGAGATTGCCGAAAGCGCGGTGAATATGCAGCGCATGAGTCGCGATCGGCTGCAATGCGTGGCGGTAGTCGGCCAAAGCGGTTTTGGAATAGCCTTTCCAACCATCCGTATAAATTTCACTGCCCGGCTCCACATGGGTCGTAAGAAAATGGCGAATCGAAAGGGCGTCTGCCCGTTGCGTCACCGCCAGCCGCAGCCGCCCAGCTTTCTCCAAACGGCCTCCCCGCTTGTCGGTAAACGCCACCACTTCTACTGCGCCAAAGACCAGCGTGCTCTTTTCATCCTTGGTAACGCCACGGCCGGTCTTGCCGCTGACAGGCCCGCCAATAATGACCTCATCAGCTTCCACACGCCCGCTGAGTAGCGCCCGCTTTTCATTCACCATGCTGCGTCGCAGCCGGTGGAGCAAATACCAAGCAGTCTTATAGCTGCAGCCCATCTGCCGTTGTAGTTGGGTGCCGCTCATGCCTGGGGTATGTGTGGCTACCAAGTAAGCGGCCCAAAACCACTCGCGGAGCGAAAAGTGTGTGCCGTGAAGGAGGGTTCCGGCCGTAACGGAAGTTTGCTGACCACATTCGGAGCATTCGTAAACATACCGCCGAGCTTTGACCCAATACTTCCTGCCGGAGCATCGTGGACAAGCAAAGCCAGCGGGCCAACGACTTTGCCCCAGATATTCAAAACAAGCCGCTTCCTCTGAAAATTGCTCACGAAACTCTTTCAAAGTTGTTGGAAACTTCAGCTTGTCCATCAACCAAACTCGCGCCAAATACTACGGGAGTCAACGGGATAAGCATATCACTCCTTTATATGCCCGTGTTCGCGGAGTGTTTGCCGCGCGACATCGAAGATTTTTTCCTCCGTGAGCAGGAACAGCGAAGAAATGATTTTTGGGTCTTCGCCCTGTTCGTTCATGCGCCTGGCCGCCTCGAAAATTTCATTGCGCCTTTCGACGGCGGATTTTCCGGCGATGGCGCAAAACCAATCCCGCAATTTCGCTTCGTGCCCGATGGAATGAACCAGGATTGCAAGGGCGTCGAGGGTCGTGCTGGTGTTTGCAGCCATAAATTATTTGGGCGGCACATTTCAAACATTGCGCTGAATCCGGCGTGCTGTCAACCGCTTTGGCGCGGGAAACACACAATCGCAAGGGCGGCAACGTGTTGCCGCCGTGCAAACCGGACGACGACGGAAAACCGCGCGCATTGAACTGTCCCGGAGGTTGCGTTAATGTCTGCGCATGGTAAAAAAACCGAAGGCGGCAGTTGTGGCAGCGGATGCCGCGCCGGTGCCTTCGGCGATTTCAATCGAGGCTGTAAAGCGCTTTTTGCCGTGGCTGGTGGCGGTGGCATTCTTCATGCAATCGCTGGACACCACGATCCTGAACACGGCGGTTCCAGCCATCGCAAAGGCGCTGGGCATCGCGCCATTGAGCATGAAGGCGGTGCTCTCCAGTTACACGTTGAGCCTGGCGGTGTTCATCCCCATCAGCGGCTGGATGGCGGACCGGTTCGGCACGCGCCGGGTGTTTGCGTGGGCGATTGGCACGTTCACACTGGGATCGTTGCTCTGCGGCATTTCAAACAGCATCCATCTGCTCGTGGCCTGCCGCGTCCTGCAAGGTTTTGGCGGCGCGATGATGGTGCCGGTGGGACGGTTGACGCTTGTGCGGACGTTTCCAAAGTCCGAGCTGATCCGCGCGATGAGCTTTGTGGCCATTCCGGGCTTGATCGGCCCGATGCTCGGTCCGGTGGCCGGCGGTTTCATTGTCGCATATTTTCATTGGCGGATGATTTTTTTCATCAACCTGCCGGTGGGATTGCTCGGTCTCTACCTGGTCTTTCGCCACCTGCCGGATTATCGCGAAGCCAATCCGCATCCGCTCGACATCGCCGGGCTGATCCTGTTCGGCACGGGCATCGGGCTGCTGGCGTATGTGTTGGAAGTTTTTGGCGACCATTCATTGAGCGTGCCCACGATGGCGGTCTTGCTGGCGGTTTCCATCGTTTGTCTGGCCGCCTATGGAATACGGGCGGCGCGCATCAGGTTTCCATTGCTGCGGCTGAAGCTGTTTGGTATCCGCACGTTTCGCTCGTCCGTGGGCGGCAGTTTCTTCACGCGGCTGGGGATCGGAGGAATCCCGTTTCTTTTTCCGCTGCTGTATCAGGTTGGACTTGGGTTCACGCCAATTCAATCCGGCCTGCTCATCATGCCGCAGGCCATCGCCGCCGTGAGCCTGAAGATGGTGCTGCAAAAAATCATGAAGCGGTTCGGTTACCGGCGCATCCTGATCTCAAACACGTTGATGCTTGGGGTGATGACCATTTCATTTGCGACCATCGGCGCGGGCACGCCGGTCTGGCTCATCGCGATCCAGGTGTTCAGCTATGGCGCGTTCACGTCGCTCCAATATACCAGCATGAACACGCTGGTTTTTGCGGATGTGAGCGAAAAGCAAACCAGCGGGGCCAGCGCCATCACGAGCACGGTGCAGCAGATGGCCATCAGTTTTGGGATTGCCACCGCCTCGCTGCTGACGGCGCTGTTCATTCCCGACCGTTTTCACACCAGCGCGCCGCAGATGATTCATGGCATTCATCTGGCGTTCCTGATTCTCGGCGGATGGACGATTTTATCAGCCTCGATTTTTTGCGAACTGAAAAAAACCGACGGCAGTATGTTGAGCCAGCACAAGGCGTTGCGTCATGATGAGTGAACCTGCCATGGGGTAAAGACCCCATGGCAACCGGACGGCGCTGGCATTACCTTAATGCCATGAACATTATGGGCGACGAAATACTATTGATAGCGCTGATTGTCTTGTCTGTTTTCGCCGGCAAGATGCCATGATCGGTTGGAAGGAGATTTCCGGCGAGCAGTGGCCGGTCCTTTACAAACCGGGACGCGGTCTGAAAAGAAAAACATGGCTGAATCCAATTCCACCCTTAATTGGCTTTGCACGGGCGACGAAGTCTTTCCCGCGATGCTCGCGGCGATTGACGCGGCGAAAAAGTCGGTTTGCCTGGAAATTTATATTTTTCAGGACAGTCCGGTAGGCGTCCGTTTTCGCGAGGCGCTGGTTGGCGCGTGCAAGCGCGGCGCGAAAGTGCGCGTGCTCGTGGACGCGGTCGGCTCGTATTTTTTGCCCGCAAAGTTTTGGGATCCGCTGCGGGGCGCGGGTGGCGAAATCCGGCGGTTCAATCCGGTGGCGTTGAAACGCCTGATCATCCGCAACCACCGCAAGCTGCTCGTATGCGACGGGCGCGTGGCGTTTGTCGGCGGCTTCAACATCGCGACGGAATACGAGGGCGACGGCGTCAAATCCGGCTGGTGTGATGTGGGCTTGAAAATCGAGGGCGCGCTGGCGGCGCAACTGGAGGCGTCGTTTGACGAAATGTTCGGGCGCGCGGACTTCCGGCACAAACGGTTCACGCGCCTGCGAAAATCCGATGCGAAAAAAACCGTTGCGCTGCCGGAGGAACAACTCCTGTTCAGCGGGCCGGGCAGGGGACGCAATCCATTCAAGCTCGCGTTGCACAAGGATTTGAAGCGCGCAAAAAATGTGCGGATGATCATCGCGTATTTTCTGCCGACGTGGCGGCTGCGGCGCGAGTTGAAACGCGTGGCGCGGCAGGGCGGGAAGGTGCAGTTGATTCTGGCCGGAAAATCCGACGTGCTGCTTTCGATGCTCGCAGCGCAGGGTTTGTATCGCCGGTTTTTAAGCGGGAACATCGAGATTTACGAATACCAGCCGCAGATTCTGCACGCGAAACTCATCATCGTGGACGATATCGTGTATCTCGGCTCGGCGAATCTCGACACGCGCAGCCTGCGAATCAATTACGAGCTGATGATCCGCTTTGAAAATACAAAAATCGCCGCCGAGGCGCGCGCAATTTTTTCAAAAAATCTGAAGCACTGCCATCGCGTGACGGCGGAGGAATGGCGCAAGTCGCGGACATTCTGGCGGAAACTGAAACAGCGCTGGGCTTATTTTCTGCTAAATCACGTTGACCCTTTTTTAGCGCGGCGGCAATGGCGTGATTTGCCGGATTGATTTCGTCGGCGATGCGCCGGCGCATGGTGGCCGACTGCGAAGTCCCCCGAAAACCATTCCGTGTGCTGGGCACCGGTGCGGTCCCATTAGGTGACGTTTTACGGCGGCCATTACGCTGGCTGCCCAGAATGTTCGCGCGCAACGCGCGCGGCCTCGAACGATATGCAGGGCAATTTTCGGCTCCCGGAAATGTCACTCAACGACGTTGATGGCAGTTTTTGGCTCCCGAAAATGCCTCTCGGAGGCTTCGACAACAGTTTTTGGTTCCAAAAAATAGCCGTCGAAGCAATTCAAGGCATTTATTTACAACCATTTAGAGCAAAACATCGCCAAAATACAGGTTTTTCTGGAAGCCCGCAGGGTCATGTGTATGTAGTTGGGCAACCAAAAACGGCCAAAACTCCGTAGCGAAATCCTGTAGCGTCGGTCTGTGACCGGCGACGGCGCTGACACAGTGCCGCTACAACCGATGATGCCGCCCCGACGAATCGAAAATAGCCCAGCCTTTCAAGGCTGGATTTTGCGCGTTGTGAAATAAAAAGTCCCGTCAGCAATGGCATGAAATGTGGTGGCCGTCCGCAAGGACCTTTCGTCCCTGCCGGGACTTGGATGGTTTCGTGTCTGCGTTCCAACTGTTGTTCGTTGCGTTTTCAAGTCAGGCAAGAACACCGTCATCAGGCCAATCGTCGCTTTCGTAATCTTGGGGATTGTCCCTCCTGACGTTGATTGTTCTCGAATTGATAATCCCAACGGAGTGTTAAAAAATCCGGCGAGATAATCAGGGTCAGCCGCCGCAGGGTTCACAAGAAGCTGGGCGTAATTGTGCGGCTTCATTCGGAACTGTCCGGTTGAAGTCATCGCGTCACCCCTGCCAATGAGCGGGAGATATACCGCGTTCGGTTGTTCCTCGAAACCGGGCGGCTCGCTCGACTTCGTAAGATTTACGGCGACCAAAATAGCTTGGAGTCGAGTTGGAGCAAGACCGAGTCGCGAGGCTGTGCGATCAACCTGTTCTTGTGCTTCCAATGCTCTGACACCGCGAAAATCTGCCGGTTGAACAAGCCGACCAGTTCCCACATCGCGGCCTTCACGCCCGCTATTGAAATTGCGGAGAAGCACCTCGTTCCGGTTTGAGTCTTCCGAAAGTGCGCCAACAAAGACTCGCCCCGTCCCTTTGCGTGCGACGATGGCTAATCCTCCGAGCGCAGCCGTGTAAGGAAGAAATGAACCCGTCGGCAGCGACAAATAAGAAATCAGATGCAGTCCGCACTCGCCAAGAGTTTCGATTGGCCGATTGACCTGATTCCAAGCGAAACTATCTGGCACAACAAAAACACCGATACCATCATCGGCGAGTCGTGAACCAGCCCAAGCAATGTGGGCAATCATTGCATCAAACCTCTGCGCTTTGCTCGCTTGATTTGGGAGACGCAGTTCAGACCTAAAGCCCCACGGAGGAAGGCCGAACACAAAATCAAAATGCAGCTTGGTTTTTTCGAGCCATGCAAGTGGGTCAGCACAAGCAACGTCAATCTTCGTGCCTTTGCATAACAACTGTGAAAGCGCGGCGCACTCGGAAACTTGTGTGAGCGCAGTAACTTTCGCTTTATTCTGCTCCAAAGCTTTGCCGATAAATCCCACAACGCCGCAACCAAAATCAAGAGCAGTCGAGATTTTGCGTCTAGATGCAAGGTGCGTAACAAATTCAACGACACGCTTTGGCGGAGTGAATCCGCCACCACCACGAATACCCACTACCTCTCGAATGTCATCCTCGGCAACAGCCAAGCCTTGTTTTTCAATTTCACGAATGAGCGAACTTGCCTCAAGTCCACGAGGCGAGCTTCTCAAGCCATCAATCAGTCGGTAAAGTTCTGGCTTCATAGTCTGAACCTTCCGATTAAACCAAATTCATGCCTTCGCGTAAACTTCTTCGCAACTTTCTTTCCCGCAGCCGCAGCCGGTTTCTTCCTGATCGCTGAAATCGTGGCTGTCCCAGTTCGGATCGAGGCCGAGGTCTTTGAGCATCTGGAGATCTTTTTCGACGGGCTGGTTCAGCGTGGTGAGATAGTTGCCGACCATCAGCGCGCTCGCGCCGGCCATGAAGATCATGCTTTGCGCGTCGCGCAGGTTCACGGTGCGGCCGCCGGCGATCATGATTTCCTGGCGCGGCAAAATGAAACGGAAGCACGCGATGGTCTTCAAAATTTCCATGACGGGCAGCGGTGCGAGTTTTTCAAACGGCGTGCCGGGAATCGGATTGAGGATGTTGACGGGCACGACGTTCGCGCCGATGGCTTTCAATTCAAACGCGAGGTCGCAGCGGTCTTCGCGCGTCTCGCCCATGCCGATGATGCCGCCGGAACAAATCTTGATGCCGGCCTTTTTCAGATAGCCGATGGTCTCCAGCCGGTCGTCGAACGTGTGCGTGGTGCAGGTCTGCGGAAAAAAGCGGCGCGAGCTTTCGAGGTTGTGGCCGTAACATTCGAGTCCGGCTTCCTTCAGGCGGTTGGCGACTTCCTGTTTCTTGATGATGCCGAGCGAGGCGTCGGGACGCGTCTTGCCGCCGGCTTTCAATTCGCGGATGCGGTCGCAGACTTCATCGAGCATCGGGCCTTCGTTCAGTCCTTTCCACGCGGCGACGAGGCCGACGGCGGTGACGGAATTTTTATTCGCTTCGTCGGCGGCTTCGGTAACCGGTTCGGGTTCAACGAAACCATATTTCGGCGAGCCGGTCTGGTAATGCGACGATTGCGCGCAGAAGCTGCAATTCTCCGAACACGCGCCGGCCTTGGCGTTGACGATGGAGCAGAGATGAATTTTGTTGCCCTTGAACTGTTCGCGGATGCGGTTGGCCCACGACAGCAAATCCAGAATGTCGGCGGACGATTCTAGATTGAAAAGCCACAGACGCTTCGTCGCGGGAAATTTGTCCGCCGCCCAGAACCCGTTGGCCGAGCTTGGAGATTTTGCCGATGATTGGTCGCGTCAACCAATTGTCGCCGTCATGGTTGACAGCATAGCGCGCGGAAAATTTTCCGCAAGCGGCACGTTATTGCGCGGGCGCGCGGAACGAGCGACGGCATTTCGCTGGTCGAGATAAGCTGCGAGCGAGGCGATTTGCATGTCGGTGAGCGGGCCGCCTTCCGCGGTGGAAAACGCGGGCATGAGCGAGCCGGGTTTGCCGTGCGCGATCCAGGTGCGCCAGAAGTCGTCGTTCGTATGGAACTTTGAGCGTGTGCAAATCGGGAACCATCGTGGCGCGGGGATTCGCCTCGTGGCAGATGGCGCAACGGCGTCGAAAAGTTCCTGGCCGTATTTGCCCTCGCCATTTTTGACGTGGCAGGTCGCGCAATCGTCTTTGAAAACGGCCTGCCGGTCAACTTTGGCGGCCGCGATGCCGCGCCGCGCGTTCCTCGTCGGTCAGGGTTGGAATGACCGGCGGCAGGATGTTGATACGCAAATTGAGCCGTTTGGTTCCCTTGTCGGTGAAGACATCAACGTATTTGAAAATCGTGCCGGGCCTGCCTGCGATGATTGACGGTGATGGGAATCTGCCCGTTCGTCCCGGCGGCGACGATCCACGGCAGCGGCGGCAATTGCGCGGTGGTGCAGCCGCAGGACGGATGGACATTCAGGATGGCGACGTTGCCGGAGGAAATGTTGGTGAAGCTGAAACGAAATGCGCCTGCTCCTGGTCGGCGGCGGCGTTTGTGGCTTTCATCAATCTGTCCCAGGCAAGAACGCCGTCGGGCAACGGATCATTTTCGTGCGTCATGTCGGGCACATAAACCGTCGGCGTGGTGGCGGCGGTGTTGGTCGGCGTCGCGTCGTCCGCCAAAAGCCTGGCGGCGACAAAAATGATGCAAGTCAATGCGCCGACAAAAACGCGGTTCGGTTTCATAATTTATCAGGACTCTAATCGTTGGGTGTTGCTTTGACGAGCCGGAAATGTGCTTGTTCAAAAGTGCCCTACAAACGGTTCAGCGCGCTCAACACGGCCTTGACCGACGCGAGTTCGATGTTCGTGTCCACGCCCGCGCCCCAGCGCGTTTTGCCGTCGGCGGTTTTGATCTGGATGTAGGCAATCGCCGCCGCCGTTTCGCCGGTACTCAAGGCGTGCTCGCTGTAATTGGAGATTTCAAAATGCGAACGTCAATTGTTCCGAAGCCGTGAACGAGCGCGGCGAGCGGGCCGTTGCCTTCGCCTTTGAAATTCAATGGTTTTTTCGTCGCGCAAAAACTTCGCGCGGCATTTCACGACGCCATTTTTACTTTCGGTTTCAAACGATTTCAACTGCCACGGCGAATTGCGCTCGACGTATTCTCGCCAGAACATTTGCTTCAATTCCGCGCCGCTGACTTCGCGGCCAAGCTTGTCCACGGCGTCGTTGGCAATCGGGCCGAACTCGCGCTGCATATCTTTTGGCAATTCAATTCCAAATTCGCTTTCGAGCAAATACGCCACGCCACCCTTTCCGCTCTGTGAATTGACGCGGATGACTTCGCGGTATTCGCGCCCGATGTCCGCCGGGTCAATCGTGAGATATGGCACGTCCCAGAAAGTTCGCCGAATGTCTGTGGCAACAAGTTTTGAAATAGCACTTCCATCATCTGTATGTTTTTCAATGACCTTATCAAAAATGTTTTTATTAATTTTCCATTCGTTCAAACCTTTTTTGATCGCGTCCTGATGCGAGCCGCTGAACGCGGTGAAAACCAATTCGCCCGCGTAAGGCTGTCGCGGCGGAACGGTCATGCCGGTGCAACGCTCGTAAACTTCGATGATGGAATTGAGATTCGAGAAATCCAATTTCGGATCAATGCCGTGCTGATAAAGATTCAACGCGACGGTCACGATGTCCAAATTGCCCGTGCGCTCGCCGTTGCCGAACAATGTTCCCTCGACGCGATCCGCGCCCGCGAGCAAGCCGAGTTCCGTCGCGGCGACGCCGGTGCAACGGTCGTTGTGCGTGTGCAAACTGATGAGGAGCGAGTCGCGGTTTTTAATGTTGCGGCACATCCATTCGATTTGGTCCGCATAAACATTGGGCATCGCGACTTCGACCGTGTCCGGCAAATTCAAAATCATTTTGCGCTGCGGCGTCGGCTGCCACACGTCCATGACCGCTTCGGAAATTTCCTTCGCGTATTCCACTTCCGTCGCGCTGAAACTTTCCGGCGAATACTGGAGCATGATTTCCGTGCCTTTCAGTCGCGGCAAACGGTCTTTGATCCATTGCGCGCCGCGCACGGCGACCTCGACAATTTCCTTTTTCGATTTTCCAAAAACGACGCGGCGTTGCGCGGGCGAAGTGGAATTATACAAATGGATGATCGCCTTCTTCGCGCCGACGAGCGACTCGACCGTGCGCTCGATCAAATCCTCGCGCGCCTGCACGAGCACCTGCAACCACACGTCATCCGGCGCGTGGCCTTTTTCGATGAGCAAGCGGTTGAAGGCAAATTCCGTGTTCGACGCGGACGGAAAGCCGACTTCGATTTCCTTGAAGCCGGTCTTCACGAGCGTCTGGAACAATTCCAATTTTTGCGACACGTTCATCGGCACGGCGAGCGCCTGGTTGCCGTCGCGCAAATCCACGCTGCACCAAATTGGCGCGTGTTCAGATTTGTTTGCCCGGCCATTGACGGTCCTTGAACTCAACGTCCAATTTGAAACGTTGATATTTTTTTGACGGTTCTTTTTGCATGGTGTCTGGCTTTCTAATTATTGCCGTCCGGCGGTGAAGTTAAAACAAAAAAACCACCGCCGTCCGGCAGTGGGTTGATAAAGTTCGTGAACGAATCAAAACCCGACTGCCGCGCTGGTCAGCAGCGCGTTCGCAAGCAGCAGGTTCAAGTTTTGATTCACGGGTTGAAACTAACGCTGCTTGTTTGCCGGGTCAAACAAATTTTATCGCGGAAAGAATGGCGAAGTTGCCACCTAGTGCGGTTTTAACCTAATCTCACCGCAATGAAGATTCCGTTGCGGTGGAACCGCGAATCCAATTTTGCGCCCGCACTCGCGCTGGCGTTTCTGGCCGGACTCTTTCTGCGTCTGTATCTGCTGACGGGACAGGTTCTCATTGATGACGAATGGCACGGCTTGTATTACGTCATCGGGAAATCTCCGTGGTGGCTGCTGACGCATTTCTCAATTCCCGGCGCGACGTGCATTCCGCTCAATTTTTACAGATGGCTTTTGGGCGCAACGGTTGGCTGGTCTGAATTCAGGCTGCGGCTGCCTTCGCTGGTTTGCGGGCTGTTGATCGTGGTTGCCGGGCCGATGCTGGCGCGAAAACTTGTCGGCACACGCTGCGCAATCCTGCTTGCATTTCTTCTGGCGATTTCCCCGACGCTGGTTTTTTACAGCCGCTTCAGCCGTCCCTACAGCGCGGTGGCGTTGTTCGGTTTCGCCGCGCTTTTGTTTGCGGCGCGCTGGATGCGGTCGGACGGTTTGCGTCCGGCGGTTCTTTTTGTCGGTGCGGGCGTGCTGGCAATTTATTTTCATCTGTTTGCGATTGTCACGGTGGCTGCGCCCGTGCTGGCGGCAGTTGTTTTTCATGTCTGGAAAAAATTTCGCAAGGTTCCACTGGCCGAAACGAACACGCCTCCGTTGCGGCAATGGATTGTCGTGGCAATTACCATTGCGACAATCTCCGCTGTTTTGGTTTTGCCGGCCTTGATTCATTCGCTGCAAAGCACGTTCTTTACGATTGCGTTGAAGGGAACATTTAGCTGGCAATCGTTGCCGGTGGCGGCGGAGTTGATTAGCGGCACGGGACAGGCGGTTCTCGCGGCGTTGTTTTGGATTGCCCTGATTATCGGCGCGGTCGGGCTGTGCCGTCGTAATCCGTGGTTTGGCTGGATGCTGGTCAGCCTTTATCCGCTGCACGCGCTGGCGTTGCTGTTTTCGAGGCCTGACTCGGCGCAGGCTGCAATCGTTTTGGTTCGATACAGCATATCCCTGGTGCCGGTCAGCCTGCTGCTGGCGGCTTGCGGAATCCAATCCATTTTGGAAATGATCGCCGCACGCGCGGCCTTGCGTCCGGCGTTGCAATCGCTGCTGGCCCTTGCCTTCGTGGGCGCGTTGGCGCTCGCCGGGCCGCTGCCGCAAACTTATGTTGTGCCGAATAATTTCACCAGCCACGGTGCTTACCAGCAGCGATATGGACGCATTGAATGGCAGCGCTCGTTCCACAGCGATTTGACCCCGGCTGATTTTACGTTGAACACGAGAATCCGCGCGGATGAGATTTCTCCGTTTTACGACCGGCTCGCGCAGGAACCCGGCACGCGCCCGGTTGTCGAGTATCCGATGCTGATCGGCGATCATTTCAATCCGCTTTACTACTACCAGCATTTCCATCGGAGGCCGGTGATGGTCGGCTACACGACCGGCATGACTCTCTCCAGCGGTCTGGCTCCCGGCAACATTTATGGCAACACTTACATTGACCAGGTCTTGAGCCTGATTCGCGATCCGTCGCGGATAAAATTTCGCAATTTGATTTCAATGGACGATCTGGCGGTGATGCGCGGGCGCGGGGTGGAATATGTGATTTTGCACAAACGCTTTGAGGCGCAATTGCCGGAAGTCGCGCCGCCGCCGCCGGATTTAGGGAGGCTGCTGGATCAATATCGCAAAACGATTGGAAAACCGTTTTACGAAGACGCGAATATCGTCGTGTTCAAGCTCTGACGGTTCAATTGAACTGCACGTCATCGCAATCGCCGGACGCCGTTTGGGACTTCGGCTGAATACGGATCGCCGTCGCTTAAATCGGCTCGACAAAACCCTGAACCGGCGTGATTATAAATTCAAAGCATGAACGGATGCCTGCAAATCAACTCACAGCAATGGAACCTCTGCGGTTCCGACGGACTGAAACTATTCCTGCCCCGCCAGCATCGGGACAGTTGCATTTATTTTCAGACCGACTGGTCTTTCGTCCCGCACGAGGTGGACGCGGCCACGGTGCAGGCCGATGCGCCCAAACTGCGGCTCCGCCTCATCGGGTGGGTGCCCGGCTTGCGCGACTGGCGCGACCTGGAAAATCTTTTCCTCGGCTACCACGAACCGGTTGATGGCAAGGAATTGCCGGACACCCGTGGGCCGGATATCTGGGTATGGCCGCCCGGCGAAACCAAACCACTGCGGTTTGGCCACTGGGAGACCGACCTGAAATTCGGCGAACGGCACGGACGCGAATTTGATTTCACCCTCGGGGCACTCATCCTCAGCGAACGGGCCTCCAAATACCGGATGGACTGCAATATGAAGCAATTTTTCCAGCAGCCCGTGCCGCCGGATTGGGAACATCCCGAATGGGTGGACGAGGTTGACGACGAGTTGAGCTTTGAAGGCCGCGTCGAATTCGGGGAAATCTTTTGCAGCGTGCCCATCAACAGCGCGCAACCCGTCGAATGGGCCAGGCAACTGGCCCGGCGCGAACTGGCCGTGGAGCAGTTTGGGCCTTGCACGCTCAGCGACGCCGACCACCCTGCCGGTAAATATAAACTCAAAGACGGCATCTGCGAAACCGGCCGTCTGGTGGTGCTCCAGATGCCTGCCGTTTGAACCAGCCGGAAACGGATGCAACCCGGATTAAACCGCGAAAGCTGCGAAACACACAAGACGGGACG
This sequence comes from uncultured Verrucomicrobiae bacterium, assembly GCA_963755455.1. Taxonomy (GTDB): domain Bacteria; phylum Verrucomicrobiota; class Verrucomicrobiia; order Limisphaerales; family UBA11358; genus UBA11358. The sequence continues at coordinate 275,095 of CAVWJH010000003.1, forward strand.
GGCATCCCCGCGAGACGTTATTTGCCATTCCAGCACAGCTTCCTTCGCTCTCGGGAGCGGGAGACTCGAACCGTTTGGGAAACGGAGAAGGATTTCTTCGAGCGGATTTTCAGTTTGTTGTGGACACCCTCTCCGCCTCCAATTTTTTTTCAACCGCACGAAGGCGGATTCAAAGATTCCGTTGCTACGCAGCTACGGCAACCGCCAGAGGCGAATTAGCAATTTGGCGTCGCGCGGGGATTTGACTCGCCGGCGGACTTTTTCAGCCTGGCGTTTGGCCGGGACTGTGTTCCAAATGCGGCTTCATATTTTTAACGGACGTCATGGCACGATAGGTCACCGGCACCTGCCACTCGGCGTAATTCAGGCTGAAGGTTTTCATGGCGCTGATGATTTGCTGGCGGAACGTCGTTTCAATCAGGTTTCCCTGTCCCGGCCAGATTTTGAACTGGACGCGGACAAATTCCCAGCCGCCGCCCTGCGCCGTTTCCACCGGGCTGACCACCGGCTCGCTCAAAACAATTGCGCCAAACTGCCGCCATATGCCGTTGGCGATGTCCCCGACGGCCTGGACGGCCTTGTCCCGGTCTGCGCCCGCCGGAATCTGCACGTCCGCATACGCAAACACCCCGCCGTGCGGAAAGCGGCTGACGTTGGCGATGGTGCGATTGGGAATGAACACCGCCTGATTGTAAAAATTCCGCAGCGTGGTGAACCGCAGGCCGATTTCCTCCACGCGCCCGACCACGACCACCGTTCCGGCGATTTCCACCACGTCGCCCACGTCCAGCGCGTCCGAAAAAATCAGCGTCAGGCTGATGACCACGTCCTGCACCAGGCCTTGCGAGCCGAAGCTGATGGCCAGCGCCACGATGGAGGCGCTCGCCAGATAACCTTCCAGATTGAGATGGAACAATTCCTGAAGCACCAGGCCAATCGCAAAAAAATACAGGGCGAACGTCACCGCGTTGGCGACAAGCTGGATGAGCGTGATGAATTTCGGCTGCTGCGTGACAAAGCCGAGCGGACTTTTCTGCCCGTGACTTTTGCTGATCATCCATTCGCTGATGCCCCGGATGGCCTTGACCGTCAGATGCAGCAGCACGACCAGCGCCACGAGAAGCAGCAGCCGCACGCCCGTGGACGACTCATGTCCCGAAACATCATGGAAAATGCGCGCCATCACCGTCGCATTCGTTTCGGTGAACGACGGCGCAGGCGGCGAATTGGTCGGAACAATCGGTAAATTGGTCGCGTCCATCAAAATTCCATTGGCAGATTAAATGGCAACCGGCACGGGAGCATTAAACACGGTTTTGCCGGCTTCGCAAGTTTCCGCTACTGCGGGGCTACGATCCTTGCCCAGGTCGCCACCGGCGAATTCGGCGGTTGATGCGACCGGACGAATTACTTGAGCAGGCTGGCGGCATCTGCATAGCACCGGGCGACATGCTCCATGGGCGGCCTTTGTTCGGGCTTTTTCTCCAGGCATGACATGATGATGACGGAGGTGTGGCGGAGGACGTCAGACCCCAATTGGATTGGCGTGGGCGGCGTTGTTTCGCGAATCTGTTTCTCAATCTCCGCCTGATTGCCTTCAAACGGAAGTTTCCCGGTGCAGGCGTAATAGGCCATGACGCCAAAGGCGAAAACGTCGCTCTTGAAACCGTTCGCGTAGTCGCCGTCCCATTTCTCCGGCGCCATGTATTTGGCCGTGCCGACGGGGTCCTGCTTCTTGTCCGCGATGAAGGGCGGCAGATGACCGGCAAAATAGGAGTGCGAGAAATCAATCAGGATGGTTTCCGCCGGAAGTGCGGCGGGCACCAGCACGTTCATGGTTTTCAGGTCATTGTGGATGATGGGACGGTCGCACAGGATGCCGGCGTGCATATCCGCCACCGTCTCGGCCACGCATTGAAGGATTTTGTGGGTGCGGCTGTGGTTCTTGATGGTGACACCCGTCCGCACCAGTTCATTCAGCGTCGTGGCCTCGACGTATTCCAGGAACAGGCGGTGCGTGGCGGCATCATACGCGAGCTTTTGCCGGATGCGGGGATGCGTCACCTCGTCCAGTATGAAGGCTTCATTCGCGATGTAGATTTCGTCCCAGAAATTCCGGGGTTCCTTGAGCAAGGCCGGATAGGGGTTTCCGGCAAACTCCACTTTGTAGAGTTTTGAAACCCCGGCTTCCACCTGTAAATGTTCCTGATGTTTGATGGCCGGTATTTTCATGCAGTTTCAAACGGCTGCGGCTCCCGGCGCAAATCCGCCGGTGCCTGCGCCCGCGAGGATGCGATGGCCGGGTGGCAACCGCAAGGTGTTTGCACACTGCCGCTGCTTGCGCAGGCCAGACTTTGCAGCCGGTCAATTTCTGCGAAGTCATTTCAGCCGCAGACATACACAGATGGTTTTATCTGCGTTTCATCTGTGCCAACTGTGGCGGATTTGCCATTCCGCCAGCCCGTCCGCCGTGCAGATGATGTAACTGCTTTCAGGTTTTCCAAAAAGTTGACGTCTGCGATTTTCCATCGCAAACTCCGCTCGTGCCAGTTGAAACCCGGAAAGAAAAATTCTTCGCCAAGCTGGAAGCGTTGATCGCTGAAGCCGGGGAATTCAAGCGTCGCGGCTTTGATTTGCAGGAGCCGGAAGAAGCCACCAAGCAGCTTTTGCTTGAACCGTTGTTGCAGGCCCTCGGCTTCACTTCCGATTCCAATTACACGCGCGAGTTCAAAATCATCGGCGATTCCGTTGACTACCTGCTCAAATCCGACCGGCCGCTGATTTTTGTCGAGGCCAAAAGCCTGCTCGACAAATCCGAAAATCTTTTCATCGGCCATCGCGAGCAGGTGCAGCGTTACATCCGCAACTACCGCGTCAGCCCGGAGCAAGTCCGCATGGAACGTCCGGTCACGTGGATCGTTCTTACCAACTTCGCGCAATTCCATTTCATCCGCGTCAACGAGGAAGCGCCCACGTTTTCATTCGCGCTCGACGACCTTTGGAAACGACGCGAGGAATTTTGGGATTTGCTCGCGCTCGAAAGCCTTGAAACCGGACGCATCGAGGAGCTTTACGAACAAAAGCACAAGGCCGATCTCGACCAGCGTTTCCTTGCCGATCTCAAACGCTGGCGGCTGTTGCTGGCCAATTGCTTTGCGCTGCGGAATCAAAAGCGTTCGCTCGATGAAATCACCCTCGCCAGCCAGCAATTGCTCAATCGCTTCCTCTTCTCGCGCATGTTGGAGACAAACCAGTTGATTGAATGGAACAAACTCGCCCGCGCCTATTCGCATTACGAAGTTTTTTTCGGCGGGTTTCCAGGAAAACCTTTTGCCGAATATATTCGTGAATCTCTTTTCAGCGAAATCAAATTCAAGTTCAACACCGAACTGTTCGAGCAGCCGCTGCTTTGCGACACGCTCGCGCTGGACAACAACATCCTTTCCATCCTCGTCGGCCACGAACCGCTTTCGCCCGATGTCGCCGCGACCTGCGGTTTTGAATCCGGCCAGGGCGAACTCTTCGCCTTCCGCCACCTTTACAGCTACGACTTCAGCCTCATGTCGTCCGACGTGATGGGCGCGGTCTATGAAAAATTCCTTGCGCACAAACTGTCGCAAAACGCCGGGCGCATTGTCATCGAAGACACCGACGAACTTCGGAAAAAGGAAGGCATCTACTACACGCCGCGCTACATCGTGGATTACATCGTCGCGCACACGCTCGGCGAAAAAATCAAACCGGTTTTATCCGAAGCCAAAGCGTTGCTCGGCTACAAAAATTTCAAAGGCGCTTACGAAAAAATCTGCGAACTCGCGCAGATCAAAGTGCTCGACCCGGCGATGGGTTCCGGCTCGTTCCTGCTCGGCGCGTTCGACGCGCTGGTGGCCGCCTACAACGATTATAACGCCGAATGTGAAAAACAAAAGCGCAACGGCGGCGGCAACGGCCATGACGGCGGTGATGCGCTGTTTGACGCGCCCGTCGCCAAGCCGCGCCCGGTGGAGCGCCTCGGCACCGCCGTCGTCACCCATAATCTTTTTGGCGTTGACCTTGACGCGCAGGCCGTGGAAGTGGCCAAGCTCAATCTTTGGATCCGGCTCATGGCGGCGGAAAAAGATTCGCTGCGCCATCATTTGACCGACCCGCGCGCGGAAAAGAAACCGCGCAACCTGCTCCCCGCGCTTTCCGCCAACTTCAAACGCGGCAACTCGCTCATTGACGACGCAAAAGTGGCGGGCGACGCGGCGTTTGACTGGAAAAAGCAATTTCCTGAAATCATGGGGAGCGCACGCGCCTCGCGTGCGGCGGTTGACGCCTCGTCAACCGCGAAAGGAAAAACCGACGACGGGGCGTCGTCGGCAACACGCGGGGGCGCGTGTGCTCCCCAAACCAGTCGCGGCTTCGATGTCGTCATCGGCAATCCGCCTTACGAACGCATCCAGACGATGATGGGCAACGCGCCGCAAGTCGTGGAATTTCTAAAGGCGAATTATCGTTCGGGCGCATCCGGCAATTTCGACATTTACGTCTGCTTCATCGAACACGGATTGGAATTGCTCAATGCCGATGGATTCTTCGGCTATATTTGTCCGCATAAATTTTTCGAGGCTGATTACGGCGTCGGCATCCGAAAATTGTTGTCGGATGGGAAACACGTCCGAAGCATCGTTTCGTTTGGTCATCAACTGGTTTTCTCCCAAGCCTCGACTTATACTTGCCTTTTGCTTTTGAACAAACAGCCGGTGGAACAATCGGCGGTGGTGAAAGTGGATGACTTGGAATCTTGGCGCGCTGGCAAACCCGCGCAGGAAGGAAAATTTGCGGCATCACATTTTACGGCTGCGGCGTGGAATTTTGCGCTCGGGGCAGGCGCACCGCTTCTTCAGAAACTTTCTCAAATGCCAGTTAAGCTCGCCGACGTGACCGACCGCATTTTTCAAGGCGTCAAAACCAGCGCGGACGACATTTACATTGTCGAGGAATTGGAGCGGCAATCAAAAAAAGTCCGTGTTTTTTCGCCGGAGACACAAAAGGAACATTGGATTGAACCTGACTTGCTTCATCCGCTCATCAAAGGCGGAGACAGCAGCCGTTACTCGCTCACGCAAACAAATCGCCTGATTCTTTTTCCATACGCGCCAAACAAAGACGGCGACATGGAATTGATTGCAGCAAAGAAATTGGAAAAAAAGTTTCCACTGACTTGGGATTACCTTGTCGCGAACCAAAAACGATTGGAAGCGCGCGAAGACGGAAAAATGGCTGGCGAAAATTGGCATGGCTACGGACGAATTCAGGCTCTGGATGTAATGCCACTTCCAAAAATTTTCACACCTGACCTTTCGCAATGTGCGGCGTATTCGTTGGATGAAACCGGCGAAAGGTTCTTTACCGGCGGCGTTGCTGGCGGCTACGGCATTCTTGTTAAACAGGATGTTTCGCGCGAATTGGTTCTTGGCTTGTTAAACAGTCGGGTGCTTGAATGGTTTATCCAACAAACTAGCAGCCCGATGCGCGGCGGTTGGTTTAGTTTTGAATCTCGATTCATTAGACATTTGCCGATTAAACTCATTGACCCGAAAAAGAAAAACGAAGCGAAGCTGGAAAAAGAAATTGTCGAGCGCGTCGAGAAAATTCAGGCCGCGCACAAACAGAGCTTGAAATTGCCGGAAGTTTTGCAAAAGAAAATTCTTCACTCGCAAAACCGCACGCCCTGCAATCTCGCCCATTATCTGCAAAATGGTTTCGCCGATTCGGTGAAGCACGCAATCTTGATTGCCGATGTGCAGCAAACCGGCTTCGTCCACGAAATCAAAATCGAATCCGCCGGTTCGCAAATCACTTTGTCTGCGTCTGTCGCAAATTCTCCGGGGAGCGCACGCGCCTCGCGTGCGGCGGTTGACGTCTCGTCAACCGCAACCGGCGGCGGGGCGTCGTCGGCAACACGCGGGGGCGCGTGTGCTCCCCAGCCAATCCTGCGCCTGACGTTCAAGGATGATGCGCTGCGCCAGTTCATTTACGCCTCGTGGCGGCAATTCCTCGACGACAATTCGCGCAAGAAAAAATGGACGACGGGCAAAAAGCCGGAGGCGATCTATCCGCTCATCGTCAATACGCTCGAACCGCTCGTCTATTTCAGCGCCGGTGCCGGAGACAATTTGCGCGCCATCAAAGATTTGATGAAGGAAGTGGAAAAAGAATCCGGCAGCGCCGACCTCGCCGCGATTGAATCGGAAATCGAAACGCTGGACGCGGAAATTGACGCGCGCGTTTATGAACTTTACGGCCTGACCGAAGCCGAAATCAAAATCGTGGAAGGAACGGCAAAATGAAACCTTGCTGAAATTTGTAATACGGATGAAATCGCTTTAACAAATTTCTGCTTTCAAATCGGTGTGGTATCGGGTGATACGGGCGGCGGGTGTGTGAACTGGATTGTGCATCGCCTGCCGCCCTCATTTTATTTTGCCGGCGGTTGAGACAGCGCGGAACTTTCGGCCTCAATGTCCGCCATTTCCTGCTGGATTTCCGGCGGGGCGGGGCGGCCCCGGAACGCGAGGGCGATGTATTCCGCGAACCTGTCCCTGGCGTCGCGGGCGTAGGTTTCCTTTTGCTCCGGGTCAGCGGCTGTCTTGGCCAGTTTGCGATACAGGCGCGCGAGATTGAGATTGGTGGAGTCAAATTTCGGATGCAGCCGGTCGGAGGTCAGCAGGCTGGCCAGCGCCGCCTCCGCCTGGCCGTTCACTTCCTGCACGATGGATTGCAGGAAAAAAAGGAAGTAAGTGTCCGGCGGCGGCGGTTGCCGGCGGTCGGGCCAGAATTGTTCCAGCCCGGCCTCAACCACGACCGACATTTTGCGCATGGTCACGGCCATTTCCGGCGTGCCAACCTGGGCCGTGGCCTCGGCATAATAATATGCCGCAAGATTTTCGTAGGCTGCCGGGCCGGGATGGGGCAGGGCGATGTGATATTGCCACAAGGTTTCGCCGTTGCGCCACGCCGGCTGATAGGAAAAAGTTTGAAACAGGTTTATGGCGACAAAACCCGCGCACGCCGTCAGCGCACAAATGCGCAGAAACTGCTGTTGCCGGTTCAAGACGGACGCAGCCAGCGAAACCGCCAAAGCCAGCAGACAGAAAGCGGAGAAATAGAGGTATCGTTCCGCCACCAAAATCCCCGAATAAACCAGGTTCAGATACGGCACCATGATGACAAAGAACGCCGCGTAGTAGAAAAATAAATCTTTGCGCCGTCGAAAGAGCCACACGCCAAGCCCGCCGAACAGAGCCGCCGATGCGAGTGAAATGGCAACCTGCCATTGCGGATAATCCGGAAGCATTTCAGGCCAGCCATAAAGCGCCTTGAGATGCCACGGCAAAAACGTCTGCTGTGCATAAATCCAGATGACCAGCGGGTTCACCATCAGCAAGTTCCAGAGATGCGCCAGGCCGTGCGCCGTGTAACCACGGTCAAGGACGCCCATCTGCGCCAGTATCCGGCCATACCAGCCATAGACAAGGACGCTCGCCAGGAACGGCGGAATGAACAAAAATATCTCCCTGACCAAACTGCGTCCCCAGGCAAATGCAGCGTTGGGCGGACGTTCTCCGTTCAGGTAAGGCAGAAAAACGGCGTGAAGAAACAGAACCAGCGGAAAGGTCAGCACGCTGATTTTTGAGAACAGCCCGCACAGGAAACAAACCAGCGTGGCCGCATACCATCCGCAGCGGGCGCGAATGGTTTCCGCCGCCAGTCGTTGCGTTTGGGCGCACAACGCCAGCAGCATGAACAGCGTGGACAAAATATCCTTGCGCCCCATGATCCAATCCACCGGCTCCGTGTGGATGGCAACCACCAGCCATGCAATCGAAACGGCCAGCGCGAATCCGTAACGCCGCGTCGTCCCCAACAGGAAAACAAACATCAGCGCGGTGACAATTCCGTGGAGCAGGACGTTGCCGAGATGGTAGCCGAACGGATTGCCGAATCCGAAGATGCGGCTGTCGAGCGCCCACGAAACGTCGCGCAACAGCAGCGGTTCCTCGCGCGGAAAACTCGTCACGAAAATTTCCCGGAAATCCGCGGACAAATTCGATTGCCCGTAAAGTTCAGGATGATCCCGCAGAATCCTCACGTCGTCGTAATAGACAAATCCATACCGCACGGATGGCAGATACATTGCCCACGCCGCGACCATGAGCAGTAAGGCCGTCAGCAAATTGCGCCGCCGCCGCAACCAGCTTGTCCGGTCAGTCATGGGGAAAACCTTTCCAGTCCACGAAGATTCCAAACAGCATCCGCAATCCAAGCCGCGTGGCGATGCGGTTGTTCACGTTGCCGCCCTTGCTGGCGCCCACTCGCGGATAAAAGGCCACCGGACACTCAATGATCCGCACGCCCGCCGTCAGCGCCGTATCCAGAAAGTAGGCGTTGAACTCCAGGTTGACGCGCGAGTCGAGCAGAGGCATGAGTTCGCGCAGAGTGGCATTGCGGCAAAGTTTGTAGGTCGTGCCGACATCCGTGAGCGACACCGCGCCGAGATGTTTCATCTCCAGAACTTTTCCCGCGAACAAATTTCCGTAGTGCATATACAGCGACAACTGCGTGTCGCGCTCCTGCAACTGCTCCACAATGCGGCTACCGTTCACCACGTCCGCGTGCGGAATGTAGGCGAGAAACTTGTCAATGTCCGACGCGCGAAAAGTCAAGTCGCCCTCGCACAGCGTCGTCAGTTCCGTGTCCTCGAATTTCAACGCCTCGCGCAGCGCGCGATGCACGCACGCGCCGTAACCCTGCCGCGTCTCATTGAACACCACCGCTCCGGCCTGCGCCGCCAGTTCCATCGTGCGGTCGGTGCTGTTGTTGCTGATGACGATCACGCGCCGGACGAGCGGATGCGCGCGAAAATCTTTCACGGCGTCGCCGATGCTGCGCTCGTCGTTGTAGGCCGTCAGCGCGACGGTCAGGAAACGGCTGGCGGGCGGATCGTTGCGGACAAATTTCGCGTGGCGGATGCGCGTGACGTTGCGGATCAAATCCCAGCCGATGAGCGCCGTGCCGATGACGAGCGGAATGCCGCTATACCAGACGACCAGTTCATTGACGCGGAGAAACAGCGGCGGATCCAGCAGCAGCAGACGCAGCGGGCCGAGCAGCACGTTCGTCACATAGGCAAACAACGCGATTGAGACGAACAGGAAACCGTAAAGCGCAAACCATGTCGTCGTGGAGTTTCCGCGACGGACGAACTCTGGCTTTTGAATTTCTGTGGCGGACGTGAAACTGTTTTCTTCAAGGTTCACCGCGCTGACGTTAGGCGAAGGCGGATTGCGGTCAAGCGCCGAATTGATTGACGCCCTTGTGGGTGCATCTGGACACTGTTCTTGCGGCCAGCAGAGGTAGCGCAGATTTGAAATCTGCCGTATCGCCGAATTGCATTCGGCAGCGCGCCGCCAAGCCCAAGCCCATTGAACCGCCGACGCCTTGCGGATTGAAAATCCGCGATACAGCAGATTGCAAATCTGCGCTACTGGTTCAGAAATAAGAACAATGTCCAGATGCACCCGCCTTGTTCAGGCTCCATTTTGCCGGTTCCGGGAAACGTGAATCACCACGTCCAGTAAAATGCGAAATACCAGAGCGTGTGGTCGTCACCGGCCACGCTGTGGCCCGCGCTGAACAGCAGGCTGAAATGATCGCTGACATTGTATTGGCCGCCAAAATTGAGCGCGGCATAAGCCCTTGTCGTTGTCGGTGTCCCGGCCTTGTGCGAAAATTTCGCCGCCGAGCGTGAGATGCGGCCCGAAATCGCGTTGCACCAGCCAGCCGCCGAAAGGATAGTTGTGCTGCCCGGGCGCGGAATTCAACGCCGCGCCGCCGCCGCCGTAAGTCGTCCACGGGCCCAAACTTTTCTGCATCCACAATGGCAGGCGGAACCACGTCCGCCCGTTGCCCAGCCCGCGCCCGGCATCGCCCGTCGGCAGTTCGGCCAATGGAAAGATTCCGATTTGCGGCCAGCCAATTTGTTTCGTGCAGGAAACGGTATTTGACGCCGAACTCCGTGTCGCCCAGGCCGGAAACAGCGGGTGCGCCGCCGCCGCCCACCGTGGTCATTGGAACGATCAAATGCAGTTGCGTGTCGGGCAGCACACCGTAGTTCATTTCCACAGCCGGGCCGTTGACGGTGTAACCGCCGCTGGTGTGGTCGCCGTTGCCAAAGACATAGGCTTCCCAATGTTGATAATCCACCGGCTCCGGATCGTCGGTCAGGAACGGCGGGCCGGCGAGGAGGCGCGCTGTCAGGATCAAATTCAGGCAGACGGCCAGCGCGGTGGTTTTGAGGATCAATTGCATGACGTTCGGCATTTTTCTTCGGCGACATTATCCGTCAGACTTCACATCAGGCTTGGCGGGAACATCCGGCTCGTCAAGCAAAAGCGCGCCTGCCTGGCAATGGTGGGTGCATCTGGACACTGTTCTTGCGGCCAGCAGAGGTAGCGCAGATTTGAAATCTGCCGTATCGCCGAATTGCATTCGGCAGCGCGCCGCCAAGCCCAAGCCCATTGAACCGCCGACGCCTTGCAGATTGAAAATCCGCGATACAGCAGATTGCAAATCTGCGCTACTGGTTTAGAAATAAGAACAATGTCCAGATGCACCCGGCAATGGTTCGACCCGGCTTGACTGTGCGCTTTGAGCCGTTAGATTGGGATTAAATTCAATTGAGTTTAATTTTGCCATATGAATGAACTTGTCCTATTGGCTCATGTCATGTTTGGGGTGGCCTGCCTCGTGACCACCTTGTGGGTTTTTGTGGATGTGCTCAACGTCTCCGCCACCAACCAGTCCCGGATTCGGAAGATGAGTTGTGCGGCGGCGGTTTTCATGTGGATCGCCTTTTTGATCGCCGGTTACTGGTATGTTTTTTCCTACCCGGCGGACAAGGCCGTCATTTTGAAGGGACCGTGGCCGTTCTCCCATAAATTTTTCATGGAGACCAAGGAGCATCTGGTCATCATGCTGCTGTTGCTGGCCACTTACCTGCCCATTGCCGCCGCCAACAATCTTTCGGCCAGTAAGGACGCCCGCCGCGTGGTGCTGTGGGTGGCCGGCCTGGTGGTGTTGCTGGCCTTGACGATGGAGGGTGAAGGCGCAATGATCGCCATGGGGGTGAAGATGGGCCTGCTGGCGGCGCAGCATTGACAACCAGGAGCGAATATGGAAAACACCCCTCTCTCTAAATACACCGTCTCGTTTGGACTCGCCCTGGCTCTGGCCAGCGTGGTCAACGCTCTGCTCGTGGTCGCGAAGGAGAAGATTCCCGCCGTCTTCAACGGTTTGCAGAAGCTTACCGGCTATCAATGGGTGACGCACGCCATCATCGTCATCGGCCTCTTTGTGTTTTTTGGCTGGCTGTTCGCGCAGTTCAATGGCGGCCAGGGAATCAGACTTGCCGTCAAAAGGCTCATCGGCATCGTCGTGGCGGGCGTCGTCATGGGCGGCCTGATCATCGTGGGATTCTACCTGATATTTTAGTTGAACTTAAGAAGGACAAGGTTTAGCAGTTTTAGTTTTGAGACCATAAACAATCAGTTAAATCACCCGATAAATCCTATGAAATTAAAAAACGTCCTTTGCTGTCTTTCCATTGCGGTCGTTTTGCCGTTTGGAATGCTTGTCGCCTCCGCCCAGACCAACCTGTATGTGTTCACTGGGTCGGAAACGAATATCACCCTGAACCCGGGCACTTACATCATCACTGCCTATGGCGCGGATGGCGGTGCCGGCGGCGGCAGTGCCGGCGGTCAGGGGGCCGAGATGGTGGGCGAATTTTCTTTTTCTGGGACTGCGACACTCACCCTGCTGGTCGGCGGCGGCGGCAGTGGCGGCAGCTCGTATTATAGTGGTGGCGGTGGCGGTGGCAGCTTTGTTGTCAATGGCAGCACGCCGCTGATGGTCGCTGGCGGCGGCGGTGGCGGCGTCTATGGCGGCAGCGGCGGTGTCGCCGGCTTGATCACGACCAACGGCGGCAGCGGCTTGATCGGTTTTTACAGCGCCATCGGCGGTGCGGGCGGCGTCGCTGGCACCGGCGGTGTCGGCGACAGCTCTGGCGGCGGCGGTGGCGGCGGCTTCCTGGGGAACGGCGGCAGTGGTGGCTATGGCGACGGTGGATTTAGTTTTGAAACCGGCGGTGCGGGCGGCGGCACCATCAGCGGGAGCGGCGGGGCTGGTGGCGGCTATGGCGGCGGCGGCGCTGGCGGGCGGCAAGGCGGCGGCGGCGCTGGCGGCTACAGCGGAGGAGGGGCAGGCGACGGGAATGGTGGCGGCGGCGGCGGTGGTGGTTCCATTATTGACTCATCTGCAATAACGAATCTTGCCGAGGTTTCCGGCATCGCCAGCCCGGACGATTCACCCAATGGCGAAATTATTATTACCGAAGTTCCTCCACCAACCATTGGCATCACCACGGTCAGCAGCCTGCCGGTGGTGATCTGGCCTGCGGCTGGCACGAATTTTGTGCTGCAAATGACCACCAACCTGTCATCCGGCAACTGGGTGAACGTCACCAATGGCGTTCCATTTTTCGGCGTGCAAATCACCAACGCCCCCGGCAACGCATTCTTCCGGTTGCACTGAAAAATCCCAAAAAGTAGGTGGTGGTATTGATTTGTCTGGGGCGACAGTCCTCAACCCCCGAACGCATGGGTTGTCCAGGCTCATTTTGCTGGAACCGCAGCCGTTGTTGTCCTATTCCAAGCTCATTTTTGACCAGCAGCAGGCGTTCACGTCCTCTTCCAAACTAATTTTCAGGGAAGGCAGGCGGTTCGACGGCTGTTTTAAGGAGTCTGGAGGATTGCCCGACGTGTTCGACGCCTCCCAAAAAGAGTTTTTCAAACCCGTCGAAGCGTTCGACGCCTTCCAAAATAAGTTTTTGATACCCGTCGAACCGTTCGACGGCCATGAAAAAGAGTTTTTATATGAGACCGGACGGTTCGACGCCTTCCAAAAAGATATTTTGAACCCCGTCGAAGCCTTCGACGCCTTCCAAAAAGAGTTTTTAGGTGAGGTCGAGCTGTTCGACGCCTCCTAAAATAAGTTTTTTGAACCCGCCGGACCGTTCGACGCCACCTAAAATAAGTTTTTGATACCCGTCGAACGGTTCGACGGCTTTTTGGGGAGCCACGGAACTTGCTCGAACCGTTCGACGCCTTCCAAAAAGAGTTTTTAGGTGAGGTCGAGCCGTTCGATGCCACCTAAAATAAGTTTTTGATACCCGTCGAACCGTTCGACGGCAGTTTTTAGGCCGTCAAAAATGGGCTGGAACGGCTCGTATGGGTTCAAAATGAGCGATTTAGGGGATATTTGCCGTCCGGCGGGGATTTCCGGCTTCTTGGGGAAGAGCGGCGGAGTGCCGCCGCAGTCCAAGACGCTGGCGCGTTCTTCGGCGGCAATCGAACCGCGTGAAGCGTCTTGTAGTGCGCCAGTCCTCTGGCGCTTTGGCAGGTCGCGGACGACGAAGCCGCGTGCGGCGCGCCAGGGCATTCACTTCCCGGCCAGCCGCAAACGTCGCGCAGACGTTTGGCCATGACGCACAGGCATGGGCGAAATATCAATGCCAATCCCAACGCGCGGATTTTCAAGGGGACGGCGGACGATGTTCTGGTGCCGTGGGGAGATGCTCCCGCGAACCACGTCTTCGCTATCCGGTCTATCCAATCCTCTTAAAGCGGATGCCCCATCGCCGGCTTGAATTGAACCACCGGGATCCATCCAGCACGTTAAGACCAGCTTCACCCGGTCGTATTGTCCAAACACCTGGCAAATTCGCGGAAGGTAACTTCAGGGCGAACCGAGCAAGCGGTAAAACTTCGGAGCCGTGCCGACGGGGTCGATCACCTGATAATTCGTGCCCACGATGTTGTAGGTAACGGGATAGGTGGCCCAGGCGGCAGGCAGGTCGAGGAGGTCGTTGGTCTGGAGGATGAAATTTGCAAAGTTAGTCGGCCACGCCACGGCCACTGAGTTATTTCCAGCCTGACTGATGCTGAGGGTGGGCGCAAGCTGGGCCGTAGCGTAGAGGCTGTAGATTTGCGCGGCGGTCAATGCCTGGCTGAACACAGCGACCTCGGCGATGGTGCCCTCGAAATAACGTCCGGTGAACCGCAAGTTCTCGCCGACGGTGTAGTAACTGGCGTCAATGACATGGCTGCCCGGCGTATTGGTGGCGACCGGAAAGCCGTCAATATATATGACCCGGGTGGTATTGGCGATAAAAGTTGCGGCCAGGAAATGCCATTGGTTCAGAGACAGCGGATTCGGATCCACGGTGGACGAGCCAGAGTCGGTATAAAAATGGAGCAGATTGTTGGTGTTGATTTGAAGATCGAAATCGTTGGCATCGTCGCCCTCGGCGGTGACCTGAAAAATGCGGCCGGCGATGGATGGGTAGTTGGTCAAGTAGACCCAAGCCATGGTGGTGCCGGAGTTGGTGATTTTCCCCGTCAGCGTGGTGACCAGATAGCTGGCGTGGCCATCAAGGATGAGGCCCTGATTGGCGGGATCGGTTGCCACCGGCGCGCCTGATCCGGGCGGCCCGATGACGGCATTGCCGTAGAAGGTTCCCTGGTAACCGTTGACCAGGCTATTGGTGAGGAAAGCTTGGTCAAAGTTCCAGTAAGCGAGCAAGCTCGGGGTGTTGGTAACGACGCTGACATAGTCGGCGGCGCGCAGCGACGGGACGGCGATAATGAAAGCCAACATCAATAATAGCGCGGCGAGTCTTGCGGAGCTTCGGAGTTTTTGCGACCGCGAGTTGGACGATGTCATCGTTGATCAACAAGCTTTTACCAAGGCATGGGCGAAATGTCAAGGCCAATCCCGGCGCGCGGATTTTCAAGGGGACGGGGGACGAGGGGTGCATCTGGACACTGTTCTTGCGGCCAGCAGAGGTAGCGCAGATTTGAAATCTGCCGTATCGCCGAATTGCATTCGGCAGCGCGCCGCCAAGCCCAAGCCCATTGAACCGCCGACGCCTTGCGGATTGAAAATCCGCGATACAGCAGATTGCAAATCTGCGCTACGGGTTCAGAAATAAGAACAATGTCCAGATGCACCCGGGGACGAGGCTCCTGCTTCGTGGGGAATGTCGCGGAGCGACGTATGATAATAGCCCGGCATTTCAATGCCGGGATAATTCCGCAAACATTCCAAGTCCCGGCGGGACGACCGAGTTCAGCCGTCCCGGTGGGACGGGTGGCCGTGCGTAAGCGCCCCGGCGTTGAAACGCCGGGCTATTGTCGAGTTGTCCCGTTGGGACGGCAAATCGCGGACGACGAAGCCGCGTGCGGCGCGCCAGGGCATTCACTTCCCGGCCAGCCGCAAACGTCGCGCAGGCGTCTGGCCATGACGCACAGGCATGGGCGAAATATCTATGCCAACCCCAACGCGCGGATTTTCAAGGGGACGGCGGATGTTTTCTCCCTCTCCTTGGAGGAGAGGGCCGGGGTGAGGACGGTCGTTTCAACTAACTTTTCTTTTCAGGTTTCATCGGCCTCGTATATTCCGGCAACGGATGTGGTGCGCGTGCCTGCAATTCGTTAAAGATTGTGTCACGGATGCTTTGGGCATTGCGGCGCAAATGCGAATTCCAGAACCGCAGCGTCTTGATACCGCGCGATTGCAGAAACTTTTCGCGTTCCAAATCATGTTTCCGCTGGTCGGGAAAACCATGCTGGCTGCCGTCCAGTTCCACGTTCAACTCCGCCTCCTCGCAAAAGAAATCAAGATAGTAAATGCCAAGGGGATGCTGGCGGCGGAATTTGTAGCCGCTAAACCGCCGGTCGCGCAGCCAGCGCCACATGAGTTTTTCCGCCCAGGTTTCATCCTTGCGAAGCTGCCGGGCGCGGGCGATGTCGGCCATGACGGGAATTTAGGGAATGATGGTTGATCTGAAAAGTTTGTTTTGACGCCCGCCCTCACCTAAATCCTCTCCCCCGGGGAGAGGACTTTAGCATACACGCTCGCAGTGATTCGATTGACCGTCCGGAGCGCCAGGGCATTCACTTCCCGGCCAGCCGCAAACGTCGCGCAGACGTTTGGCCATGACGCACAGGCATGGGCGAAATATCAATGCCAATCCCGCGCGCGGATTTTCAAGGGGATGGCGGATGATTCTCCTGTTCCGTGGGCGGCAGCGCGTCAAGTTTCGTAAGCAACATTCCAAGGTTGTTGCCGCAGGCACGCATGAGCGCTTTGTATTGTGTGTTGCCGGAGGCGACGAAGGTGGCCGGGTTAAGCGAAAAGGAATAGGTTGCCGCTATTTCCTGGGTCCAGATGTCATGTCCGCTCTGCGTATCGTTCAGTGTGTAGCGAACCTTGATCGCAGCTCCGTAGCCGGCCGTGGTCTGCTGGAGAATATCGGCTTGAAGGATGTAGCGAGACGTGCCGGCGCGCGACACTCCGGCGAACAATCCTGAATCTCCCAAAGCCTTGATGAGCGCCTCATGAAAGGTCTGGCCCCAGATCACGGGTTTTCCCGGCAGAGGCGACGGCCCCAATAACGCGCCGGATAGCGCCTGCATGTTTGATGCTCCCACTCCCGTGACCGGCGCGACGACGATGGTTTGACCGGCAAACCGCGATGGCTGTTGCGCGGTTTGAGCCAGACTGCCCTGCGGAAGCATATCCGCCGGGACGTAAATCATTTGCGGCGGCGCGGTTTCGCAACCGGCGACAAACAGGCCGAGCAGAATGACCACCACTGAAACAACACGCTCCATTTAAGTGGCTTTATTAAACCGGATTTAATTTTCTCACACCAGCTTCTTTGCAATGTGCTCGTCGAGGATTTACTGCACGGTCAGGGCGACGATGACTTTGTGGCTGCGCTTGAAGAATGATTCGATCTCCTGCAATGCGTCGGACGAATAATCGAACGACACGAAGAAGCCTTTCTCGCAACATGAATGGCTGGGCTATTGTCAAAGACGGGGATAGATGCGGCCATCCACGCCCATGTCGCCGACTTGGACTTGTTCGGGATGCCACCGAGGGCGATGACGGCGGAGTGCGGCCGTCCCCGGCCGCTGCAATGTCCTGACGGCTGCGCGCTCCGGTCAACCCGATGACGTCTTGCTCGGTCACGTTGCTGCGCCCGGGGACGGGCGCACTCCGGCAGGGCGCGGACGACGAAGCCGCGTCCGGCGCGCCAGAGCATTCGCTTTCCGGCAACGCGCAAACGCCGCGCAGGCGTTTGGTCATGACGCGGCAGGCTTCGCTGAAAATACGCCCAAGCCAGTTTGCGGCATTCGCAGAATGCAATTCAAACGATTGAGTTATAATCCGCAATCAAATTAATGCCAGCCCAAGTAGTAAGTCCAATTAACCTGCGAATCTCATTGCTGCTAATACGAATTACCTGATTTAGACGCACAGTGGTGTCCCCGGTGTTCTTTATGTAATCTTCATCTACTCTATTTCCAGTGTGAATCACTAAATGGCGACGGTTAAACATGCGATTTAAAAAAGTCATTTCATCCTCACTGAATCTTTCCAAAATTTTAATTCCAAACCATTCATTCATACGCTCATTTGCCTGAGTGATTCGTTGGAAGCTCAATCCTTCAAGGTTCTTTCGCCTCTTCGGGGTCATTGGAATGCGTAATAATTGTCGGCAAACATCATTTGCCAAAGATTCAAACTGAGACACGCAATCCGACAGCAATCTCTTCCATTCTTCAGCACGCAAGGCGGCGTCCTTTACAGTCTTATCTTTATCCGAAAATTGTTGTTCGAGCAGTTTCATTTTCCGCTCGAATACCTCCGAGTAGTTGCGTTTGCCGCAAGAGGGACAACTGCCATAATCACCCAAAATATTGTAAATAATTTTCCCGCCAAATGGACCCATAATATGGCATTTACTACAACTATAGGTGTGTTGTTGGTTTTGCTCCGTATAGACCCATTGTGGTCTGTTGCCGGGAAGCAGCTTTACGGCTTCCCCTATATCAATGATTGTTTTTTTACCTTTTGCCATAGCCTCAAGCATCGCTTGGCAACAAAAGTTCATGAATTTCTTTTGATTTTCAGTCGTGAAAGCGCCGATATCCTCTTTGCAACAGCAATATGGACAAATCATTTTCTTCCAGTGCACGCAATTTGTCCTGAAATAGCTCTTACATGATGGACAAATTCTGCCAAACAACCCCTCGTGATCCGAGACAAGATATGTTGCCATAGTGCGAAGGTTCGGAGAGTTGTAAAACGAATCCATTTCAAGGACTACACCATCCGCGTTAACCACCATACCAATAGTTCTGATAGTTCGACCAGGAATGAGTGGCCCAGTCAGCGAGCTTGGTTCCATTGAAACTATCCAACCACCTTCATGCGGTCCGAATTCAATCTTAAAGCCACCCGGTTCAATTTCAGCAAAGTCTTCCATAAGCCTTGGTGTTCTCGTGGCGGTCTTCAAAGGCGCGCTTCTCCTTGGTCTCGCCCCAACAATGGCCAGTCCGGCACGGACCGAGGTGTTCCAGATTGTCGCCGCAGTAAATGACGCGGGTGTCGAGGAGGGGTCTTTGCAGACGGCCACCATCGCCCTCACCCCGACCCTCTCCCGTCCGACGGGCGAGGGATTTTTCATTTTTGGCAACTCTGCGTCTCGGCGTCTCGGCGGTTGGTGTCGCGTCTGCTTTCTTGGCCATGCGGGAGATTAGTGAACCGCAGCGGCGGCGTCAATGTGGTGGACGGCGGACGATTCGCTTTCGTAATGGAATTGATCTGTAAACTCTGCGAATGTGAAGTGTTCACCTTATCCCTGTTTGGCTGCCGGAGTTGCCGCCTTGGCTGGTTTGGTCTGGCGCAGGTAAACCACCAGCCGGTAGCCGAGCAGGACGGCCAGCACCGCCGCGAACACCAGCGGCTGGCGCACGTCGGCCTTCACCTGCATGTAATAATGAATCACGCCCGCGATGGCCGCCACATACGCCAGCCGGTGCAGCGCCCGCCAGCGTTTGCCGCCCAGCCGTTTGATCATCGCGTTGGTGGAGGTGATGGCCAGCGGCATCATCACAATCAACGCCGTGCTGCCGACGATGAGATATTTGCGTTTCACCATTTCCGTCAGCGTGCTGGAAACGCTGAATCCCCGGTCGAGGCTGAAGAAACACAGAAAATGCAGGCAGCCGTAAAAGAAGGCGTAAAGGCCGAGCATCCGGCGGAATTGAATCAGCCAGTTCCAGCCGGTGATTTTGCGCAGCGGCGTCACCGCCATCGTCAGCATCAGAAAAATCAGCGTCATCATGCCGGTGGTCAGGATGAGGAAATTCTGCGGGTTCGCGCCGAGCTGGTTGTGCGACTGGTCCCACACCAGCAACGCCAGCGGCACCAGCGCCGTTGACCAGAATCAGCAGCTTGATGAAGCGGATGTCGCTTTCTTTCATGGCCGGGCCTCAGAAATTTTTCCGCAAATCCATCCCGGCGTATAAATGCGCCGACCTGTTCCTCGTAGCCGTTGAACATCAGCGTCGGGCGCCGGCCCGATTCGCCGATGCGCTGCTCGGTGGCCTGGCTCCAGCGCGGATGATCCACGTGCGGATTCACGTTGGCGTAAAAGCCGTATTCATTCGGCGCATACTCGCTCCACGTCGTGCGCGGCTGGTCGGCCACCAGCTTGATTTTGACGATGGATTTGATGCCCTTGAAACCGTATTTCCACGGCACGACCAGCCGGATGGGCGCGCCATCCTGCGGCGGCAATGCGCGGCCATAAATCCCGCTGGCCAGAATCGTCAGCGGATGCATCGCCTCGTCCATCCGCAAACCCTCGACGTAAGGCCAGTTCAGCACGTCGCTGCGCTGGCCGGGCATCCGCTTGGGATCGAGCAACGTCTCGAACGCGACATATTTTGCGCCGCTCAGTCGGCTCGACCACGTCGAGCAGTTTGGACAGCGAAAATCCCGCCCACGGAATCACCATGGACCACGCCTCGACGCAGCGCATCCGGTAAATGCGCTCCTCCGGCGGACTGATTTTCAACAAATCGTCGAGGTCGAAAACCTTCGGCTTGTTCACCAGACCCTCGACCGACACCTGCCAGCCTTTCGTGTCAAAATCCTGCGCCGCCGGACGCGACGCCTTCCTTGTCGGTCGAGAACTCGTAGAAATTGTTGTAGTGCGTGATGTCCTCGAACGAAGTCTCCGGCTCGTCCACGCGAAAGCCGGTGGCGGCATTGGTCGCCGCCGGCGCGGATATGACGCCTTCGAGCTTCGCCGTCTTGACCTCGCCCGAGGCCACGGGATTCAACTTCCGATAAACCACGCCGGTGGCCACGGCGCTGGCCGCGAGGATTCCCGTCCGGATGAAGTTCCGGCGGTTGAAATAAACCGCGGGCGGAGTTATCTCATGGTCGGATATTTTGTTTGGCTCTTTCATCGGATAAACAAACATTTAAGCGACGCGGAAAATTAGCAGAGTTTCAAGCATCTGTCCGGCAAATTCTTCAGGCTGCGTCACGCCAGCTTCTTCGCAATGTGCTCGGCGTCTCTGTGTCTCTGTGGCCGATTTCGCTTCCGGTTTCTTTGCCATGAGCGGAGTTTGCAACAAGCGGATGGCGCGGGCAATGACGAGTTGGCTCAATTTGACGTGGTAAAAGATGGTTTGAAAATCGCAAGAAAAGGAGAGCGAGCCGGAATCATTTTCAGTAAATAGATTTCACAACCAAAATCTGGAACGGAAAACATTTTATGCAAATCCCCGAATCATACGATCAATTGGTGCAACTGCTTGAGAACGCCGCCGACGGTGCGAACAAATACGGCGCGGCCATCGGCCTCAAACAAAACATCGAGGCCGGCATCCGCGCGGACTTGACGGCGCTGGTCGGCACGCCTGCCGGTCCCGGCGGCGTGCCGCCCGCCGTGCCGGGTTTGAAGACGTTGTGGAACACGGCCAAGTCCAACAAGACGGCCATGACCGCCGTATTGGGCACGGCCGAGAGCAACGGCCGCGCGCTGGCGACGATGTGCATCGCATCGCTCAAGCCGGTGCTGGGCGCGCACTGGAACAGCGCATGGAATGCCGCCGGGTTTGTGTCCGGTTCGCTGGCGGTGCCGGTGCATCCGCAGTCGTTGCTGCTGTTGTTGAGCGCCTATTACACGGCCAACCCGTCGCGCGAGGTGAAAAGTGTCAACGGGATTGACTGCACGGCGGTGGCGTGCAAGGCGTCGTCGGATGACATCGTGGCGGCGCAAACGGCGAGCAACCAGAGCAACACGGACGCGGGAACGGCGCAGTCGAATTTACAGGCTGGCATTGACGCGGGGCGGACGCGGGCGTCCGGCCTGCAGTCGGAACTGGGCCAGTTGCTGGATGACAATGATCCGCGCTGGCTGGTGTTTGGATTTGACCTGCCGGGCCACACGTCCGGGCCGGATGTGCCGCAGAATCTCACGGTCACGGCGGGGGCGGCGGGTTCGCAGACGTTGTATGCGCATTGCGATGATGCGCGCCGCGCGGACGGCTACCGGTTCACGGTGTCGAACGCGGCGGACAATACGGAACTGGCGGAGCTGCTGACGCTGGATGCGGAGGCGACTTTTGCCGGACTGCCGTCGGGCGTGAAGGTGAATCTTACCGTCACTGCGCGCAACACGACGGGCGAGAGCCAGAAAAGCGATCCGCCCGTCACGGTGGTTGTGCCGTAAATGCCGGCTTATCAGCCGATGAACGCCGCGTGAACCGCCTTCACCGCCGCCTCGCCTTTGGCCAAATCAATGACGACGGAAATCTTGATTTCGCTCGTGGAGATCATGTCAATGTTCACGCCGGCATTGGCGAGCGTTTCAAACAGTTTTCCGGCGACGCCCGTGTGCGATTTCATGCCAACGCCGACGATGGACAGCTTGCCGATTTTTTCCTTGGTGATGACCTCGCGGTAGCCGACTTCTTTTTTCAAGCCTTCGATGACCTTCTGTGCCTTGAGCAAATCCGGCTTGTCGGCGGTGAAGGAAATATCCGTCGCCGGCGTGCCAGTGCCGTGGCTGATGTTTTGGATGATCATGTCCACGTTCACGGTGGCGTCGCCGAGCGCCTTGAAAATGCGCGCGGCCACGCCGGGTTTGTCCGGCACACCGACGAGCGTGACCTTGGCCTGATTTTTGTCGAGCGCGACGCCGCGGACGACGACGCCCTCCATGCTTTTGGTTTCTTCTTTCACAATCGTTCCTGGGTTTTCGTTTAGACTGCTGCGGACTTCAAACACGACGCCAAATTTTTTGGCAAATTCAACCGAGCGGCTTTGCATCACCTTCGCGCCGAGGCTGGCGAGTTCGAGCATTTCGTCATAGGAAATTTCCAAAAGCTTCTTGGCGGTCGGCACGAGGCGCGGGTCGGCGGTATAAACGCCGTCAACGTCCGTGTAAATCTGGCAAAGGTCGGCCTTGAGCGCGGCGGCGAGCGCGATGGCCGTCAAATCCGAACCGCCGCGGCCGAGTGTGGTGATCTGGCCCTCGCTCGTCTCGCCCTGAAAACCGGCGACGATGACGACGTTGCCCGCGTCCAATTTTTCATGAACTTGCTTGGGCGTGATGTTGTGGATTTTCGCTTTCGTGTGAACGCGGTCAGTCACAATTCCTGCTTGCGCGCCGGTCATGGAAACCGCCGGAACACCAATTGAATGAAGCGCGATGGCCGTGAGCGCGATGGTCTGCTGTTCGCCGGTGGCGAGGAGCATGTCCATCTCGCGCTCGCTTGGCAGCGGCATGATTTCCTTGGCCAGTTTGATCAGATTATCCGTGACGCCGCTCATCGCCGAAACGATGACGACAACCCGGTCACCGCGCGAACGATATTCCGCGACGCGTTTGGCGACATTCTTGATGCGGTCGGTGTTGCCCACCGAGGTGCCGCCGTATTTTTGAACGATCAGGGCCATGATTTGAATTTACAGGACGGGAAAATAACAAATGCGGGCGCGGAAGCAATCTGTCTTGAAACGGCTAGGGCGTGGCGGGTGCATCTGGACACTGTTCTTGCGGCCAGCAGAGGTAGCGCAGATTTGAAATCTGCCGTATCGCCGAATTGCATTCGGCAGCGCGCCGCCAAGCCCAAGCCCATTGAACCGCCGACGCCTTGCGGATTGAAAATCCGCGATACAGCAGATTGCAAATCTGCGCTACTGGTTCAGAAATAAGAACAATGTCCAGATGCACCCGGGCGTGGCATTCCCCGCGTTCATGCTTCATCACAGTGCAGTTCAGTAAGCCACAATCGAACGAATCGGAACCCCCTTCAACTTTTCGCGGCCATCCAGAAACTTCAATTCGATGAGAAAGCTCGCCTCCAGAATTTCCGCGCCGAGTTTTTTCACCAGCGCGACTGCGGCGGCGGAAGTCCCGCCGGTCGCGAGCAAATCGTCAATCAGCAGCACGCGGGCGCCGGGCTTGAGCGCGTCAATGTGCATCGCCACGGTCGCCGTGCCGTATTCGAGCGCGTAGTCCTGCTCGTGCGTCGTGTGCGGCAGCTTGCCTTTTTTGCGGACCGGGACAAATCCGGCGTTCAACTTTATCGCGGCGGCGGCGGCAAAAATGAATCCGCGCGCGTCAATGCCCACGACGGCGTCCACGGAGCCGGGCGCGAAATTTTCCGTGAGCAGGTCAATCGCGCCGGCAAACAATCGAGCGTCGGCCAGGACGGGCGTGATGTCCTTGAACTGGATTCCGGGCTTTGGAAAATCAGGGATGTTTCGGATGGCGGCTTTGATTTCTGCGGGCGTGACGCTGGGCATAAAACTTATTCGGCGTGTTTTAATTGATTGTTGCTGCATCGGCGGTGTGCGCCGGTTTCGAGCCACAGGCTCGACTCTACAATTTATTCCTCCTTCTTTTTTTCCATTTCCAGCTTCTCGATCATCTTGCGGAGTTTTCGCAGCGCGAGGTTTTGAATCTGCCGGACGCGCTCGCGCGTGACGCCGAATTTCTCGCCGACTTCCTCCAGGGTTTTTTCCGTGCCGCCGTCAAGGCCGTAACGGTAGCGCAAAATCGTCGCCTCGCGGTCGTCAAGGTGCCTGACCATGTCCTGCAACATGCTGACGACGGTCTTGTCTTCGAGATTGTCGTATGGCGACGTGGCATTTTCATCCTGAACCACGTCGGAAAAATTATTCGAGTCGTCGTCGCCGATGGGCGCGTCGAGCGAGGCGGGGCGGATGGCTGCCTGCCGCATCTGCCGGACGCGCGCGGCGGTCATGTCGAGTTCGTCCGCCAGTTCCTCGTCGGTCGGTTCGTGGCCAAGTTCCTCCTGCAACTTCATCGCCGTCTTGCGCATCTTGGAAATTTTGTCAACGAGATGCACGGGCAGGCGGATTGTCTTCGACTGGTTGGCGAGAGCGCGTTTGATGGACTGCTTGATCCACCACGAGCCGTAGGTGGAGAGCTTTCCGCCTTTCGCGGGATCAAACCGTTCAACGGCCTTCATCAAGCCGATGTTGCCCTCGCTGATCAAATCCAGCAGCGGCAAACCGATGCCCTCGTAATCGCGGGCGATTTTCACGACGAGGCGGAGGTTGGCCTTGATCATGTGCTCGCGCGCCTTCTTGTCGCCTTTTTTGATGCGCGCGGCAAGCTGGATTTCCTCGTCGGGCGTGAGCAGTTTCACCTGCCCGATTTCGCGCAGGTAAAGCCGGATGGAAGTGTCGCCGTCATAACGCGAGGCTTCCCGCCGGATGAACGCCGTGGTATCGCCCTCGGCGGCCTTGGGCAAGCCCGGTTCGGGAATGACATACACGGCGGGCGCGGTCTCCGTCGCGGGAATTTCCGCGCGCCTTCCGGCCCTGGCCGCCTTTGCTTTTTTGATTCTTGCCGCCATAAGACAGACAAGACGTTAATGACCAAACGCCCGGCTGCAAGAAAATTAAAAGTTGATTTTTATTTGCCGGCCAACCCGCTAGTATTTGCGCAATGTCCGCGCCCAATTCGCGACGCAACCTTCTGCTCTGGCTGTTTTTCGGCACCGGCGCGGTCGCGGTCGCGTGGCTGCTGGATGGTCGCGTTGACGCCGCGCTGCTCGTGGCCGGCAAACCTTCCCTGCAAAAGCTGGCGGGGTGGTGTTCCGAAGCCGGCGAAGGCTGGGCCGTGGCGATCTGGGGGATTTCGTGCGCCGCGATTTTTTTCCTGATGAAACGCCCGGAAGTCGCGGCGAAAATTTTCTTCACGGCGGTCACGGCGGAAATCGCCGGGCTTGCCTCGGTCATCATCCGGGCTTTCGTCGGACGCGCCCGCCCAAACGCCCATGTGCCGCAGGGCATTTACGGCGTGTGGCACGACGGCCACTGGATCATCGGCAAATACGATTTCAGCTCCTTTCCGTCCGGCCACTCGGCGGTCGCCGTCGGGCTGGCGGCGGCGGCGTGGCTGTTCAACCCGCGCTGGGGAGCGGTCGCGGCGGTTTATGCGGTCGCCGTCATGTGGTCGCGCATCGCGCAAGGCGTGCATCACCTGTCGGACGTGATGGCTTCCATCGTCCTTGCCGTTCCCGTCGCGGTGCTGATGAAGGATCATTTCGCATGGGCGAATGAAATGTTTTTCGAGAAGCTTGCCGACAAAAGTCCCGCCGGAAAACCGCCTTCAAGCAAATTTTAGGACGCGCGCAACCGCGTTCAATTCCGCCGCGACAACGTAAGCAGGTAAAGCAAGTTCAAAACTGAACTGACCAGCGCGGCAACATAAGTGAGCGCCGCCGCGTCGAGGACTTTGGACACGCCTGCGCGTTCATCCTCACGCACGAGTCCCAGACGGAACAACTGCGCCTTCGCGCGGCGGCTCGCGTCAAACTCCACCGGCAGCGTGACGAGTTGAAACAGCGTCATAATTGCGAACATCACAATCGCGATGTCAATGCATTGGCGAAAAATTGACTGAAAAATAAATCCCGCAAAGAAAATCCCCATGTAAGCCATGCTCGCAAATTGTGTGATGGGCACAATCGCCATCCGAAAATTGAACAGAGCGTAGGCCGCCTGGTGTTGCAGCGCGTGGCCGGATTCGTGCGCCGCCACGCCGACCGCCGCGACCGTGCGCCCGCGATAATTGTCCGAGGACAAAAACAGCGCGCGTTTCGCCGGGTCGTAATGGTCGCTCAAGCGTCCGGGAATCTCCTCCACCGGCACGTTGTTGAGGCCGGCCTGATCCAGGATTTCGCGCGCCGCCTGCGCGCCCGTCACGCCCGATTCCACGGGCACGCGGCTGTATTTGCCGTAAGCGTGCGACAATTTGACCTGCGCCCAGATGCCCAGGAGCAATCCGGGAATCGCGAACAACAACCACATTGGATCAAAGAAAAACATAAGCTTGGTTTAATTGACAGCGCGTGCGCCTTTTTCACTCAAAGCGGCGCACCGCCTTGACGGAATAAAGCATAAATTGAATCGTTTTGCAAGATTTGCCGGAGCGCAGAAAACGACGTTGCGGAAGAAATGAGAAAATTCATTTAGCGATGGACGATTGACAGGAAGTTTGAAGACGTTGTGAAGTCGGCGCAGGACGCCGCTGCCTTGTCCTCGTTTATTAAATAGGGAAGGCAGGAAGCAAAGAACTGGTTTTTCCTGATTTCATGCTTTCCTTATTGAATCCAAAGGCGGCGGTGCTGGTGCTGGTTTATTGAGATTGTAGGACGACGTGAGGAGTCTCATTATTCCAGATGGAGAAGTTTGAGCCTCCTTACGTCGGCTGCTACGGGGAAAAGTGGCCGAAGATTACAGCCACGATAAGTTTGAAGTTTTGAAACCGGGACGCTAGAATTTTTCATGCTCGCATATTTGTGGGTGGCAATCGGCGGTGCGCTCGGCAGCGCGGGCCGCTTCTGGCTTGACGGATTGATTTCCGCAGAGTTCGGCAAGGCGTTTCCGTGGGGCACGCTCACCATCAACGTCACCGGCTCGTTTCTTATCGGCATCATCGGCGCGCTGGCGATTCCCGAAGGCCGGATGGATTCGCAGACGCGCATCTTTGCCACGCAATTTCTGATGTATGGCATCTGCGGCGGCTACACCACCTTTTCTTCGTTCAGCTTCCGAACGTTGCAGCTCTTGCAAGAACGCCAATGGCTTTATGCCGGGGGCAATGTCATATTGTCCGTGGTGCTGTGCATGGTCGCCGTGTGCCTCGGATGGCTGCTCGGCTCGATTTTTAATTCAATAAAATGAAAAATTGCCCCAGAGACACGGAGGCACTGAGAAACATTTTCAATCTCTGCGTCTCTGTGGCTAAAATAAATTATGCAAATTCCAAATGACGCAGTCCTGCTCCGCATCTTCATCGGCGAAAGCGACCGCTGGGAACACAAGCCGCTTTACGAGGCCATCGTGCTGGCCGCGCGGGAAATGCACCTCGCAGGCGCCACGGTGTTGCGCGGGCCGATGGGCTTTGGCAAGGCCAGCCGCCTGCACACGGCGAAGATCCTGCGGCTTTCCATGGACCTGCCGCTCGTCATCGAAATCGTGGACAGCGAGGAAAAAATAAATTCCTTTTTGCCGGCGCTTGAAAAAATGATGGGCGGCGGGCTTGTGACGCTGGAAAAAGTGAAGGTGCTGCATTATCGTTCCGGCAACGTAGCCGATAAATCCGCAGGCTAGTCATGGAAGAATTGCACGAACAAATCGAAGACTTGTTGAAGAACAATCCGGACCGCGAAACGGCTTTGGTGCAGGTTCTTCATGTCGTTCTTGCGAAATTTAATTCTGAAACCGGCACGATTCACCGGCTCGACGCCGAAAATCAAATGCTCTATCTCGCGGCACAAGTCGGCCTGCCGCCGCAAATGCTCGAAGTCGTCAAAACCATTCCCGCCGGCAAAGGCATTGCAGGGCAAGTCGTCGCGCAAAACAAACCCGTCACGATTTGTAATTTGCAGACGGACACCGGCGGCGTTGCCAGACCCGGCGCGAAGCAGACCGGCGTGGGCGGCGCGCTTTGCGTTCCAATTCGCGACGGCGACAAAATCGCGGGGACAATCGGAATCGGAACAATCCGCCCGCACGAATTTACGCCGGACGAAACACGCGAACTGGAGGAGATCGGACGGTTGATCGGCAGGTTTTTGAAGCTTTGATCTTCGGCCTCAAGTGCGGTCATGGAAAGCAAAAAGACATCCGCAAAAAAATCGGCTCTGCGGTTCGTTCTCATCATCGGCATCGTTAGTCTGTTCGCCGACATGACCTACGAAAGCGCGCGCAGCATCGTCGGGCCGTTTCTTGGCTCGCTCGGCGCGAGCGCGACTGTGGTCGGCTTCACCGCCGGATTCGGCGAACTGGTCGGCTACAGCCTTCGTTCCGTCACCGGATATTTTGCAGACAAGACGCACAAATACTGGATTTTTATTTTCACCGGCTACGCGATCAATCTGCTCGCCGTTCCCGCGCTTGCGCTGGCAGGCAACTGGCCTGTCGCGGCGGCGCTGGTCATTGCGGAACGGACCGGGCGCGCAATCCGAAAACCTTCGACTGACGCGCTGCTCTCGCACGCCGGCAGCCAGATCGGCCACGGCTGGGCGTTCGGCCTGAATGAATTTCTGGACCAGACCGGCGCGACCATCGGCCCGCTCATCGTGGCGCTGGTTTTGTATTTGCACGGCGGCTACCACAAGACATTTGCGATTTTGTTGATTCCCGCGCTGCTGTGCCTCGTCACATTGACCGTCGCAAGAATTTTTTATCCGCGCCCGCATGAATTGGAAGCACGCGCGCCGGTCGTCTTGAAAACAAAAGGGTTTTCAAAAGCTTACTGGCTTTACGTCATGGCGGGCGCGTTGATCGCGGCGGGCTTCGCGGATTTTTCGCTGATCGCATTTCATTTTCAAAAGGCCGGGACGGTTTCGCAAAGCCTTGTCCCGGTTTTTTATGCCGTCGCGATGGTCACGGGCGCGCTGGCGTCGCTGGTTTTCGGAAAGTTGCTGGACAAAATCGGGATGCCGGTCGTCGTGGCCGCATTTTTCATCGGCGCATTTTTTTCGCCTTGCGTCTTTCTCGGCGGGTTCGACTTCGCGCTGGCGGGAATGATTTTGTGGGGCATCGGCATGGGCGCGCAGGATTCGCTGCTCAAGGCGACGCTTGCCGGAGTTGTTCCGCGGGACAAGCGCAGCACGGCGTTCGGCCTGTTCGACACGGCTTACGGCGTCGCGTGGTTCGCGGGCAGCGCGACGATGGGCTTGCTCTACGACAAATCCATTTCCGCGATGATTATATTTTCCGTCGCGCTGCAACTCGCCGCGCTGCCGGTCTTTATTTTGGCAGGTAGGCGCGGAAGAGCGACTCAAACTCCCTGAGATTTTCCTCGACCGTGGAAAAGCCGAGCGCGGTGGCAAAACAATCCAGCCCGACGAGCGCGTTGAGGCTGGCGTCGCGCGGATTGATGCTCAAGAGCCGCTGCGTGAAACTTTGGTTGACCTGCGCGATGTCCTCGTAGATGCGCGTGAAATTTTCCAGCTTCCAGTCGGGCTGCTGCCCGTGCTGTTCGCGGAAATACTGCGCGAGCAGATACATCGAGATCGCGCGGAACAAAGTTTCCTCCAGCGACGAAAACGGCAGGTGCGTGAAAACCATCGGGCGCAGCTTGTCCATCACCGGGCAGCCGCTCGTGACCATATACAGACCCATCATCGAGCCGATGCCGTATTGCACTGTGGAGCGCTTGTGATATTCGCGCGACTCGCTGCGGATGGTGATTTCCGCCTCCTCGATGGACAGCGAATCCTTGAACGACTCGATCACGTCCACGAGGTTCGCCGCGATGGGGCAGTTGTAATTTGTCTCCGGCTTGAGCGGGCAGTTGGGGCACTGGTGATGCGTCAATTTTGTCCAGGGACGCACGGTGGTCGTCTGCTCGGAGACAAACTGCATCGAATGTTTTCCCAGGCGCACGGAAAAATTCTTCGTCTCCCCGTTGCGGAGTTTGAACTCGTATTCGATCTTGATAGTCTCTTCCATAGCGTCGCGCGAAGAACGATAGCGGAAACAAATTTCAATCCAAACAAAATCGCATAAAGCGCGCTTGCATTTTCAAAAACCAGGGCCACACTCGCGCCATGTCCAACCCGCTTCTTGCCATTGAGCGCCTGCGCGTGGATTTTCCCGAATGTCATCGCCGTGAATGACCTCACGCTCACGGTCAATGCGGGCGATGTTTGCGGACTCATCGGGCCGAACGGCGCGGGCAAGACGACCACGATGCGCGCGATTTCCGGTTTGCAGGAAAGCACGCGCGGCTCCGTCAAGGTCGGCGGCCACGAACTCGCCAGCGAGCCGGATGAATTGAAACGGCAGCTCGGCTTCATGCCGGATTTCTGCCCGACTTACGACCAGCTCACCGCCTCGGAATTTCTCGACCACTTCGCCCGCGCCTACGACGTTCCAAACCGCGCCAAGCGGATTGAAGAATGTCTCGAACTAACCTGGCTCACGGAAAAAACGAATTCACTTTGCGAAGAACTGTCGCGCGGCATGAAACAGCGGCTCGTCCTCGCCAAAACACTTTTGCCCGACCCGAAAGTTCTATTGCTCGACGAACCCGCCAGCGGCCTCGACCCGCTTGGCCGGATTGAACTGCGGAAAATCCTGCTGCAACTGCGCGAGGCTGGAAAAGCCGTTTTGATTTCGTCGCACATTCTCACCGAGCTTTCCGGCTTCTGCAATACGGCGGCCATCATGGAACGCGGCAGGCTCGTCATGTTCGGGACGATTGCCGAACTCGGCCAGAAAATGGGCCGCCGCCGGATGTCCGTCAAATGGCGCGCGGACGACGGCAAGGCCTTGGAAATTCTTAAGGGCGCAAACGTCAAAAATCTCGAAGCCGGCAACCTGGGCGCAACATTTGATTTTGACGGCGACACAAACGCGCTCGACGAACTGCTGAAAACGCTCGTCGTCCAAGGCGTCCGCGTTTCCGAATGGCGCGGCTCCGGCGACGATTTGGAACAAATCTTTTTGCAATCCGGCGCGAAGGAGTTGATGTGAACCTTTTCGACAATCCAATTTTCATCACGCAAAAGCGGCTGGCCCACCGCACCGGAGTTCTCGCGCCGATTTTGATTTCAGCGCTCATCGGGTTGAGTTTGCTTGCCGGACTCATCGCCTATCTTGCCGATCCGTCGGACTTTAGCTTTCGGTCGCCGCAGGAGGCGGGCAAGATATTTTACGCATGGACCATCGGCGTTGAAATTCTCATGCTGGTCATCGGCGGATTCAGCAAAATTTCGCGCACGCTGGGCGAGGAGCGCAAGGCCGGACTTTGGGACAGCAACTGCCTCACGCCGCTCAAGCCCGCGCAAATTGTCTCCGGCTACTGGCTTGGCTCGCCGCTGCGCGAATTTTACATGGGCGCGGTTCTTGCCGGAACCGGGCTGGTCATTTGCGCGCTGGCAAGACTGCCGCTGGCACTCTGGCCGGGAACGCAGATTTTGATTTTCAGCACCGCGCTGTTTTTCGGGCTGCTCGCGTCGCTTGTCGGAATGGCGTTTCAAAAACCGCAGTCTGGAATCCTCATCATCGGCGCGCTGTTCGTCTTTTGCATGCCATCGCTGGCGTTTTCCAGATTCGCCGTCACAAATTTTTTGGTGCCCACTTACGGCATCGTCAACTTTTTCAGCGACGGAACCTTTCCAGACCGTGATTGGAGCGGCTGGCCGGAAATTTTCGGGGTTTCCGTTCCACCAATCCTCTTGAGCCTCGCCCTGCAATTCATTTTGGGAATTTTTCTCTGGCGCGCAGCCGTCCGAAAAACGGCCAATCCCTTTCAACCGCTGCTTCTGCGCTGGGAAGCCATCGCCATGTTCGCGCTGCTCATCGTTTCGCAGCACGCGCTCACCTGGAACCTCTGGCATGGAGGATTCGGTTTAGCGAGCATTCAAACATATCAAAACAATGTTGACTCGCACTCCCTGCCTGCAATCACGCATGGCGGCACGATTTTTCTGGGCCTCGTGATCCTCGCCTTTGCCAGCCCGCTGCCCGAACGGGTGCGCGTCGAGGCTTTGCGCGCAGGCGGCGGAAATCTGCAGATGATTTTTTCGCGCAGCGCCGTTTCGCTCGCGCTCGCGCTCGCCGCCGTCGCCTCCGCCGCTTCGCTCACGCAATTCATTTTCTCCTTCGGCGACGAAGGAATCGTCTGGCTGATCGCCGCCGCCAACCTGTTCATTTTCTTCCTGATGTTTTCGCTGCTGCTGGAATTGTGCCGCCTGCGCCACAAACGCCGCGCGCTCGGCTTCGTCGCGCTTTGGCTGTTCGTGCTGTGCGTTCTGCCGCTCATTCTCGCCGTGGTCTTTTCCAGCGAGACGCTGGCGAAACTTTCCTTTCTCTCGCCGGGAGTCATCGCCCTTTCCGATTCCGGCGCTGATTTGAAATTTCTGCTCGGCGTCACGCTCGCCCATTTTGGCGTTGTCACGCTGCTTTTTCTCGCGTGGCGGCAACAATGGAAACTGCTGCTCGCCAAAACCGCCGTTCCGCCGCTTCAAAATTGAATTGTCCCGCGCACCGTTTCACGGCAAGCTGCGCCTCCTTATGCAGCAAGTGAACCTCGGCATGATTGGCGGCGGCACGGTCGGCAGCGGCGTTTTCCACGCGCTCCAGATGAACGGCGGCCTGATGGCCGCGCGCTTCGGCGTGAAGATCGCGTTCCGCAAAATCGCCGTGAAGGCGTTTGACGAGCCGCGCCCATATCCCATCGCCCGCGCGCTGATGACGACCGACTGGCAGGAAGTCGTCAACGATCCGCAAATCCACGTCATCATCGAACTCGTCGGCGGCACGGGCATCGCGCAAGACGTGGTTCTCGCCGCGCTCGAAACAAGGCAAAACGGTCGTCACGGCGAACAAGGCGCTGCTCTCCGCGCACGGCGCGGAATTGTTCGCGGCGGCGGCGAAAATACGGCGCAAATCTTTATTACGAGGCCAGCGTCTGCGGCGGCATTCCCATCATCAAATCGCTGCGCGAAGGATTTGTCGGCAACCGCATCAACGCGCTTTACGGCATCGTCAACGGCACCTGCAATTACATTTTGACGCGCATGAAGCTCGAAGGCGCGGATTTCGCCGAAGTGCTTGCCGACGCGCAAAAGCTCGGTTACGCCGAGACGCCGCCTGACCTGGACATTGACGGCCACGACGCGGCGCACAAGACCGGCATTCTCGCGTCGCTCGCGCACGGCTTCTGGGTCAGCCCGAAAAAAATCCACGTCGAAGGCATCCGCCACATTTCCGCGATGGACATCAAGTTCGCCGGCGAACTCGGCTACACCATCAAGCTGCTCGGCATCGTCAAAACAGAATGTGGCAAGCGGAAAGCGGACAAATGCCGCGTGCAGGTTTCGG
Source organism: uncultured Verrucomicrobiae bacterium (assembly GCA_963755455.1). Lineage (GTDB taxonomy): Bacteria > Verrucomicrobiota > Verrucomicrobiia > Limisphaerales > UBA11358 > UBA11358. The sequence continues at coordinate 308,455 of CAVWJH010000003.1, forward strand.
TTTATCCGACGCTCGTTCCGAACGCGCACGTGCTGGCCAGCGTGAACGACGTGTTCAACGCCGTGTTCGTGCGCGGCGACATCGTGGGCGACACGCTGTTTTACGGACGCGGCGCGGGCAAGGACGCCACGGCCAGCGCGGTCTTGAGCGATCTGGCGGACGCCGCGCTGGATTTGAAATTTGGCAACGAAACACCGCGCTGCCGCCGTTCGTGCCGCACGAATGTTCCGGCGCGGTCGTGCCGATTGAAGAAGTCGTCTCGCAGTATTTTGTCCGGCTCAACGTCGTGGACAAGCCCGGCGTGCTGGCGAAAATCGCGACGATTTTTGGGCAGGCGAAAATCGGCATTTCGTCCGTCATCCAGCCCGAAGGCCACGAAGGCGAAGGCGTGCCGTTGATTTTCATGCTGCATTACGCGACCAACGGCGCGGTCAGCGGCGCGCTGAAAAAAATCGGCAAGCTGCCCGTCATCAAGGGCAAGCCGGTGATGATTCGGGTGGAAAATTTTGAATAAATCCGTTATTATAATCGCATGAGCACGTGTTGCTGAAATTACGAATGCCTTGCCGGACTTGAGCACGGAAGAACTGCAAAAAGTTGAACGTGCGCTCATCAGTATTTATCGTCAGCGCAAAACCGGAATCATTTTTGACGATGCATACGGCGTTTGGACGGAAGAAGATCAGGTCGCCGTCGGCGGTTCAGGCATTTGCCTTGATGGAAGAAGCGGAGGAAAAAGCGCAAGAAGGCACGAAAACAATGAAGGTGCCTCGTGCGGGGACAAGTCTGGCTGGCTGACTTGGGCATGATGGCAAAAGTTCGTCCCGTGCTTGTTTTGAGCGTGCCATTTGCTGATCAATGATTATGCCCTGTTTCACATTGTTCCGCACACGACGGCAATCCGCGACTCACAATTTGAAGTCGCGGTGAGTGTGCCGTGGTTGCAAAACGGGGTGTTCAACATTCAAGGTTCGCAATCCGTTCCACGAAGCAATTTGCTTCGGCATTCTCGGAACATTGACTGATAGGCAACTTGCGCCAATTGAAGAATCATTCCGGCTCTGGCTCCAATTATAAATTTTATGGCCGCAATTCTTTTTCACAGCACCAACGGACAATCGCCCGCAGTCAATTTGCGCGAGGCGCTGCTCGCCGGCCAGGCGCCGGACCGCGGACTTTATTTCCCCGAAAAATTTCCGAAGCTCGCGCCGGAGGAAATCGCCGCGTTCGCCAAGTTGCCGTATCACGAAATCGCCTTCCGCGTGCTGTCAAAATTCACGCGACGGAAATCATTCCCGACGACGATCTGGCCGCGATGTGCCGTGATGCCTACAACTTCACCGTCCCGCTGGAAAAAATTTACGACCGCGTTTTCTTGATGCGGCTGGATCAGGGGCCGACGGCTTCGTTCAAGGATTTCGCCGCGCAAATGATGGCGCGGATGTTCGGAAGATTTTTGCGCGAGGACGGACGGCAGGTGACGATTCTCACGGCGACGAGCGGCGACACCGGCGCGGCGGTGGCGCACGCGTTTCACAACATTCCCGGCGTGCGCGTCATCGTGTTGTTTCCGATTGACGAAGTCAGCGTGAGCCAGCGCAAATTGATGACGACGCTCAAGGACAATGTCCGCACCGTGGCGATTGACGGCAAGTTCGACGACTGCCAGGCGATGGTGAAACGCGCGTTCTGCCGATCCCGCGTTGAAACATATTCCGCTTTCGTCCGCCAATTCCATCAACATCGGACGGCTGCTGCCGCAGAGCGTTTATTATTTTTACGCCGCGTCGCGCATGGCGAAACCGGGCGAGCCGGTTGTCTTTTCCGTGCCGAGCGGCAATTTCGGCGACATGATGGGCGCGGTCGTCGCGCGCGAAATGGGTTTGCCGGTGAAAAAAATCATCGTGCCGGTCAACGACAACGACGCGTTCCCGAAATTTCTCGCCAGCGGCATTTACGAAAAAATTTCCCCGTCGCGCAACTCGGTTTCCAACGCGATGAACGTCGGCCATCCGAGCAACCTCGCGCGGCTCGTGGCGGTTTATGGCGGCCAGATGGATGAGACCGGAAAAATCAACCGGATGCCCGACCTCGCCGCGATGCGCCGCGATATTTTTTCCAGTTCGATTTCCGACGAACGCACGCGCCAGTCGATGCGCGAAGTTTCTGGGACAAATATCAAATTCTGCTCGAACCGCACGGCGTGGTCGCCTGGCAGGGTTTTCAGGACTGGCTGGCGGCTGAAACCGTCTCGCGCGAACTTCGCCGGCCGTCATTTTCGAGACCGCGAACCCGGCGAAATTTCCGGAAGAAGTTGAAAAGGTCGTCGGCTGGCCGCCGGACGTGCCGGAAAATATGCTGGCTGCGTTGAAATTGCCGGAAGATTTCGACCGCATGGGTGCGGATTATGAAAAGTTCCGGGAGTATTTAATTTCAAACCATGCAGCTTGAAACCGCTGGACAAGCGGCCCTCCAATTCAAGACGATTACTGCGTATCCCGAATTGTGCTCGGAAGACTTAAATTTGTCTCCGCCAGAATTTCTTTGGCGCGGATTTTTCCGCGCCGAATTTTCTTGAGTTGAACGGGCTTGCGAATAATGTGGCAAGGGAAATCGCGGCAACGGAATTTTTCCAATGGTCAAATTTTTAATCCAATACTCCAAGTGGATCATCGCCGTTTTCGGCTTTCTGGTCTTCGGGTTGACGCAGACGCAGTGGCTGACGAGTTCGGAGCTTTGGCAAACGGCGCGAGGGCAAGCTGATTGACCGCCGTTATCTGCTGCGCGGCAACAGGCCACCCGACCCCGAAATCCAGCTGGTTGGCATCGAAAACAGTTCGCTCAAGATTGACGATGAAATTTCCACAAATGAGATCGCGGCCTCGCCCGACGTTGCAATTGATGGATCATCCGTGGCCGTGGGACCGTGCTGTTTATGCGGCGGTGCTGGAAAAACTGATGAACGCGGGCGCGAAGGTGGTGGTGTTCGATTTGGTTTTTGCAACCGAAACCCCCGGGGACAATGACTTCGCCAACGCCTTGTTGAAATACAAGGATCATGTGATCATCGGCGAGGATTTTGCGCAGATTTCTGACGTCGAATTTTCATTGACCACGCCCAGCGACCGGCTGCTGCTGCCCGGCGCGGAATCCATTGTCGGACTGGTCAACATATCTGGCGACGCCGACGGAATCATCCGGCACGCCAAATATCACACTTCACTGGAACGCGAGGACGGGCTGTCGGGATTTCCCGACGATTTAACCCACATCACCGTGCTGGCGGTAAAAAAATTCAACGGCAAGACCGTCATGCCGCCGGACAAGCCGCCAAACTACATTGACTTTCAGGGAAAGGCGGGAACATACGAGCCGCTGCCGGTGGAGCAAATGTTTGTGGATCAAATTTGGACAAATCCGCCGTTTAGCAGCGGGATTATCTTCAGCAACAAGATTGTCATCGTCGGCCCGATGGCGGAAATTTTGCACGACATCCACCCGACGCCGTTTGGCGAAATGCCCGGCCCGGAAATCCAGGCGCAAATCATGTCGGCGCTGTTGCACGGCTCGTGGCTGTCTGGAACTTCGCCGCGAACCGGCCTGGCAATTACACTGCTGATGCTGTGCCTCGCTTTGGGAATTTGTCTGCGCGTTCCGCAATGCGCTGTGGAAAGTTTTCGCGCTTGTCGCCGCGCTCGTCATTTTTTTTATTGTGCTGCCAGATTGCGTTCTCGCATTACAAACTTGTGCTGCCGATGATGCAGCCGCTTTTCTGTCTCGTCGTTCCCGGCGCGTTCGGCGTCGTCTTCCAATACGCGCTGGAACAATTCGAGCGGATGCGTTATCGCAACGTGCTCGGTCGTTACGTTTCCGAAAATGTCGCGAAGGCGATTCTCGAGGACACAGCGTTCGTTCGAGGAATCTTTGCGCGGACAGAAAAAACCCGTCACGATTTTGTTCAGCGACATTCGCGGATTCACTTCCATGACCGAGACGAGCCGATGCGGACAAACTCGTCGCGCAGCTCAACGAATATTTTGGCGAGATGGTAGAAAATCATTGAAGAGAAAAATCGCGGCACGCTGCAAAAATTCATCGGCGACGCAATCATGGCCGCATGGGGTGACATTCACAGTGACGGTCTTGAAGTTGACGCGTAGCGTGCGGTGACCGCCGCGTTGCAAATGCGCGCGGCGCTGGCAAAATTGAATGCAACATTGGAAAGGCAATCCCGACCGCGCAGAATTATTGCCATCGGCATCGGCGTGAATCATGGCGAAGTCATTTCGGCAACATCGGCCAGCCACAAGCGCATGGAGTTGACCGTGCTGGGCGACGGCGTGAACCTCGCGGCGCGGCTGGAGAGCGCGACGAAACAATTTCACACGGACATTTTGATCGGCGAGCAGGCGGAGAAATTGACGCGCGATAAATTTATTTTCCGCACGGTGGATTTGATTGACGGTCAAGGGCAAGACGAAGCCGGTCGAAGTTTTTACGCTGGTCGGCGACCGGTCGCAGCCCGCGCCCGCGTGGCTGGAAAAATATCAGGATGCGGTCAAACTTTATCGCGGGCGGAAATTTGCGGAGGCCGCCGCTCTCTTTGAAGTTGCGATGAATGAAATCGGCGGCAAGGATTTTCTGTGCGAAATGTATGTCGAGCGTTGCGGGGTTTATCTCAAGGAACCGCCGCCGGCGGACTGGGACGGCTCCTACAAACTGACGGAAAAGTGATAATTGCATTCGTTTTCAATGGCTTTTGCGGTTTTGTATCGCCCGGAAAAGCGGCGCTCTGTCTTGAAAATAAACAGTTGACGCTTTTATGCGATTGGCTATAGTAAAAATCAGTTGGACGCACTGTGTTGAGGAGAGTTGGTTTACATTCAGGAATAATTCGGAACGACGTATGAAAAAATGGATTGCCCTAGTTCTTCTGGGCGGCTTCATGTCGCCTTTGATCAGTTCCGCCATTGATTTGAAGCAGTCGAAGTTCACGCAGGTCGTCAACAACGTGGAAATCATTTCGGCGGCAGACCAGACGCTTCACGCCGCGGCGGTCAACGACATTTTCACCATGCCGGACATGCTGCGCACCGGACCGGATTCGCGCGCGGAACTCGAGGCGACGGACGGCACCATCACCCGCGTCGGCGCGAACACGATTTTTTCCTTCGACCCGGCGAGCCGCACGATTGACTTGCAGCAGGGCAGCCTGCTGTTCCATTCACCGCACGGCAAAGGCGGCGGCACCATCCACACCGGCTCGGCCACGGCGTCCGTGATCGGCACGACGATCATCGTCACCTCCACGCCCAACGGCGGCTTCAAGCTGCTCGACCTGGAAGGGCAGGCGGAGGTTCGTTTTCTGAACGGGGTGAAACAGACTTTGGAACCAGGTCAGATGACTTTTATTCTGCCCGGCGGTAGCGTCTCGCCGATCGTCGTTTTCCGTCTGGACACGGAGACCAAGGGCAGCGCGCTGGTGGGCGGGTTCAACACGCCGCTGGATTCGCAGTCAAAAATAAATTCTGAAATCACCCATCAGCTTCTCCAGATTTTGAACGGCACGGCGGCGGACACCGGCTATGTGGTCGGCAACAACGCGACCGTGAACTCCGTGCAAGTCATCGTGGACAACATCAACAACACACCGCAGCCCTCGACAACTCCGCCCTCAACAACGCCAACGCCGCCGGCAGGCTTTGCAACTGATGGAAGAATTGTCGGAAGCGATGGCATCAGCGGATTACCGATGCATTATCCGCCGCTCGATCCGATTCATGTCGTGACCAGCCCGTTCCTGATTCCTTCCGGCATTGAAAGTTTTTCAGAAGGTTTGTCATTGCTTGGAATCGCCGGGCCCGCTTCTGGTTTTGTGGCGGACAACATTGACATAGACACGGCGAATGTTGACTTGAGTTCCTTCGCGGGAAATTCCGATACGCCCAATTCCGATTTTGATTTCATGGCGTCTGGTAACATGAGAATCTGGCAGTCAGTGGATTTTAGCGGTGACACGCTGCCCAACACGATCGCCCTTTTTGCCGGAGGCGACCTTTCAATCGCCCCGAATTCCACGCTTGAGGCGGACACCGGCGTATTTGCACTGGTGGCCGACAGCTTCAGCACTTTGGACACGGAGGATGGAAGCATTGAGGTTCCAAACACATTGGAGAACATCACCATCATAAATAATGTCGGCGACGTGGACGTTTTGTCCCTTCAAGATTTGGGCATTTATGATTCAGAAATTGACGCTGGCGGAAATGTGGAGATTGTGAGCGACGGAAATTTGAATTTGGGGGAATTGGATGACGACTCTATTCATGCTGGCGGCAATGTGACGCTGTTTGCCGGACTTTTTTCGGGCGGAACTTTGGACGTGGAAAATACGGAGATTTACGCCGGTGATTCGGAAAATGGCGGCTCAATGAACTTAAATGCCGGAGGCGACATAAATATTGATTATTCGGATCTCTATGCTGATAGCGGACCGGTGGGATTGGGAAACGTAAACATTGATGGAGGCGGAAAAGTGGATATTGAAGACACCAACATCAGCGCGGGCGGGGACGTGAGCATTGAAAGCGGTGACACGCTGTATTTGGGATGGTATGACTCGGCCTACAACAGTATAAGCGCACGCGGCTCGGTGGATTTGACGTCTGACAATTCAGACGTGGACATTGATGACTATGAGATTTACACCTATGGCAGCGACGAAAACGGCAACGGCATCAACATTTCCGCAGGTGGAAACGTGGACTTTGAAGACAGCTCCGAAGTTTATGCGTATGGCGGCGGGATAAGCATCACCGGCAGCGGCAGTGTCTATCTTTACAATGACGACATCGAAGCGGGTGAGGACACGGAAAGCCTCTATGACTTGGACATCACTTCTGACGGAAGCACGGTGGACATAGATGACACATATCTTTACGCCGACGGCGGCGTCAACATTGAAAGCGGAGACACGCTAACTGTGGAGGATTCGAGCGAGATTGAAGCTGGCAGCGGCGACGCCAGTCTGACCTCTGACAACTCGGACGTGGATATTTATGCTTCCGAAGTCAATGCCGGCGGCGACGTGAACATTTCTGGCTACACAGGTGTGGACATCGAAGATTCATCCGTGATGGCTGGCTATGAGTCGGATTCCGGCGGTTCGATTACTGTGAACGCTTACAGTGGGAACGTCTTTATTTCCGACAGCACTTTGTCTGCATCCGATGATGATGAAGACTACGGCGGTGAAGTGACCATCACGGCGGGCGGCAATATTGACATTGAAAGCAGCAGAATTGATGCTGATGGGTTGGTGACTGTCAATGCAGGCGGATATATAAAAGTCCACGATTCTCTGAATTCCCCCGATCTTCACATGGATGACTCGTTTCTGGATGCAGGCATCTATGTGGATTTGAGTGCCGATGGCAATCTTGATATTTCCGGCGACACCACAATATATGCGGACGACGGTAAAGTAAGCATCGTGAGCGATGGCACGAGCGGCGGGAGCATTGATATTTCCGGCGATAACACAATTGAAGCATCCGGAAAGGTGTGCATTACAGACGAGGGAACAATTTCATTGTCAAGCGCAGACATTTCTTCAAGCGATTTCAACATTGGAGTGGACAGTTCGGATATCTATGCGGATTCGGGTGATCTGACCATCACAGGTGACGGTGCCGTAGACTTCGATTCCGAGGACACTATTTCCATTGATGACTCATCTTTCAGTGCCAACAACATTTCCATCGCTGACGACAGCACGCTTTACGCAAGTGACACCGCGAGCATCCTTGACAATGGCACTTTCTCTATTTCGGGCAACGATGTTTCCATTTCTGACTCTTCCGATCTGGAGGTCAATAACATATCCCTTGCCGGTTCCGCGCTCACTGCCGATTACGGCGACGCGAGCATTGTCAATAACGGCGACATCTCCATCTCCGGCGGGGCGACGGCTTCCGTTTCCATTGACGATACAACCATAAATGCCAACAACATTTCCATTTCCGGATCCCTCACGGCCTACGACGGCGACGTGAGCATCGTTGACAATGGCACGGTTTCCATCTCGGCCGGAACTGTTGACATTACTGATTCTTCCGATCTTGAGGTCAACAACATTTACATCGCCGACACGTCCCTCACAGCCGATGGTGGCGACGTGACCATAACCGATAACGGCCAAGTCTCCATTTCCGGTGATGAAAGTGTTCTTATTTCAAGTGACAGTGACTTTTCCCCCACAATAAGCGCGAACAACATTTCAATATTGATACCCGACCCGCCGATATATGCCGCCGGTGGAATAAGCATAGTTGACAACGGCATCGTGTCCATTTCGTCGGCTAATATTTTCAATTATGATTTGGAGCTAAACAACATATCCGTTGGCAGCTACGACCTCACGGCCGATGACGGAGACATTAGCATCGTTGACAACGGTTCCATCTCAATCTCCGGTGCGGATAACGCCGCCACCATTTCGGGAAGCACCCTCTCGGCCAACAACATCACCATCGCCAGTTCCACCTTCACGGCCAACGGCGGGGACGTGGATGTTTATGACTACGGCCAGGTTGTGGGTGCGCCTGACATATCTGAATCCGACGTATCCGCGAACAATATTCTCATTGACAGCAGCTATTTGTATGCATACGCATCACAGGAAGACGTCGGCGGGAACGTGAACATTTCCGGCAATGGGGCTGTGGAGTTGGATTATTCGACGATTTACGCGGACAACAATGTGAACATCACTGCCGAACAAGCCAAACTCGACGACGCGATTTACGATTCAAGCGGCGGGGTCACCGTGAGCGGCGGTTCAATCACTGCCGGCAAAAATCTGGTGATCACCGCAAATGGAGCTGCCGGAACGACGATCAATAATGGCGCAACCTTGAATGCGTTTTATATCACAGTGAATTCTCCGGACGGCATCCTGATCAACCAGGATGGCAGCAGCAGCACATATACGGGTAATCAACTTAACCTGACTGCTGGCAATAGTTTAGGGCAGGATATTATGGTAAAAAATGCAGATTTTAGTTCGTTTCAAAACATTGCCATTTCTGCATATACACTTTATTTCGACGGTGCAAATTTGGGCTATGGCATCGTAAATCTTGGCAGTCACGATGGCCGGGTATTTGTCAATCAAGGTTACCAACGCGGAAGTCTTGATTTTGATAATTCTTATTACGGAGGCAATCTCATTACCAGCCCAAATCAAGTTGCTCACGGAATAGGCTCGACGCCTGGTTTGTATTCTCATGCGAACTAGGAATCGCACGGAATTTGATAATTCGTGTCAATCGCTGAAAACTAAACAAATGAAAATAAACAGAACACTTGCAACCCTGTCGTTGAGTTTAATTGTCCTGTCTGCTGTATCCTTGCGCGCCCAGCCTGCTGCATCCACGGCCGTCCAGCAGTTGCAAAACTTCCAGCAGAACATGGAGTCGCAAAACCCGCTGGTCGGCCTCCGTGCAGGCGGCAATGCGCCGGAAACCTACACGAACGAAAACACCGACATCGGCGAGCAGCATATTTTGAGGGTCATCCCAAAACCGAAGATATGGCAAGTTGTGGCAGACAGCCGGTTTTTTTACACGGACAACGCCACGCTTTCGCAAAGTGGCAACCCGCTTACATCAGCGTCCATGTTTGTCAATACCGTCTCGGCCGCGTATGCCCCGACGCCTTACAAGCTGGGCGTCGGCAGGTTTGCCCCCGCCATCGGCTACAACGTCCTATGGTGGAATTATGAAGGCGGAGGGTCTGTGAGCGGTCTTGATTTCAACGCGCAGACCGTGTTTCTTGGCGCAAAGTATATGCTGCCGCAAGATTGGACGATTTTTGGAAACTTTGATTATTCCCGCATGGTGAACCAGCCCCATTACGGGCTTGAATTCTACCACGAATATGTTCCCAGCGCCGGTGTGCAGAAGTTGTTTCAGCCCAGCCAAAATTCGCTGTTCTCCGCAAGTTTGCAGACAGATTACCACTTCGGAACCGTGCTCCAGCCTTATATCCCTGCTGATTCTCAAAATCATTTGGATGAGACACTGTCCCTTGTTTTCCAGTGGCAACCTGTGCAAAAAGTGGTTGTGCAACCCTACTACAACTTGACATACGCCTACTATCGGTTCGACACGGCGGGACACAACGAACTTTTGAACAGTTTTGGTTTTTCCGTGGCTTATTATTTCACCCAATGGCTGTCGCTTCAGGCGTTTGACAATTACGATGTCAGATCATCAAATGATACTACGGGTTCGAATCAGGGTTATCGGGCGTTTGATTTGGGCATGGAACTGACGGCAACCTTCAGGTTCTGAACTTCGAGAACTGTTGCGCACTTGCGCCCGTCAGCCGCGCCGGAATAATCTTCAGTGGTGGCAGCCGCAGCCGTGGCCGCACGAGCCTTCCTCCAAATCTTCCGCTGTGGGCAGGCGTCCAAGCTCCAGCGTCTTGGAAATCTTCTTCTGGATCGAGTGCTGGATTTCGTGAATCTCCTCCTGCGCGTCGAGAAAGCCGCGCGCGACCGGGTTGGCGAGCAGCGACTCGCGGCTCTTTTCAAAATCAGAAATCTCCGCCGGTGCCAGCGTCTGGCCGTGCTGCTGTTTTTCCTGCAACGCCTGGCCCATGCCCATCAGCGTTTCATACTGGCCGCGCGCCGATGCGTCGGCCAGGAAAGTGTCAATCCGGCTGCGGATGGAAATCATTTCCGGCTCGGCGATGATGGTCTGGCAGAGTTCCTGCGTCTTTGCTTCGATTTTTGTGCTCATAATTTTTAATTTCGTGCGCGCAATAAATCACACTTCGCGCCCAAAAGCAATTGGATTGACACGCCCGCGCAAATCGCCAAGTCTTTTTGTAATTTATGCTATCAATTGGCTCCGTCTGCGCCCTTCACTTCCCATGACAAATCTGCAACAACTCGCCGACCGCGTCGCCGCTGAATTTCAAAAACAATGCGGACGCCCGCCGCGCTGGATCGTAGCCGCGCCGGGCCGCGTCAATGTCATCGGCGAGCACACCGATTACAACGATGGCTTCGTCCTGCCAATGGCAATCGAGCGCTACGCCGTCATGGCCGCAGATTCATCTTCGTCGTCATCCTCATCCTCGATCTCGGTTCACGACATCCAGTTCAAGGAGACCGCGACGATTGACATTTCCGCGCCCGTTACCAAAGGCCCGCCGAAATGGTCGAATTACATTCGCGGTGTCATCGCCGGATTTCAAAATCGCGGCGTAAAAATTCCCGCGCTCAATGTGGCCTTCATGTCCACAGTGCCGCTTGGCGGCGGATTGAGCAGCAGCGCAGCGCTCGAAGTCTGCACCGCCACGCTGATTGAGGCCGCGACCGGTGCCGTGATTGATCCGCTTGAAAAGGCGTTGCTTGCGCAGAAGGCCGAGCACGAATTCGCCGGCGTTCCCTGCGGCATCATGGACCAGTTTATTTCAGTGATGGGGCGTGAAAACTGCCTGCTTCTGCTCGACTGCCGCTCGCGAAGGACGGAACTCGTGCCGATGGACGATCCGTCCGTCGCGCTGCTCATCGTCAACACCAACGTGAAGCACGAATTGAGCGGCGGAGAATACGCCCAGCGCCGTTCGCAATGCGAGACCGCCGCGAAAGTTCTCGGCGTCGCCTCGTTGCGCGATGCGACGGTTGAAATTCTCGAACGCTCCAAGGCCAGCATGAGCGAAGATGTTTATCGCCGCGCGCGTCACGTCATCGGCGAAATTGAACGCACCGTTCACGCCGCCGAGGCCATCCGCAATTCCAACTGGCCATCCGCAGGCAATCTCATGTATTCCAGCCACGCCTCGCTGCGCGACGATTACGAGGTGAGTTGCGAGGAGCTAGACGACGTGGTTGAAATTGCCGAATCCATCGGCGTGAAAGGCGGGGTTTTTGGCTGCCGCATGACGGGAGGCGGCTTTGGCGGCTGCGCGGTGGGCTTGGTGAAGACGGAGAACGTCGGGGACATCACAAAACAGATGGCCGCCGATTACAAAATGAAAACAGGGATTGATGCCACAATTTTTGTCTCGCGTCCGGCGGCGGGCGCGACCGTCATCAAAGCCTGACGACAAGAATTGCTCTGCACAGGGCAGGGGAGGCATGAAAAGCGCTGGCACGCACTTGTCCATAATTTCAAAAACGACAACCTGCTGCGCGAATCATATTTAACAAATCATCATATCAGGATATGTTGATTTATTATTTGCATTGCGGAAAACTTTCCGTTAATTTCAGCCTGTTCATTTGCACGAAACCATGCCGGACAGAATCGAACATCTACAACGCCTGTTGCGCGAGCGCATCGTCATCATTGACGGCGCAATGGGCACGATGATCCAGCAGCACAAGCTGGACGAGGCGGCGTTTCGCAGCGCACGTTTCGCGGGCTGGCGCGGCAAAGACCTCAAAGGTCTGAACGATCTGCTGAACGTCACGCAGCCGCAAATCATTGAAGGAATTCATCGCCAATATCTTGAAGCCGGCGCGGACATCATCGAGACGAACACATTCAACGCGCAATCCATCTCGCTCGCGGATTACGGGCTGGAATCGCTGGCCTACGAACTTTCGAAAGCGGGCGCGGAATGTGCGCGGCGCGCGGCGGATGCGGTGGAAAAATCGCAGCCGGGTCGGATTTGTTTTGTCGCGGGCGCAATCGGTCCAACGACGAAAACGTCGTCCATCTCAACCGACGTGAACAATCCCGGCGCGCGCGGAACGGATTACGACGAACTGGTCACGGCTTACAGCGAACAAATTAACGGCCTGCTCGACGGCGGTGCAGACGTGCTGCTCGTTGAAACGATTTTTGACACGCTCAATTCGCGCGCGGCATTTTTTGCGATCCAAAAGATTTACGATGAGCGGGGGATTTTCTCACTGACTCCGGGGAGCGCAGCCGCCCCGGCTGCATCGGTTGGCGCCTCGCCAACCGAAAAAGTGTCCGGCGAGAGTGCCGGACACAGCACGCGAGGGCGCGTGCGCTCCCCAGACAAAATCGTTCCCATTCTTGCGTCCGTCACATTCATTCAAGCCGGAAGCAATCGCGGCGTGACCGGCCAGACGGTCGAGGCGTTTTGGAATTCCATCGCCAACGTGCCGCTTTTGAGCGTCGGCATGAACTGCGCGCTTGGTCCAAAAGAATTGCGTCCGCTCATCGAGGAACTTTCCGGCATCGCGCCGATTTATGTCAGCGCGTATCCGAACGCCGGATTGCCGAATCCGCTGTTGCCAACCGGTTTTCCTGAAACGCCGGAAACGCTCGCACCGCAATTGCGCGAATGGGCGCAAAACGGCTGGCTCAACATCGTCGGCGGTTGCTGCGGCACCACGCCGCCGCACATCAAGGCGATTGCCGAGGCGGTAAAAGATTTGCCGCCGCGCAAAGTCCCGACGGTTGAGCCGGCACTTCGTTTGAGCGGGCTTGATGCCTTGACGGTTCGCGGAAACAATTCTGCATGGGGAGCACACGCGCCTCGCGTGTCATCGTCATCGCCCTCGCTGACGACTGCGGCAGACGAGGCGTCCGCCGCCGCATCCGGGGCGGATGCGCTCCCCAGACAAAATGCGGACGCGCAACAAAACGTCTCCATCAATTTCCTGAACATCGGCGAGCGCACGAATGTCGCCGGTTCACCCAAATTCGCGCAACTCATCAAGGCCGGTGATTACGAGGCCGCGCTCGCCATCGCACGCCAGCAGGTCGAAAACGGCGCGCAGGTCATTGACGTTTGCATGGACGAAGGGATGATTGACGGCGTCGCCGCGATGCACCGTTTTCTGAACCTCATCGCGAGCGAGCCGGACATTTGCAAAGTGCCCGTGATGGTGGATTCCTCGAAATGGGAAGTCATCGAGACCGGTTTGAAATGTCTTCAGGGCAAAGGCATCGTGAATTCCATTTCGCTCAAGGAAGGCGAGGAAAAGTTTTTGCACCACGCGAATCTTGTCCATCGCTACGGCGCGGCGGTCGTCGTGATGGCCTTTGACGAACTCGGCCAGGCGGATTCGTTCGAGCGAAAAATTTCCGTCTGCAAACGCGCTTACGATTTGCTCGTCGAAAAAGTCGGATTCCCGCCGCAGGATATTATTTTTGATCCGAACGTGCTGACGGTCGGAACAGGTTTGGAGGAACACGCAAATTACGCCGTGGATTTCATCCGCGCAACGCAGTGGATCAAGGAAAATCTGCCGCACGCGAAAGTCAGCGGCGGTATCAGCAATATTTCGTTTTCCTTCCGCGGCAACAACGCCGTTCGCGAGGCGATGCACAGCGCGTTTCTTTATCACACCATCCGCGCCGGACTCGACATGGGCATCGTCAACGCCGGAATGTTGGCCGTTTATGAGGAGGTTCCGAAAGAACTTTTGGGCTTGGTCGAGGACGTTTTGCTGAATCGCCGCGACGACGCGACGGAACGTCTGATCAAATTTGCCGAGTCGGTGAAACAACGCGGCAAAGCCGCCGTCGTCGAAGACGCGTGGCGCTGCGGCACGGTCGAGGAACGCCTGTCACACGCGCTCGTGAAAGGCATCGTAGATTTCATTGATGCCGACACCGAGGAAGCGCGCCAGAAGTATGGCAAGCCACTGCTCGTCATCGAAGGCCCGCTCATGTCCGGTATGAACGTCGTCGGCGATTTATTCGGTTCGGGTAAAATGTTTTTGCCGCAAGTGGTGAAATCCGCGCGCGTGATGAAGAAGGCGGTCGCGTATCTGCAACCGTTTCTGGAAGCCGAAAAATCCGCCGGCGTGGCGAAGACGCAGGGGAAAATTCTTTTGGCGACCGTCAAAGGCGACGTTCACGACATCGGAAAAAACATCGTCGGCGTCGTGCTGCGCTGCAACAATTATGAAATCATTGACCTCGGCGTCATGGTGCCGTGCGAAAAGATTTTGCAGACGGCGATTGACGAGAAGGTGGACATCATCGGCTTGAGCGGACTCATCACGCCGTCGCTGGACGAAATGGTGCACGTTGCGCGCGAGATGGAACGCAAAGGCCTGACGCTGCCGTTGCTCATCGGCGGCGCGACCACTAGCAAGGCGCATACGGCGGTGAAAATCGCGCCAAATTTCAACCAGCCGGTCGTCCATGTCCTCGACGCGAGCCGCGCCGTGCCGGTGGCGAGCAGTTTGATCAGCGCGGAACACAAACCGAAGTTCGCAGCAAAAATTCGCGAGGAATACGACCGCGTCCGCGCGACGCACAGCAGCCAGACGGCGAAACTGTTGTCGCTCGAAGCTGCGCGCAAGAACGCGCCGAAGTTGAAGTTTGATGATCTGACGAAACCGGAATTTACCGGCTTGCGAGTTTTGTCGGGGAGCGCGCCCGCCTCGGGCGCATCGTTCGACGCCTCGTCGAACGAAACTGCAACGCGAGGCGCGTCGCAGAACGCGCGGGGCGCGCGTGCTCCCCAAAACATTTCGCTCGCTGACCTCGTGCCGTTCATTGACTGGTCGCCATTTTTTCACACTTGGGAATTGCGCGGCGTCTATCCGAAAATTCTCCAGCACGAAAAGCACGGCGAAGAAGCGACAAAACTTTTTGCCGACGCGCAGAAATTACTTGGAAGAAATCGTCAGCAAGAAATTGATCCAGCCGAAAGCGGTTTATGGCTTCTTCCCGGCCAATCGAATAGGCGACGACGTGGAACTTTACACGGACGAATCGCGCACGAAAGTTTTGACGAAATTTCATTTCCTGCGCCAGCAAATCGAAAAAGGCGACGGGACGCCGAATTTTTGTCTCGCGGATTTCATCGCGCCGAAAAGTGGGTCGGGCTTCCAGCCTGACCAGACAGGCAAGATGCCTGTCCCACTTTCAGATTATCTCGGCGCCTTTGCCGTCACAAGCGGACACAACCTGAAAGAACTTGTTGAAAAATTCAAAGCCGACCACGACGATTACAACGCGATTATGGCCGAAGCGCTGGCTGACAGGCTCGCCGAGGCGTTCGCAGAATTTTTACACAAGCGTGCGCGCAACGAATGGGGCTTTGGCAATGCCGAAAAACTAACAACCGAGGATTTGATTGAAGAAAAATATCGCGGCATTCGGCCGGCGGCGGGTTATCCGGCGTGCCCCGACCACACAGAAAAAGGAATTCTCTGGAAACTGCTCGACGTTGAAAATAACGCGGGCATCAAGCTGACGGAAAGTTTTGCGATGTGGCCGGGCAGTTCGGTGAGCGGACTTTATTTCGCGCATCCCGAATTCAAAATATTTCGCCGTCGGCAAACTCGGACGCGACCAGTTGATTGATTATCATTTGCGGAAAGGAATGACGTTGCAGGAAGTCGAGAAATGGCTCGGCCCGTGGTTGAATTATGATCCGGCGAAAGATGTTTCTTCAGTTGGCTGTGCCTGCGGCATTCCGCATTGATTAAAAGACATAGCGGAGTTTTTTTTACGTCCGCAAGATGAAGATTGCGCTGGTTAAATATTTTGTTTATTTACACCGCGCCGGACGAAACCCCGGACTCAATGCCTGAAAACAAACGCCGTTGGAATTTCAGCCGCCGCGAACGCATCTGGCTGGCGGTTGGAATTTGTCTGCTTCTTGGCTTTGGTGCCTTTATGGAACGGCGCACGGCATTGCGCCGAATACCGATGACGGATTTGGGCGTCTTCTCTGTGGCGTCCGGGGCGGTGTGGAGCGGCCAGAATCTTTACACGGTCACAGACTGGCGCGGCTGGCATTACCAATATCCGCCGGCCCTGGCGATCTTGTTTCTGCCGCTGGCCGAACCCGTTCCCAAACTGCCCGTCCTCAAACCCGGCGAACTCTACACTGAATCCAACACTCCGTGGGGTTATGAATTGAGCGGACATCCCGGTTACGGACACGGCAGTTATTATTACGGCCTGCACGATCAGAACCGGCGTTTTTTTTGGATTGTCGGAGCGTGGTTTGTGTTAAGCGTGATGTTCGCCTTTGTGTCTGCACACGCCCTGGCCTGCACGTTGGAAGGTTCCGGCTTGAGGTCGCCGCCGCCGGAAGAGAGCGCGGCGCGGCGGCGCTGGTGGAAACTGCGCCTGCTGCCTTTGCTCGTGTGCGTGGGATCGTTGGGCCGGGATTTGTCGCGCGGGCAGGTGGAATTGCTCATGCTCTTTGCGATTGCGTATGGACTTTATCTGGCTGCGAACAAGCGCGGCTTCAAAGCCGGACTTTTGCTTTCATTTCCAGCCACGGTCAAACTGATCCCTCCGTTTCTGTTAATTTATCCATTTTGGCGGCGGCAGTGGCGGCTGGCGGCCGGCGTGACGGCGGGACTTCTATTTTTGTTGATCCTCCTTCCCGGAATCACACTGGGATTGCAGCGAACAATCGAATTATACCAGGAATGGGTCCAGGTTCTGGTAAAGCCGGGTCTCGGACAAGGAACCGACACTTCGCGTCTGCACGAATTGACGGGCATGACCAGCACGGACAACCAATCCCTGCTCGCGGCCATCCACAACTGGCGCTATTACTTTCTGCCGCGAGACCAGCGTCCGGAGGAGGCCGCGCCGTGGGAACGCCGTCTGGTTTATCTCGTCGGCGTGGTGATGCTCGCCGGTGTTGGCTTCGTCGCCGGAATCCGGCGGCAGGATTCGCGCCGGGACTTCCTCGTCATTGCCGGATTGTTAATTGGGCTGACTTTGGTGATTTGTCCCGTCGTCCATAATTTTTACCATCTGCTGATGCTCCCGCTGGTTGCGGCCCTGATTGATCAAGGGCTGGCGCGGGGGCAGGGGAACGCGATGAACTGGAAATTGCTCCTGCCGGTGCTGGCCTTCATGTTCGCAGATTTTTTGGGGGTCATTCCGGTCGTCGGCCCGACGCTGCGGGATTTGGGAGCGTCGTTGTTGAGCCTGATTTATCTGATGTGGGCCGGGGCAATGGTATTGACCAGATGGAAAGAAAACCAACCAGTCGTTTAAGCCGCCAAGAATTTCCATTGCAAGCGGTTCAACGGCCGACGGCAGCAGGACTTGTGTTTTTCCAATTTCGGCAATACATTGTCTCCATGAAGAACGATGTCGTGCCCGTGCAGATTCGCGGGATTCTCCCCGCCAACAGCGGCTGCGCGCTGTTCGTCGGCAACAACGAGAAGGTTTTCGTCATCAACATCGAGCCGCAGATGGGCGCGGTCATCGGTATGTTTTTGCGCCAGACGCCGAAGGAACGCCCGCTCACGCACGACCTCATCAACCGCGTTTTCCAGGGCTTTGGCATCAACGTCGAGCGCGTCATCATCACGGATTTGAAAAATTCCACCTACTTCGCTCGGTTGATTTTGCAGCAGCAAAATGAACTGGCGCGGAAAATCGTCGAGGTGGACGCGCGACCGAGCGACTGTCTCGCAATCGCCGCCGCGCAGAAAAAACCGATCTTTGTTGCTTCCGCGCTTTTTGATCAGGTTGAGGACATGAGCGAAGTCCTCAACCGCATCAATGAGACCGGCAGCCAGGACGCCGAAGAATAAAATGGCCGCCGCGAAATCCCCAGCGCCCGCGCTCATTTGCGGCGACGATGAATTTGCCGTCAAAAAGCGCGCGAAGGAAATTTACCAGGCGTGGTGCGAAGAACTCGGCGGCATGGATCACGAAATCATTGACGCCTCGGTTTCCAACAGCGGCGACGCGCTCACCGCGATTGCAAAACTTCGCGAAGCGCTGAACACGCTGCCTTTCTTCGGTTCCGGCAAGGTCGTCTGGCTGCGCGACTGCAATTTTCTCGGCGACGAACGCGCTGCTTCCGCGCAGGCCGTCACCGAAACATTGAATGAAGTTGCCGACGAACTGAAGAATTTCAAATGGCAAAACGTCAGGCTTTTGATCAGCGCGGGCAAGGTGGACAAGCGGAAGACTTTTTTCAAGACGTTCGACAAAATCGGGTCGGTTGAAAATTTCGCGGCACTGTCGGCGGATGACAAGGACTGGGTCGAGCGCGCGGAAGTCGCGGCGCGAACCGCAATTCGCGAACGCAAAAACGAAATCTCGGAAGAGGCATTGTCCGAACTGGTCAGCCGCATCGGGCCGAACGCGCGGCAGTTGGAAAACGAAATTGAAAAGCTTTCCATTTTCACCGGCGAACGGAAACGGATCGAGTTCGCCGACGTTGCGGCTGTTTGTCCGCGCAACAAAACGGCGCGGGCGTTTGCATTGGGCGACGCGCTGGGCGACCGCGATCTGCCACGTCTGCTAAAACGGCTGGACGAAGAATTGTGGGAGGCGAAATTCGATTCGCAAAAATCTGAAATCGGGCTTCTTTACGGTCTGATTTCCAAAGTGCGCGCGATGCTGCTGCTGAAGGAAATGCTGCGAGAAGGCTGGATCAAGGCCACGAATGACTACAACCATTTCAAATCGCAACTGGAGCGCGTGCCCAGAGACAAGCTGCCTGAAGACAGGAAATTCAACCCGCTGGCGCTGAATCCTTATGTGCTTTACAAAGCGCTGCCGCAGGTGAAAAAATACAGTCAGGGCGAGTTGGTGCGCGCGATGGACTTGCTGCTGCGCTGCAACCAGAGGCTGGTCTCCAGCGGACTTGACGAATCGCTCGTGTTGCAGCAAGCATTGGTGCAGATTGTCGCGCCGCAGTCGGTCGCGGCTTAAAATATTGTCCGGAAAAATGTCTACGTCGTCGGCAAAAATGTCGGTTCTGGTCGGGAAACAATTCGCCTGCGTAAGAATCGCGGGCCGCGCCAATTTCACGTCCAGCCCCGATTTCAAAACGCTGCTGGACGAGCTGGCGCAAAACGGGTGCGGACGTTTCATCATTGACCTGTCGGAATGTGTGCTGATGGACAGCACATTTCTGGGCGTGCTGGCCGGATTCGGATTGAAGATGAATCCAAAGTGCATTCCGGATGATTGCAAGATCGAACTGCTGAATGCCAATGCCCGCGTCACGGAACTGCTTGAAAATCTCGGCGCGTTGCAACTGTTCAAGCCGACGGGCGGAGAATTGCAACTGCCTGACGACGTGAAAACTTGCACGCCGGAATCCGTCAACCCGTCGCGCGAGGAAATCACGCGCACCAGTCTCGAAGCGCATCAAACGCTGATGGCGATGAACCATGAAAATGTTGCGCGGTTCAAGGACGTGGCTCAGTTTCTCGCCGAGGATTTGATCAACCTTAAAAAGGAATCCTGAAGGGGCGGCCTGCACGCGCCTTGACATTTGACAAAAACCGGCTTTGCTTGTGTCGTGAAATGAAGCGGAAACTTTCATGCTTTTTTGCGGCGGCAATGATGTTGGTGCCGGCGTTTTCGGTTTGCGCGCAAGATAACAACACAAATTCAGAAGGCCTGACCAATGAGGTTTTGACGCTAGCGCAAATGATGTCGAGCAACAACGTCGTTACCAACACCGTCGGCATCGTGCTGGTGAAAATTTCACCCGGGCTTTGGGCGGGAAAGTTTGAAGTGACGCAGGAAGCCTATCAAAAGTTGATGCACTCCAATCCCAGCGCATTTCGCGGCGATGACAGGCCGGTGGATTCGGTGAGTTGGAACGACGCGATGGCGTTTTGCGCGAAGCTCACGCAAAAGGAAAAATTGAGCCGCGATCTCCCCGACGGTTATGCTTATTCGCTCCCGACGCAGGATCAATGGTTCATGCTCACGGACGGAGCCACACTCGACCAGGCCGTGACGAGCCTGCCTCCAAACCATCATTCTTCGACCGAGCCGGTCGGCAGCCTGGGCGCGAACAGCCTCGGACTTTTTGACACGCGCGGCAACGTCATGGAATGGTGCCTCGACCCGCAGGACAAGCCTTATCGCGTGCTGCGCGGCGGCGCATGGGACACTTTTGTGGAACCGAGCACGCGCGTTGAATTTCGCAACTACGCGCCGCCGGATGAAAGCAAGAACGACTACGGCTTCCGCGTTGTGCTGCAAGCCAAAGGTTCTTGAAGGGCAAAATCAGGCCGCAGCAGGCGCGGGGTTGCCAAGTCCGGGCAATTTCGGCGGAACGGGTTTGGGCGGAACTTCGGGCATCGTGGTGGCGGCCTGCGCGCCGCTGGGCGGTTCGATCTTTGGCGCGGGCGGCGGCGGGGTGAATGTTCCGAACTGCACAATTTCCTGAACCTGCGTTCCGTCGAGCGTTTCGTATTCTAGCAGCGCATTGGCGATCATTTCCAGCTTGTCGCGGTTCGCGTCAATCAATTCGTGCGCCCGCTGGTAGCAACTGTTGATGATGCCGCTCACCTCGGCGTCAATTTCCTGTGCCGTCGCCTCGCTGTAAGTTTTTCGGCGCATCATGTCGCGCCCGAGGAAAAACTCGTCGTCCTCGACATATTGCACCATGCCGAGTTTTTCGCTCATGCCGTATTGGCAGACCATCGCGCGCGCCATGCCCGTCGCTTGATGGATGTCGCCGCCCGCTCCGGTCGAAATGTCGCCTGAAATAATTTCTTCCGCAATGCGCCCGGCCATCGTCATCGTGATTGTGTCGAGCAGCTCTTTTTTGCGGTAATTCAAAATGTCCTCCTTCGGCAGCGACATCGTCGAGCCGAGCGACGGCCCGCGCGGAATGATCGTGACCTTGTGCAGCGGATGCGTGTGGTCGAGCAAAACATTCACCAGCGCATGGCCGGCTTCGTGCCACGCGGTCAATTTTTTGTTTTCGTCCGTCATCGCCATGCTGCGGCGTTCGCGTCCCCAGCGGACCTTGTCGCGCGCCTCTTCGAGCTCGGGCTGGCCGACGGATTTTTTCCCGGTGCGCGCCGCCAGCAACGCCGCTTCATTCAACAAATTCGCCAGTTCCGCGCCGGAATAGCCGGGCGTGCCGCGCGCCGTGACGGACAAATCAACCGTCGGGTCAAGTTTCACATTGCGGGCGTGGACTTTCAAAATCGCCTCGCGCCCGCGAACGTCCGGCAAATTGACCGTAATGCGACGGTCAAAACGACCGGGACGCAGCAACGCCGGATCAAGAACGTCCGCGCGATTTGTCGCAGCGATGATGATGATGCCTTCCTGCGTGTCGAAGCCGTCCATCTCGACGAGCAGCGCGTTCAAAGTCTGTTCGCGCTCGTCATTGCCGCCGCCCAGCCCGACGCCGCGGCTGCGGCCCACCGCGTCAATTTCATCAATGAAAATCAGGCACGGAACATTTTTGCGCGCCTGTTCGAACATATCGCGCACGCGGCTCGCGCCGACGCCGACGAACATTTCCACGAAGTCCGAGCCGCTGATGCTGAAAAAGCTGGCATCCGCCTCGCCGGCGATCGCCTTGGCCAAAAGCGTTTTGCCGGTTCCCGGCGCACCGACCATCAAGACGCCTTTTGGAATTCGGCCGCCGAGCTTTTGGAATTTTTTCGGATCTTTCAAAAAATCCACAAGTTCGGAAACTTCCTCAATCGCCTCCTCGACCCCGGCCACGTCCTTGAACGTCGTCTTGTTGCGGTCCTTCGCGAGCAGCTTTGCCTTGCTCCGGCCAAAACTCAACGCGCCCTTGCCCGCCATTTTCAGCGGTCGCATGAACAAAAACCAGAACAGCACGCCGATGCCCACAAAAAACAGAAGCTGGTAGCCGATTTCTGAAAACATCGGGTTTGAAAAATAAGCGCTCAATTTTATCAGACTTCAGCAATTTCTTCTCTCGTCGCCGGCGATAAATCGGCGAAATCCACGTTCGGCGCGACGAAGTCCGACTGGATTTGTTTGCCGTTTTTGTCCGTCTGGAGAAACGTGCCCGCTATCGTGATCGGGCTGCCAGCCATTGACGAATTGTAAGTGATCGTCGCGTGCGAAATCTGGTTCGAGTCGAATTTTGAAAGAAATTCTGCTTCCGACATCGTCACGCCCGGTGCTGCCGACTTGTATTGCTTCACAAGCATCAGCGCGACGATGCTGCCTATGATCGCGATCCACGCGACCCAGGTGAACGTGGGAATGTTAAAGCCGCCTGGCGGCTTTTTCTTGTCGTCTTTCTTTTTGTCGTCGTCGTCAAACATATCGAACATAATTCCACAATTGACATTGCGCGCCAAATTATCACGCCATTGCCGCTTTCGCAATCAATCAATTCCACTACAATATACACCATGCGAATCGGTTCGCTCAAACTTGAATCCAATCTTTTTCTCTCGCCGCTGGCCGGTTACACCAACCTGCCGTTCCGCCTCGTCGTGCGCGAAATCGGCGGCGTCGGCCTTTGCACGACCGATCTCGTCAACGCCCGCTCGCTTCTCGAAAAAAATCCAAAGGCGTTCAAGCTGATTGAAACCCGTCCCGCCGATTCGCCGCTCGCCGTGCAACTGTTTGGCAGCGTGCCCGAAGAAATGCGCGACGCGGCCGTTTATCTCGAATCGCTCGGCATCGCTTCAATTGACATCAACATGGGCTGTCCCGTGAAAAAAGTCTGCAAAGTCGGCGGCGGCTCCGCGATGATGACCGAATTGGACAAAACTTCCGCGCTCGTAAAAAAAATGGTCAAAGCCGTGAAAATTCCGGTGACGGCAAAAATGCGGCTCGGCTGGGACGACGAAAATCTGACTGCGCCGGATTTGGCGCGCGCGCTGGAAGACGCCGGTGTCGCCGCAATTTTTGTTCATGGCCGCACGCGCGAACAAGGCTTTGGCGGCACGGTGAATCTCGCCGGCATCCGCAAAGTCGTCGAAGCCGTGAAAACCATTCCCGTCATCGGCAACGGCGACATCATCACGCCGCAGGCCGCGAAGAAGATGCTGGATGAAACCGGCTGCGCCGGCGTGAGCATCGGTCGCGGCGCATTTTACGACCCGTGGATTTTCAAACGCACGCTGCAATATCTCGAATCTTGTAGGAGACGACGTGAGGAGTCTCTAATCGAATCGTTCGTCTTTGAAGAATGAGTCTCGTTACCTCGACTCCTACGAGAACTATATGGAACTTCCACCCGAACCCGCTTTCTCCGAGCGCATGCGCATCATATGCCGCCATTTGGATCTGATGATTGAAGTTTTTGGCGAGGAACTCGGCTGCCGGATGTTCCGCAAAGTCGCGCCGTGGTATGCCAAGCGGTTCGGCCCGTGCCACGAATTCAACAAAAAGGTCGTGCAGATTTCCACACGCGCGGAATTCCACGACGTGCTGGAAAATTACATCCGCTGGCGGCAACAATTTCTCGACGAGCACGGCGAATTGCTTCCCCGATTCCAACAGCCGCCGATGGTTGCGTCCTTCATGCGCGAGAACCAGCCTCAACTCAACGCGAACAAATTCCCGTGCCGAAAGGACCGGTGGAAGTTTGGTAAAAATTTAATTAAAATAAATTACGAATTATGTCTGAAAATATAAGTTCAAATGTTCTTTTCCATTTTACGAAGTCACTCGACAGTATCGTGGATATTCTGACTTCCGGTTTCTATCCACATTATTGTCCAGAATATTTATTTGGGCCGTCTTACACAACAGACGCACTAACTAATACACCACCTTCATATGCAGCACCTATGGTGTGTTTTTGCGATTTGCCATTGTCTCTCATCAAGAAACACCTTGTCGAATATGGGCAATTCGGAATTGGATTGGAAAAGCAATGGGGAATCAACAATGGTGTGGCGCCAGTATTTTACACTCACGATTTGGCACAAACATATATACCAATTTCGCAACGGATTTGGGCTGCAAGAGACCAAAATGATTCAAAGGCCAAGAATGATTTGGAGATGTTGATGGCTTATACGAAGCCGTTTCACGGGAACGCATGGCGGAACGGCAAGTCGCAATTAGATGTTCCATTTTATGATGAAAGAGAATGGAGATATGTGCCGCGTTTTGCAGTAGGCGAGGAATTATTTTTGCCACGAAAAGATTATCTTAACGACATTAAAAGAAATGCATTACATGCATCATTCAAACAAAAATACAAGCTGGGCATTCATCCAGATGATATTCAGTATTTGATTGTGCCGGACGACAGGCACATTCTTGAATTGGTAGAACATCTTCGCAAATTATATGACCAAGAAAATGCGACGCTAGTGACAACCGCGATAATGACAACGGATTGCATACATGAGGACGTTTGAAAAATAGACTTATTTCCCAATACAAAACTGGCTGAAGATGGAGTCGGGCAAATCTTCCGTCGCCGTCTTGCCGTTCAAGAATTGTCGCGGATGAAGCGCGCGATGGCATCGTGATTGCCGGCGGTCACGAGAATAAAATCGCCTTCATCAAAAACAAACAGCACTCGCAAATCGCGCCCGACGCGACATTCGTAAAATTTGCCAAACGGCCGGATGCCCACGCCGGAATGTAAATGTGGTCGTCCGAAAATGTCCGGCAATCTTCCAATCACGGCATTCACAGCGGTTTGCTGCGTCGGCGACAGCCGCTTAAATGCGCGCTGATAAGAAGAGCGGGTGAGAATCACGGACGCCAGGGCTTGAGTTTTCCGGCGCGGCGTTCGCGTTTGATTCCGGCCAGAACTTTTGCGTGGGCGCGTTCCACCTGCTTCGGCGTCACGCCGTATTCTTCATAAGGCGAGTCCGGTCCGATGAAATAATTCCAAACCGCATCCTGAATCGCCGCCGAGAAATCCTTGTAGCGTCCCAATTTCACTTGAGAGTCAATCGTGCGGTCAATTACCGGTGATAATGAAACGTGTCTGCGTTGCATGGGTGAATTGTGACACGATAAGCACACGCTGTCAATTTTATTTCCCAATGCAAAACTGGCTGAAGACCGAGCCGGGCAAATCTTCCGTCACCGTTCCCCATCACAAATAACGAAATCGTCCTTATATCGTAGTGGCGTCTCGGCAGAGTGCCGCAAATCAAAAATGCGGCTGTCTGCCGGCGAGCCGCTACGCTATTTGGCAAATTGTCATTTGAATAAACTTAAAATTGCCCCTGCCGCGCGATTGGTCGCGCCCGGTTCGCCGAGCGAGGAAACAATTTTGGCGAGCTGCGATTCCATTTTCGTCGGGCACGATTCGTCCTGCAACAATTCCAGCGCGGCGCGCGAAAGATTTTCCGCCGTCAACGCGTCTTGGAGAAATTCGGGATAGACTTCCTGGCCCGCGAGCAGGTTCGGCATCGTGAACGTCTTCACCGTGATGAGGCGGCGCGCGATCTGGTAGTTGAGCCACGAGCCTTTGTAGAGCGTCACCGCCGGCACGCCGAAGAATGCGCACTCCATCGTCACCGTGCCGGTCTTGGCGATGGCGATGTCCGCCTGCGCGAGCGCCTGCGGCAAATCACCGATTTGAATTTCCACGTTTGCCGTCACGCCAAGCGACCTTGCCAGTTGAACCAGCGAGTCATCCGGCAAGACCATTTTTGCCTTCGCCGTCGGGAATTTCTCCTGAATCAGCTTTAACGCGCCGAGCATCGCCGGCAGGTGATTCTTCAATTCGCTTCTCCGGCTGCCGGGCAGCAATAAAATATCGTAGGAGACGACGTGAGGAGTCTCTAATTTTTCTTTAGTATGAGTCTCGTCACCTCGACTCCTACCAATGAAACGTCCGACCATCGGATGCCCGACGAATTCCACGCGCAACTGCGGCACGCGCTGCGCATACCAGTCCTTCTCAAACGGGAAGATGCTCAACAGCAGGTCGCAATCCGCCGCCAGCCAGTTCGCGCGCTTTGGCCGCGACGCCCAGACCTGCGGCGAAATGAACTGGACGATTTTAGGATTCCATTTCGAGAACGGATTGTTGCGGACGTGTTCCTTCACCGCGTGAGCGAAGCGCGAGTTGAATCCGCCGAAATCCACGCCAATGACCACGTCCGGTTTGCGCTCGATTGCCGCCGCCAGCAACTGCTGCAACAGCCGGCGGAATTCAAAAATCTTCCTGAACACGTCCGTGATTCCCACCACGGAAAGCTGCGACATCTCATGGACCAGTTCGACTCCGGCGGCGGACATCTTTGCGCCGCCCGCGCCGAAGAATTGCGGAGCGCGCCTGTCTTCGCCGTGCTTCGACGCGGCAAGCAGCGCGGAAACCATTTCCGCCGCGAGCAAATCCCCGCTCGCCTCACCGGCGATGAGCATGAAGGTTTTTGGTTTCACGGGTTAATTGTTGCCACGGAGGCACAGAGGTGCAGAGAAAATTCTAATGCAAGTCACACTTTGTTTGCGTCCCCACTAAAATCAGTTTCAGCATGAATGTCCCAATAGTGCGCGTAAACATTGGTGTTATATCTTTCAGTGTCCTCCGTGCATAAAATTACAATACTAGTATTCTCATTTTCCCAAGAGCAGATCAGTTTCACTTGACCCGAAGCAATTGCCTTTGCCCATTCACCGTATGTTTCAAGTTGCAACTGCTTTTCTGGATATTGCTGCTCCATGCGATCTTGCTTTGGGTCGCCATATTTCTTTTTCAACAATTCTTTTAATTTTTCGTATGCCACAACATCTGCAACTATGTCATCGTTATCAATTATATATCCAGCCCCTTGAAGTCCTTGTTCAGTAAAACTGAAAATTACAAGACAATCGCAGCCAACAATTACATCGGAATAAAGTAATCCGGATTCGGTTTCTTCACGCAGATTTGCGGTTTCGGAAGCTTTTACTTCCTCGATTGTCATGTGCCAAGAGGCACCTCTGAAATGTTTTTCGCGAGTCATTTTACGTTCTTCAGTAAGTTAACAGGTATCACGGAAGAATTTAGCAAGTGGAACGGATTGCAACGAGAAAAAAAGGAATCTCTCTTTCCGAAGGCCTCCTCGATTCGTGAAATTGTTGATAATTCAAAATTTCAAGATCGCGCAATCTCGTCGCGAACCTTGTGGTCTGTATCAAGAACGTCTGTAATAATCTGTCTTCCCGTCATAAAGAATATCTCCGCCGGAACCCCTGTGTTCATCAAGAATTGCTCCACAGCCCTGTCCAAAGAAACTTTGAAATATTCCACCGTGATTTTGAATTCCCTGTTCTTCTGCGCGCAGTAAACTGACCAGAAGAAACGAGTGGATGTTTCAAAATCGGCGCTAATAACATCTCCGACATCAACATCACAAACATTTTGAAAAATGATGACGTGATAGTGTCCGTCAGCATCTTTGCCAATAGACCACCCGCCAAATTTTACCAGGTCAGGTGTGAGCGCGAGAAGTTTAATATTCATAGTTCCAACGTGTCACAATTTTCATTTGATGTTTTGAATCTGCCGCGTGATTTCAAATGCCAAATCCAGCGCGCGTTTGGCGGATTCGCCGCTGACCATCGGCGTTTTCTTTTCGCGGACGCAATTGACGAAATGTTGCAGTTCCAGCTTGAGCGGCTCGTCCTTCGTAATCGTCGCGGGTTCGCGCACGATTTTCTTTCCGGCAAATTCGTTGATGACGGTTGAATCTTTTGGCGGGGGGATTTTTTTCGGCGGCAAATTTTCGTCGTCATTTGCGACGCGATAAATGAATCCTTCCTGCGTGCGGAAATCGAGCGAGACGAAACACGGATTGCCCGCGCCGTTGAAAACGGAAATTTTCCGCAACCGCTCTTCGCTGACGCGGCTGGCGGTGATGTTGGCGATGCAGCCGTTCGCAAATTTCAGCCGCGCGTCGGCGATGTCCTCGCTCCGGCTCAAAACCGGCGCGCCGACGGCTTCGACGCTGGTGACGGGCGATTTCACGAGCGCGAGGACGATGTCGAGGTCGTGGATCATCAAATCGAGGACGACGCCGATGTCCGTGCTGCGCGCCGGAAATGGCGAGAGCCGCTGGCACTCGATGAAGCGCGGCTCGGTGGCGACGGTTTCGAGATATTTGAAAACGGGATTGAACCGCTCGACGTGGCCGACTTGCAGGATGCAATTATTTTGCCGCGCTATTTGAATCAATTCTGCAGCCTGCGCGGAATTGTCGGTCATCGGTTTTTCAACGAGGACGTGTTTGCTTTGCACGAGCAATTGTCTGGCGATGTCAAAATGCGTGGTTGTCGGCGTGGCGATGTTGAGCGCTTCGGAATTTTCAGCGGCTTCGGCGATGGAATTGAAGACGCGCAGCTTGTGTTTCTCCGCGATTTTGCGCGCGGTTTCGGCGTGCGCATCGTAAATGCCGGTGAGTTCAACTTCGCCGAGCGCGGCGAGTTCGGAATAAATGCGGGCGTGATGCTGGCCGAGTGAACCGGTGCCGAGGACGGCGACTTTGATTTTTGCCATGCGCGAAGATTAAGGTTCAAAGTTAGCGGTTCAAAGTTCAAAGTTCGCGCTGAACTTTTCGCGGCGAAGTTTCACTTGCCTTGTTTTGAAGGGTCATCAATTATTCAGGCTTAATTTATGGCCAAACGCGCGCTCATCACCGGCATCACCGGGCAGGACGGTTCTTATTTGACGGAACTGCTTTTGTCAAAGGGTTACGAAGTTCACGGCATCATCCGCCGCGCCAGCACGTTCAACACGTCGCGGCTCGAACACATTTACGCCGATCCGCACCTTGCCAAAACTGCATTGAAACTGCATTACGGCGACTTGAGCGACGCGAGCGCGCTGTCGCGGCTGATCGGGAAAATTGCGCCGGACGAAATCTACAATCTCGCCGCGCAAAGCCATGTGCGCGTGAGCTTCGACAGCCCGGAATACACGACGGACATCACGGCCACGGGCGCGGTGCGCTTGCTGGAGGCCATCCGCGAAACCGGCATCAAGACGAAATTTTACCAGGCGTCGTCGAGCGAAATGTTCGGCAAGGTGCAGGACATTCCGCAGCGCGAGACCACGCCGTTTTATCCGCGCAGCCCGTATGGCTGCGCCAAGGTTTATGCGCACTGGATCACGGTCAATTACCGCGAATCGTACGACTTGTTCGCGTGCAGCGGAATTCTGTTCAACCACGAATCGCCGCGCCGCGGCGAAACTTTTGTCACGCGCAAAATCACCCGCGCCGTCGCGCACATCAAGGCGGGTTTGCAGGACAAACTTTTTCTCGGCAACCTCGACGCGAAGCGCGACTGGGGTTACGCGAAGGAATATGTCGAGGCGATGTGGCTGATGCTGCAGCAGGACCAGCCGGATGATTATGTCATCGCCACCAACGAGACGCACAGCGTCCGGGAATTTCTGGAAGTCGCCTTCGCGCACGCCGGCCTGGACTGGCAGAAGCATGTGGAGATTGACTCGAATTATTTCCGCCCGGCGGAAGTGGATTTGCTGATCGGCGATTATTCCAAGGCGAAACAGAAACTCGGCTGGCAGCCGAAAACGACCTTCAACGCGCTTGCCAAATTGATGGTGGACGCCGACGTGAAACTGGTGCAAGACCATCTGGCCGGCAAAGGCCGCGTCGCGAGTTAGAATTTTACCATCTTCCAGTAATTCTACAAAATGGTATTGACAAAAACTGGTTTGTATTGCAAACTGGTCTGCGATGAAAAATCCAATCGCTCAATATATCCAATTTGTCAAAACCATCGAGCGTGCCAAGCGTGAAGGGCGCACCGATGAATTGCTGCGCGCGGCGAAGGAAAAGGCCGAGATTCAAAAAACCATGCTGCGGCCCATGCGATCTGAAACCATCAATGGATCCGGAGAGATCGGCTGGGGGATGTTTTGTCTGTGCATGGCGCTGTCCAGCTACTCGTCTGCCGTTCTGCCCAATTCGATGTGGAGATTCAGAGCCGGAATTGGCGGGCTGTTGATGGTCTGCGGGTGTCTAGCAATGCCTTTGTGCCGCTGGGCCGTCAGGAAATATGTCACCCAGCCGCGCACCGGCTATGTCGCCTTCCGTCGGGGCAGAATTTTCTGGATCACGATTGTCACAAGCATGTTGGTTTCGGCCGGTATCAGTATTGGTCTGGTATTCCTGATGCGGCCCGAAATGATTCACATGACGCAGTCTCAAGCACATTCCTCCGGCACGAATGCCACCGCCGCCATCGGCACGATAAGCCATGCCAGCAAGATCATGCTTGCCGTCCTTATTGTGTCGAACACGATCATGTATCTGATGATGAATGCCGTCTCTATCCGGGAACACCGGTGGAAATGGCTGCTGCTGGTCCTCATCGCGTTGGGGCCGCTGGGCATTTGCTGTCTTGATCCTGGCAATTATATCGAGATGTTTCGGCCGCTGGGTTTGTTCTTCGGTCTGGTGTGGCTCTTCTCCGGCACGGTCACTATGGTTTCGTTCATCCGTCATAATCAACCGCCTGCTCTGGAGTCTGAATGAACGAGCAGCTTCGCGCCATTGCCGAACTGGACCGGATCATCCACGAGCCGGGCCGGCTGATGATTGTCGCCTTGCTCGCAGGCGTGAAGGAATGTGATTTTCTGTTTCTGTTGAACGAAACCAAGCTGAACAAGGGCAATCTTTCCAGCCATCTTGCAAAGCTGGAAGCCGCCGGCTACGTCGAGATTGAGAAAACCTATCGCGGCAAAGTGCCCATGACGTTGCTCCGGCTGACACGCGCCGGACGAAAGGCGTTTGAAGATTATCGCAAGGGACTCATGTCTGCGTTTTAGCCGGATGCTCTTATCGTCTGGCCGGCAAGGGCCGCGTTGCGAGCTGATTATTTTCCGCGCGGCTGCTTCGCGAGAAAATCTTCGTAGGCCAGCCGGATGCCGGTTTCCAGATCCACTTTTGGCTTCCAGCCCAGCGCGAACAGGCGTGAACTATCCATCAATTTTCGCGGCGTGCCGTCGGGTTTTGATTTGTCCCAGACAATTTCTCCGGAAAATCCGACGATGCGTTTCACCATTTCCGACAAATCGCGGATGGTGATTTCGCTGCCGCTGCCGACATTGATGAACTGTTCCTCGCTGTAATGCTGCATCAGGAAAACGCACGCACTTGCGAGGTCGTCGGCATACAAAAATTCCCGGAACGGCGCGCCGGTTCCCCAGCACGTGACGGTCGCGGCGGAACTGGTTTTCGAGTCGTGAAATTTTCGGATCAGCGCGGGCAGGACGTGCGAGGTCTGCAAATCGTAGTTGTCGTTCGGCCCATACATATTCGTCGGCATGGCGCTGATGAAATCGCAGCCGTATTGCCGGCGATACGCCTCGCACATTTTGATGCCCGCGATTTTGGCGACGGCATACCACTGGTTCGTCGGCTCCAGCGGGCCGGCTAGCAGGGATTCCTCCTTGAGCGGCTGCGGCGCGAGCTTGGGATAAATGCACGAACTGCCGAGGAACAAAAATTTCCGCACGCCGGCCTGATGCGCCGTGTGGATGAGGTTGTTTTGGATTTGCAGGTTTTCATAAAGAAACGCCGCAGGCTGCGTGTTGTTGGCGTGAATGCCGCCGACTTTGGCCGCCGCAAAAAATACAAATTCCGGTTTTGTCTCCGCGAAAAATGTCTGGACTGCGGCAGCGTCCAGCAAGTTGACTTCGCGCTGTCTCCGGCCGATCAGGTTTTTGAAACCCTGCCGCTGAAGTTCGCGCCAGATGGCGCTGCCCACCAGCCCGTGATGTCCGGCCACATAAATGCGCGAATTTTCGTTCATCAGCATGAGCGGATGCTAATCAAGAATTGTCGTCGTGTGAATTCAAAATGCGCATCGGCGTAGCGCAGGGTTGTAGCCTGCCGTATCGCCGATTTGCAATCGGCGGCGCGCCGAGATGTCTTTATGCTTGAGCCAATTACGCCTCGCGGATTGCAAATCCGCAATACGGCAGGCTGCAAGTCGGCGTTACGGCGGCGGTGTCAAGTTGCGCCATTGGCGTTCCGCAACGCATTTGGACTTTGAACTTTGAACTTCAGAATCATAAAGTATCGCCGTGCCAGTTCTCGCTTACATTGTCGTCGCGGTCGCGGCGTATCTGCTTGGCTCGATCCCGACGGGCTTTCTCGTCGCGAAGGCAAAGGGAATTGACATTCAAAAGGCTGGAAGCGGCAACATCGGTGCGACAAACGCGATGCGTGTGCTGGGAAAACCGGCGGGGATTTTCGTGATGCTCGCGGATTGCGCGAAGGGATATATCGCCTGCAAATTTCTTGCGCCATTGATTTTTAATTGGCTCTCTTCTGGCTTTTCCAACCCTGCTCCAGGTTTTTTGAACGAACCAATTGAACTTCAATTGAGATTATATGCAATTGCCGGAATTTTTGCCGTGCTCGGCCACAATTATCCTTGCTGGCTGAAATTCAAAGGTGGCAAAGGCATCGCAACGACGGCGGGAGTTTATCTTGCGCTCGCGCCGGAAGCGTTGGGAATCGCGCTCACCATTTTCATTTTGACAATCCTCCTGACGCGCTACGTTTCCGTCGGATCAATTGTTGCGGCAATTGCATTGGCGGCGGCGGTCTGGATTTTGCAGCCGCACAATTTATTTCTCGGCACCGTGACAACGGCGCTCGGAGCGCTCGCAATTTTCAGGCATCGTGGCAACATCCAACGTCTTATGGCTGGAACTGAAAATCGCATCTGCAAAAAAAAGTCATCCACGGAGGCTGCGAAATGAAAATCACCGTGCTCGGCGCGGGCGCGTGGGGAACGGCGCTGGCCAAGGCGCTTCGCGAAAACGGCAACGCCGTGGCAATCTGGGACATCAATTCCGAAACTCTCGCCGAAATCCAAAACGGTCGCAGCGAAAAATATCTGCCCGGCGTGACGTTGCCGACAGATTGGAAAACGGAGCCGGATTTTGCAAAGGCAATTGGCGGCGCGGAATGTCTTGTGCTGGCAATTCCGTCGGAGGCGTTCCGTTCCGTCGCAGCGAAATTGAAGGGGCATCCGGGAATTTTTGTCAGCGTCACCAAGGGGATCGAATTTGAAACGGGTGAAACGATGAGCAGCATTTTGCGTGAACACGCGCCGGCAGACCGCGTGGTCGCGCTTTCCGGGCCGAGCTTCGCGCGCGAGGTCGCGCTGGGAATTCCCACGACGGTTGTGTGCGCCTGCGAGAACGACGGCACGGCCAAAACCGTTCAGGGACTTTTTCACCGCCCGGAATTCCGCATTTACCGCAGCACGGACATCCTCGGCGTTGAATACGGCGGCGCGCTGAAAAACATCATTGCCATCGCCGCCGGCGTGAGCGACGGGCTTGGTTTTGGCGACAACACGAAGGCCGGGCTTGTCACGCGCGCGTTGTCGGAAATGCGGCGGCTCGGCGTGGCGTGCGGCGGCCAGCCTGAAACTTTTTCCGGCTTGAGCGGCCTCGGCGATTTGATGCTGACCTGTTTTTCGAGGCAAAGCCGCAATCGCGATTTGGGCGAGCGGCTCGGTCGCGGAGAAAGCATTGAAAAAATCCAGGCGTCGCACCCGAAACTGGCCGAAGGTTATCCGACGGCGCGCTCGGCGCACCGGCTTGCACGGGCGAAAAAAGTGACGACGCCGATCATTGACGAAGTGAACGCGATGCTTTACGAGGGGAAAAATCCGAAGCAGGCCGTGCGCGACTTGATTTCGCGCGCGTTCAAGGTGGAAGACTGATTTGAGTGCGGAATTCGGAGTGCGGAGTGCGGAGTGGCAGATTGGCAACCATAAAACAACAGCCAATAAAGGCATGCTATGAGTAACGAAAATTTGAAAGTTCGGACGAAGCAGTTTGCTTTGCACGTGATCAAATTGGTCGAAAGCCTGCCGCATGACATGATCTCCAATGTTCTCGGCAGGCAGTTGCTTCGATCTGGAACTTCCGTCGGCGCGAATTATCGCGCCGCCTGTCGCAGCAAATCCGTGGCGGATTTTATTTCCAAGATGGGCACGGTGGAAGAAGAAGCTGATGAATCCGGTTACTGGATGGAATTGCTGGTCGAATCCGGCAAAATCAAATCCGCAAAAGTTTCCAAACTGATGCAGGGAGCCGGCGAACTTACCGCCATTGCGGTTTCCTCAATCAACACCGCCAGAAAATCCCAAAGCCGCAAATAAGTGCGGAATTCGGAATTCAGAGTGCAGAGTCAAAAATTCAAAGACGCTCTTTGCATAAGGTTTATTCCGCACTCCGCACTCCGCCTTCCGCACTCCATTCGATGATCGGACTTGAAGTTCCGCAATCCAGGCATTGCGTGACGTTGAACTGCGTTCCGCAATGCGGACAAACTCCCTGCGTCAGAAAGATGTCGAATGCCTGGCCGCATTTTCCGCAGCGCCAGAACGCGCCGAGCGGCGGCGCGGTTTTGCAGGAGGGACACGCCAGACCGTTGTGACGCGGAATCTTGGCGATTTTGGCCAGAGCCAGCGCCTGCTTGAAACCGCCCCAGCAGTTCATCAGGATGAATCCCGCAATGAGACCCAACCAGAGGGATCGCATGAAAATTGCCAGCCCTATAAATCCAGCCACGCCGATGAAACCGATGATGCTCGCGGCCAGCAAGCTGTTCGCGCGGCCAAAAACGAACCAAAGCAGCGAGCGCAAAATCTGTCCGCCGTCGAGCGGATAGACCGGCATCATGTTGAAGACCAGCAGGCCGAAATTGATGAACCAGATGTCGTTGAAAAATCCCGCGATCTCGTCCGGTTCGATGCCATGCAAACTCGGATGTCCGCCAAACAAAAATAAAAGCACGGTCAGGATGGGAATCAACAGCACGTTCACCAGCGGCCCGGCGGCGATGCTCCAGAGCTGCGCGCCGGGCCGTTGCGGCGGCGTGACATAAGCCACACCGCCGAGTGGAAAGAGGACGATCTCATTTGTTTTTCCGCCGACCGAGCGGCAGGCGAGTTGATGTCCAAATTCATGTATCAGCACAATCAGAAACAGCGCCAGATATTCCAGCACGTTCCAAATGGGCGAAGAGTAGGCGTTTGACCGGAGCTGGATGATGAGAATGGCGACGACGAACCACGACCAGTGCAAATAGACGTTAATCCCGAACAGCCTGAAAATCTTGAATGCTCCTTTGCGCGTCGGCATTTACAGCACTCCTTTGATGAGCTTCAACAATTCCGCGTGCGACTCGACGGCTTTGAACTGCGGAAATTCCTTCTTAACTTTTTCCGGCGCGTGGATCAGGAAACCGACATTTGCCTCGCCTAGCATCGCGGTGTCGTTGTAGGAATCGCCGGCGGAAATGACGTGATAGTTCAGCGACTTGAACGCGGCGACGGCTTTTTTCTTCTGGTCCGGCACGCGCAGTTTGTAATCCACGATGCGGTCGTTCTCCACGACGAGTTTGTGGCAAAGCAGCACCGGCCAGTTCAACTGGCGGAGCAGGGGAGTGGCGAACTGCTCAAACGTGTCGGACAAAATGACGGCTTGCGTGAGCGTCCGCAATTCATCCAGAAATTCCTTCGCGCCGTCGAGCGGCTTGAGCGAGCCGATGACATTTTGGATGTCGGACAATTTCAAGCTGTGCCTGTCCAAAATCGCCAGCCGCCCGCGCATGAGCTTGTTGTAATCCGGCTCGTCGCGCGTGGTGCGGCGCAGTTCCGGGATTTTGGTTTGTTCCGCGACGGCGATCCAGATTTCCGGCGTCAGCACGCCTTCCATGTCCAAAGTGACGATTGATTGTTTCACGTCCAGACAGTTTGCCAGAAAACATCACCGTGTCGAGCCGTTCGCGGGCGGGTTGACGTGGACTTTCTGATCGAGGAACGAAAAATCCTTTCGCAGCGCAGACCGGTCAATTGCAGCACTCATTCAAAAAATTTAACCACAGATTAACACGGATGGACACGGATAAAAAACGCGGATGAAAATTAGGGCAACAACTCCGCGCGGATGAATTTTTCTGCAAGCGCCATAGGCGCGACATAGTTGTAGAATAAATTCCGAAAATAAATTAGCTCCGTAAGAGCGACATCAGAATATGCCGCTCCTATGGAGCTTGATTTGTTTTGGGTTTTGGGTTCTACAAAGATTTCGCGCCTACGGTGCTGTCGAACTTGCCGCGCGAAGGAATTTTTTCTAGCCACGGATTAACACGGATGGACACGGATTAAAAATGCGAATGAAAATTAAGGCAACAACTCACGCGGATGAATTACTGGCTCAAAACTGCCCGATAGAATTGCACGTTCGCTGGCAAGTTGTTTGTGTAAGTCCAGCGGCTTGTCGTCAAAGTATTCGTTGCGAGCGATGTCCAATTTTGAAGGCTGCTTGAAGTTTGAAGGATGATTTTCTGGCCTGAAACACCATTTATTCCAATAATAAATTGCGCGCTGCCCGACATCTGGATGTCCAATGTTGGCGGTTGCAGGTTGGAGAGTATTTGCACCAATTGAGGCGTGTAAAGATAGCGAGTATGCACGCCGTCTGTCATTTTTGCATAAATTGAGTAAGTGCCCGGCGGAACATTTGTAGTGGTCAGGCCAAGATTTGAGTAATAAGAAATAGCGCTTGTGCCGGTGGCTGGCGGATGCAATGAAACGATGGAAACGTTGTTTGAGTTGTAAGGATTAAAATCTCGGTCAAAATAAATCTGAACCGTCAGATTGGAAGATCCGGCATATTGGTAATACAACGTCGTGCCGATCAAACTGCCCGCCGTTACAGTGTTGACTACATTTGTCCCGATTGTATTGAATTTGATAATGTTCGGCCAGGTGCCGCTGTTCGATGGTAATGGCGTGCGATTGTTAGAATATCCAGCACCAATATCGCCAAACGACTGATTGTAACCATCTCGAATCATTGGATCACCGGGAAGTCCAAGCGGAAAATAACTTGTGCGGTCGCCGCCGCCGATGAGACTGTAATAAAAGCCAGCAGTCACACCTTGATTTTCAGAATTGCCCCACCAAATTTGTCTCTCGCTGCTGGTGACAGATGCGCTTCCGTCGCTTGCAACTGCGTCAAAGTCAATTGTGCCATGATACCAAAGATGCACGTTAGAATGATATGTGCTGAAAGAATCAACATCATTATAGCCACCCGCTAGATCGGTCAATTGACGCGCATAAGCCCCGGAAACAGGCTCCCCATCTGGGTCACCGAAAAAAACACCCAGTCCAATGTCTTGCCAATAGTTATCAGCAAATAGAACATTGGCGTATGTCTTATTAGCAGAAGCATCTGCATAAGATCCCGGATCAATATCACCGTCATTGCTTAATGGATAAGGGTCGAGTGTTGTTACGTGATCTACCCAAATACCGTTAGTGCCGAGAACATAACTAATTTGCGCCACCAAAGAACCACCGCGACTGTGTCCAATTAAGTGAATCGGAAATTCAGTCAGCGGATGGCAGTTGAGTTCGGAAATTGCATTCGTCATCATCAATACTTGGCTAACCGCCCATCCAACATTGTAAGTGCTAGCATAAGAATCATAGATGTCGCCCAATAACTGGCTCCAATCGAGTTCGATAATAATTTCGCCTGAATCTGTTGTAAAAGGTGCTGCACCATTGGTGCGAGTAAAATGAAATTCATATCCGCCACCATCATTTGTAAGGGTGAGTTTGTAAGTTGTAAAATTAGTTATTCCTGGAAAACGAGTTTGAAAATATTTTGGAATCTGATCAGCCATTGCAGTGACCCATGTGGGATATGAAGTGTCAGATTCATAGCCATGCGTGATAATCGTCACGCCAGCGGCTTTTGTGGAATGAGGAATAAATACACCCAAGAAAAGAAGCGCACCAAACAACAGCTCTTTTCCTGCCGCATAAATGGAAAAATTTCTCATCAGCCAGGTTGTGAAATAACAAATAAATGTTTCATGCACAATTGAAAATTCGCCGACTAGATTTACCGGCTTCTATCGGCTCAAAGCTCCTAACACTTTTTAATGACGAAGAGCCAAATATGAGACAATGCCCCCAAATATTGTGGCAATCAAAATGGCAACAGTGAGCCAAAAATTAGGAACAATAGACCAGTGTGGTTTTTTCAAATCGTCCAGCCGACGTGAAATTTCGTTATGTCTTTGGATGCTTGCTTCTTCAGAAGCTATACGCGCATCTGTCTCTTGGCGTTCCGCTCGGAGATTCCAATACATCTCGCAAAGTTGGTCTCGCCTTTCTTTGGGCTGGTCGGTTTGAAGGCGATCAATGGCATAGAGAAAATCCGCCTCGCTCCACGTCTTCGTCATTTCGATAAGTGAGACTTCCTGTGTTGGGTAATTGATCCAGCGGACAACCTGTTGAACATCTGCATCATTTGTCTTGCGCTCATTCATGTGGCTGTTCATCGCTCACAAAGCGACGCTACAATTATGGATGCGGAGCCGCCGCCGGTTTTGCGCGCGGGACGGGCGTGTGTTTTTCAACGTGGCTGGCCGTCGCCCATTCGGGGAGTCTGGCCGGATTGTTTTTGCCGGTGTTTTTCACAACGCGAAATTATTTCAAACCGTGGCGTATTTTGACTTCATCGCGGGTGAGGCGCGGTTTGCCTTCGTCGCGCACGCGGGCTTCGGTCAAATCCAGATAATCGTTCAAGTCCTCCGGTTCCCCGCGCAGCGTGCGTGCATGATTTTTCCGTTTCACAATTTGAAATTTGAACCTCTTAAAAATTTTGTCCAGATAAAATCACGCCAACCGCCAGCCCCGTCCGGGGCGGCATAGTCAGAATTGCAGGAGTCGAGGTGACGAGACTCTAATCAGGAGTGCGGAGTGCGGAGTTTGAAATGAGCCTCCTCACGTCGGCTCCTACGGATTGATTCATTTACGCTGCCGTTTCTACAAAGATGACAGTTGCTACGGACTTTGCCGCCTTCGCGTCCTTCGCGCGACAAAAAATTCAACCGCCAAATCCACCGTCCCAAACAAAATCCGTCCAGAATGGGGAGCACAGCCGCCCCGGCTGTCGGGTTCGACGCCCTCGTCGAACTCCTTGCGGAGGGCCACCATCCGCCCAATGTTTCCAGCGTGGGCGCTGGAAACCGCACGCGAGGGCGCGCTCGCTCCCCCAAACGTCCATCGCAAAATGATTTTGGCACGGCGTTCGTCCCCAGCGCCGTCGGCGCGGCATATTTGTAGAACCAAAACCAAAAAAACTAAATCCCTCACCTGCCTTCGGCATCCTCTCCCATCCGATAGGCGAGGAACAAAGCCCCGTCGGGGCGGCATATTCGGCGGGGAAATTTTCAACGCAAAGACGCAAAGGCGCGAAGTCGCAAGGAATTTTTGCTTTGCGCTCATTGCGTCTTGGTGTCTTTGCGTTAATTCTTTCACTGATGATTCCGTTGCTGCGGACTTCGCCGCCTTCGCGCCCTTCGCGCGACACAATTCAAACGCACGCCCTTTGGTGCCCACAAAACGGACACCGTGTCCAAACATCTTCGACACCGGGGCCATTTCCATGACCCAGGACAGGATTTCTTTAACCATTTCAGTCATTTTTATGGTCATGGAAACCATTTTTATGGTCATGGAAACCATTTTTATGGTCATGGAAATGATTTCTTTGACCATGGAAATGATTTCTTTGACCATGGAAATGATTTCTTTGACCATGGAAATCATTTTTATGGTCATGGAAATGGCGTCGTTGGTCATGGAAATGTCTTTTATGCCCATTGAAATGATTTCTTTGACCATGGAAATGACCTGATTTTCACAATCCGCACCCCGCAGGAGACGGTTTTTTCCGCTCCAAAACGCAACAACACCCCGCCAACACAGGCTGCGCGTGGAACAACATTAAAAATAATATAATTAGTTATTATAACTTATATATATTATTATTATATAATCTCTAATCTTGGCATCGGATGTGCTTTTGAACAGGGGTCGGATTCGGGCAACAAACATGACAGAACAAAACAACAGAAATAAAATCAACAAACTGATAATAAACAACTGTAGTTCAAAAAATTATGAACATTAAACCCGCCATCGGATGGCTTAATTCCGACGGCAAAACACTGCTGATAAACGATGTCAGTGTCGTGCTGAAGGCACTGGCAGACAACGTCGCGATCTACCCCGCACCCGCACCGGGTTTGCCGGAGATCCAAACCGCGCTGGACAACTTTGAGGTTGCCGTCACTTCAATGAACGGTGGTCCGGTGGACACCATCATCCGGAACAACCTGCGCCTGGTGCTGACCAACCTGGTGCGCCAACTGTCGTCCTATGTGACGGTGGCGTGCAAGGGCAGCATGGCAAACCTGATCTTGAGCGGGTTCCCGCCCCAAAAGACCACGCGCACGCCCGTTGGCAAACCCGCCCAGCCGCAAGGCATGACAATCAATCACGGACAGCAGCTTGGCCAGTTGGCGGTCAAGGTCAACCCGGTCTTTGGCGCGGCCATCTACAACTACCGTTTGACGGCGAACACGCCCGGAGCGGTGCCGGTGATCGAGCAGGACACGGCGGCCAAACACACGTTCACCAGCCTGGTGGCCGGCGTGAAATACACCGCTGATGTCAATGCGTCTGGCACCGCCGGCACGGGTGACTGGAGCAATCCAGCCAGCCTGACCGCCGACTAAAACTGAAAGCCCGAATCTTTCAACATCAAGCGCGCCGGACAATCCCGGCGCGCTTTTTGTTTGTCCCGAATGTCACCGGGAAAACTTTGCAGCCGATTATTGAGGAAAGCGTCTTGGACGGTGCAACGGTTGCCAAATCAGGAAAAGTCTGTTCCTTGTTTCCTGCCTTCCTTGTTCAATAAACCAAAACCAGCGCCGCCACTTTTGTAGGAGTCGAGGTGACGAGGCTCTGACTTCAAAATCGGAAATCGGAAATCAAAAATTGTCAGAGCCTCCTCACGTCGTCTTCTGCGGAATTCGGAATGGGGATTTCGTCCGGGGAGCGCGACCGTCCCGGTCGCCGCTTTCGGCGTGGCACCGGAAACCCGTCAACAGACTGATTTGTCCAACGATATTCCGGGCGCGACGCCCTAACCCGCAGGCGGGACTCGTGTGCTCCCAAAAAAACTTCTTTGCGTCTCCGCGACTTTGCGTTGAAATTCTCCGCGTGCAAAAGCTCGGCAAAAATCACGGCGGCTACCACGGCGAGACAATTGACATCCGCGCCGCGCTGCGAGACATCGAGTCCGCCGCGCAAAAATCCGGCTGGCATTCGGAAATGTTTCACGAGGCAGGAGAATTCAAATGGTTCGCCTTGCATCGCAGGCCGGAAGTCAGAAGCCAGAAGTCAGAAGTCAGAATTTACATCTCGGCAGGAATTCATGGCGATGAACCTGCCGGGCCGCTCGCGGCTTTGAGATTGATTCAGGAAAACCGCTGGCCGGAACACGCAGAGATTTTTCTGCTGCCTTGTTTGAATCCCGCCGGCTTCACCTTGAACCGGCGCGGAAATTCCGGCGGCATTGATCTGAACCGAGATTATCGCAATCCGCAATCCGCCGAGACCCGCGCGCACATCGCGTGGCTGGAGCGGCAGCCGGAATTTGATCTGTATCTCTGCCTGCACGAGGACTGGGAGTCGCACGGCTTTTATCTCTACGAACAAAATCCAGATTCAAAACCATCGCTCGCGGAAAAAATGATTGAAGCTGTCCAGAAAGTTTGCCCGATTGATTTGTCCGAAATCATCGAAGGCCGCGAGGCGCACGGCGGCATCGTGCGCCCGAAAATCCAGCCGCACGAACGTCCAGACTGGCCGGAGGCGTTTTATCTCATCTCGCACAAATCGCGGCAGGGCTGCACGCTCGAAGCCCCGTCGGATTTTCCACTGCCCGTCCGCGTCAACGCCCTGGTTGCGGCTGTGAATGCGGCACTGACAAATCCGCCTTGAATCCCCGTCCGGTCTGTTTATTTTTGAAAGGATCGTATCAACGCGGAAATGTCGGGACAAAAAAATCGAACCATTGATTGCACGACCTTAAGGCAAAACCAGGATAAATATTTATGGCAATTTCACCACTTGCAGGCAAACCGGCTCCCAAGACAATGCTCGTGGATTTGGCGCGGCTCAAACGCGATTACTACGAACGCACGCCGGACACCACAGATGCAAACCAACTCGTCAGTTTCGGCACGAGCGGGCATCGCGGTTCGTCGCTGCACGGCACGTTCACGGAGGCGCACATTCTCGCCATCACGCAGGCCATTTGCGATTACCGGCGCGGCCAGAACATCAACGGCCCCCTGCAAATGGGCATGGACACGCACGCACTTTCATCGCCTGCGCAACGCACCGCGCTGGAAGTCCTCGCGGCCAACAATGTTGAAACCGTCATTCAAAAAAATGACGGCGTGACCCCGACGCCGGTGATTTCGCGCGCCATCATCGTTCACAATCGCGGCCGCAAAACCGGCCTGGCAGATGGCATCGTCATCACGCCATCGCATAATCCGCCGGAGGACGGCGGCTTCAAATACAATCCGACCAACGGCGGGCCGGCAGACACCGACGTGACGAAATGGGTGCAGGATCGCGCGAATGAATTGTTGCGCGGAAAAAATGCCGGCGTGAAAAGAATTTTATTCGAGTCGGCGCTGAAAGCCGCGACCACACGCGAAATTGATTTTATTTTGCCCTACGTCAAGGATCTGAAAAACGTCGTGGACATGGACGCGATCCGCGCCGCCGGTTTGAAGCTTGGCGTGGATCCGCTCGGCGGCGCGTCGTTGCCGTATTGGGAGCCGATTGCGTCGCTTTACAAACTCAACCTCACGAATGTGAACCCGAAACTCGATCCACAATTCGCGTTCATGGCGGTGGATCATGACGGCAAAATCCGCATGGATTGTTCGAGTCCGTGTGCGATGGCCGGACTCGTCAGTTTGAAAGACAAATTCCGCGTCGCGTTTGCCAACGATCCCGACGCCGACCGGCACGGCATCGTCACGCCGTCCGCCGGCCTGATGAATCCGAATCATTATCTCGCCGTGGCCATTGGTTATCTGCTCACGCACCGTCCGCAATGGAAGG
Source organism: uncultured Verrucomicrobiae bacterium (assembly GCA_963755455.1). Lineage (GTDB taxonomy): Bacteria > Verrucomicrobiota > Verrucomicrobiia > Limisphaerales > UBA11358 > UBA11358. Next base: position 352,119 of record CAVWJH010000003.1, read on the forward strand.
CGGACGTGGCGGTCGGCAAGACGCTCGTGAGCAGCAGCATGATTGACCGCGTCGTCGCCAAGCTTGGCCGCAAGCTGTGCGAGACGCCGGTGGGTTTCAAATGGTTTGCGCCCGGATTGTTCGACGGTTCGTTTGGTTTTGGCGGCGAAGAAAGCGCGGGCGCGAGTTTTTTGCGGCGCGACGGCACAGTGTGGACGACGGACAAGGACGGCCCGATCATGGATTTGCTCGCGGCGGAAATCACCGCCGTCACCGGCAAAGACCCCGGCGAACATTTCCGCGATTTGACGGCGGAGTTCGGCACGCCGTTTTACACGCGCATTGACGCGACGGCCACGCCGGAACAAAAGACGAAGTTGTCGAAACTTTCGCCCGAAGCCGTGAAGGAATCAAAACTTGCGGGCGATGACATCACGGCCAAGCTGACGCGTGCGCCTGGCAACAACGCGGCCATCGGCGGCCTGAAAGTGACGACGGCGAGCGGCTGGTTTGCCGCGCGCCCGTCCGGCACGGAAAACATCTGCAAAATTTATGCGGAAAGTTTCCGCGACGAGGCGCATTTGAAAACCATCGTCAGCGAGGCGCAGCAGATTGTGAACAACGCACTGGCCGGGACCGCCGGCAATCATCCCGCAAAATAACTTTCCCCGCCCGACAAACACGGAACGTGCGCCGGTTTTATTTTTTCTTCGGCTGGCTAGACGGGGATTTTGAAGATGATTTGCCAAAGAGCGCCTTGTCCAGGGAAAATTTTCCACCGCCCGCAAACAAAAGCGCAACGAAGCACGCCAGATACATGAACGCCAGTTCGCCGTCTTTCGGCCCGCTCATGGCCTGCTTGTGAAACAGGAAAAATGCGACGCTGAAATTGATGACCAAGGTCAGCGCGGCAAAGCGCGTCAGCAAACCGATTGCCACCAACGCTGAACCGACGACCTCGGCAAATACGACCAGTGCAAAACTCGGCGTTGGACCGATATGCAGCGGATCGAAAAATTTGGGTGCCATCGCGCTGAAATGATTGAGCTTGTCGAGGCCGTGATGAAGCAACAGCGTCAGTCCGAACCACAACCGGAGCATGAGCAGCCCAAAACTTGTGAGCGCGGAATCGTTTCCGGGGGCGAATAATTTTTTGATCATAAAAGTTTGAGCGTTTCGCCCGGCAAGGATAGGCGAAAATCAGTTCAAATCAAAATGTTTTGCGCCGGATATTTTTCCACGCACAAAATCCGCCGAATACAGCCGCGCTGGATTTGTGAACCACAATCAAATTAGCTGGATGATTTCCTGGGTTTCATAACGCACTTTGGCCAGGCTTGCATATTTGTCACTGGCGGCGCGATAACCGAGCGCGCACGCCACGACCGTCGCGTAGCCGCTGCCGTTCAGGTTCAAAATTCTGTCGTATTCCGCCGGGACAAGACCTTCCATCGGACACGCGTCCACGCCGAGAACGGCGGCGCACGTCATCAGATTGCCCAGCGCGATGTAAGTCTGCCGCGTCGCCCATTCGTGCGCGATTTTTCCGCGCGGGCCGTTCACCACGTCGCCAAGCATCATGTCACGATAGGGATTAAACGCGCCGTCAGGCAGCTTGCGCACGTCCGTGGTGCGCTTGATGAAACTGATCCACGTCCGCCTCCTTCATTTCCGTGCGCGCCGTGAAAACGACAAAATGCGAGGCGTCCACGACCTGTTTCTGCCCCCACGAATGTGGCAGCAGTTCCGCGCGCTTGGCGGGACTGGCGACGACCAGAAATTTATACGGCTGCAAACCGTAGGAGGTCGGCGTCAGCACCAGCGCCTGCTCCAGCGTTTTCCAGACATCGGCGGGAATTTTTTTGGTCGCGTCAAAATACTTGGTGGCGTAGCGCCAGTTCAGCGCGGCGAGAAGTTGTTCGTTTGTCATGTTGCTCACGTTCGTTTTTTAATTTAATTTCCCGGTGAAGCTGCCACATGATTTTGAAAATGCAAATGCAACCGCGCCACCGGCCATGAATCCGCAAACGCTCCGCATCCGCCGCGCCACCGTGGACGACTCCGCCGCGCTCAAGATCATCTGGGAGTCCATGCGGCTGCCTGCGGAAGAACTGGAAAAGCGCCTGACGGAATTTCAGGTCGTCGAAAATTCCGGCGGCGAAGTGGTCGGCGCGATTGGCGTCCAATTTTCCGACCAGCACGCCCTGCTCCACAGCGAGGGCTATTCCGATTTTGGCATCGCCGACGCCGCGCGGCAATTGTTCTGGGAACGCATCCAGACGCTCGCCGCCAACCACGGCGTCTTCCGCATCTGGACGCAGGAACGTTCGCCGTTCTGGAAAAGTTTCGGTTTTCAACCGCCGCGCCGCCGAAGTCCTCGCGCGCCTGCCGGCCGAATGGAAAAATGAATTCGACGGCGGCTGGCTCACGTTGCAATTAAAAAACGAGGAAGCCATCACCGCCGCATTGGAAAAACAATTCGCGCCGTTCATGGCGCGGAGAAAAAAGCGAAACCGCAAAAAATTTCCGAAAAGGCGAAAACGATCAACACTCATCATCACCATCGCCGGCTTCACCGTTGGATTTTTATGCATCGGCATTGCGATTTATCTTTTCGTCCATCGCAATCCGTTTCAAAGGTAGCGCAGACGGCTCGTCCGCGAGTTGGAGTTCAGGCTTCAGCTCCCGCCGGCAAACTGAATTCATCCGCGTGATACGAACTGCGCACCATCGGCCCGCTCGCGACGTGGACAAAACCCATTTCTTCGGCGCGCTCTTTGTATTCCGCAAATTTTTCCGGCGTCACAAATTCAACCACCGGCAGATGTTTCAGCGACGGCTGCAAATACTGGCCGAGCGTGAGGATGTCGCAATTCGACGCGCGCAAATCGCGCATCGCCGTCAAAAATTCCTCTTCGCGTTCGCCCAGACCGAGCATCATGCCGGACTTCGTGTAAATCGTGTCGCCGCGCTTCTCTTTCACTTTTTTCAGCACCGCCAAGCGAACGGTCGTAAGTCGCGCGATGACGCACGCTCGGCGTCAGGCGCCGAACCGTTTCGAGATTGTGATTGAAAATATGCGGATTCGCCGCGAGCACATTTTCAATGGACGCATCGCTCTCGTTGAAATCCGGCACCAGCACTTCGATGACAATTCCCGGATTCAGTTCGCGCACCTTTTCAATCGTCTGGCGGAAATGTTCCGCGCCGCCGTCCTTCAAATCGTCGCGCGCCACCGCCGTGATGACGACGTGCCGCAATTTCATCCGCCGCGTCGCCTCGGCCACGCGCGCCGGTTCGTCCGCTTCGAGCGCGAGCGGTTTGGCCGTGCTGACCGCGCAAAAGCCGCACGCGCGCGTGCAGCGGTCGCCGGCGATCATGAACGTCGCCGTGCCTTTGCTCCAGCATTCCCAATGGTTCGGGCACTTGGCGCTTTCGCAGACCGTGTGCAGCTTCAGTTCGTCGAGCAGCCCGCGCGTGCGCGCGAAGCCGTCCGACGTGGGCAGCGTGATGCGCAGCCATTCCGGCAGGCGCGGACGCGGTTTTAATTCAGTCGTCGTCATTTCAAATCTATTCTAGCTACAGATTGACACAGATGGACACAGATAAACACAAACGCGGTTTCAATCCAAAATTCTTTTTCCCATCTGTGTCTATCTGTGTGCATCTGTGGCTAAAGATTCTTAAAAAATCCGTGCAATTCTTCCGGGCCGAAATCCGCCAGGATTTTTCCATCCACGTCCAGCACCGGCGCGAGTTCCTGGCCGGAAAGGCGGACCATCTCGGCAAACGCCGCGTCGTCCGCGATCACGTCAATCTTCTCGTAAGCGATGTCGTGGTCGTCGAGCCAGCGCATCGCCTTGTGACACCAGCCGCAATACGGCTTGATGAATAAACGGATTTTCATGCGCTGACAATTATCACGTTCAAGGTTGAATCTCAATCACATCGCCCGCTTCCAGCGGCACGGCGGCACCGCTCAGCAAAACCGTCGCGGCGATTGTCGCGCTTTCGCCGGCGCGCGTGATGATGATTTGCCTCGGCGCTCGCGAGTCGAGGTAATTTGCGGTGGCGATGGCCTGCGCGAGCGTTAGCCCCGCGACCCACGGCACCTGGCGATTTTGCACCGGCCCGACTATTGTTACGACCGGCGTCTGCTCCGCCTGCTGCTGCCGCAACGCCGCAATCTGGCCGGCCTGAAAGGCCGCCTGCGCCTGCGCTTTCGCATTTGACTCTGTTGTGCAGCCTGCGGCGGCCAGTGCAAGCAATAAAATGACGGCAAACAATTTCATCCTTAATTCCAACACCGCTGTTTTACAAAATGTTTCGCGCGCCTGAAATTATTTTGATTCCACGGAATTTTTCCATGCCGCCACCGCCGACTTGATTTCTGCCGCACAATTCGCACGCGGCTTCACAAATCGCGGCGTGAACCATGGAAACAGCCCGATCAAATCATGCGTCACCAGAATCTGCCCGTCGCAGTCCGGCCCGCTGCCGATGCTGATGGTCGGAATGGAAATCGTCTCCGAAATTTCCTTTGCCACCGGCGGCGTGACCAGTTCAAGCACAATCGCGAACGCGCCCGCGTCTGCCAAAAGTTTTGCGTCTTCAAGTAACTTCCGATGTTCAGCTTCTTGTTTTCCCTTGATATGATAGCCGCCTTCTTCAATCACACTTTGCGGCAACATCCCCAGATGCCCGCAAAACGGGATGCCGGCGGCGGTGATCGCGCGGACTTGCGGCAGGATTTCATTTCCGCCCTCGGCCTTTACAAATTCCGCGCCCGCCGCGACAAGACGTTTGGAATTTGAAACCGCGCTTTCAATCGTCTCGTAACTTTTGAACGGCAAATCCGCGCCAAGCAGCGCGTTGGGCTTCGCGCGCGCGGCGGCGCGGACGTGATGCTCCATGTCCGCCATCGTGACGTGCGTCGTGTCAGGATAACCCAACACCACCATGCCGAGCGAATCGCCGACGAGAATCAGCGGAACGTCCGTTTCGTCAAGCAGCTTCGCCATCGGAAAATCATATGCCGTGAGCGCGGCGATTTTTTCGCCGCAGGCTTTCATCGCGAGGATAGTTTCAGAGGTGATTTTTGGAAGGCTCATTTTGAATCCACAGATGCACACAGATGGAAAAGCAAAACGGAATTATTGTTGAATTTTTATCTGTGTCCATCTGTGTTTATCTGTGGCTAAAGCTTTTCAACAATTCTTCCACGCTTGCCGTGGCCGTGCCGATTTTGCCGACGACAATCCCCGCCGCGTGATTGGACAAAATCGCCGCTTCAACCGGGGAAGCTCCGGCGGCAATTGCCAAAGTGAAAGTGGCAATGACCGTGTCGCCCGCGCCGGAAACGTCGAAGACTTCCTGCGCGACCGTCGGGATGTGAAACGGCTTTTGCCCGCGCTGGCACAACAACATTCCCAGTTCGCCGAGCGTGATGAGCAAAACCGCCGGGCGCAGTTCGTTGAGCAAACGCTCCGCGACCAGCATCAGGTTTTTGTCCGCGAACGGATTTGCATTTTTGGTTTCGTCTGGCAAATCCGCGAGTTCAAACGCTTCTTTCCGATTTGGCGTGATGAGCGAAAGATTGGACAAATTCAAATGATGAACCGGTTTTGGATCGAGGCTCAACCAGACGCCGCGCTCGCGGCAAAGTGATTTGATTTCATTCAGCAACGGCTGCGTGACGACGCCTTTGCCGTAATCACCGAGGATTACAGCGTCAGCCCTGTTCAATCCGGCTTTCAGCGCGCCCAGCAATTGTCCCATTAATTTCCCGTCCAGAGCGTCGCGAGTTTCGCGGTCAATCCGCACTACCTGCTGTTTGTGGGCGACGATGCGCGTCTTGACGCTCGTGTGCCGCGAGGCATTTGCAATCAAACCGGCGCAGCCGATTTTTTGTTCCGCCAAAAGTTTTTTCAATTGCGCCGCCGCCGGATCATTTCCAATCGCGCCGAAAAGTTCGGTCTGCACGTTAAATGCCGTCAGGTTGCGTGCGACGTTGGCCGCGCCACCGGGCATGAAACTTTCACGCTCGAAATCCACGACCGGCACGGGCGCTTCCGGTGAAATGCGCGACACGCCGCCCCAGATGAACTGATCCAGCATCACGTCGCCGAGGACGAGCACGCGGGTCTTGGCCGCAGCGGACAAAATCTGCCGGGCGCGGGCAACGGATATTTTTTGCGAGTTCATTTTTATTTTGGCCACAGATGAAACACAGATGAAACGCGGATAAAAAACATTTTATTTCGCGCGCAGGCCGCAAAGGAACGCAAAGAAAAATTTTCCTTCGGAGCCTTCGCGTTCTTCGCGCGACACAAATCTGTGTTCAATCTGTGTTTCATCTGTGGCTTGGTTTAATCCAAAAATGCCGTCAACGGACTTGTCGCCTCGGCGGTTTCATTTTGAGCGGCCAGGCCGGATTCAAACGCCGCGCGCCCCGCCTCAACCGCCATCTTGAACGCAATCGCCATTTTGTTTGGGTCGCTCGCCACGGCGATGGCGGTGTTCACGAGCGCGGCGTCCGCGCCCATTTCCATCGCTTCTGCGGCGTGGCTCGGCGCGCCGAGACCCGCATCTACGACAACGGGAACGGTGGCCTGTTCAATGATGATGCGGATTTGATCGCGCGTCTGCACGCCGCGATTCGAGCCGATGGGCGAGCCGAGCGGCATCACCGTCGCGACGCCGATGTCCTGCAAACGCTTCGCCAAAACCGGATCGGCGTTGATATACGGCAAAACCGTGAAACCTTCCTTCACCAGGATTTCGGCGGCCTTGAAAGTTTCAATCGGGTCGGGCAGCAGGAAGCGCGGGTCGGGATGGATTTCGAGCTTCACCCAGCGCGGCAGACCGGCGGCGGCGGCGAGGCGCGCGAGGCGGACGGCTTCCTCGGCGTTCATCGCGCCGCTGGTGTTGGGCAACAGAAGGAATTTTTTCGGGTCAATGAATTCCAGAATGTTCGCGAACGGATCGCCATTGCCGGACAAATCCGCTCGGCGCAGGGCCACGGTGACCATTTCCGCGCCGCTGGCGGCGAGCGCATCGCGCATGGCTTCCGGCGACGAAAATTTTCCCGTGCCCATGATGAGCCGCGAGCGGAAAATCCGTCCGGCGATAACCAATGGCTGGTTTGAAAGCAACATCCCTATCAATTTAGGAAATTCCGGCAAATTGTCGAGGCGAACAAAATCCAGCCACGGATTGAACAGGAAGAAACACGGAATTCAATACACCCGCATCGCCCGGATTAAATAAGGAAAGCATGAAATCAGGAAAAACAGACCTTGTTGGCGAGGCAACAAATACTCACGCTCGCATTGGCTGATCAACTCTTTGATTACCGGAAACGGAAGTTGAACGGTTAATCTGGCAAATTCTTCTGCGCTCATATTTAGAATTATTTTTTAATTTTGTTAGGCGCGTCATCCAACGGAGACAAATCTGACAGAACGATCGCCGAGACTGTAACTTCTCTTCCTCGCCGACATGCTTCATCAGCCGATATGATATTGAATTGTTCAACATCAATGAGTCCGTCATGCAAGTCGTCGAAGAAAACTTCGGCTTCTTCGGGACACTGTTTCAGTTTTGCGATCAACTCTATTGTTTTCATATTTCGTTTAATAGTTCCGCACAGGATTTTCCACCGAAAGCTGAGAAGCTCAAGGGGAATCACAGCAATAATTGCTCGCGAAAAGTCTGGCAGAAACATTTTTTTTCTACATTGCTGGCAAGCCAGAAAGTTCAAACGCCAATTGCCCCCAACGTCCAGCGCAAAATGATTTTGGCACGGCGTTCGTCCCCAACGCCGTCGGCGCGGCATATTTGTAGAACCAGAATTAAAACCCTCACCCGGCCTGCGGCCACCCTCTCCCATCCGATGGGCGCACGGCCACCAATTGGGTCATTGCTGGGGAGCACAGCCGCCCCGGCTGTCGGGTTTGACGCCCTCGTCGAACCCACTTCCGCCCGCCCGATGTTTCCAGCGGGGGCGCTGGAAACTGCGCCCGTGGCGGGCGCGCTCCCCCCAACCGTCCAACGCAAAATGATTTTGGCACGGCGTTCGTCCCCAGCGCCGTCGGCGCGGCATATTTGTAGAACCAAAACCAAAATAAAATTTCAGCCCCGTCGGGGCGGCATATTCGGCGGGGAAATTTTCAACGCAAAGACGCAAAGGCGCGAAGGCGCGAGGAATTTTTGCTTTGCGCTCATTGCGTCTTGGCGTCTTTGCGTCAATTCTTTCACTGATGATTCCGTTGCTGCGGACTTCGCCGCCTTCGCGTCCTTCGCGCGACCCGTAGCCCTGGCGTTTTGTAGGAGTCGAGGTGACGAGACTCATTTCAATCTTGGACCGGCGATTGCGGATGGCGGATTTTCAATCAGAGACTCCTCACGTCGTCCCCTGCAATTTTTCACAACGTCGGCTGGCCATTTTCGTCCGGCAGGCGCAGCAGGCAATGGCCGAAATCCAGATGCCGTTTCTCCGCCACGGCGATGTATTGCGCGGGAACCTGATACAGCCGCCGGTTGACCATCACCATGCCAGCCCAGCGCAGCACGGCCAGATGCTTGGACACCAACCCCGGCTTTTGCCCGATCATTTTGGCAATCTCATTGACCATGCGCGGCTGGCCGTCGCTCAACGCGCCCAAAATGGCGCAACGAACCGGCGCACCAAGCGTCGTGACCAGAGTTTCAAATTTCATCAGCGGCGCATTTTGCGGAGTTGTCGTCGAATTCATAAGATTTATTGGTTTTTTGACTTAAGCAATGACTTTGAATGGATATTAACAGACAATCGAAAGAATGCAATCGCTTAATGCAAGAGGCAAAAGAACAGTTACAATAAGCGCAATACCCAAAAGAATATGTGAAAGGATGATTACATCAAGCGCATGGATTCTAACAAAGCTGCAATAGCCTAAAATAATAACAGAAAAGTCATAAACAATAACAGCATAGCTTCTTGCAATAAGAACATCGAGAATTACAATAGGCGTATCGCTTTCTAAAACAAGTGCAACGCTCCAAGAAATAGGGGAAGAGCTTCAATCATTCGGGGCAAATCATTTGGAAACTTCAACATTATCAAACAGCGTCGAATTTAATGCGGAATTGTTATGCGCGCTGAGGGCAAGGCCGACGTAAATTTTTTTCTCCATCGGAATTGTCACGCTGGCCAATGCGCTGCCAGTTTTGGCCGTCCGCGGAAATGTAGCCGGTGAAGGTGTCGCCGGCGCGAATGAGCTTCACCCATTGCGGCAATTTGGTGGACGGGCCGTCGGTGTTGCGGCTGACTGGTCCGGCTCGGGACGCCATTGATAAGCCGAGCCGCCGCCGCGCGGTCACGGCCATCAGCATATGTTTCGAGCCGGGCGAAATGATTTTCGCGGAACATCACGCCGGCCTTCGCCCACGGGTCGGTGTATTGCATGGAAATGACGCGCGCGACGATCTGGCCGTCGCCGGTCAATCGGCGTGCAGGCGAAATGAAACGCGTCGGCGGTGTCCCAGATGTCGCTGCCGGAGGCGATGAGGTTGAACCGGCCGTTCAGAATAACTGGCGTCGCCGGCCACGCCCGACGCTGCCGATGTCCGCGTGCGTCCAGTCCTCGGCGGCAGCGCGGCGGAAATGGCCGGCAGCGATTGAATCCATGGGCGATGACGGCAACGGCGTTGGTGTCCACGAGGTTTCGCGCGAGCGGCGGCATTTGCGAGCTCGCCGACGATGCTGATGCGATGGAACAGAACGGATTTGTTGGTGTCGCCGGGCACGATGATTTTCGCGCCGGAAATGCCCAGCGGGTTGGCGACCGGGCCGTTGATGAGGTTTTGCTTTTCCAACGGCGTGTCGAAGCGCGCGTCAAAGAACGCGCTCGACGCCGCCGGGCCGATGGCATTGCGAGCAGTTGGCGTCGAGATAGGAGCGGACGCGCAGTTCCAGCGGCGCGGCGGTGTTGGTGATGGTGACCAGTCTTGCGAAATGCGGAATTTCGTCGTTCGTCGAGCGTCGCGTCGAAAAGGCCGATGTGGTTCCAGCGCGCGAAGCTGGTTGTCGGTGACGCCGTTCGGATATGTGAAATTGCCGTTGAGCTGGCGCGTTTTGACGCCGAGCACGCCGCCGGACGCGGGCGTGTGGCAGGTCAGACAATCCTGCCGTCCGGGATAAAACCAGTTTTGCGATGCGCGTGCCGGTCGCGGTTTTGATTTGAATCGGCTTCGTTGATTCCCGGCGTTCACCAGGTCGGCGTCGGAATCGTCCGCGCGCCATTTGTAGCTCGCGCCATAAACGTAGCCGTTGGTGTCGCGGACGAGCAGGCGCGTTTCGAGGCGGCGGAGGATTTTCGGATTCGTGTCGTCCACGGGCAGTTCAAAATTTTTCACGAACACGGTGCCGGCGGGAAATGTCCATTCGCCGGTCGGCGGCAAAATGAATGTTGGTATTTGCCGGCAGCGCCATCCAGCGCGATTTGACCGCGCCGTCCGACCACAGCGGCGAATTGACGGTGTAGGGAATCAGAAAATTCGGCGGCGTCATGGTTTGCCAGGTCGGCGAACGCGCCGGTTTGCGAAAGCAGTTTCGGCATCGGATGCGTCGGCGGCGGCGGGCCGCCGCGCTGCAAGCGTGTAAATGCGCCCGCCGATGCTGCTCATCTGGCAGAAATAAATTTCGCCGTCCGCGTCCGTGCCGAACGACGAAAGGCCGGTGTAATCGGAGCCGGAATTCGGCCCGTCGCCTTTGGGCATGACGCACAGCAGGTCTTTTTTGACCGGCGTGGTGGTTTCGTCCAGCGCCCAGACGGTGCGATAGACGTTGTCGCCGAAAATATATTTGCCGCCGAGGTCGCGCGGCGAATTTCTTGCCGCGATAAACGTAGCCGCCGATGACCGCGCGCCCGTCGCTGTGCGGATAATCCAGAACCGGCCCGCGGCTGATGCCGATGTAGGGCGGCTGTCATTTTGCCGAGCGTGCCTTCGCAGCGGTTCCACTGGAAATTCAGGCCGGATTCGCCCGGTTCGATCACGTCAATTTCCTCGCGCGCGCTTTCGCCGACGTCGCCGATGAAAATTCGTCCGGTCGGCGGGTCATATCGTCATGCGATGCGGACTGCGCAGGCCGAGGCAGAAAAATTCTTCGAGCACGTTCGACTGGCCGACGAACGGATTGTCGTTCGGGATGAAATAATTTGCCGTGAAACCGTTCGACCGGCTGGCGCGGGATCGGATGGCTGATGTTTCCGCCGCGGCAATCCACATCAATCCGAAACACGCCGGAGTAAAGGCTTTTGTTGATGATCTGGTCGTTGTCGCCGACGGAATTGTCGCCGATCGGTCCAGATAAAGAAAGCCGTTCTTCGGATGAAAGAACATTCCGCCGCCGTGGTGCCAGACGGTCTGGTTGGTCAGGTCCACGAAAATGTTTCACCGAGCCGGGAATCGCCACGCCGTTTGCATCGAGCGTGTAGCGTTCGAGCCGGTCGTGGTAGGTGTCCGGCAGAATCGGATTGGGCCGCGTGTTCGGATCGCCGGCGACCGTGCCGGGCTTGACCCAGGTGTAATAGACGAACATGAAATGGTTCGTCGCAAAGCCCGGATGAAACGCGACGCCGAGCAGCCCGGAATCGTCCCAGCCCTGGCATTGGTTGTGGATGTCGAGCACGAGTTTTTTTTGCGTCGCGCCCGGGGAATTTTCAAACGTCCAGATGCGGCCTTCGCGTTCCCAGACGCAAAGTTCATCCGTGCCGGGAACGGACGTCAGGCCGACGGAGTTGGTGAAAAGCAGATTGGTGAACGCGACGACCGCCGACCAGTTGCCGGAAATGGCCGGCGCAATTTCCGGCATCGCGCCGTTGAGAAACGCGCCGGCTGTGCGGACGCGAATCCAGATCCGTAGGGTTTGGCGTTCGGCGGAAAAGACAAGGCCGCCCAGCAAAGCGATGGCGAAAATCCATCGGCGATTGTTTTACGGACAATTTTTTCACGAACGAAACGCGCACAAGTTTCGCCGATTTGCACGCGCGCGTCAAATCTTATTACGCTTGTGCAGATTTGCGGCTTGCGCGTCAATCGCAAATCGTAAATCTTGAATCGTCAATGTTTCGTCCCTGCATTGACCTGCATGAAGGCAAAGTGAAGCAAATCGTCGGCGGCACGCTCGGCGACGCCGGAGACTTGCGGACGAATTTTGTCTCGGAAAAACCGGCCGCGTGGTTCGCGGAACTTTACAAGCGCGACGGCTTGTTCGGCGGCCACGTCATCATGCTCGGCGCGGGAAATGAAAGCGAAGCGCGCGCGGCGCTCGCGGCGTTTCCGGGCGGACTGCAAATCGGCGGCGGAATCAATTCTGCAAACGCGCGCGACTGGCTCGACGCCGGCGCGTCGCACGTCATCGTCACAAGCTGGGTTTTCCGCGAAGGCCGCGTGGATTGGGAACGGCTCGGACGAACTCGTCAAAGCGATTGGCAAAGGAAAAATTGGTTGCTGGATTTAAGCTGTCGCAAACGCGGTGAAGATTATTTCGTCGTCACCGACCGCTGGCAGAAATTCACGGAACTTGTCGTGAACGAAGAAACACTGAAAAAACTTTCCGGATTCTGCGCGGAATTTTTGGTTCACGCCGTGGACGTGGAAGGTTTGTGCCGAGGCATTGACGGCGAACTGGTCGAAAAGCTCGGCCAGTGGACGCCGATTCCGGCAACTTACGCGGGCGGCGCAAATTCGATGTCAGATTTGGAAACGGTCACAAAATTGGGGCGAGGAAAAATTGATCTGACCATCGGCTCGGCGCTGGACATTTTTGGCGGCAGCGGCGTGAAATACGAGGACTGTGTAAAATTCAACCGCCGCCAAGTGGAAAAATCCGGCGGCGGTTGAGCGGTTGAAAATTCAGGCTACGATTTGTTCACGTCAATTTTGGTCGGCGTCATCATTTCCTTGCCGTCCTTTTCTGTGACGGTGCCGGTGACGGTGACTTTTTCCGAGTTGCCGGTGTCGCAAATCGGGTCGTGCGTGGATTTGCTCACGTCATTGTTGTCGAGGAAATAATTCACCGTTTTGTCGTCCTTCATGACCTGCACGACATTCTGGCATTCCTTGGTCAAATGCAGCGTGCATTTTCCGCAAACCATTTTGCCGGTGATGGTGACTTCCTTGTTGGTGCTGTCGGCCGCAAAGAGCTGCGGCGCGGCAACCGCCAGCAGCAGCCCGGCGACGAGGACTTGAATTAGTTTTAATATTTTCATAAATATATTTTGTTTATATCTATAAGAGAACATATCCGCTTCTTTAGTTCAAGCAAAAAATCCAGTTATTGCGCCGCGAACAGTTCCGCGATGACGAATTGAAATTCTGGAATCAGTTGTTCCGACAGAATTTCTCTTCCGGCCAGGATGCCTTTCAACTCCAGGCCGAATTCCATGCTGTGATAAACCTCCACATTGTCGTAGCGCGGATCAACCATCCACATTCGCGGCACGCGGATTCTTTCATAGACCTCTTTTTTCACGACCGTGTCGGAATGATGGTCGCCGCGGTTGACGATTTCCACCGCCAGAAAAAGTTTGCCGGTCGCCACCGTCACGAGCGCGAGGTCGGGACAAATCGTTGTCGAACGCGAGACTTGAACCTTAGTGCGCGGCGCGAGCAATTGCGTCGTGGAAAGATTTGCCACGCTCGCCGTCATCGCCGCGTGCAGCCGGTCGCAAATGATTTCGTGCCGCACATCCGGCGCGGAACGCGGCAGCGACGCGCCTTCAAGGATTTCCTCATACGGCTTGCTCATTTCCCAAATCAAACCAGTGATTGACGGCGGCGGCAAGCGGCGATTTTTGGCGAAAAATAATCCTTGCAATGTTTGGCGAAAGTCGTCGGTTTCATTGACCGATATGAACGTGGACTGGAACGCCATGTCCGACCTTGAAGTGGAATTGAAAGCCGTCGAATCGGTTCCGCCGATGCCTGCGGATTCGCTGCCGTCAGCGGGAACCTTCTGGTCCGCCCAGCACGCGCCGGGCACGGAGGAGGAATGGCCGCCGCTTCCGACACCGCTATTCCCGCAGCAACGCCATGTCGTCGGTCATCATCTTGCCTATACATTTACGCTGGCGCGAAAAAGTGCCAATCTATTTTGAAAATTTATTCAAAAGCGGCGGAGGGCCGCCGCACTCCAAGACGCTGGCGCGAATTCCACGGCCCCCGCGTGCGCGAAGCGTCTTGGAGTGCGCCAGTCCTCTGGCGCTTTTCCAACGGAACCCAACATCCGGGCATCGGCAACGGCCATGTTATGTGCCAGCCCGTTTCCGTTCATGACTTCTGATCCTTTTTCAAAACCCTGTAGGAGACGAGGTGACGAGTCTCATTCTTTTCGGATTTCAGAGACTACTCACGTCGTCTCCTACAGTTTTGAAAGAATATCTTCGGATTTTTCATAAATTCAAAAGCGGCGGAGGGCCGCCGCACTCCAAAACGCTGGCGCGAATTTTACGGCCCCCGCGTGCGCGGAGCGTCTTGCGAACTGCTAAAGACAATTATTTGCCATATTTTCTACGTATTACCAAAACAATTAGAGCAAGGGTGGAAATACCGATTGTTATGAGAATATAATTATGGCCCGCTAATGAAGGTGCCAGGAGACGAAGTTGGCGATGTGAACGCAAAGCCTTTTCATCTGATTGATTAGCCTGAATACGCTCTGATTGGGAATCGCCAGTCTTATTGACGAGTCGCCCGCCTGAATAGCCATACTCTGTCATATTTGAATGAACATTCACATAAAGATTACGCATGGCGAGTAATGACTTTGGCGGGTCAAAATAATCTTTTGATAAAGGCAAATCGGTCTGACCGAGGGAAAGGCTCATTACTTCGACGGAAAAATATCCGCCGTCCATGTAAGCTGGTATGCGCCCTCCTGCAATATCCGGCTTGTAACGATACGAAATATATTGGGTAACTGTTTTCACACCCGGAGCGGTTATTTTCAATATCGCTCGCACCGGGAGTGAATTTGAGTAATCAAAATTTACGGTCGTGGTAATTTCCTTACTTGAACCTTTGTAAACGCCTAAAGTTTTGTAAACGATGTTGCTATTTTCATCCATAAACATAGAGCTTGGTGCGCTATCCCCTGCAATTCCCAAACTGGCAAAAAGGCGAAGCATTGATAATAAATATATTTTTACGGATTGATATGCGATTGAACCAGTGTCTTTTGAATCAAATGTATATTCATTTAAGACAGGTGGAGGTTGCGGGGCGGATGGTGGCAGAGGATAAGTAAGAGGTGCGCAATACCAATAATTACTGTCCCAATAACCGCATTCTGTATCTTGTGGTGCAAAGTCTCCCTTAAAAGAAGTATCTTTGGTGATACGAACGTAGAACGCATTGGATTGGTAACGAAACTCATAAAGCTTCGGCGCATCTTTCCCGAATGTATATTTATAAACAAGATCAGTTATCGGGGGACAATTGGCAACCACAGGAGGACAATTAGTTATTATCCCGATAATAATATTTCGAAGGCTCACTTGGCTGGCTTTCGATGTTATTGCCGGAAAGTTTGATTGCAACTGCGCCGCCCGCCAATAACATTGCCACGCTCACGCCGAGCGCAAATTTAAGTTTCAACCAAGCCATTGTTTTCAATGCTCCTTTGATGAGGGTTAAGGTTGAAATGGAAGCCGTCGCGCCTTTGGCCAGCGCCACGGCAGTCACAGATTTTGCCAGCGCCACGGGCGCGGCTTGAACGGAGTGGGCGGAAATCTGCTCGGCAATGGTGGCAGCGGTTGAATCTATGCCGCGCTTGATAAAAAACTGCCGCAGCTTTTCCAAGGCGCGGGCGGTGCGCTTGTGCGCCGCGTCTTCGCGGATGCCCAGCAGCGCCGCCGTTTCCGGCCCGCTCTTGTTTTCGTAAAAGCGCAGCACCAGCAGCGCGCGGTCGCGTTCCGCCAGCTTGGACATCGCGGCTTCCAGATGCGGCGAGAGTTGTGCCCAAACATCCGCGGCTTCAGCTTCGTTCAAGGTGGATTGCATATAAGCCTCCTGTTCACGGGCGTGGCGGCGGGCGTTGGTGCGCAGCAGCCGCGCGGCGGTGAACCGCGTGGTTTCATAGAGCCAGCCGGTGAGCAACGTTTTTTCGGACAAGCCCGCCGCCTTGCGCGCGAGAATGATGAAGACGGCCTGTGTCACGTCCTGCGCGTCGCCGTCATTGCCGGTGCAGCGACGCGCGACGGAATAGACGAGGTTCAAATGCCGCCGCACCAGTTCGGTGAAGGCGGCCTCGGAATTGTGGCGGGCAAATTCCCGCACCAAGTCCATGTCTTGCGCGTCTGGCATCTATTCAATTATCCCCGCCAAAGGCGAAAGTGGACAAACTTTTTTGAATTATTTTCACGGGCGCCAAAGATGGGAAATTTTGCAGCCGATTATTGAGGAAAACGTCTTGGACGGTGCGACGGTTGCCAAATCAGGAAAAGTCTGTTCCTTGTTTCCTGCCTTCCTTGTTCAATAAACCAAAACCAGCACCGCCGCCTTTGGAGTCGAGGTGACGAGGCTCAAATTAAATCAGAGACTCCTCATGTCGTCACCTACTCAATAAACGAGGACGGCGGCGTCTTGGGCGGATTTGACGTCATCCTCAAACTTCGGGGTGGCCGTCTGCAAAGTCTTCGGCGCTTTGAGCCTGGGCGTTCACCTCCGGCACCGATTCCAGGAAGCTCAACAGCAGGCTGCTCTTGACCGCGTGCCCGGGTTCTGGACGTCAGGCGACAACTTGCACGCTAGATTTTCGTTTCCGCCAGTTTCAACAGCCGTTCAAGTTGCTCGCGCGTCACCGGCGAGACGGACAGGCGCGACTGTTTTGCCACAACCGTTTCCTTGAGAATTTTGTCGGCCTTGATTTGCGCAAGCGTGACGGGTTTGGACAAAGCTCTTTCCGCAGCGAGATCTACGCACGACCAATTGTCATCGTCCGCCGTGGGGTCGGGATAAAATTCCCTCATAACGCGCGCGAGGCCGACGACGGATTTCTCCGCGCCGCTGTGATAAAAGAAAACAGCATCGCCGGTTTTCATGACGCGGAGATTGAGCCGCGCCGCGAAATTCCGCACGCCCGTCCACGCGGTTTTGCCGTCCTTCACGAACATCGTCCACGAATAAGTTTCGGGTTCGGATTTGACGAGCCAGTAATTCATAGAAACATTTGCGATTTTGAAATTACGATTTACGATTACTTTGTGAGTTTGCCTGAAAATCTGAGTTCAGTTCAACAACGGATTCGCGCCGCGTGCAATCGCTGCGACCGCGAGCCGAATTCCGTCACGTTGCTGGCCGTCGCCAAGACGCAGCCGCCGGAAGTCGTGTCGGCGGCGGCGGAGTTTGGCCTGATTTTGTTCGGTGAAAACAAAGTTCAGGAGGCAAAGGCGAAAATTCCGCTGTGTCCCGGCAAGTTGCGATGGCATTTCATCGGGCACTTGCAGTCGAACAAATGCCGCGACGCCGTGAACCTGTTTCAAATGATTCAGAGCGTGGACAGCCTGCCGCTCGCGCGTGAAATCAACAGGCGCGCCGACGAAGCGGCGAGGACGATGCCGGTTTTGCTTGAAGTGAACCTGGCGGGCGAGGCGAGCAAGTTCGGCTACAGGCTGGAACAATTGCTGGCAGAATTGAAGGAAATCAATTCACTGCCGCGAATCGAAATCAAGGGCTTGATGACCGTGCCGCCGTGGTCGCCGGACGCGGAAAATTCGCGCAAGCATTTCCGGCGGCTGCGCGAGTTGAAAACGGAATGTGAGCGGGTTCTCGGTGCGCCGCTGCCGCATTTGAGCATGGGCATGAGCGGCGATTTTGAGGTTGCGATTGAGGAGGGCGCGACAATCATCCGGATTGGGACGGCGCTGTTCGGGCCAAGGGCAAAAAGGCAAAATGAAGCAGGCGGCGGATTTGCCTGACTCCGGCTATTGATTGTGCTTGTAACTGAAACAGAAGGCCAGCGCGACCACTGCCGCGAGCAGCACTCCCACAACGACTGCCGTCCACAGTTCGTGGGTATTTCTGCTGCGCCTGTGCGCCTGCTTCTTTGGATTTTTTTTGCCCGGCCATTGCATAAGCTCAAACCTTATGAGATGGCCCGGCCCGCACAAGTTTAATGACCTTAAATTCCGGTGACGATCGGGAAACAATCTTGAAACCGGCTCGTTTTTTTAATTTACGCGCGGGCGATTTGACTTCATCATTGGCCGGATGACTGCTGAAACTTTCAAACGCGAAATCGCCGCCGCCGTCAAGGCCTACGACAAATACGTCATCTGCATTGACAAGACGCCGGAGGATTTCGAGGCGTCGCTGGCGTCGCTGATGGGCAAGGCGATCAAGGCCTACGAAACGCGCGGCGAAGGTCTGCGGCACGGCATCGCGCTGGACAAGCAGGTGACGGTCATCTTGAGCCAGTGCGACGAAGCCCGCCCGATGTGCGGGATTTATTTCAACCTGCATTCGCCCTACCAAAGAAGCGCGCTTCCGAAAACGGTCAAGCCGCTCGTGGAAAAATCTTCGAGGCCGAAGGAGTGATTATTTGTCGCGCACTTCGTCGCCGACCTTTACATCGCCGGTGAGCAGGTCGGCCACGATGTTGCCGTAGCCCTGCGGCCCGGTGATTTTGACTTCGGCGGTTTTCAATCCGGCACGGTAGAGGAAAAGGATCTGGCCCATTGCCGGCATCTGTCCGGCTGGAAAATTCACGACAACAAAGCGTCCGGCTGAATCATACAAAACGACATTGCCGGAGATTGAATTGTCCGGCGTGATAATCACGGCTGGCGGAACACTTGCGGCGGGCGTGTTGGGCAAGGCTCCATTATGCGAGGCGCAGCCGGCGCACATTCCGGCAACGATCAAACCAATCGGCACGAGATTTTTCATGGCGACAGTTAAACGCGCGGCGGAACGCGGGTCAATTCAGGATTCGGTGATGACCGTGTCCGCGTGTTCGTAAGCCGGGGCGCAGCAGCAGAGCAGGTGCAATGTGTCGTTGCCGGTGTTCCAGAGCTTGTGCCTCCTGCCGGGCGGAATCGCAATCGCGTCGCCGGTGCGAACATCGCGCGTTTCATCTTCGATGCGGATTTTTCCCGCGCCGTGCGTGATGAAATAAATCTCCTCGGCGCGCGGGTGAAAATGTTCCTGCGTCGCGCCGCCGGCGGGCAGGCGCGCCTCGGCGAGACTCTGGTTGCGGATTGCGGAGTTGCGGTGCGCGAGCATCTCGCGGATTTCCGAGCCGTCCTTGGTGATGAACGGCGCGACTTCATTCAGATTTTTCACGTCCATAATTTGCAATCATCCTCATTCTCATGCTCGTCGTCATCCTCAAATTGTGAAAACGAGGATGTGTTTGACTCAAAAACTTTCCGGCGTTCCAAAAATTTTCGACCAGTCGGCCTGCCCCAAGACGACGCCTGCCACGATCAAACCCATCGCCGCGCAAAACGTGGGCGTGATCGGCTCGCCCAATGTGTAATGCGCCCATGCCGTCGTCGTCAGCGGAATGAAATTGTTGAACAGCATCACCTGGCTTGTGCGCCACCAGCGGAGCGCGCTGTTCCAAAGCGCGTAAGGCACCACGCCGCCAAACACAATGCACAGCGCCTGCACCCACAAATGCGGCGCGTCAATCTTGAGACCGTGCGCGACGATCTCAACCAGGCCGAACGGCAGCAGCCACACACCCGCCATCCACATCGCGCTGGCGGCGATTTCCAGGCCGGGAATTGTCGCGGAGAGAATGCGGCTTTGATGGTTGTAATTCGCCCAGAGCAGGCTGGAGGCCAGGCCGCAAAATTCCCCCGCGAGATTTGTGTTCGCAATCTTCAGCGCCGGCCAGAATAAAACCATCACGCCCGACACCGCCAGCAACGCCGCGCCGTAACGCCGCGCGCTCGCCCAATTCCGTTTCGGACGTTCTTCCCAAAGCAACGCCCAGACCGGCGACGCGCCCAGATACAGCGCCACATGAGAAGCCACCGTCAGCCGCAGCGCCCACGCGAACACCACGATGTAGGCCGCCAGGCTCAATCCACCGCGCAGCCAGAGCTGATGATATTGCGCGCGTGCGGGCGGCTTGGATTCGCCCAGCCAGCGTGTGAAACGCAAAATGGCGAGCAGGGCAAACCCGGCCAGCAGAAAGCGCGAAGCGCCCGTCCAGATGGGCGGCCAGGTGGCCACCAGCCATTTGGTTCCGGTGTTGTTGCCGCCCCACATGATGACCACGAGCAGGAGGTTGCCGGCGATGATTGAATTATTTTTCTGTTCCGGCACGCGGCGAAATTAAGGCAAAGCGGAAAAGTTGCGAATCAAATTTATGAAGACCTGCCCGGTTGCAAAGTTTTCCCGGTGACATTCGGGACAAACAAATAGCGCGCCGGGATTGTCCGGCGCGCTTGATGTTGAAAGATTCGGGCTTTCAGTTTTAGTCGGCGGTCAGGCTGGCTGGATTGCTCCAGTCACCCGTGCCGGCGGTGCCAGACGCATTGACGTCAGCGGTGTATTTCACGCCGGCCACCAGGCTGGTGAACGTGTGTTTGGCCGCCGTGTCCTGCTCGATCACCGGCACCGCTCCGGGCGTGTTCGCCGTCAAACGGTAGTTGTAGATGGCCGCGCCAAAGACCGGGTTGACCTTGACCGCCAACTGGCCAAGCCGCTGTCCGTGATTGATTGTCAGGCCTTGCGGCTGGGCGGGTTTGCCAACGGGCGTGCGCGTGGTCTTTTGGGGCGGGAACCCGCTCAAGATCAGGTTTGCCATGCTGCCCTTGCACGCCACCGTCACATAGGACGACAGTTGGCGCACCAGGTTGGTCAGCACCAGGCGCAGGTTGTTCCGGATGATGGTGTCCACCGGACCACCGTTCATTGAAGTGACGGCAACCTCAAAGTTGTCCAGTGCGGTTTGGATCTCCGGCAAACCCGGTGCGGGTGCGGGGTAGATCGCGACGTTGTCCAGGGTTACTTCTGGCTATTAAAGAGGTGTATCTACCAAATGCTCGGCGCATCTGGGCGGCACGGTGGCGACGATTGGTTTTCCCGACCCGTCATTGCAAGGATTTTCGCCCAAGCTGGCCGGATTTAACGCAAAGGCGCAAAGCGGCAAAGACGCAAGGCAAATACCGTCTGTTCTTTGCGCCCTGGCATCTTTGCGTCTTTGCGTTAATTTTTTAGTCGGTGGCGCTGGCACGAGCGGGGCGTTGCCGGAGATCCTTGCGGACGGCCACCAATTGAATTACGCGGTCAAGAGCCGGTAGGGCGGTGCTGCCGCGCCACCCTGATATTTGGGCTGCGGAGCACCGCAGCCCTACCATTTCTGGAATCCGTGCCGGAGGTGGACGCCAAGCTCAAAGCGCCGAAGTCTTTGCAGACGGCCACCCCGAAGTTTGAGGATGTGGTCAAATCCGCCCAAGATGCCGCCGTGCTCGTCCTCGTTTATTGAGTAGGGGACGACGTGAGGAGTCTCTGATTTAATTTGAGTCTCGCGACCTCGACTCCTACAAAAGCGGCGGCGCTCGTGCTGGTTTATTGAATAAGGAAGGCAGAAAACAAGGAACGGAAAGTTTTTCCTGATTTCATGCGTTCCTTATCAAATCTGGCGGGAAAAATTCAATAAGACGGCCGCAAATTCCGCTGGTTCAACAGGTTTCCGCAAGGAATCACAACGGCACTGGCGTTCGTCGCAGCACGGACGGCCAGACGCCCGACGAAAATCAGGATGACAAAACTGTAATTTTGAAACTCTGGCTCTTTCAACTGCGTCTGTTAGGCTGTCAATGTAAATCACTTTCACTTCAACATTATTTTTATGAAAAAACTGAAATGTCTATCGTGTGTTTTGATTGGCGGCAGCCTGCTGGCCGTCAAGGTTCTCGCCCAGGATTCCAGCGCACCCTACAAGGTGCTTGACACGACCCAGCTCATGGGCAACGGCGGCATTGATTATGTCTATGCGGACAATGACGAACGGCGCGTGTATGTGCCGCGCGGCGGAAACACCTTCGTGTTCGACCTGGACACCCACAAATACATTGGCACCATCACCAACGTCAGCGGCCACGGCGTGGCCATTGACACCAAGACGCATCACGGCGTTAGCAGCAGCAGCCCGCCAAGCCTGTTTGACACCGAAACGATGACGAAAATCAAGAGCATCGAAGTGCAGAGCCGGCCCGACGGCATTTTGTTCGAGCCTTTCACGGGCAAGGTTTTGATTTTAAGCCATAGCTCGCCCAGCATCACCGTCATTGGTCCGAAAGACGGCACTGTCACCGGCACGATTGATGTCGGCGGTGCGATGGAACAGGCGCAAAGTGATGGCCAGGGCAAATTGTATGTGGATGTCGAGGACGAGAGCAAAATCGCCGTCGTGGACATGAAGACCATGAAGGTCATCACCAAATATGACCTTGGCGACAAGGGCGACGGCCCGTCCGGCCTTGGCCTGGATGCGAAGAACCACATTCTTTTTGCCATGTGCCACAGCCAGAATTGCGTGGTGTTGAATGCCGACGACGGCAAGGTGCTGGCGACGCTGCCAATCGGGAACGGCACGGACGGCGGCGGGTTCAATCCCAACACCATGGAAGCGTTCAGTTCGCAGGGCGACGGCACGCTGACCATCATCAAGGAAAGCAGCCCCACGAGTTTTGCGGTGGAACAAACAGTGCAAACTAAACAGGGCTGCAAAACGTGCTCGCTCGACTCGAAAAACAGCCGGATCATTGTGGTTTGCACCGAACGTATGCCGCAAGCAGCGCCGGCAGCGCCAGCGGCGGCTCCCGACGCGAACCCACCCGCTGGTCAGCGGCGCGGTGGACGTGGTTTTCGCGGCGGCCCCGGCAATCTTGACGTGCTGTGGGTCGGCAGGTAAGTGCGCAGTCGCTTCCGCGCAAACATGGTTTTGCCGCCGGTTGAAACTAAACAAACTGTCATGCGGCGTTCATGCGGCGTTCATTTTGATGCTGTTTATTGGTGAAGTTTGAATTTACAAGAGCCAACCAATGGCCGCAGGTTTTCCTCGTCGCCAGCCTTTGTTTCAGCAAATAATGAATTCATGCGTGTGCTGGTCGTGGAAGACGAAAAGAAAACCGCCTCGTTTGTCCGCAAGGCTTTGCAGGCGGAGGGCTTTGCCGTGGACGTGACGGCCAATGGCGAGGACGCCCTGCTTGCCGCCACCGGCACGCCGTTCGACGCCATTGTCCTGGACATCATGCTGCCGGGGCGCGACGGTTTGAGCGTGCTGCGGCAGTTGCGTGAACGCAAAAATTCCACGCCCGTCCTGCTCCTTTCCGCGCGCGGGGAAGTCAACGAGCGTGTCGAGGGTTTGAACCTTGGCGCGGACGATTATCTGCCCAAGCCGTTTGAACTGGCCGAACTCGTCGCCCGCGTGCGCGCCCTCACGCGTCGCGGCGGCGAAAACAAATCCACCACGCTGCGCATCGCGGATTTGACGCTCGACACGTTGACGCGCAAGGCGCGGCGCGCTGAAACTGAAATCGAACTGACCTCGCGCGAATACCGTCTGCTCGAATTTCTCATGCGCTCGGCCGGGCGAATTTGCGGACGCATGATGATCTGCGAAAAAGTCTGGGACTACAATTTTGATCCCGGCACAAATCTCGTGGACGTTTATATCCGCCGCCTGCGCGGAAAAATTGACGCGGACTTTGAACCCAAGCTGCTCCACACGGTGCGCGGGAGCGGCTATGTGTTGAGGGATGCGCCATGAAAATCCGCACGCGGCTGACTTGGTGGTATGCGGGCATTTTGATTGTCTCCCTGCTGGTCATGGGCCTTGGCACCTACCGGGAAATTGACGAGCAGCTTCGCCACGAACACCGCCGCGAACCGGCGGAACACGCGCTCGGCGAGGCGGGCGAAATGTTTTTTCAAGCCGGTCTGCCCGCCGTCGCCTTGGGATTGCTCGGCGGCTGGTGGCTGACGCGCCGCGCCCTCGCGCCCGTGACCAAGCTGACCAACGCCGTCGAAAAAATTCACGAAAACAACCTCGGCAAAAAAATTCCGCGCACCAACAACGGCGACGAATTGGATCGCCTCACGGAAGTTTTCAACGCCATGACCGCGCGGCTTGACGATTCGTTCAACCGCATCCGCGAATTCACGCTGCACGCCTCGCATGAATTAAAAACGCCGCTGACGGTATTATGGGGCGAGACCGAAACGAGATTGCGCGACGAATCGCTCGCGCCCGACGAACGCGAACGGCTGGCGAGCCAGCTTGACGAAGTGCGCCGGCTTTCCAAAATCGTGGATGGCCTGACGCTGCTCGCCAAGGCCGACGCCGGACAGGTCGCGCTGCAATTTGAAACCGTCCGTCTCGATGAACTCGTCCGCGATAATTTTGCCGATGCACAAATCCTGGCCGAACCGCACGGCATCAAAGTGGAACTTGAAACGTGCGAGGAAATTTCAGTGCGCGGCGACCGCCATCGCCTGCGCCAGTTGCTACTCAACCTCGCCGATAACGCCGTGAAATACAACCAGCCGCAAGGCCGCATCACCATGAGTTTGCGCCGTGCTGACAATTTCGCCGAATTCAAAATCGCCAACACCGGCGCTGGAATTCCGTCGGAAATTCTGCCGCGCGTCTTCGACCGCTTCTTTCGTGGAGACCCGGCACATGAAAATACCATCGAAGGCTGCGGACTCGGCTTGAGCATCGCTCAATGGATAGTTTCCGCACATAATGGAAACATCCAGATCAATTCGGTGCCGTCACAATTAACAACAGTCACAGTCCGGCTGCCGCTCGAACCAGCGACCAGGCCCGCATGAAATACTGGCCCCACATTTTAGGAATCGTCTTGCTCGCCGGCTGCGCGCATTTCAAGCCGCAGCCGCTTTCGCCGGAGAAAACGGCGGCGCAACTGGAGTCGCGCCGGCTTGACGACGCGGGCCTGAAAAAATTCCTCGAACAAAATCCCGGCCACGAATTGAAAACCTGGCCCGAAACAAACTGGGATTTGCCGGAACTCACGCTCGTCGCGTTTTATTTTCATCCGAGCCTCGAAGTCGCACGCGATCAATGGCTCGTCGCGCAGGCGGGTTTGAAAACAGCGGGCGCGCGGCCGAATCCTTCCCTGTCCGTCTCGTCCGCCTACGACACGCAAATTCCCGGCAATTACAGCCCGTGGCTCATCCCGGTGACGTTTGACATTCCCATCGAAACCGCCGGCAAACGCGGCAAACGCATCGCCGAGGCGGAAAAAATTGCGGAATCCGCGCGCTGGAATTTTGTTTCCGCCGCGTGGCAAATCCGCAGCGGCGTCCGCGCCAGCCTGCTGGATTTAAAAATTGCCGGTCAGCGCGCCGAACTGCTGCAACAGGAATTTACCGCGCAGACGGAAATCGTGAAATTGCTGCAACAGCGTTTCGACGCCGGCGAAATTTCCCGGCCGGAACTCACCATCGCGCAAATCGCGTTGAACAAAACGCTGCTGGATTTGAGCGACGCGAAGTCGCAGCAGTCCGACGCGCGTTCGCGGCTGGCCGAGGCGCTCGGCTTGAGCGAAGCCGCGCTGGACGGCGAGGAATTGAACTTCGATTTTTCAGCGCCGGACGCAAAGCCGTTGACCTCAGCGGATGCGCGTCTCGTGGCGCTGCGGTCGCGCGCGGACATTCTTGGCGCGCTCGCCGATTACGCGGCGGCGGAAGACGACTTGCGTTTGGAAATTGCCAAGCAATATCCCGATCTGCATCTCGGTCCCGGCTACGCCTGGAACAACGGCAATGCGGGCGACAACGAATGGAGCCTCGGCCTGACGCTCGAACTGCCGATTCTCGACCAGAATCAAGGGCCGATTGCCGAGGCCGAGGCGCGGCGCAAACTGGCCGCCGCGAAATTCGTGGAACTGCAATCGCAGGTCATCGGCGAGATTGATCGCGCTGTTTCAGGCTGGCGCGTGGCGGAAGAACAATTGAAAACCGGCGACGCTGTGCTCGCCGCCGAACAGCAGCAACTGAAATCCGCGCAGGCGCAGCTTCAAGCCGGCGCGGCTGACCAACTGGATTCGCTCAACGCGCAACTGGAATTGAGCAACGCGCAGCTCGCGCAACTCGACAACGAGGCAAAATTGCAAACCGCTTTTGGCGCGCTGGAAGATGCGTTGCAACGTCCGGCGGATTCGATCGCCGCCGTCATCGAAAAAATTTCCGCAGCAAATCCCAACCAATCCTCCAAATGAACCGAAAATCCATCATTATCGGCTTCGTCGTGATTTTGGCCGCCGGCCTGGGCATCTGTCGCGCTGATCAAATCACATGGCGATGCGTCCGAATCCGGCGGCGACGAAACGACGCCGACCATCGTGACCGTCCAGACCGGCGCGCTCAAACTGGCGACGCTGCATCGTTACGTTCAAGGCTACGGCACGATTGAGCCTGCGCCCGCCACGGCGGAATCAGCCCGCCGCCAGCGCGCAACTCGCCGCGCCGTCCGCCGGCGTCGTGACCAAGGTGAACGTCGTCGCCGGCCAGCAGGTGACGAAAGGCGACGTGCTGGTGGAATTGAATTCCGGCACGACGACGTATGCGCTCGCGGAACAGGAACTGGCGCGGCAGAAAGAATTGTTCGCGCAGCAAAACACGTCGCAGAAAAATTTGCAGGACGCCGAGGCGCAACTGGCCTTGCTGCAAGTCACCGCGCCGTTGTCCGGCTCGGTCGTGAGCGTCAACGTCAAGCCCGGCCAGGCGGTGGACGCGAGCACGGTCGTCGCGGAAGTGATGGATTTGAACCGGCTGGCCGTGAGCGCGGAAATTCCGACGGCGGAGGCAACTGATTTGAAGCCCGGCAATCCGGTCGAAGTGCTGACCGAGCCGCCGGTGACGACGGAACTTTTGTTCGTCAGCCCGAACGTGAACATGGACAACGGCACGGTTCTGGTGCGCGCGTTGTTGCCGGCGGACAGCGGATTGCGGCCCGGACAATTTGTTTCGTTGCGCATCGTGACGGCGGTTCACACGAATTGTCTCGCCGCGCCAGACGAAAGCGTGGTGACGGATGAAAACGGCAAAAGCGTCATCGCGCTGGTCAAAGGCGATGAGGCGACGCAAATGCCGGTGCAAACCGGCTTGCGCGAAAATGGTCTGGTCGAAGTCGCCGCGCCGGAACTCAAGGCGGGCGACACCGTCGTGACCGTCGGCGCTTACGGCTTGCCGGAGAAAACAAAAATCAGCGTGGAAAATTCTTCCGGCGACGAAACCTCCACCAATTCCGCCGACGCCAAATGAAGCCCGACGCGACTTCACCCTTGGGCCGGTTCGCCACGCGGCACGCGCTGTCCATCACGTTCATCGCGGCGGCGTTGTGCCTGGCGGGAGTTTTTTGCGCGCTGCGGATGCCGTCGTCGGTTTTTCCGCAGACGAATTTTCCGCGCGTCGTCATCCTCGTGAACAACGGCATCATGCCCGCCGACGAAATGATGGCGACGATCACGCGCCCGATCGAGGAGGCGATGAAGGACATTCCCGGCGCGCTCACGGTGCGCTCGGCCACCAAGCGCGGCTCGGCGCAGATCAATGTTTTTTTCAACTGGCACGTGGACATGGTGCAGTCGGAGCTTGTATGTGCTGGGCCGGCTCTCGCAAATCCGCAGCGACCTGCCGGCGACCGCCTCCACGGAAATCGAGCGCGTGACGTTCTCGGCGTTTCCCATCATCGGCATCAGCCTGACGAGTTCCAACCGCGACATCACGTCGCTTTGGGAAACGGCGAATTACGACTTGAAGCCGCGCTTCCTGCAAATTCCCGGCGTGGCGCGGGTGGAAATCGTCGGCGGACGCCAGCCGGAATTTCACGTCATTGTTGACCCGTTGAAATTGCAGGCCGCCGGACTTGGCCTGGCGGATGTGACGCGATGCGCTGACGAAAAACAATCTTTTCGCGCCCGCCGGCATGATGGAGGAAAATTATCATCTTTACCTGACGACGGTGGACGGGCGCGTGCGTTCGGCGGCGGACATCGAAAATCTGGTGATCGCCGTCGCGCAACGGTCATCCGGTGCAAATCAAGGACGTGGCGCGCGTCGAGCGCGGGGCGGAGCCGGTCTTTCATGTCGGTCACGGCGCAAGGCCAGGATGCCGTGCTGCTCAACGTCCAAAGCCAGGCGGACGGCAGCACGCTGGACATCGCCACCGCGCTGAAAAAGCAATTGGCGCAGCTCCGGCAGGAATTGCCGCCGGACATGCACCTCGCGTTTTTTTACGATCAATCGCTCTTCGTGCGCGATTCGGTCGGCAGCGTTTGGGACGCGATTTTGTTCGGGCTGATTTTGTCGGTGCTGATTCTTTATTTCTTCCTGAAAAACTGGGGCAGCGTGTGGACGGCCATCGTCACGATTCCGATCACGGTTCTGATCACGCTCATTGCGATGAAGCTGGCCGGCATGAGCTTCAACATGATGACGCTCGGCGGCATCGCGGCGTCCATCGGACTCCTGATTGACAACGCGATCATCGTCGTCGAGGCGATGTGCGTGAAAATCGCCGCCGGCC
Source organism: uncultured Verrucomicrobiae bacterium (assembly GCA_963755455.1). Lineage (GTDB taxonomy): Bacteria > Verrucomicrobiota > Verrucomicrobiia > Limisphaerales > UBA11358 > UBA11358. Next base: position 380,659 of record CAVWJH010000003.1, read on the forward strand.
GGCCGCGCCTGGCGGGAATCCAGGAAGCCATCGGCGAAATTCTGACGCCGCTCATCGGCTCGACGCTGACGCCGGTGGTGGTGTTCATTCCGCTGGCATTTTTGTCCGGCATCACGGGCGTGTTTTTCCGCGCGCTGGCGTTGACGATGGTGGTCTCGCTGCTCACGTCGCTGGTTCTGGCGCTCACGCTCACGCCGTCGCTGGCCGCGTGGTTCATCCGCGACCGCAAAAAAATGGAGCACGGCCACGCGCCGGCCGGACAGGATGGCGGCTGGCTGCTGACGCGCGTCATCCGCATTTACGAACGCGCGCTGCGCGCGGCGCTGCGTTTTCGCTGGCTCACGTTGCTGGCCTGCTGCGCGGTGCTCGTCTCGGCGGTGTTTATTTACCGGCAGTTGGATTCCGATTTTCTGCCCGACTTTGACGAAGGCGGTTTTGTCATTGATTTCTAGGCGCCGCCGGGCACGAGCCTCACCGAAACATCGCGCCAGCTTGACGAGGCGGAAAAGATTTTGTCCGCGAACCCGGACGTGGAAAGTTATTCGCGCCGGCTCGGCGCGGAAATGGGCATGTTCATCACCGAGCCGTATCGCGGCGATTTCGCGGTCAAGCTCAAGCGCAACCGCAAACATTCGACCGACGAGGTCATCGCGGAATTGCGCCACACTTACAACGAACAATTTCCGGCGATCCGCTGGGATTTTCCCGGAATTCTCACCGACGTCATCGGCGATTTGCAACTGACGCCCGACCCGATTGAAATCAAACTTTTTTCGCCCGACTTGAAATGGCTGAAGCAAACCGCGCCGCGCGTGGAGGCGGAAATCAAAAAAATTCCCGGCGTCGTGGACACGTTCGACGGCCTGACGGAAACCGGCCCGTCCATCAATTTCCGCGTGCGTCCCGCCGACGCCGCGCGGTTTGGCTTGAGCGTCCAGGACATTGCCGACGCCGTGAACACCGCGCTGCTTGGCCAGACCGCGTCGTATGTTTTGGAAGGCGACCGCATCGTCAACATCCGCGTCCTCGCCGAGCCGAAAAGCGTGGATCAACTTTCCACCTTGCGCGAACTGCCGTTGCGAACGGCGAACGGCGCGGTCGTGCGGCTGAATCAAGTTGCCGACGTGAGCATCGAGCCGAGCGAAGTGGAACTGGACCGCGACGATTTGCGGCAGGACATCATCGTCTCCGCGCGGCTCGAAGGCCGCGACCTCGGCAGCGCGATGAAGGAAATTCAGGACAAATTGAGCCAGGACAAATGGCTGCCGCCCGGCACGATCGAATACGGCGGACTTTACCAGCAGCAACAGGAATCGTTCCGCAATCTCGTGATGGTTTTGCTCGCCGCAATTTTGCTGGTGTTCACCGTGCTGCTGATTGAATTCCGCTCGTTCAACGAGCCGGTGGCGATTGTCTTCGGCGCGATTCTGGCGATGTTCGGAACCGTCGCCGCGTTGTGGATCACGGGCATCACGGTGAACATCGTTTCATTTCTGGGCGCGATCATCGGCGTCGGCATCGTCGCCAAAAACGGAATTCTCATGCTCGACTTCGTGCAGCAACTGGAGGCGGACGGCGTGGAACTGGTCGAGGCGCTGGTGCGTTCCGGCCATCGCCGTTTGCGTCCGGTGCTGATGACTTCGCTCGCCGCCGCGCTGGGAATGTTGCCGCTGGCGTATGGCATCGGTGCCGGCGCGGAAATGCTGCAGCCGCTGGCCGTCGCCGTCATCGGCGCGCTGTGCATTTCGGTCCTGCTGTCGCTCGTCGCGACGCCGGTGGTTTATTATATTCTGCGGCTTGCCAAAAAATCCGGTCCAAATTCGGGACAATGTTAATACTCCAAATTCGCGGAAGCTGTGCAACACCAGCGCTCGAGACCTTGTTGACCTGCGGATTGCTTGTAGATAATCTAGCCATTCAAGCACGCAGCAAACAATATGAACAAAATTCAAACCATAACCACAGGTATCCTCGTATCATTGGCTCTATTGATGCAACCGGACGTTCGCGCCAACGACAGCTTCTTTCCACCGCAACCCGCCGCGCAGAGCGTGATCAATTTCGATGGAAAGGGATTTCTGATCAACGGGGAGCGCACCTTCGTAGTCTCCGCCGGCATGGAATACGCCCGTGTGCCGCGCGAGCTTTGGGCGGACCGATTGATGCGCTTCAAGCGGGCGGGTTTTGACAGCACCGAGTTTTACGTTTTTTGGAATTATCACGAACCGCAGAGCGGCCAGTTTGATTTCTCCGGCAACCGGGATCTGGACGCCTACCTCAAGCTCGCCAAGTCGCTGGGACTTTACGCCATTGCGCGGGTGGGGCCTTACTGTTGCGCCGAATGGGACAGCGGCGGCTATCCGGTTTGGCTGCGTTCTGTGCCGGACCTTCAAGTCCGCACCGACAATGTTCCGTTTGAAAAGTATGTGGCCCGTTATTGGGAAAAGCTGTTGCCCATCATAGCCACGAATCAAATCAACCGCGGGGGAAATGTCATCCTCGTCCAGCTTGAAAATGAACATCCAGGAGGATGGGGAACCGAGGGACTGGGCAATCCTTACTTCCAATTTCTGCAAACCACGGCTCTCGCGGATGGATTGGAGGTGCCTTATTTCTTCAGCGGCGTTCATCACGGCGGCGATCCGGCGGGAAACCGGCCCTGGAGCAGCGCCTCGCGCAACAGCCCGTGGTTCAGCACGGAATTCTGGTGCAATTGGTTTAGCAATTACGGCGAGAGCGCGGCGGATGCCCGCGACAAGGACTGGGATACCTGGAAGGTCATTGCTTATGGCGGCAACGGTTACAACTACTACATGGCGCACGGCGGCACCGACTTCGATTATTTCAACAATGACGAGGATGCGGCCAGCTATGATTATGGCTCTGCCGTGGGACAAACCGGCGACCTTCGTCCGGAGTATTACAAGTTCAAACGCGCCGCCTGGTTCGCGCGCAGTTTTCAGAGCATTCTGGAAACCAGCGACAATGCCACCAGCACTTATGCCCACGCCTCCACCAATTCGGCGGTCGGCGTGACCGCACGCGCATCGGCTGCGGGAACCATTTTGTTTCTTGGCAATTCTCGGACTTCGGCCCAAACGACCAAGGTCAGCTTCAACGGCGTCGAATATCCGCAGACCGGATCGCTGACGGTTAATCGAAATGAAATCATGCCCGTTGTCATCGGTTACACGATCATACCCGGCGTCATGCTGGATGTTGCACCCACCCGCATCCTCGGCGTCACCCAACAGGGCGATACCACCACCATGGTCATTTACGGACAAGCCGGTTCGCCGTCCGAACTTTACTTCAGTGTCCCGGCGGGCACGACGATTTCCGTCGGCGCTCCGGCGTTAAGTCTCAACGGAACCAACTTGACGCTTCAGACCACCTATCCCGCCAACGGTGCCGCCGATTTCAGTTTTCAGACCGGCTCCCGGCGGGTGCGCATTCTCGCCATGAGCGACACGCTGGCCGACGATACCTGGTTTGTGGACGCGGGCAAACAGAACTACGTTGTTTGCGGTCCGCAGTATGTTGGCAACGCCACGGTGACAAACGGTTATCTGCAACTTATCACGGAAAAACCGTGGCAGAATCCGGCGGACAATCCGGTGATCGCCTTCGGTTCCGCCGATGTGCCGATGTCGTTCTCCGCAATGACAACTCCCGGTTCCCATCCCGGTGTCGCGACGTTGACCGCGTGGCAAACCATGAGCGGAAGCAGCGAAGCGGCTCCCGGATATGACGCCAGCGGATGGTTGTCGAGTTCATCAGGGCCGCAGCAAATGGGAGCGGACGGCGATGTCAGTTCCTACGCGTGGTATCGCACGACGATCAACGTTCCTGCCTCCAGCACGAATTCAATTTCCTTTGGAAACGCTGCCGACCACATGATTCCGTTTGTGGATGGAGCGGCCGTTCCGGCGGCGAACGTCTTGGCAAGTTCCTTCACGGCGGCGTTGAGCGCGGGAAGCCACACCATTGCGGTCTTCACGTCACATTCCGGTCGCAACAAGCTGTATCCTTACATTGGCGCGATTTCCAATATGTATGCAAAAGGCCTGAGCGGGACGGCCCGTCTCTTTGGAACTCCGGCGAGCGGCCCCACTTCGCTGACAAACTGGAACGTCATGATGACGACCCGATCGGCGTTGAGAATGGGGCCTCCGCTTCCGACCGCTTCGGGCTGGAACAATTACACCTTTGGCACGGATGCGTTTGGCGGACAGAATGGCTATGCTTGGTTCCAGACCGCGCTGCCGGCCATTTCATCGGCAGATGCCGTGATCGCAAGTTTCACCAGCGTGGATGACAACGGCTGGGTTTATTTGAACGGAATCCCCTTGGCGACAAACACCGGGTGGAACGTGCCGTTTGAGGTTGACCTGACCCGCGCTTGGAAAGCCGACGGCACCAATGTGCTCTCGGTTCTGGTGCAAAATACAGGTGACAAGGGTGGAATCTATTCGGCGGCTACGCTCGCCGCCTATCAGAACGCCGTCGTGCTAAAAAACTGGGCTTTACGAGGCGGTCCGGGCGATCCGAATTCAGCCACCGGATGGCAGGCGCTGCCAGACGGCATGACGTTCAGCGGCCCGCAATTTTTTAAAACCACTTTCACCGCCGCGCCTCCTGGAACGACCGGCGCGGATCCGATGTGGCGGGTGACGACTTCGGGGCTTTCGCGCGGCTCGGTCTGGGTGAATGGACACAACCTCGGACGCTATCCGGAAAAGATTCCGGCACCGGGTCTCTATGTTCCGGAATGCTGGCTCAACGCAGGCCCGAATGCGAACACGTTGGTGATCTATGACGAGCAGGGCAATCTTCCAACCCAGATCCGCGTGCAACCTGAAGCCGGAGCCAGCCGCGACGTGGCGCTGTTTCAGAGCGCGCAGACGGTGGACGCGTCCGTGTTGCCGGCCGGCGATGCGTTCAAATCACAGTGATCAGTCGTGCATCTGCCAACCGTTTCAAAAGTTTGTGAAATCACAGACAGTCCCTGTAATGAAGTTAAAAAAACGGTCAGCGCCTGCGGGATAGACGCGATGGGGGCGATGGATTTTTTAGCCACGGATTGAACACGGATTTTATGCATTTTGTTGAATTGCGATTGAATTCGACACGAGAATCATGACACGCGTGTTGCCGATGAATTTTATTGCACGGATTATTTTTTGTCGGCGGCGATGTTCAATTGAACCGCAGCTTCCAGTCTGGCTGAAAACTTGCGGATGTTTTTGGTCACGTTGGGCACGGGCTGGTAGGTGAATTGTCCGGCGGGGTAGGCCTCGATGACCACATAATCGTAGATTTTGACGGGTGGGCGCTTTGGAATGTCTGCCAGAAAAACCAAGCCGACACAAACCGCGCCGGGCATTTTTTCTTCGACAAGATTTGCCGGACGGCTGGCGGAGACGGTGTTTGGCGCAACCCATGAATGGCTTAATTCCGGGCGCAACAAGTCGGTGTAGCCGCTGTCCACGACCAGCCCGCCGGATGTGATCTGAATCACCCGGCCGCAGATGCGCCGCCGTCCATTGATGCAGGCGTCCCGGATTTGCCCGGCTTTTTGTGCGAACACACGAATGTCTTGATTCTGATTTGTGGTGCCGTCCATGTCTTTGGAAATGGTTGGAACCGGAGCACCGGGGTTTGTTGTGTTGATTTGCCCGCAGACAGATGACGCACCGAAAACAATCCACCCGGCCCGCGGCAAGTGCAGAGCAAAACAAACGGAACACAGAATTCATGGAGCGGGTTGTTTCAAGGTTGCAAGAGCTGGACGCGATAGAAGCGCGCCGGGAAATTGCTCGATTGCGGGTCTATAAAGATGATTTCGTTGGTTGCCGCCAAGTTGGTGGCCATCGGGGTCCAGTTCATCAGGTTCGTCGAGACCTGCAAAACGTAATTGCTGCCGGGCGAGCCGAGGAATTGCATCTGGAACATTCCGTTCGAGATGTTCTCCGAGAAAAATTGCGCCGGCGGCACCAGAAACAGCGCGCTGGCGGCCAGACTGTTGATGTAGTTCGTTTCAAACGCACTGGCCGAAATGACCGCGTTGCTGGTGAGGTTGAATGGGCCGGAATACAGCGGCGAATCCGTCGTCGGCGTGGTGCCGTCGAGCGTGTAATAAATCGCCGTGCCGACGTTCGTGGATTGCAGTTTGATGCCAACACTGTTGAAGAACAAACCGCCGTTGGGGGTGATCGTCACGGGCGCGAGCGCGGGTGTGCCGGGCAGACTGTTGATCCAGTCCTCCAGAATGGCGACGGCGTTGGTGTCAATCAACTGGCGCGCCAGCGGCGGCATCCGGATGGCGGTGTTGGTGGTGTCCATGCGCTGATGGATTTGCGAACGCCAGATGTCGTCCGGCACGATCATCGCTTCGCCATCGGATTTCAACGCGCCGTAAATCAAGGTCTGGTTGGTCAGCGGCGTGTCGTAACGCGCATCGAAGGTGGGACCTGTGCCGTGGGGTTGGTGGCACTGCGCGCAGTTGGCGTCGAGATAGGAACGGGCGCGATCTTCAAAACTGGCGCTCGTGTTGGTCAGCGCGGACAGTTTTTCAAAACCTGCCACGTTCGTCTCATCAAACGCCGGGTTGAAAAGGCCGAGCCGGTTTAGCGTGCGCAGTTGATTGTCCGTCACGCCGGTTGAGGCGTAAGTCTGATTGGCGTTCAACTGCCGGGTGTTCACGCCGAGAACGTAATTGGCCACTGGCGTGTGGCACTGCAAACAATCCGACGGGCTTGGATAATACCACGACTGCGTGGTCAAAATCCCGCCGCTGTTCGTGATGGTGATGTTTTCGTAGAGGCTGTTCGTGAGCAAATCGGCGTCACTGTAGTCCGTGCGCCATTTGTAGGTGACGCCATAAACCTTGCCGTTGATGTCGCGCACCAGCAGGCGCGTTTCCAGGCGGCGCAGGACATTGGGATTTGAGGTGTCGGTGTTCAACTGGAATGTTTTCACGAACACCGTGCCGGCGGGGAATGTCCAGTAGTTGGTGGGCGCGAAGCCGATTTGCCGCGACGGCGTGATTGCCCCGCCATTGTTCGGCACCGCCATGTAGCGCGTCTTCACCGCGTTGTCGGACCACAGGATCACGTTCGGCTGATAGGGGATCAGCCCGTTGGTCGGGGTCATGCTGGGTGTATTGCTGAACACGCCGGTTTCGGACAACAACGGCGGCAGCGAACCCGCGAAGGTCGTCGGCATATTAAAGAAGTCGGGCGTTGGCGGCTCATTGGTCAGACCATACGGCTTCCCGCTGCCGGTGTTGACGGTGATGTTGACGGGCGCGGAAGTGTTCAACAATCCACTGCTGCTCATGGCAACGGCAGTGAGCGAATAAGTTCCGGCACCCAGTCCGGTGGCGGTGACGGAGTAGGGCAGGTTGCTGACGCTGCCGATGAATGTGGCGTTCAAGTAGAAATTCACCTGCGAAATCGTGTCGTAAAGCGCGTCGGCATCGGCGCTCATCGTCACACTCGCGCTGGCGGAGTAGGTGGAATTTGCCGCCGGAGCGGTCAGCACGACGCTGGGCGGCGGGTTGGTGTAGGTGAACGCGTTGACAGTGACATTGTCGAGGGTGGCGGTGCTGATGGCGCTGTTATTGTGCGCGCACACGGCCAGTCCGACGTAATAAACGGGGTTTGTCAACGCGAGCGTTGCCGGGCTGCCGACTTCCGTCCAGTTCGCGCCGTCCGCGCTCACGAAGGCGTAGAACGTGTTGTTCGTGCGCGCCAGCCGCACCCAGTTGTTCGGCGCGGCATTGATCGCGCCGCCAGAGATGTTGCCGTCGGCGGAAATTCCGTTTGCGCTGCGATATTGAAAATCGAAACCGTTGCCCGGTGTGATCGGCATGAGTGCGTAAGCCGAGCCAGGATCAAGCGAGTCGCGGATCATCACGCCGGCTTTGGCCCACGGATCGGAGACGGTTTGCGACGTGACGCGCGCTCGGATGTCGCAGTTGTTGGTCAATGGCTGGTAAACAAACCGGAACGCATCCGCCGTGTTCCAGATGTCCGCGCCGGAGCCGCTCACGATGAAAACGCCGTTGGAAAAATTCGCGCTGCCGGTGATCCCCACCGAGCCGATGTCGCTGGTCTGCCACGGCGGCGGCGGAAGGCCAAGGCTGTTGATGAAATTGGCGCTGGACACGGCGCTGTCCACGAAGCCCGGCTCCACGGCGAGCGCGTTGACTGTCGTCGTCGTCGTGATGACGAACGTCCCTGTGTAAAGTGTGGAATTGGTCGTCGGCATCGTTCCGTCAACGGTGTAATAAACCGAGGCGCCGGGCACGGCGTTACTGATGGTGACAGTGATGGAATTGGTGAACACACCGCCAGCCGGAGCAATGACGGGCGCGGCAAGGAATGTTCCAGCTCCGAAAACTGACACCGCGTATTGCGCGCCCACATACACTTTTCCGTTGGCCACCACCGGCGTGGTAAATTCAACCGCCGCACCCGGATTGTCCCGCGACAAATCCTGGCTGCTGTTGTAGAGTTCGTGCGACACATTGGTGGCGCTGTAGGCATATAACACCGCCGGGCCGCTGCTCCCGGCTGCGGAAGTGTCAATGGTCCACAAGATGCCATTGTTCGTGCCGTTGACCGAAATGCAGGGAGTCGCGCTCGAACTGAATGTGTTTGGAGACTTTGCGGTGGGAGCAGTGCCCATCGTGGCATTGGTGAGAGTAAAGGATTTGACGTTGTCGCCCGTGCCAATGACATAAAACAGGCCGTTGAAATAGGCCGGAGAACACCACATACCGCCAACCGCGCCCGCCAAAGACTGAACATCCGCATCCACCGACGAGTTGTAGTGTCCCATGGTGTCCCGATCAATCAGATAAATGCTGCCGGTTTTGCTGCCACTCAACAACAGATGGCGATGAGCCGCCGAACCCGCTGAATCTGGCAGCAGGAACAGACCCGCGGAACTGACATCCAGATCATCCGCAACCAACGTCGCCTGATTGTAGGGCGTAAAATAATCCTCCAACGCCAGACCGTTTGTGCCGTTAAGCTTCAGAACACTGTCCCCGTAGTCGTTGGTGATGTCATATTGGCCGTTGCCGGTGTTCAGATACACATTCCCATTGGTATCGGCGGCGGGGCCGTTCCCCGTCATCCAGACTCCGCCATAACCTGCGTTCGGGTCGTCGTTAAAAACGCCGGTCTGCGCGAGGGTGTGGGCGTCGTAGGAAAAAATCCAGCCATAATAGGGCGGGTGATCGCCCGGAGAAGCGTAGCAGAGGTAAATCTGGCCGCTCGCCAGCAACAAGGCCGGACGGCAGGTTTCACGCAGACCGTTCCAGAGAATGTGGCCATGACCGTCCACGTCATTTTGCCCGGGCGTGCCCGCGCCTGGATAGTTGGTGCAGCTTATCACCACCGGACTGTTGAAGTTGGTGCGTTCCAATCCGGTGGCCATGTCCAGCGCATGCAACCGATGCACATAGGTGACATTGGCACCGGAAGTCTCCTTGGTGAACGCCTCCACATACATTGTGCCGGTCACCGGGTCAATCACCGGAGTGGCTGTGCAACCTATGACAGGATAGATATTGCCATTGGCATCGCCTCCGGGAACAGTCGTCACGCCGTTGCCAAGGAAGCTGGTGGTCCAATACGGCGTGGGAACGTAGGTGTCGGCGTCGAAGGCATAAACCGAATCATTTTCTGTGACCACATAGAGCACATTATGCACGCCTTTGCCAGGGATCGTGACGTTGGTCGCCATCAGCGGCTGGGCGAACACATAGCCATCCACGTTGTAGGTGAACAATTTTCCGAAGTTGTTCACGTTGACGTTCAACGGAGTCAATTGCACCTCGTTGGTATTGACGCCCTGTCGGCTGTTGTCATAACGATAAGTCAAAATCGGCTGAATGGGCGGCGCACTGACCGGCGTGGTAAAACTCTGCGAAGGATAGGCCCACGCTGCGCCGACTGAATTGGTGGCCCAGGCGGTATAGTAATAAGTCGTATTGGTTGCCAAGCCCGCAACAGTATAGTCGAATACTGCCGTCTGCGGACCCAAGGCTACGTTGTTGGACCAGGCCGCTGCATTGGTTCCGCCGTCGCTCTGGCCCGTAGAAAAGCGTCACGGACGGCGTTTGATAGCCTGTGGATAAAACCTGCCCCAAAAGCGTCGCGCTGGTCGGCTGCACATTGGCCGGCGGCAAATTAGCCAGAACGGGAGCCGAGAGAACCGGAATGGTCAAAGTCGCATTGCTGCTGACCGCCATGCCGTAGGCGTTGGTGACAATCAACTGATACGAACCAACGTCGGCCTGCGCCACATTGAGAACAGTCAATACATTTGAATTTACGCCGGAGAAATTGTCGCTGTTCAGCAAATTGGTCCCGTCCAACTGCCACTGATAGTAAAGCGGCGGATAGCCACTGACCGTGGCGCTCATCTGCGCGTTCGTGCCCGCGTCGGCGACGATGGATTGCGGCTGCACGGTTATCGCAGGCGGAATTCCGCCCGACGCCAGCGTAACGCCGTCAGCGGTGAGCGCGTAGTTATAGATGCGCACGTCATAAAGCTCAAAGGTGCCATAGTTGCCAAAAGAGTTGCCCGGCGGGCTGTCCTTGGCACCGATGCAGAGATGTTCCGCCGCCGCCAGATCACTGGCGGTGTTGCCGGTTTCCTGCGCGGCCAGCACACCGTCTATATACAGGCTGCGTTCTCCCGTTACAGAATTTAAAACGCCCGCGTAGAAGTGCCAGTGGCCATCATTACTTTGAATGCTTCTCGTGGCCATGTCGTCCGGATTGCTGTAAGGGTCGGTTCCCAAGGTGACCGTGCCCACACTGCCGTTTCGAACGGTGAAACACGCATAAGCTTCTCCATTGCTCACGCTTCCGTCATTGCGCAACTGCCAGCCGGCTTCAGTTTCACCATACTTGGAAACCCATGGATTCCATTGACCCGGAAAGCCTCTCGCCC
>CAVWJH010000004.1:0-1218003 GCA_963755455.1 uncultured Verrucomicrobiae bacterium
CAAATCTAATTCCGTTGCCAAAATCTGTGGCGTGGATAATCCACGCTCGGTTTTGACTAGATGAGCCGAATACTTCGCCGCTTCTTTCAACGCCGGCAAATCCAGTTCACCCGGATGCTGCGCCAACGCCACGCCCAACAGTTCATGCTCCGGCACGACCGACTTGCGCTCGAAGACATGGGCGAGGGCGTAATTAAGGGCTTGGTTTTCCGGTTCAAACCGCCGGATCTGCCGGACAGGTTGAGCCGACGTGGCGAGCTTTTGCAGCGCCTGCAATTCATCGGGCTGCAATTGCGCCAACTGCTGCTCGCGGACTTCGGCGGTCGAGATGCCTTTGATCTTTTTCGCCCGGCTTTGATGCACCGCCAGGGCGATGGCATTGTTCGACAATTTGCGCCCCAGCTTTTGTTCCAGTTCCCGGACCACCGCGTCACGTTGCTGGGATCGTTTGGAAAATCGCTTCAATAACGCATCGCTCACGCCCTCGATTTCAAAACCGTGTTTCGCCGGGCGAATGCGGTAGCCAATCTGCTGGACACGCTCGCCAGTTCATTGCGATAGACCGCTGTGCCGTAACGAATCGCGTCATCCATGCCACCCGCCTGTAATGCCTTCCAGCGCTTTTCCGTTTCATCAAACGTGGCGTTGAATACCGTGAGATGCGTGTGCAACAGCGGATCGAGCGCCCGACTGCTCGTGTGCGTGAATGCGGCGGCGACCAGATTGCCAGTTGTTCGATCACGCTGGTTGCCCTGCTTGCGCACCCGCGTTGCTGCAAAAGTTTCGAGTTCGCGGAACGCAATCCGCGTCGCCTCTTCATGTGCCGACACCAACCGGTCATCATCCATCGTCACTGCCAGCACCGAAACCGATTTCGGCGCGGAACAGGTGAAGTCATAAAATACCCGCCGCTGATTGGTTTTTTCCTGCCGCAGCGTCAGACGTTTGCCGTCATTTGGATTTTGGTTTTCACAGAGCGCGTGAAATTGATCACGGGTGACGGCATTGTTTAACCCCAGCCGCTCCGCGCCCGCACCGATCCACTGGCCGGGCCGGATTTCACCGGCGGCGTAGTAGTGGTTCTGCGCCAGATGCTCGTCGAAGTAGCCTTCGGCATCCGCCAGATTCTTTTGTGCGACGGCTGTGAACATAACGCGCGATATTAGCGGCTTTTCAAATGGCTTTATGCCCGGTTGGCACAATCGTTATTTTTACCCTGCCATTCATTTTCCGATTGCTAATTCTGCTTGAACCCATCGGGAGCAAGGCGTGCCTGGCACACGAAGCGTGGTTCGACCACAGAACCAAGACCGATTCCGGTTTCTTGTCTGGCAGTTTGCCTGAGCTTTCCCCCGTCGTGGTGTATGTGATACACTTTATGCACTTGGCCGGTGATTTTTTTCATTCGGCAACCAGTTTGGCTGAGAAAAAGCCCGCTTTTGTGCAATCTTTACACAAAATGAAAGCACACTTTTTGGTTGCAAAACCGCATATCTCCATTGGCTTTATTGGGGATTATCGCTTTTCACTCGGCAGAGTCTGAAATTTAGTTGCAGTTTTCATATCGCAATGATGCTGCCTGGCGCTTTGACTGGCCGGCTTTCCTGCGGGCACTCGGAAACCGGCCAGACAAATCACCAGCAATGCGAACCTAGACGGTCTAGCACTCGACGGGCGTTTTGAAAATCCCGCGACTCCACAGCCGTTCCGTTCGCTCCGATTTTCAAAACGCCCGTCCAGTGCCGTGGTAAACTTGATTCCGCCACGGATTGACAATCAGTTTTTCCCAATTTGTCGCGGCTTGTCAGTTGATTCCGTGGTCGGCACAATATGGCCATGAATAATCAACCCGACACGCAAGCCAAGCGCGAACGGTTGACCAAACTTTTTGAATTCCTCAAGGCATATACCGATCTCCGGTATCCGCCGGTGCGAGATATAAATCAGCAGCTTCGGACGATTTGGCTCAAAGATTTACCCGCCCATCCAAGTGTCGAATTATTTCACGATACCGGTAAAACTGACGACGAAACCGACGACAGCGATGTCGCACTTCGTCTGACGCGACCAACAATCACCGCTTGTCCACCACCGCCAGGATCATTGGCTGAGTGGTTAAAGCCGGGTTGGCGCGATTTTCCAGGCAAAATTGAAGTTGAAACCTCGCGCAATATCATTGGCAACGATGGAAAAACACGCCTGGAAAAATTCGAGTCTGATAACCAGCGGCGAACGCAGTTGCAGAATTGGCAAAGGCAACGCGAGCAGTGGGTGACAAATGAGCGTCCCGCTCGCCACGCGCTGACATTTTTCCAGACGGTTTACGAGTGGTATGGAATTTTGGAGCGTGAGGGTGAAAAGATCGAGTTAATGGTCGGTGACGGATTACTTTGCTGCCGAGATGCGGCCGGCAATTTTCGCCATCCGGTCTTGCTGCAAAAGTTGGAATTGGAATTTTACCCGGAAAAGAAGCAGCCACAATTCGTTTTTCGCAAACGCGAGAAACCACCGGAACTTTACATGGAGTTCTTGCGCATCCTGCCAGAGGTAAACAATCAACAGCTCGCTCGATGTGCAGATGAATTGAAGAAGACGGAATTCGCACCCCTTGGCGAGGATGACACGGATGGTTTTTTGCTCCGCCTGATTCAAGGTTTGTTTCCCAGCCGTGGTGCAGTCCGCGACGGCACTGACCAACTCGACCTTGAAACACAGGCGGACAGCCCGACTATTGAGCGCCTGCCAGTCATCTTCATGCGCCAACGCCGGACCGGGCCGAGCAGTATTTTTGACGCGGTATTGCAAGACATTGCTGGGCGTCTTGATTTTTCGCCGGCACTGTTGCAGATCCTGGGCTTGGCGGAAAGCGCGCCAAGCCAGACGCAATCAATCGGCGGTGGTCTTGGCCTTGGTAACGAAGATGCGGATGTTTTATTAAGCAAGCCGGCCAATCGGGAACAACTCGAAATTGCAAAACAACTGGCACGCAGGGATTGTGTGCTCGTCCAAGGGCCGCCGGGCACAGGAAAAACCCATACGATTGCAAATTTACTCGGTCATTTGCTCGCGCAGGGCAAGCGCGTGCTGGTGACCGCGCACACGCCAAAAGCATTGCGCGTTCTGCGTCATAAAGTTGTGGAAGCACTTCAGCCGCTTTGCATCAGCGTCCTTCACAATGACAAACAAAGTCAGGAAGACCTGCAATCTTCCGTTCGGACGATTCATTTACGACTGGCAGAAGACGACCGGCACTTGGAGCGCGAAGCACTGCGTTTACAGGATGAACGGAAACGAATTATCTCTGCATTGAGCGATGTGCGTGAAAAATTTCTCGATGCACGCCAGGACGAAATTCGCGATGTGGTGTTCGGCGGCAAGGCAATGCGCCCAATCGAAGCGGCGAAGCGGGTGAAAGAGGGCGCCGGCAAGGATGACTGGATTCCAAGCCCGGTGAAGCTGGGTGAATCTTTGCCGGTTTCCTATGCAGACGTGGTTGCACTTTACCAAACAAACGCTCGAATCTCAGCCGGTGACGAGCGCGAACTAAACGGCTTCAGGCCGGAAATCACCGCGCTGCCAACACCCAAGGAGTTTCAAAGCGCCATCGAAGAGCTAAATTTACTTGCCACCTATGAGCTTCGCTTTCGCGAAGAACTATGGAATGCCACGCTGGAGCCGGAGGATTTGAAGGAGTTCGAACGGATGCTGGAAGCGGCGGGCAAGACGATTGAGTTTTTGCGGGACAGCTCGCCGTGGCAATTGGAGGCGATTCAAGCTGGTCGTGATGGCGAGGAAGCACGTCGCGTGTGGTTGTCGCTTACAGAGCTAATTGAAACAACATGGCGCGAGGTGCATGAATGTCATGCACTCGTGTTGGAACACGGGCCGGTCATTTCTGACAGTCGGGCACCCCATGAACTAATTTTGGTCGTCGAGGAAATCATTCATCACAACGATGCCGGCAATTCGTTTGGGATGCTCACCAAATTAACCAAGAGACATTGGTTTGAATTCAGGGAAAAAGTTCGCGTTGGAAGTCGTGTCTTGGACTTAAACAACTCGATCCATCTGCGCGCAGTTCGCGCACTTTTGCGGATGCGGCAACTTCGATCCGAATTGACGGGACGGTGGGAACGTCAGATGGCCAGTCAGGGCGGCCCGGCCTGCTCGGAACTTGGCGACCGCCCGGAGCAAGTCTGTAAACAATTTGTCGGCATTATTCAAACCTGCTTGGAATGGCATAATTCAACGTGGCAACCGCTTGAATCTGAATTCCAACGTCTGGGTTTCATGTGGCCTGAGTTCCTTGAATCTACGCAACCGGAGACGGGCGCTAACGCCGAACTGAATCGGCTTCGTCGCGCCGTGACTGGAGACCTTGGTGCGATTCTCCAGTCACGCAGCGGGTGGCTTCGTCACAAACGGCTCGGAGCCAGCATTGCCGCATTACCTCAATCAGTCCCGACTTCGGACATGCCGGATGCGTTGGTAACGCAAAATTTGCGCCGCGCCCTGCGTGAGATTTCACCAACCGATTACCAAGCCGCTTACGAGGAATTGGTGCGACTGAAAAATTTGGAGCTGGATTTGGCCCGCCGCCGTGAGTTGCTAAAACAAATTAGCCGTTCCGCACCAGCTTGGGCTTCTGCCGTTGAAAACCGACATCCCAAACACAACCACCCCGAACCGCCGGGCGAGCCAGAATCAGCTTGGGAATGGCGGCAACTTCACGATGAATTGGAAAGGCGGGCGAACGTGTCGCTCGACCAGTTGCAACGGCAAATTGAAAATCTTGGACATCAGCTCCTCGAAGTTACCGCACAACTTGTCGAAAAACAGACCTGGATGAAGCAAATCCGGCAAACTGGCAGCGAGCAAAAACAGGCCCTCGGCGCTTATGCCGCAATGCGAAACAAGCTGACCAAAACGGGCAAGGGAGTTCGCGATGCCGAACTTCGGGCCGCTGCTCGCCGTGAAATGACGACCGCCAAAGATGCGGTGCCGGTGTGGATCATGCCGCTGGCGGAGGTGGCCGACACTTTTGATCCGAGCAAGGCGCGATTTGACGTGGTGATTATTGATGAAGCCAGCCAGTGCGATCCAACATCACTGTTCGCATTGTATCTCGGCCGGCAAACCATCGTTGTTGGTGATGACGAGCAGGTGACACCAGTTGCTGTCGGCGTGCAGGCGGAAGAAGTGACCAAACTCATCCGAATTTTCCTGGATGGTGTGCCTCACAAGGAACTTTATGACGGGGAAACGTCTGTTTATGAACTGGCACAAATTGCGTTTGGCGGCGTGATACGGCTGACAGAGCATTTCCGTTGTGCGCCAGACATCATCGCGTTCAGCAACAACCTCTCATACAAAGGCGAAATCAAACCGCTTCGTGAGGCTTCTTCGATACCGCTGAACCCCCACGTCGTTCATTTTCGAGTTCAGGGCGGGCGTGATCGCGGCGACAATGTCAACGAGGTTGAAGCCGAGAAAATCGCCGCGCTCATCTGTGCGGCAACAGAGCAACCAGAATTCGCAAAGAACGATGAAGGCAAACCGGTAACTTTTGGGGTTGTCTCACTGGTCGCTGACAAACAGGCCTTAAAAATAGACAGCATACTGCGGCAACGGCTTGATTTGAACGAGTATCGGCGCAGACAAATTCTTTGCGGTGATTCGGCTCAATTTCAGGGTGACGAACGCGATGTAATGTTTTTATCCGTCGTGGATTCGCCACCCGCCGAACCTCCATTGACCTTGCGACAGGAAGGCGGAAAAAAGATTTTCAAAAAACGGTTCAATGTTGCAGCGAGCCGCGCCCGCAATCAAATGTGGATTGTCCATAGCCTGAATCATGAAACTGACTTACAGGCCGGTGATTATCGCCGCCGTCTCATCGAACACGCGATTGACCCGAATGCCTGGGAACGAGAATTGCGTAAACGTGTTGAGCGCACTGAATCCATCTTTGAGGAGCGCGTGCTACGGCGTCTCATGGAATCGCACTACAATGTGATTCCACAATTTCACGTCGGCGCATATCGAATTGATCTCGTCGTAACTGGAAATGGCCGCCGTCTTGCCGTGGAATGCGACGGTGAGCGATACCACGGACCGGAAAAACTCCAAGAAGATGCCGAGCGTCAGGCAATTCTCGAACGGCTCGGTTGGAAGTTTGTGCGGATTCGTGGCAGTCTGTTTTTCCGTGACGAAGACCGCTCTTTGAAGCCGATGTTTGGACGCCTGGCAGAACTGAACATCACACCTGAACTCGAACCGGCATCAAAGTCCGCGACTAAATCTGAACTGGTTGACCGAGTAATTCGGCGAGCACAGGAATTGCAATCGGTTTGGCATCCGGTCGAAAATGGAAACCTGACTGACCCGAAACAGCAACCAACCAACCCCTGGCACCTGTCGCATCTTCAAGGTAGATGAATTCCATCATAACCGGCGCTTTGACTGGCCGGCTTGCTTCCAGGTATTCAGCAACCGACCAGACAAATCGCCGTGATGGAAACCTAGACGGTCACGCACTCACCGGTCGTTCTAAAACCGCGCTCAACTCCGCCGTCGTCCGTTCATGCCACTCCCAACCTGCTCCGTTTCGCTGCCGGTTTCAGAACGCCCGTTCAGTGCTTGGTAATTTGCTCATGGACGCATCAATTTGAGGTGTTCAGTCGAACGGAATCTTTGGCGGCTTTCTGGAATTGGAAAGCCGGTCATTTTGGTTAGACACCATCCCCTTATTGAAAAATAAAGCCGCAAGCCGAGCAACGACCGCGCAATGTCCGCGCAGCGTCCGGCGCAGCGTCCGCCGTAGTGTCCGCGCAACATCCGGTGAATCATCCGGGCAACAGTCGAGACATGTCCTAGCAGTTGGCTGGAAACATCTCACCAAGCGCCGGTGAATGTCCGCGCCAAAGTTCGCACGATGGTTGGCAAATGACTTCGCAATTGCCGCCGCAGTCCGCGCAGCATCCGGGCAGTGTCCGCCGAATCATCCGCGCAACATCTGTTGAATCATCCGGGCAACTGCCGAGACGTGTCCGAGCAGTTGGCGGGAAACATCTCACCAAGCGCCGATGAATGTCCGCGCCCAAGTTCGCACCAATGTTGGCACGATGGTTCGCAGATGACTTGGCAATTGACGTCGCAGTCCGCGCCGCATCCGGCGTGGCGTCCGGCGTAGCATCCGCGCAACAGCCGGGCAATTTCCCGGCAACGACCGGGAAAGTCCACAGGATAGCCACGCCAGTGTCCACGCAGTGGCCAGGAACTTTCCACGGTTTTTCCATGACCATGAATACGAATTCTCTGCGACCACAGTTTGTCCATGTCCATTCTGCGTCCTTGTTCCAACCCAGGAAAAATTCAAATATGACCACTGCTTTCTCCGCCAGATGTCCGCGCCAATCTTGTGCGGGCTGTCATGAAGTCGCATTGACGCTGGACATTTTTAGCCGCAAACTTGTTCGCTAACGACGCGCATGGTCAATCTCTCACAACTTGAATCGCATCTCTGGGAATCGGCTAATATTTTGCGCGGGCCAGTGGATGCTGCGGATTTCAAGACATACGTTTTTCCGCTGCTGTTCTTCAAGCGCATTTCCGATGTTCACGACGAGGAATATCAGGCGGCGCTCACTGAATCTGGCGGGGACGAGGAATATGCCAAGTTTCCCCAGAATTATCGCTTCCAAATCCCGGAGGATTGTCATTGGGAAGACGTGCGGACGGTGGCGAGTAACGTAGGTCAGGCATTACAGCGGGCCATGCGTGGGATTGAAAAGGCCAATCCAGAAACCCTGTATGGCATCTTTGGCGATGCGTCTTGGACTAACAAAGACCGCCTGCCGGACTCGCTGTTGCGCGACCTCATCGAGCATTTCTCCCGCATCAATCTTGGCAATCAAGCTGCGCAGGCCGACATCCTTGGCCAGTCATACGAATACCTGATCAAAAAGTTCGCCGACGCCACCAATAAAAAAGCTGGCGAATTTTATACACCGCGCCCCGTCGTGAGATTGATGGTCAATATGCTCGACCCCAAGGAAGGCGAATCCATTTACGATCCCACCTGCGGCACAGGTGGCATGTTGCTCGAAGCAGTCCACCATGTTAAGGAGAACCACGGTGATGACCGCACGCTCTGGGGTAAATTATTCGGCCAGGAAAAAAACCTGACTACGTCCGCCATCGCCCGCATGAATCTATTCCTGCATGGCGCTTCGGATTTCCAGATCGTGCGCGGCGATACGCTCCGCAACCCTGCCTTTTTTGCCGGCGACAATCTAGCTACATTCGATTGCGTCATAGCCAATCCGCCGTTCTCGCTGGAGAAATGGGGCGAAGAAGTTTGGACCAGCGACCCATTTGGCCGGAATGTTGCAGGAATGCCGCCGGGCAAGAGTGGTGACTACGCCTGGGTGCAGCACATGATCAAAAGCATGGCTCCCAAGACCGGACGCATGGCCGTGGTGCTACCGCATGGCGCACTGTTCCGTATGGGCAAGGAGGGCGAAATTCGGGAAAAGATTCTCGGCATGGACCTGCTCGAAGCAGTGATCGGCCTCGGCCCGAACCTGTTTTACGGCACCGGCCTCGCCGCTTGTATCCTCATTTTCCGCCAGCGCAAAAAACCTGACCGCAAGCGCAAGGTGCTCATAGTGGACGCCTCGAAGGAATTTAAGACTGGCCGAGCGCAGAACGAATTGCTGCCGGAGCACGTCGAGCGGATTTACCAGTGGTATCGGAAATACCAAGATGTTTCCGGCATCGCCCGTGTCGTCACATTGGAGGAAATCGCCGGCAACGACCACAACCTGAACATCCCGCGTTACGTCGAACCCAAGAACGATCAAGTGGTGCTGACGGTGGACGCGGCATTGAAACAGTTGCAGATGAGCGCCACGGCAGCATTCAGCGCCGAAGATAAACTTATCGCCATTCTCCAAAAAGAGGAATTGCTGACCACATCTCCGAAAAAGGCGTAAAATATGGCGCAACTCACGTTTTACAAGCGCGGCTCCGGGTCTTCCTACTATACCGTCCCCATGCAATCCCCGGCTATAGCACCTGAGATCTGGGCCAGAATCCGTGAATCGGCCATGCAACTCATGAGGGGTCGCGACCAAAATGCAGCGGCCGTTTTTCTTCGCGACCACGATTTTCAAATATACAAGGGCGAAAACGACTGGCACGACGAGTTCGAAGTGCTTTATCGCAAACTCACCTTAGATGAATACATAGTCAGTGCTGCCCCAGGCTGGTCCGAGCAGTTGGAAGCACAATGCACCCAGATAGCATTCACACTCGCTGAACTTGGGCATCCAGTCCGTTTTATTGGAGCCGAATACACACCAGACTACGCGCCGCAGCCGGTCACCACACCAACACCGAAACTAACCAGCACCGCTGTTCAAGCCGCTCTTGCCGATGCTGAACAAATGGTATCACAGAATCGTCCGGTCAGCGCCGTGGACCGGGCGCACACAGCGCTGCATGGATACCTAAAACAGGTGTGTGCAGATGCGAAAATCACCAGCATCGCGGCAGACGCATCACTCACTGCTCTGGTAAAAGAGATGATTAAAAACCATCCGAAGTTTGCGAACACAGGACCGCATAGAGATGAAATCGAGAAGATGTTCAAAGGCATTTGCGTCATCTGCGATGCTCTGAATCCAATTCGTAACCGCGGAAGTCTTTCACACGCCAATGAAACCCTGCTTGAACCAGCGGAAGCGGCGATGGCCATCAATGCAGCCAGGACAATTCTTCATTACGTCCATCAAAAGGTTGAACCATGACCCGCATCTCCCAACAACAGCTTGAATCCTATCTCTGGGGCGCGGCCACGCTCCTGCGCGGGACGATTGATGCGGGCGACTACAAGCAGTTCATCTTCCCGCTTCTGTTTTACAAGCGCCTGTGTGACGTGTTTGACGAGGAAACACAGATTGCTCTGGCGGAGTCGGGCGGTGACAGGCGTTACGCCTCCGGCAAGGAGCAGCATCGTTTTCAGGTTCCCCAAGAATCCCATTGGCGTGTCGTGCGGCAGTCGGCCAAAAATGTCGGCACCGCGTTACAGTCGGCCATGCGTGCCATTGAGACGGCCAACCCTGACAAACTCTATGGCATCTTCGGCGACGCACAGTGGACAAACAAGGATCGACTCTCGGATACCATGCTACGCGACCTGGTCGAACATTTCTCGTCGCTTGAACTCACCATCGCCAATCTGCCCGAAGACGAACTCGGTCAGGGCTACGAATACCTGATCAAAAAATTTGCCGACGATGCCGGCCACACCGCCGCCGAATTTTATACGAACCGCACCGTCGTCCACCTGATGACTGAAATGCTCGATGTGCAGCCGGGCGAATCCGTTTATGATCCCACCTGCGGTTCGGGCGGCATGTTGCTCTCGTGCATCACGCACCTGCGCCGGCAGAAAAAGGAATGGCGCAACGTCCGTCTCTACGGCCAGGAGCGGAATCTTATGACCTCGTCCATCGCCCGGATGAATTGTTTTCTTCACGGCGTCGAGGATTTTCGCATTGAGCGGGGTGACACGCTCGCCGAACCAAAGTTCGTAACGGGCGACCGGCTTCAGCAGTTCGATGTGGTGCTGGCCAATCCGCCATATTCCATCAAGCAATGGGGCCGCGATGCCTTCGGCTCTGATCCGTGGGGGCGCAATCTCTACGGCACGCCGCCACAAGGCCGAGCCGACTATGCTTTTTGGCAGCACATCCAATGCAGCCTCGCGCCCAAGACCGGACGTTGCGCCATTCTTTTTCCGCACGGTGTCCTGTTCCGGCAGGAGGAAGCGGAGATGAGGCGCAAGCTCATTGAAGCCGATGCCATCGAATGTGTGCTCGGACTCGGTCCAAATCTTTTTTACAACTCGCCGATGGAAGCCTGCGTTGTGATCTGCCGCACGGCCAAGCCCAGGGCGCGCAAAGGTAAAATTCTGCTAATCAACGCCGTCAACGAAGTCACCCGTGAACGCGCCCAAAGTTTTCTCACCGACAACCACATTGAGCGCATCGTCAAGGCTTACGAAAGATTCGCGGACGAACCCGGATTCACCCGCGTCGCCACACTGGAAGAAATCCGCGCCAAGGACGGCAATTTGAGCATCCCGCTTTACGTTGCGCCGGTGGGCAATAGCGGATCGGATGCATACTTGGCGCAAGCAACGAAGGCAGACATTTCTGCTTCGCTCACAGATTGGTTGAAAAGTTCAACAGCGGTTCGCCAGTCATTGGAAACACTAGGAATCACCTTAAAAACACAATAATTTACTGAAAATGCCAATTATTACTACACAGTGAAAAAGCGATTTTTCAGTAAAATATAGTTGATTTCTTACTGGAATAGCTAATTCTTACTGAACAGTGAAAACATTAGATTTCAATAAAAGCGCAGTCATTCGTTACGAAAGTGAGTTGGTGCATCACTTCCGGCAATTGCTGGTTGATGATGCCGAACTCGTATGGCTGTCGCCGTCTGGAGACTCCGCCCAAGAGCGGCTACCGTGGGTCGAGTTGAAGCTGGACGCCCAAGCTCGCCGATTCAAGCCGGTGTATTTCCTGAAACCGAGCATTCCGGAACTGGAATCAATCCTCACAACTTGGAGCGACCCGATCCCGCCCCTGCTGGTCGCCCCCGAATTGATTCCCCGCATTCTGGATTTTTGTCGCCAAAAGCGGCTGGCAGCGGTTGATTTGAATGGCCGGGTGTATCTGCGGGTCGAAGGATTGCTCGTGGATCGCCGCAATCTGCCTGGCCGCGATTTTCATTTTGAACTCGAACCTCGCAATGTCTTTGTCGGAAAAAGCGCGCGCATCATTCGCAGTCTGCTCACCGACCGCGCCCGCGTTTGGTCTCAAGGTGAACTGGTCGAGCGCACCAAGGCCAGCTCGGGTCTCGTGTCGCGCATTGTCCAGCACCTGATCAGTCAGGGCTTCATTGAAAAGCAAAGCTCGCGCGAGTTCCGTATTCATGACCCGCTTGGTCTGATTGACGCCTGGGTGAAATCCGATGACTTCAACCGTCGCACCACGGCTGCCCGTTACACCGCCTTCGGTGGCAGCCCCATCGAAATCGCCCATCAACTGGCAACTTGGTCCAAAGAACAATCCGTGCCGCTCGCGTTCACACAATGGATCGCGGGCTGGTTGCGCCATCCTTACACCGAACCCACCGTGACCAGCGCCTACGTTGCGCGCCTGCCTGAAGCCGCCACCTTGGAACGCCTCGGCCTGCGCCACGTCAACGACGCCGGCAAGGTATGTCTCCTCATACCCGACGACGAGGGTGTGTTTCTCGAAACGCAGACCGTCAAAGACTTGCCGCTCGCCAGCGACGCGCAAATCTATCTCGACCTGCAAAAGACCGGCCTGCGCGGGCCGGATCAAGCCAACGCCTTGCGTCACTGGGAAGGGTTCTGTCGGCCATGAAATACGAAACCTACCGCGAATATAATCCCTCCGGTGTCGCCACCGCTGAGAGTGCGTTTCTCACCGTATGGGCCGGGCTGGGTTCGTGGCACAGCGACCTTGTGCTCGTCGGCGGTCTCGTCCCAAAATATCTTTGTGGCGACCTTTCCGCGCCGCGCACACTGCCCCGTCCGGTGACGCTCGACGCCGACCTCGGCATCGCTCTCGGCGCAACGCTCGGCCAATACGGCAGCCTGAAAATGGATCTCCAAGCGCATGGCTTCCAACTGTCCAAGGATGAATTCGGCGGGCCGCGCTTCGTGAAAACCATTGGCGACTTTACCATTCCGGTGGATTTCCTCACCGAACGCCCACCGGCCACGCAGGGAACGGTGATTGTGGACGATGCGCCCGCGAACATTCTACCCGGCATCAACCGCGCCCTTGCCTCCGCTCGCCAGATCAAGGTGACTGGCATGGACCTCTACGGAGTAATTCAGGAAAATCTTCCCATTCGCGTCTGCGAAGCCGGGCCATTTCTGGCCATGAAACTTCGCGCCTTCGCCCGGCGGCAAGCACCGAAGGATGCTTTCGACATTCTTTACACGCTGCTCCATTACGACCGCGGCACTAGCACCGCCGTCACGGCGTTCGCCGAGGAAGTTCGCGCCGGCAATCCCGCGTGCAAAGATGCCGTCGCCTGTCTCAACCAACATTTCCGCGACGAACAATCATCCGCGCCCGTTCGCGCCGCCAGTTTTGTTTTGGGACAGACCGCACCAGGCGAATCAGAAGACATCCGTTTTCGGCGACTGCAAATCCAGCAGGAAATGGTGGACGCAGGTCACTTATTGCAAAAGGCCTTAACCGCACGAGCATCGCGATGATGACGATGACCGCGACGACAACAAACCACTACACCGCTACTACCACTACGACACCAACGACATCACCAACATCAACATCGTCGTCAGCAACAACGGCACTAGCAACATGAGCAGCACCACCACCAGCACCAGCAGCGGCAAGCGCACCGGCGGTAGCGGCGTGCGTGGCGGCGGTGGCGTGAGCGATAACATCACCACCATCAGCGTCGAAAATCAACCTGGCAAGGATCGGATTCCGCCTGGAACGAAACGTATCGTCATTTTCGACACAAATGCCTATCGTGAATTTGCGCCTGGCGGATCGCTGGCGAATTGCCACGAAAAGGCCATTCGGTTACGGGAGTGTGATCAAGCCAACTCAGTCTTCGTCCTAGCTAGCCCAACAGTGATTTGGGAGCTCACGGCGCATCTTGCCGACCGAACGGATAAAGCTTACAATCAATGCCTCAAGTCCTTGGTGATGCTGGGCGAACATCCGGTGAACCCCGCCAAACCCGATGGAGGCATTAGTCTCTTCCCCGATGCCGAATCAACGGTCTGTCGCGAGCTGTTTCATGCCGTCCCGGAGGTGAACGAGCGAGGTGTCCGGAATCTCGGCAGCTTCGTTAGGCACATTGTTAAGTATGCACCCGACCTAAGTGATCCGAAGGCCCAGGCACACATCAACCAGATTGCAGCTCAGGTGGACGCCGCCGAAAAGGGATGGCTTAAGTCAATGCAGCCGGTATTGGCGCGCTGTGACCCAGCAGCGGTGAAACATTTATTCGGTAACGTCTCCGATGTTGTGTTGCGCAAGCAAATGAGCAATTTTTTCACCACGCAGCCTTTCGTGGATATGTGGGCGACTTTCACGGTTCAGATGCACGCAGCAAAAGTTGGTTACAAGATTGTCTCTGACGATGACCTGAAAAAGAAAGCGCGGATCGCACTCGATGCCTTTCCCGTTCCCGTCCACCTGATGTCTAGTCTGCTGCAAAAAATCGCGATGGATCAGAATTTCAAATTGCATAACCCGGACAGAAAACGCTGGAATTTCATCTGGGATACTCAACTCACGTTTTCAATCGGAAATTCCCACAAAATTGGGGATGCTCCGATTTTCTTCGTTACCGGCGATGCCGAAGTTATTGCCGCTGCAAAGGCTGCTAAGTGCGACAGCCGAGTGCTATCTCTAAAAGATTATCTAGCGTCCGTTGGATTCTGACATGACCGCCACAATTCCATCACTCGCCAAGCTCAAGCCCAACGCAAATTGGGCCAAGCTGCCGCTGTTCAATCGCAAGAATTGGATGCGCG
Organism: uncultured Verrucomicrobiae bacterium; assembly: GCA_963755455.1. Lineage (GTDB taxonomy): Bacteria > Verrucomicrobiota > Verrucomicrobiia > Limisphaerales > UBA11358 > UBA11358. The sequence goes on from CAVWJH010000004.1 coordinate 14,633, forward strand.
TGCGGTTTGATGACGTGGTCGAAAATCTCAATGAGACTTGTGACCCGGCGGAGGCTGGGTTGGATCGAGTCATCGCGATGGAACATCTTGAACCTGGCTCGCTGCACATCCGGGCGTGGGGCAAGGTGGCGGACGGCACGACGTTCACGCGGCGCTGCCGGCCGGGGCAGGTGCTGTTCGGCAAGCGCCGGGCGTATCAGCGCAAGGTGGCGGTGGCGGAGTTCGACGCGGTGGTGTCCGGCGACATTTATGTGCTCGCGCCCCAGGGTGAGCGGCTGCTGCCGGAACTCCTGCCGTTTCTCTGCCTCTCGGAGCGGTTTTTTCAGCACGCGGTCGGGACTTCCGCCGGTTCGCTCTCGCCGCGCACCAACTGGAGCAGTCTCGCCAGCTTTGAGTTCGACCTCCCGCCGCTCGACCAGCAGCGCCGCATCGCCGAAATCCTCTGGGCGATGGATGAAACGAAACAAGCTTACGAAAAAACTTCGTTGGTGGCGGCAGTTGTTCGCCGAACCAGAATGAAAGAATTTTTCTCGGACCGAAATTATCCAACAGTAACGATCAGAGAAAGCGGTGATGTCCAGCTTGGGCGTCAGCGTGCGCCGAAATATCAGACCGGCGCATTTACCAAGCCTTACCTCCGCGTCGCGAATGTCTTCGATGGGTTTATTGATTACAGCGACGTTCTCGAAATGGACTTCGACAAGCGTGATTTTCAAACCTACTGCTTGAGCATGGGAGACATTCTTCTAAACGAAGGCCAAAGTCGTGAACTTGTTGGGCGCTGCGCAATCTACGATGGCAAAATCCCGGATTGTTGTTTTCAGAATACGCTTATTCGGTATCGGGGCGGTGAGAAAGTGCTGACGGATTATGCGTTCGCCTTCTTCCAGCATTGCTTTCACACCGGTGTTTTTGCGGCCATTTCGAGCCAGACCACATCAATCGCTCATCTTGGTTCAGACCGATTTGCGAAGTTGAAGATTCCAATTCCGCCCAAAAGAGAACAGCAAAAGATTGCCGATACATACGCCGAAATCAGAGGGGCAGAACTCGCAACCGCAGAACATCTTTCGAGAATCAGCGGTCTTCAGTCATCAATCCTCAACGCGATTACAACATGAGCTTCAACGAATCCAACACCGTCGAGCAGATGATTCTCGATGCCGTCGAGAATCTGGGCCGCACCACAATTTCAGTTGTTTCCATTTTGGAAACCACTGCCGCCGCCGGGAAAAGCGGCAGAGGACTGCCGCACTCCAGGACGCTTCGCGCGGTTCGTTCGTCACCGGCCAACGCTTCGCGTCTTGGACTGCGGTGGCCCTCCACCGCTATCGCGCCGGGAGGTGTCGCATGAAACCGCCTGCGTCACCCGCGCCGTCCGGCGGCGATGTGATTCTCTACCAGACGGAAGATGGCCGCACGCGGCTGCAAGTCCGGCTGCAAGGCGAAACGGTCTGGCTTTCGCTCAACCAGTTGGCGGACCTGTTCCAGCGGGACAAATCCGTCATTTCAAAGCACATCAGAAATGTTTTCGCCGAGGGCGAGTTGCCAGAGAGTTCAGTTGTTGCAAAATTTGCAACAACTGCCGCTGATGGCAAAACCTATCAGGTGGAGTATTTCAACCTCGATGTCATCATCTCCGTGGGCTACCGGGTGAAATCGCATCGCGGCACGCAGTTCCGCATCTGGGCCACGCAGCGGTTGCGGGAATACATCGTCAAGGGATTCACGATGGATGACGAGCGGTTGAAGAATCCGCCGGGCAAGGGGCAGAAGGATTATTTCGACGAGCTACTGGAGCGCATCCGGGACATCCGCTCGTCGGAGCGGCGGTTTTACCAGAAGGTGCTGGATATTTACGCCACCAGCGTGGACTACACGGCGGACGCCGAGGTGTCGCAGCAGTTTTTTGCCACGGTGCAGAACAAGATGCACTGGGCGGCGCACGGCCAGACGGCGGCGGAGGTGATCCATGCGCGGGTGGATGCCACCAAGCCGTTCATGGGCTTGAAGACGACGCGGCCCGGCGGCATCATCCGCAAGGAGGACGTGAGCGTCGCCAAGAATTATCTCGATGCGGAGCGAACTCGGCGTGCTGAACCGGATCGTGACGGTGTATCTGGAATTTGCGGAGTTGCAGGCGCTCCGGCGCAAGGTGATGACCATGCGGGAATGGATCGCGAAGCTGGATGAGTTTCTAAAACTGTCGGATCACGAGCTGCTGGATCATGCCGGGAAAATTTCCGCCGAGCAGGCGCGGGCCAAGGCCGAATTGGAATATGACCGCTATCGGAAACTCCTGGATGCCCAGCCGCGCCCGGTGGACGCGGATTTTGAAAAGGCCGTGGCGAAGCTGAGTCAATCGCCGCCCGCGAAAAAAATCAAACCGCCCAAATCATGAGCTTCAACGAATCCAACACCGTCGAGCAGATGATTCTCGATGCCGTCGAAAATCTGGGCCGCACCACCGCCGTTGAGCCGATGCACGACGCTCCGCCTGGCGCTTCACTCGGCGATGAATTTAAGCCGGCACGTTGGAGTTACGTTCCCGGTGTGCAAGTGCCGCGTCAGCCCGGCGACGTGATGGTGGAATCGTGGTTGCGCGAGGCGTTGCTACGGCTTAACCCGGAAATCGCCGCCCAACCCGACCGTGCCGACGAGGTGATTTATGCGCTGCGGGCAACCATTCTTTCCGTGCAAGCCGATGGACTGGTCCGGGCGAACGAGAATTTCATGACCTGGTTGCGCGGCGAAAAGACGATGCCCTTCGGTCACAACGGCGAACACGTTTCCGTGCGGCTCGTGGACGTCGTCCAGCCCGCGAACAACCGGCTCACCGTCGTCAACCAGTGGACGTATCAAACCGGGGCGGTGGTGAAGCGGTTCGACGTGGTGTTTCTGGTCAATGGTCTGCCCATCGTCATCGGCGAGGCCAAGACGCCCACGCGCAGCGCGGTGACGTGGTTCGACGGCGCGTTTCAGGTGAACGAGATTTACGAACGGCAAGTGCCGGCGATGTTCGTGCCGAATGTTTTTTCCTTTGCGACCGAGGGCAAAGCGTTCCGCTTCGGCTCGATTCGGATGCCGATTGAAATGTGGAGTCCGTGGCGCACGCGGGAGAATGAGCCGGAAGGTTCGCTGGCGGATGTGCGCCGGACGGTGGAATCCATGCTCCGGCCCGAGGTGGTGCTGGACATCCTGCAAAGTTTCACGCTGTTCGCCACGGATAAAAAGCATCGCCGCATCAAAGTCATCTGCCGTTACCAGCAGTATTTCACTACGAACCAGCTCATCGAGCGCGTGGTGAAGGGTTATCCGAAAAAGGGTCTCATCTGGCATTTCCAAGGCAGCGGCAAGTCTTTGCTCATGGTCTTCGCCGCGCAAAAACTGCGATTGCATCCCCAGCTCGGCAATCCCACGGTCATCATCGTGGTGGACCGCATTGACCTCGACACGCAAATCACCGCCACATTCAACGCGGCGGATGTGCCGAACATGGTCGGCGTGGCGACGCGGCAGGAGTTGCAGACATTGCTGGCGCAGGACGTGCGGAAGGTGCTCATCACCACGATTCACAAATTTGGCGAGGCGGGCGGGAAGTTGAACGAACGGTCGAACATCATCGTGATGGTGGACGAGGCACATCGCACGCAGGAAGGCGATCTCGGCCGCAAGATGCGCGAGGCATTGCCTAATGCGTTCTTGTTCGGTCTCACCGGCACACCCATCAATCGCGCAGACAAAAATACGTTCTGGGCGTTCGGCGCGGACGAGGACAGCCACGGTTACATGAGCCGCTACTCGTTCCAGGAATCCATCCGCGACAAGGCTACGTTGCCGCTGCATTTTGAAGCGCCGGAGGTGAAACTGAAAATCAACAAAGCGGCGATTGATGAAGCTTACCGCGCCATCACGGGCGACTTGAGCGAGCAAGACCGGGACGATCTCGCCAAGCGTGCCGCAAAAATGGCGGTGCTCGTGAAAAACCCGGAGCGCGTTCGCGCCGTGGTCCATCATATCGTCACGCACTTCCAGTCGAAGGTTGAACCAAACGGATTCAAGGCGCAGGTGGTGACGTTCGACCGCGAATGTTGCGTGCTTTACAAAGCCGTGATGGATGAATTGATCGGCCCGGAGGCCAGCGCCATCGTGATTTCCTCCGCGCCCGGCGACCCGGATGAATGGAAAATCCACAGTCGCGACAAGGATGCTGAGGAAAAGCTGCTCGACCGTTTCCGCGACCCGGTTGACCCGCTCAAGTTCGTAATCGTCACAGCCAAGCTGCTGACCGGATTCGACGCGCCGATTTTGCAGGCGATGTATTTGGACAAGCCTTTGCGCGACCACAATCTGCTCCAAGCCATTTGCCGCACAAACCGCACGTTCGGCCAGGAAAAAACGCATGGCTTGATCGTGGATTACATCGGCATCTTCGACGACGTGGCGCAGGCGCTGGCATTTGACGAAAAATCCGTGCGGTTGGTGGTATCCAACATTGACGAATTGCGCAAAGTGCTGCCGATGAAAATGCAGAAATGCCTGTCGTTTTTCCCCGGTGTGGATCGCACCGTGGGCGGCTACGAGGGTTTGATGGCGGCACAACAACACCTGCCCAACAACGAAGTGCGCGACAAGTTCGCGGCGGAATACACCGTGCTCGCCAACATCTGGGAGGCGCTGTCACCTGATCCGTGCCTGGGTGCTTACCAGAAAGATTATCGCTGGCTGACGCAGGTTTATGAATCGGTGAAACCGCCGAGCGGCAACGGAAAATTGCTCTGGCACGCGCTGGGGGCGAAAACGATTCAACTCATCAATGAAAATGTTCACGTCGAATCTGTCCGCGATGACATAGAGACGTTGGTCATGGACGCACAAGTCATTGAGGATTTTCTCAAGAGCAACGACCCCGCCAAGCGTGGGAAGGAAATCGAAATCACCCTCATCGCCCGGCTGCGCAAACATTTCGGCAACCCCAAGTTCACCGAGTTGGGCGAGCGGTTGGAAAAAATCAAAGAGCGACATGAGCAGGGCTTGTTGACGAGTGTGGAGTTTTTGAAACAAATGCTTGAACTGGCGCAGGATACTCTGAAAGCCGAGAAACAAGCCGACCCGGTCGAGGAGCGTGACCGTGCCAAGGAAGCGCTCACGGAATTATTCAAAGAGGCCAAAAACAAGAACACGCACATCATCGTCGAGCGCATCGTCGCTGATATAGACGACATCGTGAAAAAAGTCCGCTTCGACGGCTGGAAAAACACATCTCAAGGCGAGCGCGAGGTGCAACAAGCCCTACGTCGCACGCTGCTCAAATACAAATTGCACACGGACCAAGACCTGTTCGACAAAGCCTACGGCTACATCCGGCAATATTATTGAGAACTTTTCAAAATTGCCGTGACAACCATCAATGGCGAAAAGCCAGATTCATTTAGTTCCGGTCAATCCACCTCGGCTCAATGCCGCATGGATGGGGCGACGAAATGAAATCTGCCAGCCCCCAGCTTGATCTCGCCAGGTTTTATATGGCCGATGCCACCGATTACTGCTGGACGTATCCAAGGTAGGCCAGACGAAATGCAAATGCGTGTGTGCTTACCTGATATTTTTCAGCGAGTGTTTTGATGGTGTTTTCGTCGGTCAAATCCACAGCTTGAATATCGGCGACATCCCGGTCAACGAATGCCTTTGGCATTAACAATTCGGCGGCGAAAAGATTCGCCTCCTTTTCGTCAATGTCAGTCCCTTTGCTGGATTCGTCGCTGCGCAGGCGAACTTCAAAGCCGCGATCAACGTGGACCTTGTCCCCCGTGTGAAGCAGGAAATGCCCCAATTCATGGGCAATCGTGAATCGTTGGCGATTTGGATGTTGCCGGCAGTTCACCCCGATAATCGCGGTTGATTTTTCATGGTTGCGGAATAGAAACCCTGAAATATCGCCCTCCACTTTCTCTTTGCGGACATCAAGGTGCAACGCCTGCGCCAGTTTCTCAACATCAATGGGTGCGGTTACGATGTTGTGTTGCTCTAGCAATTCTGTGGACAGCTCTCTTACCAGTTTTCTACGGACGCTCATTTTTTGGTTTTTTTGATGGTTTTGACAATTCCCCTACTATCCATGCTTTTTCTGCTTTTGAAAGCCCGTTGGTCAGTTGTTGCTCAATGTGGTTCTGATCCTCGCTCGGTTCGGGAATCAATTGGGCAACCGGCACCTTCATCGCAGCGGCCAGTTCGAACAGGGTGTGCAGCAAAAACTTTTGCCGCCCCTTTTCGATGTTTGTAACAGATGTGCGTGTCATGGTCACGCGCGAAGCCAGGTCTTCTTGAGTCAACTTGGACGCCTTGCGCGCCAATTTAACCTTTCGCCCGACAATTTGATACAGCTCGCGTCGATTTTTTTTTGCGGAATTCTGTTTTATTTGACTGGGCACAACGCCTACAAAATAAGCGGATTTTCAAAAGATGTCAACAGGACAAACTGTTTGCATCATTGACATATAGTTCCGTATAGTTTCTTGCATTGACATTACGCCGGGGTGCGTCTAGCTTGCCACCAGGCTGGCAATAACGCCGGCCACAAACATTAACTAAAATGTCTGCAATCAAACTGCACGTGCATACGTGCGAAGAGGTGGAACCGAAGCTGATTGAAATCGCTTCGGATGCCACGGTTGAGCAACTGCTCAATGAGATGCAAGCGGCCGGTGCCGCTGTCGGCGAATCTGGAGAAGAAGTGATTCTCTGGGTCGAAAACGAGGAAGTTGCGTGCCGCAAGGAAAACAAGCTTCACGACCATGGCATCAAGCACGGACACCATGTCCATTGCCATCAGTGCCGTCATGTGGCTGTAGCCGTCACGCACGATTCTCAAACTAAGGAAAAACCGTTTGCGCCATCGGCAACCATTCAAAAGGTGCATCAATGGGCGGTTAAGGAGTTTGGATTGAAGCCGGTAGAGGCAGACGAAGTTCTGTATCTGCACGGCGATTTGACTCATAAACTGCCCGAACACGCTCACGTCGGTTCATTCGTGAAGTTTCCACACTGCAAGCTGGCCCTGCGGCTCGCCTGCAAGGAAATCAAGGTGAGCGTGTCTTACACCGGGCATGACCCGTATGAGCACAAATTCACGCCGGAAACAACCCTGGGGACGGTTAAAGCCAAGGCGATGGAGTTGTTCAAAATCGAACCGGGTGCTGCGGATAAATACGTCCTCCAGTATGACGGCGCAAGCTACGATGACGCCACCAAGATTGGCAAATTCGGGAAGTGCGAGTTGCCACTGGTGCTCCTGCTTAAAAAACCTCAGGAAAAAGGTTATGCCTGATAACTTGGGAGATTTTTTGGCCAGCCACGAATGGGAACTCCTCAAGACCCTCAAAGGCTGGCAGGTCGAGCGCGATGACAAAGCCACGGATGTCATTCGCTTGACCCTGCCAGCCCGCGACGGCGAAAAATATATTGTTCGCTTCGTCTGTGACAGCTATCCCGACGAGGCACCGCGCGTGCATTTCATAAATGCCCAAGGGTCTGTCGGCGACCGCACGGCTTGGCCCAACGGGAATGCTGCGTTTTGCGAGGTGGTAAAACTGCCGCCACATTCATTTTTGTGCACCGACCTCACTCGGGAGGGTTTTGAGCATCATCCGGATTGGAAAAGCCGGCCAACGGCATGGAAGGGAACCACTCACACGTTGTTAGATCTATTCAACTATATCCAAGATGATTTACTCAATTCGGTCAATTATCAGGGCCGCGCCAAGTAGCAAAATTATTTTGCCGGAAAGAATCTGGATTCAAACCTGGCTGGGCTTGCGGGCGCGCGGTCATGGTGAAGTCGAGAGCGCGGCGATTTGGGGCGGCAAACGCAGTGGCCAAACCGAAACCGTCGAGGCGGTTTATTTTCTGGATGACCTTCCAGGTCATGTTCAGTTTTCGGGATACCATCGGCTGCCTGAAAGCGATCTGGCCACGCTTTTTCATCGGCTCCAGCAGGACCAGCGGGTGATTGTCGGGGATGTTCATACCCATCCGGGGCGCTGGGTTGGATTATCCGGCTTGGACAAGGCCAACCCCATCGAATTTCGGCAGGGGCTTTATGCGTTCGTTTTGCCATCCTACGCCGTTCCAGAACCGTCGCTAGTTCAGGCTGGCGTCCACGAATATAAAGGCAACGGCCGGTGGAAAATGCTTTCGCAACGCGCCAAAAAAAATGTCATCAACATTGTTTAGTGCCATGAATATTTCCCGGATCAGCAAGGCGATAGCGGTGGCCCGCCGCGACCAAAACTTTAAGGACGCTGAAAACGTCAGGGATAAAAGCATTGACCTGTTCTTGTCGCCGCAGCCAACTGAAACCGATTGTCAAATGGCGCAAGTGGCCACGGCTTTGTTTCTGCGCTGTTTCAAGTGGAAGATTCGGATCCATTCTTCGGGCTCGAGTCGCCGCCTGCGCGCCTTATTGGAGGCCGAAGGTAAAAAAATGGGCGCGGTCGAACGGCTGGATTTCTCCCCCGGTGAATCTGGGCCGTGGCAGTTGGCCATTGGACACCACATCGAAGGTGCGATTTCTGCGGACGCCTCCGGTTGGAGCGCACGAATCAATGGCGTTTTTTCTGAAAAATCGCCCGCCGCCCCTCCGGCGATCACCTTTGCCATCGCCTGCGCCGTCGCGAAGCTTTTTAACCACGCCATTTTTGACGCGCACCAAAACGCCCATGAATCATGGGATTTTTGTTTGCTGCGGTTTTTGTCCGGTGCGCATATTCCCATCCAGCTGGATGAAAAAATCAATTTGGGCCGGATCGGGTTGCTTGGGGCTGGAGCCATCGGGTCAGCCCTTGGATGCGTGCTTTCAATCTCGGATTGGTCCGGGGTGCTCGAAGTGATTGACTACGATACTTATCAGGAACCAAATCTGGAGACCTGCGTGTTTGCTGACATTCAGGACGTAAACCGCCCGCTTCGTAAATCCTTGGCGCTGGCCGAATCCTTGAAAGGCAAAAACCTCGATGCCCATGAGCGGCGGTGCAAGGTGGAAGCTGGGGCAGGACTGCTCACGGAGCCATGGGATGCTTTTGTCTGCGCCGTGGACAATCCTGAAACCAGGCGGATTCTCGACGACGCCAATGCGCGTGTTTTGCTAAATGCCGGGGTGGGGTCTTCAAAACACGATTTGGGCTGGGTCTTGTGGACACAACATGGCCAAGTAGGTCAGGCAAAATTATCTTCGCTATATCAGGCTGGTTCGGGAATGGAAACTGCCGGCGGGGAGGATGTCCCCGAGGAATTTCGTGAAGAATGCAGTCGCATCGGTTACCAAGGCGTTTCGCTGGCCCTTCCATTTGTCGGGCTTGCCGCCGGTAGTCTTTTGGCTGCCAGTCTGTTTCAACATGCCAATGGGAAACAGACACCACTATCGTTCGTTCAATTAGATTTGTTCGGCAAACAACAGCGAATGACTGTTCGATAGTCTTGGTTGGAAAATTGGCGAATGCCCGCCGTCCAATAAAACTCTCATACCGATTCTGCTGCCGCAATCGTTTCAAACTCCGAATATATTTCGGAGTGATTGGCGTTTAGATACCGGACAACCTTCGCATTCTTCAGCAGATTCTTGATATAGGTTTGCGCCGTTTGCAGGGTGAACATGTTTTCCGTGTAATTGTCCGTGACCGCTTTCAGGTCACGTTCGAGTGATTCCATTTCACTTTCCATCCGCGCGATGTCTTCCGGCGACATCCCGGCCTTTTTCTTCGGCTCGTCCGGGTTCACCAGTTGATGTTGCGGCGTCCCAAGAACCATCGCTTCGGCATAACCGGCCACATAGTTGTTCATCGTGACCATCATCTCTGCCATTTCAATCTGCCGATTTCCGTTCACACGCCTGAACAGGCGGAGGGCTTTCGGGCAGATGTTTTTGTCCTTCAATAATTCCGCCGCGTCGGGATGGATGCCTTTTAGCAGGTTCATGGATGCCTGCACCACCCGCAGCGGCATGTTCAGCACTACCGCCAACCGCTCCGGGCTGACGCCGTTGTTCACCGCCTTGACGATCATCTTGTGTTCCTGAATTGGCGGCAACCGGCTGATGCGGGCGTTGTAGGTGTAGCACTCGTCATCCGTGGCGATGAGGCAGTCGGCTTCCGTTTTGCCCAAATCTTTCAATGCGAAATAACGGAGGTGTCCGTTTTTCAGCATATATTTTCCCGGCGAATCCTTTTGCGGATAAACCACCAGCGGCTCGACCAGTCCGACTTCCGGGATGGATCCGATAATCGCCTTGAACCGATATGTGGCTTTTTCTTCGGCTTTGACCAGTCGCATCGGCAGAATGTTTTCCAACGACAGCCGGATTTTTCGCAGTTCAAATCCAATTTTCATTTCGCTCATAATCCGTTTTTCGTTTGCGGTGATAGTTTGGCCGTAAGGTATTTCGGCATCGTCGGCAGTGCTTCCGCCCGCAGCAGCGTGAAAAAATTCTCATCGGCCAGCAGTTTGTTGAAGGCCGTCACGATGAAGCCCAGCCTGGCGTCGCACACTTTCGCCTTTTTAATCATCAGCTTTTGGCGCTGGCTCTCCTTGCGGTAGGAGTTGACCATGCTTTCGATGCTGGCTTTTGGTTTTACCCCCGATGACCTGCCGCCCCGCTGCTTGCCGATCCGCCGTCGGCTCTCCATCAGCCCTTTGACATACTTGAGGGATTTGTAATCAATCTGCTTTTCCTCGTAGGCTTTCAACAGTTCACGCTGCGTTTCCAGCGTGTCCGTCTTGGCGATGTCCACCGCCACCCACAGCGGAATCTTTCCCATCACAGCGGCTTCCAGCAACCGCTCTTCGCCCGAGTTTTTCAGGCTCAAATATCCGCGCACCAAAGCGTCGCTCACATCCAGCTTTTTGCTGATTTGATGGACGTTGTTGCCCAGCGTTTTCAACCGTTCAATTTCCCGGATTAAATCCATCGGCTTCGGATAACGCCGCGCGATGTTTTCCACGAGGCTGCAAATCAGCAGTTCCTGTCTGGATAGCTCCTTCACTTCGGCAGGAATTTCTTTGTGCCCCAGCGCCTTGAAGGCTTCCATGCGCCCCTGCCCGCAGATCAGGTCATACTTGAAGGCATCCGTCTCGCCCACCGGCCGGCGGCTCACTTGGATTGGCACTTTCAGTCCGACGTTCTTGATGTTTTGAACGATAATGGCAAATTTTTTTGGATCCCGGTGGCGCGGGTTCACGACGAAAATCTGCTCAATCGGTATCAGTTGCACCTCGTCGCTCATGTGAGTTCCTCCAGCTTAACCCGCTCCGCCATGCCGAAAAATACGTCCAAGGTGTCGAAGCGGTAGGTGTCCAGATGAATGCCGTTGGCTTCCGCCACGCGCAGGTTTTCCCAGGTCATGTCCAGCGCCGGCAATATATAATAGTCGCGGATACCCTCATTCGTGGCGTCCATCCGCACGGCGATGGTAATGTCCGGCCGCGCGTTCGCGTCCAGTCGAATCAGCCAGCGCGACGAACCCGCGCCGGTTTCCGTGTGCCGGCACAATACGATGGACACGCGCATTTCACCATTCACGTCCAGCAGTTCAGTTTCACGATTCCAGACCGCCGCCGCGCCAAGGTCGGAGATTTTTTTGACGACTTCGCCGACGATTTCCGGGTGACGTTTTCGCAGCCGCCGGTTTTCCTCGATGAAGCTGTAATCAATGCCGGGGTCATAGCCAATCAGCCGGTAGGCGTTCACCAGTGTTCCAAAACGATGGCTGAACGCCGTGCTGGATGGCAGTCCTTCGGCTTCGTCAATCAGGATGCCCGAAATTCGACCGTGCATTTGCAGCAGGGTGCGGAGCTTTTCCAGCATTTCCTCATCCGTCAATTTCTGGCTCCGCGCCAGGATGATTTCCCGTGCCCGTAAGAATAGTTCCGGCTCGACGATTCCCTCAAAGGCACCGTCCGCCCGAATCCATTTGTCCGGCGGATTGTTGACATGCTTCTTCTTCAGCTTGCAGGACGTGCGGTGATACACGTTGTTGCCGATGTATTTTTCATTGGTGAGGATTTGATGCACCGTCGCCCGGTTCCATTCTCGCCCGAAATCCGTCTTCACGCCTTGCGCGTTCAGGATGACCGCGATCTCGGATTCGATTTTTCCTTCGCCGATGAATGCCTGGAAAATCCAACGGACGATTTTAATCTCATCTTCCGGGCCGCGCACCAGCACCACGCGGTCGGTCTGGATGCTTTTTTGTTCGCCCATTTTTAGCATCGCCTTGCGCTGTCCGCTCTGGTCAATCAGCATCCGCCGCAGGCCGAACCCCGCCGTCCCGCCTTGCTTGTAGCCGAGTTGAATTAACCGGCACGCGCCTTGAAACACTTTCGTTGAAAGTTCCCGGCTGTATTCGCCAGCCATCGTCCGCTTCATGGTTTTCATGACCGAGGACATCGGGCTGCCATCATTCTCGAATTGTTCCGCGCAGTAGTGGACCGATACGCCCGCCCGGCGGCAGATGTATTCGTAATACGCGCTTTCGTCGGCATCTTGGAATCGGCCCCACCGGCTCACGTCATAAACAAGAATAAACGAGTATTGCGCTTTCCCTTCCTGAACATCGCGGATCATCTGCGCGAGCGAATCACGCCCTTGGATGTTCAGCCCGCTTTTGCCTTCATCTGAATACACTTTGACGATGGTGAATCCACGCCGCTTGGCGTATTCGCGGATGATGTCCATCTGGTTGCTGGTCGAATACTGCTGATGCTCGGTGGACATGCGCACATACACCGCCGCACAATTCGCCCAGCGTTCTTTATCGGCCCGGCTCATGTCATTTGTTTTGGTATTGATTCAAGTTTTTTGTGATGCCTCCGGCCCGAAGCCGGCAGGCATTATTCCATGATGGCAGATCGGCGTAAGCCGCAGCGATGAAATCTTGTAGCGCAATTTATTTTCGGCGTCCGGCTCGCTTCCAATAAAAGGGGTGCAACTTGCGCCAGGCCCGGACTCGTTCCACTTCATCCGGGCCGCACCAGTGCCGACGGTTCGCTGGTTTGGATTGCCAACGCTTTTGGCTTGCTGCCTTGCTGGCCTTTCGGCATTTAATTTTCAGACAGAACCGCTGGTGATGGTGGTTGCGGGGATCGGTGGTAAACCACTTTTTGCAACAGCGGCATTTACGTTGATGGTGTTTCATAAAAAACACCACCGAAAGCCGCCATGTTGGCACAACTAAAAAATTAAAATACAATCATCCGTCGCGGAAAATTCGGAACCAGAATACCGGTTGGATTTTGCAGCCGCACACCGAGCGTGCCTCGTGCCCCTATTATATGGCTCGCTCCCGCCGTCAAGGTTGTGCGCCCTGCACCCGTCGCCTCCACCTTGACCGCGTTCGCTCCGCCATCGGATGGCACTTAGGAATCACGCTCGGAGTCTGCATGTCTGAAGTTTGAAACATTCTCCTCATTCAACATGTCTTTGGATTACCGACGCGGAAGTGGCCGAGAATTATGCAGTCCGAAATGTTTTTATCAGGTTCGATTCCCAGATTCTGTGAATTTTGCGAAGTCAGGAAGACTTGAACGAAAAGTAAGAAATACGTCAAATTGCAAACTTGATTCTCCTGCACTTTTCCTGCACAATTGCGTAAGCAATTGATAATCAATGGAGCGGGTGAAGGGAATCGAACCCTCGTCTCAGGCTTGGGAAGCCCACATTCTACCATTGAACCACACCCGCGTGATCCGAAAAGTTTCAAGTTTCAGCCTTCATGTGTCAAGCGCGGCTATTGACTGACGCAACCTGCCTTCAATCACGGCCTGACGCTCCGGAGATTCCACCTTTCTGCCGTCGAGTTCGCGCACATAAAAACTGTCAATCGCCGCGCCGCGTTCGGTCACGATGCGCGCGCCGGCGATGTCCACCGCCAGTTCGGCGAAGGTCTGCGAAATCGCGTAGAGCAGGCCAAGCCGGTCCTCGGTTTCGATTTCGATGAGCGTGCGCGTCTCGGAGGCTTCGTTGTCGAAAGTGGATTTGCGTCGCCATCCGCTCGCCCGCGTAGGGCTGATAAACCGGCGCGGTACGTGATCTGTCTGGCGATGAGCGCGCGGCAGATCAACCTCCTCGCCGTTCAGAACTTTTTCCAGCAGCCCGGCGAACTTGTCGTGCTGCTCGCGCGTGGCGAGGTTGCCGGTGCGCGCGTCGTTGACAAAAAAATTGTCGAGCGCAATGCCGTCGGCGCGGGTGAAAATCTGCGCGCTCAAGATGTTCAGCCCGGCGGCGCTCAACGAGCCGGCGATTTTGCTGAACAGCCCGGCGCGGTCCCAGGTGCAGATTTTGACGAGGTTGTAGCCGCGGTCGGGTTCGTCCAGCCACGCGGTCACGGGCGAAAGAGCGCGGTCGTTTTCGAGGATCAGCCGGTGCATGAAACGGTGCGCGAGTTCGAGGTCGTCGAGAATTTCCTGCGCGGTGTGGATTTCAAAATAACGCGGCGGCAGCGCGGTGAAATGCGCGTCCAGTTCCTCGTCGCTGATTTGTGTTCGGCGCAAGTTCGCGGACTTCCTGCATGAGCGCTTCGCGCTGTTTCTTCCGACGGCGCGGAGGAATTCCGTGCCGCCGGTGAGCAGCGGCATCGCGCGCGAATGCAACTGCCAGAGCAGCGAATCCTTGAAGCCGTTCCACAAGCTTGTCGCTCGTGCCCTGCGAATCGGCGAACGTCAGCAGCGTCAGCAGGTTCAAACTCTCCGGCGTCTGGATCTGCCGCGCAAATTTTCGGATGACCGCCGCGTCGTCGAGGTCGCGCCGCTGCGAAAGGCTGGCCATGAGCAGGTGGTTTTCGATGATGAGCCGCAGCGTGTGCGACGCGGAGCCGTCCAGATGCAGCCGTTTGGCCGCGCGCATGGCCATTTCCGCGCTGACTTCCGGGATGGCCGCCTTTTTTGTGGTGCTCGGCTTTGCCGACGTCGTGCAGCAGCAGCGCGAGGTAAAGCAGGCCGGGCCGGTTCAAGCCTTGAAACAGCGGCGCGTAATTTTTATACGGCGGCTCCTGCGCCTCCCAGATTTTGTCGAGCTGTTCGAGGCAGACCAGCGTGTGTTCGTCGGCGGCGTATTGATGATAAAATTCGTGCTGCACGAGGCAGGTCAGCTTGCCGAATTCGGGAATGTATTTGCCGAGCAGGTTGACCTCGTGCATCGCGCGCAAAATCGGCGCGACTTCGCCGCGCCGTTCGAGGATGGTCAGGAACGTTTCGCGGACGTGCTCGTCGTTCAAAAAATCGCGGTCCACGAGCGAGAGCTGGTTGCGGATGAGCTGCGCGAGGTCGGGATGCAACTGCAGCCGCCGCTGCTGCGCGTGCAGAAAAACGCGCATGAGCCGGCGCGGCGAATCGCGGAAAATGCGGCTGGACGCGGCGTGGATTTCGCCGTCGATGAATTTGAAGCCGTCCACGGGTTCCGGTTCGCGGCTTTTCGGGCAGCCACGCGCGCAGCGAAAGCCTGCCTGGAGCGGCGCGACGAGCGCCATGCGCTGTTCCAGCGTGCGCGTGATGAGGAAAATGTTCCGCATGTGCGTGTAAAGGTCGCGCATGAATTTCTCGATGCGCTTGCTCGGCGAACGGTCGCCGTAGCCGAGCGCGTGCGCCACGGCGGGCTGCAGGTTTTTCCCCAGCACGTCGAGCGGCGCGGTCGACTTCGTAATGCAGTTCCGTCCGCACGCGCAGCAGAAAATCGTAGGCGGCTTCAAGCTGCTTGCGCTCGGCCTCGCTGACAAATTCCTGCCGTTCTGCAAGTCCGCCAGCGAGCGCGTGCGGTATTTGAAAAACGCCATCCACAACAGATTTTGAAAATCGCGCAGGCCGCCGCAGCCGTTCTTGATGTTCGGCTCCTGCATGCGTCGCCGAATTGCCGTATTTCGTGCGCCGCGTCGCCTGGTCTTCGAGGCGCATGGCGATGTATTTTTCCTCGAAGCCCGCGACGCATTTGGCCACGAGCGTCTTCTGGAATTTTTTGAAAAGCGCCTCGTCGCCGACAATCAGCCGCGCCTCGATGAGCGACGTTTTGGACTGCATGTCCGTGTTCGCCACCTTCACGCAATCGTCAATGCTCCGCACCGCGTGGCCGACTTTCAGGCCGACATCCCAGAGCGGATACAGAACGCCGTCAATCAATTTGGACAGATGCGGCAGCGGCTTGTTCGCCGCGATCTGGCCGTCGTGCAGAAACATGAAGTCAATGTCGCTGTGCGGATTCAGTTCCGCGCGGCCGTAACCGCCGATGGCCACGAGCGCGAGCGGCGGAAATTCCTTTTGCGCCTGCGGTGACAAGGCCGCGTTTTCGACAGTGCCCAAAGATGCCGCAGCAGCGCGTCAAGCATCGCCGCGCGCGCCGCGCAAATTTCGCGCCCGCCCGCGCCCGCGCGATGCTCCATTTTCAGCCGGTGCGTTTCCACCTTGAGAAAACGCCTTGTAGCGCGCGAGTTGTTCCGCCGCGTCGCCGGTCGGCGGCAGCGGCAGACGCTCCGCCGCGTCGTTCTTGAATTTTTCTGATCAAATCCTGCATCGGGCGCGCATAAGTTGCGGAGAAAATGATTTGAAGGCAAGCACGCCGGTTAAAATGTTGCGCGAAAAATCCATTTAATTTCTACAGCCCGCAGCGAAACCTTGTCGCGCGTCCGGCGTTCAATAGACTCTTCAAACGATGGCAGTCCAACCCGACCCGGATGCCGGCCTGATGCTGCGCGTCAAGCGCGGCGACCGCGCGGCGTTCACCGAGCTGGTCGAGAAATACAAGCAGCCGGTGATGAATTTTGTCTTCCGCTCGCTGCGCGATGAAACCGAGGCGGAGGACCTGGCGCAAAATGTTTTCCTGCAAGTCTTCAAATCCCGCGCCCGCTACGAACGCACGGCGAAATTTTCCACCTGGCTTTTCACCATCGCGCGCAATCTGTGCCTGAACGAAATCCGCCGCCGCTCGCGCCATCCCGCCGAATCGCTCGAGGAAACGCACGCCGAACACGAAGACCAGCCGCAGCGGCAATACGAGGACAAAAAAGTTTTTCTGCCGACGGAAAATATGCTGCACGGCGAACTCGCCAAAAAAATTGATGAGGCGCTGGCCGAACTGCCGGAGAACCAGCGCACCGCCATTCTGCTCTGCCGTCAGGACGAGTTGAGCTACGAGGAAATCGCCGAGGTTCTGGACTGCTCGCTTTCCGCCACGAAATCGCTCATCCATCGCGGACGCGAAACGCTCAAGGAAAAGCTCAAGCCGTATCTGCAAACCGGCGAGTGGTGAACCGCGATGAAATTCCGAAAACCCGCCATTGCGAAACGGCGGGGATTTGCGATAGTGTTTTGCAATAGTTCAACCAAGGCAAAAGCATGGCACAGGCAATCATGGATCCGGAAAAAGTGCGGCGGTTCGCCGAGGAACTGCAGCGCTTCAACAGCGACATCGAGAACCGCATGACGCTGCTGCACGCGCGCTTCGCGGCGCTCGGCGACACATGGTCGGACCAGGAGCACGAGAAATTCGCCGTGGAATTCCGGCAGGCGATCAAGGCGTTGAAAAAATTTGTCGAGCTTTCCAAGGAACATACGCCTTACCTGATGCGCAAGGTGCAGCGCATTGAGGAATACCTGAACCAGCACTGACCTAAAACACTCTTCGTCATCCTCGTCCTCGTCCTCATGAATCAAAAACCGTGACGATGAGAATGAGGATGAGAATGAAAAACCATGCCTGAAAAAGCCCAGATCACTTCGGTTGAAGCCATCGAGTCCTTCCGGGCGCAGCTCATCGTGTTTCTCGGCCAGGCGCGTCCCGTGCTGGAGGAGGCCGGAAACGAAATGTCGCGCACGCGGCTCTGGCTGCAGAACGAGCAGCGGATGTTCTGGGAAATTGACCTGCGCCGGCGCGAACGGCGGCTGGAGGAGGCGAAGCAGGAATTGTTCAACGCCAAGGTCTCCAGCCTGCCGACGGGAACCGCCGCACTTTTGCAGATGACGATGCAGCGGGCGCAGCGCGCCGTCCACGAGGCCGAGGCCAAACTCAAGCTCTTGAAACGCTGGGACACCGAGCTCGACAATCGCGCCGCGCCATTGATGAAGCAGATCGGCCAACTGCACGGATTCCTCGCCATGGACATGACGCGAGCCGTGGCCTATCTCGACCAGATTCTCCGGACGCTGGATGCCTACCGGAATGTCGGCACGTCCCGAGGCGAGACGTCCGTCGCCGCCGAACCGGAAAAAACGGAGGAGAAAAAATGAGCTTGAGCGGCAACCGGGGACGGCTCATCGGCCTGACGCGCGACATTTCGCTCCAATGGGACGAGACAAAAAATTACTGGCGCGACGCGAAGAGCGACGAATTCGAGCGCAAGTTCATGGTGGAACTTTCCGCGCACGTCAACCGCGCGACCATGGTTCTGGAACAAATGGAGGAACTTTTGAAAAAAGTGAGGAGCGACTGTGAATAGCCTGCCCGGGGTCAACGAAACACTTGCGCTGCTCGACGCGCTCAAGGGCGTCGTCCGCGATTTCGTGGCTCGTGAGGAAAAGCTTGAAAGCAGATTCCGCGTTCTTTCTGCCGCAGAAGCGGACGCCTTTTCCACCCGGAGCCAGACGCAGGCCGAAGCCGCCGCCACGCGCGAAACAAACACGGCTGATGCGCTGGAAATGGAAAGGAAACGCCTCCAGTCCCGGTTTGAAAAACGCAGGGAGCGCATCAACCGCGCCAATGTCGCCGTCAACCGGTGGGTGCAGGACGCAATCATACAATGCGACGCCGAATGGAAAGACCGCACGCAGGAAGGCGTGCAGGCGGCGGAACTCCGCCGCGCCGGGGAACTCACCAATGCCACGGCAAACTTCAATGATTTCCAGCAAAATCTGACTGCCGCCGGCGAAGAATTGACGAAGTTGGAAATGGCGGCGCTCGGCGCATTTCGCGGCTACGGAAAATTCCGGCGGATGCTCGCGCCCGGCCGAAAATGGCCGGAGCCGGATTTGACGCCGGATGAAAATGCGCTTTTCAAAGAATTTCAAAAGCTCCAGTCGAAAATCGCCGGCGACTTGATCCGCTTCGGAAAATTTCCGCTGCCGCTGATTTTCAGATTCCTGCCCGTCTGGCTTTTGTCCGCACTGCTCCTCGCCGTCGCGGCGGCACATCCGGCCCTCGCACATTTTGGCCGGAACGACATCACGCAATTGGAAGCCAGCCTTGCGCTGGGGGCGTTTGTTCTGGTCGTCATCATTTATTTTGCCGGCGGCCAGCTTGCCGCGTCGCTTGCAAAATCCATTGCCGGAGACCTGGCAAAAATGCGGCGGCTGTTTGATGCCTGCGCTGAAAAATCCGCAGCGCATCTTCAATCGGAACAGGCGCGGTTTGATGATGAATTTGAAACCACCAGGAACAATTTCAACCAGGAATGGCGGCAGGCCGTCCGCAACATCAGCGAATCGCGCAGCGCCAATTCCACGGTCATCCGGGAGAAAGCCGCGCGGGTCTCGCAGAAAAACGAGCGCTGGTATCGCAAGGAGCTTGAGCAGATTCAACCGCGCCACGCCGAAGCTGCGGCGCGATTGAAGGCGGAAGACGCCGCGCAAGTCCGGCAGATCGCCGAGGCGCAAAAGGCCAAAATGGCGCAGATTGAAGACGAGCACCGGCGCGAACGGCAGGAATTGGAAACGGACTGGAATAACACCGTCACGCCGCTGTGCGAACAATTGCGCGCCGCAAACGACGCGGCGGAAAAAGCTTTTCCGGTGTGGAAAGACGCTTCATGGAAAAACTGGACACCGCCGCTGGAATTTCAAAACGCCGCGAAATTTGCGCGGCTGGAATCGCCGTTGGAAACATTTGCCGGCGCGCTCCCAAAAAACCCGCGCCTGAAATGGCCCGGCCCGGAAATCATTTCCGCGCCGCTGTCGCTGGTGTTTCCGGCGCAAGGCTCGATCCTTTTTGAAACCGGCAAGAGCAGCGGCGACGAGGCGTTCGGCGCGATCAATAGTGTCATTTTCCGGCTGCTGGCCACCACGCCGCCGGGGAAGTTGAGCTTTACGATTTTTGACCCGGTCGGCCTCGGCCAGAATTTTTCGTCGCTCATGCACCTCGCGGATTATGAGGAAGGCAGCATCAACAGCCGCATCTGGACGCAGCAGGCGCAGTTTGAGGAGAAGCTCGCGGAGTTGAACGAGCACATGGAAAAAATCATCCAGATGTATCTCCGCAACGAATACGCGACCATCGCGGAATACAACGCGCAGGCCGGCAGCATCGCGGAGAAATATCATTTCCTCGTCATCGCGTCCTTCCCGGTCAACTTCAGCGACACGGCGGCAAAGCGGCTCCGCAACATCGCCGCCAACGGCGCGCGTTGCGGCGTCTTCACGCTCATCCATTGGGACCAGTGGAACGCGGTGCCGCAGGATTTTGTGCCGGATGAATTGCGGAAAAATTCTGTCTGCCTCGTCCACACCAGCCGCGGTTTTGAACTGGCCGGCCAGCAGCAGCCGGGCGCGCGGCTCCTGCTCGATCCGCCGCCGCCGCCGGAATTCGCCACGGATTTTCTGCATCGCGTCGGCGAGGGCAGCAAGGACGCCAACCGCGTTGAAGTGCCGTTTGAACAAATTGCGCCGACCGAATTGTGGCAGGAAGAAACCACCGACCTGTTGCGCGTGCCGATTGGCCGCTCCGGTGCGACGAAATTTCAATATCTCGAAATCGGCGGCGGCACGCGCCAGCACGCTCTCATCGCGGGCAAAACCGGTTCCGGCAAATCCACTTTGTTCCACGTCATCATCACGAACCTCGCGCTGCGGTGCAGCCCGGAAGAAGTGGAATTTTATCTGATTGATTTCAAAAAAGGTGTCGAGTTCAAATGTTACGGCAGCCGCAAATTGCCGCACGCAAAAGTCGTCGCCATCGAGAGCGACCGCGAATTCGGCTTGAGCGTGCTGCAACGGCTGGACGAAGAATTGCGTCGGCGCGGCGATTTGTTCCGCAAGCTCGGCGCGCAGGACCTCGCCGGATACAAACGCGCCGGCGGAACTGAACCGGTTCCGCGCACGTTGCTGATGATTGACGAGTTTCAGGAATTTTTCACCGAGGAAGACCGCATTTCGCAGGGCGCGGCGGTTTTGCTCGACAGAATTGTCCGTCAAGGCCGCGCGTTTGGCATTCACGTCATCCTCGGTTCGCAGACGCTTGGCGGCGCTTACACGCTCGCCCGCGCGACCATCGGGCAGATGGTCATCCGCATCGCACTCCAATGCAACGAGGCCGATGCGTATTTGATCATGGATCAGGACAATCCCGCGCCGCGCCTGCTCTCGCGTCCCGGCGAAGGCATTTACAACGACGCGGCGGGCGCGCTGGAAGGCAACAGCCCGTTTCAAGCCGTCTGGCTGTCCGACAAAACGCGCGATGCTTATCTGGCGAAAATCCGCGAACGCGCGGATCAAAAGGCGAATCAATATCCCGGCCCGCTGGTGTTTGAAGGCAACGCCCCGGCGGACGTGTGCGAAAATCTTCCCTTGCACGAGGCATTGGAAAAAACTGCAACGCAAATTCCCGTGCAATCGAGCGTCTGGCTCGGCGCGCCCAATTCCATCAAAGGCCCGACCGAGGCGATTTTCCGGCGGCAGAGCGGCAGCAATCTCCTCGTCGTCGGCCAGAGCGAGGAGCGCACGACGACGATTGTGGCGGTCTCGCTCATTTCGCTGGCGTCGCAGTTTCCGAAGGACGCCGCGCGGTTTGTTTTGCTCGACAGCACGCCGCAGGGATTTCCGCAGCGGGAATTTTTGGAGCGCATTGTCCGCTCCGTGCCGCACGAGACGGTTCAAGGAAGCAACAGCAGCCTGGCCGAAGTGATGAACTCGCTGGCGGAGGAATTGAAACGGCGCGCGGAAAATGAATCGTCCGGGCCGGAAATTTTCTTGCTGGTCAACGGATTGCAAAATTTCAAGAAGCTGCGGGCGGAGGACGAGTTCAGTTTTTCGAGCGGCAGCGGCGATGCGCTGAATCCCGCCGCCATTTTGTCGAGCCTCATCACCGAAGGATCGGCGCGCGGAATCCACGTCATCATCACCTGCGACACTTACAACAACATGAGCCGGTTCCTGGGACGGAAGGCGCTGGGCGAATTTGAAATGCGCGTGGTCTTTCAGATGAGCGCGAGCGACTCGGCCAGTTTGATTGACACGCCCGCCGCCGGCACGCTTGGGCTGCATCGCGCGCTGTTTTACAACGACCGCGAAGGCAGCCTCGAAACTTTCCGTCCCTACGCGCAGCCGGACGGCGAATGGATTGAAAACGTCGCGCGGCAGCCGGCATTTGGGTAATGATCACGCGAAATGCGCAAGGAAAAACTCAAGCTGTATCTGCAAACTGGCGAGCGGAATGAATGAGAATTATCGGCCGGAAAATAAAATTTCGCCGTTTTTGATTTTATGCAATTCTGCTTCCAAACTATCAATTATTGAAGGAGGAATGTCGCGTCGAGACCGAAGAAGCGGCAAACACACTTCCAAAATTAATTGCCGTTCCTCTTCTGAATTTTCTGCAATTGCAGGATTTATTGCAGAGCCGTCGCCACTCAATGTTTTTCCATCAAGCTTTCCAAGTTGAATAACTGTTCTGACAGAATCAGCTACAATCTCATCATGGTATCGTTTGATGTCGTAAACATAGGCAGTTAATTTTTCTCTGATTTTCGGAACGAGTTGGTTGATTGATGTATTCATAATTTTTTATTCTTATTGGTTTTATCGTGCTCCACAAACGCGTGGAATGCAGCAAGGCTGGACAAACATATTCTGCTTTTCCTGTCAACTAAAATAATTTTGATTTTACCCTCGACCAAATTTACTGAATAAGATAAACATGGTAAACGCTGTGGAAATGAAATAGAAATGAAAAAAGCGATTCAAAGTTTTTTATCAGTCGCAGTTGCCGTGATTTTTTTTACTGGATGCTCACCAGAACCTTCCACTGACGACGGAGAAAAGATTTTTCAAGATGAAATAAACAGCATTATACACCGAGACCAAATTAAACTTGTCAGTTTTAAGAAAGTTAACGGCCAAGCAGGACAAATTACAAACCGAGAAGGAATGACCGTTCAATCTTATAGCTTGGAATATAGTGCTGAAGTTGAAGCTATTCAACGATGTGTAATTTCCATTGATAAAGAATCATTTTACACTTGGGGAGAAACTAATAGTGGCTTTAGCCTTTTCGACGACTTACAGCCAGAACAAATAGGACACGAATCTTGGGTTGATTGTGCAATAAAAATGAATTCCGGCCAACGATGTATAATTACTGGCACTATTATATTAGAAAAAACTGAAAAGGGATGGGCATATAATAAATTCAAAGCCGGTTATCTCCAAACAGAAATAAACTAATATCAATAATTGCAGTAATTTATTTCTCCCGCTTCAAAAGAAATTCCGCCAGCGCTTCGGACGCGCATTTCATTCACCGTTGGATTTGCAAAGTGTGTTCCCGGCGGCGCGAAAGACCATCAAAAACCGGATTGGCGACGGCAAAATTTCTCGGCATGGACGATTAACCAAGCCTTTCGCGCAAATAACCAAGCTGCTCGCACAGCGGCATTGGCAGGCGCGTGCCAAACTTGGCGTGATAGGCATAGACGTCGTCGGCTTCTTTTTTCCAGCCGGCGGCCGTCCACCGCGAGCAGTTGCGCCAGATTTTCGGCGGGCAGGTTCAGGCCGGACAAATCCAGCGCGTCGGGCGTCGGCAGATTTCCAATCGGCGTCAGTTGCGCCTTGCCCGTGCCTTCGACGCGTTCGCAAATCCATTTCAGCACGCGGGAATTTTCGCCGTAGCCGGGCCAGAGGAATTTTCCGTCCGCGCTCTTGCGGAACCAGTTGACGAAATAAATTTTCGGCAGCTTGTTGCGGTCGGTGCGTTGCGCGAACGACAGCCAGTGCGCAAAATAATCGGCCATGTTGTAGCCGCAGAACGGCAGCATGGCAAACGGATCGCGCCGCAACACGCCCGCCTGGCCGAGCGCGGCGGCGGTCGTTTCCGAACCGCAAGCCGAGCCCATGAAACACGCCGTGCTTCCCAATCGAAGGCTTCGTTCACGAGCGGAATTGTGTTCGGGCGGCGTCCGCCAAAAAGAATCGCCGAGAGCGGCACGCCTTCGGGATTCTGCCAGTCGGGATCAATCACCGGACATTGCGACGCGGGCGCGGTGAAACGCGAATTCGGATGCGCGCCTTTTTTGCCGCTCGCTGGCGTCCACGCGTTGCCTTCCCAATCAATGCCATTTTCCGGCGCGGGAACGCCCATGCCTTCCCACCACACGTCGCCGTCCGGCGTCAGCACGACGTTGGTGAAAATGGTGTTCTTCGCGCACGACGTCCAGCGCGTGCGGATTGGATCTGGATTGAGGTGCCGGGCGCGACGCCGAAAAATCCGGTTTCCGGATTCATCGCGTAAAGCCGTCCGTCCTCGCCGATGCGAATCCAC
This sequence comes from uncultured Verrucomicrobiae bacterium, assembly GCA_963755455.1. GTDB lineage: Bacteria > Verrucomicrobiota > Verrucomicrobiia > Limisphaerales > UBA11358 > UBA11358. Next base: position 39,129 of record CAVWJH010000004.1, read on the forward strand.
GCGATGTCGTCGCCGAGCGTCGTCACCTTCCAGCCGGGCAACGTCGGCTGCATCATCGCCAGATTGGTTTTTCCGCACGCGCTCGGAAACGCCGCCGCGAGATAATGTTTTTTCCCGGCGGGCGAAGTCAGGCAAAGGATCAGCATGTGCTCCGCCATCCAGCCTTCGTGTTCTGGCGACGGACGAAGCGATGCGCAGCGCGAGACATTTTTTGCCGAGCAGCGCGTTGCCGCCGTAGCCGGAACCGTAGGACCAGATCGAAGGCTCGTCGGGAAAATGGACGATGAATTTTTTCTGCGGATCGGGTTCGCACGGCCACGGAACATCTTTTTGTCCGGGTTGCAGCGGCGCGCCGACCGAGTGCATGCACGGAATAAAATCTCCCGTCCGCGCCCAGCTTTTCCAAAACGTCCGCGCCCATGTGCGTCATGATTCGCATGTTCACGACGACGTAAGGCGAATCGGTGATTTCAATTCCGATTTTGCAGATCGGCGAATCCAGCGGCCCCATCGCAAACGGAATCACATACAGCGTGCGGCCTTTCATGCAGCCGTTGAACCGTTCGAGCATCGTCTTTTTCATCTCGGCCGGATCGGCCCAATTGTTCGTCGGCCCGGCTTCGTCTTTCGTCTGCGAGCAGATGAAAGTCCGGTCTTCCACGCGCGCCACGTCGCTCGGATGCGAGCGCGCGAGAAAGGAGTTCGGGCCGCAATTTTTCGTTCAGCTTGATGAACGTGCCGTGCTCCACCATCAAGTCGCAGAGCGATTGGTATTCCGCGTCCGAGCCGTCGCACCAATGCACGCGCTGCCGGCTGGCAAAGTCGCGGCCATTTCCTGAACCCAGGCGATGAGTTTTGGCTGTTGATGGCGGTTCGATGTTTTGTCGGCATACATAATTTTCATTCCTTGCACGAAAACTGACGCAGATGTGCCAGGCCGGTTTGAACAGTCGCAAAAATTGCATTTCACTGCGTTTCTTTTGCGTGCGCCGCGCCCGGCTGTTATGCTACAGATTTAACGGCATGAATTCATCGCCCGACAAGCGCACCGCGCATCACGACGAGGCCGGAGCAATGCCTCGCGCGCTCGCGTGGTGGACACGCTGGCCGAGGAGCCGGCGCTCGAAGCGGTGACGATTGACGCGCGCACCAGAAAATTTCCGTCGCCACGCTCGGCCGCACGGACGTGGAAAAACTGACGCGAGCGCCTCACGGACAAATTCCAGTCCGCGCAAACCGCCGGTCCGAACATGCATTGCCGCTTGCTCGAGCGGCAAAAGCGACTGCGCCATCTGCGACTCGCCGCTGTCCGAGACCGAGCGGCAAAAAATCACCATCCAGCACGACGGCGACGCCACGACCATCGCGCGCGTGACCTGCCCGACCGCGCCGAAATTCTGGCGCTGGCGCGACCTGCCGTTTCCACAAATCGTCCCGCGCGACAATCGAAATCCGACGACGACGAGCATCGACGTCGACGAATGGAAAATGCAACTGGCCGCCGCGATTCTCTGCGGCGTGTTCGGCTGCTGGCCGGATATTTTTCGCCCGCGCCGTTCAAAGTGTTTCTGCGTTTGTCGCCGCCTATCTCGCCGGCGGATTTTTCCCGGCGGAGGAAGTCTGGGAACGCCTGCAAAAACGCGCGATTGACGTGCATTTTCTGATGCTCGCCGTCGCCGTCGGCGCGGCCAGCATCGGCGCGTGGGCGGAAGGCGCGACGCTGCTGTTCCTGTTTTCGCTTTCCGGCGCGCTGGAACATTACGCGCTGGGCCGCACGCAAAAGGAAATCCGCTCGCTGTTCCGCGACGCGCCGAAAATTGCCACCGCGCTTGACGACCGGGGCCGCGAACGCGAAGTGCCGGTGGAAAAAATCCGCGCCGGCATGCGGCTGCTCATCAAGCCCGGCGCGCAATTTCCCGTGGACGCGGAAATCGCCAAAGGCAGCACCGCCGCCGACGAATCCAATCTCACCGGCGAAGCCGCGCCCGTCGAAAAAAACATCGGCGACTCCGCGCTCGCCGGCACCATCAATCTCTGGGGCGCGGTCGAAGTGCTCGTCACCAGGCCCGCCGCCGAAAGTTCGCTGCAAAAAATCATCACGCTCATCAAGGAAGCGCAGCAGCAAAAAGCGCCCGCGCAAAAATTCACCGACAAATTCGGCACCATTTACACCTACGTCGTCCTCGGCGTGTCGCTCGCGATGTTTTTCGTCTGGTGGCTCGGCTTTCATCTTGCGGCCGTTCACGCGTCCGGCACATCCGGAATCGCACAGCGCCTTTTATCGCGCCATGACGCTGCTCGTCGTCGCGTCGCCGTGCGCGCTGGTGCTTTCGATTCCGTCGGCGGTGCTGGCGGCGATTGCGTTCGGCGCGCGGCACGGAATTTTGTTTCGCGGCGGCGCGGCGGTGGAAAAACTGGCGGAGGTCAACATCGTCGCGCTCGACAAGACCGGCACGCTGACGACCGGCGAATTGCGCGTGGAAAAAGTCGAAAGCTTTCCGCCCGGACGCGAAGACGAAATCGCGCGGCTGGCGTATTCGCTCGAAAAACTTTCCACGCATCCGCTCGCCCGCGCCATCACGCGCCACGGCAAACAGCAGCGGCTGGAGCTGATCGACTTTTGACAATTACGAATCCGTCACCGGCCAGGGTTTGCGCGCGAAGCACGACGGCGCGGAAATTTATCTCGGCAAGCGCGAATGGGTCTGGAGTTTCGCATTCAAGCCGCATGAAGATGAATTGCCGGATCGCATGAAGGCGGAAATTCAAACTGAAGCCGGCGTCTCGGAAGTCTGGATTGCACACGGCGATTTGCTCGGCCGCGTCATTTTGCGCGACGACATCCGCCCGCAGGCCGCGTCCGTCATTGACGAATTGCGCCACGAAGGTTTGCGCTCCGTCGTGTTGACCGGCGACCGCAAGGCCGACGGCGGAACAATCGCGCGACGAATTGAAACTCGACGACGTGCGCGCCGAATTGAAGCCGGAAGAAAAAGTCGCCGCCATCCGCGAATTGAGCGAACACGGCAAAACGCGTCGCGATGGTCGGCGACGGCGTGAACGACGCGCCGAGCCTTGCCGCCGCGCACATCGGCGTGGCGATGGGCGCGCGCGGTTCCGACGCCGCGCTGGAACAGGCCGACGTGGTTTTGATGCACGACCGGCTGGAAAATTTTCTCGCCGCCTTCCGCTTGAGCCAGCGCGCGCGGCGCATCATCCGGCAGAATCTGTTCATTTCGCTCGGCACGGTCGTCGTGCTGGTGACGTTTGCGATGCTCGGAAAAATTCCTTTGACGATTGGCGTCGTCGGCCACGAAGGCAGCACCGTCGTCGTGGTGATGAACAGTTTGCGGCTGCTGTTCGGCGGCGCAGCGGTGAAATCAAAGGCGTGAATCCATTTCAAAAATTTGTTGCCGAATCAGCGCGCGTTTTTCAAAGCGGAAAAAAACTTCCGACCGGCCTGAAATCCAAAGCCGTTCGTTTTGCGCAACGCAGTTCGCCCCATGTTTTGATTTTCTCGCCGCATCCGGACGACGAGTGCATCACCGGCGGGCTGGCGTTGCGGCTTTTGCGCGAGGCGAAATGGAATGTCATCAACGTCGCCGTGACGCTTGGCAGCAAACGCGAAACGGCAGTCGCTCGTTTGCGCGAATTAAAAAACGCCTGCGATTTTCTCGGCTTTGATTTGATCGTCGCCGGTCTGGAAAAAATCAATCTGGAAACGCGGGAAAAAAATCCGCTGCAATGGCAATCCGCAGTCGGAACGATTGCGAAAATTCTCGCGGCGCAAAAGCCGCCCGCGATTTTTCTGCCGCATGAAAACGACGGGCATCCCGCGCACATCGGCACGCATTTTCTGGTTTTGGACGCGCTGAAAAAGTTGCCGCGCAGATTTCAACTGCTTCGTCGTCGAGACGGAATTTTGGGGGCAGATGGCAAATCCGAATCTGCTGGTTGAAATTGGCGCGGGCGATCTGGCGGATTTGATCGCGGCGCTTTCATTTCACGTTGGCGAAGTGAAACGTAATCCCTATCACGCGCGACTGCCGGCGTGGATGATGGACAACGTGCGGCGCGGCGCGGAAATTGTCGGCGACGCGGGCGCGACATCGCCTGATTTTACATTTGGCGCGATTTACCGTTTGCGGAAATGGCGCAATGGAAAATTCCAGAAAGTTTTCAGGAACGGAAAATTTTTGGGCGAGAAGGAAAATCCGGCGGGTTTGTTCGGCGTTTGAAATGACCAAGTCCAATCGCGCTTAAATTTGTTGAATGAACGAGAAATTCATGCGGGAAGCCATCCGGCTTTCGATTGCAAAGATGCGCGGGAATTGCGGCGGGCCATTCGGCGCGGTTGTTGTCCGCAAGGGCAGAATCGTCGGTCGCGGCTGGAACTGCGTCACGTCCGCGAACGACCCGACGGCGCACGCCGAAATTCTGGCGATTCGCGACGCGTGCAAAAAACTGAAGTCATTCCGGCTCGGCGATTGCGAGCTTTACGCAAGTTGCGAGCCTTGTCCGATGTGCCTTGCGGCGATTTACTGGGCGCGCATCAAAAAAGTGTTCTACGCCGGCACGCGCAAGGACGCCGCGAGAACCGGGTTTGACGACAATTTGATTTACCGCGAACTGGCGCGGCCCGTTGCGAGCCGCAAAATTCCGATGAAACAATTGCTGCGTGGCGAAGCATTGAAAGTTTTCAAGGAATGGCGGGACAAGCCGGACAAAGTCCGATATTGAAGCTTGAGTTAGTCCAAGAATCCGCAGGTTGACACCTTTCACCGGTCTCGCTAGTGTCGTCTGGTGATCCCGAACATTTCAGCGCCAAACACGCGATGCGCAAAACGCACGCGCCCATCCGTTCTTCAAACAACCGCAATCGCAAACATCGTCCTTATGAAAAAACGAAACCTTCTGCTCACTTGCATCCTACTTTCCGGACTGGTCGCCGGGAATCTCATGGCACAGCAAACGGCGGTCATTAAAATTGATCTGGACCGCAAAATCGGGACAGTGGACCCCAACATTTACGGCGCCTTTCTTGAACCGATACGCTCGGTGGTCTATGGCACCATTTATGATCCTCAATCTTCTTTGGCTGATACGAATGGTTTTAGAAAGGATTTCATCCAACTGATCAAGGGTCTTCAAATTCCGGTGGTGCGGTGGCCCGGAGGGAATTACGTCTCCGGCTACAACTGGGAGGATGGGATTGGCCCAAAGGACCAGCGTCCGGCCAAACTCGACCTGGCGTGGCATCAGATTGACAGCAATCAGATGGGGACGGATGAGTATGCAAAACTCTGCAGCCTGATTGGGGCGGAGAATTTCATCTGCATCAACGCAGGCCTGGGAACTCTGGATCAGGCCAGGCATTGGATTGAATACTGCAATTATCCGAAAGGAACCTATTATTCGGATCTACGGAGGAAGTATGGCAATGAGCAACCATTTGATGTCAAATACTGGTCTCTGGGCAACGAAATGGACGGACCCTGGCAGATGGGGCAGAAGGATGCGGAAGACTACTGCAAGTTTGCGCTGGAAGCCGCCAAGATCATGCGGCTGGTGGACGGGAACGTCAAATTCATCGCCGACGGGGCTTCCAATTACAAGCCCGAATAACAACTGGATTGATTGGGATGATTATGTGTTGCAGCATATGGTGGGCAGTATTGATTACCTCTCTGTGCATCGGTATGCCACGGAGGCGCTCAATGGTGATAGAAGCTTTTCCGGGATGATGTCTCTGGGTTTGGATGTGGATCAAAAAATCAACATCATAAAGGATTTGATTGAGAAGGCAGAAATAAAATCCGGCTCCAAACGGCCCGTGTATATCTCCTTTGACGAATGGTCGGCTGGAGGTGCCACGCTGACCGGGTCCCTCATGGTGGCGCAACACCTGAACTCCTTCATCCGTCATGCCGACATCGTCAAAATGGCGAACATTACGATGCTCTCCAGCCTGGTGGGAAATTCACCGGATGGCGATTACAAGAATGCGCTGTATCAGGCCTTCTATCTGTATTCCAACAACGCTCGCGGCACCGCTCTGGATGTGTATGTTGACAGTGAAAAATACAGCAACAAAGTATTCAATGAAATACCTTATCTCGATGTTACCGCCGTGTTAAATGACATTACCAAAACTCTTGTGGTCAATGTCGTCAACCGGAATGAAACGAGTGCCATCACCTCCGATATACTTTTGCAGAGTGGAGACTACACGGGAAGCGCCACAGTCAAGGAGGTCAACGGCGATTCGGTCACGGCGGCGAATACAAAGACCAACGAGGCTGTTTCCATCGCCACCAAGCAAATTCAATTTGGCGGCAGCAAAATCAATTACAGCTTTCCGGCACATTCATTTACCCAGATGCTGATCCCCGTCAAATAGTCCAACTGCGTGGCGCAGGGCAGGTGCCGCGCTGCAAAAGAAAACCAACCGAACATAGAAAGGAAAGGTCATGTCAAATTCCAATTCTGAAAATCGCAACCAGATCAGCCGCCGCCAGGCACTCCTGCTTTCCGCTGCCGCAGGAATGGGAGCCGCGCTGACCGGAACCGCCCGCGCTTCCGACAGCATCAAGACCGCCGCGCATCAGGAGCCGGGAACCTGTTCCACGCCGCGTTAGGCCGTCGCGGACACACAATACGGCAAGGTGCGCGGCTTTGTGGACGGTGACGTCTTCACGTTCAAAGGCATACCGTATGGCCAGAACACCGGCGGCGAGAACCGCTGGCTTCCCGCCAAACCGCCCAAGCCCTGGACCGGCGAATATCCCGCGCTGATCTACGGGCCGAATTGCCCGCAGAACCTGCATAGCTGGGATCGCCCCGCCACCCAGCAGGGTCAGGGCGACGCCGTGTGGGGTTCGATCGAACAGACGTTCATCCAGGATTGGGACGACGGCTACCAGGGCGAAGATATGCTTAAGCTGAACGTCTGGACGCCGAGCCTGACCGGCAAGCGTCCGGTGATGGTCTATTTTCACGGCGGCGGTTTCTTCTTCGGCTCGTCTTACGAACTGCCATCGCAGGAAGGCGCGCAAATGGCCCGGCATCACGACGTCGTTTCTGTGACGGTCAATCACCGCCTCAATATCCTCGGCTTCTTCGATCTGTCCGAGATTGGCGGACCAGCCTATGCCGATTCCGTGAACGTCGGCATGACCGACTTGGTGGCGGCTCTGCGCTGGATTCGCGACAACATTGCCAGTTTCGGCGGCGATCCCGACAATGTTATGATCTATGGCCAGTCGGGCGGCGGGTCGAAAGTCACCACACTGATGGGTATGCCGTCGGCGGCGGGGCTGTTCCATCGCGCGGCTGTGCAGTCGGGCGGCGGCGGCAATCCTCCCAGCGCAGAGCAATCGCGGGAGTTTGCAAAATATATCATGGCTCAACTGGGGCTGAGGCCGAACGATATTGACGGCCTGAAAAAGATGGATTGGGCCGCTTTGAACGCGGCCGCCATGCAAGTTGCAGAAAAGGTCAACGGACCCAGGCAGCCGAGTCTCGGCATGGGTGCGCCGTGGGGTTCCACGCCGCACGTTGGCATGGGGCCGACCATGGACGGCCGCATTATCCCGGTGCGTTCATTTTTCGAAGGTGCGCCGGACATTTCCAGGAACGTGCCGATGTTGATCGGCTCGGTAAGTGAAGAAGGCAACCAAATGTCCTCCAAGCCGACCGAGGCCGAGTGGCATGACAAACTGGCGAAAGTAATCGGCGACACCAAGGCCAGCGCGCTGATCGCCGCCATGAAGCAGGCGCACCCGGAGAAGAGCATCCGCACGCTGTCCTACGGCGTGAGCGGCCTGCTGGTGCGCAACAATGTCACCCGCATGGCCAAGATGAAGCACGACCTGAACGCCGCGCCGGTGTTCGCGTATTATTTCACCTGGCAATCGCCGATGCTCGAAGATGCGGGCGCCTGGCACACGGCCGAACTGGCTTTCTGCTTTGACAACGCGAAGCGCTGCGAACAGGGCACCGGGAACACGCCGGAGGCGCAGAAGCTGGCCAAGAAGATGGCCACGGCTTGGGCCAATTTCGCCCGCGCCGGCAATCCCAGCCAGTCCGGCCTGAGCTGGAAGCCGTTCGATCCGGAACAATGTCCGACCATGGTGTTCGACAACAAATGCCGCATCGTGGACGACCCCGAAGGAACGGCGCGCAAGATTTTGTTGAGCTAGGGAAGCGCTGAATAAAGCCAATTTTTCAAATTTCGATTTCTGAACATTGGGAAGATGGCATTTTCTGGGGAATCTGGCGACCGGATTCTCCGGTTCGGTGGTTGGCTTTGGTTCAGTTGGGGTGGTTTTCCGCCTTTTTCAATCCGTCTTGGCGGCGCGCGTCCGGTTTTTCATGCCGTGGCCTGCCGCGCGCCAATGATCACGTTGGCCAGTCCAAAGAGCGTGTAAAGTTGATGCCCGTTTTTGGCCAGCCCCCGATAGCGCACTTTCCGATGCCCGAAAATATTCTTGAGGAGGTGGAAGGGGTGTTCCACGAACGCTCGCACCGCGGCTTTGGCTTTCTCAACCGCCTTGAGCGTTTCTTTCTCAGTCCCTTCTTTCATCGCTTTGATCTGGCCGCGTTTGCGCGCAATCTGCCAGTCAATCTTCCGCTCCAACGCCACAATCTCGGCGCGCTTTTCCACGCCGGTGTAGCCGGCGTCGGCATGGACTTGCTTCTCCTGCCCATGCAGCAATTCCGCCGTTTTGGTGATGTCCGCCACGTTGGCGGCGGTGACCACCACGGTGTGAACCAGCTTGCTGTCCCGATCCGCCCCAATATGGGCTTTCATCCCGAAATACCATTGGTTGCCCTTTTTGGTCTGGTGCATTTCCGGGTCGCGTTTCCTTTCCCGGTTCTTGGTCGAGGGCGGCGCGGCGATCAGCGTGGCGTCCACCAATGTGCCTTCGCGCAGCAGCAGGCCGCGTGCGGTGAGGTCGGCGTTGATGGCGGCGAAGAGGCCTTTGCACAGGTCATGGGTTTCGAGCAACCGCCGGAATTTCAAGAGCGTGGTGGGGTCGGGCACGCCCTCGGCGGCCAGATCAATGCGGGCAAAACCCTGAAGGGCCTGACTGTCATAGAGCGCGTCTTCGAGGGCTTCATCGGCCAGGCCATGCCATTGCTGGAGAAAATAGACCCGTAACATCCGCTCCAACCCGATGGGCGGGCGTCCCCGTTCTCCTTTGGGATAGAACGGTTCGATGACGCCCAGCAGTTTCGACCATGGAATGAGAGCTTCCATGCGCGCGAGAAACTTCTCGCGGCGGGTGATCTTCTTTTTATCTGCAAACTCGGCCTGGGAAAAACTCGGCTGTTGCGTCATGCCTCGAAGTTTATAAAACCTCATCTCCGCCGTCTGTATAAAATCGAAGACCAATGGATTAAATCAGCGGTTCCCTAACGGAAATTCAATAAAAAACAAACATTAGATTGACCCAATTGGCGAGGCGCAATTACCATGCTGCCCATGAAAACCCATCCGTTTCTTTTCGTCAGTTTTATGAGCTTGGTGGTGGCTTCGGCCGCACCCCTGTTCGCGCAGGGCGGGCCAGGGCAACGTCGTGGTCCTGATCTCGGACCCATTCCTGAAATCCACGCTCCCGTCACGAACACGCTGCCCGGCCTGCTGGGCAAGCCGATTAAATGGGTGTCAACTGGCATACTGGTTGCGCCGCAAAACGACGCCGACCATTTTCTTTACTCGGTCAAAGACCCCACAATCTTTCGTTACCACGGCAAGTGGGAAATTTACGCCACCGCCTACATGGTCAGCGGCCCTGCGGCGGCGGCATTGCAGAACCCCGGCACCAACCAGCCAAGCGCGGGCTATCGTCGCGGCGGCGGCGGCGGGTGGAACATGATTCACACGAGCTTTGCCGATTGGAAGGACGCTCCCAATGCCAAGCTTTTTTACATGGATACCGTTCCGGGCTTCGGCGGTTACAAGTGCGCGCCGGAAGTGTTCTATTTCTCTCCGCAGAAGAAATGGTATTTCACCTTCCAAACCCAGACGCCGGCCTATTCCACCAGCGATAATCCGGATGACCCGACTTCCTGGAGCGCGCCCCAGCAGTTCTTCGAGCGCGGCACACCGCTGCCCGGCCTCCCGATTGACTATCATTTCATCGGCGACGGGGAATATATGTATATGTTTTTCACCGGCGATGACGGAAACTTTTATCGCAGCCGGACAACCTACGCGGATTTCCCCAAGGGCTTCAGCAATCCCGTGATCGCCATGCACGGCAACCGCAACAACGTGTTCGAAGCCGGCTTCACCTACAAGATCAAGGGCGTGGACAAATACCTCACCTGCGTGGAAGCGCTGGGAGCCGGACGTTATTACCGCGCCTATGTGGCGGACAAGCTGGATGGCGAATGGTATCCGATCGAAGGATTCGACACGCCGGAACATCCGTTTGCCGGCAAGGCCAACGTGACCTTTGAAGACGGCGTCACCCCGTGGTCCAGCCAGGTCAGCCATGGTGAAATGTTTCGTGAAGTGAACGACGAACGGCAGGTTCTCGACCCCGACAACCTTATGTTCCTTTACCAGGGAATTTCTGACGCCGACAACCACGGCGACTACGGCCATCTGCCCTACAAGCTCGGACTCCTCCGCGCGGTCAAGTGATGAATTTCCGGGCGGCTTGGCTGTAAAATAACGGCAATGAGCGCGCCGAACGATGAATTGCTGAAAGCGGCGGAACTGGCTCTGGCCGGCGAGTGGGACGCCGCGCATCAAATCGTCCAGCAATACGAAGACGGCAACGCCGCGTGGATTCACGCGGTGCTGCACAAGATGGAAGGCGACCCCGGCAACGCCCGCTATTGGTATCGCCGCGCCGACCGGATGAACCACGTCGAAGATGAACCGCGCGCGGAACTGGCCGCGATTCGGGATGAATTAACCACGGATGAACACCGATGAACACGGATTCAATTTGGTCTCCGGTATGAAAACCGTTTTTCAAAAACAGCATTATGTCTCACAGGTTTTGTTAAGACGCTTTGCAAATGGTGGACGTTTGCAGGTTTTTACCATCAAGACCGAAAAATGGAAGCCACTGCCACCCAAAAAGATTTTTTGTCAATCTGGCTATACTCAACTGCTGGCCAACGGTCAGGTTGACAACACCCTTGAAAGAGAATTTGGAAAAGTTGAAACGCAACTGCCCGAAACACTTGCCGCCTTGGATGATGCGGCCAAAAAAACGCAAGTTACGCTATCCGTGTTTCATCCGTGGCCAACCTCTGTGCCTCCGCGTCTCTGCGGTTAAGAATAATTCTCCATCCCCACGCAGGAGCAAACCGGGTTGCGGACGCCGAAGAAGATTTCAAGCGACAAGCACGCGCGCGGAAAGAATTTCATCTTCGCGCAACGGTTCGAGCGACGTTTTGGAAACGGCGGTGACGGCGATGGTGTCGCCGACCGCATTGAAAACCTCGATGGAATAACCTTCGCTGCCGTCGGGCGCGACGTGATGGTCAACAAGTTTGACGACATCGCCGCGCTTGAGCTTGTGCTCCGGCACGTCGCAGGTCAGAACCGCGTCTGTGTAGAGTTCAAATTTCATGTCGTCTTTGACTTGTCTGGCAACAAGGTAACAAAGCGGACGTTGCCTTGCAAGTGCTCGCGTATCCAGATGGTTTTCACGCGCAGCGAGACGCCGTTCGGTCCGCGCAAGATTCCGCGTATCTCAAAAAGGTCGCCAAATTTTGTGAAGCCGGCAGGTGTCGCATCGAGCGGAAGAATTTGAGAACGGATGTCTTCAATCAGACGTTCCGCATCTTCGATGGAATAACCGGCCCGTGAAAGAAATTTGGATTTGCCACCTCGCGGAAGTGGAACAAGCAAATACGCGTCAACTTCGGCAAAGCAATTTCGCTGTCGGCGGGAAGTTTCATTCCGAATAATTCTCCATCCCCGCGCACGAGCAGACCGGATTGCGGTCGCCAAAGACGTTGTCCACGCGGCTGACGTGCGGCCAGAATTTGTATTCGTGCAAATCCTTCGCCGGAAACGCCGCCTGCTCGCGCGTGTAAGGACGATTCCAATTGTCGCTGGCGATCTGGTCCGCCGTGTGCGGCGCGTTCTTGAGCAGATTATTTTTCGCGTCGGCAGAACCATTTTCAATCGCGGTCATTTCCGCGTGGATGGAAATCATCGCGTCGCAGAAACGGTCCAGTTCGTATTTCGATTCGCTTTCGGTCGGCTCGACCATCAGCGTGCCGGCGACGGGAAACGAAAGCGTCGGCGCGTGAAAGCCGTAATCCATCAGCCGCTTCGCCACGTCCTCGGCGGTGGTGGCTGTGGAACGCGCGCAAATCGAGAATGCATTCGTGCGCGACGAGGCCGTTGCTGCGGTAGAGCGTCGGGAAATAATTTTCCAGCCGCTTGGAAATGTAATTCGCGTTGAGGATGGCGAACTTCGTCGCCTCGGTCAGTCCGTCCGCGCCCATCATCGCGATATACATCCACGAAATCGGCAGAATGCTCGCGCTGCCCCACGGCGCGGCGCTGACGGCGCCGATCGGATTTTCGCCGCCGAGATTGACGACGTCGGATGGCCGGGCAGAAATTCCACGAGATGTTCCGCCACGCCAATCGGCCCGACGCCCGGCCCGCCGCCGCCGTGCGGAATGCAAAACGTCTTGTGCAGATTCAAATGGCAGACGTCCGCGCCGATGAAGCCGGGCGAAGTCAAGCCGACCTGCGCGTTCATGTTCGCGCCGTCCATATAAACCTGTCCGCCGTTCGCGTGAATGATTTCGCAAATCTCGCGGATGGTTTCCTCGAACACGCCGTGCGTGCTCGGATACGTCACCATCAGGCACGACAAATCATTTTTGTGCGCCTCGGCTTTGGCGTGCAAATCGGCCACGTCAATGTTGCCGTTCGTGTCGCACGCGACGGCGACGACTTTCATTCCGGCCATGACCGCGCTGGCGGGATTCGTGCCGTGCGCGGAAGTCGGAATCAGACAGACGTTGCGATGCGCCTCGCCGCGCGATTCGTGATACGCGCGGATGACGAGCAGCCCGGCGTATTCGCCCTGCGAACCGGCGTTGGGCTGCAACGAAATTCCCGCGAAGCCGGTGATTTCCGCGAGCCAGTCTTCGAGGTTTTGAAAAAGAATCTGGTAGCCGCGCGTCTGCTTCAGCGGCGCGAACGGATGAATCTTCGCAAACTCCGGCCACGACACGGGAAACATTTCCGCCGCCGCGTTCAGCTTCATCGTGCAGGAGCCGAGCGGAATCATCGAGGCCGTGAGCGAGAGGTCGCGCGATTCGAGCCGCTTGATGTAGCGGAGCATCTCGGTTTCGGTGTGATAGCGAGTTGAAAACTTTGTGCTTCAAGAAAGTCCGAAGTCCGAAGTCCGAATGTCCGAAGTCTTTGCAGTCAAGATCGTCGACTGTGAAAGTTGAGCGGCTTGTCGCCGTTAAAAACCTGAAGAATTTCAGTCACGTCATGCGACGCTCGTGGTTTCGTCGAGCGAAATGCCGATCGTGTTGTCGTCAATGACGCGGAAATTCATCCGATGCGCTTCGGCAATCTTCAAAATGTCGGCAGCACGTTTGTCGCCCAGAGTCAATCGCGAACGTGTCAAAGAACTTTGACTGTGGACTTTGGACTTTGGACTGCCAACGCCGTAGCCAAGTTTCTCCAAACCCGCGGCCAGAATGCTGCGTCAGCGCATGAACGCGCTGCGCAATTCTCTTCAACCCTTCCGGCCCGTGATAACACGGCGTAGAGCGACGCCATGTTCGCGAGCAACGCCTGCGCGGTGCAGATGTTGCTCGTGGCTTTTTCGCGGCGGATGTGCTGCTCGCGCGTGCCGAGCGCGAGGCGCAACGCCGGTTTGCCGCGCGAATCTTTGGAGACGCCGACGATGCGTCCGGGCATCTGGCGCTTGAATTCATCGCGCGTGGCGAAGAACGCCGCGTGCGGTCCGCCGTAGCCGAGCGGCACGCCGAAGCGTTGCGCGCTGCCGACGGCGATGTCCGCGCCGAATTCGCCGGGCGGCTTGATGAGCGTGAGCGCCAGCAAATCCGTCGCGACGGTGAGCATCGCGCCGGCGGCGTGGGCTTTTTCCGCGAAGCCGGAGTAATCGTGAATCGCGCCGAACGTGTCGGGATATTGCACGAGCGCGCCGAAAACTTTTTCGCTGAACTGAAAAGTTTCGTGATTGCCGACGACGACTTCAATTCCCAGCGCCTGCGCCGCGCGTGCGGACGACTTCGATGGTTTGCGGATGGCAGTTTTCCGAGACGAAGAAAACGTTTCGTGCGTCCGAGCCTTTGAGCCGGTGGGACATCGTCATCGCTTCGGCGCAGGCGGTGGCTTCGTCGAGCAGCGAGGCGTTGGCGATGTCGAGCGCGGTGAGGTCGGTGACCATCGTCTGAAAATTCAGCAGCGCTTCGAGGCGGCCTTGGGAAATCTCGGCCTGATACGGCGTGTATTGCGTGATACCAGCCGGGATTTTCCAGAACGTTGCGCTGGATGACCGGCGGCGTGATGCAATCGTAATAGCCCATGCCGATGAACGAGCGGAAAACTTTATTTTCGCGCGGCGATTTTTTTTAATTCGGCGAGCGCTTCAAATTCACTTTGCGCGGCGGGCAGGTTTAATTTTTTGTCGAGCCGGATTTTTTTCGGAACGGCGGCGTCAATCAATTCGTCCAGATTTTTGAAGCCGAGCAGCGCGAGCATTTCGTTCGCTTCATTTGCGTTCGGGCCGATGTGGCGGCGGACAAATTGGTCGGGATGCGCCAAAAGATTTTCAGTCAAAGACATTCGCAGAAAATAAAGTTCGCGCGCGGAAAAAGCGAGTCAAAGTAGGGCAGGCGTCCCGCCTGCCTGCGTCGGCGAAGCCGAAGCGGCGTAATTTTTAATGCTCACACTGAAGCGCTCGCTGCGCAGGCGAGACGCCTGCGCTACGTTTTTTGCAATGCGGCGCGCACGAGGCGGCATTCGCCATAGCCGTATCTGCCGCCAAGCGATTCGACCACGCCGACGAGATTGCCAAAGCCGTGTTTTTTGAATGCCGCTGCGATATCGCGCTGCGCGGCGGCGGAAACCAAAGTGTTCACGTCAATGTTTTCGCCCGCGAGCATCGCTTCTTCGAGATGACTGTAAATCGTGCTGTCTTTGAAACCGCGAATGCGCGCAATTTCAGAAACCGTTTTGCCCTGCCGGAAAAAATGCAGCGTTTCGCGCGTTGTGTCGGTGAGCCGCGAACGGCGCGGGACAGGCGTCGCGCCTGTTTCACTAAATGAATCGTCCGCGAAAATCTGGCGCGGATTCGATTGCAAATGCGCGGCGATTTCGCGCAGGAACATTTCGCCGAACTCGCGCAATTTTTTGTCGCCGACGCCGCTGACGCGCGAAAATTCGGTATCGTTCGCCGGATAAAATCGAGCCATTTGCCGCAGCGATACGTCGGAGAAAATAATGTACGGCGGCACGCCGCGTTCGTCGGCAAGTTGTTTGCGCAGCGCGCGCAATTCTTCAAACAACGCCTCGTCGCAGGCAATTTCGCCCGCGCGATGTCTTTGCGGCTCGGTCGGCGCGACAGGTTTGGTCAACGTGATTTTCTGCCGCGATTTAAGCGCGGCGAGTCCGGCGTCGGTGATTTCAATGATGCTGAATTTCTCCGTGTTTTGAAAAAGGAAACCGAGCCGGACAAGTTCACGGCCAATTGCGCCCCATTCTGCGCGCGCATGTTCGCCGCCGATGTTGTAGGTCGAAAGATTTTGGTGTCCGAACTTGCGGATTTTTTCCGTGTCCGCGCCGGTGAGCACTTCGACGACGTGATTGATGCCAACGCCAAAACCGCTTTTCTCGCGGATGCGATAGACGCACGAGAGAAATTTTTGCGCGGCGAGCGTGCCGTCGAAAGTTGCGCGCGGCGAAAGGCAATTATCGCAGCCGGAGCAATTGATTGAATCGGTAGGGCTGACCTGCTGGTCAGCCTGGACGCGCGGCAGCGCGTCCCTACCAATTTCGTTTGGTGTGAATTTTTCGCCAAAGTAGCCGAGCAGAAATTCCCGGCGGCAAGTGGCGACTTCGGCGTAATGAATCATCTGCTCCAATTGCGCGCGGGCGATTTCGCGTTCCTGCGGATTCGGTTTTTCGTCAATGAACCGCATTTGCTTCACGCGGTCGCCGGGGCTGAACAGCAAAAGACATTCACTTGGCAAACCGTCGCGGCCGGCGCGGCCGGTTTCCTGATAATAGCCTTCGATGTTTTTCGGCAGATCGTAGTGAATCACGAAACGCACGTTCGGTTTGTTGATGCCCATGCCGAAAGCGATCGTCGCGCAGACGACGCGCGCTTCGTCGCGGAGAAATTTTTCCTGGTTGCGCGAGCGCCCGTCGCTCTCCATTCCGGCGTGATACGGCAACGCGATGACACCATCCTCGGAAAGTTTGCGCGCGAGGTCTTCGGTCGTTTTGCGCGCCTGACAATAAATGATTCCGCTTTCGTTTTTGCGCGAGACGATGAACGAAAGAATTTGCTCGTAAGCGCCGGATTTTGCGGCGACACGATAAGTCAGATTCGGGCGATTGAAACTGGCGACGTAGCACGCGGCGTTTTTCAGATGAAGTTGTTTGACGATGTCCTCACGCACGCGCTCGGTGGCCGTGGCGGTGAGCGCCATCACGGGACGCCGGGAAATTGTTCGCGCAGAGTTTTGAGCTGCCGATATTCCGGCCGGAAATCGTGTCCCCATTCGCTGACGCAATGCGCCTCGTCAATCGCGAAGAGATTCACGTTCCATTTTTTCAAGTCGTCGAGGAATCCGGACAGCATCAACCGCTCCGGCGCGACGTAGAGCAGACGGAATTCGCCGTTGTGCAACCCGCGCAAACGCGGACGCGACTCGCCGGCGGCGAGCGAAGAATTCAAAAATGTCGCAGCGACTCCGGCGGCTTGCAGCGCGTCCACCTGGTCTTTCATCAGCGCGATGAGCGGCGAGACGACGACGGTGAGTCCCGGGCCGCACAAGCGCGGGCAGTTGGAAACAGAGGGACTTGCCGCCGCCGGTCGGCAGCACGGCGAAAACGTCGTTGCCGGCGAGCGAGTCGCGGATGATTTCCTCCTGCAACGGACGGAACGAACTGAAGCCGAAAAATTGTTTCAGCGGCGCGAGCAGTTCTTCGCGTTGAAGTTGCACGCGCGGAGAATGACAAAAAGAATTGCCGTAAAAAAGTGCAAAGAATTTAAGCTCACGCAAAGGGCGCAAAGCTCGCAAAGAAATTATTTTTCAAAGCCCTTGCGTCTTTGCGCCCTTTGCGTGAGGATGATTTCCGGTGTTTTTCACGCATTTTTGAAGACGTTTTGCGCGAATTTCAAGAACCACAACATATTTGGTTTGCAAGAAAAATCGGCACAACTAATGGTGTTTTTCAGCCAAAAATTCTTCAAATAAACATTGTGAAAAACAGCGAATTTTTTTACAATTTTTACAATCTGCCGATGCGAAAAAACGGCGTTGGTTTAATTCAATTTTTATGGCGAAAAATTCTGATTCATCCGAAGAAAAAGTGGTTTCCGCAGGTGCGGTTAAAGGCAGTTACGGCTCGGCGCAGCTCGGAAAACTCGAAGGTCTCGAAGCCGTCCGCAAGAAGCCCGGAATGTATATCGGCGGCACGGACGAGCGCGCGCTGCATCATTGCGTGTAGCGAAGTGCTGGACAATTCCGTGGACGAACATCTGGCCGGCCACTGCGACAAGATTGAAGTGACGATCCACATGGACGGCTCGCTTTCCGTCCGCGACAACGGGCGCGGCATTCCGGTGGACATCCATCCGCAATACAAAATTCCCGGCGTCGAAATGGTTTTGACGACGTTGCATTCCGGCGGAAAATATGGCCAGGGCGGCTACAAATTTTCCGGCGGCACCCACGGCGTCGGCGCGAAATGCGTGAACGCGGTGAGCGAATGGTTCGAGGTCGAAGTCTCGCGCGACGGTGAAGTGCATCACATGGAATTTGAACGCGGCAAGACGATTCAAAAACTCCATGTCATCGGCAAAACGAAAAGCACCGGCACGCTGATCACGTTCAAGCCTGACCCGGAAATTTTCCGCGACACGGTGGAATTCAAGTCGGCCATCATTTCACAGCGGTTGCGCGAACTGGCGTTTTTGAATTCGGGTCTGGAAATCACTTTTCTGGACGAGCGCCAGCCGGACATGAAACCGGAAATCTTTTTTTACCGCGACGGCATCGAGCAGTTTGTCCGGCAACTGAAC
This sequence comes from uncultured Verrucomicrobiae bacterium, assembly GCA_963755455.1. Lineage (GTDB taxonomy): Bacteria > Verrucomicrobiota > Verrucomicrobiia > Limisphaerales > UBA11358 > UBA11358. Next base: position 57,413 of record CAVWJH010000004.1, read on the forward strand.
AAGAGCAAGGAGCCGTTGCATCCGAAACCGATTTCGTTCAACAAAGAGACAAAGGAAAAATTGGACGACAAGGAGATCGAAGTCCACGTCGAGGTCGTGCTGCAATACAACGACAGCTACAGCGAACAGGTGCTTTGCTACACGAACACGGTTTTCAATCCCGACGGCGGCGCGCATTTGAGCGGCTTCCGCAGCGCCGTGACGCGCGCGATCAATCAATACGCGAAGTCGAACGAGTTGTTGAAGGAAAAAGACCCGCAGATCACCGGCGACGACGTGCGCGAAGGTTTGACGGCGGTGATTTCGGTCAAGCACAGCGACCCGAAGTTTGAATCGCAGACGAAGGTGAAATTGCTTTCGCCGGAAGTGGAAAAAATCGTCGGCTCGGTTACTTATGAAGGCTTGATGAGTTATTTCGATGCGAATCCGCCGATCGCGAAACGCATCATTGATAAAAGTCTCAACGCAGCGCGCGCGCGCGAGGCGGCGCGCAAGGCGCGTGAAGCGGTCCGCAAATCCGCGCTCACTGGCGGCGGTTTGCCGGGAAAATTGGCGGATTGTTCCGACCGCGATCCGGTCAACACGGAATTGTATATTGTCGAAGGTGATTCCGCAGGTGGTTCGGCAAAACAGGGACGCGACCGGAAATTTCAGGCGATTCTGCCGATTCGCGGCAAATTGATCAACGTCGAGAAAGCGCGGCTGGACAAAGTTCTTCAGAACAACGAAATCCGCACGATGATCACGGCCATCGGCACGGGCATCGGCGACGGCGAGGGCGAGGGCGCGTTTGACATTGCGAAATTGCGTTACCACAAAATCATCATCATGACCGACGCCGACGTGGACGGCTCGCACATCCGCACGTTGTTGCTCACGTTTTTTTACCGGCAGATGCCGAAGCTCATCAAAGACGGTTATGTCTATATTGCGCAGCCGCCGCTTTACAGCATCACGCGCAAAAAGAAGACCGATTACATTGACGACGACGTGCAGCTTAATCGCATCCTGTTGCAAAATGGCGTCGAGGAAGTGAAATTGAAAAATCTCGCGGACGGACGCGAACTTGCGCCGAAGCAACTGGAAGAAATTTTGACATTGCTCGAATCGCTCGACAAATACGCGACGTTCATCCGCCGTCAGGGCGGCGATTTTGGCGATTACGTCGAGAAGCGCAGCAAGCAGCGGCACGTTCCCGGTTTTCCTCATCAAGAGTCCGCGAGGGCAACGACGAGACGGTTCATTATTTTGATGACCTCGACGACGTGCAGAAATTCAAAGACAAGAATTCCGACCTTTACGACGCCGAAGCGAAGGAAAAATCCGACAAGCCGAAGAACCAGACGCGTCGCGCGGTCGAGGCGGATTTGCATCTTGAGAGCAAGGCCATCGCGGAATTGCTCGGCAAACTTTCCAAGAAGGGTCTGGCCGTAGACCATTATGCCGCGCAGGACAAGCCGTTGTATGAATTGATCGAGGGCGAAGGCGACAAAGCGACGGTGACGCCGTTGTTTTCGATCCCGGAAATTTTGAACAGCGTGAAAGCCGTCGGCAAAAAGGGCATCCAGATGACCCGCTTCAAGGGTCTCGGTGAAATGGACGCGAAAGAGCTTTTTGAGACCACGATGAATCCGGTCGTGCGCAAGCTGTTGCGGATTGACCTGACCGACGCGGTCGAAGCCGAGGAAATGTTCTCGCGGCTGATGGGCGAGGAAGTCGAGCCGCGCCGCCAGTTCATCGAGGACAACGCGCTCAACGTGCGCAATCTGGACGTTTGAAATTTTTTGAACAAAACATTGACAATGTAGTCACATGAGACTACATTTGCGCATGAAGAAACAAAAACCATTATACAGGCGGCGAATGCGGCCTTTGAAAATGAAAGCTGAAACAACAGAACCCATGGTTATGCGCGAAGTTGCGCGTTGCCGGGCATTGGACGAAATCATCAGTGTCCGTGCGGCAAAAGCTCACTTGTCGGCGCTGCTCGAATTGGTGGCGGGCGGGCGCGAAATCACGATCACGAGCGATGGCAAGCCGAAGGCCAGGCTGATCAAGGCAGAAAACCCGCGAGCCTGGAAAAGTTTTTCAGGGCATGGGTGATTTCCTGATGAAGCAGCCGATTCATGGCGGGCCGACGGCGGATGAAATCATTCGCGCCGAACGGGATTCGCGCCCGTAATTTGATGTATCTGGACAGCTGCCATCATCTCAAAATTGCTGGTCCGCGAGGAGGACAGCGAATGGTTCGATACAACCTTGCGGGCGAGCCAGCTATGGTACGTCCGAACTGTCGCTTGCGGAAGTGCATTCGGCCATTGCTGCATCAAAGAACGAGCCGGACACATTTCCGCGGCTGAACGAAAGAGCGCCATCGCCCGTATTTCAATGGATGCACGACACCGAACAATTGCGGTTTCATCCGCTGAACCGGCTGTGTTGCCGAACGCGCCGCCGATTTACTTGTGAATTGCCATCCGGACGTTGCCGTTGCGTTCGCTGGACGCGATTCATGTGGCGACCGCGCTGCATTATGTGCCGTGGATCCGCTGATGCGCGACCGACCGGCGAAATGCGCGCGGCGGCTCAACGCATTGGATTGCCCTGTTTTCCAGACGAACTATTCTGAAATGATCCAAACTTCAAATTAAAAATGCCTGACGAAAACAAATCCAAAGACCCGAACGAATTGCCGGTGAGCAACACGCCGTTGTTCGCCGCGAACGAAAAAATCGCGAAGATCAATGTCGCGGACGAAATCAAAAATTCGTTCCTCGATTATTCCATGTCCGTGATCATTTCGCGCGCGTTGCCCGATGTGCGCGACGGCTTGAAACCTTCGCAACGCCGCATCCTTTACGCGATGCACGAGCTTGTCGCTCTTTCCCGGACGCAAGCCTTACAAGTGCGCGAAAATCTGCGGCGACACTTCAGCGGCAATTACCATCCGCACGGCGAAGCGGTGATTTATCCGACGCTCGTCCACATGGCGCAGCCGTGGGCGATGCGCGAGCGGCTCGTGGACGGCAAGGGCAATTTCGGCTCCATCGAGGACGATCCGCCGGCAGCGATGCGTTACACCGAGGCGCGGCTAACGCATCTCGGCGCGGCGCTGATGCAGGACATGGACCGGGACACGGTGGATTTCGTCCCGAACTACGACGAGCGCATGACCGAGCCGACGGTTTTTCCGGCGGCGTTTCCGAACCTGCTCGTCAACGGCGGCACCGGCATCGCCGTCGGCATGGCCACGAACATGCCGCCGCACAATCTTGGCGAAGTGATTGACGGCATTTGCGCGCAGATTGACAACCCGGAGATCACCATCGCGCAGTTGATGAAATTCATCAAAGGCCCGGATTTTCCGACCGGCGGGATGATTCTCGGCGTCGAGGGAATCAAGAATTATTTCACGACCGGCAAGGGCAGCGTGAAATTGCGCGGGCGCGTCGGCTCGGAGGAAATTGAAGCGGCAACCGCGAGCAGCTTGTCATCACGGAAATTCCGTTCAACGTCAACCGCGCGGCGCTTGAGGAAAAAATCGCCGAGTTGGTGAACGAAAAAGTCATCACGGAAATCTCCGCGATGCGCAACGAGTCCGACGAGAACACGCGGCTCGTGATGGAACTCAAGCGCGACGGCAATCCCAAGGTCGTCATCGCCAATCTTTACAAGCACACGCAGCTGGAGGTTTCGTTCAGCGTCAACGCGCTCGCGATTGACCACGGCAAGCCGAAGACGCTCACGCTCAAGGAAATGATCCAGTGCTACATCGAGCATCGCCGCGAAGTCGTTTTGCGCCGCACGCGCTTTGAATTGAAGAAAGCCGAAGAACGCGCCGAGTTGCTCGAAGGTTATCTCATCGCGCTGGCGAACCTCGACGAATTCATCGCCATCATCCGCAAATCCAAAACGCGCGAGGAAGCGCGCGTGAAACTGCTCGCGTTCGAGTGGACGCAGAAACAGGTCGAGCGCTGGGGCATTTTGATCCGCAGCGAAACGCGGCTCGACGCGGGCCGTTACGCGCTGACCGAGCGGCAGGTGGACGCGATTCTGGAATTGCGTTTGTATCAACTGACCGCGCTGGAAATTGACAAGGTCGAGGGCGAATACAAGGAACTGCTCGAACGCATCAAGGATTTGCTCGACATTCTCGCGAAAGAATCGCGCGTGATGACCATCATCAAAGACGGAGCTGAAAGTCATCAAAGAAAAATACGCCACGCCGCGCAAGAGCCAGATCGTTCCCGACGAAGGCGAGATCGCCATCGAAGATTTGATCGTCAACGAAGGCGTCATCATCACGCTCACGCACAACGGACTCATCAAGCGCACGAATGTATCCAGCTACCGCTCGCAACGGCGCGGCGGCAAGGGCGTCATCGGCATGACCACACGCGAAGCCGCCACCGACGAGGACAAGGATTTCATCGAGCATCTTTTCACCGCGAGCACGCACGATTATCTGATGTTCTTCACGAACACCGGGCGCGTCTATGTCGAGCGCGTCCACGAAATTCCCGACATGGGCCGCGCCGCGAAAGGCCGGAGCATCGCAAATCTGCTCGAATTGAAAGCCGGTGAAAACGTCGCCGCGCTGATTCGCGTTCTTTCAAAAACAAATGCGGACAAGGAAGACATCACCTGGGAACAAGCAGGTTATGTTTTCTTCGCGACAAAACAGGGCACGGTGAAGAAAACCGCGCTCGCCGATTTCGCGAACGTCCGCAAAGGCGGCATCATCGCCATCGGCATTGACCAAGGTGACAACCTGATCGAAGTGAAGCTCACGACCGGCAAGAGCGAAGTCGTGCTCATCACGCGCGACGGCATGAGCATCCGTTTCAACGAGGAAGACGCGCGCCCGATGGGCCGTCCCGCCGGCGGCGTGCGCGGCATCAATCTTTACAAGGGCGACGCTGTGGTCGCGCTTGCGATTGTCGTTTCCGATGCAAAACTTCTGGTTGCCGGTGAAAACGGCATCGGCAAGCGCACGGACTTCGAGGAATACCGTATCCAGTCGCGCGGCGGCAAGGGCATCATCACGATGAAGACGAACGAGAAAACCGGCGCGGTTGTCGGCGCGCTGACGGTTCGCGACAACGACGAAATCATGCTCATCACGTTCAAAGGCCAGATGGTCCGCATTTCCGTGAACGGCATCCGCGAAGCCGGCCGCAACACTCAAGGCGTGAAATTGATCAACCTGGAATCCGGCGACAAACTCCAGGCCATCGCGCCCGTCATCGGCGAGGACAAGGAAGATTCCGCAGTCGAGGAGCCGCCCAAGTAAATCCCCGCGCTGGACGATATTGCCCTCTGTCCCTGCGGCGACCCGGCCAACGCCCCGATCCGCGCCGAGTCCAAGCTGCCGGCGGACCGCTCACTGAAGTAAATTTGAAGGCTACCTTTGGTTCCGCCAACAAGATTTGAGCCGGGACAAGGAATATCCCATGAGTGAAACCTCAAACCTCAAGTTGAAATTGATTTGAGTCTTAAACCCACGCCAGCATTTTTCTGAAAAAAAATTCAGAAAGGCAAATGCGGTCTTGGCTTGCCTGTGAATTTCGTGCTAAACTGAACCCCATTTGTTGCCGGGGTTGTTCATGTTTGACTTCCTCAAGGTGAGATAAATCACAAGTTGGAAACGATGACAAAGCATATATTAGCCATATTCGCATCCGCCATTTTTGCCGGAAGCTGTTTCGGCATTGCGGTCGCCCAGACCAATTCGCCCGCCGCCATGGAAACCAACCTGCCGCCCAAGTGGGAAGGCACCGTTGCGCTCGGCCTCACCGCGACTGCGGGCAACAGCGACAGCGTGATGTTCACCGGAAAGATTCAAGCCCACAGGAAATCGCCGTTGAACGAGTTCACTTTGGGCGGAGACGCAGCCTACGGCGAAACGGATTCCATAAAAAACAATGAAACCCTGCACGGCTTCGGGCAATACAACCACCTGTTCAGCGACCGCTGGTATGGTTATGCGCACGCCGAAGCGCTGCACGACGGCATCGCGGACGTGAAATACCGCTTCACCTTCAGCCCCGGCGCGGGATATTACTTCATCAAGACACCGCAAACATCGCTCGCGGGCGAGTCCGGCCCCGGCGTCCTGTATGAAAAACTGGACGGCGGATACAACACCTATGCCACGCTGCGCCTGGCCGAACGCTTTGAACACAAATTCGACGCTCACGCGCGCCTCTGGCAAAACGTGGAAGTTCTTCCCGAAGTTGACCAGCCGGATAATTTTCTGATCAACTTTGAAATCGGCGTGGAAACCCCGCTCACACATAAAATCAGCCTGCAAGTTTATGTGGACGATAATTTCGCGAACGAACCCGCACCCGGACACAAGGACAACGACGCGAAACTGGTCAGCGGACTGGTCTATAAATTTTAAGGCGCGATCCGTTCCAGTTTCCAGAAATTGTCCGGTTGTTTTGTATATTGAAAACGATCGTGCAGCCGGCTGGGACGGCCCTGCCAGAATTCAATCCGCTCCGGCTTCAGCACGAAACCGCCCCAGTTTGGCGGCAACGGAACGTCGTTCGGAAATTTCCTTTCCATTTCATTCCACTTCGCTTCGAGCGCGGCGCGGTCGGCGGCAACATCGCTTTGATTTGAAGCCCAGGCCGCCAGCCGGCTGCCGCGCGGTCGCGATTTGAAATACGTTTCCGATTCTTCACGCGAAATTTTTTCAACCGGACCGGCCACGCAAATTTGCCGCTCCAATTCCGGCCAGTAAAATGTCAGCGCGGCGTTGGGATTTTCTGCAAGTTCATTTCCTTTTCGGCTGTCATAATTTGTAAAGAAAATGAAGCCGCGAGCGTCCACGCCTTTTAGCAAAACATTTCGCGATGAAGGCCGCCCGTTTTTGTCCACGGTTGAAAGCACCATCGCGTTCACGTCCGCCGGGGAACGGCCAAGAATAGCCTGCCAGAGTTTGTAAAGTGCGACGCCGATTTTCAGCCAGCGGCTGCCCGCCTGCGCCACGGACGCCTGCGCGAACCAGACATCGAACTGCGCCAGCGGATCCGCTTCCAAATCCGTGCGTTCCAGATGAGCGCGCTGATATTCCCGCCTGATGTCCGCAATCGCCATAACAATTGAATTTGAACCTCAAAACTTTCGAATCGGAAATACGGGGTGAAATCGCGCTAGTTTTTTGCGCGTTCTTGCCAAACTTAACGAATGAGATTCGGCTACCCTTGCGCGCCATGATCCAGAATGCAAAAAATCCGACAGCCGACCATTGTAATCCGGCCCAGTTTTTCGATAGTCGCCAGGCAGAGGAACTAAATCGTCACGCAAACTTCGCTTCCGTGATTTTTTTGCGAGGCCTAACAGAAATTCTTTTGGGTTCGGAATGCTGTCAGTTTGGACGGGAATTTTGCTGACTGCAATGCCCAGAAAAGCTGCGAATGCTTCGCGGTCTGCCATTATCCAAGACTCAACTTCACGAACCGCAATCTGAAACAATAGGTTTTGAGTTCGATATTTCGGAAAGTCAGCGACCGAACAATTGAACCAATCTTCAATTAAAACCGACGCGCAAGGTTTGTCGTCAAGGTCGGTGAAAATAAAATAGGCCACACCTTTTGCCGCGTTGTTGAAAGCTAAAAGATTTTTCTTCAAATAGCCGCTGCCTTGTTTTCCACGAACAACTCCTATTTGATAACCGCGTCCGCTTTGAGCGAGCAAAACACGGAGCATTTGCTCGCCGAGTTCGTCTTCAACCGCAAGGTTAATGTGAATGCCATTTGCCATTAGAATTGGAGAAGCATTTGATTGGCGTCGCGAGCAAATGTTTTTGGAATGACGGCATCAGCGATGCTCATACCGCTGCTTAAAAGCGCATTTATTTCCGCGTCGGTTGAAGCTGGTTCGATTCTGGTGCAACCATCTTTGCTGGGAATAAGCATCAATACTTCCCGCGGATCAATACCGCGGGGCTGCAATAAAACTTCACTGTGAGTGCTTAAAATAACTTGCCGTTTGCCGCTTTTAGTTTTCTGCAGACGATGGATCAATTGAGCCAACTGCTCAACAATTCCTTTATGCAATGATAATTCCGGTTCTTCCAACAACAAAAGCGAATCTCCGGAAAGCAGTGACCACAACAATCCAATCAGCCGCAAAGTTCCATCAGAAAGTTGATCTTCGCGCTGATTGCTTGGAAATCCGCGCCAATGGTTAAATTGCACTTGCAAATGAGGAACACCTGTTGATGCATCTTGTCTGAAACTTAAGTTCTTAAATTGAGGAACAACCCTTTCCAAAGCGCGGTCAATTTTGCGAAGTTTGGCATCGCGGCTTCCTCGTGTGGTTTTTGCAACACTTTCCAAAAAGTCCATTCCGAATGGGTCGCCAGCCAGTTTCTTGCCACGAAACGCTTCTGGAAACCTGATAAGTTGCGGCACTAGATGCAGATACTGCACCTGTTGGAAGAAACTGACTATCTCTCGAAATTCCGAATTCGCGCTAACTTGTTCCAGAAAAGTTTGTGTCAAGCGTTTGGGGTCTCTTCGATCATCTGCGTTGGGTCTCGTGAACAGCGGCTCCGTCTCGCCATCCCTCCAGACAGTCTCATGTATCAAATAAGGCTCGCGAGAACCACGTTGCTCCTTGATGCCAATTGCATATTTCCAAGCAAACCTTTTTGCGCCAGGCGACTTCAATTCAACCATTATGCCAATATCCGTTTCCTTGCGTGCCGAAAGACATCGGATTTTGGGAACGCCGCCACGTTGATTGATGGCTTCTTGAAGCCCGCCACGCGGCAATGCGAGATCGCGCAAAAATTTGAAAACGTCGAGAAAGTTTGATTTGCCGGCGGCGTTTGGCCCGACCACAAAAACTCTTTCGGTTAAATCAATATCTTTGACCGTTTCAAAATTTCTCCAATTTTTTAGGCTGAACTTTGAAATAATCACGAGTTGAGAATACTTGTCTTAACCGGACGCCGCAATTGGATTCAAAGCACCAATTTCAAGACATTCAAGCTCCGCTCGTTTTCCTGCGGCGTGCCGACGGAAATGCGGATCCATTCCGGCAATTGATAGCCGCCCATCGGACGCGACAATCACGCCCTGCTTTTGCATCGCCTCAAAAACTTTCTGCCCTTCGCCGACGCGCACCAGAATGAAATTGGCGGACGACGGGACGTATTCCAATTTCAAATCGCGGAACGCGCGGCTGAAAAATTCCAGCCCGGCGAAATTGTTCTGCGCGCGTTTTGCGGACGTGCTCGTCGTCGTCCAGCGCGGCGAGCGCGGCGGTTTGCGCGAGCAGGTTGACGTTGAACGGCTGGCGGATTTTTTCCAGCGCGGAAATCAAGTTCAGGATTTGCAATGCCGTAGCCGATGCGCAAACCGGCCAGGCCGTAAATTTTTGAGAACGTCCGCATCAAAATCAGATTCTTCCGCGCGCCGAGCCGGATGAGCGGAACCAAATCCACCGCGTCGTCCAGAAATTCGATGTAAGCCTCGTCCATCACCAGCAGCACGTCGTCGGGAACTTCGATTCACGAATTGAATGACTTCCTCGCGCGGCGCGAGCGTGCCGGTGGGATTGTTCGGGTTCGCCACGAAAACAATCCGCGTGTTCGGCGTGATGGCGCTGCAGCATCGCGGGCAGATCGTGTCCGTGATTTTTTGCCGGAACGGTGATGACGTTCGCGCCGAACATTTTTGCGACGATGGGATAAATGGCGAAGCAGAATTGCGAAACGACAACGTCGTCGCCCGGCGCAAGCAGCGCGTGCGCGACGAACTCGATGATTTCGTTCGAGCCGTTGCCGAGAACCAGATTCGCCGGCTCGACGCCAAGTTTCGCCGCGAGTTTTTGTTTCAGATAAAACGCGTTGCCGTCGGGATAAAGATTCACGCCGGCAATCGCCTTTTGCATCGCGGCGAGCGCGAGCGGCGACGGGCCGAACGGATTTTCGTTCGACGCGACTTTGATGATCGAATCCGGCGGGCAGATCCGAGTTCGCGCGCGACTTCTTCAATCGGCCGTCCCGGTTGATAAGTCGGCAAAGTTTTCAAAAATGGAGTTAATCGGCAGAGACATTTTCAGAGTGAATCAATTATTTTTTTGACGTTGACGTTTTTGGCGACGATGTCGCGGATGAGCGAAATTTTTTCGGCGTCGGTCGGGCCGCGTTTTGACGGTGAGATTGTGGACTTTGGACGCGACTTGGTAGCTGTCCGCCTTCGCCAGCAGCACGGGAATCGGCAAGGTTTGCATGGCTTTGAGCACGCCTGCGCCGGGCGCAGGCCGCCGGTCAGGACGATGCCGGCCATTTTTTCGTCGCTGTGCGGACTGGTCATCGCGCCGGCGGCGAGCAGAATGTCCTCGCGGTCGCCGGGCGTGATGAGCAGCACGCCGCGCTTGAAAAATTGCATGGCGTTCTGCGCGCCCATCGCGCCGACCACGACGTCGTCCACCAGCGTGTGCAGCGTCGGCGGCGCGTTCAGCAGTTCGGCGTGCAGTTCCTCGCGGATCAAATCCACGGACGGATTGCAAAGGATTTGTTCGTGCGGCAGAACGCCGAGCAGATCCAGGCCTTTGCGCTTGAGTCCGCGCCGCGCGAAGTCGGAGACGTAATCCACTTTTTCGCCCAGCACCTTGTTCAGGATGACGCCGATGATTTCGACGCCTTCTTTTTCAAACAACGCCTGGTTGAGCGCGACTTCGTCAATCGGCTTGCCGATGCCGCCCTGCGAAACGATGATGACTTTTGCGCCGAGAATTTTCGCGACCTGCGCGTTGGACAAATCGAAAACCGAGCCGACGCCCGCGTGGCCGCTGCCTTCGCACAGGACAAAATCCTTTTCCCACGAAACGCGGTCGAAGGCATTCTGGATTTTTTTGACGAGCGCCTCGTTGTTGGACGACTGGAGATATTTGCGCGTGAAATCCGGCTCGACGGCAATCGGGCTCATGTCCACGAGCGGGCAGTTCATGCGATACACCGCATCCATCAGCACGGAGTCCTCGTCAATTTTTTGCTCCTCGATTTCGACGAAGCGCTGGCCGACGGGCTTGATGTAGCCGATGCGCGGAAAATGTTTTTGCAGCGCGGCGATGAGGCCGAGCGACGTGGTGGTCTTGCCGTCGTTCTGGCGCGTGGCGGCGATGAAAACTCGGGGCGTTGAATCGTTCATTCGTCAAATCATTGAATCGCGAACCGATCAACGAATTTATTCGCCCGGCAGATGCGCGTCCGCGCCCGGATAAAGTTTTTGGTAATCGGTGGCCTGCACGCCGATGATCGCGGCGACGCCGAGAATGTCGTGCGCGCTCGAACCGCGCGAAACATCCGCCGCCGGGCGGTTGAGGCCGAGCAAAATCTGGCCGTAGGCGTTCGCGCGGCTGACGATGCGGACGAGCTTGCTGGCGATGTTGCCGGAATTCAGGTCGGGGAAAATCAGCACGTTCGCGCGGCCGGCCACCTGGCTGTCGTGCAATTTGCGTTCGGCAATTTCCGGCACGAGCGCGGCGTCCACCTGCAATTCGCCGTCGAAATCCGCCTCCAAAAACAATTGTTCCGCCTTGCGTTTGGCCATCGCGGTCGCGGCCTGCACTTTGCCGACGGACGGATGCGACGCGCTGCCCTTGGTGGAAAACGACAGCAACGCCACGCGCGGTTTCACGCCGAGCATATGCCGCGCGAGCCGCGCGGTGGAAACGGCGATGTCCGCGAGCTGATCCACCGTCGGGTCGGGAATGACGCCGCAATCGGCCATGAACAGAACGCCTTCTTCGCCGATGCGCGTGTCCTCGACTTCCATCACCATGCAGCTCGAAGCCGTCGCTGATGTCCGGCGCGGCCTTGATGATCTGGAACAGCGGGCGCAGCACGCTGCCGGTGATGTGCGACGCGCCGGAAACCAGGCCGTCCGCCTGGTGCATCGCCAGCATCATCGTGCCGTAATAATTCGGCTGCAACATCGCCTCGCGCGCCTCCGTCTGCGCGCAGTCCTTTTTCGCGGCGCACGCGGTAAAAGCGGTTTGCAAAATTTTCCAGGTCCTCGCTCGTGGCGGGATTGATGATGCGGATGCCGTCGAGCGGAATGTTCAAACCTTCCGCGACCTCTTTGATTTTTGCGGCGTCGCCGAGCACGATGGGCGCGCCGAGCCGCAGCGCGTGAAACTGCCGCGCCGCCTGCAAAATGCGCGGCTCCTCGCCTTCGGGAAACACGACCCGCTTGGGATGCCGCTGCAATTTTTCGATGACATTGCCGATGAAACGCATGGCCACAGGTTAGCCGTGAAACCTGAAACTGCAAAATGAATTTGCCACGGAGACGCAGAGCGCACAGAGAACGAAAAATTCTTTCCGATTCGCTCTGTGTTCTCTGTGGCTCTGTGGCCAAAACATTTTTTGACTTGGATTGAAATGGCCGCTACGCTTTCAATTTCAATGCTGGAAACTATCGAGAAACTTCTCATTTTGCAGGATCGCGACCGCAAAATCCATCGCGTGCAACAGGAACTCGCCCAGATCGCGCCCGAACGCGAAACCCTCCGCGCCAGGGCCGCCGCGACGCAAACGCAGCTCGACGCCGCGAAAAACCGCGTCAAGCAGATCGAGTCCGAACGCAAGCAGCGCGACCTCGAAGTCGAGGCCAAGAAATCGCAGATCGAGAAATACGCCAACCAGCAGTTGCAGACGCGCAAGAACGAGGAATACAAGGCGCTCGCCCACGAAATCGAGATGGCGAAGGAGGCGATTTTCAAGATCGAGGACGCGGAAATTGTTTTGATGGAACAGGCCGAGGCCGCGCAAAAAGAAGTCGTCCGCGCGACCGCCGAGGCGAACGAGGCGAAAAAACTGGCCGACAGCCAGATCGCCGAACTCGGCCAGCGCGAGGAAAATTTCAAGAAGGAACTCGCCGCGTTGCAGCAGGGCCGCGCGGAACTGGCGGCGGCGGTGGACGAATCCGCGCGCAACCGTTACGACCGGCTGCTCAAGAGCAAGGGCGACAACGCGGTGGTGGGCATTGACCACGGCGTGTGCGGCGGCTGCCACATGAAATTGCAGGCGCAGTTGATCGTGTCGTGCCAGGCGCAGAAGGAGATTGTGACCTGCTCAAGCTGCGGCCGGATTTTGTATTACACTCGCGACATGGAACTGGCCGGCGGGGAATAAATATCTACGCGGAACATCCGTCAGTGCGCAAGCCAGGGCGATTGGGGCGAGCAGAAGCCGCAAGGTTGTGAGCGCGAATGGAGCGTGCGTTTCAACGCTGTTTGCTAAAATATTTACTGTATTAGGGCAGCTTGTGTCCGGGGACGCTGCACGTGGGCGGCTCGCCCACGGCGTTGATGCTGTAAGTGCCGCCGGACGGGCAGACCGGCCAGCTTCGGAGATAGTGCAGAAGGTCTTCCTGGGTCGGAACGTCGCCGGCCTTTTTGCCTTTTTCCAAAGCCCATTCGTTTTTGGCGGCGTCAAGTTGGCGGAGATTATTGATGCAGGCGTTTTCCTGCGAGACGGTCCGGGCTTTCACAAAATTGGGAATGGCGATTGCGGAAAGCATCCCGACAGTAAAAACGGGAGCCAGCAGCGCCACGTTGGCGTAACTCTGGCTGCTGTTGGCGACGGTCATGCAGCCGTCCGGCGTGTTGACGCCGACGGAATAGGCGAACGCCACGCGGTTGAATTGAAAGAGCGATTGCATCCATTTTGACTGCGCCTGCGATGCGCCGGATGCGGTGGACGCTTTCATGGCCTGTGATTGGATCTGGAGCATGGTCTTGCCGAACCGTTCGCTCAAAAATGTGAACTGATTTCCCGTGTCGGGAATATTTTGTGAAAGCCGCTTGAATTCGTCCGTTGATTTCAAGCCGGGTTTTTGTCCGTTCCTCACGGCCAGCGCCTCTTCAACGAGTGCGTCGGACGAGGCGATGAGCAGATAGCCGCCGCTGCTGGCTTCAGTCGGGCGAAGATTGATCGGGAGCGGGAGCGGCACGGGCATCGTCCGCATTTTGAGTCCGGTCTTGTCAACGCTGATGACCTGCGGATTCTTTTTCAACTGCCGGTCAATGCTGTCGAAAATCGTGTCGTCGTTGATCCTAACGACGATGAGCAGACCCGGTTCGGGAATTTGAGCCAGTCCGGACGGCAGCGGAATCGAAATGTTTTTTGAATCGTCCAGCGTCAACGCAAAACCGAATTCACCGCCGAGCGAATTCAGGAATTGATCCCATTTGACCTGCGTGGCTTTTTCAAACTGCTCCGGCAGTTGTTTCAACATTTTCTGCGCCTGCGGAAAACCGGAGCTTGAGGCTTCATCTTTTATGACCGACCACACCAGCGGCACGTCCGCGTCCGAAAAGAACGCCAGCGCCGTGTCCGACGGCAGCAAATCAAGTCCCGTGAGCGGATGCGGTTCCCCGCCCAAAAATTTCCACAGGAAGCCGTCTCCCTTGCCCGGATAATGGTGCAGCAGCGCCTTGTTGCGATACAATCCCTTCTCGATCTGAATCGAACTGGCGCCCAGACCGCTGACGTCCTCGACGCCGCTGTCCTTGATCAAACGGGTGATGACGTTGAAGGCCTTGTCAACATTGGCGCGGTCTTCGTCCTTGATGTCCGGAATGGACTCGAAAACCTGCCGGAGACCCGCAACTTTTGTTGAAAGGCCCTCGAGCCATTGCGCGGTGCCGAGAAACAGGTAAAAATCGCCGCCCGCGTCGAGTTGCGACGTGACTTCGTTGAAACTGGTCTTTTCCGCCGGGACGATCGCGGAAACGGTTTGCTGGCCGGGATTGCGTCCGGCGGAAGGCGGCTCCTGTTTTTTGCAGCCAAAATTCAGCGTGACAATCAGGCCGGTTAAAACAATTGACGAGCAGACGAGGAGGCGCGGATTTTTCATAAAGTTTTTTAATTTTTGGATGACACTGATTCTATGGAAGCCAAACAGCTTTTCAAAAAAGGTAAAGGCAAAAAAACAAAATTCTTTGCTCGAACGCGGCCGTCCAGCAAACCAAAAATTGCCCGCCGCCGGACAATCCGATTTGTCGCGCAAAAAGCTTTTGAAATCCGGCGGATTTCCGGCCACAATCCGAGTTCACTTTGGATTCTGAATTCAGCAATCTGAATTCCGCAATCCGCACTTTTACATGAAACGCACGCATCATTGCAACGAACTGCGCCCGGCACACATCGGGCAAACCGTCACGCTCTCCGGCTGGGTTCACTCCCGCCGCGATCTCGGCGGCCTCATCTTCATTGACATCCGCGACCGCGAAGGCCGCACGCAAACGGTTTTCGATCCGTCGGATTTGACGCCGGAACTTTTTGCGCAGGCCGCCGCGCTCCGCAGCGAATGCGTCGTCAGCGTCACCGGCAAAGTCCGCCATCGACCCGCCGGCACGAACAATGCAAAAATTCCCACCGGCGAAGTCGAAGTCGGCGTCACCGCGCTCGAAGTCTTGAACATGGCGGAAGTCCTGCCGTTTCCCGTGGACGATCCCGAAATCGCGAACAAAGTGAACGAGGAATTGCGCCTGCAATACCGTTATCTCGATTTGCGCCGTCCCGAAATGGCGCGCAATTTGAAAGTGCGCAGCAAAGTCGCCATCGCCACGCGCAGCTACATGGACGAACAGGGTTTCCTCGAAGTCGAGACGCCGACGCTCTTCAAGTCCACGCCCGAAGGCGCGCGCGAATTTCTCGTGCCGAACCGCCGCGAGCCGGGCACGTTTTACGCGCTGCCGCAATCGCCGCAGCAGTTCAAACAGATCCTCATGGTCGCCGGCGTGGAAAAGTATTTCCAGCTCGCCCGCTGCTATCGCGACGAGGATTTGCGCGCCGACCGCCAGCCGGAGTTCACGCAGGTGGACATCGAGATGAGCTTCATTGACCGCGAAGACATTTACACACTCATCGAAGGCTTGCTGAAACGAGTCTGGAAAACCGCGCTGAACATTGACGTGCCGACGCCGTTCAAGCGCATCACATTTGAAGAGGCGCTGAACCGCTACGGCATTGACAAGCCCGACACGCGCTTCGCGATGGAACTCGTGGACATGACGGAAGATTTTCGCGCGAGCACGTTCAAAGTGTTTTCCGGCACGATTGCCAATGGCGGCGTCGTGAAAGCGCTCAATGCCAAAGGCCTGGCGGGCGCGACGCAAGGCCAGATTGAGACGATGACCGAATACGCCAAGAGCTTCGGCGCGAAAGGTCTCGCCTTCATCAAGGTCGAAAACGGCGAATGGAAATCGCCCATCGTGAAATTTTTCAGCGAGGCGGAAAAAGCCGCGCTCACTACGAAACTGAAAATTGAGGAAGGCGATTTGATTCTCTTCGCCGCCGACCAATGGCTGAACGCCTGCGAAATCCTCGGCAAAATCCGTTTGTATTGCGCCGACGTTTTGAAAGCGCAGGGCAAGCTGACGATTGATCCGCCGATCAATTTAATTTTCTCTGGGTCATCGAATTTCCGCTGCTCGGTTTCGACCGCGAGCAGAACCGCTGGTATTCCAGCCATCATCCGTTCACCGCGCCGGTGGCCGAAGACATTCCGCTGCTCAAGACCGATCCGAAAAAAGTTCGCGGCCAGCATTACGACGTCGTCGTGAACGGCGTGGAACTCGGCGGCGGCTCGATTCGTATCCATCAGCCCGACGTGCAGAAAACCATTTTCGAGGAACTGCTCGCAGATTCCGCCGGAAGAAACCAAACTGCGTTTCGGCTATATGCTCGACGCCTTCAAATACGGCGCGCCGCCGCACGGCGGCATCGCGCTCGGCTTCGACCGGCTCATCGCGATTCTTTGCGGCACGCCGAGCATCCGCGACGTCATCGCTTTCCCGAAAACCGCGAAAGGCACGGACTTGATGACGGATTCGCCTTCAACGGTTTCGCCGAAGCAACTGCGCGAGCTTTATCTTGAAGTGAAGGGCAAACCAGCCCCACAATCTCCGGCCAAAACCTGATCCGCCCGAACATGGCCGACTGGAAAAAATCAAGCCGACGCCTTTTGATCACCGCAGCCATCGCCTACATTTTTTTCTGCGCCTGCGGCTGTGCGTTGCAGCGGAAGCTGCTTTATTTCCCGGCCAAAATCCCGGCGGCGGCCGTGGTTCAAGCGGGCGGCGGAGCATGGTTTTGTTCCGTGGAAAAACAGTTCCGGCCAGATCATCGGCTGGAAAATTCCCGCAAGCGGCGCGGCGACCGGCAGCGTCCTGATTGTCCACGGCAACGCCGGTTGCGCCATTGACCGCGGCTATCTCGCGCAGCCAATCCACGACGCGGCGTCCGTGGATGTTTTTGTTTTGGAATATCCCGGCTATGGCGCGCGTGCCGGTTCGCCGAGCAAGGCAAGTTTCGACGCGGCGGCGGAGGAGGCGTTTCAATTGTTGCCGGACGACCTGCCGAAATATGTCGTCAGCGAATCCATCGGCACGGGCGTGGCGTGCGATCTGGCGAAAGACCATCCGCGCGAAGTCGCGGGCATGGCGTTGTTCGTGCCTTACAATAATCTCGCGTCGGTCGCGCAGCGGAAAATGTGGTTTCTGCCGGCTTATTTTTTGCTGCTCGACCGTTTTGATCCGGAGGAATGTTTGAAGAGCTATCACGGCCCGGTGAAATTTGTCATTGCCGGTTCGGATGAAATTGTCGGCCCGGCTTCCGGCCTCCGCCTGGCGAACGGCTATGACGGACCAAAGGAATTGCAGGTCGTCGCCGGGGCGCACCACAATGATGTTTCCGGCCAGCCTGCGGTTTGGTGGCAGGAAGTTTTTTCGTTCTGGCAGCAAAATGAAATGCCGACAAAATGATTTCTATTCCTGCGTGAAGTAGCTCAAGTTTTCCAGTTCGATGGCGAGGTTCACGTTGTTGACCATGACTTCCTCCGGCACGGAAAGCACGATGGGCGAAAAATTCAAAATGCCCGTGATGCCCGCCCCGATCAGGCGGTTCGCGACTTCCTGCGCGGCAATCGCCGGCACGGTGAGGATCGCCATCTTGACGTTTTGCTTTTGCACGAACTCCGGCAGTTCGTCCATGCCGAAAATCGGCTGCTTGATTTCCTTGTCGCGCTTGCGGCCCGGCTCGGCGTCGAACGCGGCGACGATCTCGAACCCTTCCTTTTCAAATCCGCGATACGAAACCAGCGCGAGGCCGAGATGCCCGACGCCGACGAGGATGACCGGCTGCAACCGCGACGTGCCGAGTTCCTCGGAAATTTTCTTGAAAAGGTCGGTGACATCGTAGCCAAGGCCGCGCGTGCCGAACGTGCCGAAATACGCGAGGTCTTTGCGAAGTTGCGTGGGCTTGACGCCGGCGGCCTTCGCGAGCGCCTCGCTGGAAACCGTGCCGATGCCGTTCTCGCGCAGCCGCGCGAGGCAGCGCAGATAAATCGAAAGACGGTAAATCGTCTTGCGCGGGATTTCGGGTCGTCCGTTCTTTTTCAAAGCGCGGGAAAATTAAGCAACGTCGCGGCGCGGCGCAAGTCTTGCATGATTTCGCGCGAAGACCGCGAAGGTGGCGAAGGGAGGCCTGTTTTCCTCCTTCGTTGTTCTTTGCGCCCTTCGCGCGACATTTTCTCCCGGCCTTATGCGTCTGTCCAATTGTGGGAAACGATGGATTACGATCAGGATTACAATTACGATGACGAAGGAAGATGAACCGCTTCTTCGACATTGACGGCGACGTTTCCACCGAGCTTGCGCCGTGGAAATTGCGGGCATTGAACCAGCCGGTCAAAACCGCGCTGTTTCAACTGCAAATCCCGTTGCGCTTTCGCAGCGACATCGCGAAGGGCGTCATCGTCGTGCCGCAAAATTATCTTTCCGACCTCGCCTCGATTCCGCAATTCGCGTGGACGATTTTCATGGCCGACGACGACCCGCGCATCGAACTCGGCGCGTGGGTTCACGATCTGCTGTATCAAAATCACGGCGTCGTCACGCTCGAAGACGGGAGCAAAACGAATTTGTCGCGCCAGGACGCCGACGCGATTCTCGCGCGCGAGGCGATGCCGGAACTTTCCGCGACGGGTCTTCAATGCGCCGCCGTTTATCGCGCGCTGCGGATGTTCGGCCGGCGCTGGCCGGGCGAACCGTTTTGGAAATGATACATTTCGCCTGCCGAACAGCTTTAGTCCCTTCGTGCGGGCAAAAATCGTTTCCCGCAGCCTCGAAACCGGTCTGTGCGGAACAATTCCAATTCCGTGCGCTGAAAAGTCGTTCCGTGCGGCCATTTTCCGGTCTGTGCGGCCAAAATTCAATCCGTGCGGGCAATTGGCCGTTCCGTGCGGAACAACTTCTCTGACGTGCGGGCAAAAATCCATCTGTGCCGCCATTTTTCGATCTGTGCGGGCAAAAAACCCAATTTTTGACGATTTTTAGAAATTCTGATGGTCAAAAAAAACAGTTTTGCCCCATTTGCCCCGCCAGAAACAGCGCCGTAGCGCGACATATTTGTAGAAGACCCGATCAACCTAATTCCAAGCTCCACAGGAGCGGCATGGTCCGGTGAACGGTCTGAATATGTCGCTATGGAGCTTGAAAATGTTTTGGAATGTGATTCTACAAAAATGCCGCGCCTACAGCGCTGAAAAACTCCCGCCATCGCTCCTCTCTTTCTCTGTGTCTCTGTGTCGGGTGCATCTGGACATTGTTCTTATTTCTGAACCAGTAGCGCAGATTTGCAATCTGCTGTATCGCGGATTTTCAATCCGCAAGGCGTCGGCGGTTCAATGGGCTTGGGCTTGGCGGCGCGCTGCCGAATGCAATTCGGCGATACGGCAGATTTCAAATCTGCGCTACCTCTGCTGGCCGCAAGAACAGTGTCCAGATGCACCCCTCTGTGTCTCGGTGGCAAAAATAAACTTGCGCCGATAATTGATGGGCGGATAATCGCCAGAACAATTCCCAAAATCAAAAGCGTATAAAATTATGAACCACCAAGTCACCAGCCTTACCGCCGCCTTCAAAACCGTGGACGCCTTTGGCATCGCCAACGCCGCCGACTTTCTGCCCGCCAGCATGGGCGGACAGCAATTCGCCCTCATCCACGCCGCCGTGCCGCAGACCGCCACGCTCGGAGCCGCGCAAGTCTCCGGCGAATCCTCCGCGCACGCCGGAGTCATGTCCAAGGTCGCCGGACGATTTCATCTGCACGACGATTTGCACCACATCGCCGATACCGCGCATTCTCCCGCGCTGCTCGGCACGGCGGGACTCGATGGGAAATTTCTCATGCCCCGCAGCGGCGGCGACCAGGCATTGCTCAATGCCGCCCGCGCATTTCAGACCGACGCGCCCGCCTTCTCCGAGCAACTTATCGACCTCGGACTCGATGCCAATTTCGTCGTGAATCTTGGAACGGACATCACAAATTTTGAAGCCGCCATTTCCGCCAAGGGCGCGGGCGCGGGCGCGCAATCCGGCGCGACCGGCGGATTGGAAGATGCCGCGCACAAAGCCGCGATTGCCCTGCACGTCCTCAAAACCATCGTGCCCAACATCTACAAAAACAATCCGGCAAAACTCGCCGAATGGGCGACCGCCAGCCACGTCGAAAAACACACGCCCGTCCCGCACGCAAAACCGGCGGCGGCTCCGGCGAAGTGAAAATAAGGACTGACCCCTTATTAACGTAAAAAGCATGAGCCATGCCTTCCTCGCGGCGTGAACCGCGACAGCGGAACGGCAAGCGCCAACGGCGGTTGGCTCCGGCGAGAGGCTGTGTGAAAACGCTGACATTGTTGAAACCTTTACGCCGGTGGATGGTCTTAATCAAGCATGAAACATCGCGCCGGCCTGGATCGCTCTCAAACACTGCTCTTCCCGGAACGGCTTGAGGATTACATCGGGCCTGAAAATCCCGTGCGCTTCCTCGACGCCTTCGTCGGGTCGCTGGATATGCACGCGCTGGGTTTTGACAAGGCCCGTTGCGCGGACACCGGGCGTCCGCCTTATGATCCGGGGGCGCTGCTCAAACTTTATCTCTACGGGTATCTGCATCGCGTCCGCTCGTCCCGGTCACTGGAAGCCGAGTGCCACCGCAACGTGGAGGTGATCTGGCTCACCGGCAAACAGACGCCCGACTTCAAGACCATTGCCGACTTCCGCAAAGACAATCTCCAGCCGCTCAAGGCCGTGGCGCGGCAGTTCACCTTGTTGTGCCGCAAGCTGGAACTTTTTGGCGGGGAGCTGCTGGCCGTTGACGGCAGCAAGTTCGCGGCGGTCAATGCGCGCGACCAGAACTTCAATGCGGACAAGCTTCAGGATTTGATTGCCCGCGCCGATGCCCGGCTGTCCGGGTATTTGAAAGAACTGGACACGGCGGACGCGGCGGAACCGGGCGGCGTGGCCCCCAGCAAAGGTGATCTGACTGCCAAGATTGCCGCGCTCCAAGACCGGCAGGACTGGCACAAGGAACTGCTGGCGCAACTGGATGCGGAGCACAAGCAGATCAGCGTGACCGACCCGGACACGCGCAAGATGCCCGCGGCGCACGGGACAATCGTGGGCTACAACGCGCAGATGGCCGTGGATGCCAAACACAAGCTCATCGCGGCGGCGGACGTGACCAACGAGGGGACGGACTGCCAGCAACTGGCCAATGTCGCTTTGGAGGCCAAGGCCAATCTGGAACTGGCCAAAATGGAAGTGGTGGCGGATGCGGGTTATTACAACACGGCGGAAGTGGGCCGGTGCGTGGAACAGGGAATCACGCCTTACCTTCCGAAAGCGGACACCAGCGCGAACACGGCGTGCGGCCTGTATGGCAAAAGCCGGTTCCAGTATGACGCCACCAAGGATGTCTATGTCTGTCCGGCGGGCGACACACTAACCTATCGTTTTCCCACCTTTGAAAAAGGCCGGGAGATCAGATACTACCGCACCAATGCCTGCAACACCTGCGCGTTGAAAAGCCGCTGCACCCGGAACAAAGGCAGCCGGACGATCACGCGGGAGGAGAACGAACATTTGATGGAAGCGATGGCCGCACGGATGAAACAACAGCCGGGGAAGTTCAAATTGCGCAAGACGCTGGCCGAACATCCTTTTGGGACGATCAAGCGGTGGTTTGGCTACACCCACTTCCTGCTCAAGGGACTGGAGAAGGTGCGGTGCGAATGGAGCCTGACCACGCTGGCCTACAACCTCAAACGCGTGCTGAACCTCGTGAGGTTCGAGACATTGATGGCGGCGGTGGCTTAAAAAGCCCGGCGGAGACGCCTGCCCTCGAAAAAAGCGGCCCGTTCCATCCCATACACCGGATCATTCACCTTATTGCCCGATGCCCGCCTTCAACCCGCCGGGTTAAATAACCCCACTTTCCAACCTGCCAACTTACTTCACAACTCCGGCCCAATAGTTTTAACACAGCCTCGCGACTGGTTAGGCCACATGTTAATAGTAATGACGTGCTTTAACTCCACAGCAAAGGTTCCTCTAGCATCCGCACGACGCCAGCAACGGCAAAGAAAACCAAAATGACCGTTATGCACAACTTCCGCAGGTTTTCATCGTCAGCCCATGCGGGGAGATTAAGCATACGAACTGCAAACGGCGAGGCCAGCAACAATGCTAGTCCGCCGTGGATGAAAGCTCCAAGCACGATGTATGGCACATCAAAGCTAATTTCGCTTCTGTAAAACAAAACATCTTCGTTAATGATTGGTGGCACCAAACGGAAGACCGCCGCTGCCCAAAGCCCAAAGCGGAGGCAAAGATGTATGTCCGTCCAGCGCTTCAATGCACCTTCGTGCAAGGCAAATCCTAATGCCACCAACGCCGCCAGCAGTGCATCCACCACTAATACTCCCGGACTGCGGAGGTCGTTTGGACTGTGGTAATGAATGCTCCGATACGAGTCAATCGCTGCAAACACGAACGCTGCGGCAGCCAATACCCAGCCGGTAGCAATCCATGACGGCTCATTATCGCCGAATCGCTTCCAGAATTGTGCGCGTAAAAGTGACATGACGCGAGGGCAAGCTATTGGCCAACGCGGTCAGCCTCCCAATCTTTGGTGCCGAATTGTCTGTCGCCTACGGCAGTTTCCACTGTGCCCTTGATTGTATCGCCACTGATTTTGCCGCTGTATGTGTTTATGGCCTGTCCTGCTTTGCCTTCACGGATTGTCTGAAATGAGACTCCATCGCCTCTAACTACGCCGTTAGTGATGGCATCCGTGGTGTTTTTCATGTTGACCGTGCCCGTCACCGTCTCCCCTTGGAGATTCAGAGTAAAGGTTATGTCCGGGGTCTTGCCGTCCGGGTTTGTGGGCGCTATCCATTTCCAAGTCCCGGTGAAGTTGGCGGCTTTCGCCGCTGA
Organism: uncultured Verrucomicrobiae bacterium; assembly: GCA_963755455.1. Classification (GTDB taxonomy): domain Bacteria; phylum Verrucomicrobiota; class Verrucomicrobiia; order Limisphaerales; family UBA11358; genus UBA11358. The sequence goes on from CAVWJH010000004.1 coordinate 80,726, forward strand.
TTCTGCGTTGCTCTGCTCGTTTGCTGGCGATAAAGCTGTGCCAGACGAGCCGCTCTGTTTGCCGCAACCCACTAAAAGAATAGTGGCTGCCGTGACTATGCTGATGGTTTGTATTTTCATGAAACAGTAAACGGTAATGTGGCCTAAAACTGAATGGACACCGCGTTTTGCAGCCTATCCAATTTCATCCATCATTAAATTTTTGAAGTGACTGTTTGTCAAGCATAAAGATTTCCTAATTATGACGCCCAATATGCCGCCAGCAAAGCCTGCAAAAATCCTTCTCGCCAAACCGCCTTGTTTTTCCGATGCTATGGCGGTTTATGTTCACGGGAACTTATACTGCAATTGTCACGCCGTTCAGAAGCGGCGCGATGGACGAAGCCGCGCTCGAACGGCTGATCAAATTTCAGATCAAGGGCGGCGTGGACGGCATCGTGCCCGTCGGCACCACCGGCGAATCGCCCACGGTGGATTGCGAGGAGCACATCCGCATCATCGAACTGTCGGTGAAATTTGCCGCCGGCAAAATCAAGGTGCTCGCCGGCACGGGCGCCAACGCGACGAGCGAGGCCATTGAACTGACGCAGGCCGCCGAGAAAGCCGGCGCGGACGGCTCGCTGCAAGTCGCGCCGTATTACAACAAGCCCACGCAGGAAGGTTTGTATCAGCATTTCAAGGCCATCGCCCGCGCGACGAAACTGCCCATCGTGCTTTACAGCATTCCGGGCCGTTGCGGCGTGGAAATCGGCGTGGACACGGTGAAACGGCTCGCGACGGACTGCAAAAACATCGTCGGCATCAAGGAAGCGGGCGGAAGCTGCGACCGCGTTTCGCAATTGCGCGCGGCGCTCGGCCCGAAATTCACGATTTTGTCCGGCGACGATTCGCTGACGCTGCCGTTCATGTCCGTCGGCGCCAACGGCGTCATCAGCGTGGCGTCCAATGTGATTCCGAAAGAAGTTTCGCAGATGGTGAAGGCGTTCGCGCGCGGCAACGCGAAGAAGGCGCATGCAGTTGCACGCGAAATTTTATCCGCTGTTCAAGGATTTGTTCATCGAGACGAACCCGACGCCGGTGAAAGCCGCGCTGGCGATGATGAAATTGATCGAGGAAGAATACCGCCTGCCGCTCGTGCCGATGAACCCGAAAAATTGGGACGCGCTGCGCACGACGCTGAAGCGCTGCGGCGTGCTGGAATAATTTTTGCCACAGAGGTGCAGAGAACTGAATTTTAGTTTTTGAAAAACTCTGTGTCTCTGTGTCTCTGTGACTCTGTGGCTGATTTCAAATGACAAAGTTATCATCACCGGCTCGAAAGGCCGCATGGGCCAGGCGCTCGTCTCGTGCGCGAAAAAATTTCGCGACTTGGAAGTCGTCGCGCCAGATTGACCAAGGCGACGATTTGGCCGCCGTCATTGCCAAAAGCGACGTGGTGATTGATTTCAGTTCGCACGACGGCGACGGTCGGGCAGTCGCCGAACTGTGCGCCAAACACAAAAAAGCGCTCGTCATCGGCACCACCGGCCATCCGAAGACGAGACACGTCTGAAATCACGAAATTACAAATCGAAAATTCCGATCGTCTGGGCGTCGAATTTTTCCACCGGCGTCAACACGCTGTTCTGGCTCACGCGCAAGGCGGCGGAAATTCTCGGCCCGGACTTCGATCTGGAAGTCGTCGAGATGCACCATCGCCTGAAAAAGGACGCGCCGAGCGGCACGGCCAAAATCGCTCGCGGAAATTCTGGCGGACGTGCGCAAGCTGCACTTGAACAAAGCCGCGCGGCACGGTCGCGTCGGCATTGTCGGCGAACGCACGCCGGCGGAAATTGGCATTCATTCCATTCGCGGCGGCGACGTGGTCGGCGATCACACGGTCATTTTTGCGAACACCGGCGAGCGGCTGGAACTCACGCACAAGGCGTCGAGCCGCGACACTTTTGCGAACGGCGCGTTGCGCGCGGCGCTCTGGGTCGTGAAACAAAAGCCCGGCCTTTACGACATGCAGGACGTGCTGGGGCTGAAATGAATTCTGAGTTGCGAATTCGGAGTTCTGAGTTGAATACTCGGACGCATCGTGAACATCAAAACTCAAAACTCAACAATCCAAAATGGCTTTCGTCGCGCTTGGCTCAAATCTCGGCGATTCGCGGAAAATTATTTTGGACGCGATGGCGCGGCTGCAAAATTTTTCCGACGAGCCAATTCTGAAATCTTCGCTGTGGCAAACGTCGCCGGTGGATTGTCCGCCGGATTCGCCAAAATTTGTGAATGCCGTCGCCGGCTTGATTCCAAAGGAAAATGAAACGCCGGAATCGTTGCTGAAAAAACTTGCGCGAACTGGAAAAGGAATTTGGCCGCACAACCAAAAACAGTTCTGAACGAGCCGCGCCCGCTGGATTTGGATTTGATTGCGTTTGGAAATGAAATCGCGGAATTCGCCGGAATTGATTTTGCCGCATCCGCGCGCGCATTTGCGGAAATTTGTGTTGCAGCCGTTGAGTGAAATCGCGCCGGAATTGATTTTGCCGGGGCAGGGGAAAACAGTTTCGCAATTGCTCGCGGAACTTTCTTCGGACGAAATTCGTCACACAACTTTAGGCGTGCTGGCCGAAGATGCGCTGGTATTCGAGCATGACATAGCGGTCGGTCATGCCGGCGATGTAATCGCACACGGCGCGGTGCAGGCCGATTTTATTTAGGCGACGGCGCGAGCTTTCGCCGATTTCCTTCGGGTGCTTCAGATAATAATTGAACAATTCGCTCGAGCAATTTTCACCGCGCGCAGGTTCGGCTGGTGGACGACGGGGTTGTAATACAAATTTTTGTAGAGATAATTGCGCAGTTCCAAGTTCAGTTCGCGGCGTTCGGGACTGTAATGCGATCAGCGGCCTGGCAAAGAGCCGCACGTCGTCGGCGGATTGCACGCCGGCTTTTTGGATGAGCCGTTCGCTGTTCTCAACCACGTCGTGAATCTGCATGTCAATGATGGTGCGGATGGTGAAATAGCGGCGGCATTCGTCGGGCAGATTGCCGAATTCCTTTTTCACGAGTTGCGCGGCGTGCGCCCAGACGCGGACGTTGCGGATCAGATTTTTTTCCGAGAGCAGGCCGGAATCCAGGCCGTCGTCGAGATCGTGGCTGTAATAAGTGATTTCGTCGGCGAGGTTGGCGATCTGCGCTTCGAGCGAGGAATTTTTGGCGTCGAAACCTTTGCGCCCGCCGGGATGGTCGTAGGCGGTGTGATGCTTGGCCAGGCCTTCGCGGACTTCCCACGAAAGATTCAGGCCGGGAAAATTCGGATATTTTTGTTCCAGCTCCTCGACGATGCGGAGGCTGTGCTGGTTGTGCTCGAAACCGCCGTGGCCTTTCATCAGACGCGCGAGGACGGTTTCGCCCTTGTGGCCGAACGGCGAATGGCCGAGGTCGTGCGCGAGCGCAATGGTTTCGGCGAGGTCGGAATTTAATTTCAGCGCGCTGGCGATGTTGCGCGAGATGGCGGCGACTTCAATCGTGTGCGTGAGCCGCGTGCGCAGATGGTCGCCGGTGCCGTTGAGAAAAACCTGCGTCTTGTATTCGAGCCGGCGGAAGGCGCGCGAGTGGATGACGCGGTCGCGGTCGCGCTGATATTGCGTGCGCCAGTCGGGCGGCGGTTCCGGGATATTCGCGTCCGCGCGTGTCGCCGCTGAACTGCGCGTAAGGGCGCGAGAATCTGGCGTTCGATTTGTTCGAGTTCCTGTCGGGTGCGCGGCATGATTGTTAAAAATTACGATTGTGGATTGTATGCGCCGCCGTAACCGGGCTCGTAAAGCACGGATGCCCGCGCCGGACTGTCACGCATCATGTTCAAAATGTTTATCCACGGCATAAATCCGGCAATCGGCTTCACGAAAGCGCGGCGATCAAAATATCGTTCCACGGCGCGTTGCAGCCCCGGTCGCGCAGCCGCCACGCGAGTTTTTTTGCGGAATCCCAGGCCGCATCTTTCATCGGAAAATAAGGAATGCAACTGAAATGTGCCTCCAGCTTTTCGCGGTCCTGCGCGCGCGCGCCGCCGAGCACTTCGAGTTTCACCGGCCCGCACCACGCGGCTTCGTATTCCTCCAGAAGATTTTCCAGCGCGAGCTTCACGTCGAGCCGCCCGTCGCGGCGCAACGCCTCGATCCAAACCGATGAATCCACGAGCACCATGACGTCAAATGTCCCGCGCTTCGATTTCTTCGTTGGTGGCGGGATAATCAAATTTGCCTTCCCGCAACATCCGGCCAAAGTCTTTGGCTTTTTTCCGGTTGATAAAATCCCGCACGGCAAAAGCCACCGCCGGACTGTTTTTTTTGTGGCCGGTGACTTTCAACAATTCATCCAAGGTTTTTTCGTCCAATTCGACTGTCATTCTCATGTGTCAAAAATGATGTAAATATCATCATTTGTCAACATTAAAATCATCATTAATTTTTAAGCAGTTCCTGCACGGAAATGCCGCGCAGTTCAAACAGCCGGCGGATGGTGTCTTCGATCAAATTGTTCGGGCAGCTCGCGCCGGCGGTGACGCCGACGGTGATTTTGCCGGACGGCAGCCAGTCGCGCGTCTCGACTTCCTTGTGCAAATGCTGGTTGTAATGGACGATCAGCTTGTCCGAGTCCATCTTGCCCGCGTTCTTGATGAAATAGGTCGGCAGCTTGGCCTCGCCCATTTCCGCGAGGTGCGACGTGTTGGAAGAATTGTAGCCGCCGATGACGATGAGCAGGTTCATCGGCTCGACCAAAAGTTTTTGCAGCGCGTCCTGGCGGTCCTGCGTCGCGCCGCAAATCGTGTCGAAGAAGCGGAAATGTTTTTCAATCGCGGCCTCGCCGTATTTTTTCATCATCGCCTGTCTTGAAGCGGCGCTGCACTTCCTCGGTTTCGCCGCGCAGCATCGTGGTCTGGTTCGCCACGCCGACGGCCTGCAAATGCAAATCGGGATCGAAGCCGGCGGAATACGCGCCTTCGAATTTTTTCAGGAATTCGTGCTTGTCGCCGCCGTGCAAAATGTAATTGCAGACGTAATCCGTTTCCGCGAGCTTGAACACGACGAGATAATGTCCGCTGCCGTAGGCGCGCGCCTGCGACGTGGTGGCCTTGGTTTCCTCGTGCTTGGCCTTGCCGTGAATGATGCTGGTGACGTGTTCCTTCGAGTATTGGCGGACGCGTTTCCAGACGCTCATCACGTCGCCGCAGGTGGTGTCCACGAGGATGCAGCCCTTGGCCTCCAGTTTTTTGCGCGTGCCGACTTCCGTGCCGAACGCGGGAATGATGACGGCGTCGCCGGATTGCAATTGCGACAATTCCTCGTCCGTCGGCTTGGGCGAAATGATCTGGATGCCCATGTTGCGAATCTGGTCGTTGACTTCGGGATTGTGGATGATTTCGCCGAGCAGATAAATCGGCGTGTGCGGCGAGACTTCGGAAAAATATTTTCGCGCGGCGTAGGCGAGGTCAATCGCGCGCTCGACGCCGTAGCAAAAGCCAAATTCCTTCGCGAGCTTCACGGTCAGGCCGCCGGCGGAAAGCACGCCGCCGCTGGCGCGGATGCGTTCGACGAGTTCGCTGCGGTAATGCGACAGCACTTGCGCCTGCACCGCCTCCATGATGTCGGGGCGGCGAAGGTTGATTTTTTTTTGCGCTGCCGGAGATTCCGTTGACATGACGGGAATAATTTAACAGGAATGGCGCTTGGCGTCCATTTGTGATTTGATTTGCGAATGGATGAAAAATCGTAAATCATCAATCGCAAATCGTAAATGATTCGGAGCGTAGCTCAGCCTGGCTAGAGCGCGTGGTTTGGGTCCACGAAGTCGCAGGTTCGAATCCTGTCGCTCCGACCAATTTTCTTGCAGCCAGGCAATTTTCAAAATTTCCGGCGGATTATTCACGTCTTATCCAATACCTTCGTTTCGGCCAAAACTGGTGAAAATTTCATCGCATGGACAAAATAGAACAGGAAAAGAGCTTTTCAGAAGTGTCCGGTTATTTCCAGCCCGTCGAAAACCATTGTGGAAAAAGGGGATTCTCATTTATTTCCCGTGGTTTTCCGGGTTGGCATCGCCATTGCTAAAGGTGACGTGGGTCAATCATAGCCATGCATAGTTGCATACTATACACCGCTCGCCAGTGTCGGGCGGGGATTGAACTGCGCCGGAAAACCGGGCGCAAGATTGGCCCGGACAGGCGCAGATCAAAAAACATGAAAAAACTATGAAGAAAATAGACGCAATCATCAAACCATTCAAACTCGAAGAAGTGAAGGACGCCCTCAGCGAACTCGGCATCGAAGGCATGACCGTGAGCGAGGTCAAAGGGTTTGGCCGCCAGAAAGGCCACACCGAAATCTATCGCGGCAGCGAATATACCGTGGATTTCCTGCCGAAGATCAAACTCGAAATCGTCGTGGCGGACGCCCAGGTGGACGCCGCCGTCGGCGCAATCATCAAGGCCGCCAAGACCGGCAAGATCGGCGACGGAAAAGTTTTCGTCTCTCCCGTCGAAACCGCCATCCGCATCCGCACCGAAGAGAAAGGCGATTCGGCTGTTTAACAACCCAATAACTTGAACCTCACTCAAATAAAATGAAAAAATATCTACTGACAATTAGTTTGATGGCCGTCACCGCATTCAGCGCCACCACGCTGCTCGCGCAGGATACGAATGCAGTGGCTGCGACGACAAACGCGGCTGCCGCCACGCCACCGCCGCTGCCCGCGCCGACGCTTGAGCAGCGCGTGACGGGGCTTGAAGCTTACATTGCTGACAGCGATCCGTCCGCCAGTTTGAAGGACACAAACGGCAACATGATCTGCCAAAACCTGCCGGTCATGAACACCGCCGGCCCCGGCCACAACGCCTGGATGATGACGTCCACGGCGCTGGTGTTGTTCATGACGCTGCCCGGCCTCGCGCTGTTCTACGGCGGCATGGTGCGCAAGAAAAACGTGCTGTCAGTGCTGGCTCAATGCTTCCTGATCACCGGCCTTGTCACGATCCTGTGGTATATCTGCGGCTTCAGCATGGCGTTTGGTCCAGGCACAGGAGCGCATGGACCATTCTGGGGCGATTTGGGAACTTATGCCTTCTTCAAAGGCGTGACCGGTGCGCCTGGCGGCGTTTCCACGGCGTGGGTTTCATTGGACGTGTTTGCCTGCTTCCAATTGACCTTCGCCATCATCACCCCGGCGCTGATCATCGGTTCCATCGCCGAACGCATGAAGTTCAAGGCCATCCTGGTATTCATGACTCTCTGGATGTTCGTCGTTTATTTCCCGCTGGCGCACATGGTCTGGAGCGGCACGGGCTGGATGAGCGGCGCGGCAAACGCCTCTGGCGCGGCCATCAAGGCCATTGACTTCGCAGGCGGCACGGTGGTGCATATGTCGTCAGGCTGGTCTGCAATAGTGCTCTGCTTGATCTTGGGCAAGCGTGTTGGCTTTGGAAAAGACAACTTCGCGCCGCACAGCCTCGTTCTGACTTATATCGGCACGGCAATGCTGTGGGTCGGCTGGTATGGTTTCAATGCCGGTTCCGAAGTTGGTTCGGACGGCACCGCCGGCAACGCCTTCACGACGACGACATTGGCAACGGCCATTGCCTCATTTGTCTGGCCGATGTGGGAATGGCTCGTCAAAGGCAAGCCCAGCGTGCTCGGTTTCTGTTCAGGTGCGGTTGCAGGTTTGGTTGTCATCACGCCCGCTTGCGGCTGGGTCAATCCCTCCGGCGCGGTCTGGATCGGCATCGCCGCCGGCACGATTCCGTGGTTCATGTGCTACAAGGTCAAGGCCTGGCTCGGCTATGACGATGCGCTGGACACCTTCGGCGTTCACGCCATCGGCGGAACCGTCGGCGCCATCATGACCGGCTTGCTCTGCGACGCCTCCGTGAATTCGCTGATTCCGATGCAAACCAACGGCGTGGCGGATCATGCCAAACAAGTGGTTGAACAATTCAAAGCCGTTGGAGTGACCATCGTTCTGTCGGTGGTTGGAACAATTATTTGCACCTACATCACCAAGGTGCTCGTTGGCCTGCGTCCGACCGAGGAAGTCGAAATGTCCGGCCTCGACCTCGCCGAACATGGCGAAGAGGGCTACCATAGCTGAAATTAAATTCATTTGAATTCAATGCGGCGGGCGATGCAAGTTGCCCGCCGCTCTTATTTTTAGTCATCCTCATGCTTGAAACAATTGATAATGACGATGAGAACGAAATCAATTCACTGAAATTCGTTCAGCGTCTTTGATTTGACGATTCGGCGCGCGGCTGTTAAACCTTTTGGGATGCTGCGAACGCCTCAACTTCTATGACCACCGCCAAAAAACCAAAATTTTCCCGCATCCTGCTCAAGTTGAGCGGCGAGTCGCTCGGCGACGCACACGGCATTGGCATTTGTCCCGAGGCGGTGCAGCACATGGCCGGGCAAATCCGCGAGGTGCGCGAACTGGGCGTGCAGGTGGTGGTGGTCGTCGGCGGCGGCAACATTTTTCGCGGTTTGAGCGGCAGCGAGCGCGGCATTGAGCGCGCGACGGGCGATTACATGGGAATGCTCGCAACGGTCATCAACGCGCTGGCGTTGCAGGACGCGCTGGAGAAACTCGGCTGCCCCACGCGCGTGCAAAGCGCCATCGCCATGTCGCAGGTCGCCGAGCCGTTCATCCGCCGGCGCGCGGTGCGGCATCTGGAAAAAGGCCGCGTCGTCATTTTCGGCGGCGGCACGGGCAATCCGTATTTTTCCACGGACACGGCGGCGGCTCTGCGCGCGAATGAAATCGGCGCGGAGGTGATTTTGAAGGCGACGAAAGTGGACGGCGTTTACGACAGCGACCCGAAGAAGAATCCCGGGGCGAAGCGGTTCGCCGAAATCTCCTATCTCGACGCGCTGCAACGGCAGTTGAAGGTGATGGATTCGACGGCGTTTTCGTTGTGCATGGACAACAAGATGCCGATCATCGTTTTTGATTTTTCCAGGCCGCACAATTTGAAGCGCGTGCTGCTCGGCGAAAAAGTGGGAACGCTGGTCAGTTGATTTTCCACCGGAAGCAATGGGGATTGGATATTTTCAGGATGCCCCGATCAGTAAGTGCCATGTGTGGCGAGCCATATCGTATCCGTTCCTGTTCCACCAGCTGTGCTAGTAGTATAGTGTAAAAATATGTTGAGCCATCTATGCAGTTCGCAATGGCCATCAGCAAAGGAAAATGAGGAAGTATCGCCGTGATTCACCGCAGGGCCGTCCTGAACACTAGTGCCATCCGGAATGTATCTAAACCATCCATCATTTAGACTCTTCGGATTTTCATCCAGATACATGAAGCAATCTGAAGCGGCTAACTTACTCCCGAAATCTGAAAACTTCTTGAACACCTTGAAGTTTTTGGAACCCTGCGGCCCACCGCCTATACCTGATCCATCTACCCACGCATTCGCCGAACACGACCGGACACGCACCATTTTCGTTGACGTGCCCGGATATATATCGGCGGGGCAATGATAGACTCCGGCTGCTTTTGCGTAGATTCCTATGGAACCCTGCAAGGTATATCCAAAACCAGTCGTTCCCTCCACTCCAAGAAAAAAGGGATTCGTCTCACATCCGCTAGGGTTCTCTGGGATATTGCCGTTTGCGGGAGAGGCAAAGGTGCCAGCCACCCAATTTAGTGTATTGCCGCCCTCGAGTTCGATGTTCACCGGCACAAGATCATTATTGTCACTCCCGTAAAGGATGGCGGCCAGTTGCAACTGTTTCATATTGCTGAGGCAACTGATTCCTTGCGCCTTCAATTTGGCCTTGGCCAAAGCCGGCAAAAGCATGGCGGCAAGGATGGCGATGATCGCGATGACCACCAACAGTTCAATCAAAGTGAAGGCACCGGAGCCTTTACGAGGCTTGCTGTTCCGCAAATGGTTGATTTTCATAATTTAATTTTTCTATCCCGCGATGAAACCACGGCATTCTGATGCGCCTCAATTCAATGGTTCTATCAGGAATGTTTAAAGCTTGCAATATGACAGCATAATCCGCAATACGACAAATGTCATATTTTTTCAAACGGCGGCCCCCATGATCTTCATTGGCTGAATGCGCTTACAATCCGGCAGTTCAACCATTAAAACGCCCGTGACAGGCAGACGCAAAAACATTGACGCGAAAAACTCTGGATTGTAGATTACGCGCCCGTTTGATTCCAGAGTAGCTCAATGGTAGAGCACGCGGCTGTTAACCGTGATGTTGAAGGTTCGAGTCCTTCCTCTGGAGCCATTTAACAAAGTCGTTGGAGGACAACGACTGCTTGCGGGGGGAGGGCGAGAAAAAAGCGAAAGTGTGTAGTGAAACGTGTAGTAACCGGCGGGCGAAACAACAACCCCGCATAATCCTGCGAGAATCCGGTTACAATCCGCCCACTGCTCGTTAAGCAAAAACTTCGGAGACACCTATGCTGAAAGGTGTCTATGAAAATAAAATACTGGCTCTGCAAACGGAAGGAAATCTTCTTCAGTTTCGATTCGACCACGGGCAAACGTGAAAGTCTTCACACTGGCGACCGCGAGGCGGCGAAACAAATCATTCGCGCGAAGAATGACGCGGCCACGCAACCGGCCATCAACATCTCAATTGCCAAGGCCTATCTGGTTGGCACTGACCCAAAGCTGGTGGAACGCACATGGGCTTTGGTGATGCAGGAATTCTGTGCGGTGAAAAAGGACAGCAGCCGGTTGAGGCGGGAGCGGGCAATCAAAAGCGCGGCCTTCAATTTCATCCGCAACAAACGCTTGGTGGAAACAACGGCGGATGATTTTCAGAATGTTCTCAAATCAGGCGGCGTGTTCACCCAGCACACTTTGCGCTGTCTGCACAATCTGGCTTTGGGCATGGGCTGGATTCTCGCCCCCGTCATCCCGCCCAAACTCTGGCCGAGGATTGAAAAGAAGCACCAACGCGCCATCACGCTTGAAGAACACCAGCGGATCATTCAAGCCGAGAACAACACCGAGCGGAAAATGTATTACGAACTGCTATGGGAAATCGGCTCGGCGCAGACGGACGGCTCGAAGCTGACTACGGCAAACATTGACTGGAAAAGCCGGCTGCTGTCGTTTAACCGCCAGAAAACAGGCGAACTCTGTATGCTCGAAATCGGCGCGCGGCTCGAATCGCTTTTGAAAAAATTGCCATCGGAAGGCGCATTGTTTCCTAAAATTATCACGTTGAAGGATAAAGACCGCGCGGCTGAATTTCGTCGGCGTTGCCGCCTTTTGAAAATTGAAGGAGTTAGTTTGCACAGCTACCGCTACGCTTGGGCGTGGCGGGCGAAACAAGTGGGAATGCCGGAGCGCTTTGCCCAAAGCGGATTGGGACATGGCAGCTTGGCCGTTCACCGCGAATACTCGCGCGACGGCGTTGCCATTTGCCCGTCATTGGAAAATTACGAAAGCAAAGTCATTCCGTTGCAGGAGGCAGGTAAGCAATTAGCCAGAGCATCCTAAAATGAAGAAGCGCGAGCGGAAAATCATCCGCTCGCGCCTTTTATTTGTGTCAATCTTCCTAATTTACGGTTTGAGTTTGCAGTCGGGAGGGTTGCCGCTTGTCCGTCGAGTCTTGCTTCCGGGCATTTTTGTTGCGCCAGTGTTCCATGACGGCATCGGCGGCTTTGTGGTGCCATTTTTCGTCCCGCTCCAAATCTTTCAATGTCGCCGTCAAAAAATGTTTCGGCCCGTTGTCCGCCGGATGTCCCAACGGCTTCAACAAATTCTTGGCGATCAGAATGGGAATTTCATGGGGGGAAAAACCCAGCAGCCAAGCCGCTTCGTCCGCCGTCAGCCGTTCGGAAAGAGTCCTCAAATTCAAAAAAGTTGTCTTGTCTGGATTCATGCGTCCTCCTTAAATGCTCATGCCCCTGTTGCGGCATTGCTTGTTTGAATTTGAATGCCCCTCCGATGGCCTCTGCGAAATCGTTTCCTCATCCGAGACCGCCAACCGGCAACGCTCTGAAATCGCCGCCATCAGCCGCGCCGGGCGATGCTCTTGAAACTGTCCCCAAATCACCCTCTGCGCCGTGGCGACCTCATTGCTCACCATGAATTCCAGCGTGTGCTTCGCATTGGCATTGAACGCCGCCGCCAGTTCGCGCGGATCATTTCTTTCCAGCAAAATCTCCGCGATGCCGTTGGCTTTGGCGTAAGGCACGTTGTCGCGGAATCGTTCCATCACCGCGAAGTCGTTTTGTTTCTGGCAAAGCAAAATGTCGCTTGAGCCGAGATTCAGCAGCGTTGAACGCACCTGCCAGACGCCAAGTTGCGACGTGCAGATTTCCTTTTCGGGCGACTGCACGACCGTTGCCGGTTTTTCCAACTGCTTTTTCAATTCACCCAATGATTCAAATTCGGTGGCAATGACGCTGAAGGCGGCGCGATAGCCATTCATTTCGGAGTCGGTGAACCGCCGAAAATCTCCGCCCGGCACGCTGTATTCCTGATGTTCACCATCTCGAATCAATCCAGTGTAAGCATCTCGCGTGATGCCCAAATGGGCGTCAGGCAAAATTGTTTCCGCTTTGTCTGGTGGAACGGCCAGCGAATAAATTGACAGTTTTGAAAGCCGTTCCAGTTCGCTGATTGGAATTGCCATTTCACCCGACCACAGCCTTGCGGCGATGATGTCGCCCGCTTGAATGCGCGAGAACAGGCTGAACTCGTGAACGCCCAAGGCGGACGCGCTTTTGCTGATCGTCAGAACGTCAGACTCCGACACGTCATTTTTTATTCGCATAGTTTTCCTTTGGTCTTTTATGCCCAGCATGGCCGGAACCGGCAATGAAGGTTGTGATGAATTCATCACAACTTTTTGTTTCATTTCATCGCCAACGGAATGCCTTCTGCCGTCGGGCAATTTCAGCCGCTTTCTCCAATTTATTTCCATGCTCATCCGTGTCAACCGACAATTGTTTTCCGGCAGGCAAGCCCTATGTGTCAGACAGGATGATGGCACACTCATTCGAGCAAATTGCGCCATTCTGGGCGCGATCGGAAACGAGAATGACGCTTTCATTGGGTGAGTTTGGCGGAAGACAAAGCGGCATTTGTTCAATTTTTGAACAAAATGAATTTCCTCTTTTGCCATTCTGAATGATTTTCAATTGGCAGAATTTGGAAGAACCGCGACCAGCGCGCGCTCATCGCGGACAAAAGGGAAAAACGCAGTCGCGTTTGCTTCCGTCAGCGGCATGGCGGCGGTCGTTGATCTCCGGCTTCGTTCCAGCCGTCTCTCCGCCCAAAGCCGCTTCGCGTGCCATCCGCCCGTTGTCTGTCTGGCTTGATCACGCTTTCAGCTCCCCAGTTCAACCGGCACTGGTCATGCACCCATTCCGCATCATAGCCCGCAACCACATAAGCGACATGGCCATCCGCAAAACCGACTATGTTCGCCAAATTGTGGCTTGCTGTTCTTGATAATCTTTGATTAATCATTTTTGACGCTGTAGAAAATTCATAGTATCACTGATGAGATTCATCGAATTATTGTTTTGTTTTTTTAGCAATGTCGAAATTCGCAAACAAAGCGCGCAAGGTCGGCTTTACGCTGATTGAGCTGTTGGTGGTCATCGCCATCATCGCGATTCTGTCGGCGCTTTTGCTGCCCGCGCTGGCCCGCGCCAAGGAACGGGCGCAGGCCATCATCTGCCTCAACAACACCAAGCAGCTTCTCCTCATCTGGCATCTTTATGCGGAAGACCACGATGACGGATTGCCTTACAATCTCGGCATGGCTGGATCGTCTTTCCGAACCAATCTCAATTGGGTCAACAACGTCATGACGTGGGATTTGAGTCCAGACAATACAAATACAGCGACGATTGCCGATGCGAGTCTTGGCCCTTATGTCACCGGCGCGACAACCATTTACCATTGCCCTTCAGACCATGCGTTAAGCGCAATCCAGAGCGCAGCCGGCTGGAGCGGGCGCATCCGCAGTTACTCGATGAACGCGATGGTCGGAAACGCGGGAAAATTTTCAACCAACGGCGTGAACATTAACAATCCCAATTATAAGCAATTTTTCAAGCTCACTCAAATTCCTCACCCGTCCGAAATTTTTGTGTTTCTTGATGAACATCCCGACAGCATTGATGATGGCTATTTTCTGAACAAGGCTGCTCAAATTACCTACGGAAATTATGGTCATCCTGCATGGCTTCACTTGCCCGCTTCATATCATGACAATTCCGCCGCCTTTTCATTTGCTGACGGCCACGCTTCGTTTCACCACTGGTTGAAATCCAGCACCATCTGCCCGCCAACACCAAATGCCGCAAATCTCCCCATCCAGATACCCGCCACGCCTGCCGACGAACGAGCCGATTTTGATTGGATGCTGGCACACATGAGCATTGAAAACTGAAGTGGACGAAAATTGAGATCGGAATTTGCATCAGAGGAATTTTCTGATTGCCGATTCATCGCCTGACGTGCCGAGGAAATAAAGTTTGCCGTCCTGCGACCAGGCTGCGGTGATAAGTTGGTTGACTTTCGCGAACTGCGGTGAGTTTGATGCAGGGACGTTCTTCACCGAGTCGCGGTCAACTACAAACAGCCACAAATCAGCCTGCTGTCCCGGAGGCAGCGGCTTGCCTGTGTGAAAACAAATCATGGAAACTTTTGCGTTCTGCCAGCCTTCAACCGCGCAGCCGGTTACGTGTGTTTTTTGGAGCGGCGCAGGCAGGACATAATCCGACGGCGCGTGCTGTTGCGCGAGGTAAGCGCGGATTTGCGCCGGATCGTTTGTAGTCAAATCCATGGAATAGCCGCGCAATGCAATGCCCGCCATGCGCCCTTGATAAACGGAGAATGTGCCGTCATCGCCGCTGCGTTGCGGCATCCAGAATTGGGACAGGAACGCAAGTGAGACGACTATGGCCGTCACCGCCACAAGGGCGATGATTTTTTCACGGAGCGAATTCCGTCTGGAAAAGGCCGCCTGCTCTGAAATGATCTGCTCCTTCAATCCGGCGGGCGCGGCGATTTTCCGGAATTTCTCGCGCAGCGTGTTTTGCCGCGCGCAATGTTCTTCCAGCCAGCGAGCGAGTTCTGGATCGTTTTTTGCCAGCGCGAGCGCCTCGGCGATTTGCGGATCTTGTGCGTCCGCCGTGTCCGGGCGGTAAAGTTGCAAAATAATTTTGGCTCCGTCGCGGTTCACAATTTTGGCGGCTGGGGTTGAACATCGGCCAGTAAATTTTGAAGTCGTCCGAGGCCGCGCGTCAGTCGTGATTTGACGGTGCCTAGCGGGATGTCGAGAGCTTCGGCGATTTCGTTGTAGGAAAAATCCTGCAAATAAAACAGCGCAACAGGCGCTTGGTAAATGTCGTCGAGCCGGGACAGCGCGTCAAGAGCCTGCGCGGCATCGAAGCAGTTGACGCTGGCCGGCGCGACAGTTGGAAGCTCCGCCTCAGCGTTTTCCAGTTCGACATGGGGAAAACGGGATTGCTTCCGCCGCACGCCAAGAAATTCGCGGTGCAATGTTGTAAAGAGCCATGTTTTCACTTTGGATGTGTCCCGCAGTTGATGCCCCTTGTTCGCCCAGATGCAAAAGGTCTGCTGCACAAGATCGCAGGAGTCCGCCTCGTCGCGGGTCAGGCTGAAGGCGAATCCATACAGCGGCTCGTAGTAACCGGCCACCAGACTTTCAAAGTTCACGCTTCCAGCCATATCGCACCATCTTAATTAGGAGTGTGAATCTAGCCAAATGTTCCCGCCGGATCGTGCGAAACATTTTTTGGGAACAAATCACATGAATGTTCCTCTCATTTACAAATTGTATATGAAATTGTATGTGAAATTGAGGCTTTTGTCGAAAATTCTTCCTGCCACAACGGCAGCTATCGCCATTTTATCCTGTCCACTTTCCAGCATTGGCGCAGTCACCAATGTATCCGTCAATTCTAACGATACCTTTTCGCCAGGCACAACCAGCATCAATGTCGGCGACACAGTCGTTTGGACGTGGGCAAGCGGTGCCGCCAACCACAATGTCGTCAGCACGTCAGCGACGCGGGCGTGGCTGTTCCCAAATTCCGGCGGCACGGCCTCGAACCAAAACAACACAAACTTGAAAAATGCGCCGTTCGTCTTCACCAACACGTTCACGTCCGCAGGTTCTTTTCCTTATGAATGCACGGAGCACGTTGGCTTTGGCATGGTGGGAACAATCAATGTGGCGGCGGTGGCCAATCAGCCGCCAACCCTGGCCATCACAAATCCCGTATCCGGCGCGGTATTCGGCGCGCCCGCTAACGTGACAATTCAAGCGGCAGTCACAAACGGCACCGGCTCGGTGACGAACGTGCAATTCCGCGTCGGAGCGACGATTTTGACCAATCAAACTTCCGCTCCATTTTCCGCCGTCGCGAACAATCTCTCGTCGGGCAGTTACACGCTGACAGCCATCGCCTCGGACAATCTCGGCGCGACGGCTACGAATTCCACCACCATCAGCGTCGTCGTGCCGGTGCAGACAACCTTGAGCGTGCTGCAATTCTTGAATTCCACAAAATTTCAGTTCAGTTACGCCGCGAATGTCGGGTTGAGCTATGTCGTCCAACTGTCCACAAACCTTGCCTCGGCCAGTTGGATTGCGCTCACCACAAACACGGCTGCAAGCAATCCCGTGGTTTTTGTGGACAGTCACGCGACGAACAATCCCGGGTTTTACCGCGTCGGGCGGCTGCCGAATCCGTGACAGTTCACGCAGGAAATTTTTTGAATATGCGAACGCGGCTGCTGGCCGTCGGCAAATTGCTGTTTTGCCTGCTGATTTCGTTCAACGCGAAATCGGCGGAAACTTTATTGCCGCAAACCGGAGGCGAAATCAAGGCACGCGCTTTCGCGGCAAAAGGTGTCGTTGAAGAAATCAAGGCGGATGAGAAAATTGTCATCATCAAGCACGAGGCCGTTTCGAATTACATGGACGCAATGACCATGCCGTTCAAAGTGAAGGATGAAAAAGAACTGGCGGGTTTGCAGCGCGGCGACGAAATCACATTTCAACTTCATGTGACGGAAGCTGAAAGTTGGGTGGATCAATTCACAAAAACCGGGACAACTTCTTTGAGCGAAACCAAATCGCCGGAAAAATCTGTTTCAGAAATAGAAACCGACCGCGAAAGAAAGCTGCTGCTCGACTACAAATTCACGAACGAACTCGGACAAACCGTCAGCCTGAATGATTTTCGCGGGCAGGCTTTGGGTATCACGTTTTTTTACACGCGTTGCCCACTGCCGGATTATTGCCCGCGCCTGTCGAAAAATTTTGCGTCCGCGACGCAAAAACTCGAGGCCATGACCAACGCGCCAACCAACTGGCATTTTCTTTCCGTTTCGTTCGACACAGGATTTGATTCGCCGGAAACGCTCAAGGCTTACGGACAAAGTTACGGCTACGATCCTGCGCACTGGAGTTTCCTGACCGGCCCGGCGGAAAAAATCGCGGAACTCGCGCACGGTTCGGGCGTCAACTACGAATTTGCCGACGGCACTTTCAACCACAATTTCCGCACGCTCATCATTGACGCCACCGGCCATCTGCAAATGATTTTTCCGACGAGCGGGGATTTGTCCGATCAAATCGTCACCGAAATCATCAAGGCCGCCGCCGTCACAAACCAGACCGCGCGGTGAAATCCATCTACGCAAAATTCAAACGCGCACTGGCGGCTGCGCTCGTGCTCGGAATTCCCGTCGGCACGGTGCTGTTCATCGTTTCCTGTTCCACCATGTCGCGTTCGGTGGACGCGCCGCTGGAAATTCCCGGCGCGCACTATGTCGGCAACAAGGCCTGCGCAGACTGTCACGCGGACATCGTCCGAAAATTTCCCGCCAGCCCGCACGCGCGCGTCCATTTTGAAAACGCCGCGATGATCGCCGAGACCGGCTGCGAATCCTGCCACGGCCCTGGCAGCAAGCACATCGAATCCGGCGGCAGCGCGCAATTCATCATCAATCCACACGACGACCCGGCGACCTGCTTTCAATGCCACCTCGACGTTCACGCGGAATTTAATTTGCCGCATCATCATCCAGTCATCGAAGGCCACATGAGTTGCGTGGATTGCCACGACCCGCACGGCGGCGACATTTTCAAACCGGCGCACGGACTCGCCATGGCGCGGCAGGACGAAAGCTGCGCGCAATGCCATCGCGACCAGACGCGCCCGTTTGTCTTTGAACATCCGGCGATGCGCGAAGGCTGCGCCATCTGCCACAATCCACACGGCTCGATCAACGAAAAAATGCTCGTCGAGAGCGACCCTAATCTTTGCCTGCGCTGCCACGCGCAAGTGCAAGGCGCGAATGTTCCCGCCGGACACATTTACATCGGCGACACGGACCACACGACGTTCCTGCAAATCGGAACGTGCTGGACCTCCGGCTGCCACACGGCAATTCACGGCTCAAATGTTGATCCGCGATTGAGATATTAAATTGAACACGCGCGAAAATCTGAATGAGAAAAAATTCATCAAATAGATTTTTGACGCGCGCATTTTTATTTCTGCACGATTTGTCCCGCATTGTCCGCCGTTGAAATTTCAACGAACCAGCTTCCGCCCGCCGCAAATATAAAAATTGATTTTGACCGCGACGTGCGCCCGATTTTTGAAACGTCCTGTTTGCGCTGCCACGGCACAAAAAAACCGCACAGCGATTTCCGCCTCGACAGCCGCGCGCCCGCGCTCAACGGCGGTGACGACAACACCAACGACATCGTTCGAGGCGACAGCGAAAAAAGTTTTCTGATAAATTATGTCGCGCGGCAAATACCCGACATGGAAATGCCGCCAACCGGCAAAGGTGCTCCGCTCACGGCGCAGCAAATCGGCGTGCTTCGCGCGTGGATTGACCAGGGCGCGGATTGGGGGACGAATTCGGAAACTTCCGACGTTCACTTTCGATTTCGAGCCGACGCTCCGCCAGATTTACGTCCACGGCGACAAGTCGAAATTCCGCGAACTCGAAGGCGTGCATGAGGGGCATGCCGCAGGGCGTTGAAAAATTTTCGGCCACGCAGACAAATCGGGCCGGATGAAAAGATTTCGATGGAAGGCCATTTCATTGTCCCGAATCAGGACGTGGAATTAAAACTCGCGCTGGAAAAAACCGACCTTGGTTTCGTCCACGTCGGCTTCGACGACTGGCGCAAATACTATGACAATTCCGGCGGCTATGATGCGAACGTAATTCCATCGCAATTTACTTTGAACCGCGATCTGTATGTGGACAACCGCGACATCTGGGTTGATTTCGGACTGACGTTGCCGCGCTGGCCTCAAATTGTTTTCGGTTACGAATACCAGTCAAAAAGCGGCAACGAATCCACGCTCGACTGGGGCAACGCAAACGGAAACAACATTTATCCCGCGACGCAATCCGTTGACGAGAAAACGCACATCGTCAAGCTGGACGTGACGCACGACATTGACGGCCTGCATTTGAGGACAATGCGCGTGTCGAGTTTTACAGCGAAAAAAACGGCGGCGCAGAATCATCCATTTTGTTCGGCGGAACTTCGCCGGACACGTTCATCAACACGCAGGACAATTATCATCACCTCCAGGGCATGAACACGTTCACGCTCGAAAAACAAATTCGTGACTGGTGGCTTTTGTCCGGCGGCATTTATTATTCGCGGCTCGACGGCAGCGATTTTTTCAACCAGACGACCGCGATTCCTTCGTTCAGTTTCGCAAATGTCTTGAGCAGCCAGCAGATCACGCTGCACCGCGAATCAGAAATTTTCAGCCTCGCTAGCCTTTTCACGCCACTGGATTATTTGAGCCTTTCGCTCGGCACGCAAAACGAATGGACGCGCGAAAAAGGCTTCGGCGACAGCGTTCCCGACTTGGAACTCGGCGTGAACACAAACGCCGATTCAAACCTCGACGAATTCAAGGCCTCGCAAAACGCGAGCCTTCGCTTCACAAAAATTCCATCCACCGTCCTTTTCGCCGAAACGCGGCTGGATGAACAGAGCCTCGGCGAATTTCAAGAGCAAGACTCCGATGACCCATCAACATTCATGCGCCAGACCGATGCCAAGAATTTTTCATGCGACGCTCGCGCCGGATTCAGCACGTCGCCATGGCGCTGGCTCGACTGGGACGCGCAATTCCAAAAAAAATCCAGCGACACGGATTACAATCATTCGACGGACGTGTTCAACGGAATTCCAGCCGACATGACCAACGGCTATCCCGCATTCATCCTCAACCGGAAAATTCAGACCGAAGGATTTGAGACAAAACTCACGCTGCGCCCCGCGAACTGGATCAAGACAACGCTGACTTATCAGATTGACGACATGGATTATTCCTCCAAAACAGACCCGGCGTTTGACTTCGGACTCGCGCAGGAAGTTTCACCCGGCGGCGAAATTCTGGACGGAAATTATCGGGCGCAGACTTGGGGCTTGAACGCCACGCTCACGCCGTTCCGGCAATTATATTTTTCCGGCGCGTTCACTTACAGCCGTTCGAGCGTCGTCACCGCCGCCAACGGCGACCCGTCCATCGCGCCCTATCGCGGAAACATTTACACGCTCACCACCACCGCAACTTACGAGTTGAACACGAAGACCAGCTTGCAGGCAGGCTATGTTTTTTCATGCGCCGATTACGCGCAAAACAATTCTGCCGCCGGAGTGCCGCCCGGCCTTGATTTCATGCGCCACGAATTGCTCGCCGGACTGGTGCGCCAGATCACAAAAAACCTGTCCGGCGCGTTGCGCTATGAATTCTCCCAATACACCGAACCCAGCAGTGGCGATGTGCGCGATTTCACCGCGCACGGAATTTTTGCGACGCTCGCCTACAAATGGCCTTGAACGCTTTTAATTGGGTGCATCTTGACACTGTTCTTACTATGGGAGGCGAAACGGTTCCTCACCGGCAGAAAGTGATGCAACAAACTTGTGATCAAAACAGAAACGAAGCCGTTGGCCACGTTGGCCGACGTGGAACGGGAAGTGGTGGCGCAATACCGGGAACTCGGTCGCCGCCAACTTGAAGTCCGCCTGCAACAACTCGCCGACCAGACCGGCGGGGTTTTTCCCCCTGCGCCAGCGCAAACGCCGGACGCTGACGCTGCGCACCGAACTGGGGCTGGTGAAATTGGCCGTTGATTACGGGCAGGAGCCGGCCACCCAAAAATGGTTTTGCCCGCAGCAGCGGGCATGGGATCTGACGCCGCATCAAAAGCTCACGCCCGGGCTGGCGGAAAAGCTGTGTTTCACGGCGGTGGCGACCACCTCCTATGCCCAGGCCGCCGCCGTGGCGGCGCGCTGGGGCGTGGCGGTGGATGACGCGGTGATTCACCAGCAGGTGCAGCGCGCGGGCGAACGCGCCGGACCAGCAGGCCGAAGTCCGCCGCGCGGCGAGTGCCACGCTGGCCGCTGCCTCCCCACCGGCCGTCTCGCCGGACGCGCTGGTGATCATGATGGACGGCTGGATGCTGCGGCATCGCGGCGCGGACTGGGGTTTGAAACCCGTTGCGGCCGCGGGCGAGCGCGTGGCGTGGCAGGAGTGCAAAAGCGCGGTGATCTACCACTTGCGCCACGCCGCCAAAACCGCCGGCGACCGCGGGCTGCTGGTGGAAAAGTTTGTCGTGGCCCACGTCGGCGAGCCGCTGGAGTTTGGCCGGCGGGTGCAGGCCGAGGCGCGGCGGCGCGGCTTGGGCGAAGCTGCCGCAGGTCTTTGTCGTGGCGGATGGCGGCGTGTGGATTTGGAACATCGTGGCGGACCGTTTTGCCGACCGCCACCGGCGTGCTGGATTTTTACCACGCCAGCCAGCATCTCTGGGACGTGGCGCACACGCTGCATCCCGAAAATGAAGCGGGCGCGCGGGCGTGGGTCGAACCGCTGCTGCACCAGTTGCGGCACGGCGGCGAAGCCAGGGTGCTGCAAACCTTGCAGGACTTGCCGGCGTGGTGTGCGCGCGCGGGCGCAAGCCCTGCCGCCGACCGTGGCGACGCGAAACCAACTATTTCGAGAAGCATCGGGAACATCTGCATTACGCAGCGCGGGCGGCCGAAGGCTGTCCCGTCGGCAGCGGCGCGATGGAATCCTTGTGCGGCCAACTGCAAGGCCGCTTCAAACGCGGCGGCCAGTTCTGGACCGCACCGGGCCGCCGCCGCCTCATGGCCCTCGAAGTCGCCCGCCGCAACCACGACTGGCATGAAGTCTGGCAGCTCAAATTAAGAACAGTGTCAAGATGCACCCATTGAATCACGGCGGCCAAACAGCAGATTTTTCTTGATTTTCAAACCGCATTTCGCGGGTTTTGTCATTTCAGCTAAAACGTAACGCTTAACTAGAGGTGCAAATGAAATCAGGTTTTAGCAAGGTGCTAATGATGTTAGCCGAAAGAGAGTTGTGACAGGTTTTTTGCGCTTCCTATTTGCGCTAAACCTATGGTTGGTTTTAAGGTTATTGACCTGTTCTATTGCCAATTTACATTTTAATCCCTCTTCGAGCCTGATTCCTCAACAAGTTCAATTTTTGTTTTGCAAGCATTAACCTTTGGACATTTTCAATATTCACTTGCGCCACCGGCTGCAATGGTTTTTTTGTCACCGCCTCATCGGCTGATTCAGAAATTTCCTTGCTGACCAAATCCGTCGCCGAAGGCCGTTGCGACGATTTGCGGACGGCATCAAGCAATTGGCGTTTGTCATCCGTATAAATCGTCGAGCGATTCTTTGAACCGGCTGGCCGAGACATAAAATTGCTCGCGGTCGGCGGCGCGGAACGATTCGGAACTTTCGGCCACGAACACGCAGTCCACGCCCTTGCTCTGCGAACTGTAAGACGTGAGGCAATAGCCATGCGTCAGATTCCCGTAATCTTTTGAAACCACCCAGCCGTTGGTCAGCTTGATGTCGCCGTCCTTGGTGAATCCTTTCACCTGTTTCAAATCGCCATTGTTGAGCCGCCGTTTGTCGTTCGTGAAACCGTTCTGCGTAATCCGAATCATGTCGCCGGCAGCCAGGGCGAATTTCCGGGATTCATAAACTTGGAAACGAGCCGCCATGTCCAACGGAAGCGAAGCATGTCGCCATTCTGCCGCTCGACCAACACACCGCGTTCATTCCGAGCTGTCACCGTGACCCGCTCACCGCGCCGGAAGCCGGCGACGTTTTGATGGAACTGGATGACCATGCCCGGCCTGATAATTGCGGGCATCGGCGCGTTGCGCTTCCGTCCATTGCAGATTTTTGAGTTGAACGAATTCGCGTTCATCGCTGCCAAGTTTCTTGGCGGCTTTCAATTTCGCCCGAATTTCCCGCGTGACGCGCTCGCCTTCCGCGTGCGTCGGCGAAATGACCAACGCCGACTTGCCCGTTTTCACCGCCGCAGCGTAATCCGTCGCCAACGCCTCATGCCGCTTGTCGGCGTCCATTTCCCGCAACATTCCAAGCTTGTCCAATCGCTTGAAAGCACTTTCCAGATTGCCGCCCGCAAATCGGCGACCACGGCCTTGTGCGCGTCGGCTTTTTGCCGCCGGATTTCCGTCAATTCAGCGGCTTGCAGGCTGGCGTGTTGTTCCAGAAGCCGGAGCGCATCGCCCCGTTCAACGGCGCGATGCTGCGCGGTGTCACCGGAAAGAATGATGCGGCAGTTTTCCTTTTCGGCCAGATCCGCCACCCGCGCCAGCGTGCGAACGCTCAAAAGCCCGGCCTCATCAATCCAAATCACCTGCCCGCGAACCTGCGCTTGCAGTTTTGGATTTTGCAGCAATGCCTCGACCGTTTCGGCATTGGCAAATCCCGGCATCCGACCGCAGCACGCCGCGCGAGGCTTCCGCCGAAGGCGCGAACGTGAAAACTTTCATGCCGGTGGATTCAATGGCGGCCACGGCTTCCTTCATCATCGTCGTTTTGCCCGTGCCGGCCCCGCCGCGAATGGCCGTGACCCGATCCGTGCTTTGCAGGACGTGCAGAACGGCGTTGCGTTGCTCATCGGAAAGTTTTGGATTTTGAAATTGGTATTTGCCCGAACCGAACGGCTTGAACTTTCCTTTTCCATCCTTGACGAAATCAATCAGCCGTTTTTCTTCCGCCAGCACGTCCTTGGTGGTGAGCCATTGCCGGCCGTCCACGTTTTCCTTGATAAACTCATCGCGCAAAAGCTGGCGTTTGATTTGTTCCACGTCCACATCGCCCATGCCGAAGCGCAGCGCGTGCCGGAGCAGTTCCTTGTCCGTGACGATGGAGGCGCGCTCGTAACAATGCTGCATGGCAAAATCCATCGCCTTCATTTCCGAAATCTTCGGCACGGCAGATAACCTCATTGCGGACGTTTTGAATCATTCGCCCGTTCCTCTGCCGAAATCCGCGCGTCCCACAGTTCGCTTAATTCCGGCTTGGCAAAGTGCTTTTGCTTTCGTTCGCGGGTCAGTGCCGCCAGTCCGTCTTTTCCTTTGGCCGACGTGATGCCCAATTCCTTCGCCTTTTGCTCGACTTGCTCCGTGCGCTTGGAAAACTCATCCAGCACCCGTTGCGGCACACCGGCCAGTTCCCATCCTTTGGCCGTCCGTTCGATGCGATAACCCAATTCCGCCAGTTGCCTTGAAAACCGCGCATGAAAGGCCGCTTCAAAATACGGCGCATCGGCTTTCAAATCCCGGAACTGCCCGGCCTTCCATTTCTTTTCCTCGTCATCCCAGGTCGTGTTGAAAGTGTAGCAATGCGCGTGCAAATGCGGATCGGGTATGCCGTTGACTGGACGCGCGGTGAAGTGGACGAACTCCGCCCAAACCATGTTGCCCGTCGTCCGGTTCTCATTCGCCCCGTTTTTCCGCACCCGTGTTTTGATTTCCGATTCAATCTCCCGCATCGTCTGGTTCACGGACATTTTGAACGCATCCAAAATCCGTTCATCCTGGGTGAACTCGTAAGCGACCGAAACGGATTTTGGACAATGGAAATTGAAATCGTAGCCAACCGTGCGATTGCTTTTGTTCCGTTGCGTCAGCCGTTCATCTGTCCCCGGCTTTTGATTGTCACACAGGGAATCAAAATCAGCCGTTGTCACCGCCCCTGACAGTCCCAATCTCTCCGCTGCCATCCCATGCCAATCGCCGCTGACTTCCTGCCCTTCACTGTAATAATCCTCACGCTTCAAGGATTGGGCGAAGTATTCTTTGGCATTCCGACTGGCAATGACTCTTAACATAGAGGCCACTGTAACCGGAATTTACGCCTCGTCATCCCCTTGAAGGCACTATTCGCACTTACTCCGTCACAAACTCTCCCACTACTCGGTAACGGTATCCACTTTAATCGCCGTATCGTAATGACAACGATGCACACAGCGATGATGACCATGTTAAAAGCCAATAATTCCGTCAGACATCTTCCCTTAGCACAGCTAGAGGGACTCGCCGCCCGGCGCGGCGTTGCGCAAATGTTCCGCAAAAGTTGCGCAAACGTCTGACGGAATTATTGGCCGCATAACAACCGGAACAAAAATGAATTTGCAAGCAGCAAGCCGAAAACGAAAGCCGCGCAGAACGCGCAGCAAACTGGAAGCGCACCGCGAAGCCATCTTCGCTTTGCGCCGCAAGCATTGGACCTACGGCCAGATTGCCAAGTGGCTCAATGAGCGCGGCGTCCAGACGACGCTCACATCCGTTTATCGTTTCTGCGAGCGGGCGATTGCCCGCCGGCCACGCAGCGGCAGTCCGCTTGAAGTTGAACAGGCCGCACCAGTTTTCACTCCAACACCGCAACCAACCACAACCAAAACAACGAACCAATATCGGTTCAACCTCGAAATATGAAAACAAACAAACATCGCCTGATTCTGCCCATTCAGGCCAAAGGAAACATGGGCAAAAGCATCGAAGCCGCCGCCCGCGCGTGCTGGCTCAACCAACGTGGCATCCCGTGGCAGGGATTTGATCTGGACGGCGACAACCGCACCTTGTCCCGATTGTTCCCCGGCCAGGTCAAGCTGACGCCCTTGAGCGGCCAGGCCGAAGACCTGGACGAACTCATTTTGATTCTGCGAAAGACCACCGCCAAGCCCGTCACGCTGATTGACCCACGGGCGCATCTGGACGCGCAACTGATGAAGGCGCTTGCCGCCACGCATTTCTTTGACATCGCCAGCGCGCAAAACATCGGCGTCACGCTCATGGTGTTTCCCTTCGATGACATGGACGTGATGACCAACCTCGATGCCGTCTGCCAGTTCTGCGGCAAGCAGGTGGATTACGTCGTCGTCCGCAACCCGGCGCGGGCGTCCAGAAACCGGATGTTCGACAACAGCCCGCTGGAAAAGGAATTGCTCGATTGCGGCGCAGTCACCATCACCGTGCCGGTGCTGTCGGAATTTGTGAAACTCCGGCTGGCCAAGCTGGAGGCCGACCAGCAGCGCGGCATCCCGTTCAATGAAGCCATCGGCAACGACGCGCTTGGCTTGGACATCATGGCGCGGGGCGTGTTGCAGGACTGGCTGGCCACCATGTTCAACCAATACGACCAGATTGCCGGAAAACTTTTGCCAGCCGTCGAAGCGGCGGGTATAAAACCCAAAATTGTGCCGCCCATCGGCGAACCGATTGCCGCCAAGCGTGGCGCAAAAGTGAACCTCACCAACTAAAAAGGAGACGTTATGGCCGAAACCGATTTATTTGAAGAAATGCTCGCCACCTATCCCGCTGAAAAGCGGGAGCTGGCGCGGGAGGTTTATCACCGCTTCGCCGACGGCGACAGCACGCAGTTTTTCACCCAGCTTTTGCTCGTGCTGGACGTGTATGCCCGTTATGTCGAGCGCATCCCCAAGGCCGCAGTTCAGGCCAATCAGGAGTCATTTGCCATCTTGGAGGACATGCGCGGGGAAATCGCCATGATGGCCAAGACGATTGAAACCCGCGACGTGAACATCACCAATCACGCCGCCAAGACGGACGAGCTTTGCAAAATCACGCAGGCCAAGTGCGACGAGACGGTTGCCAGCATCGAATTGATGCTGAAAAATCTCGGTTCGCAAGTGGACACCAAGGCGATTGTAAAGGGAATCGAAGATGCGATGAAAAACATCTTCCTGCCGCTTCATGTTCGGGCGAGTGATCTCGCCCATACCGTCGGGCCGACTGTGGATAAACTCAATGCTGCCGCCGACCGCGCCGCGCAACTGTGGCCGCAGCGCATTTGGAAAATGGCGTTGACGGCGGGCGTGATGGTCGGCCTGTCCATCGCCGCTTTGGGAATCGGCGCGGCGTATTGGCAGATGAAACACCACTTTGACAAAACACTGGCCGATGAAATCCGTTCGGAGAAATATACGCTCAAAAACAATCAGGAGGCATTTCAACAGTTGGCCATCGCCGATGTGCCGGTTTATGTCGCGCGCAGTTCTGATCCTGATGGCACGCTCATTCCACGCGGTTATTGCCTGTATATTGAAAATGCGCAAGGCGCAGACATGAAAGACGGAAAGGGAAGAATTTTCTTCGTCAGTTCACGTCCTGAATCGGAATTGAAACAGTTGCTGGATGTTCAGCAGCAGCAATGAAAAGTGCGCCAAAGACTTGCGAGTTTTGCTCCTGCCGCTATCCCGTCTCACCCCGACACCCTTTCGACGGGACGCTCCACTCGCAAAACATCGCAAGACTTCGGCTTGGAGGGGCGGGCGAGGAGAAACGGGCTTTCTTCCAGGTATTCAGAAACCCGTCTCCCCTCGCTTGATCCGCCCTGGCTGAAAATATTTCCACGGTGGCAATACAGCCAGAGTTGCAGATGCGAAAGAATTTAGCTTTCGGCTTCGTGAATTGCCGCCGCGATGATACCGCTCCGTCTGGCTTGTCAATGTCGTATCGCCCCGGCTGCCCTCGATCTCCACATTGACAAGCCAGACGGAGCAGTTGCGGCTGGTTAGGCAATCACGAAGCAAATTATCAAGCCTTTGGCTCTGGTGGAAGTTGAATGAAATGGAACGATACAAATCCTGCTTTTCCACTGCCATTATTTGTGCTAGTTTCCCGCAAGTCACCTGCCACTTCATCAAGAATGAAAGAGAAACAGTTTAATCTTCTGCGTTGGACGCCGGTTGCCGCGTCCGTGGCGTTGATGGTGATGATTGCCGTTGTTTCCGTGGCGACGGTTTCGGGATTAAAAAGGGCGACCTACTGGCGTGAACACACATTTCAGGAAGTTCTGGACGCCCAGACGCTTGAAGATAAATTGGTTGATGCCCAAAGCAGCGTGCGCGGCTATGTGGGAAAAGGACAGGCGAACCTGCTCATCGAATACAAGACCGACACCAACGTTGACTTGCAGGAATTCAATCAACTGGCCGCATTGACACGCGACAATCCCGAACAGGAACAGCGATTGCAAAATCTCGCTGCCGCCGTAAAAGCTGTTTTTGCATACGACAACAAGGTGATTGGCATTTACGCGCAGCAGGGTTCCAACGTCGCATTGCAAGCCGAAGAAACGGCGGATGACAAGGATACCACAGATGTCGCCATCCATGATTTGGAACAGTTTTCGGATGAAGAAAAAACATTGCTGAACAAACGGGACGCCACGGAGCAGAAGGATTATCACCTCGCCTCGCATCTGTTGATTTTCGGCAGTATGCTGGTTGCCGGACTGTTGATTCTGGCCAATGTCGTCGCAAGCCGCGAAATGGCCCGCCGCCGCCGCGCCGAAAAGGAACAGCGTGAACTCATTGAGAAACTCGAAAAAGCGCTGGCTGAAGTCAAAACGCTTTCCGGCCTGATTCCGATTTGCGGCTGGTGCAAAAAAGTCCGCAACGACACCGGCTATTGGCAAAGCGTTGAACAATACGTCGGCTCGCATACGGACGCGACCTTTTCGCACGGCATCTGCCCTGGTTGCGCCGAGAAATTCAAAGCGGACATTCTCAAGGCCAATCCCGGCGCGGAAAATTTATTGCCAAAGATTTGAATTCCAGCCAGACCGTCGGCAAAATAAATCGTTTGAAACTGGAATTAGTGGTATAAGAATACACAGCCAAAATTCAGCACATGGACTCGCGGCAACTATCGAGGTGGCCACTGTGGATTGCCAGAACAACCGCAGTTCTGGTTTTCTTCACAGGCGTGACCGTGTTGTTAGGTTGGACGTTCGATGTCATCGCCCTCAAAAGTGTTCTTTCCGGCTGGACGAAAATGGCTCCGGTCACGGCGCTATGCTTCGGGTTGGCCGGGATGGCGCTTTGGGGCGCGAGCAACGGGAACATTCGCCAGCGGCAACAACCGGAATCGGTTTGGCATCGGTTTTCGCAAATTGGCGCAGCCGTCATTGTCCTTATTGGTTTGTTCAGGTTGAGCGCTTATTTTTCAATTGGAACTCGGGCATTGACTACCTTTTCTTTAGCGAACCGCCAGCCGTTTCAAATCCTGCCCAAATGTCGCAGGCGACTGCGTTTGATTTTAGTTTGGCTGGCGTTGCCTTGCTGCTGGCTGGCACCCGCCGGTTCAAAACATTTCAGTTTCTCGTTCTCTTGGGCGGTTTGGTGAGTTGGCTTGGGTTCAGCCACTATCTTTTTGGCGGAGAACCGCTCCTTCATTTTCAATACATGGCAGTCCATACTTCTGCGGCCTTTCTCCTTCTTAACACAGGCATTCTTTGTTTGCGCACAGACAGCGGTTTGATGGCCTTGCTCGCAAGTGGCAGTGCCGGCGGGCAGATTGCGCGACGCCTGGTGCCCGCTGCGCTGATCATTCCAATTGCCGTGGGTTGGCTGCGTTTGGAGGGGCAGCGGGCAGGACTGTATGGAACCGAGGCTGGCATATCATTATTCGCACTTTCAAATGTGCTGATTTTTGGCGGGCTTATCTGGGCAAACGCAGCGCGCTTGCAGCGCGCCGACGCGAAGAGGGAGCTCGCTGAAGAAACTCTTCGTGAAAGTCAGGAACGCACCCGTGCCATTGTCGAATCCTCCGATGACGCCATCATCAGCAAAACGTTGGATGGCATCATCACCAGTTGGAATCGCGGCGCGGAAAAACTTTTCGGTTATTCATCACAGGAAGCCGTTGGCCGGCCTATGCTCATGATTTTTCCGCCGGATCACGCCGACGAAGAACCGGAAATTTTGAAAAAAATCGCGCGGGGCGAAAGTGTTGATCATTTTGAAACCGTCCGCGTTCGTAAAGATGGCCAGCCAGTTGATGTGTCGGTGAGTCTTTCACCGCTTAAAGACAGCGATGGCAAAATCATCGGTGCTTCCAAAATCGCGCGCGACATCACCGCGCGCAAACAGGCTGAAATAAAACTCCAATCTCAATTGTCGCGGCTCAATTTGCTCAATCAAATCACCCGCGCCATTGGCGAGCACCAAGACCTGCAAAGCATTTATCAAGTGGTCATCCGCAGTCTCGAAGATCATCTGCCAATTGATTTCGGCTGCATTTGTTTGCATGACGAAGCGGATAACACGCTTACGATCACGAGGGTAGGCGTTAAGAGTGAAGCGCTGGCGATGGAACTCGCCATGCCTGAAAAATCCCGCATTCCAGTTGACCAAAACGGCCTGGCCCGTGCCGTTCAGGGACATTTGGTTTATGAACCGGACATCAGCCGGGTGAAGTTTCCTTTTCCAGAGCGATTGGCGCGTGGCGGGCTGCGTTCACTGGTAATCGCACCACTCCTTGTGGAAATCCGTTTGGAAATTGAAGTGAACAAATCGCCTATAGTTAACTAGCATAACATTTACACACATCGGAAATTGAAAGGGCTGGGTCGTTGGCGTCTGGCAGGATGCGGCGCAGAGCCGTTTTGAGCTTTGCCCAAAGATGTTCGATGGGGTTGAGATCGGGCGAGTAAGCGGGGAGGAAGAGCAATTCACAACCGGCGTCGGCCACCAGTTTTTGCGTGCTGGGCGATTGGTGGAAACTGGCGTTGTCCAAAACAATCACGCTGCCTTTGGGCAGGACTGGCAACAACACTTTTTCAAAATAGGTGTCCACCACCTCCGTGTTGCAACTGCCCTCAAACACAAACGGGGCCACCAGTTTGGCGTTTTGCGAAACGGAAATGATGCTGGTCCGGTGGCGGCGGCTCCCCGCCACTTCCGCATAAAGCCGCTCCCCCCGTGGCGCGCGGCCATATTCCTGATGTAACCGGTGCTCGACGCCGCATTCGTCCAGATAAAAAACTTCCCGGCCCGCCAGGGCTTCAAGCTCCCGTCGAAACAGCCACCGCTGCAACTCGTTTCTTTCCCTGTATTTTACGAGTTTTTTTTAGCGTAATGCCCAGCAAACGCAACGCGCTCAAGGCTCCGACATCCGTCCCATGAAAGGCCCGGCCAATCTCCCAGAGCGTCGCGTCCGGGTGTTTGGCCACATACGCCCGCACCGTGGCGGGTTCAAATTTCTTCCAACCGCCCCAGCTAACCTTGGGGGCCAGCGCCCCCGCTTGGACCAGGGTTAAATAATTATAGACCGTCTTGCGGGCGACCCGGAAGCGCCGGGCCGCCTCGACCTTGCTGCCGCCAGCTTTGACAAAACTCACGATCCGTTCCCGCAAATCAAGGCCATAGGCTTTCATCCATCAACTCTGCCACAGATTGTATAAATGTCAATGTAGTTTTCTATAATCAATTCACGCGGTGCAGCCTTAATGCCGACTTTAATTTATCGCAGATTGAAACATGGGTTCAAAGGTCGCAATGGATTCGTTACGGGACAACCGCGATTCAAGCTTACAATGGCAGACTGCTACCAGTTCTTTACAGAACGGCAAATGTTGTGTTTCAACACCGTGCAGTTCAAACGGTTCATTGGATTTGGCCCAATTCCAACAATCAGCCTGCCAGCTTCGTGTTCGTGTTGATGTTGAATTGATTGTATAATTCATAGTAAAAAAACTTTGCCCCCTTGTCATTACCTTTGATTTCAACCGTAAATGTTTTGTTCAAAATTTGTTCAGACATTTTCATGGCTGCAAAGAAAAGGAAATTGACGAATTGTTTTGCCGCTCTTGAGTTGGAACACACTGTGATTTATTTTACCGCCGTGCATTCAGCGGATACACGAAGTCTTTATGAACGAATCGGTGGACGGAACGGATTGGCAATCCTGTTACGGCATTTTTATGCGGATGTCCGGCAACATACGTTGCTCGGTCCGGTTTTTAACCGGCAGATTGATGATTGGTCGGCGCACCTTGAGAAAATCGGCTCGTTTTGGGCGCGGTTGACTGGTGGAGCATTGGATTATTCAGGCCAGATGCCCGCAAAACACTTGAACCTTGGAATTAAACCTCGTCATTTCAATGCTTGGCTACAGTTATGGGAATTCAATTGCCGCAATTATCTAAACGAAGATGAGGCGTGGGAAATGATCCAACTTGCCCATGAAATTGGCCGACGGCTAAAAAGCATTCTTGGTGTAGAAAATGAGAGTTTTTTTGATTCTAAAATTTATTTCATGCGAAACAGCTTTCGCAGCAATGATATAAATTGAGAGCCGTTGCTCTTATGCCGGATGTTTTCTTCCTCATGAATTTTCAATCGTGCTGAAAGAATCGCCGCGCGTCCCAAATAGCCAACAACTTTTGCCTGATCGCTGCGTTCCACCACTGGCAAACGGCCTATGTTTTGACTTAGCATTTTCGTAAGCGCGACGTTCAGAGGTTCATCAGGAAATGCAACTGTAAGATTCGTGCTGCCAGCTTCAGCCACGGTCATCTCTGCTGATTCATTTTTCCGCAAAGCGCGAACAATGTCACCGCGCGTGATGATGCCCACGAGTTGGTTCTGTTTATTGACAATCAAAGTTCCCTGACGTTGATTAAGCATGACATCGCCGTCGGCGATACGATCCGACAATTCCAAAAGTTTCATGGTGGAAGGCACGGTTGGCACATCCTTGTCCATTACATCACGCACGCGGGCAAATTCAAATGGATCAATGGTGTATTCGCGTGTGATGTGATGTCCGCGCCGTGCGAGCTTTTCCGTCAGGACCGAGCGGCGCATCAGCAAAACAGTCACGCCGAATGCCGCCACCGAACCGACAAGCAGCGCGGGGAACAGATTGAAATCGTGCGTCAGTTCGACCGCGAAAACCATCGCGGTGAGCGGCGAACGCATCGTGCCCCCCATCATCGCCGCCATGCCAATCAAAGACCAAAGTCCAATATCACCAACTGGAACCCATGAACCAATCAAAGCGCCGAGCGCACCGCCGATAATGAGCAACGGAGCCAGCACGCCACCGGACGTTCCTGAACCCAAAGCAATTGACCACACGAGGGACTTTGCCACCAATAAACCAATGACGGCTGCACCGATAATTTGTCCAAGCAGCAAACTGTGAATCGTATCGTAACCAACACCGAGCACGCACGGTTCAAAAATTCCGCCGATGCCAACGAAGACTGCACCAATCGCCGGCCACCACATCCAATGAACTGGCAACTTTTGAAAAATGTCTTCAAACGCATAAACCAGCATTGTTAACAGGCCGGAGCCAAACCCCGTAATAATGCCAAGGCCAGCCGCAATCGCCAATTCCATGCCCGAAACCGGTGCATGAATTGCCATTGGGAAAATTGGCCCGGCGCCAAGCAATGGCACGCGCAGCACGGATGCGACAACCGACGCCACAGTAACAGGAATAAAACTTCGCGGTTTCCATTCAAACAGAAGCAGTTCCACAGCCAGCAACACAGCGGCAACGGGCGTGGCAAACACGGCGGACATTCCCGCTGCCGCGCCAGCCACAAGCAATGTCTTGCGTTCCGCCGCACTTAAATGAAATTGCTGCGCGAAGATCGAACCAAAAGCCCCGCCGGTCATAATAATTGGTCCCTCCGCGCCGAACGGCCCGCCCGTGCCAATGGAAATCGCAGAAGACAGCGGCTTGAGAATTGCGACCTTGAGGGAGATAAGGCTGCGTCCGAGCAGAATGGCTTCGAGCGCTTCGGGAATGCCGTGTCCGCGAATTTTTTCCGAACCAAACCTCGCCATCAATCCGATGATGACCGCCCCGACGACCGGCACAAGCACCACCCAATATCCTAAATGGTGTCCTTGCGGTAATGCCGGTGCCGCAGAAAAACGATGGTAAAAGGCAAGATTAGTAATGATGGCAATCAGCCAAAGCAAAGCATAGGCAACCAGCGCGCTAAATGCTCCAATGAACAACGACATTAAGGACAATAACAACACGCGCCGGTTGGTGCTGAAATCAGCCAGCGTATCTTCGGCAACGGGTTGTTGATTTGGGACCGGGGAAATCATTGATTCAGTTTGCATTTTTAGGCGCGCACTTTATATCGTAATACGATATTGTCAAACAAATGGTGGTTTTAACACCGACGCACCTGTTAAATTCACGGCATGGCAAGACCCAAACGGCTCATCAAGGCACAGTATGAAATGCTTGCGGCATTTCGCTATGCGCTTCGACGATTCATTCATTTCAGTGAAGCAGCGGCACAGGCGGCCGGCATCACCCCGCAACAGCATCAGGCGCTACTTGCCATCAAAGGCTTTCCCGGACGCGACTGTGTCAGTGTCGGCGAATTGGCGGAGCGATTACAACTCCGCCATCACAGTGCGGTTGGGTTGATTGACCGGCTTGTGATGGAAAATCTGGTGGCGCGCGCGTCATCAAACGAAGACCATCGAAAAGTTTTCATTCGGCTTACGGCTCATGGTGAAAAAACTTTGGAAAAGCTTTCCACCATGCACCGCGAACAACTCAAACGAATTGGCCCCGAGATGGGCCGACTACTCGAACAATTGGCTGATGCTGAATAGGACTGTTAACGGTCAAATTCCCATTTCGCGCGACTGCGATTGTTTTTGCTGATGCGACTGACATATGCGCTGGCGCAGCAGTTCAGTATTTTGAATTGCGACGCGTTGCGTTTCCTTTTCTTCGTTTTTCGCCGACGCAATGTCAATCGTCAACTGGCGATCTCCTTCGCGCGTGATGTTCTCGCGCAATTCTTCTTTGTCGCAGGTGGAATCCACGCCGCCCACTCAAATCGTTTGTGTCTTCTGGACAAAGTTCACAAGGGGAACACATTTTTCAGCCCGTCAATTCCCCGCAGTCTGCACAAGCTGGATCAAATGGATTGGCCCGACTGCCGCTCAATCCGTGTTCCGTGGGAATTTCTGCGTTCGGCTCCATCGGGAACGTCCGAATAAAAGTGTGTAGTAAAACGTGTAGTAAAAGTAGTATATGAGTAGTGGCGGAGTAAGTGTTGATTTTGACGAATTAGCTTGATTCTAAAGGTGGAAATGCTATGTTTTTCATCGAAATTGCTAGGGTAAAGTCTCCGAGTCCTTCCTCTGGAGCCATCTTTTCGCCCGTTGAATATCAACGGGTTTCTCTTTCGAGGAGGCTGAAAAACGCCAAAGTGTGTGAGAAACTGTGTGAGAAACGGCGACTCCGCTACAATTCGGGTTAATCGCTGATAACTCTCCCACTGCTGATTAACGCTAATCAGTTCACTTCGCCTAATGTATTAAAAACGAAAGGCGAAGTATGAAAAAACAAAGATATTGGCTCTATCGGCGAGGCGGGATTTATTACATCCATGACTCCCAAACTGGCGTCCGCGAAAGTTTGCAGACGCGCAACAAGCAGGAAGCAGAACAAATCCGCACCACGCGCAACATGACTTCCGCGCGTCCGGTGATCGGAATGTCACTGGCAAAAGCCTACCTCACATCCCAAGACCCCAAATTGCTGGCGCGCACTTGGCAGAACGTGGTTGACGAATTTTGCAGTCGCGGCAATGCGGAAACCCAAGCGCACCGCCGCAAAACTTCCCTGCGCCAGCCGCAAAACCTTTTGCTCAAGATGAAGCTGATTGAAACCACCAGCGACGACCTGCTAAAAATTTTGAAGGAAGGCGGCGTGATGACCAACGGGTTTGTGCGCTGCCTGTATAATCTGGCAATGGGCTTTGGCTGGTTGCCGTGGCCGATTCTGCCGCCCAAATTGTGGCCGACCGTCGAGACCAAACCGAAGCGCGCCGTCACGCGGGAAGAACACGAGCGGATTCTTGCCGCCGAAAAGAATCCCGACCGCCGCTTGTATTACGAACTGCTTTGGGAGACCGGCGCGGCGCAGACCGACGGCGCGTTGCTCCGCGCCGAATATATTGACTGGCAACGGCGCATTCTTTCCTATCAGCGAAAGAAAACCGGCGAATGGGCGCATTTGCAAATCGGCAAACAACTTGAAGAATTGCTCCGCTCTTTGCCAGCGGAAGGCTTGTTGCTGCCGAAGATTGCCGAGAGCAACGCTTCGGCGCGCTCGTCTGAATTTTGCCGCCGTATCCGGCTACTGGAAATCAAAGGCGTATCGCTTCATTCCTACCGCTATGCGTGGGCGCAGCGGGCGCGGGCTTGCGGTTATCCGCAGCGTTGGGCGCAAAATGCGTTGGGACACGATTCGGAAGCGGTGCATCAAGCCTACGCGAGCGGCGGCGTGGCAGTTTGCCCATCGCTCGAAGAATATGAGCAAAAGATTGTGCCGCTGACCAATTCAAGGCCGGTGGAATCCCCACAAGCAGCCGTAACGCTCAATTAAAGGAGGCGATATGATTGTGAGTCCACTCGACGTATTGAATCCGATGTTTCACTTCTTGGATGCGGCCATCCAGGACGACGGCGTTTATATCTACATGGTGCTGGTATGGTTTTCGCCCCTGCTCATCATCTGGATTTTGCGCGGCGGGTTTTGGCGGAAGCCATTACCGCCGCCGCGCATCATCATCGTGCAGCAGTCACCGCCGCCCATCTCGACCCGAAGGCACAGTCCCCCGCCGGACGACGACAGCCAATCGTTCGCGGCTTGAAGTTCACATACGCACGCCGCGCGATTTTGCCACGCGCGGCGTGGCGCGCTGGCGCAGCAAGTCATGGGCGCGTTGCACAGCGACTTGTTCCGCTTCGTTCTCTTTCTTGGCCGGAACAATGTCGCTCGCCAGTTGACGATCCCCGCTGCGCGTTATGTTCTCGCGCAACTCCGCCTTGTCCGTCGTGAAAATCTGAATTCCCTTTTTGCCGCGCGAAATTGTGACATACCATTGCTGGTTATTCGTCGCCCCTTTCAGGGTGGAATCCGAAAACAAAACGTAATTGACCGACTTGCCTTGCGACGCATAGGACGTAATTGCGTAGCCGCGCACAAATTGGCGGAAATTTCCATCCAAGACCCGGCCATCCGTCAGCACAATGCGCCCCCCGGCATCAATTTCTTTCACCGTGACCAGCTCGCCATTGGCGAGTTTGCGATTATCAGCGGCGCGGCCATTCGCCTTGAGTTGCAGCTTGTCGCCGGAGGCCAACGCCATTTCCTTGCGCTGGCAGACGGTGACTTTGTGCAGTTGATTGAACGGAATTGAAACGTCGCGCGACTCGCTTTCAACAATCAGGCTTTCATCTTCAATTGATTTCAGTTTCACCGATTCGCCGGCCTTGAAGCCGCGCACGTTTTGGTTGAACACCAGCACCGCGTCAGGCCCGTAGGAACGGGCGTCGCGTTTCTGCGCGTCCGTCAAATCCACCGGCTGAAAAGTTTTTACGACCACATCCGTTTCACCGACCAGCTTTTTGCGCTTGAGCGCGGCGCGCACCGCGTCATTGACCCGATGAATCTCATTCCAGCTTTGCGAGACAATGACCGTGGACTGATTTTCACCGACCAGTTCCAAATAACGCTCCGTCAATTTTTCATGCTGATTCGCAAACGTGCATTGCGTGACTGCATTGAGCTTGTCCAACCGCTCAAATGATTTTGCAAGGTTGCCGTCGCGCGCTTCCGCGACCGCCTGCCGGTATTCCGTAATGCGCTGGCGTTCCTCGATGGATTTTGCCAATGCCGGATTTTGACGGCGGATGTTCGTCAGTTCGATTGGCGCAATGCCTGAATGTTTTTCAATCGCGCGCAGCGCGTCCGTGGCCTCGACCGCTCCATGCTGGCGCGTATCGCCGGAGAGAATGAGGCGACCGCCATTCTCCGCGACCAGCGACAGCAGGCGGTGCATTTGTTTCCCGCCGATCTGCCCGGCCTCATCCACGAGGACGACCGCGCCGTGCGGCATGGAACGCCGCGCAAGAAACGCGCTGACAGTTTGCACGTTTTGGAAATGCTCGTTTTCCAAATCAATGACTTGCTGGCGTTGCGGCGCGACCACTTGCACCGTGTAACCTGCGTGTTTAAGTTCACGCTGCACTTCGCGCAGCGTGAAACTTTTGCCAGTGCCAGCGCCGCCGCGAAAGAGCGTGACTAAATTCCGTGAACTCATCATGCGTTCGACAGCTTCGCGTTGCTCTGCGTCCAGTTGCGAATTGCTGGCGCGGTAACGCGGAACGAACGGATCAAAACGATTGATGCCAAGTTGCGCCAGCCGGATGATTTTGTGTTCACGTTCCAGCATTTCGGGTGTGGTAACTTTGCCCGGACGTTCATCGTCGCGCAGATAACCGCGCTGGCGCGTGACCGACTGAATTTCGGCCACGCTGACGTTTTGCCCTCTGGCTTGTTCGAGCGCGTGGCGCCAGATGTCAGGCTCGTTGACAACCGACCGACGTTCAAACAAATGATCTTCCGCCCATGCGACGGATTTTTCAGCAAGATTCGCAGGAGCGTTTGCAATGCGCGGTAGATTCGCCGTGAGATTTTGCAATGACACTTTTTCGGATGCAGCCATTTGACCATCCCAAAGCCGCTGCAATTTTTCAAAACCAATGTCCCGAATCTTCCGCGCGCGTTCCTTGTGCGCGATGTTTTCGCGAATCGCGGCGATGTTGCCGCTGGCTTTTTCCGGCTCGCGTTCGAGCAGTTGTTTTGTTTTCGCGTCAATTTCCTTGTGACGCTTGGAAAACTTGTCATTCAGTTCCGGCGAAATGCCTTTGATTTGAAAATCGCCGCGCGGCTGATTTTCAATCTGATAACCGAACTTCACCAGTTCGCGCGTCAGTTCGTGATAATAGACATTCTCGACAAATTTTTGCGCGGCGAACATTTCGTGATTTTGCAATGCTTTCCATTTTTGTTCGACCGAATCAAACGTGGCGTTGAACACGATGCAATGACTGTGCAAGTGCGGGTCTAGCGCGCGGGACGTATCGTGCCGGAACACTGCCGCCACGATGTTGCCGGTGGTCCGGTCGGTGCATTGGCCGTTCTTCCGCACGCGCGTTGCCGCGAAGGTTTGCAGATGGTTCAGCGCAGCCGCGACCGCTTGCTCGTGTGCCGTGACAATCCGCGTGTCGTCACACACCAGCGCGGCGATGGAAACCGATTTTGGCGGCGAGAAGGTGAAATCATAAAACAACCGGCGATTGGCCGTTTCATGCCCGACACCATCGTTGCCGGTTTCGATTCGTGTCGCGTTTTGGCGCAGCGTCAATTTCTCCCCCGTTTGCGGATGCCGATTTTCGCAGAGCCGTTCAAATTCCTTGAGGTTGGTTGCGCCCGACAATCCCAAATCTGCCGCGCCTTTGCCCTGCCATTGCCCCAGGACTTGCTGCCCTTCGGCATAGTAATCGCCGACCGCCAAGTGTTCCTTGAAATACTTTTTGGCGTCGCCGAGATTGAATTGAGCTTTGGGTGCAAGCATTTCAAAAAGATAAATCGGCAATCGCCGTCCGCGTTAATGAGCAGTGGGCGGGTTAATGCTGGTTAGCGGAAATTCTCGGTTTGTAGTTGCGCGCGTTCTTTTCCCGCCAGTGTTGTTTCACCGCCGCCGTCGCCCGCGAAAGCCATTCCTCATCGTTTTCCACTTTGAGCAATTGCGTCCGGGCAAAGTATTTTTCGCTGTTTGGCGTCGGGCGACCCAACGGCTTGAGGAATCCGCGCGCGACCAGAACCGGAATGTCATGCGGCTTGAAACGGCTCAACAGTTGTTGGCAATGATTCTTGCCGTTGGCTTCGGCTTTTTCATGGCGTGGCATCATTTCGTCTGTCCCCATTAAAAACTTAATCTTGACGGGATTTTTCAACGCGCAAAAGTTTTTAGACGGAAACCCGTAGATTTTTGTCAGCTTCAAGATTTGCTTGCGGCCAGTGATGTTCCGCTCCGTTCCCAATACATCAAGGTTGTCCGGGAGATGTTCGCAGTCCGGCAGCGCGGCCATGTTCGCCGCAGTTGATTCCAATCAATGGGCCGCCGAGCATTGTGCAAAGAAGCCGCAGCGCGATTTCACTCCATGTAATTTCGGTGCGCATATTAAGATAGGTTGCCTTCCTTGTTTTCTGAAAGTCGTTCATCCAGATTCCACGCGGCGCTGATGAGGGCAATGTGCGAAAGCGCTTGCGGGTAATTTCCCAGATGCTCGCCATATGGACCGAGTTGCTCTGCGTAAAGTCCGAGATGATTCGCATAGCCGAGCGCCTTTTCGAAAATGAAACGCGCCTGTTTCAGATCACCCGCGCGCGCGAGGCACTCGACATACCAGAATGAACAGGTTGAAAAAGTTCCTTCCCGTCCGGTCAGGCCGTCTGCCGCAGCTTTCGACGGAAGATAACGATAGACGAGCGAATCTTCGACGAGATTTTTTTCGATGGCTTGCATCGTGGATTGCCAGCGCGGGTCGGTCGGGCTGATGAATTTCATCATCGGCAGCAGCAGCGCCGCAGGCGTCCACCGTTTGTGCGCCTTGAAATTGCACGAACGATTTTAACTTTGGGTTCCAAAATGTTTTGTAAATGTTTTTGTAAATCTCGTCGCGGATTTGGTGCCAGCGCACGAGTGGCGCGGGGAACGAACGGCGTTGCGCCAGTTTCATCGCGCGATCAATCGCGATCCAGCACATCGCGCGCGAATACAAAAACGGCCGCGCGCCGCCGCGAACTTCCCAAATGCCTTCGTCCGGTTTGTGCCAATTTTTGCAAACCCATTCGATGAGCGTGACGAGGTTCGTCCAAAAATCGTAGGAAATCGGCTCGCCATGTTTGTCGTAAATCAAAACCGAATCCAGCAGTTCGCCGTAAATGTCCAGTTGCAATTGATTGGAAGCCGCATTGCCGATGCGCACCGGCGATGATTTTTTGTAGCCCTCAAAATTTTTCAGAATATGTTCTGGCAATTCGCGCCGTCCGTCGAGCCGATACATCACTTGCAGCGGCTTGCCCGGTTTCAATTCGCGGCAGCGTTTTTCCATCCATAGCATGAACGCCTGCGCTTCCCCGGTGTAGCCAAGCCGCATCAGCGCATAGAGCGTGAACGACGCATCGCGAATCCATGTGTAGCGATAATCCCAGTTGCGCGCACCGCCGATGTTTTCGGGCAAGCCAAACGTCGGCGCGGCGACAATCGAGCCATGCGGCAGCGAAGTCAAAAGCTTCAGCGTCAGCGCGGAACGATTCACCATTTCGCGCCAGCGTCCGCGATATTTTGACTGCGCGACCCAGCCGAGCCAGAAATTCATCGTCTCTTTGAACGCTTCGGAAACATAATCGGGATTTTCCGAAGGCGAATCGTCCTTCGCTTCCTCCAAAATAAATGAAGCGGTTTGTTCCGCGCGCAATTTGAATTCCGCAATTGCCCCGCCGTTTTCAATTTTCACCGGCACGCTCGTGCGCAGACGCAGCGCGCAAAGATTTTTTTTGTCGGGAATGAAAATGATTTCGTGCGGATTCTTTTTTTCAATCTTATGGCCCGTGCGTCCGTAATCGAATTTCGGCGCAAAAACCATTCGGAATCTGATTTCGCCGCGAACCACTTTGACGCGGCGCACGAGATTGTGGTTGTGGCCGAGATGTTGCATGGCCATGAAATCGGAAATTTCCGCAATGCCGTTTCCGCCGAGAAAGCGCGTCAACAAAATATTCGTGTCAGGAAAATACCGTTGACGGTTTTTGAATTCGCCGGATACGGGAGCGATTTTGAAATGGCCGCCCTTTTTTGAATCGAGCAGCGCCGCAAAAATTGTCGGCGAATCGAAGTGCGGGAAGCACATGAAATCAATCGAGCCGTCCATCCCGACCAGCGCCGTCGTGGTCAAGTCGCCAATCACGCCGTAATTTTCAATCGGCTGATAATTCATTTTTTTATACTATATGACGGATTCCGTGTCCGCAAACGCAATCGTCGTCATCAGCGCGTTTTCCGACTGACGCGAATCCAGCCGCGTGTGCTGCACGACGACTGGCACGTCCGATTCGATCACGCTCGCGTAATCCGTTCCGATCGGAATCGGTTCGGGGTCGCTCAGATCGTTGAAGCGAATGTGCTTTGTGCGTCGCGCGCCGATGGAAATTTTGTAAGGCCCGACCGGTTCGCGGTCGGAATAAAAAATCGTGATTTCCAAATGCGCGTCCTCGTCCGAAACATTCAGAATGCACGCCGCTTCATGACTCAACATTTCTGGTTCCGGCCCGTGACTGCTTTTGGGAATCCAGCCTTCCGCGATGACCCACCGTTTATGCCCGACGGGGGCGAATTTTTTTTCAGTTTGTGTTTTCATAAATGATTTTGGGAATGGCGGCAGATGAGAACGGCCACGGAAACCGCCGCGAGAATGAACATGATTGCAAAAACCATTGCGCGATTTTTGTCCAGCCATAACTCAATGCTGAATTGTTTGGCGCGGCTGTCGAACGTTCCATGCGCGCCAAAATCGCGCGCGACCGGCGCAAACAGATTGTCCGGCTGGTCCGGATTTTTCGGCTCGTCCGTTTGCTGCGCCTTGAAACAAGTGTGCGCCAGATGGCGATCCAAAAGTCCGGGCGCGATTTTATTGCCGATGATCGCCTCGACCGTCGGCAGGCCGACGTAAATCTCCCGGCGCTTGTGCGTCGCGGCAAAAACAATCGCGTCGGCGGCGACTTCCGGCTGGAAAATCGGCGGCACAGGCTGCGCCTTGTTTGGTAGGCGACTTTTTACCCAGCCGAATTGCGGCGTGTTGACGGCGGGCATTTCCACAATGCAAACGTGGATGTCCTTTTTGTCGTGGATCAATTCGCAGCGCAATGAATCAGTGAATCCTTGAATCGCGTGTTTCGCCGCGCAATAAGCCGATTGCAGCGGAATGCCGCGATACGCCAGCGCCGAGCCGACCTGGATGATGACGCCGCGATTGCGCGGACGCATCC
This sequence comes from uncultured Verrucomicrobiae bacterium, assembly GCA_963755455.1. Classification (GTDB taxonomy): domain Bacteria; phylum Verrucomicrobiota; class Verrucomicrobiia; order Limisphaerales; family UBA11358; genus UBA11358. Next base: position 123,846 of record CAVWJH010000004.1, read on the forward strand.
GGCGCAGCGCGGCCATCGTGCCCCAGACGTAGCCGAGATAAGTGACCTCCGTGACACGGCGATATTCTTCCGGCGTCATTTCCATGATCGGCGAAAAAACCGAGGCCATCGCGTCATTGACCCAGATGTCAATCGGCCCAAATTCGGCTTCCAGTTTCTCCGCCGCCACTTCCACGGCTTTGTCGTCAGCCATGTCCGCGATTAAAACCAAACCGCGTCCGCCGAGTTGTTCGACTTCGCGTTTTGCGCCTTCGAGTCCGGCGCGGCCGCGCGCAAGCAAACCAATATGCGCGCCGCGTTTCGCAAACGCCCGCACCGTTGCGCGTCCGATGCCGGCGGACGCGCCGGTGATCATCACGACTTCAGGCTTTGAATTTTTAGTGTTCATGGCCAATCTCCATCGGTTCGGTTTTTGTGCGGTTTTTCAATTGTGACTGTTCCTGCATTTCGGGAACGGTATGCGGCGTTTCAATTTGTCTGCCTTCGGGATTTTCGCGGCTGCCCTCGCGCAATGCCTTCAATAAAACTTCCGCCGTGTGCAGCGCGCGATGATCGGCCAGTTGTTCGATTTGTTCGCGGCAACTGAAACCGTCGGCGATGATCAGCTTTTCATGTTTCGCCTTGCGGACGCGCCGGCAGCAAAATCCGTTCGCCGCATTTTTGTGAAACTTCAAAATGCTCAATTTCAAATCCAAACGAACCCGCCATGCCGCAGCAGCCGGAATCCAAAATTTCAAATTCCAGACCGATCATTTTGTAAAGTTCGGCTTCCGATTTCATTTTCATCACGGCTTTGTCGTGGCAGTGGCCGTGAACACCGCCTTGCGGTTGAGCTTCGGAAATTCAAACTGCGAATGGTCCGACCAAAAATTCGCTGATGGTCATTGTGTTTTTGGCAAGCCGGTGCGCGTCTTCGTCGTAAGGAAAGAGCCGTTTCAATTCGTCGCGAAAAACGGAAACGCAACTCGGTTCCAAACCGACAATCGGAATATCCGCGCGAATTTCTCGTCGCATCGAAACCAGAATGTCCGCGAGCATTTTTTTCGCGTGATCCAGCATTCCAAAATCGTAAAGCGGACGGCCGCAGCAAAGTTTTTGCTCCGGCAAAATAATTTTGTGGCCGCTGGCTTCCAAAACCAAAACCGCCGCCTGCAAAATTTCCGGATGAAAATGATTGTTAAACGTGTCCACCCAAAGCACGACGGGCGAATGCGTTGCCGCCGTGATTGAACCGGCTGCACGCGTTCGTTCCACCACGCGCGAAAAGTCTGCGGCGCGAATTGCGGCATTGTTCTTTTTTGCGAAATGCCGCCGAGCCATTTGACAATGTTTTCCAATCACGGGTGCGCGACCCATAAAATTGACCAACCCTGGCATGACGGACGCGATGCGCGCCCAGATGTGAATCAAGCCCATTGAGTAGGCATGACGCGGACGCAATTTGCCTTCGTAATAATGCGACAGAAATTCCGCCTTGTAAGTCGCCATGTCCACGTGCATCGGGCAATCGGACTGGCAGCCTTTGCAGGCGAGGCACAAATCCAGGCTGTCTTTCACTTCCTCGCTTTTCCAGCCGTCGTGGATGACTTCGCCCTGCAACATTTCAAACAGCATGTGTGCGCGTCCGCGCGTCGAATGTTTTTCCTCGCGCGTGACCATGTAGCTCGGACACATCGTGCCGCCTTCGCCGCGCCGGCATTTGCCCACGCCCACGCAGCGCAAGCGTGCTTTCGGCAAAATTTCCGTTGTCTTCGCCGTAAAAAAATTTTGTCTGCTGGCTGCCACGGATGATAATCCGTGCCAAGCCGCAAATTTTGATCCTGGTGAAACGCGTTCACGACTTTGCCCGGATTCATTTTGTTTAGCGGATCCCAAATTTTTTTGAACTCGCGAAACGCCTCCATCAATTCTTCGCCGAACATGATCGGCAGCAAATCCGCCTTCGATTGGCCGTCGCCGTGTTCGCCGGAAATGGAACCGCCGAAACTGACGACCAGTCTCCGCCGCCTCGTGCACGAACTGTTTTGTAATGCTCGATTCCGTTCTTTGTTTTCAAGCCGAATTCAATGCGCGTGTGAATGCAGCCGTCGCCAAAATGTCCGTAAAGCGAGCAGTGATAATCATATTTTTTCAATAATTTTCGCAACGCGCGCAAATAGACACCAACTTTTTCCGGCGGCACCGCGCTGTCTTCCCAGCCTTCCCAGGTCGGTGTTCGTCCGGCACGCGCGCCGTTGCGCCGAGACCGGCTTCGCGCACTTCCCAGATTTTTTTCTCTTCGTCGGGATCGTCGTAAAGTTTCATGCTCGGCGGATTCGGGAGTTTTTTCAAATCGTCCATCAGCGCGTGCGCCTTGGCGTCGGCTTCTTCGCGCGTATCACCGCCAAATTCCGCGATCAGCCAGCCGTTGCCCTCCGGCATCAGCTTCAAATCCTTCGCGTGCATCTTCAGTTTTTTCATGTATTCGCGCCAGCACGTCGTCGAGACCTTCGAGACCAAGCGGTTTGTGCGCCAACACTTTCATGACGTGATCGCCCGCTTCATAAACCGACGGATAGCCAAGCGCCAGAACGCAGCGGTGAATCGGACTGTGAACCAGGCGCGTTTTCGCTTCGAGAACCGTAACGCACGTGCCTTCTGATCCCACCAGCGCGCGCGCAACGTGGAAACCGTTTTCGGGCAGAAGCTGATCGAGATTGTAACCGGAAACGCGGCGTGGAATTTTGGGATACTTTTTGCGGATCAACTCCGCATATTTGTCGCGCAAATTTTTCAACGCCAAATAAATTTCTCCGCGCCGTCCGCCTTCGCCGATTATTTTTTCCAGTTCTTCCTCGCTCGTTTTGCCGACGCGCAACCGCAGTCCGTCATAAGTGACAATGTCCAGTTCTTCAATGTTATCAACGGTTTTCCCCGCCATCACCGAATGCACGCCGCAGGAATTATTTCCAATCATGCCGCCAAGCGTGCAGTGATTGTGCGTCGAAGGATCGGGCCCGAACGTAAGATGATTTTTTTCTGCTTCGGCGCGCAAATCGTCCAGAACAATGCCCGGCTCAATGCGCGCGAATTTCGCCTGCGGATTCAGCTCGATAATTTTGTGTAAGTATTTTGAAAAATCCAAAACGACGGCGACGTTGCAGCATTGACCGGCCAGGCTCGTGCCGCCGCCGCGCGACAATATCGGCGCGGAAAATTTGCGGGCCAGCGCGATGGTTTCAACCACGTCTTCAATCGTCTTCGGGACAACCACGCCGATGGGAATCTGGCGATAGTTGGAAGAATCCGTCGCATAAACGCGCGCGAGCCGGAATCGAAACGGACCTCGCCCCGGATTTTGCTTTTCAGGGCGCTGCTCCAGATTTTGCACGTCGCCGGGCCAGTCCTTGCCCGGCTCTTTGCGTATATGGGTTCCCGGTGGTTTGTGATCGGTCATAATTTGATTTGAAATTTGGCCGCATTCTTTCGTTTGAATTCCAGACCCAAACCGGGCGCGGAAAAATCCGGCTGCAAAAATCCGTTTTTATGCTTCGTCGTCGCGCCGTCAAAAAACATTTGTTCGATGCGAACGTGGTCGTGGAAATATTCGACGTGCTCCGCGCGATTCGCGGCGCAACAAAGATGCGCGTGCAAAGCGGGCGCGGTGTGCGCGGAAAGCGGAATTTGAAACGCGTCGCATAAATTTGCCATTTGCAAAAATCCAGTGACGCCGCAACGCGTTGCGTCCGCCTGCAAAACGTCAACGGCGCGCGCCCCCAACATTTTTTGCGCCTGCCAGACATCGTAATTGTATTCGCCGGCGGCGATTTCCATTTTTGCGGGTGCACGTTCGCGCAAAAAATTTAAGCCGCACAAATCGTCGGAAGAAACCGGCTCTTCAAACCAACCCACATTTTCCTCCGAAAACTTTTCCGCAAAGTTCAACGCCTGTTTTGGCGTGAAAGCGCCATTGGCGTCCACGAATAATCTTACTTTTTTACCAATTGCGTTTCGAGTTGATTTGACGCGGGTTTTGTCGCGGTCGGGTTCGCGGCCAATCTTCATTTTCATCATCGAAATTCCTTCATCCGCCCAATTTTGAAATTGTTTGCGCAATTGTTTTTCGGAATAGGAAGTGAATCCGCCGCTGCCATAGACCGGAATTTTTTCGCGAACCGCGCCGAGCAATGTTACCAGCGGCAGATTCAGAATTTTTGCCTTCAAATCCCAGAGCGCAATTTCGACGGCGGCGATCGCGGACGAAGCAATTCCATGACGGCCAAAATTTCTGACAGCAGAATTCATTTCGTTGCGCAGCGTGGAAAGTAAAAACGGATTTTTCCCACGCACGATGGGAAGAAGCTTTTTGCGAATGAGCGGAACACAACTGTCACTCGCGTAGCTGTAACCGAGTCCTGAAATTTTCCCAGCGCCCAGCTCGACTAAAATCAAAGTCGTGGAATCCCATTCCGCCGTGCCGTCGGATTCTGGAAAATCGGTCGGCACTTTGAATGCGCTTACTTCCAGACGTTGAATTGTTTCATTCAAATTGTTTATGCCGTGAGTCTGGTCGGTTGTCGCTGATGAACGCCCTCGGCTATTTCTTCAATCATTTTGGCGTTGAACGCGGGCAAATCGTCAGGTGTGCGGCTCGTGACGAGGCCGTTGTCAACGACGACTTCCGAATCCACCCACTCTGCTCCGGCATTTTTCAAATCAGTTTTGATTGAGGAATACGAAGTTAACTTGCGTCCGCGCACAACGTCGGCTTCAATCAGTATTTGTGGGCCATGGCAAATGGCGGCGACGGGTTTGCCGGTTTGAAAAAATGATTTCACAAATCGCACGGCGGCGGGTTCGCGTCGCAGATGATCGGGATTCATCACGCCGCCGGGAAGAACGAGCGCGTCAAAATCTTCGGCTCTCGCCTGATCAAGCGGCAAATCCACTTTTACTTTTTTGCCCCAGTCGGTGAATTTCCAGCCTTTGATCTGCTCTTTGGCGGGCGAAACAATTTTGACATCCGCGTTCGCGTCGCGTAACGCTTCGAGCGGCGAAAGCAGTTCATCCTGTTCAAATCCATCCGTGGCGAGGATGGCGACTTTTTTTCCGGTTAAGTTATGTTCAGTTTTCATAATTTAATTATTTTGTTGGTTGAATTTGTTTTCCATGCGGCAAATAATTTTCGGCGATGTCTTTGAACGATTGACGGATCATGTGGCCGGACGCGGAATCGCCGTTCATCACCGCACTCATGAAATTTCTCGCCTGTTTGAACGTGATGTGCGGCGGCAGCGGCGGCACTTCGGGATCGGTGTGCGCGTCAATCACGACGGGCCGGTCCGCTTTCAACGCATCAATCCAAGCCGTGGCCACGGCGTCGGGATGGTCGAGGCGAATACCTTTGAGTCCGAGCGATTCGGCATAATCCGCGTAGGAAAATTTCGGCAATTCCTGCGACGCGGCAAATTTCGGATCGCCGCTCAAGACGCGCTGTTCCCAGGTAACTTGGTTCAAATCGCCGTTGTTCAAAACAAGAATGATGAGCCGCGGATCGCTCCACTGTTTCCAGTATTTTTCAATCGTGACGAGTTCGCTGTTGCCGTTCATTTGCATTGCGCCGTCGCCGACGAGCGCGAAGACAACACGGTCGGGAAAGGCAAATTTCGCGGCGATGGCATAAGGCACGCCCGGCCCCATCGTCGCGAGATTTCCAGAAAGCGACGCCATCATGCCGGGTCGGATTTTTAAATCGCGGGCGAACCAATTTGCCGCCGACCCTGAATCCGAGCACAAAATACATTTGTCCGGCAGGCGCGGCGAGAGTTCCCAAAAGACGCGCTGCGGATTCAATGGGCTTGCTTCGTTCATCGCGCGGGCTTCGAGAACTTTCCACCACTCTGCGATATTTTTTTCGATTTTATACCGCCATGAGCGGTCATCTTTTCGTTTCAAAAGCGGAATGAGCGCGCGCAATGTTTCCGCGCTGTCGCCGGCCAGACAAATGTTGGCCGGATAGCGCAAACTCAACATGCGCTGGTCAATGTCAATCTGCACGCATTTGGCCTGCCCTGCTTTCGGCAAAAATTCGGAATACGGAAAACTCGTGCCGATCATGAAGAGCGTGTCGCATTCCATCATCATGTCCCAACTCGGTTTCGTGCCCAGCAAGCCAATCGAACCGGTGACGAATGGCAACTCATCCGGCAAAACCGCTTTGCCGAGCAATGCTTTGGCGACGCCCGCGCCGAGAAGTTCTGCAGTTTCGATGACTTCGTCGCCCGCATTGCGCGCGCCCGCGCCGATCAAAATGGCGACGCGCTGGCCTTCGTTCAAAATTTCTGAGGCCAATTGCAAATCAAGTTTGCCCGGCAAAATCCGCGAGGTGGCGTGGCCGACGCCGGTGTGGATCGTGCCGTGAAGATGATCCGGTTCTTTGATGGCTTTTTCTTCCTGCAGATCGGCGGGAATAATAATGCAAGTGACGGTGCGTTCGGCTTTGGCGATGCGCAGCGCGCGGTCAACGAGATGACGGATTTGCGCCGGGTGTGACGCTTCGTGGACATACTCTCCGGCGACATCTTTGAAGAGCGAAACGAGGTCAACTTCCTGCTGATAACTGCCGCCGATGGCCTGGCGCGAGGATTGTCCGACGATGGCGACGACGGCCTGATGATCCATTTTTGCGTCGTAAAGTCCATTGAGCAGATGAATCGCGCCGGGGCCGGAAGTTGCGAGGCAAACGCCGACTTCGCCAGTGAATTTTGCGTGGCCGCACGCCATGAATGCGGCCATTTCTTCATGACGCGCCTGAATAAATTCAATCGCGTGCGAATTTGTTTCCGCGCGGTCAAGCGCGCCCATGATTCCGTTGATGCCGTCGCCGGGATAGCCGAAAATTCTTCGGACGCCCCATTGATGAAGTCGCTCGACCAAAAAATCGCTGCAAGTTTCGCTCATAAGAGAATTCTTTTTAGCTGGATTCCTGCCAAATGAATTCTTTGAAAATGTTCTTTTTTCCCGGGAGGCAAATTGCAAGCTGCAAAGAATTCTCACCCAAATTAGTGCAAACTGCATTTATAAAAACTGAATTGAAATGACCAACTTAGAAAAACCCGCTTAATTCGCAATCGCCATGGTTGGCAGGGTTAAAGCTAATCAAATGATGGAAGGTGAGACGGTGATGTGGGAAAGCTTGTGGGTTACGAAAATAAAAAGTCGAAACAAAGCAAGCCGGACTAAATCAAAACGATTTCACCTTCCATTTTAACTCTTATTAATTTTATGCCTGAAAAAGCAACCATCGAACGGGCGCGCGAGGATGAGCGCGAAGGAAAATCTCCTTCAACGCAGGCGGGCGAATTTGTGCGTGAAGAGTTTCATCACATCCGCGAAGGAAAACACGGCGCGCGCTCGCCGCAACAGGCGATTGCCATCGGTTTGTCGAAGGCGCGACGCGCGGGTGTCAAATTGCCGCCACCATCGCGCGGTCAATCCTCAAAAGTGCGCCATCAGGCTCAAAGCGATTACAAAAAAGGACAGCACGATGGAAATGGCCATGTTTCGCGTCGGCGTTCGGGCGCCGTTCTTGGAGCATTAAAGCGCGAAGGACATGACGCAGCTTCGACGCGCGCGATTTCACGCCAGACTCATGACGCCGCGCGCCGCCGGACTTCTTCGGAACGTTCTGCATCCGCGCAAAAAGCAGTTCGCACGAAAGGACGCGAAGGATTATCGGCTGCCGGACGAAAAGCGGCGAGGACAAAAATATCGCATTGAAAGTTTATGATCCGAAAACTCAAATCGGGCGAGTATCGCCTTTATTCGCGGAAGATCAATCCCGCGACCGGCAAGCGCCGCAATCTTGGCACTTTTGATTCGATGGCCGGTGCGCAACGTCACGAGCGGCAGGTTCAATTTTTCAAACGACATTAAAATGGGCGCGAAACGACAAAATCACTGGTCTGCAGCCGTGACGCACGGCAGCAACGCGCTTGATTTGGAAAACGGCGTTTTCAAATTGAATGATCCGCATCGGATTGCGCTTTCGCTGAAGCATTCCGCCGAGCAAAGCCATCGTCGCATGGCCAGTCCGTTTCAATCGGCCATGTCCATGCTCAACTTTTACATCAATCGTGCAGGCTCTGGACTTTCCGCGCGGCAAAAGAATATTTTAATGCGAGCAAAGGCAGAATTGAGGCAGATATTTCACAAACCCCCTTATTCAATCCATCATCAAAAATGAAAACCATGTTTCAAGACAAACCATCGGTATTTCCAAAACATTGCCCGGACGGCAAGGCGATGAAACCGCTGACGGAAGTATTGCTCGGCCGCCGCGCCACGTCGCATTTCAAGCCCGATTCCGTGCCAGAGGAATATCTCGAAGCGATTCTGCAATTCGCCGCGCAAGCGCCATCAGGTTACAACCTGCAGCCTTGGCGGTTTATTGTCGTGCGCGAAAGGGAGAATCGCGAGCGTTTGCAGAAAGCCGCGTTCAACCAGGAAAAGATCGGCGAAGCGCCGGTCGTCATCATCGCATTTGCCATCAGGGATGATTGGAAAAATTATATTGACGCTATTTTTGATGAAGGCGTCCGGCGCGGTTACGGAAAACCTGAAAGTGTCCCGGCAATTAAAAAGCAAGCTGCAGAATTTCTTGAAAGGGGAATTGCCGCGCACGTTTGGATGAATCGCCACACGATGATTGCGGTGACGGCGATGATGCTCGTGGCAGAGAGTTATGGTTTGGACACCGCGCCGATGGAAGGTTTCGATCCACAGGCCGTTGGACGCGAATTTGGGCTGCCTGAAAGCGCGGAGATCATCGCACTGCTCGCCATCGGATACGGTCAGGAGCCGGACAAACCTTACGGCGGGCGGTTCGCGCTCACTGAGATTGTGCATGACGAGCATTTTGGCCGTCGCTGGAACAGCGATGGAAAAAGCGCGGATCAATCATCAAAAAAGATGTTCAAGGAAATTGAGCGCAAAACAACTGAAACTTTGCAACCGGCATAAAACTCCACCGAAGAAATTAATCATTAACCCCTGAAAAAATTATGAACAAGGCAATTGGACTGGCATTACTCGTCATTGGCGTCGCGTTGATCGTCTATGGCATCAACGCTTCAAACTCCACAAGCTCGGATTTGTCGCGGACGTTCACCGGCACGCCGACCAACAAAACATTGTGGCTGCTGCTTGGCGGCGGTGCGGCGGCGATTGTCGGCGCAGTGCTGACGTTCAGCGGATTTGGCAGAGGACAAAAATCAAAATAAACAAACAAAGGAAAATTATGAAAATTCAAAATGGTGGTTTGTGCGTGCTGTTGTGCCTCGGGCTTTCAACGGCGGCAGTGGCAACGTTCACCGGCTGCGCCGGAAACCAATACGATCGCAGCACCGGACAATATGTGGACGATAAGTCGCTCACTGTCCGCGTTCATGATGCGCTGGGCGACAATCCCGATTACAAGTTCGATGATGTGAACGTGGATGTTTTTCGCGGCACGGTGCAATTGAGCGGATTTGTCAACACGTCGGATCAAAAGTCCAAGGCCGCTGACATCGCCAAAAACGTTCAAGGCGTCAAAGACGTCAAAAACAACATCACCATCAAAGAAGCGCAATAAATTATGCCGCGCGGAAGCAAATCGAGTTACTCCGGCAAGCAAAAACGGCAGGCGGAGCACATTGAAAAAGGTTACGAATCGCGCGGCACAAGTTCGGGGGAATCAAAGCGCCGCGCGTGGGCGACGGTCAATAAAATGTCCGGCGGCGGGAAAAAGAACGGTTCGGGCCGCGGCAAAAAAACCAACAAAGCGCCCGCCCGCAAGGGCGGAAGAATCGGCGGACGCGCTCGCAAAAATAAAACATGAGCACTTCAACCCTCATTTTGATCATTCTGATTATTTTGCTGATCGGCGCGCTGCCGACGTGGCCTTACAGCGGCGGCTGGGGTTATTATCCCAGCGGCGGTTTGGGACTGGTCGTTCTCATCTTAATCATCCTGTTGCTGTTTGGAAAATTATGACATCGGAACTTGCCCAAAAAAAATGCAAGGCGTGCGACGGCGGAACGCCGCCATTGAAAGGCGACGCGCTCCGGCAATTCAAAAATCAATTGGACGCTGGCTGGCACGTTGCGGATGAGCAACGATTGGAGAAACAATTCAAATTTCCAGATTTTCTTCAGGCGCTGCAATTTACGAACCGTGTCGGCGAAATTGCCGAGAAGCAAGGCCATCATCCCAATATTTTTTTGACTTATGGCGAAGTGCGGCTTCAGATTTGGACGCACAAAATCAACGGCTTGACCGAAAGCGATTTTATTCTCGCGGCCAAAGTTGATGAGATTGAATAATTGACGCCGCGTCGGGCCGAAGCCGTCGTATGAATCAAACCGGTCAATCGAGAAACCGTCCTGAAGCAACGGTGGAATCATCCTTTTCCATCGTCGCTCCGCGACGCGATTCGTTTTTCACGTTCACCGGGGACATTGTCCCCGGCTAATTTCCGATGCCGCTTCGCGGCTTTGCGCCTTCGCGTCCTGGCGTTAAATCCGTTTCCCCCAAACGTCCAACGCAAAATGATTTTGGCACGGCGTCCGTCCCAACGGGACAACCGGAAATGAGCATTCGGTAGGGCGGTGCTGCTGCGCCGCCCTGATATTTGGGCTGACATGGTGAAATGTGCCGATGACGCCGCGCTTGAGCAGCGAGAAATACGATTCAACGCTGGCCGTCGTCACGACGTTTTCCCCTTCATGGCGGCTGTATTCGCCCGCCATGTGCTTCACGGTTTTGTGCGTGAATTTCGGTTCAAGTCCGGCGTAGCCTTGATTCATGTCGGTATGCACTTCCGAGCAGATTGCCACGTTGTCGCGTATGGCTTGCTTCAAGTTCGCGCCGTTCACTGTCGGCATGACTTTGGAGCGCACCGCGCCGCCGCGTTGAACCATTGCGAAAACCGGCGTCAATTTGCGGGCGGCTTTGCCTTCGCCTTTTGTCCCCGTCGGCACGAAACATTCATCGGCTTGACACTTCCAAAGCAAGGTATTCTTACATACCAGAGGAATTCTATGCGCCAACTTTTTATTAAAAAGCAAGAAAGATTCGTCAGCGTATTCGTGTTTGACAAATCCGGCGCGTGAATACAAATTGTCTCCGTGCGGATAATCAAAGAAGCGTTTCTCGTGGCGGCGTGGCGGGAACATCCGCCAGCGGCTCGCCACTTGGACGTTTGGCGCAAGACGGTGAAGGCGGCGGCGTGGCGCAATCTGCTGGACGCGCGACGGACTTACCCGGACACGGACGCCGTGAAAGTCCGCAGCGGGCGGACGGTGCTGGTGTTCAACATCCGCCGGAATGACTACCGCCTGATTGCGGCGGTGCATTTCAACCGCCAGATCGTCTATGCGCTGCGCTTTATGACGCACGCCGAATACAGTAAAGACCGCTGGAAAATAACTTTATGAAAACGACGCAAACGAAAATCGAATTTGCCCGGCTGCCCAAAGACTACACCGGCCTGTGCCGGATGCTCACGCCGCGCCCGATCCACGACAAGGTGGATTTTGAAAACGTCGCGGAAATCACCGATGCAATGGCCGGACACAAGCTGACGGCAGACCAAGAGGATTATTTCGACCTGCTTTGCCGCCTGATTGAAGATTACGACAAGAAACATCTGGACGCGCCCAAAGCAACCGCGCTGGACGCCTTGCAACACCTCTTGGACGCGCACGACATGAGCGCGGCGGACTTGGCGCGGCTGCTGGACGTTCACCGCACGCTGGGCGGGATGATCCTGCGCGGCGAACGGCAGTTGACGCTGGCGCACGTCCGCGCGCTGTCAAAACATTTCAGCGTGTCCGCCGATTTGTTCCTGCCGTGAAGCGCGGCCTTTTCACTCGGCGCGCCGATGAAGGCGGCTTGCCAAAGCTGTCAAGATGGTGTTTCTTTATGCCATGAACACGGCCATTGCTGACGAGAGAATCACGGACATTCAGACGGAGCCGCGCGCGATGATTCGGCGGCAGTTGCAAGAGTGGTTCGTTTGGATGGATTGTATATTGGACATCCACCGCAGCAATTTCATCTTTCGTGAGCCAGCGTCGGCGGAGCTTGAGGAACACAAGACGGCGTTGAAAGCGGCCATCCGCGCCAGCCACTTGATCAACGCCCTAAATGCCGACCCCGATTTTAACGAGCCGGAATTGACGGCGCGGTTGCAAATTTGCAAATTTGCATCCGGCAATTGCAGGACGCTTACGAAGCGTTCTCCGCAGCGCGGGACACGGAAGCGGAGTAATCCTTGCAAGTTTTCGAGGCGCAACTTGACGAAGTGAAGAATCGGAATCCCAGAGTTGCTCGCGACATTCTCCGCAAGAGCATCATCAAGGCGCATCGCCAATCAATGTAATGTCGCCGGGTCATCCCGTCATGGGGCTTCAATTGAAATCGGGATCTTTTACTTTGAAGACGTTTTCCATGGTTGGATTATGAAAAAGATTGGCGTGTCTGTCAGCGATGAAAACTCCAGCGGGCCGAGGCAACTCGCGCAGCCTTTCATTGTAAGAATCCATGTGGATTTTTTTTTGCGAAGTTTCTCATCAATCAAAACGAAGGCTATAGTTCATTTGCCATATAGACCGTCAGACTGCGATTGTTTATATTTTTAGGAGTTCCCAATTCGACGCAATGTCATATCGCCAATTCAAAGTCGAAAGACCGCGCTTTATAGCGCGTGCCATGCCATTCACAGAGATTGGTGGCGACACCATTTGTCCAGCAAGCACGCATTCGCATCGAAACCCTGTTTGCTTGACGTCGTTGGAAGGAAACAACCGGATTAGATAAACACTTTAAGACGCAGCATACTAAAAAATCAACCGCAGCAACCACTGAATACAAACCAATGAAAACCAAACTCACACTATTAACTGCCGCATTGTGCAGCCTGTTCGCAACCATGGCTGCCTTTGGCCAGACGACCCAAATCTGGACCGGCGGAAACGGCACTGGAACAGCCATCGGAGCCGCCACAAACTGGTTGAGCGGCGCTTCGCCCAATTCAGCCAACGGAGACATTTGTCAATGGGACAGCACCGTTCCTGGAAATCTGTTTTTAACCGCCACCTCCGCTAACGGCAGCTTCAACAACGGCACTCCGGGTGTGAGTTTCTACGTCGCGGCGGGTCATACCGGTTCGTGGAACCTCCGTTCTCTAATTGCTGGTGGATCCGCAAATATCGCCCTGAACGCTATGACGATTGATAATGGCGCGGGAGCTTATTCTTTGGGAGATGGCAGTGCCAATGTGCTGAATATTATTCTGCGACCCTCCTCGTCCGGGGCGCCCTTCCCGATCCACCTCTGGTCGAACAATTCGACGAACGCGGCCACGATCTTTCCGAATGTGAGATATCAATCAGGCGGCGGCAACCCGCACACAGTGCAGATTGATGGAACAGGAGATTGGATCATCAACAACGCCATTAACTGTGCCAATGCCGGTAACAACAATGTTTTCATTGTAAAAACAGGTTCTGGCACCATGTTTTGGAACGCTAATACTACAATTGCCGCTGCTGCGGGTGTTAACGGCATCGGTAGCCCGATAGACATCGAGGGTGGAACAGTGGATCTTACCGCCAGCGCCACTGAGCTGGGCACGCAACGGATCACAAATAACGCGACCTTGGAATTCAGTGCCGCGTCGTCGTCGCAAACCCTCTCTGGCCCGCTGGATGGAACCGGCCAGTTGGTGGTGAGCGCCGGCACGTTGACACTGTCTTCATCCCAAAGTGACTGGACCGGTAACATCGTGCTTACGAACGGCGGCGTGTTAGTCGTCGGCGGCACCCAAAACGTCGGCGGCACCGGTCCGCTCGGCATCAACAGCACGATTTTCTTTTACGGTGGAACGCTGCAATTCACCGTGGCGAATACCTTCGATTATTCTCCGAATTTCAGCACGGCGGCCAATCAGGCCTATTCATTCAACTCCGGCGGTCAAAATGTTGCATTCACGAATTCACTGACGAGCAACGGCGGCACGCTCACCAAACTCGGTTCCGGCACGCTCACGCTCGCAGGTGCGAACACTTACAATGGCGCAACCACCGTCAGCGGCGGCAAATTGGTCATCCAAGGTTCACAAGGTTCCGGAAGCATCACTGTGGCCAACAGCGCGGCGCTGGGCGTCAATCAAGGCGGCCAGCAAATAACACCCGGCACGTTGACGGTGGGAACAAGTGCCGGTGCAACCTTGGAATTCAACAACGTCAACAGCACGACGACGGCGGCCATTGCGGCCGGCACGCTTGCGGCCGGTGGCACGATTACGGTTAACATCAACAGCGGAACATTTGTGGTGGGCACACCCTATCCGTTGCTTCAATGGACTTCTGGAACGTTCACTGCGGGATCGTTTGCACTCGGCACGGTAACTGGTGCCGGCGGCAACCTTACGGTTTCTGGAAATACGTTGTATCTGAACGTTACCGCGTTGGCATCCACCTGGACCGGCAATGTTGACGCCATTTGGAGTGCCACGTCCGGAGCTTTAGACTGGAAAGCCGGCGGCTCCCCGAGTCAGTGGATAGACGGTGCTCCGGCCTTGTTTGATGACACGGTCACCACCGCCAACACCAACATTACCCTCGGTTCGACGGTGGTTCCGAATGGGGTTACGGTTAACAACAGCTCGAAGCCTTACACCATTACTTCCAGTTCAGGCAATATAATCAGCGGTTCCACCGGCTTGACTAAGGCCGGCAATGGCACGCTTACGCTGGCTGGTGGCGTCAACACCTACACCGGTGCCACAATCATCAGCGGCGGCACATTAAGCGTCGGCATATTGGCCAACGCCGGCACCGCCAGTGACATCGGCTCGGCAGGCAATAGCGCGGCGAACTCTGGTGCTCAACGGCGGCACGTTGCAATTGAACGCCACCGTCGGCGGGGCGGTCAGCGATCACCTGTTCACGCTCAGCACGGCCAACGGTGCGATTGACGACGAATCAGGAAGTTCATTGACTCTGAATAACACTGGCTTGATAGTCATGAATGGCACTGGTGCGCGCACCCTCACTTTGACGGGCACCGGAAGTGATGAACTTGATGCTACGATCGGCGACAACGGCGGCGCAACTTCGCTGGCGAAGGGCGGCTCGGGCACATGGGTTCTGGCTGGAAACAACACGAACTCCGGCACGGTGACGATTTCCGCCGGAATGTTGCAGGTCGGCAATGGCGGAGCGATCGGTTCTGTCGGCAGCGGCAACATAGTTGACAACGGCACGCTCGACTTTAACACCAGCAGCACTTTAACCAACGGCACCGTCACCGGCACCGGTGGGGTGACCGTGGATGGCGGCGGCAAGATCATTCTGCCCGGCAACAACACCTATTCGGGTGCCACCACCATTAACGCGGGCACGTTGCAGGTCGGTAATGGGGGTGCCAGTGGCGCACTGAACAACGCCAATGCCATGGCGGACAACGACACGTTCATCTTCAACAGCACTTCCACTTTGACCCTAAATCCAGCGATTACCGGAAGTGGAAATGTGATTGTGCGCAAGGGCGCATTACAGGCCATTGGCAACAATAGCTATACCGGGTGGACGGAAATTGACACCGGGGCCACGTTCCAGGCTTGCTCCGGCCCCGTAGGCGGGCTTGCCAGTTCGGTCGTAACCAACAACGGCACGCTTCTCTTAATCCGTCAGGACAATGGGACATTCATTTATAGCGGAAACATCATCGGTTCCGGCTCGGTTATGAAGGCCTGCAACAACGGAAATAGCGGCGATGTGACGTTGCTCGGAAATAATACCTATACCAGCGGGACTTATATCATCGGCGGCTCAATCATCTTTGGCGACAACAGCACGCCCGGTGCGGGATCATTTGTTGGCAATGTCTTCCTGACGAACGATTACGCCCACAACCAGTTCGGCACCGCGCCGAATGATTTCGTGCCCGCCACGCTCGTCTTCAACCGCCCGGATGACTTCATCTTCCCGGGCAACATTGTCGGCGAAGGTTTCGTGACGTTGAACGGCTACGGCATGGTGACGCTCACCGGCAACAACACCTACACCAACCGCGGAACTGGACCTACGACGACGATCACTTCTGGCACGCTGCAAGTGGGCAACGGCGGCACGAGCGGCTCCATCGGCAACGGCTCTGTCACTGACAACTACATACTTGTGTGGAATCGTTCTGACGCTGTGACCTTCGGCGGAGACGTCACTGGATCGGGTTCATTCGTGCAATTTGGTTCCGGCTCATTGACGCTCACCAGCACGAACCTGTCTTACACTGGCAGCACGACCGTCAGCAACGGCACTCTGGTGGTGTCCGGCGGCTCGCTTGGCGGCTACGTGTATGTGGAAGGCGGCACGCTGGTCCCGGCCTCGTTAAGCACTGGCGGCACGTTGGACATCCCGAATGGCAACTTGATTATGGATTCGGGAACCGTCTTGGTGCCGTTGAACCGGTCATTGACCGGCCAGACGAACATTGTTGCTGGCAACGGTATCAATTACAACGGTGGAACAGTGGTGGTGACCAACGTGGGATCGCCCCTGGTCGTTGGCGACAAGTTCTACCTCTTTAGCCAGCCCGTAAGCGTTCCGTCCGTCAGCGGTGCTGGAGCCACCTGGCAGAACGATCTGGCGGTGGATGGCAGCATTACCGCCAAGACCGTGCCGGTGGTCGTCAATACCAATAGACCCGTGCTGCAAGTCTCCGTGTCTGGCAGCACCATGAGCTTGGCTTGGCCGACCAACCTCGGCTGGACCCTGCAAACCAACAGTGCTGGTCTTACTGCCGGCAGCCAATGGTTTTCGTATCCAGGGTCGGCAAGCATCACCAACTTGAACATCACCATCAATCCGGCGAACACCAACGTGTTCTTCCGCATGGTCTATACTAATACGCCATAAGCGTTGTGTAGTTTGACTTATCCGTGAGTGATTGGTCAAAACGGATGGGGCTGTCGCAATCCGGATTCTTGCGACAGCCCCTAATTATTATTACAGAATATGCAAATGAAGATGTTGAAAACCAAAGGTGCTTCTGGATTCACCTTGATTGAACTGTTGGTGGTTATTGCCATAATCGCCATTCTGGCGGCGATGTTGTTGCCCGCGCTTGCTGCAGCCAAAGAGAAAGCCAGGCGCACGCAATGTTTGAGCAATTTAAGACAGATTGGGCTGGGTGCGAATATTTATGCTGGAGACTATCAGGATATTGTTCCAGCTATAAATACGGCCGGTGGTGGACCACCCACTCCCACTTCAACTTATGTAACAGATGCGTTGAATGTTAGCGTAGCAAGTGCCGTGGATTCCTACCTCAAACTCAAGGCCAATGCCCCTTCAATCTGGGTCTGCCCCAATCGTTTGAATACGCCGTCTCCTGGGTTGCCGACTTATAATGGAACTTCACAGATGTATATTGGTTACAGCTATTTCGGCGGTATGACTACTTGGAAATTGCCGACTGGAACTACTGTTCCTGCTCACAGTCCTGTAAAGTTGGGCAATGCCAAACCTTATTGGGCTTTGGGAGCTGATTCCAATATAAAAATTGGCGGCAAGTGGGCGGGTTTGGCGTCGAAAGGCACCGCCTATGCCTTCGAATACGGCAGCATACCACCGCATCCTGTCAAAGGCGGGAATGCCGCTGGAGGGAATGAGGTGTTTACCGACGGGTCAGCCAATTGGTGCAAGTTCATCACAATGCATCGCTTAGACAACTATGCGGGGGCGGTTGGTTCCACCGATGTATATTGGTATCAGGATACAACAGATTTTGATGCTGCATTGCTTGCCGCATTGCCGTCATTAAATTAGTTTGATATGCTTATCCCGTTGACTCCCGTAGTATTTGGCGCGAGTTTGGTTGATGGACAAGCTGAAGTTTCCAACAACTTTGAAAGAGTTTCGTGAGCAATTTTCAGAGGAAGCGGCTTGTTTTGAATATCTGGGGCAAAGTCGTTGGCCCGCTGGCTTTGCTTGTCCACGATGCTCCGGCAGGAAGTATTGGGTCAAAGCTCGGCGGTATGTTTACGAATGCTCCGAATGTGGTCAGCAAACTTCCGTTACGGCCGGAACCCTCCTTCACGGCACACACTTTTCGCTCCGCGAGTGGTTTTGGGCCGCTTACTTGGTAGCCACACATACCCCAGGCATGAGCGGCACCCAACTACAACGGCAGATGGGCTGCAGCTATAAGACTGCTTGGTATTTGCTCCACCGGCTGCGACGCAGCATGGTGAATGAAAAGCGGGCGCTACTCAGCGGGCGTGTGGAAGCTGATGAGGTCATTATTGGCGGGCCTGTCAGCGGCAAGACCGGCCGTGGCGTTACCAAGGATGAAAAGAGCACGCTGGTCTTTGGCGCAGTAGAAGTGGTGGCGTTTACCGACAAGCGGGGAGGCCGTTTGGAGAAAGCTGGGCGGCTGCGGCTGGCGGTGACGCAACGGGCAGACGCCCTTTCGATTCGCCATTTTCTTACGACCCATGTGGAGCCGGGCAGTGAAATTTATACGGATGGTTGGAAAGGCTATTCCAAAACCGCTTTGGCCGACTACCGCCACGCATTGCAGCCGATCGCGACTCATGCGCTGCATATTCACCGCGCTTTCGGCAATCTCAAGACGTGGCTCAACGGCACGCACCATGGAGTTGACCCGAAGTATTTACAAAACTATCTCGATGAATTTGTCTTTCGCTTCAACCGCCGCAAGACCCCGATGGCAGCATTCCAAACGTTATTGGGCTTGGCTGCTCACAAAGCCCCGGTCGGTTTCGAGAAAATGATTGGACGGGAGCCAACGGGATAAGCACATAGTTTGAATCTCACTGACAGGAACACGCCGATGGATCGTGGAACTGGCGCAATGCGAATCAACTTGTTTTAATTAATAACGACCGGCGTTTCTTCAAAGGCGATCCGACGAGCTTTGAATCCTTTCAGTCACATGACCGTAAAGCGTTCAATGGACTCTGTCTGGTGATTGTCCGTGGAAAAACCGGGCTGCCGGGAAAATTCGTCTTTCAGCGAATTCCGAAGGTTTGAAAATTGGAACCGCATCCATCAAAACTGCGCTGGAGTGAGATGCTTGGCGCGGTAAAATTCTTGGACTGAACGAGTGCATCTGGACACTGTTCTTGCGGCCAGCAGAGGTAGCGCAGATTTGAAATCTGCCGTATCGCCGAATTGCATTCGGCAGCGCGCCGCCAAGCCCAAGCCCATTGAACCGCCGACGCCTTGCGGATTGAAAATCCGCGATACAGCAGATTGCAAATCTGCGCTACCGGTTCGGAAATAAGAACAATGTCCAGATGCACCCGGACTGAACCGCCCTTCACTTTTGGCTTGTTCAATTAGGTATGTTTTGTGATAGATTCTTGACAATGCCAATGTCCTCCCTGACACAGGGTCAAAAGCAAGCATGCGTCCATGCATAACCGCGAAAAAATTCGCCCCCTTTTTCGGAGGGCCGGCCTTGAATTCGTGCTGACGTCTGCTTTGCTCCTGGGCACGTTGATGTCCGTTTCGCCGGTCAATGCTCAATCGCCTCCTGTTTTCACCAATCTTGCGCAAATCACGCTGGCGACAAGCCAGACAAATGGGCTGACCGGGAACGTTAAATTATTTGCCACGGTCTTCGCGTGCAGCACGAATTCCGGCGTGCTTGTGCTTGAGGATAAGAGTGGTGCCGGCGTGTTGGAAATAGACGATTTGAACGGCGATTTTCAGCCGGGCGACCGAGTGGAAATTGAGGGCAGCCCCAGTTTCCTTGGCAGCAGCGACATCGGTGTTTATGTCTGTGTCGCGCCAACATTGGACGATGACGGTTTGCACCCTGCACGGACGACCAACTGCCAGTGTTTCTTCGAGGCGGGCCGTTATCCGCTGCGACTGGACTGGTTCAACCAGACTGCTGCATTCGAACTCGATTGCTCCTGCGTCGCGACGAATTCCCAGGGACAGCCATCCGCACAAGCCCCGGCGCAAACCGCGAATTTGATTCACGCAGTTCACGCGGAATGTTTTCAAGGCTTTTGGAAGGAATTGCCGAATTTTCAATTGCTGCAACCGGTCAAAGTTGGAAGCGCGAGCAACTTCGACATCGGGTTCCGGACTCGCGATGAACATGGTCGGCATTCGTTTTGACGGATACTTCGACGCTCCGCGAAGCGGAAACTATCTTTTCACCTTGCGTTCCGATGACGGCAGCCGGTTGTGGATCGGGAACTCCGCCGTGCCGGTGAAAAAACTGGGAACAGAAGCCGTGCCGGCCGCTCCGTTGGCGGTCATTGGCCAACCCATGAGCGACCTGAACGAGCACCGGCTGGCAACCATTGAAGGGCGCGTTGATTTTGTGTCGCGCTCGGGGAAAGGCCTGCAATTTGAACTGCGATCGGATCAGGCCACCGCCTGGGTTGTGATGGCTGATGCCGGGGACTTGGATCCGAACAGCCTTTTGAACGCTTATGTGCGCGTCTCGGGCGTGGCCGGGGCGGTGCTCACCGAAAGCCAGCGAATCGTGTTTGGCAAGCTCGCCGTTGCGAGTTTCAAGGAGTTGGCCATCATTGAGAGTGCTTCCGGCAAGGGAACCGTTTCATCGGTCTTGAAGACGATGATGCAAGTCCAGAGCCTTTCCAGCGATGACGCCGGACGTCATTTGGCGGTGACACTCCGGGGGGTTGTTACGGCCAAGGGATATGGGCGCGGCAGCCGTTGGATCGTTTTTCAGGATGACACACGCGGAACTTTTGTCAGCCTGAAGCTGGTTACGAATTGCATTCCGAGCATTGGCGAATTCTGGAGCATCAGCGGCCACACCGAATCTGGAGACTTCGCGCCAGTCATTATCGCTGAACAGGCAACCCTGCTCGGCAAAGGCCGGCTGCCGGAGCCGGCTCATCCCGATTGGAACCAACTGATGAACGGCAACATGGACGTTCAATGGGTCGAGCTTCAGGGCGTGGTCACCGGAGTTCAGAGCAACCGGCTTTCTCTGCTCCTGCCCGAAGGACAACTGGAAGTTAATCTGCCGCAGTGGGGACAAGCCGAACTGGAGCCGTTTGAAAAAGCCGTGGTGTGTGTCCGAGGCGCTTTGTTCGCCGCGTGGAACGCTGATACACACGAGGTTCAAAGCGGAAGCATCAGGGTGGAAAACGCTTCCATTTCAGTGGTCAAACCGGTGCCGGCAGATCCGTTTGATGCGCCGGAAAAAACGCCGCGCGGATTGTTCCGCTTTGATGTCAAGGCCACGCCGTTTCAGCGGGTCAAGATTCGCGGCCAGGTGACTTACGAAGACGCCAACCGCATCTTTCTCGAAGATGGGACGGGCATACAAATCATTCCGGTCGCCGGCGCGAACTTCCATATGGGAGATTGGATTGAAGCCGTCGGTTATCCTGAAATCTCCGGCACCAGCCCGCTGCTGCGCCAGGCGTTGCTGCGCAAAATCCGTGACGGTGTGTTGCCCGGGGCCAAACTCCTCCCGGATTCCGAACCCGTTGACGCGCGTTTTCTTTCCACCAGAGTCCGCATCGAAGGAATTCTTGTCGGGCAACATGCCGAAGGGGACACGCTCGTTCTGCAAATGCAGACACGCGCGCATTTGTTCCTCACTCGTGTCGCGAATGCCGGGGCATTGACTTCGTGGCGATTGGGCAGCAAACTCTCGCTGACGGGCATCCTTGTTTATGGTGATCAGAGCGTAATGACTCCAAATGACATTTCACGCTTCGATTTGCTGGTTAACTCGCCGGGTGATGTTGTTGTTAATTCCGAGCCGCCGTGGTGGACGCTTGGACGACTGTTGGCCGCCGTTGGCGTGCTGCTGGTTACGCTTGCGCTCGCGGCGGTATGGATCAACCTCTTGCGTCGCCAGGTGGTGCAACGGACGCTGCAACTGCAGAACGAAATCCATGAGCGCGAAGTCGCCGAACGAGAACGTTCGCTGGAGGCCGAGCGATCCAGGATTGCCCGGGATCTCCACGATGACCTTGGGGCCAGCCTCACCGAAATCGCAGTTTTGGCCAGCACAGGGCAGCAGCCGGACACTCGCGAGCAGAGCGTCGAGACTTTTTTCCTTGCCATCGCTGGCAAGGCCAAGGAATTGGTTTCAGCTTTGGACATAATTGTCTGGGCGTTGAACCCGAGGGACAACTCCCTGCAATTGGTTGGCGACTATTTATGTGATTTTGCGAGGGATTACCTTTCTTCATTCGGAATTGCCTGCCGGTTTGATGTTCCAGTGACGTTGCCGTCAGTCGCATTGGAAGGCCGACGAAGACACGAACTGTTATTGGCCATCAAGGAAACATTGAACAATGTTGTTCGACATGCGGATGCAACCGAGGTTGAGTTTCGGGTGGTCATAGCCGACGACGAGCTTGAATTCGTCATTGTTGACAACGGGAATGGTTTCAACGTCCATTCGTTGCGGGAAGGGCATGGACTGAAAAATCTTCCGCTTCGACTTTCACAAATCGGCGGAAGTTACGGAGTGGAATCCACGCCGGGCACGGGAACCATTGTGAGGATTGCATTGAAATTTACGGGACAAACTCAAGACGCTCGCAAGGAGGGAGCCGGGTCAGCCATTTGATATATGGATTCAGGAATATGGCAGTGTAAAATATCGGAACCAAAATGAACACGAAAACAACGGATGTCTCAACAGATGATTGTCCGATGACCAAAGTGGCTATTGTTGAAGATAATTCAACGTTGCGACAATATCTGGTCAAGTTGGTTTCCAATGCCGGTTATCGCTGTGTTTGCAGTTGCGGTTCCGCCGAGGAAGCGATGGTCAAGATTCCAGAAAACAACCCGCATGTGGTTCTCATGGACATTCATTTGCCGGGGAAATCCGGGGTCGCCTGCACGGCATGGCTTCGTGGAATGATGCCAAAAACACAGGTGATCATGCTCACTGTTTACAAAGACATTGACATGATTTTTCAAGCGCTTCAAGCGGGTGCCTGCGGTTACGTTCTCAAGCGTGCGGAGGAAAAGGAAATCCTGGATGCCATCGCGGAAGTCCGTGCGGGTGGAGCGCCCATGACCAGTCAAGTTGCCCGGATGGTCGTTCGTTCGTTTCAACTGGATTCAAATGAAACGTCGCAGACGGATAGGCTTTCTCCCCGGGAAATGGAAGTTCTGGTTCTTGTGGCAAAAGGATACTCGAACAAGGAGGTCGCCACCCAATTGAAGATTGCCTGCGGCACAGTTGGAATCCATTTGGCACACGTCTTTAAAAAATTACACGTCCACTGCCGGGCGGAAGCCGTGGCCAAAATGCTGCGTTCCATTCCGAATTCGCCCTCCATCCTGAAACAATCTGCGGCAAATTAGGCGACGATTGATTCAGTAAAAAAGCTGGCTGGAGTCATCCTTGACATAACGCAGGAAAGCCTTCAGTATAAATGGAACGGTGATGATTTAGACAGTTGATTTCGAGTGGCTTGTGGAAGGTGGGACGCTTTCGATTCCGCCCCCAGCCAACACTGACCTTGCATCAATTTGGTGGGCGGCGCTGGGTCGGTGCCATGTCCAGCGGCTACAATGGCACCGTCGTAGCCAGCGAGTCGCCCGTCGCCCAGCCGATGCAACGGCTGTTGCAACGATTCAAAATTTATGAGTTTGGAAAACAAAGAATCACCGCCAGTCCCGTCTGATTTTATCCGTGACATCGTGGCGAAGCACGTCGCCGGGCAAAAATATCCGCGCATCCACACGCGCTTTCCGCCTGAACCCAATGGCTGGCTCCACATCGGCCACGCCAAATCAATCTGCCTGAATTTCGGCATCGCGCGCGAGTTCGGCGGCGTTTGCAACCTGCGCATGGACGACACAAATCCGACGAAGGAAGATGTCGAGTATGTGGATTCGATCATCGCCGACGTGAACTGGCTCATTTCCGGCTGGGCCGGCAAGAATCTGGGTTTGAAAGAAAAGGGCAAAGCGCCGGAAACCATTGCCGAAGAAGGCAAGAGGGATTTCTATTTGCCACCCTCAACTCTCAACTCTCAACTCTCAACGGCTGTTGAACCCTTTTACGCCTCCGATTACTTCGACCAGCTTTATGATTACGCGGAGCAATTGATCGAGAAACGCAAAGCCTTCGTCTGCGATTTGTCGCCCGCCGACATGGAATTTTATCGCGGCGCACCGGATCGTCCGGGAAAAGATTCGCCGTTCCGCAACCGCGGCGTTGAAGAAAATCTGGATTTGTTTCGGCGGATGAAAAACGGCGAATTTCCCGACGCCTCGCGCACGCTCCGCGCGAAGATTGACATGGCGTCGCCCAACATCTGGCTGCGCGACCCGGTCATCTATCGCATCAAGCACGCCGGGCATCATCACACCGGCGCGAAATGGAAAATCTACCCGATGTATGACTTCGCGCACTGCTTGAGCGATTACATCGAAGGCGTCACGCACAGCATCTGCACGCTGGAGTTTGAAGTTCACCGTCCGCTTTACGATTGGATTCTCGAATCTCTCGGCCTGCCGCGCGCGTTGCCGAAACAATACGAATTCGCCCGTCTCTCGCTTGGCTACACCGTGATGAGCAAACGCAAGCTCATGCAGCTTGTCGAAGAAAAACTCGTCACCGGCTGGGACGATCCACGGATGCCGACGATTTCTGGAATCCGCCGTCGTGGCGTCACGCCCGAAGCGTTGCGGTATTTCGCGTATAACATCGGCATCACGAAATACAACGGACTCACCGACGTTGCCGTTTTGGAGCACGCCATCCGCGACGACCTGAACAAACGCGCGTTGCGCCGGCTCGCCGTGCTGCGCCCGATCAAAGTCGTCATCACGAATTTTCCCGAAGGCAAAACCGAGGAACTCGACGCCGTCAACAATCCCGAAGACGAAAACGCGGGCAAAAGAAAAATTCCATTCAGTCGCGAACTCTTCATCGAACGCGAAGATTTTCAGGAAATTCCGCAGCCAAAATTCTTCCGGCTGAAACCCGGCGGCGAAGTGCGCTTGAAATACGCCTACATCATCAAGTGCGACGAAGTGGTGAAGGACGCCGGCGGCAACATCACCGAACTGCGTTGCACCGCCGACCTCGACAGCAAAACCGGCGGCGCGACGGCGAATCGCAAAATCAAGGGCACGATTCATTGGGTGAGCGCCGCGCACGCGATTGACGCCGAGGTGCGCCTTTACGACAGGCTCTTCACCGAAGCCGAGCCGGAGAAGGACGGGCGCGATTTCAAATCCGTTCTCAACCCGCACTCGCTGGAAGTGCTGACCGCGAAGTGCGAGCCGTCCTTAAAGGAAGCCACGCCGGAGTCGCGCTACCAATTCGAGCGCATTGGCTATTTCACCTTGGACAAAGACTCGTCACTCGTCACTCGTCACTCGTCACTGATTTTCAACCGGACAATCACCTTAAAAGACACTTGGGCGAAGGAAGCGCAGAAAAGCTAAATGTCCACAACCCAGCCAACGATTTATTTGATCGCCGGATGCAACGGCGCTGGCAAAACCACGTTCGCCAAAGAGTTTTTACCGACCGAAGTGAAATGTCTTCGTTTCTTAAACGCGGATGAACTCGCACGCGGAATCTCACCGCTCAAACCAAGTGCTGGCGCGGTTCGCGCTGCACGTTTGCTGCTCACGCAGGTGGATGAATGCCTTCGCCGTCGTGAAACATTCGCGCTGGAAAGCACCTTGAGCGGCAAAACTTACATCCGGCTCTTCCAGCGCGCCCGGCAGCTTGGTTACGAGATTGAACTGCACTACCTCTGGCTCTCCAACCCGGCGCAGGCAATCGCCCGCGTGCGCCAGCGCGTGCAACAAGGAGGTCATCACGTTCCCGCCGCCGACATCCGCCGCTGCTTCAAGCGCAGCCTCGTTCATTTGCTCGCCGACTATCTGCCGCTGGCGACACGTTGGGCGGTTTGGGACAGTCGTGGACTGCCGGTAAAACGGCTCGCCATTTCCACCACGCATGATATAAAATCCCTGCAGCAGTTGATTGACGTATGAAGCAGAACGGACATCACCCGCGCAAAGCGAACAAAGCCCCCGCCTTCGTCGCTCGTGCCGAACGCGCGTTCCGCCGCGTGGCCCGGCAACTGCGCGCGGAGAATGCCCGGCTTGGCCTGCCGCTGATCTTGGGAGAAAAAGGTCATGTGCGTCTCGTTCGTGCCAGATAAAGATTTGCCGATGATTTTCAGCCGGACGATCACTTTGAAAGACACTTGGGCGAAGGAAGCGCAGAAAGGATAACAATGCGTGGATTTGGAATAGCAAACTATCGAAGCTTTTCGTCAGAAGGAGCGTGGTTCGCCGCGCAAAAATGACCCGGCGAAACAGTGATGGTTTCCAGCTTGCCAATCAACACCGTTGCTACAGACGGGATTTTCTTTTGGCGCAGCGCTGGCTATTTAGAATTATTCTAAATCTTGACGCGCCGCAATTTCCCGCTTAATTTATTTTTGCAATGAGCGTGGTTGAGAAAAAATCAAATGAAAATTTCAGCGAGCGGCTGAACACGGGCGGCTTCCGTTTCACGCCGCAGCGGCAGCACGTTTATGACGTGATCATGCACAAGCGCGATCATCCGACGGCGGAGGAGGTTTTCATGCGCGCCAAAAAAACGATGCCGGAGATTTCCCACGCGACGGTCTATAACTGTCTGGACGCGCTCGTGAAATGCGGCCTTGTCCGGCAGGTGCAGCTCGAACGCGGCGCGACGCGGTTTTGCCCGAACATGGAGGAGCATTGCCATTATTCTGCGATTCGTGCGGCGAAGTTTTTGACGTCGCGCTGCCGACGGATTCCACGGTCATGCCGCGGCCGAAAGGTTTCAAAGTGGATCATTACGACATCGCCGTTCACGGCCTTTGCGCGGAGTGCGCGAAGAAAAAATAGCGATTCACGATTCAACAATTTAACGAAAATGCCAACCGCCACCGAGACAATTGAAGATTTGGTCAAGACGGAATACAAATACGGCTTCGTCACCGACGTGGAAACCGAATCCACGCCGCCGGGTTTGAGCGAGGACACCATCCGCCTGATTTCGCGCAAGAAAAACGAGCCGGAATGGCTGCTCGACTGGCGGCTCAAGGCGTTTCGCCACTGGCTCACGATGCCCGAACCGACGTGGCAGTTCGTGAAATATCCGAAAATAAATTTTCAGGACATCACTTATTTTTCCCAGCCCAAGCCGCCGGCCAACGCGCCAAAAAGTCTGGACGAGGTTGACCCAAAACTCCTGGAGACTTACGAAAAGCTCGGCATTCCGTTGCGCGAGCACGCCAAGCTCGCGGGCGTGGCGGTGGACGCGATTTTTGATTCCGTTTCGGTCGGCACGACGTTCCGCAAGCAGCTCGCGGAAAAAGGCGTCATTTTTTGTTCGTTCACCGAGGCGGTGCATGACCATCCCGAACTCGTCAAAAAATATCTCGGCTCGGTCGTGCCGCACACGGACAATTATTACGCCGCGCTCAATTCCGCCGTTTTCACCGACGGTTCGTTCTGCTACATCCCGAAAGGCGTGCGCTGTCCGATGGAGCTTTCGACCTATTTCCGCATCAACGCCGCGAAGTCCGGCCAGTTCGAGCGCACGCTCATCATCGCCGACGAAGGCGCGCACGTCAGCTACCTCGAAGGCTGCACCGCGCCGATGCGCGACGAAAATCAATTGCACGCCGCCGTCGTCGAACTCGTCGCGCTGGACAATGGCGAAATCAAATACTCAACCGTGCAAAATTGGTATCCCGGCGACGAAAACGGCAAGGGCGGCATCTACAATTTCGTGACGAAGCGCGGTTTGTGCAAAGGCAAAAATTCAAAAATCTCCTGGACGCAAGTCGAGACCGGCTCGGCGATCACCTGGAAATATCCGAGCTGCGTCTTGCTCGGCGACAATTCCGTGGGCGAATTTTATTCCGTCGCCGTCGATGAACAATTATCAGCAGGCCGACACCGGCACGAAGATGATCCACATCGGCAAGAACACGAGCAGCACGATCATTTCCAAGGGCATTTCCGCCGGGCACGGGCAGAACAGCTATCGCGGCCTCGTGAAAATCCAGAAGAGCGCGACGAACGCGCGCAATTTTTCGCAATGCGACTCGATGCTCATCGGCGCGAAATGCGGCGCGCACACGTTTCCGTATATCGAGGTGAAAAACACGTCGTCGAGCGTCGAGCACGAGGCTTCGACCTCGAAGATCGGCGAGGACCAGATTTTTTATTGCAACGCGCGCGGCATCGCGACGCAGGACGCCGTCAACATGATCGTGAACGGCTTCTGCAAGGAAGTGTTCAAGGAACTGCCGATGGAATTCGCCGTCGAAGCGCAGAAACTGCTCGGCGTGAGCCTGGAAGGCAGTGTCGGCTGATCAAAAGCCACAGATGCACACAGATTGGCACAGATAAAAACCTTGTTTTTTGGAAGCAAAATCTGTGTTTCATCTGTGCAAATCTGTGGCTAAAATGAATTTTAGAAAATGAGCAAGAACCAATTCTTGAAATCAAAAATCTCCACGCGGGCGTGGAGGGCAAACAAATCCTCAAGGGCATCAGCCTCACCATCGGCGCGGGCGAAGTCCACGCCGTCATGGGGCCGAACGGCAGCGGCAAGAGCACGCTGGCCGCCGTGCTGGCTGGCCGCGACGGTTACGACGTGACCGGCGGCGAAGTGCTTTATTGCGGCAAAGATCTGCTCGACCTCGATCCCGAGGAACGCGCGCGCGAAGGGCTGTTCCTCGCGTTCCAGTATCCGGTCGAGATTCCCGGCGTGAACAGCACTTATTTTTTGAAGGCCGCGCTGAACGAAATCCGCAAGTCGAAAGGCCAGCCGGAACTGGACGCGATTGAATTTCTCGAACTCGTCAAAGACAAAATCAAACTGCTCGAACTCAAGGACGATCTGCTCAAGCGCTCGGTCAACGAAGGTTTTTCCGGCGGCGAAAAGAAGCGCAACGAAATTTTCCAGATGGCCGTGCTGGAGCCGAAGCTCGCCATTTTGGACGAGACGGATTCCGGCCTGGACATTGACGCGCTGAAAATCGTTTCCAACGGCGTGAACAAATTGAAGACGCGCGAAAACGCGCAACTGGTCATCACGCATTATCAGCGGCTGCTGAATTACATCGTGCCGGATTTCGTCCACGTTCTGGTGGACGGCAAAATTGTCGAACACCGGCGGCAAGGAACTGGCGCTGGAACTGGAGGCGAAAGGTTACGACTGGATTCTCAAGCTCCTTTGAAGTTGGCGGACGAAGCCCGCGTTCCATTCAAGCGGGGCTTGCCAAAGTGCCCGCTTGTTTTCAACGCGCTTCATGTGTAATCATCTGTGCCGCGCCATGAATCCAACTCTCGTCATCGTGCCGACCTACAATGAGCGGGAAAATCTCCCGCGCATCGTGCAAAAGCTTTTGTCGCTGCCCGTGCCGGTGGATTTGCTGGTCGTGGACGACAATTCTCCCGACGGCACGGGAAAAATCGCCGACGAACTCGCCGCGCGGCATCCGCAAATCCACGTCCTGCATCGTTCGGAGAAAAACGGCCTGGGCCGCGCCTACATCGCCGGGTTCAAATGGGCGCTGGAAAACAAATACGAATTCATCTTCGAGATGGACTGCGATTTTTCGCATGACCCGGACGAAATCCAAAATTTTCTCAAGGCCGTGGAAAATGCCGACCTCGTGCTTGGCTCGCGTTATGTCGGCGGCATCCGCGTCATGAACTGGCCGCTGGGCCGGCTGATGTTGAGCCGGTTCGCCGGCAAATATGTGGCGCTCGTCACGGGAATGCCGTTCAGCGATCCGACCGGCGGCTACAAATGTTTCCGCCGCCGCGCGCTGCAAGCCATCAACCTCGACAAAATCCAGTGCTACGGCTACGGCTTCCAGATTGAACTGACAAACAAGCTCTGGCGTCAGGGATTCAAAATCGTCGAGGTTCCGATCGTTTTCACCGAGCGCACGCAGGGAAAATCCAAAATGGCCGGCGGAATCGTGAACGAGGCGTTCTGGCTGGTCTGGCGGCTGTGGCTGCAAAACGGTTTGCGCCGCTCGCCGCGTCATAAAAAGCAGGCGACGACGTGAGGAGTCTCATTTCAAATTAAAAAAGTTTGAGCCTCGTCACCTCGTCTCCTACATTATCGCCATGAAAATCAAATTGCTTCTCGCCACGTTGTTCATTTCCGCCACCACACTTTTCGCCGCCATGCCCAAAGCCGGCGACACCGCGCCGCAGTTCTCCGGCACGGATCAAAACGGCAAGGACTTCAACCTCGCCGATCAAATCGGCAAGAAAATCGTGCTGCTGTATTTTTATCCGAAGGATTTCACCGGCGGCTGCACCAAGGAGGCGTGCGGTTTCCGCGACGGCTTCGAGGATTTCGCCACGAACGACGTTGAGATAGTCGGCGTCAGTTTTGATTCCGCCGACAGCCATCTCAAATTTATCACGCAATACAAGCTGCCGTTCACGCTGCTCGCCGATCCCGATGGAAAAATCGCGGACATTTACGGCGTGCGGATGGCCGGTAAAAACATGGACAACCGCGTGAGCTTTCTCATCGGCCTGGATGGAAAAATCGTCCACGTCACCAACTCCGGCAATCCCGACACGCACCTTGCGGAAATGAAAGCGGCGATTGCCGGGTTGAAAAAGAATTGATCGTGACGATTCTCCACGGCTGTGCGGCGTGATTATGACAGCAAAGAAATCTGATCACCCCGAGTGGCTTGTTAATCAGAAACCTCGGCTGGGCATTAGCTGTCTCGATAGGCATGTCGAAGATGTTGAATTAGCGTCGCGTGACAGTGAGGTCTAGTTGCGTCTTTTGTCGGAGCAATACTCGTTACCAACATAGTTTATTTCATTACTTTAATATGTAGAAAAAGAATTCAAATAGAAGTTGCAAATAAAAAGCAAAAAGACGAAGCGAAGCCAGATGCTTAACGCTCTTTGATTGTTTCGACACGACGGCCACAAATCGTCGCAAAAATTTCGTCCCGCA
Organism: uncultured Verrucomicrobiae bacterium; assembly: GCA_963755455.1. Lineage (GTDB taxonomy): Bacteria > Verrucomicrobiota > Verrucomicrobiia > Limisphaerales > UBA11358 > UBA11358. The sequence continues at coordinate 154,881 of CAVWJH010000004.1, forward strand.
GGGACAACCGGAAATTAGCCAGGCACGAAGTGTCTGGTATCGTCCACAAAATTTAATCCGTCCTGAAGCAACGGCGGAAACATTTACACGCAATGGCGTTGTGACGGACGCCGTGCCAAAATCATTTTGCGATGGACGTTTGGGGCGATTGGCGTTTGAATTTTTTGTCGCGCGAAGGACGCGAAGGCGGCGAAGTCCGTAGGACTGGCATCTTTGTAGAAACGGCAGCGTAAATGAATCAAGCTCCGTAGGAGCGGAATCATCAGTGAAAGAATTAACGCAAAGACGCCAAGACCATCGCACGCCGCTTCGCCAAGATAATTAAAGTCGAGATTGACGCAGACGCGACTGACAAACAAATTCCACGTATCATTGAAAAAGACGGCAAGCTACAAAACAATGAAGATTGGCTTCACTGGTCTTATATTTCACTAACAGCTATTCCTGGTGAAGGATGCAAGCTCGTGTTCCCGCCAATTTATTTGCCACAACAATCCAGATATACATTTCTCCAAGTTGTAGTTACCGCATCGGCCAAGCTAACAAAGCTGCAAGAAAATTCCGTTATCCTCAAATTGAAATAATGACGCACGCATCTGGGCGGCACGGTGGCGACGATTGGTTTTCCCAACCCGTCGTTGCAGGGATTTTCGGGTTCATCCGGGAAGTTGGGGTCTGGAAAGGTATTCCCGCTACCGGATCGCGGTGCAAAATCGCCAAATCCAGAGCGGCGCATTTAGGAAATGGACGTGGCGATGGTTGTTTGCCCTCTCGAAGCAAAGCCGCTCTGGATTTGGCTATTTTGCACGGTTGCTGCCTTTCTCATAGGCCCCATTTCCCATCTGAAGCGTGCTTTCATGGCCGATTCTGAAATTCCAAATCATATGCCGATTTTCATGTCTTCAGACTCAAACTTCCCGGAAGAACCGATTTTCGCCCAAGCTGGCCGGATTTAACGCAAAGGCGCAAAGCGGCAAAGACGCAAGGCAAATACCGTCTGTTCTTTGCGCCCTGGCATCTTTGCGTCTTTGCGTTAATTTTTTCGGTCGGTGGCGCTGGCACGAGCGGGGCGTTGCCGGAGGTCCTTGCGGACGGCCACCAAGTGAATTACGCGGTCAAGAGCCGGTAGGGCGGTGCTGCCGCGCCGCCTTGATATTTGGGCTGAGGAGCACCGCAGCCCTACCATTTCTGGAATCGGTGCCGGACATGGCGGCCAAGCTCAAACCGGCGAACACGGTGGATGAGAAGTTTGAGGATGTGGTGAGGTCGGCGCAGGATGCGGCAGTGCTGGTGCTCGTTATTGAGTAGGGGACGACGTGAGGAGTCTCTAACTTAATTTGAGTCTCGTCACCTCGACTCCTACCAAAATTATTGAATAAGGAAGGCAGGAAACAAGGAATGGATTTTTCATGTTTTCAGCTTTCCTTATTAAATCCAAAGGCGGCGGTGCTGGTGCTGGTTTATTGAGCGGGGGACGACGTGAGGAGTCTCTGATTTAATTTGAGTCTCGTTATCTCGGCTCCTACAATGTGGCATGGCAAGCAGCTTCGGACAATTGTTCCGCATTACGACGTGGGGCGAATCGCACGGCGGCGGCGTGGGCGTGGTCGTGGACGGCTGCCCGCCGCGCCTGAAATTATCGGAGTCGGACATTCAGCCGGATTTGGATCGTCGTCGGCCCGGCCAGTCCAAAATCGTCACGCCGCGCAGGGAATCCGACACGGTGCAAATCCTTTCCGGCACGTTCGGCGGCAAGACGCTTGGCACACCGATTTGTCTCTGGGTGAAAAACGAGGACGCGCGACCGGAAGCGTATTCGGAAATGAAAACGAAGTTCCGTCCGTCGCACGCGGATTTCACTTATTTTGCCAAATACGGCATCCGCGCATGGGCGGGCGGCGGTCGCGCAAGCGCTCGCGAAACCGTTGGCCGCGTCGCCGCAGGCGCGATTGCGAAGAAAATTCTCCGCGAGAAATTCGGCGTGGAAACTCTGGCTTACGTCAAGCAGGTCCAGAAGATTTCCGCCGAAATCAATCCAGACAAGGTGAAATTTTCCGAAGTCGAATCGAACATCGTCCGCTGCCCCGATAAAATTGTGGCAGAAAAGATGATCCGGCTCATCGAGAAAATGCGGCGCGAAGGCAACACCGTCGGCGGCATCGTCGAAGGCATCGCGCGCGGCGTTCCCGCAGGCTGGGGCGAACCGGTTTTTGACAAGCTGGAAGCGGATCTGGCAAAGGCGATGTTGAGTTTGCCCGCGTCGAAGGCGTTTGAAGTCGGCTCCGGCTTCGGTGGAATTCTTTTGACGGGCCGTGAACACAACGATGCGTTTCGTTCGCGCGGCGGAAAAGTTTTCACCACGACAAACCGTTCCGGCGGAATTCAGGGCGGCATCTCGAACGGCGAAACCATTTTTTTCCGCGTCGCGTTCAAACCCGTCGCCACCGTCATGCACGAGCAGGACACGGTGACGGAAAAATTTGAAAACACGACGCTCAAGGGCCGTGGCCGCCACGATCCGTGCGTGCTGCCGCGCGCCGTGCCGATGGTCGAGGCGATGACCGCGCTGGTTCTGATTGACCACGCGCTGCGGCACAAGGCGCAATGCGCTTGATTTTTCCGGCTGCACGCGGCAATTTTAATTCAACACTGCAACTCTGGAAATCCCATGGCAGAAAAAAACATCAACGACATCTCGCGCGACGCGCGCACCTTGTTCGCCAAGGCCGCCGAGGCGGCGCAGCGGCAGAACACCGATTACGCGATTGACCTGTTCAACCAGGTGCTCCAAAGGGAGCCGGAATTTTACGCCGGACGCAAGGCGTTGCGCGCGGAGCAGTTCAAGAAGGCCGGGGGCGGCGGCGGCGGCGGCTTCTTCAAAAAAATGATGAGCGGCGCGGGTTCGTCGCCGCAGGTCGCCAGGGCCAGGATGGTTCTGGGCAAAAATCCCGGCGAGGCCATGGCCATCGCGGAGCAGATTTTGAACGGCGACCCGAACAGTTCCGCCGCGCACCGGATCATCGTCGAGGCGGCGGCGGCGCTGGAACTGCCATGCACGGCGGCGCTGTCCTACGAGACGCTGGCGAAAAATTCACCCAAGGACAAAGACCTGGCGATTGAATTCGCTAACGCCGTCTCCGAAATCGGCGAAGGCTCGCGCGCCGAACAAATCGTGCTGGACCTGCTGCGCGACAATCCCAACGACGGCGATTTGAGCCAGGCGCTGAAAAACCTGTCCGCGCGCAAGACGCTGGACGAGGGCGGCTACAACGCGCTCGAAGGCGGCGAAGGCTCCTACCGCGACATCCTCAAGAACAAAGAGGAGGCCGTCTCGCTCGAACAGGAAAAGCGCTCGCAGAAGACCGAGGACGTGGCGGCGCGGCTGATAGCAGAATACGAGGCACGTCTGAAGACCGAGCCGGACAACCTCAAGCTCCTGCGCCAGCTTGCGGAACTTTACACGGAAAAAAAGGAGTTCGACCTCGCGCTGGAATTTTACGACCGCATCAAGAGTTCCGAGATGGGCGGCGGCGACTCCTCGCTCGCCCAGGCCATCGCGAACACCATCGTCAAGCGCTACGACAACCAGATCGCGGGGTTGAACCCATTTGGCGCGGAACACGCCGACGAAGTGGCGATGCTTCAGGCGGAGAAGCTGGATTTCCAGGTCGCCGAATGTCAGAAGCGCGTCGAAAAATTCCCGACCGACCTGGCGATCCGGTTTGAGATGGGCCAGCTTTATTTTCAGGCCGGAAAAGTCAGCGAGGCTATTTCCGAATTGCAGAAGGCGCAGGGCAACCCGCACAAGCGCCTCGCCGCGATGAGCATGCTCGCGCAAAGTTTCGCAAAAAAGAAAATGTTCGACATCGCCGCGCGCACCCTGCAAAACGCCATCAAGGAAAAACTTGTCTTTGACGACGAGAAAAAGGATTTGATCTACAACCTCGGCTGCGTGCTCGAGGCGACGGGCAAAAAAGAGGACGCCGTGGAGCAGTTCAAGATCATCTACGAAACCGACATCGGCTACAAAGATGTCGCGGCCAAGGTGGATGCGTTTTACGCCGCGCAGTGAATTCAATTGTCCAACGGACTCCTTGCGCGATTCCGGGCTTCTGCATGATATGCGTGTAAATCTGCGTCGTCGTCACGTCCCCGTGCCCAGGCAAATCCTGCACCGTCCAAATGTCACAACCCGCTACAGCAAATGCGTCGCGAACAAATGCCGCGACCTGTGTCGCATGGCCCAACAGGATCGCCACTCTTTGAAAGCCTTTCAAACACTTGCGCTCAACGGATTTTCCGCCGAAACTGCGCGCGATGGACTGGCTTGATAAACTTTCCAGGTTCTGGCCGCATCTGGCTGCGGGCTTTGATTTTCTTGCCGCGCTGCTCGCTTCCGTTCACGCCTTGCTTAACAAGCGCGATTCGCGCGCCACGACGCTCTGGCTGGGCATCATCTGGTTTGTGCCGGTTCTCGGCGCAATTCTTTATCTTTCGCTCGGCGTCAACCGCATCCGCCGCCGCGCTGCCAAGCTCGGCGTGCATAAAACCTTCAGCCACGCCGTTCCTGAAAATCTCGGCGAGCCGGAACCCGACGGCGCGGAACATCTCAAGCACATCGCCCGTGTTGTCAGCCGCGTCGCCACGCAACCGCTCACGGCGGGAAATAAAATAGAGCCGCTCGTCAACGGCGACGCCGCGTTTCCCGCGATGCTCGCCGCGATTGAAGCCGCGAAAAAATCCGTCTCGCTCTGCACCTACATTTTTGACAACGACGCGAGCGGCCAAAAATTCGTCGCCGCGCTCGAACGCGCCGTCAAACGCGGCGTCGCCGTGCGCCTGCTCGTGGACGCCGCCGGCGCGCGTTATTCGTTCCCGCCCATCACCTGGAAATTGCGGCGCACGCAGATTCCGTTCGCAAAATTTCTGCCTGCGTCCATCTTCACACCGTGGCGCGTGGCCACCATCAATCTCCGCAACCACCGAAAATCGCTCGTCGTGGACGGGCAAGATCGGTTTCACCGGCGGCATCAACATCCGCCACGGAAACGTGCTTGCCGACCGGCCGAAAAGTCCCGTTCAGGATTTGCATTTTCGCGTGGAAGGGCCGGTGGTCGGCGAATTGCAGGAGGCCTTTGCCAACGACTGGGCGTTCACGACCGGGGAAATTCTCGACGGCGAAATCTGGTTTTCGGAATTGAAGGAAAGCGGCGACGTCATCGCCCGCGTCGTTCCCGACGGGCCGGACGCCGATTTTGAAAACGCGCGCTGGACGCTGCTGGCCGCGCTGGCCGAGGCGCAGGCTTCCGTGAAAATTGTCACGCCGTATTTTTTGCCGGACAACGCGCTCATCACCGCGCTGAACCTCGCGTCGCTTCGCGGCGTGCGCGTGGACATCATCCTGCCCGCAAAAAACAATCTGCCCTTCGTGCATTGGGCGTCGCGGGCGCAGTGGTGGCAGATGCTCGAACGCGGCTGCCGCATCTGGCTCACGCCGCCGCCATTCGACCACTCCAAGCTGATGATCGTGGACGGCCACTGGGTTTTGTTTGGTTCGGCGAACTGGGACGCGCGCAGCCTGCGGCTGAATTTTGAATTGAACGTCGAGTGCTACAACCGCGAATTCGCGCTGGAAATGGAAAAAATCGTCGAGGGGAAAATATCCACCGCTCACGAAGTGACCAAGGCCGAGGTGGACGCAAGAATTTTTCCCGCAAAATTGCGCGACGCCATCGCGCGATTATTCTCCCCGTATTTATGAGGATTTCCGGCCGCGAAATCCCCGCGCGAGCAGACCGAACCCGGCCAGCACCAGCGCGGTCATCATCAGGACGAAGAAACGCACGCTCCAAGACGCGGCTTTGGCGGCGGTCGCTTCCAGCCCGATGTTCAACTCCGCCTTCTCGTCCACATCCACGGAACGTTTGAAGGTAAGCAAACGGCCCTGTTCGGGAATGTTCGCGCGGATGACGGCGGGGCTGCTGACGGCGGCGTCCTGCTGCTGCACGAGCCGCTCGGCCAGCTTCATGAACGCCGCATTTTCGTCGGCGCTGTTGCTGTCAATGATCTGCTGCGCGTCCTGCTGCGTGTAATGGTTGTCCTTGCGGTTGCGCAAATCGCGGAATTTTCCGCCGAGCGCGTCGTTGTCGCCGTTCACGGCGGACTGGCGCGCGTTTAATCCCACCAGCGCCTGCTGCACTTTCAAATTATTCAATTCCACGCGCGCGTCCTCGTTGAACGCGGCGTCGTTGCGCGACAATCCGTAGGCGGACTCGAACGCGCGACGCGCCTGCTGCGGGTCGCCGTTTTGGAGCGCGGAATTTCCGAGCGCGAGCATCTGCTGGGCTTCCTGCGTTTTTTGCTGCTCCAGACTGGATTCGCTCGCCAGATAACTTTGCAGGTCCATCGCCTCCGGCGTGGAAACAACTTCCTGCGACTGCAACTGAAGCGTGCCGTTCCATTTTTTCACCCGCCATTTGTCGTTGAGAAAAACACGCCAGGTGATGTCCTCCAGCGGCAGGTCAAATTTCGGCGCGAGCATATCCAGATCAAGCGAGCCGCCGCCGGCTTTTCCGGCGTCACTGCTGAAAAAGATTTCCACCGGAACCGGCTGGTTCCCGCGCGACTGCTGTTCAAGCGGAATCAAAATGTCGTCGCCTTCGCGCCACGGCCAGACGCCGTTCTGGTTGACGAACGCGAACCAGTATTTCGCGTTCACATTTTTCGGCAGCGTGAAGTGCAGCAGGCGTTTGTCGCCGGGCAATATTTCCAAATGCACTTGCGTTAACATCACGCCGGTGTCGGAAATCACGGACGTGAACGTGATGTTGTTGACGCGCGCGGGCAGCAGTTTCACGGCCTCGTGACGTTCGAGCTTGAGCGGCAGTTGAAAATCCGGTTCGACCAGGCGATACGCGAAGCTGGCCGACACCGTTTGCAAATCCTGCTGCAATGCGCGCGGGATGCTCTGCCATTCGGCGGGCTGGAGCGACGCGGGCGTGTCGTCCACGCGCAATTGCAGCCGTCCGCCGGATTGCACGGTCACGAAACCGCGCTGCGTGTTCACATCCGCCGCCTGCACGCCGCGCAAAATAATTTCCGGCGACTGGTCGGGCGTGAGCGTTTGATAGGTCAGTTGCAAAAGATACTGGCCGATGACGCGCCGCTGCAATTTGATTTCCCATTCCTGCAAGCCGTTCGTCACCGCGCCGTCAATTTGTTGAAAGCCCGCGACTTGGTCGCCATGAAAATTCACGCTCAAGGCGTTGGTCGGGATCAAAACGTGAAACGCCTTCAGCCCGGCGTTCTCGATTTGATATTGCAGGTTTGCGGCGATTTTCACCTGCGCCTCGTTGACGGTCGCGTTCTGCAAACTCGTCACCTGAACCCACGGATCCACCTGCGCGATGTCGAGCGCCAGGTTCCACGGCGACTGCGACACACTGAACGCCAGCACGCCCGGCTGGCTGATGCCGGATTTTTGCGGGTCAAGCTGCGACACGCCGTCGAGCCTCCCGGCCTGACAAACGCATTCCCTGTTCCGGCACGACGAGCAGCGTCCCGCGCTGCTTGCCCGCCTCGCGCAAAACAATCTGCGGAACCGTCCAATTATTTGTAGCTTTCACGCCCGGCCCGGACAGGCTGATGGTGAACTGCTGTTCGCCTTCGGTTTTAGCAGACAGGTTCAGCGTGATGACGCGGTCATCGTTCGTTTTCAATTCCGTCCAATGGCTCAACGCCGCGCCGCTGATGCTGTCCACGTCAAAGCCCGTCGGCATGACGAAACTTAATTTGAAAATTCCCGCGCGCTTGATGGTGACATCCGCAGTCGAGGCCAGCACCGTGCGGTCTTCGCCGAGCGAAAGCGTGTCCTGCGTTTCCACGCGCACGTCCGGCTCGACCGCCGAGGCTTTGATGTCCACCGTCGCGTTCATGTCCGAGTAGCGGAACGCACGGCGCACGGTGAGTCCGGGAAATTGCGCAGCGAGCGGTTGCGCCACGTTGTTCGGAAAATCTTCGAGGTTGATGGGCGAAAAACTGTCGCCGCCCGTCACGTTGTCGAGCTGAACATCGTTGCCGGTCGCAACGCCGAGCAACCCGATTTGTCCCGCCGCGCCGTCCACGGAAATCAAGCCGACCGGATTTGTTCACCGGCAGCGTGCCGGTGGCGACTTGCGAACGGATGACGAGGTTGAACGGACGCGATTGCGCCGGGTTCAAAGTCACGCGCAGCTTGTGCGTGTCGGGATCGAAACGCCACAGCGAGACCAAATTTTCTGTAGGAGACGAGGTAACGAGGCTCTGACTTGAATTTTGATTTGAAATTTGAGACTCGTCACCTCGTCTCCTACTATCAAAAACATCCGTGATGGTCGCGCCGGCGGGCACGTTGAAAACCAGTTCGCCCAGTTCGCCTTGCGCCGGACGGATGGAAACGTAGTGCGAACCTTCAATCACACCCGCCGACGGCACATAAAGCTGCGAAAATTCCGCGTAGAACACCGGCTTCTCATTTTTCACGTCGCGGCTGCGCGGCTGCCAGCTAATCCAAGTGCTGTTGCCCGGCGAAAGAACGAGCGTCGCGACGGTGTTGGTGCCGCTGGTGCTGCGCTGGATGGACACGGCCTGTGGCGAAAAAACGTCCACGTCCAGATTGACGAGCGTGAGCGTGAGCAGGTTGATGAGTCCGCCCGGCACCGGCAGCGTGAGGCCGTTCTGGTTGTCGAGCTTTGTCACCTGGATTTGATATTGCACCTCGATGTCGAACGTGCCGCTGCTTTGCGCGATCAATTGCTGCACGCGTTTTGAACCATCGGAATCCTGGATAAGTTTCAGCGCGCTCGTCGGATAAGTAACTTTGCGTCATCACCGCCGGCTCGAACAGCAGCGGCAACACCTGGCCTTTCTCCGCCTGCCAGCGGATTTTCGCCGTCGCCAGCGCGAACTGGTCTTCGATGCGGATTTGCTGCGTGACGGATTCGGCGAGCGCCGGTAGCGCAGATTTGTAATCTGCCGTGTCGCCGAATTGCATTCCGCTGGGCGTTGAATTGGCGGGGGGTTGCGGATTTGAAATCCGCGATACAGCAGATTGAAAATCCGCGCTACGACCGGACATCGCGCCGCCAAGCAGCAGCAAACCGATCAGCGATGCGACGGCGCGCGGCGCACCGCTTTCCGGCGGTGGCGGCGGCAATTCAGACTTCGGTTTTTCCGGCAACTGCCACAATCGTTTCAACGCCGGAATCACGACGTGCAAAAACAGAAACGCGCCGACCACGATGAAAAACGCCGCCGCGCCGTTCTGCCAGCGCAACGCCGCCCAAGCCAGCAGCGTCCAGCCGAGAATCCGCGCCGGTGAATTTTGACGGGCCGATCCGAATACCAAAACCACCAGCGCCAGCAGCAGCAGAAACACCGGCACGCCAAATCCGGCGGTCGGGGCCGCCGCCGAAACATTCGCAACTTCGGCGGTCAGCGCGCTGCCGGCCTGCTGCACCGGCGCGAGAAATGTGACGTCGCGAGGCGCGGAACTTTCTTCGAGGCCTGCTCCGTCCATGAGATTTGCGAAGGCGAAAGCCGCCAGCACCACCGTCGCCAGCCCGATCATCGTGCCGAAAATATGCTGCGCGCTGAATTTGTGGACGCCTTCGCGAATCGTCCAACGCCAGACCAGCAACGCCAGCAACATCAAAACCAGCGCCGCAAAAAGTGAAACCACCGCGCGTCCGCTTTCGTCGCCCTTGAACAAGCGCGCCAGTTGCGCGAAGCCCGACACGTCCGCCACGCCGCCGACCGGCGTGAGCGAGCCTTTGAGATAAACGAGGCGCTGGCCTTCGTCCGGTTCGATTTTCCACTGCGCGAGCATCACCGGCGCGGCCACGACCGGCGCGGCGACGCTCACGCGCGTGGCACCGGATGAATTGGTCGCCGCCAGTTTCAAGGCAATCGTCAGCACGGCGTCGGGATCGGCGCGCTGCGGCAGCGGAATCAAATCATTCGTTCCGTCAATCACCGGCACGACCGCCGCGCCGTTGACCGTGGCCGACCACAAATCCGTTCCGTCGGGCAGCGTCAGGCGGAAATTCGGGTTGCCGCGATTTTTCACGAAATAGCTCACGTCGGTCAGCACCTGGCCTTCCTTCGAGATGTGGGTTTCGAGCGACGCGCGGTCCACGACCTGGTTGAGGGAATCGCCCTGCGCCAGCGGACTCAACGCGAGCTTCAAATCGAACGGCCGCGCCGAATACTGATACGCCGCGAGAATCGGCGCGTCGAAGAAGAGCCGGTATTCCGACGGCACTTCCGCCGGTTCCAGTTCCAGCAGTCCGGGCGAAACGTCCACGGGCTTCACCTGAAATTGATACGCGCTGATGATGATGGTGTGGCCGGATTCGGATTGCGCGTCGAGCGGGCGCGCGCCGGTGAACGCCAGCGTCTCGCCCGCGGCTTGAACGGACGCTCGTAAGTCGCCAGCAGCGTGTAAGCGCCGGACACCGGCGAGTGCAACTGCACGAGATAGCCGTTCGTCGTCTTCTGCCAGCCGCGGATGTCCTTGCCGGTGAATTCGACGTTGTAGTATTCGTCCGACAACTCGACGCGGAACTCCGACACCGGCGCGCCGCTGATGACATAATTCATCACGCTGCTGCCGTAGGCGATGCCTTCGCCGATGGAAAAAAGATGGAACACGTCCGCCTGCACGGTTTGCGGCAAACGCTCCACGCGCATCGTCGCCAGCCAGTCGGCGTCGCTCAAACGGAACGCGGTTTGAATGCCGGGCGACTTTGCGCGGGAAAAATGCCGTCGGCGTTTCGGTCAACGACTGCGTGCGCTCCGTCGTCAGCCGGAAACCCGCGTCCGCCGACACCGCGACAAATCCGCGCACGGATTTGGCCTTTGCCACCTCGATGCGCGGCAGCGTCCAGTTCGTTTCGTCCAGCGACTGGTTGCGTTCGAGGCGAAGCTCGATCACCTGCCGGTCGGAAACCGGCTGGCCATAAACAATCCGCATTTCCGAGATCCGGCCCGCCGTCGCTCAAAAAATAATCGCTCATGCCCGGCGCGCTGATGTTCGCGAGGATGTAGCCTTTCGGCACGTTCAGCACCACCTCGCGCAACGGCGCGTCGCGGATGTCGAGTTCGATCTCCGCATCAATCGCCAGTTCGCTGTCGCCGAGATTGTAGGCGAGCAATTGCGAGACCGAAACTTCCGGCAAAATCTGATCCGCCTGGATTTTCAGCGCAAAATCCGGGCTGGAAAATTGATAGGCAAATTGCTGGCTGCCGGTCGCATGAAACGCCGCGCGCGTGGCGTCGCTTTCGGGAAATTGATCCGGCGAAATCTGCGAAAGTCCGCTCGCCTGCACGACATCCAGCCGCACCGCGCCGTCGTTCACGATGCGGAAATGGCCGGTGAACCGCACCGCGCCTTCGGGCAGGATTTGCAGCGCGTCCGCCGACAACGGGAACGCGCCGAGCGGCGTCTGCGTCTGCACTTGAACCGCAAACTGCATCCTTCTGCGGCTGGTTGAATTGCACGACAAGCAGGCGGTCGGTGGAATTCGTCGCCGGCAGGACGTTCCACGCCAGCACCTGGTCGCCCGCCACGCGCGTCACTTCGCCGTCGCCGTGCAGTCGCAGCGTGATTTGGTTCATCTCGCCCTGCATCACCTTCCCGTCGAACAGCGCGGTCTGGCTCATCAGTCCGGGGCTGACGCTGATCTGCGATTCCATTTCGGCGGCGTAAAACAGTTTTCCCTCGCCTTCCGGCTGCGCCTGCTTCCACGAAAAATTCACCGAACCGTCCACCGGCAGAAAGCTCGTGAAATTGGTGCCGTTGCGTTCGGGCCGCGCGGCGTCGGTGAATTGAAACTGCGTGTCCGCCGCCAATCCTTGCAGCACGATGGGCTGCAAAATGCCCGGCGCGACGCGAAAATTCACCGCGCTCCAACCTTCGTTCTGGCCGACGGCGGCGTTGAATTTGATTTGGACTGGAAAAACGCCGCCACGGTCGAAGGTCGCAACGAACCGGTTTTGTTCCGCACTGATTGTCCAATTCGGATGCGCGCCGATTTCCGTGAGCGCGACCGGGCCGGACAGCAGTTCGAGCGAACCGCCCGACGGATTTTCCACGCGCACATTAGCGGTGAGCGTGAACGCTGCGATGTCGCCACCCAAATCGCCAACGAGCTTGAAATCCTGCAACGTGATGCTGCCGGCGGCACATTCCGCGACTGCGTAGTCGTCATGGTGCTGCACGAGGTGGCGAGGAACACCAGCGCGCAAAAAAATGAGGCGAAGATTTTTGTTTTCATAATTCAATCTGTTTTTTAGCGGTCGCAACGACCGCCAGTTTTCAGGCGCGGGCAAAAGGTTTGTAAAAATTTGTGAGATTTATTTTTTTGGTTCTGGCTGCTGGTATTTTTCGTCGAAATCGTCCGGCTTTAGAAGCCTGCCGTGCGAATTGCCATGCGAGGTGTAGGCATTGCGTATGGAGTCCTCCGTCATCGTGCGGACTTTCGGATCCGGATCGTTGAGGAGCGTTTTGAGGGTCTTCACTCCTTCGTCAGTGCGATTTAACGCCAGCGCGTAAATCGCAGAATCCCTGGCGTTGTTGCCGGGGCTGGTTGCGATGGCAATGAGCTGGGCGGTGTATTCGTCGCCTCCAAACTGTCCGATAAGGCCGATGGCCGTGTCCAAGCCTGAAATCTGGCCGTCCGGTGACATCAAGTGCTCAATCAGCGGCTTCATATCCTCCGCCGTAAAATCATCCGGGCGCAGAGGTGTGCCTGTCGCATCACGCCTGTAGTTGTAGGCATTCTCTATAGCAAAGGCCAAAGACGTCCAAATGTTTTGGTGAGGATCGCTCATAAGCCCCTTGAGCGTCTTCACTCCTTCGTCCGTGCGATTGAAAGCCAGCGCTTCAATGGCTGCTGTCTGCGCGTTGTTTCTGGGAGTTTTTGCGATGGCGACCAGCCGTTCGGTGAAGGAATCGTCGCCAAATTGTTGCGCGAGTCCCGCGCCTGCGGCCCAGTCCTGCTCGTTGTCCGGTGCCAACGCTCGATCAATCAGCGGCTTCATCTCCTCCTTGGTGCAGCCGTAATCCTTGAGTAAAGACGACATTGTCCAGTTCGCCCCCAAGCCACGCTTGGCGGCGGCTTCGATTAAAGCCTTTCTGATTTCATCCGAGCGCGGGACGTAAGCCAAAATCGCCTGGGATTCCCAAAATCCGCCGTGGCCGGGCAGATACAGCGTGTTGAGCAGCGTGGGCACAATTTTAGGATCACAGGTGTAGGTGAGTTTTTCGAGCAACTCATCCAGTTCTGGGGTTGGCCCGGTCGAACCGGGAGAATACGGTCCATAAGGAAACATTTGCTTTGGAGTCAGCGACACGATCTGATTGGTCAAATCGCTGATGTAAGCATCCATTTCTGCCTCGGTGCGCGGCAATACATCGACGACAATCCGGGCTGAGGCGATGGGAATGGAAGTGATAAATGGGACTGAACTGACTGCTGGATTGTTTGAGACAACTTCGGCATGGTAGGTTCCGGTCACGTTATACCGCCCCGGCTCTTTGATCAACGCCCAGTCATTTAAGGGAATTACTTTCGTAAATGATTGGCCGGGTTTCAGTGTTGCATATTGAAAAAGGCCGCCGCCCATCCACATTCCTTTGTCATTGGCGCGTGGGTCGGGAACCGCCTCACCTGAACTGTTGGTCGCGACGACTTTATATTCATACATCCGCCCGCTGCGGTCGTAAGTGCGATTGGGATATTTGTAATCGTTCGTGCCGACATTGGTGATACGAAATTCAATGGTGATTTCATCGCCCGCTTTCACCACTTCGTTCGTGCAACGAATGGCCAGCGACAGCACCGGAGCAACGGTTGTTTCTGGCAAGGTTGAACGAGTTTCCGGGAAAGGCGACCTTCCCACTCGCGCCAGATTGCGAAGGTCATTGGCCTTGTTGATTCCGGCGGGTTTTTTCGATTCCTCGACGGTCAGCCATTGGCCGAACACGGGATTTTGATAGGATGGCGGACGGTTGGGCACGCCACTGTCGAAACGCTCGTCCACGACCATCGTCCCTTTGCTTGGCAGCGGAATCAAATTGGCCCGTGAACAAACCGGACGAATGGCCGTCACTTCCACTTCGACGTGTTTGATGAGCCGGTCGCCTTGGAACTGCTTGAAAACAAAACCCGCAGGAAGCAAGATTCCACCCGCCGAGTTGGTGCCGGTGACGGTGTAGATGGCGTTGGTGTGGTTCAGCACGTCCAGAAACCGGACTTCCCTCGGCAAAGACCCCGGCCCGTTCAGAAGTTCCCAATCGGCGCTTGCCCGCCGGTCTTGGCCGCCCGCCGCGACCGATGCGTGCCAGTCATAAACCGGAACTAATTGGTCTGAATTCAAGCTTGGCCAATAACATTGCGAGGCGAACATCAACCAAAGATGACCAACCACCGCGCTGTCCAGTTGGCCCACCGGAACGGCACCCGATTCAATCTGCCCAGACGTCGGCCAAAAACCACCCAGTCCGCTCGTGCATTCAAAGATTTCCGTTCCGTTCGTGGAACCGATTTCACGGGCGACGATGCCTCCGGCTTCATTGGTCTCGATTGTTTTAATCATCCAGCCGCAATCACGGACATAAACCGTGAACGAGGCGGAGGCGTGGAGATTGGTGCCGTTAAACTGAATCATCGTCTGGTTCACCAACCCATCCACTTCGTATTCGCGGCCTGACAAAGAAGAACGAGTTTGAACTTGTTTGTCCGCGTCTTTCAGGGCCAGCAGACCTTCCCTGTCCTTTTCGTCCATCTTGGCGCCACGGGCGAGAAGCAGTTCAATCACGTCCATGTGACCGTGTTGAGCCGCCAAATCCAAAGGAGTCCTGCCGGAATTGTCGTTGGCATTGACGTCGGCGCGGCGGTCCAGAAGTTCTTTAATCAGGTTTGTGAACCCGGAGCTCGCTGCGTAATGCAAAACCGTCATGCCGTTCCGGTTTCTGCTTTTGATATCGGCTCCGTTTGCGATGAGCAGTTCTGCTATTCCTTCGTAGTCCGACTCCGTTGATCCCTTTTGATTCGCGGCCGGGCGGGCACTGTCGCTAAACGCCAGAGCCATCTGCAACGGAGACATTCCGATATTGTCCTTCACGTTGACAACCGCCTTGTAGGCCAGCAGCAATTTCACCACGTCCTTGTGGCCGTTTCGCGCTCCAAAGCACAGAGCGGTCCACCCGTTATGGTCGGTGGCAGAAACCAGGGCCGGATTAGTTTTCAGTTGCGCTTGCACGATGTCGAGGTAGCCGCCGGCCGCCGCGTCGAAAATGGTCACCTGAGCGTTGCTGGCAATGAGCAGATCGGCAACGTCCGGGTGATGATTCATTACTGCAGCGTGCAGAGGCGTGAAGTTTAGGTTGAGCGCGTTCACGTCCGCCTTGTTGGCAATGAGCAATTCCACCACGTCCTTGTGACCTGAAGCGGCGGCAAAATACAAAGGCGTCCATCCATGCTCGTCTTTGCTGGAAACCAGATCGGGATCGGCAGCGAGGAGCGCCTTGACTTTCTCGACGTCGCCGCGCGACGCTGCGGAGTGAATTTCGCCGCCGAGGACGAAGTTACACCAAGCCAGCGTGCCGGCAGTGAACAAAGTCGCAATCCAAGTTTTCATAATTCAATCCGTTTTTTACCAGTCGCAACGACCGCCAGTTGTCAGGCGCGGGTCAAGGGTTTGTAAAAAAGTTGTAAGGCTTGCTGCGCCTGCTCCGTAGCGCAGATTTTTAATCTGCTGTATCGCCGAATTGCATTCGGCAGGGCGCACGGCAGCTCGAACCGCTTTCGCACTCCGCCAACGCCGCAGGTTAAAAACCTGCGATACGGCAGAATGGAATTCTGCGCTACTTGCACTGCTTGTAATTTGTTTTATTCTGCGCCCATGTTCCCGGCCGAGCGGAATCCTAAAACCGAGCGCGTGAAGTTTGAGTTGCGCGCCACCGGCGTGAAACCGGAAGCGGCGAACCCGCTGCGTTCGGGCATCCACACCCGCGGCTACCTGCCCCATGTGAAGCGCGAGGGAGCGCGTTACTTCGTCACGTTTCGGCTCGCAGATTCGTTGCCCAGGGAAGTGCTGCTGAAATTTCAAGCTGAACGCGCTGAAAGACTGCAAAAATTTCACGCGCAGCAAGATGCGGCGAAGAAACCCGGCCACAAACCTCCTACCACAGAATCGCTGGAGGAAATTGAGCGGAATTATTTTCGCAAGCTGGAATCGTATCTGGACAAAGGCGCGGGCGAATGCTGGCTCAAACGGGCGGAGATCGCCGACATGGTCGCAGCCGCTTTGCAGTTCTTCGACGGTGAACGTTACCTGCTGGATGCGTGGGTGGTGATGTCCAATCACGTTCACGTTGTGTTCTGGCCGATGCCAAACCACTCCTTGAGCGGGATTGTGCAGAGCTGGAAACGGTTCACGGCGCGCGAGGCGAACAAGATTTTGCAACGCACCGGCCAGCCGTTCTGGCAGCCAGAGGCGTTCGACCATTGGATTCGTGATGACGGGGAACATGCGCGGTGTTGTCGTTATGTCGTGAACAATCCGGTGAAGGCGCGGCTGTGCGCCGCGCCAGAGGATTGGAAATGGAGCAGCGCCTGGCGTGCATCGTAACGCAGATTTTCAATCTGCCGTATCGCCGGGTTGCACCCGGCAAAGCGTCCGGCAACTCGAACCGCTTTCGCATTCCGACAGCACCGCAGATTGAAAATCTGCGATACGGCAGAATGTAATTCTGCGCTACGTTCGCTGCGTGTTTCGATTTTCATGTTCAAAATATATTCCCCCGGTTTCAAAACCCTCCACTTCCCGGCCGGCTCGGCTGACCCGCAATGCTCTTCGCCTCGCGGATCATCGTCTCCAGTTGTTTCGGGCGCGGATCCACGCCGTAACGCAGATTTTTCAATCTGCCGTATCGCCGAATTGCATTCGGCGAGGCGTTCGTGATTTCCAGCCGTTTTGGAATTTCGCCAGCGCAGCGGATTGCAAATCCGCGATACGGCAGAATATAATTCTGCGCTACGTTCGCTGCGTGTTTCGATTTTCATGTTCAAAATATATTCCCCCGGTTTCAAAACCCTCCACTTCCCGGCCGGCTCGGCTGACCCGCAATGCTCTTCGCCTCGCGGATCATCGTCTCCAGTTGTTTCGGGCGCGGGTCGGCTCCGTAAATTTGCGGCACGCCGCTCAAATCATTCAGCAACTGGTCGGGCGTCACTTCCTGCGCATACGGACTCGACGCGAGCCATTCGGAAAATTCGGCGGCGACGGACGCCAGCCGCATCGCGGGACTGGAATTTTCCAGCGCGGGCGCGTTGCCGTCGAACGGCACCTGCCATTCGTGCTCGCTGACATCCTGCGTGCCGGGAACCCGGAAACGCACACGCACGGTCGCAATCGGCCCGCTGCCTTGCGGATTTATCTCCACGGTGTAAAGCGCGTTGCCCGCCTCGCGCGCGGCCATCGGCGCGGCGGCCACGGTGTTGTCGCGGAATTGTTGCTTCGTCAATTGATGTTTCGCGTAGCCGATCTGCCGCCAAGAAATCACGCGCTGCGGATTGAATTCCACCTGCACCTTCACGTCCTCCGCCGCGACGTGCAGCGCGCCCGCAAGCTGCGCGGCAAATTCCGTCGTCGCCGCTTCCGGCGTGTTGATGAAACCGTAACGGCCGTCGCCGTTGCTCGACAGCACTTCGAGCAGGTCGTCGTTGTAACCTTCCCAGCCGATGCCGAAGCAGTCGAGCGCGATGCCCTGTTTGCGGAACGACTCGACTTTTTGTTTCAACGCATCGGGATTCACGTTGCCGAGATTGGCCGCGCCGTCGGTGAGCAGGACGACGCGGTTCACTCCATTGGCGAGGTAATGACGACGCGCGGTGGCGTAGGCAAGATTCATCGCTTCTTCCAGGTTCGTCCCGCCGCCGGGAGTGAGATTGCTGACTTCATTGACCGCCGTGCCCGCCCGGTCGCCGCGCGCGCCGTCCACCCACAACCGCGCCGTGCGCGCAAAGGTGACGATGCTCAACGTGTCCTGCGGCTGAAGCTCCGACGCCAGCACCTTCAACGCCTCGTGGATGATCGCCACGCGGTCGGCGCGCTCCATCGAGCCGGAATTGTCGAGGAGCAGCACGATGTTCAGCGGACGACCGGCTTCACGACCGGCGGCGGCGGTCTTGATGGAAAAACGGAGCAGGTCGCGGTTTTGCGTGAACGGATCGCGGGCGCGTTCCGAGACGAACGCCACCGGCACGCCCGGCAACGGCTCCGGATCGCGATAATCGAAGGTGTTGATGAATTCCTCGCTGCGGATGGAGGCCGCGTCCGGCATGACGTTCTTTTGCAAACTAGCCGCCGCGAGCTTGAACGACACGTCGCTGACGTTGAGCGAGAAGGTGGAGAACGCATCTTCGCGCGTCAGAAATTCCGGCTGCGGCACGGGCGCGCTGGTTGGCAGCTTGGGCAAAGGCTGATCTTCGTTTTGAATGGTTCTTTGAACCAAGTTGCTTTGCATATCAAGCGCTGCTTTTAACGATTTCTCCTGGCTGGACAGGCTGGTCATTATGCCTTTAACGCGTGCGTCAATCTGTCGGTTCAATTCGTCCGCCAAACTCTGTTGACGCATGACATTGGAATTATTCGCACCGAAATCTGCTTTCAAGCTGGCCAGACTTTGTTCAGTCTGATGCAGTTTGGCCGACAAATCAGCCAGTGTCCCATCGGTAATAATCGTAGGCAGCACATCTCGCAGTTTCGCCGGATTGGTCGCCTGCAACGACTGCAACTCCGTTAACTGCATTTTCATATTTGAATATTCGGCTTCGCCCCCCAGTTGCTGATCATTGTAACGCCGCAACATTTCCTGCGTGAGAGTCGGATTCGGAGCGACAGAATTTGGATCCATGTCCAGGATGTTTTGATTGATTCGACCCTTGGTTTCCTTGTCCGCAGTTACGACAAGATTATGCGTATCAGCATCCAATGAAAACTGCGCTGTTCCAACGGTTCCGTTGTTTTCTATTTGCACGCTGTTTGATCCCAACAAATATCGGAAGCCGTTGGCATCATCCTTCGTCAGGCCGTTGTAGGAATTGTTGCCGTTCAACCCAAAAGTGCCGGTTCCAGACTTGGACAAGTCATCTGCAAGCGCGATGTTCCCGTTGTTGTCAACAACCTGACCCGACCGGTTTGCTCCGTCGGAATAATTGCTGTCGTAAAATCCCGACGGTGAGTTGCGTCTATATGCCTCGCCCAAGTTTTGAGGTGCCACAAAATTGCTGCCAGCTATCGAAAGCGCCGCGCCATTGGCAATACCAGCAAGAGCGACACCGGGAACATATCCTGGAATATTTGCCGGACTGTTTTGAAAAAGTCTGCCCGCTGCGGGTGAGTCACCAAGCATCGGCTCTTTCGATTTTTGGTCAGCGCCGGAATAGGACTTTGCGCTTGTGTAAAATCTTGTGTTGCCGTCAGACGGTTGCGCGCCGGTGTCATTAACTGCAACAAATCCTGACACGGTTGAGTTTTTCATTTCACCCGCCGAATCTGGAAGCCCCAGCGTTTCCAACGGCGGCGGTGCAGCAGTTACAGTTGATGTGGTTTGCCAGTTGCCGACCAGACCAGCAGAGCTGCCGCCGCGTCCGCCACCACCAAATCCACCACCGCCGCCGCCTCCACCACGCCCGCCAAATCCTCCGCCACGACTTTTTACGGTTGCGGCTGTAGCTGCTGCAAATTTTTGTGCGTTTTCAGGCGTTACATCCTCCAACGCTAAATTATCTTGCGCGGTCGCAAAGCCGCTGGAGGAAGAACTGGAAGAATTCATTTGCGTTGGGCGATTTGCCAGCAGGCTTGGTTGCGATAAGACCTGGGGCGAGTTGTTGCCGCTTGGAAACGTCTTCCGCAATGCCTCCAACACTTCTGTAGGGTGGGCATTTTCTATATGCACGGTATAACCATTTTGGTCGCTTGCCACAGCGCCACCAGAAGAACCCATGCTTGGACGTTCGGGCGGAGCAGGACTCGCCACGGCCAGTTCCTTGTCTTCAGTTCCACCCGAAGGCAGAACGATTTTCGCCGAATTTAGCACTCGGTCGCGCTCATATCGTTTTGCCACATCCTGTGAAGGATTGGCAAAGTTCAGCGTCAAATTGCCATTGACTTCTGTGTTAGCGGCGGTCGTGCTGCCGTTTTGGAAATGCGCTTCGAGTCCAGCCAAACGTCGTTCCGATTCGGCGGACGGTGAAGCTGCTATCGTATTTTCTGCAGAAAGTCGCGCATCCATCTCATTTATCTTTGCCTCATTCATGGCAGAAATATT
This sequence comes from uncultured Verrucomicrobiae bacterium, assembly GCA_963755455.1. Lineage (GTDB taxonomy): Bacteria > Verrucomicrobiota > Verrucomicrobiia > Limisphaerales > UBA11358 > UBA11358. Next base: position 175,258 of record CAVWJH010000004.1, read on the forward strand.
TTGCGCCTTGCGTTTGGACGCCGCCAACGCGGGCAGCAACATCGCCGCCAGCACCGCAATCAACGCCACCGCCGCCGCCATCGCCAAGAACGGTGAAATGTCCCGGCGATTTTTCAGCGGCGGCAGAAATACAATCGGAAGAACCGTCTTGAAATGCGCGAGCAGTTTTTCCCGCTTCTCGCCGGATAGTTTGAGCGGCACGGTCTGGGCGGGCGTCGACTCCGCTGGATGCGCGGCGACTTCGCGCACAAATCCAACGGTGAGCTTCAGCCGGTCGTGCAATTGGGCGAGCGCGGCGTCCTGCGAAATCGCCCAGCGCAGCAACTGCGCCTCTTCCGCCGGCAGTTCGCCCAGCAGCAGCGCGGTCAGCTTCGCCTCGATTTCTTCGCGTGATGGTTTTTCCGGGTTCATAACGTAACGGAGATTTCCAATCTGCCGTATCGCCGGATTGCATCCGGCAGGGCTTCCGCCATTTCAAACCGTTTCAGAAATTCGCCGGCGCCGCAGATTGAAAATCTGCGATACGGCAGATTAAAAATCCGCGCTACGCGACTGGCGGATTTCCCCGTCCTCGTCGTCCTCGTTCTCATAATCGAAACGGGGGAAAATCGAGGACGAGAGACGTGAACGAGGACGATTAGGATTTCCGGGTTCATGGCACAACTCCCGTTCTGGCGAGCTCGTCGCCGATGGTTTTGAGCGCGTTATGCAAAATGTAGCCGACGTTGCTGACGGAAATGCCCGTTCGCGCGCTGATGTCGCGGTAGGAAAGTTCGTCGGTGAATTTCAGGCGGATGAGTTCGCGGCTGCGTTTGTCGAGCGTCTCGAGACACAACCGCACCTGGCCGATGCCTTCCATGCGGGCGATCTGTTCGTCGGGCAGTGGCGCGGGATCGGCGGTGTCGGCGGTGACGGGGGCGTTTTCATTTTCTGCGGACGGGTATGAATTGAGCGAAACCATCTTTGCGGCCTGCCGCCGCCGGTTGAGCGCGAGGTTGTGGACGGTGCGGTAGAGCCAGCGTCGCGGCTCGCGGACATCCTTGAACTGTAAATGCAATTTCATGAACGCTTCCTGAACCACGTCCTCCGCGAGGCCGATTTCGCCGGTGAGCCGCAGGCCATAACCCAACAAGGGCGCCTCCAGAGCTGCGAACAGCTCCTCAATCGTTTCCCACCTGGGCGTTTCCGCGCTGGCTTGGTCTGGTCGCATCACGGCCATGTCCGGCTTGCCTTCATGGTCAGGCCGGGGTCAAATTTTCCGGCGTGCCGTCCCAAAGGACATCGTGTTCACTGGAATGACACGCGAGTTCGCGGTTTATTAGGACAAATCGAAACAATCTTTTCCCGTTCGCATCAGCAAATGCGGAAGCAATGGGTTTGGCGCGCCGTCTCATGTTTTGATGTGTGATTGGATCGTTTCGTTTCCATTCACCGTTGAGATTGCAATTCTGCCGGTCAGGGTTATGGCGCAGCATGGAAAACTTCGGCTGTCTTTTCAAGACGGTTCGGGCGGCAAAGTCGCCGGTTTGTTGAATAATGAAGCCAGGAACCGGAGGAACGGATTTTTCCTGGTTTCATGCTTTCCTAATTCGTTTAAGTTTTTCCTTTTGCGCTCGCACGTTTCAGCTTTGAATTGTGTTTCATGTCGCGCGACTACGTTCTTGAGCCGTATCACTCCGCAGTTCATTTGCAGATTGATTATGCGCGCGAACTCAATCCGCAGCAGCTCGCCGCCGTCACCGCGCCGCCCGGCCCGGCGCTCGTCATCGCCGGCGCGGGTTCGGGCAAGACGCGCACGCTCACCTACCGCGTCGCGTATCTGCTCGAACAGGGAATTCCGCCGGACCGCATTTTGCTGCTGACATTCACGAACAAGGCCGCCGGCGAAATGATGCGTCGCGTCTCGGATCTGATCGGACGCGAATTGCGCGAGCTTTGGGGCGGGACGTTTCATTCCATCGGCGCGCGGATTTTGCGCTCGCACGCGGACGCGCTCGGTTATCACCGCGATTTCACGATTTTGGACCGCGACGACGCGCGCGATTTGATCAAGGCGTGCGTCGCCGACGCCGGAATCGAAACCAAAGGCACGCATTTTCCAAAACCCGACGTGCTCAACGAAATTTTTTCGCTCGCCGTCAACACGCACAAATCTTCCGACGAAATTCTTGAAACGCAATTCAGCTATTTCGCGCAATTCGCCGCGCAGATCGCCGACATCGGCCAGCGCTATGTCAAACGCAAGCGCGCGACGAACGGCATGGACTTTGACGACCTGCTTTTGCTCTGGCTGAAGCTGCTTCAGGAAAACGCCGATGCGCGAGAACATTATCAGCGCCGTTTTCAATTCATCCTCGTGGACGAATATCAGGACACGAACAAATTGCAGGGCGACTTGATTGACCTGCTCGCCGCGCGGACGAAAAATGTCACGGTCGTCGGTGACGATGCACAGAGCATTTACGCGTGGCGCGGCGCGAATTTTCTGAACATCCTGGATTTTCCGAAACGCTATCCCGACGCGAAAGTTTTCAAGATCGAAACGAATTACCGCAGCACGCCGGAAATTCTCAAAGTCGCCAACGCCGCGATTTCTGCGAACGTGAATCAATTCGCCAAGGAACTCGCACCCGCGCGCAAATCCGGTTTGAAGCCGGCGCTCATCGCATGCACCGACGCGGCGCAGCAATCCGCGTTCATCGCGCAGCGCGTTTTGGAACTGCATGAGGAGGGCGTGAACATGAATCAAGTTGCAGTTTTGTATCGCTCGCATTTTCATGCGCTGGAATTGCAGCTTGAACTGACGCGGCGGCAGATTCCATTTTCCATCACGAGCGGCATCCGGTTTTTCGAGCAGGCGCACATCAAGGACGCGACGGCGTTTCTGAAATTCATCGCCAATCCGCGCGACGAAATCGCGTTCAAGCGGCTGGCGCAATTGCTGCCCGGCGTCGGTGCCAAAGGCGCGGAAAAAATCTGGCTGAAATTTTCGGCTGAATTGCCAGAACAATTAGAAAACATTTCGCGCGAAGACCGCGAAATGCGCGAAGGAATTGAAAATGAAATTTCTTCCGAACCTTCGCCGGCTTCGCGTTCTTCGCGCGACATTTCCGAACAAAAAATTAAAACACCATTGGCTTTCGCTTTGCAAGACGCAGTTGCCGTCATTCCAAAAAAAACTTCTGTCGCGTGGGCGCAATTCACCGCGACGATTGCCCAACTGGAAGACGAAGCCGTCCGCAAAAGCGCGGCGAAAATGCTGCGGCTCGTGATTGACGCGGGCTACGACGATTACCTGAAGGAAACTTACGATAATTACCAACGGCGGATTGAAGAGTTGCAGCAGTTGGCAGAGTTCGCGTTTCAATTCGGCAGCGTCGAGGAATTTCTCACGCAACTCGCCCTGCTCACCAACGTCGAGGCCGAGGACGATCCAAAAGATGATTCGGAAAAAATCCGCCTCTCGACGATTCACCAGGCGAAAGGCCTGGAGTTCGAGATTGTGTTCGTCATCATGCTCTGCGACGGGATGTTTCCTTCCGCGCGCTCGATGGAAAACGACGAGGGCGAGGAGGAAGAGCGCAGGCTGTTTTACGTCGCCATCACGCGCGCAAAAAACGAACTGTATTTGAGTTATCCGCTGATTCGCGGCGGCTACGGCAATTCCGGCAACGACGCCTTTCAATCGCCGTCACGCTTTCTTTCAGAAATTCCCAAGGAACTTTTGAACCAGTGGAATTTGAAAACGGCCTCTTCCACTTACTGAACTTTTCCGGAAATCATTTCGAATTTTTTCCGCGTTCTGGCATCTTATCCATGTGCGACGTTTTGGAATCCTTGCTTCAATCTGCCTTTGCCTTGCCATTCCTTCGGAGGCGCAAACTGCCTTGCCGTCCATCGGCGGTGGCTTTTTGCCCGCGCATCACACGCAGGCGAAACTGTTTTTGTCCGCCGGCACCGCAAAACCCGGCGACACGATTCTGGCTGGCGTGGATTTGAAAATGGAACCCGGCTGGCACACTTACTGGAAAAATCCGGGCGACGCCGGCATGGCGACGGAAATCAAATGGCAGTTGCCGCCGGGAATCACCAATGGCGAAATTGAATGGCCGCTTCCGCAAAAATTTCCGCCCATCGAAGTCACGACTTACGGCTACACCAACGAAGTCATGCTGATCGTGCCGCTGACGCTGGCAAGCAATCTGCCCGCCGGCCCGGTAGATTTGAAGGCGAATGTCTCGTGGCTCGAATGTGAAGACGTTTGCATTCCGGCAAATCAAGATGTCGAAGCGAAATTGAACATCGGCAGCGAAACAAAAAATTCTGCGGATGCGGCGGCGATTGAATCGTGGAAGAGAAAAGTGCCGCAGACGAACACTGTTTATTGGTTAAGAGCATGGTGGGAAAAACCAGCAAGCGATGACACACGGCCATTGATTCTTCAAGGTTCTCAAATACCGGAACAATTTATACCAATAGATCATTTTGATTTTTTCCCTAATGCCGTTGATAATTTTGAAGTTCAAGCGACAACTGAAGAAATCTCAAAATCCAGCGGGTTTAGTCTTCGTAAAATTGTAAAAAAGTATTCCGGCAACTGGCCGAAAGAAATCTCTGGCGTGCTGGTGACTGTGGCTCACGGCCAGCAGCAAGGAGTTGAAACAAAATTTTCAATTGCCGGCCAATCTCCGGCTGGCGAAACAATTTCTTCAACCGAAAATCAAACGCCAGTTTTGCCATCACAACCGTTCTGGCAAATGCTGCTCTACGCCTTCATCGGCGGGCTGATTTTGAACATCATGCCGTGCGTGCTGCCGGTCATCGCGCTGAAAATCCTCGGCTTCGTCAGCGAGGCCAGAAGTTCGCCGCGCCGCGTCCGCGCGCTCGGCGGGATTTACGCCGTCGGCGTTTTGTTTTCATTTCTTGTCATGGCGGCAATCGTCATCGGCGTCGAAGCCGCCGGACATCAGGCCGGCTGGGGAATGCAATTCGGCAGCCCGGTTTTCATCGTCTGCCTGACAACGCTCGTCACGCTCGTCGCGCTGAACCTGTTCGGCGTGTTTGAAGTCACGCTGGGCGGGCGCGACGCTGGACGCCGCCGGAAACCTCGCTTCAAAGCACGGCGCAGCCGGCGCATTTTTCAACGGCGTCCTCGCCACGACTCTGGCGACGCCCTGCACCGCGCCGTTTCTCGCGCCCGCGCTCGGCTTTGCTTTTTCGCAAACGCGCAGTTACGATTGTTTCAATTTTTCTCACCGTCGGCCTCGGTCTCGCGTCGCCTTATGTTTTGTTGAGCTGGAATCCGGCGTGGCTGAAATTTCTGCCGAAACCCGGCGCGTGGATGGAAAAATTCAAGATCGCGATGGGTTTCCCGATGCTCGCGACCGTCGTGTGGCTGTTCAACGTCGCTTCCGACGATTACGGCACGCGCGTTTTCTGGCTCGGCGTTTTTCTTGTCGCGCTCGCTTTTGCCGCGTGGATTTTCGGCGAATTTGTCCAGCGCGGTCGCAAAGCAAAGCAAACCGCGTTCGCGATCGTTTTGATTTTGCTGGCCGGCGGCTACGCTTACGCGCTGGAAAACAAATTGCACTGGCGCGAGATGACTGTCGAAACCGGCACGCGCTAAAATCGTCGGGCGGAATTGACTGGCAACGGTGGTCGCCGGAAGCCGTGGCGCAGGCGCGCGCCGCCGGAAAGCCCGTGCTGGTGGATTTCACCGCGAGCTGGTGCGTGACGTGCAACGCCAACGTCAAACCCGCGCTCGAAAACGATGCCGTCGCCGCAAAGCTCAAGGAAATGGACGCCGTGGCATTGCTCGGCGGATTACACGCGCGTTCCGCCGCAAATCACGGCGGAAATTTCCAAATACGGCGGCGCGGGCGTGCCGCTGGTCCTGGTTTATCCGAAAAATCCCGGCGCGGCGGCGATCGTTTTGCCGCAGCCGTCGCCGTTGCAACTGCCTTCGGGCTATGAAAAAGTTGTCCTCGACGCGCTTGACCGCGCGGCACATTGAACATTTTCCTGAAACCAAGTGTCAAAATCTTACGTCTATTTATTAAAGAAATTATGAAAACTGCAATTGCATTATTCACCGCATTAACATTGGCGACGGCGGCGTTTGCCGTCGAAACCGGCAAGCCCGCGCCGGATTTCACCGGCACGGACATCAACGGCAAAACCGTCAAGCTCTCCGATTACAAGGGCAAGATCGTCGTCATCGAATCCTACAATTCCGACTGTCCGTATTGCAACAACCAATACAAGACCGGCGCGATGCAGGAATTGCAAAAGGACATGGCGGCCAAGGGCGTCGTCTGGCTGATCGTGGATTCCGTGAACAAGAAAAATTTCAGCTATCGCACGCCCGAACAGGCGCGCAAGGAAATGGCCGACCGAGAAAATCACCGCGACGGCGTGGATTGACGACAACTCCGGCACCATCGGCCATCTTTACGGCATGAAAACCACGCCGCAAATGTTCGTCATCGCCAAGGACGGCACGCTCGTCTATGACGGCGCGATTGACAACCAGCCCGACCCGTTCCACGACCCGCTCAAGGCGAAACAATTATGTCCGCGACGCCGTGGATGAATTGCTCGCCGGAAAACCCGTTGACAGTTTCGCAGACCAAACCCTACGGCTGCGCCGTGAAATACGCGGATTAAATGAGTCGAGATGCACGCTAAACTTCAATGGCTTTCTGGCGAATCACGCCGCTGCCGCTTTTTCTTTGGGCACGAACGGCCGGCGCACCCATTTTTCCTGCTGCAATTCTTTTGAAAGCGTGAAACCAAATTCCTTCAGAAAATTTTCCACCGGCGCGAGGATGTTCACCGACCGCCGCGTGAACGTGTCCTTGTAAGCCAGCCGCACCGCGCGCAGGCCGAGGCGAAAACCTTTTTCCACGCGGCCATAAAGTTCATCGCACACAATCGGGCTGCCCGACTCCGCCAGATGCACGCGAATCTGATGCGTCCGCCCCGTCAGCGGACTCGCCTCAATCAACGTGAACCGGTCATTGCTCATCAGCACGCGGAAATGCGTCTCGGCTTCCTTGCCTTCTTCCGAATTGTCCACGCGCATCTTGCCGAAATTTTTCGGGTCCGGGCCGAGCGGCAGTTCGCAAGTCCATTCCTTCTCGCGCGGCACGCCTTCGACGACGGCGAGATACGTTTTCTCCATCCGCCGCGACTCGAACATCTCGCCCATCGCGCGCATCGCGCCCTCGCTTTTGGCGAAAAGCATCACGCCGCTCGTGTCCGCATCCAGCCGGTGGACGTGCCGGAGATAGCGCAGATTGCGCGAGCGCGCCCAGAAATCATCCGCGCGGATGGACGAATCAATCGCCGTCTGCAAGTTCCAGTTCGTCTTGCGCCACGAATCCGGCACGAGCATCCAGCCGCGCGGCTTGTCAATCGCCAGCACCGAGCGATCCTCAAAGATGATGGGGATCGGCTCGCAGCCCGGCAGTTCGATGAAATTGGGTTTGGCCATTTGCGCAAGCGTAGCAGCCGGGGTGAAGCGGCTCAAACTTTTCGGCAAAGCGGATCAACCGTCCACTGATTTAATTTGAGTCTCGTCACCTCGACTCCTACAAATTCAGAGCGAACTGACGTTCGCTGCTACGGTGCCCGCCAGTCCAGCACTTTTAACTGCACCGTGCGACGTCCGTTGAACTCATTCACTGACGGAGCGAACGCCATGTCGAATTTCCCGACGGGCAGCGACTTGTCGCCGCCGTTCCACCAGACCGCCTCGACAATTTCGGAATTCGGAATTCGGAATTCGGAATTGGTTTGTGTCACCCACATTTTGACGTGCTGTTTTTGCGCGCCCATGCGCTGCAAAGGTTTTGCGTGCGACAGATTGCGCGAACAAAACTGCACGACGGGGTTTCCCTGACCGGTCGGTTTCAATTTTTCCAGCTCGGCGAGCGATTCAAAATTGACTTCGTCCAGGCCGACTTCCGCGTCCAGGCGCAACGGCGGCTGCAAATCTTCCGGGCGCAAGCTGCGCCTGCCCATTTCATTCAATCGTTGCCGCAATGCGTCAATGTTCTCCGGCAAAATGCTCAAGCCCGCCGCCATCGCGTGTCCGCCGTGACGCACCAAAAATTCATCGCACCCGCGCAACGCGGCGGCCAGGTCAAATCCCGCAATGCTGCGGCCTGAACCGCGCATTTCGCCGTTCTCGCCGCCGATGATGATCGTCGGCGGGTAAAATTCCTGCAACACGCGCGACGCGACGATGCCGACGACGCCGATGTGCCAGAGCAGTTGCCCCTCGACGATGACGAAATCATTTTGTGGATCGAATTTCGCGCGGATGATTCCGGCGGCTTCTCCGACGATTGTTTTTTCAATTTTTTGCCGCTCGCGATTTCGCAGATCGAGATTTTGCGCGATTGGCATGGCTTCTTCCAAATTTTGCGCAAGCAGCAAATGCAAGGATTCCTCGGCGGTTTCGAGACGTCCGGCGGCGTTCAATCGCGGCGCGAGTTGAAAGCCGACTTCGTAAGCGCCGATTTTCCCCGGCGTTTGCGCGACTTTTTTCAGCGCGACAATTCCTGCGCGCTGCGTCTGGTTCAATTGCCTTAATCCGGCGGAAACCAAAATCCGGTTTTCGCCGGTGAGCGGAACCAAATCGGCAACCGTTCCGAGCGCGACCAAATCCAGCAACGGCTTCAAATCAAATTCCGCCGCGCCAGGCAGGTTGATTTCGCGTCCGCGTTTCAAAATTGCGTGGGCGAGTTTGAAGGCGAGGCCGGCGGAGCAAAGCTCGGTGAAGTGATGAGTGATGAGTGATGAGTGATGAGTGTCTTGCACGTCGCTTTTCTCGTCGCTCGTCACTTGCCGCTTGCGACTTGAAGAAAGTTGCGGGTTGACGAGCGCAACGGCTTCGGGCGCGGGCGATGAGACTTGATGATGATCCAAAACAATCACGTCAATGCCGCGCGAATGAAGCAATGCAATTGTTTCAACGGCGGTCGAGCCGCAATCCACGGCGAGGAGCAGCGTCGTCGGAAATTTTTTCAGGCAGTTCTCAACTCCGTCGGCGCTCAAGCCGTAGCCTTCGTCCATCCGGCTGGGCAGATAAAATTCCACGCGCCAGCCGAGTGCGCGCAGGACTTCAACGAGCAACGCGGTGGAAGTCACGCCGTCCACGTCGTAGTCGCCGAAAATCACGAGCGGCTCATTGTGTTCGCGGGCACTGAAAAGCCGTTCCACGGCTTTGTCCATGTTGGGCAGCAGAAACGGGTCTGCGAGATTTTTAAGTCGCGGCTGAAGAAAATTCTCAATTGCAGAAATTTCACTGAAGCCGCGATTGAGCAGGCATTGCGCGAGCAGCGGGGAAATTTTCAACTGCGACGCAAGTTGTCCGGCGAGGAGCGGTTGCGGCAGCGCGGGCGTCCAGCGGAATTTCATTTTTCCAATTTAACCACAGATGCACACGGATTAACACGGATTAAAAATGAAAATCCGGTTCGACAAATGAAAGAGCTGGCGAAGTGGTTAAATCTTCGCCGACGCGGAATTTTGGAGCGTCACCTGAGAAGCGCCGATGTTCGGACGTTCGCCCTTGTGCCACCACAGCACGAGCGCGCTGGCGACGTAAATCGAGGAATATGTTCCGGTGACGATGCCGACGAGGAACGTGAACGCGAAGTCGTTGATGACGCCGCCGCCGAAAAAGTAAAGGCAGCCCGTGGCGATCAGCACCGTGCCGCTCGTGATGATCGTGCGGCTCAAGGTCTGGTTGAGCGCCTGGTTGATGACTTCCTTGAACGTGCCGCGCACGCCGAGCTTCAAGTCCTCGCGGATGCGGTCGAAGATGACGATCTTGTCGTTGATGGAAAAGCCGATGATGGTCAAAACGGCGGCGACGACCGTGGCGTTGAACTCGCGCCCGGAAATTCCGTTGGCGATGCAATAACAGCCGATGGTCAAAAGCACGTCGTGAATGACGGCGACGACGGCGGCGACGGCGAATGAAAATTCGTAACGGAACGCGACATAAACCAGAATGCCGAACAGGGCCATCAACGAAGCGAGAATCGCCGAATTTCGGATTTGCCTGCCGACGGTCGGGCCGACCTGCAGGCTTCCCTGATTTGGATTAAACCCGGCCTGCGGAAATTTTTCCGCGAGCGTCTGCTTGACCTTTTCCGCCGAGCCGCTGGATGTCGTCACGGACAGCGTTTCCTTGCCGGTCGTCGAGTCCTTTTGATACTGGACTTGCGGATCTTTTTCGCCGATGGCTTCCAACGCGGAACTAATTTTTCCCTGATCAATTTTTTGCGAGAAGCTAAACGTCGTGCTGTCGCCGCCGAGAAAATCAATGCCGAACAAATGCGAACCGCGATAAACGCCATAGCCGAGCGAAACAAAAATAAACAGCCACGAAATCACGAACAGCGGCGTGGCGACTTTCATGAAATTCACCTTCGCGCTCTTGATGATGTGCAGCATCGGCAGCGATTTCAAAATGTTGCGGTCGAGCATGAAGTTGAAAATCAGCCGCGTCACGACGAGCGCGGTGAAGAGGCTTGCGGCGACGCCGATGGTCAGCGTCACGCCGAAGCCCTTGATTTCGCCCGTGCCCATGAAAATCAAAATGATGGACGAGATGAGCGTCGTGACGTGCGAATCGAAAATCGTCCCGAAGGCGCGCGCATAACCGGCGTCAATCGCGCCGCGCAGGGATTTTCCCTTGGCAATTTCCTCGCGGAGCCGTTCGTAAATCAGCACGTTCGCGTCCACGGCCATGCCGATGGTCAGCACCACGCCCGCGATGCCCGGCAGCGTGAGCGTCGTGCCGATGCTGCACATGACTCCGAGCAGGATGATGATGTTCGTGACGAGCGCGACGTTCGCGGTGAGACCGGCGATCCAATAATACGCCAGCATGAACAGCGAAACGAAAACGACGGCGGCGATGGACGCATAAATGCCGTGATGAATGGTGTCAATGCCAAGCGTCGCGGAAACGTCCTTGGTATAAATGATGCTCAACTTCCCGCGCAGCGGATTTTGCAGGACGCTTGCCAGATCCTGCGCTTCCTTGTCCGAGAATTTGCCGGTGATGCTGGCCGTTGGCGTGTCAATCTCGCCGTCAATGCGCGGCGCGGAATACAATTCGCCATCCAAAATGATGGCCATGCGATGATACTGTCCATTTGCCGGCGCGTATTCGCGCGTCGTTTCCGTAAATTTTTTTGCGCCGTCTGCCGTGAGCGTGAAATCAATCTCCGGCTCGCCCATTTGATCGCGTCCCATGTGAGCGCTTTTCACGATGTCGCCTTCCAGGCCGTTCACGGGTTTTTTGCTGACGACGACAATTTCCGGCTGCTGCGGCTTGCCATCCTCCGGCGGCAAAATGTGCTTGAGCAATTCGTAGCCTGGCGGAATCGGCTCGCCATTATGGATGATTTCATCGCTGTCATCCCTCACCATGCGGAATTCCAGAAACGCGGCCCTGGAAATGTTTGTCGCCGCGTCATCCTTGTCCGCCTCCGAAAGTCCGGGCAACTGGATCAAGATGCGGTTGCCGCCCGCCGGCTGGATGACCGGCTCGGCCACGCCAAAGGCGTCCACGCGCTTGCGCAAGACCTCGACCGCCTGCGAGAGCGCGCCGCTGATGTCTTCCTCGCTGACAGCCAGGTTCGTGTCACCCGACTCGGACACCAGCTTGTTCGTGTCCATCTCGACGAGGAACTCCGTGCCGCCCTGCAAATCGAGGCCGAGCTTGATTTTGCCCGCCGCGTTGCGCTGGATCTGGTTCAGAATGTAAGTCGTCGGGTGCAGTTGATCGCTCGCGTCAATGGTGTCTTTGAAATAATTCTGGATGTCGTTCGTGCCGATGGCGTCCTCCAGGTTGGCGAACTCACGGTTCGTGTTCGCCGCCTCCAGCGGCGCGAGCCGCTTCAAAATGGCGGTGAAGTTCGTGTCCTGATTCTGCGCCTGCGACTCGAACTGCCGGATCAAGTCCCGCGACTTCGGCGGATAAATCTCGAACAGCGACCAGAGGACGACGACGACGACAAGGATGAATTTCCAGCGATCTGTTTTTCTCATGGCCGGTTAGGATTCAATTGCCGCGCTGCCTTCGAGGATTTGCACGATGGATGATTTGGCGACTTCCATTTTCGATTCATGCGAACGGATGGAAACCGTGTGTTCCTTGACCGTGATGACAACACCGTGAATGCCGCTGGACGTGACGACCTTGTCGCCCGACTTGAGCGCCGCGAGCAATTTCGCCTGCTTCTTGCGCTGCTGGCTCTGCGGGCGGATCATCAGGAAATACATCATGACGCCCATGATCGCGATCAGGAAAATCATGTTGCCGGGTCCTTGCGGTGTCGCGCCGGGCGCGGCGGCGGAAGACGACGAAGAAGCCGCCTGGGCTGCTGCCGGAGCGGCGGCCTGCGCCAAAACCAGAATTTCGTTCAAGTGCATAATTTGAAAAATCGGTCGCACACTTTAATTAAGCGCGGGCAAATGGCAAGTTTAATTGGCCGGAGATTTTGGTGCATTTTGGCGGGCGCGCCACTCCGCGCGCGCCACAATTGTCGCGCATGGGATGTTCATCAGGTGATTTACCCATAGGATTACACCTAATAGCCCCGGTCTGTTTCCCGAATTATTCTCATTCCATGGAAAACACAAAATGTTTCTGCAAAACCGGCAAATCTGGATTCGTGTTCCGTGTTGCGCTGCTTGTGACGCTGGCCTCCGGGCTGGTCGCGAAAGCAACAATTATCATCAGCAATTTTCCCACCAGTGATGGAATGTATATCGGCACTGACGCCCCAGGCAACTACGAGGGGGCCGCTGTGGCATTTGCACCTTCAGAGGATTGCACTTTAAGCAATGCATCCGTCATGTTGTCCGGCTACGACGGCACTTATGGCCAGTTGGCCAGCTTAAGCATATTTTCAGACCTGTCGGAACCTTATAATACGGATATGCCCCACCAGCCGCTGGAGCAGCTCGATTCGGGCACGGTGGCGCCCAATGACGGATCCGAAGCCAGTTTTACGGTGGATTTTTCCGGCGGATTGAACTTGCTGGCCAACAATATTTACTGGTTGTTTGTCCAGGACACTTCACCCAATGGCTGGCAGGGTCCGAATGGTTTTACCTGGGTCGGTGGTGGCGATCCAACGGGTAGTGCTGCTTACGACGGTGCTGTGGCGTTCATCGTCAGCGGTTTCTCCCCCAGTTCGGATCCTCCCGTGTTTAGCATCGAATCAACCTCTACAAATGCGTCAAACGGGTTTGCCAGCGGCGCGGCGATGCTGACCATCACGCAATCGGACAACAACGTCATCGTCTCCTGGCCAGACACCGGCAGCTACACCTTGCAGCAAAACGGCGACCTGACCACGACCAATTGGACGACTGCCAACTATGCCATCACCAACAGTCTTGGCACGAACTATTGCACCATCACAGCGCCTTCTGGCAATTTATTCTTCCGCCTCTCGAATCCTTGAAACACATCAGGAAGCTCCTTGGAAAAAACCCTTTCGCCAAATCGAAAATCCGCATCGTAGTCTGACACTGAAACCATATTTCAAAACGACACCGGCGCTGGAACCCTGCCAGTGAACGCTTCATAAGCAGATCAGGCTGTGCATGGATGAAGTGTTTTCATGCCACTTCCGGCTCGACCCATTTGTTGTGTTCCTTGATGAGGTCCACGAGCCGTTCCACCGCTTCGGCTTCGGGGATGTTGAACTTGATCGGCGTCTTGCCGACGTAAAGATTGATCTTGTTCGGCGCGCCGCCGACGTAGCCGAAATCCGCGTCCGCCATTTCGCCCGGGCCGTTCACGATGCAGCCCATGATGGCAATCTTCACGCCCTTGAGATGCTCCGTGCGCGCCTTGATGCGCGCGGTGACGGTCTGCAAATTGAACAGCGTGCGCCCGCAGCTCGGACACGCGACGTAATCGGTCTTGAAACTGCGGCAACCGGCGGCTTGCAAAATGTTGTAGGCCAGCCGCAGCGATTGTCCGCCGCCCGCTTCGCCGCGAACGAGAATCGCGTCGCCAATGCCATCCGCCAGCAGCGAGCCGATGACGACCGACGCGCGGAGCAAGGCAATTTTTGGTTCGAGCGGCACGGGTTCAAAATTGATGCAATCCTTGAGCAGAATCGGATTGTTGCGGCCGAGCCGTTTTAATTTCGCCGCGAGCAAACGGAACGCGGTGATGGCCGGCAGATTCACGCCGTCTTTCACGGTGACAAGCTGCGTTTCGCAATTGATTTCAAAATCCTGCGTCGGGTCAATTTCGGCGATGTTCAGGTCTTCGTAAACCGCTTCCGGCTTCACGTCGTCTTTCGGACGAATCTTCGGCGCAACTTTGTCCCACGTCGCGCGCGTGACGACGACGCGGATCAATTGTTCGCCGCCGCATTTGATGTTTTCGTTCAGTTCAATTTCCGGCGTTTCGCGTTTTTCAAAATGGAACGGGTCGAAAGGGAAATTCGGAATTCGGAATTCGGAATTCGGAATTTGAAAGAATCGGAATCTGCGCCAGCAAATCGGTGCAGACTTCGATTTCGCGCGGCGAATCTTCCGTGAGCGAAACGCGGATGGTGTCGCCGAGTCCGTCGCACAGCAGCGAGCCGATGCCGATGGCGGATTTGATGCGGCCGTCCTCGCCTTCGCCGGCTTCGGTGACGCCGAGATGAATCGGATAATTCCAATCCGCGCCAAGCTCGTTCAAGCCGCGCGACCAGCAGGCGATAACACTCAATCATCACCTTCGGGTTGGACGACTTCATCGAGAACTTGAAATTGTGGAAGTCGTGCTGGCGGCAGATGCGGGCGAATTCCAGCGCGCTCTCGACCATGCCGAGCGGCGTGTCGCCGTAACGGTTCATGATGCGGTCGCTCAACGAGCCGTGGTTGGTGCCGATGCGCAAGCAGCGCTTCAATTTCTTCGCTTCGAGCACGAGCGGCGTGAATTTTTCCTCGATGCGCTTCAGCTCGGCGGCGTATTGCTCGTCGTTGTATTCCTTGGTGGCAAATTTTTTTGAGTCGGCGTAGTTGCCGGGATTCACGCGGACGACCTCGACCCATTTCACCGCTTCCATCGCGGCTTCGGGCTTGAAATGGATGTCGGCGACAATCGGCACGAGGCAGTTCTGTTTGCGCAGTTCGGCGACGATGTTCTGCAAGTTCGCCGCGTCCTTCACGGTCGGCGCGGTGATGCGCACGAGCTGGCAGCCGACGGCGACGAGTTCGAGCGTCTGCCGGACGGACAGCGCGGTGTCCATCGTGTCGCAGGTGAGCATGGATTGCTTCACGACGGGATGATCGCCGCCCATGACAAAGCCGCCGTTCGCCGGATCGCCGATGACAATTTCGCGGGTCTTCCGGCGCTGATAAAAAAATGGAGATTCGCAGTAGCGCATGGTCAGAGTTTCAAGTTGAACGTTGAAAGTTTCAATTCGAATTTCTGCGACGGTGGAAATTATTTTTGCGGCGCGAAAACAACCGGCTGCTCGCGGTCGGCGCGCGCGCTGCGCATCCAGTCGCCGGTGTCGAAGAACGCGATGTAAAGCATGAAGCCGATGAGCAGCGCGGCAAAACCGGTCTGGATGAAATTCAAAATCCTTGCACTGACCGGCCGGCGGCGGATGACTTCGATCAGCGAAAGCGTGATGTGTCCGCCGTCCAGCACCGGCAGCGGCAGCATGTTGAGCAGCGCGAGATTCACGTTGAGAATGACGCTGAACCACAGCACGCGCCGCCAGCCGTCCTCGTCTTGAAACAGGTTGCTGTAAACGCGGATGATCATCACCGCGCCGCCGAGCTGCTGCACGCCGATCTCGCCTTTGGGCGCGAACAAGCGCGCCGAAGGTGTTGAAAATTTGCGACGGCGCTGTCACTGATCTGCTGCCACGGGTTCGGATGAGCAAGCGTGACGTTGGTGTCGCCCTGCCATGAAATGATTCCGAGCGACGGCTCGCTGTTCGTCGGTTGCAGCGGTTTCACGGCGAGCAGGGTGCGTTCAAATTGTTCGTTCGCCGCGCTTGACGGTGAAAGTGACCGGCTGAACCGGTTGTTGCTCAAGTCCTGCTCGGCGAAAAAATAGGCGTCCGGACTGTAAATTTTCTGGCCGTTCAACGCCACGATTTCATCGCCGCTTTTCAAGCCGGCGAGCGCGGCGGGACTGTTGCTGGCGACGTCGTCGATCACGAATTTTTCGGCGGGCGCAATGGAAATCTGCCGGAGCGCCTTGCGCTCATACCATTTCGTCGGCGGGTTTGTCGGCACCGGATACGCCATCGCCTCCTTGCCGTCGCGCAGGTATTTGATGGCGATGTTCGTGCCGGTGCTGGTGATGATGCGCCATTTGACGCTGTCGGAAAACGAACTGGACGGCATGAAATGTTTCACCGGATGACCGTCCACTTCCAGAATCGTGTCGCCCGGCCGCAAACCCGCCTGCCACGCCGGCCCGTTCGGATCCACCCAGCCGATGACCGTGGAATTGTCCGCCGTCTTCGCTCGGCCTGCCCACGCCCCAGACGATGAAGGCAAAACAGACCGCCAGCCCGAAACTGAACAGCGGCCCGGCGAACGCCACGATGATTTTGTCGAGCGGCGAGACGTTCGGCAGCGGTTCGGCGGCGGCATCCTCCGGCTTTGCCTTCGATGGCCTCCATCGTCGCCATTTGCGGCAGCGCGACGTAGCCGCCGGCGGGAATCCAGCCCAGCGCGTATTCGACGCCGCCGATTTTCTTTTTCCAGATCGGCTTGCCGAACCAGATGGCGAAGCGGTCCACTTTCAGCCCGCGCCAGTTGGCCGCGAGAAAATGTCCGAGTTCGTGGACGCCGATGAGCAGGTTGAAAAGCAGCACCACTTCCAGCGCGATGAAAATGTAACTTAAAATTGTCATGATAAAGCCGGGAGATTATACCAGCGAATGACGTTACCGCAATGCTGGTTCGCAAATCGTCCTCGTCGTCGTCCTCGTTCTCGTAATCGAAAAAAATCGAGGACGAGGACGAGAACGAAGGACGGTTTAACCTGCCGCCGCTCGCCGCGCCCACGAATCGGCTTCAAGAATTTGTTCCAGCGTCGGATGCGAAACGATTTTGTGCGCGTCCATCGTGCGGCGGACGGTTTCGGTGATTTGCGGAAAGTTGATTTTACGGTTCACGAACGCTTCGACCGCGATTTCGTTCGCCGCGTTCAACACGGCGGGCAAGGTTCCGCCCATTTCTCCGGCCCGGCGCGCCAGTTCAATTGACGGAAACCGTTCCACGTCCGGCTCTTCAAATGTCCAACGTGCCGATTTTGGGGAAATTCGTCTGCACGCGCTCGCTCGCGGCGCGTTCGGGATAAGTCAGCGCGTATTGAATCGGCAGGCACATGTCCGGCGTGGAAAGTTGCGCGAGCAGCGAGCCGTCCACAAACTCCACCATCGAATGAACGATGCTTTGCGGATGCACGACCACGCCGACGCGCGCCATTTCGATGTCGAACAGCCAGCGCGCCTCGATCATTTCCAGTCCTTTGTTGAACAGCGTCGCCGAATCAATCGTGACTTTTCGCCCCATGACCCACGACGGATGTTTCAGCGCGCACTCGACGGTGATTTCGGAAAATTTTTCCTTCGGCCAGACATTTTTGTCGCGGAACGGCCCGCCGCTCGCCGTCAGCCAGAGTTTGCGGACGGAACTGGACGGCTTGCCGTCGAGGCATTGGAAAATCGCCGAATGTTCGCTGTCCACGGCCAGAACGCGCACGCCGTGTTTGCGCGCCTCGTTCATCACAATTTCGCCGGCCATGACGAGAATTTCCTTCGACGCGACGGCAATGTCCTTGCCCGCGCGAATCGCCGCGAGCGCGGGTTTGCAGTCCGGCCGTTCCGACAATTGCGATCAAAACAATGTCCGCCGCCGGAAGCGTGGCCAGTTCAATCAG
The DNA here is from genome assembly GCA_963755455.1 of uncultured Verrucomicrobiae bacterium. Classification (GTDB taxonomy): domain Bacteria; phylum Verrucomicrobiota; class Verrucomicrobiia; order Limisphaerales; family UBA11358; genus UBA11358. The sequence goes on from CAVWJH010000004.1 coordinate 193,208, forward strand.
ACCTTCCTCGCCGGAAAAAACCTGCGTCGTTGTGCCGAGCGCGCTTTGAAGTTCCTTTGCTTTTGCGGGATCGGCAATTGAAATCGCGGCTGGCTTGTGTTTGCGCGTTTGCTCGAGCAACAGTTCGGAATTGTTTCCGGCGGCAAGCGCCGAGCAGACGGATTTGATCCGGCAAATCTTCCGCCACCTTGACGGTGCTGGTGCCGATGCTGCCGGTGCAGCCGAGTAAAACTACATTTTTCATTTAGCCACAGATATTCACAGATGAAACACAGATTTGAATTAAAACACCATCCGTTTGTATTCGACGCGCTCGCGACCAAAGTTGATCAGGTAGCCAAGCCTGATTCCCATGCCGCGCAATTCATTCAAAAGCTGGGCTTCATGCGCGGACTGATAGGCAGGGTCGGTCTTCAATTCCACGATGATTTTATTTTCCACCAGCAGGTCAGCCGCATAGTCGCCGACGATGACGCCTTTGAATTGGACCTGAATTTTCGGCTCTAGTTCGACTTTTATGCCGCGCGCTTGAAGTTCAACTTGCATTGCGCGCTGATAAATTTTTTCGAGAAATCCAAAACCAAGAACATTGTGAACTTCAAATGCAGCGCCAATGAGATGTTGAGTTACAGGCTGGAGTGAAAAGTCCTTTTCCCCAGTTTTCATCTGTGTTTCATCTGTGTTCATCTGTGGCAAAAATCACGGGTGCGTCAAAATATGCCGCAGATACAGATACATGATCGGCGCGTTGAACAAAAGGCTGTCGAGCAAGTCCAGAATGCCGCCGATGCCGGGGAAAAAGCTGCCGGAATCCTTCACGCCCGCCTCGCGCTTGAACAGCGATTCAATCAAATCGCCGACGACGGCGGTGGAACTCAAAACAATTCCAAGGATGACGGCGTGAATCCAATTCATGCCGAACATTTTGCCCCCGAGAAAATGGACGAACACGAGGCTGGCACCGGTTGAGATCACAATCGCGCCGCCAAATCCTTCCCACGTTTTTCCGGGGCTGATGCGCGGAATCATCTTGTGCCGTCCGATGAGCGAGCCGGTTAGATACGCGCCCATGTCGCTGAATTTCGTGACAAGGATGAAATAGAGGACGAAAAATTTCCCGTCCACGTTTGGAAAAAAATTGATTTTCTGGACGAAGTTCAGCAGCCACGGCACATACATCAGGCCGAAAAGCGTCACGGCGATGGCGGTGATTCCCGAAGCGTTTGACTTTGACGCAAGCTGCCGCACGCACAATCCGAGCACGAACAAAATGATGAAGCCGGTTTCAAAATCGTTCACGCGCGCGGGCGAACCTTGCGTGCCGATTTTGCCGGTGAGTTCCAGAAACGTCCCGACCATCAGCAGCGCGCCGCCGATCAGGCCGGAAAATTTGAAGCAGGCGAGGCCGCGTTTTTCGGCGAGGCCGTAAAATTCCGCGAGGCCCGCCAGCGCGAGGACGAGGATGAGCAGGATGAAAATGCCGTCGGAAACCAGCGCGTTGCCGGAGAACATGGCGGTGAGAATCACCGTCCAGAGAATCACCGTGGTGATCAGCCGGCGGAAAAAGACGTTTGCCTTCGAGGGCGTTTGGGCTGGAGCGGCCGCGTCGGACATTGCGCGGAAATTAGCAGGCGCGGCGGCGATTGCCAATTCTCAATTGCCGTGGAATTTAATTCCCGTTTGCGCGGCAAAATCTGAAAATCAATTTGAATTTGTTCCGTTCTCTAAATAATAACCATTCGTTTCAATTGACTCCCGCAATTTCGGATTCAATTCAATGGCCTTTTTGAAGTCAGTCTGCGCACTGTTTGTGTCGCCTGTGAAACTCTTAAAATAACCACGACTGACGTATTGGTAAGCATCATTTGGATTGAGTTCAATGATTTTGTTGTAGTCAGCCAGAGCACCGTTCCAATCGCCTTTGGCTTGTTTTACCGTAGCGCGAATAGCGTAGGCGTCAGTGCAATCAGATTTGAGTCCAATCGCTCTGTTGCAATCAGTCAGCGCACCATCCAAATCACCTTTAGTTGCCTTCACTCTGCCACGATCAGCGTAGCCTTCAGCATCATTGGGTTTAAGTTCAATTACTTTGTTGTAATCAACCAGAGCATCATCCCAGTTACTTTTATATGATTGCAACATACCACGAGTTTTGTAGGCATAAAAATCATTGGTGTTGAGTTCAATCGCCTTATTAAAATCAGCAATTGCCCCGTCTAAATTACCTTTGACAAATTTCGCATAGCCACTGTTGTCGTAATTGGTTGCATCATCGCCAAACGCAGAGGATACAACGACAAATAAAACCACCAGCAAAAACAGAATTCTTTTTGAAGGTTTCATAAACGATTTGTTGGACAAAGGCTTCGCTTAAGCATGACTTAAAAAATAACAAACAAACCGCGCGCAGCGCAAGCGTGAGGAGAAAATCCGCATTTTGTTCAGCCGCCGAACGCCGAGTATTTTTTGATGCCGCGCCGCCACATGAATCGCGCGAACCAGTATGTGATCAGCACCCAGAGGAATTGCGCCAGCAGCCCGCTCCACAAGTCCGCGCCGGAAATTTTCCCCATGTAAAGCGCCACGGGAAAATACATCTGATACGGAAACGGCGTGAACATCAGCGCGTGTTCAAGCAGCGGCATCCGGTCTTGCAGGAACGGCAGCGGAAACATATGCCCGCTGGCGATGTATTCAAACGAGAACAGGATGAAGATCAATGTGGAGATTTCCAGCAGCCAGAACGCCAGCATCGCCATCGCGTAGGAGATGAAAAATTGCAGCAGCGCCGTCAGCAGCAGCGAAATCGGAAAAACGAGCGTGGCCGTCGCGCTGGCCGGTGGCAGCAGGTAGCTTCGGAAGCAGAAAATGAAGGCCGCCAGCGGAATGCACGCCATCATCACGAACGCGATGCGGCCCGAAAAAAACAGGCAGAGCCGATACCAGAGATAGTCAATCGGCTTGAGCAGGAACTGGCTGATGTTGCCCTCGCGGATGTCGGCGGCGATCTGCCAGTCGTCCTCGTTGACCGCCGTGAACACGTCCACCACGGCCACGAGCAGGTAGTAAAAAACCGTTTCTGCGAGCGTCCAGCCGGAATGTTGCGCGCCGCCGATTTTCCGCCAGAGCGCGATCATGGCAAAGAGCGGGATGAAGCTGAACAGCGTCCGCGTCAGGTAATTGAAGCGGTAGGTCAGGTTGTTCTGGATCCCGATGCCGATGACGTGCAGGTATTTTTTCACTCGCGCGGGAAATTTAACCGCGCCAATGAAAATGGCCAATGGAATTAACCGCGAAGGAACGGGGATTTTCGACGGCTGTTTTAAGGAGTCTGGAGGATTGCCGCAGTCCAAGACGCTGGCGCGCTATTAGATGGCAACCAGATTGCGCGAAGCGTCTTGTAGTGCGCCAGTCCTCTGGCGCTTTGAAGGGCGGGATGTGCCGGGAGCGATGACGGCCCCGTGGGGATGTCGCAACGCGACGAATGGGAATCATTCAACCCGCGTGGTGAAAGCTGCGCAGGTTTTTGAATTTGCAGCGCGAAGGCGGGCGAAGATTGAGCGCGCAATAATTTCTGGTGGGAAATTTTTATGCGCCGCGTGAATTATATCAATCCGGGGGCAATTCCGCTTTTTGCGCCCGTGTGCCGGATGTCCTGCGCTTCGCAAAGATAGACGACGTCTTCGGCCACGTTCGTGGCGTGGTCGGCGATGCGCTCGATGCTTTTGGCGGCGACAATCCAGTGGAGGCAGCGTCCGATCGTGTCGGGATTTTCCACCATGTGCTGCACGAGCAGGGAGTGAATCTCCTTGTTGAGCCTGTCCACTTCACGGTCGCGCGGGATGACGGCGCGGGCGGCGGCGGAATCCTTGTTCACAAAGGCGTCAAGCGCGTCCTTGAGCATGTCGAGCGCGAGCGCGGCGATGCGCGGCAAATCCAGATTGATCTTCACCGGCGGTTCGAGTGAAAGGTCGCGCGCGCGCTTGGCAATCTTCGACGCCTCGTCGCCGATGCGTTCGAGGTCTTGTGAAACTTTCATCGCGACGGTGACTAGGCGCAGGTTCGTCGCGAGCGGCGCTTTCGTCAAAAGCTGGATGGCGAGGTCGTCAATCTCGACTTCAAACTGGTCAATGACGCGATCCTCCTCCTTGACGCGCTTTGCGAGTTCGGAGTCGCGCTGCGTGAGCGCCTGCACCGCGCGGTTCACGGCGTTCTCGGCATGGCTGGCCATCGTCAGCAGCTTTTGCTTCAACGCGTCGAGTCCCGCTTCAAAATGATTCTCCATAAATTCGAATTCGTAATCCTAATCATAATCCTGCCACTGCCCGTTTGAAATGCAACCGGGATTATGATTGCGGTTAAGTTTCAACCAAACCGTCCCGTCACATAATCCTCCGTCTGTTTCTTCGACGGGCTGGTAAAGATTTTTGTCGTCGCGTCGAACTCGACCAGTTCGCCGATGTAAAAGAACGCCGTGAAATCGGACACGCGCGCGGCCTGCTGCATATTGTGCGTGACGATGACAATGGTGTATTCCTTTTTTAATTGGAGGATCAAGTCCTCGATCTTTGAAGTGGCCAGCGGGTCGAGCGCGGACGCGGGCTCGTCCATCAGCAACACTTCCGGCTGCACGGCCAGAGCGCGCGCGATGCAAAGACGTTGCTGCTGTCCACCGGACAAACTGATCGCGGGCGCGTGCAGGCGGTCCTTCACCTCGTCCCAGAGCGCGGACATCCGCAGCGACTGTTCGGTGCGTTCGGCTAGGGTTTTCCTGTCGCGGATGCCGTTCAGCCGCAGGCCGACCGTGACGTTTTCGGTGATGGACATGGTCGGAAACGGATTTGATTTTTGAAAGACCATCCCGACGCGGCGGCGCACGACGACCGGCTCAACGTTGCGCGAGTAAATGTCATCGCCGAACAGCTTGATTTCACCCTCCATGCGCGCCTCGGGGTTCAATTCGTGCATCCGGTTGATGGCGCGGAGAAAAGTGGACTTGCCGCAGCCACTCGGCCCGATGATGGCGGTGACGGCGCGGGCGGAGATGTCGAGCGAGACGTTTTTGACGGCCTTGTTCGAGCCGAAAAAGACGGAAAGATTGCGGATGATCAGCGCGGGGTTGGAATTATTTTGGGTTGCGGCCATAAATCAAATTTTGCGTTGGAAACGGTCGCGGGTCAAAAAACGCACGCCGATGTTAACGAACAGGACCATCAAAAGCAAAATCAGCGCGCCGGCCCACGCCAGGTGCCACCAGTTGGGATACGGGCTGATGGCAAAGATGTAAATCTGCAACGGGAGCGCCTCGATGGGTTCGGTCAATTTGTGCGCCCAGCCGGGATTGCCGAAGGCCGTGAAGATCAGCGGCGCGGTTTCGCCGGCCACGCGCGACAACGCCAGCAGCGAGCCGGTGACAATGCCCTTGAGCGCGGTGCGGACGACAATTTGCATGATGGTCCGCCATTTGGAAATTCCGAGAGCGAGCGCGGCTTCGCGATAACCGGCGGGAACCAATTGCAGGACTTCTTCGGTCGTGCGCATCACCAGCGGAATCATCATAAACCCCAGCACCACGCCGCCTGCCAGCGCCGAAAAACCGGAAACGGAATTATGCAGCCCGATGAGCGCCGCCACCGCCAAACCCCACAAGCTGACGGGCGAAAGGCGGTCGGCCACCCGCTCGCCTTGGAGTTCATGATACCAAATCAGCACGTCGCTTCCCGGCGGGAGCGCATCCAGTGGGTTTTTTCCACCCACATTCAGCCGGGTGCTTTTTTTCACTTCGAAAACGTGGCTGGCACCAGCCTGATCCTTCACGGTGATGATCTGTTTGGTTGCGTCCACAGATTGGACCGTGCCGTGGAATGGTGCCACCAAGGGCACCACCATTAATCCATAAACGACCAGTCCCCACACGATGGAAGGCACGCCGTTGAGAACATCCGCAGTGAAACGGATACACCAGTTCAACCGCGAACCGCCATACTCGGAAAGGAAAATGCCACCCAGCACGCCCACCGGCACGCCGACGATGGGCGCGAGCGCCATCAGAATCAGTGTGCCGACGATGGCGTTGGCCATGCCGCCGCCGCTTTCGCCGGGGCCGGGCGGCAATTGGGTAAAGAACGCCCAGTTGATGGCACCAAAGCCTTCCCTGATGATGTGATAGAAGACCAGCACCAGCGGCGTCACCACCAGAATGGCACACGCCAGCGTGACAGCCTGCATCAGCCAGTCTTTGAACTGCCGCCAGTTGTGGTTCGGTGCGGTCATTACGGTGACGAGTGAGGAGTGACGGGTGACGAGAGCGCCGCAACCCGACGAAGCCGGCCTTCAATCGCAAATCGTAAATCGCAAATCATAAATGCTAGTGCTGCGGTTTCACGTTTGGGCCGGCGAAGGTTTTCAGGAGCAACTGCGCCAGAATGTTCACCAATGCGGTCACGCCGAGCAGGACCAGTCCCATTTCAAACAGCGAGCTGTAAAACAAAGGGCTGACGGCCTCGGTGAATTGAGTGGCGATCCAACTGGCCATCGTGCTGCCCGGCTGGAGGAGCGACGGCCTGAATTGCGGCTGGTTGCCGATGACCATCGTGACGGCCATTGTTTCGCCCAATGCGCGGCCGAGGCCGAGAATGACCGCGCCGAAAACGCCCTTTTTTGCATAGCTCAACACGGCGATGCGCGTGACTTCCCAGCGGGTCGCGCCCAGCGCGTAGGCGGCTTCCCGTTGCAAGCCGGGAACCGAGCGCAGGATTTCGCGCGAGACGGACGTGATGATGGGAACGGACATGATGGCAAGGATGATTCCGGCGGCCAGCATGGACTGGCCATAATCCGTGCCTTGAAAAAACGGCAGAAAACCAAGCGTCTCGCGCAACACCGGATAAAGGTGTTTTTGCAGCCAGGGAACCATGACAAAAAATCCCCAGAATCCAAGAATGACGCTGGGTATGGCCGCGAGCAGTTCAATGAACATGATGAGCGGCTGGCGAATCCAGAGCGGCGCGAGTTCCGTGAGATAAACGGCGGTGGCGACGCTGATGGGCACGGCGATGAGCAGCGCAATGAACGAGGAAACGAGCGTTCCCAAAATAAACGGCAGAGCGCCGTAGATGTCGTTCGTCGGGTCCCAATCGCTGCTGACGAGAAAATGCCAGCCGAATTTATGGATGGACGGATGCGAGTGGACCGCCAGTTCATAGCCGATCAAGGAGATCAGCACGAACACCGCCAGCGCCATGAGCAGGGTCAACCATTTGAACAGCCGGTCGCCAATCTGGCCGCCGGCTGACTTCATTCCTATGGTTATCGTGGCGCTGCTCACATTTTTTTCCTCGCGCAAAAATCAAGACGGACGAAGAGCGGGAGGAACTGCGCTCTTCGTCCGGCTCTCGCCCCGCAAATTATCAGGGCACGGCAGCGAAGTCAGTAAGTAACCGTGTCCAGCAGTTTCAATTCGCGCTGCTGCACGTTTTCCGGCAACGGCGCGTAATCCAGGGTGGCCGAAATTTTCTGGCCGTCCGTGATCGCCCATTTCAGAAAGTCCACGAGCTTCTTGCCGTGGTCGGCGTTTTTCTGCTGCTGATAAATCAACACCCAGCTCGCGCCCGCAATCGGATAGGCGTCCGCGCCGGGCGGATTGACCATCGAGAAGCGGAAATCATCGGGAATGGTCGCCGTCGCCAGCGCGGCGCTGACCGAGGCCGGCGCGGGCGAGACGAAATTGCCGGAGGAATTCTTCATGTCGGCGTAGGTGATTTTGCTCTGGTCGGCATAAGCCAGTTCGCCGTAGCCGATGGCGCCCGAAATTTGTTTGACCTCGCCCGCCACGCCTTCGGTGCCCTTGGCGCCAAGGCCAATCCCGGCGGGCCATGACACGGAAACACCTTTCTTGACCGAATTCGCCCAGACCGGGTTCACGCTGGTCAGATAATCCGTGAAGATGAACGTGGTGCCGCTGCCCTCGGTGCGATGAACGGGAACAATCGCCAGATCCGGCAGGCTGACACCCGGATTGAGCGCGGTGATTTTCGGGTCGTTCCAATTCTTGATCGTGCCAAGGTAAATGCCCGCCAGCGTGTCGCCGTCGAGTTTGAGCTTTGGATCGCCCGGCAGGTTATACATGATGGCCACGCCGCCGGCCACGATGGGCAGGTGCAGGATTTTCCCCGGCGCGGAAGCCATGGATTCGTCGGTCATCGGCGCGTCGGAAGCGCCGAAATCCACCGTCTGGTTGAGCAATTGCTTTTGCCCGCCACCCGAGCCGATGGACTGGTAATTGATGAGCACGTCGGGATGAGCCGCCTGATAAACTTCGCGCCACTTGGCGATTGCCGGATAATCAAACGTCGAACCCGCGCCGTTGATGAGCGTCTGCGCGGAAGCGGTGTTGGTTTGCTCGACGAGACTGCCGCCGTTCGTTGTGCCGCTTTTCGAGCATGAAACGGCCACGCCAACCAAAACCGCGAGGCCGGCCGCCAGAATGAATGTTTGTTTCATATTTCGTATTCAGTTAATCAAATTTCTGTTTATCAATCACGTTACATTTGGGTTAAAACTTCCACATCAGGTCGGCCATGACGTGAATGGCGTCCGAATTGGAACTTCCCGGATTGACATTGCCAATCATGCTGTTGAGGTAACAGTGGAACGAGAAAAGAAGCGCGTCCGCCAATGCGTAGTCCGCCGTGAACAGATGTCCCTTGACGTTGGTGCCGCCGGCAAAACCGGAATTGTAATCCGCATTGTCATCATCCACGATTTGGGCATACCAGGCATTCGCATCCAATGCTTGGTAGCGATAGGAAATGTCCCACGTGCCCTTCTTGACGGCATGGCCGAAGGTGAGGCCGGCATTGTAACCCCGGTTTCCGTTTGGTTCCCCGCCGGCAATTCCACCGGAACCGGGTGCGGCGGGATTAATCATGTATTCACCAGCCAGCTTGATGGGAAACTTGCCGGGGTAAAGCGGGAAGCTGTCCAGCGTATAAGTGACACCCGCATTCACGACCACCGGATTGAAATCATACAGCGGAGCGCCGGCGCCATTGACAGAGTTTCCCTTGTTGCCAGACCCGGCATTGGCCGTGGTGAGCAGGTCGCCATTGACTATGTCGAAAACTGAAACCCCGAGTGAACTGGAAATGCGATCTGACCAGGCGGCGTTCCACATGGTCTGTTCACCATACAAGAACGACATATTTTCAGGGCCATTGCCCGAATAAGACAGCACGAAGGCCGCACCGTTGAACGCCAGTGAATTTTTGTCGTTGATTTTGTAGGTTGCCTGTATTGCGCCACCTTCCGGGGTGTAATCGGGGTCAAACACCATTGGCGTCAACTGGAACGGATTATCCATTTTACCGATGGTTCCGCCAATCATCCAAGTTCCATCATTGATCGGCGTCCATTTGCCGTAGGCCGCGTCCACGTAAAGAAATTTCTTTGTGCCGTTGCCTTGGAGGGTGGTGTTGTTTGAAACCGGACTGCCGCCTAATCCATTGCTGTCTGGATCGGCGCTGCCCAATCGAAAACCAACCTGTAAATTATCCTTCATGTTGACCTGCAAGCCCGCGCGCAGGCGGTAGCGCATACGAATGTTATTATCCTGCGCGGGATTGGACGTGGTTCGTTCATCAAACCGTCCGCGAAAATCACCGCTCAATTTGTAACTCGTAATCCAACTGGGCATCGGAAACTTGGAGTTCATCGCCGCGTCCATGTCGGCGACGGAATTTGTCGCGTTTTCCGCCTTCAATTCCTTCGTCTCGTCCACGGTCAGGACGCCCTTCTGCTCCAGCTTGTTGAGCAGCGCGTCCACGGACGATTGCGCGCGGATGTTCGGGGTGAGCGCCATCAACGCCGTAGCGCCGGCAAACAATGCAATTTTCGTGTGGTTTTGTTTTTTTAATTTCTTCATGGTTGTTGGTTTCAAAGTTCGGTGACACATTGAAACAGGCTCGTTACAACCATAAGTCGGAATTGTTACAATCCAGTTACAAAATCCTTTTTAAGGACATTAAAATTCCTGAAACCGGACTTTTCTGCGGAAAGAACCGCTTGAAACATTGCCGGAAAATCTTTGCGAGGTCTGCGACTTCGTGTGAAATCAGCCCGCGTTTTCCAGCGGCAGCGATTCGCAATTCATTCTAGCGACTCAAAATATATCCAATGAGCAAAAACAAAAGCATCAGCAGGCAAATGATAAAAGTCCAACGGCGTCGTTGGTTTAGGCACTTTTTACAACGATAAACCTTCCAGTAAACTAAATTGCCACCTATGAGTTCGGTGTCATTGGGTGTTACTGATTGCCCGCATGATTTGCACACAAAGCTAGATGATTTTGATGGTTCGTTTCTATAGCTCATTTTTAATCAACCCGCGTTTTCCAGCGGCTTGGCGGAAATCTCCAGCATCCGCTCAATCGGCAGGCGCGCGCGCTTGAGAATTTCTTCCGGCAATTCCACACGCGGCGAAAGTTTCTTCATGCAGTCGCGCACCTTTTCGAGCGTGTTCATCTTCATGTATTTGCACTCGCTGCAACGACAGTTGTCCGCCGGCGCGCGCAGCGCGTCAAAAACCGGCGCGCACAAAAATTCCTTGCCCGGACATTCTTTCCGCATCCGATGAATGATTCCCGATTCCGTGACGATGATGAATTTTTCCGACGAATCATTTTTGCAGAACAAAATCATTTTCTCCGTCGAACAGACCGCGTCCGCCAAGTCGCGCACTTCGCGCAGGCTTTCCGGGTGAACCACAATCTTTGCTTCGGGAAATTGTTCCTTCAGTTTTAGGATCGCATCGCGGCGGAACTCGACGTGCGCGTAACAATTGCCCTTCCACAGCGTCATCGGCCTGCCGGTTTGTTCCATGACCCACTGGCCTAGATTTTCATCCGGCACAAACAAAATATCTTTGTCCTTCGGCGCGGCCTCGACGATGCGTTCCGCGTTGCCGCTCGTCACAATCACGTCGCACAACGCCTTCACCGCCGCGCTGCAATTGATGTAGGCAATCGTCCAGAAATTCGGATTCGTTTTTTGAAGCGCTTCAAGTTTGTCCGCCGGACAACTTTCTTCCAGCGAACAGCCTGCGTCCCTGTCCGGTAGCACCACAATTTTGTTTGGGTTCAAAATCTTCGCCGTCTCCGCCATGAAATGCACGCCGCAGAACACGATCACGTCCGCGTCCGTCTTGGCCGCCTCTTGTGCGAGGCCAAGCGAATCGCCGGTGAAATCCGCCACGTCCTGAATTTCCGGCACCTGATAATTATGCGCGAGGATGACGGCGTTGAGCTGTTTCTTGAGCGTGAAAATTTCTTTTGCCAGCGGCTCGAACCTGCTTTTGGCCATCGCGCCGCGCGGCTTCATCTCTGCGACATCAATCATGGTTAAAAGTTACCGCCGCCAGCCGCCAGCGTCAATTCATGCCGCCCGTGGCAGCGAACGTCAGTTCGCTCTGACTTCAGTTTGAGCGGACTCACGTCTGCTGCCACAGCAGTTCATGTTGACATTGGCACACTGATTCATTGCGAAATGGGACGGCCTTGTTTATCAGGCACGGCAAAGTGCGCTTGCGTCTTGGAGAATGTGCGCGCGTTACAGCCTGACCAAGGAACAAATCACGATGTTGATCGGTGAGATCGAGGTGATCCGCCGGGCAGCGCTGCCACTCCTGAACAGATCCATGCGGCGCGCCCATCACTGCCTTGAAAGCGTTGGCCTCATGCACTTTCATTGACATCGCCTCCCGAATTGTTCACGGTGGAACCCGCAAAATCATCCAAGCATAAACATGAACAAGTATGTCACCACCCGCCGGCATTTTTTGAAGCAAACCTCAATCGGTCTGGGCCTGGCCGGGCTTGCCATGACTGAAATTTCCTGCCGGACTTTTTCCAGAGATGCGAGCGGTGTCACGATTGTCACGTTCGACAACGATGCCATCGCATCAGGTGTCCCTCCTCAATGGGCGCTCACCCAACTCAAGCAGGCTTTCGAATCCCTGGGCGTCAACGTGCGTCTGGTTTCAGCCGTCTCCCAGGCTTCCGCCGGAGATAACGTGATCGTAGTGGCCTGTGCCAGTCATCCTGTCGCGCAAGAAGTGATGGGCGGCGCGAAAATTACCATGCCCGCGACCGCCGAGGCGCTTCTTCTTGCGCGAGGCACCGCTTCCGGCCGATCGGTGCTGCTGGTGAGCGGCAACGATGCGCGTGGATTGGTTTATGCGCTGCTCGAACTTGCGGATCGTCTGCTTTATTCAGACTCTCTGACGACGGCCCTGACTGTGAATCCGGCGATCGTCGAACAGCCCCACAACAGAACCCGGTCAATGTGCCGCTCGTTTCAGAGCGAGGTGGAGGATAAACCTTGGTTTAATGACCGGTCATTCTGGACGGAATATCTTTCCATGCTGGCGGCAGAACGATTCAACCGCTTTAATTTATGCCTTGGGCTGGCCTACAATTCGACGCCCGGCGGCAGTCCGGAAGTTTATCTTTTCTTTGCCTATCCATTCCTGGTTTCGCTGCCGGAGCACAGCGGGGTTTCCGCCCGGAACCTGCCGCCGCAGAGCGGGATGCCAACTTGCAGATGTTGAAGTTCATCGGCCAGGAGTGCGCGCGGCGGGGACTCGAATTCCAGTTGGGGCTTTGGTCGCATGCTTATGCCTACGGTGCCGGCGCCAATTATCCGATTGAGGGGTTGTCGAAGGCCAATCATGCGCCCTACTGCCGTGATGCTTTGGAGGCAATTTTGAAGGCGGTCCCGGAGATCACGGGAGTCACTTTCCGCGTTCACAGCGAGAGCGGCATTCCCACCGGCAGTTATGATTTTTGGAAAACCCTGTTCGAGGCGTTTCCGAAAACCGGGCGGATTCTTGAAATTGATATGCACGGCAAAGAGTGTTATCAACAACACATTGACGCCGCCGCCGCGACGGGAATGCGCGTGGTCGTCTCTCCCAAATACGTCGCCGAACATCAGGGGTTGCCCTATCACGAGGCTTCAATTCGCGCGAGCGAACGAAGCAGGAGTCCGGACACCACGATTCTGAACGGGCAAGCCTCTCGTTACGGATACGCAAATTTCCTGAAGGAGCACCGGAACTTCGGGGTCCTTCATCGTATTTGGCCGGGAACCCAGCGGATGCTCCTCTGGGCCGACCCGGTCTTCGCGGCTGGTTTCGGTCGCGCCTCCAGTTTTTGTGGCAGTGACGGGGTGGAGTGGTTTGAGCCGCTGTCGTTCAAAGGCCGCGAGGGTAGTGGAATTCCCGGTGGCCGGTGCGGCTATCTCGATGCCACTTTGAATCCCGCTTACGATTATCAGAAATTCCTTTATACCTACCGGGTGTGGGGCCGGCTGCTTTACAATCCAGATGCCGATCCTAAAACTTGGCGGCGCTACCTGGCCAAGGAATTTGGCGCGGCGGCCCAACAGCCGGTGGAAGATGCCTTGGGCAACGCCAGCCGCGTGCTCCCGCTGGCCCTCATGTATCACGGCGTGGGTGTTGCCAACCAGGTGTATTGGCCGGAGATTTATACGAACATCGCGATCGTCGCCGGAGGTGGAATCCTGTCGGACAACAATACGCTGACGGGAGCTTCCACCTCGTTTGATCCCCAACTGTTTCTGGGAATTGATGCCTATGCCGAACATCTTCTGAATGGAACCGCCTTTGACCAGAACAAATACTTTCCCATCGAGGTCGCACAGTGGCTCGAAGATTGGGGAAACGCGGCGATGACGAATCTTGCCAAGGCAAAAAACCGCGCTTCCAAGACAAACGATCCTGCCTTTCGCCGTCTTGAGGCTGACGTCGCCATTCAGGGAGGCATGGGTTTGTTCTTTGCCGGCAAATTCCGCAGCGCGGTGTTGTGGGCGATTTACCAAAAGACCGGCGATGTCGCTGCCAAGACGGCGGCACTGGCCCAGTATAACCGCGCGCGGCAGGCCTGGTCTGAATTGGCTGCGGTGGCGACACCCATTTACAAAAGCGATCTCACTTATGGCCACGGTGCCCGTCTTCGCGGACACTGGAAAGATCGGCTACAAGGAATTGACAACGACATTGCGGCCATGAAGCAAGGCGGGGTTGTTGGAACGCCAACTCATCCCGGCTCCGCTTCTGAAGCCATCGCCACGATCCAAAGGCGCCTGATGCGGCCAGCCGCCAATTGCCATCATGCGGCACCGGCTACGTTTGCCGCCGGCGAGTCCCTGCCGCTCGTCTTAAACATGGACGGTGCGGACACAAAAGGTGTGAACCTCTATTATCGGCGCGTGAATCAAGCGGACGCCTGGCAGGTTGCGCCCATGGAAGCGGTGAGCGGTCATTTTCAAGCAACCATCCCGGGTTCTTACACCCATACGGATTACCCGCTGCAATACTATTTTGGTTTGGCCAAAGGAAAGTCCGGGTCGGTTCTGTTTCCCGGGTTCGACGCGAACCTGGCCAACCAGCCCTATTTTGTCGTGCGACTCAGGACTTGAGCCTGCAGGAGTTTGGAATGAGAAACTAACCAGGAACGTGAAGGGGTTCATTCCTCATGCACTGGATTCGCTTCGTGCTGACTGAAGACCAGGCGAACCGGCAGAAACTCGGCAGCACTTCCGGCATCTACGAAGTGGATGAGACTTTTGTCGGAAAACCGCGTCCAGGTGATCCGCGAACCGTGCTGCCCGGCTATTCCAAGAAGCTGGAAAATCTGGAGCATAACGTCGCGCTGCATTTTATGAATTACAACTTTTGCCGGATTCATCATACGCTGCGCGTGATGCCCTCGATGAAAGCGGTGGCACGTTTGGGATTTGTCGGAAGTTGTCGCGCTGATTGACGCGGCGGAAGAATCGGTCAAATTGGCGGCTTGAAATCCAGCCTTGCAATCGTCCGGCGGCTTCCCGGCGTTGCCATTCAGTTCAGCGGCTCGATGAATATTTTCGAAGTTCCCACTCGCCGCCTTCGCTCTGCATGGCAATCGCGCCCGAATTGACGTTCAGCCCGGCCACCCCGTTCATCAATTTGCCGTTGACATAATTCGTCACCGTGTCGCCGCGGCAAGTGATTTCGAAGGTGTTCCATTCGCCGGCCGGATTCTCGTTTTGCGGCTGATGCATATTGATGAAATGCAATTGCGGTCCTTTATGGGCGGTGTCGGTCACGCCGCCCGTGAGAATAATATCACCCTGATGATGGTATTGGCCCTGGTTTTCAATCTCTTCCGGCCAGACCGCGTCCGGCGTGTGCAGATGCACAAACACGCCGCTGTTGTCCGCGCGTGGCGTGACCTTCACGAACCGCCATTCCACCGTGAGCTTGTAGTCGCGATAGCTCTGGTCCGTGCGCGCGTAGCCGAAGGGCTGGCCGGTGCAGTGCATCAGGCCGTTGGTGACGGAAAACGTGTTCGCCGGTTCGGCATTGCTGCGCAGGCAAAATGTCCAGCCGGAAAAATCCTTGCCGTTGAAAAGGTCAATGCGCGTCGTCGGCGTGACAGGCGCGGGCAGGTCCGCCGCAAGGCTGTTTGAGGCCAGGGCGGCGGCCAGGATGAAACCAGCGAAGTTTATTCTGATGACCGTGGAATTTTTCATTGGCGCAGTCTGTCATCCTCTGGATGGCGCGTCAAGCGGGCGGCAAGCTTTCCAAAATGGTTCCACAAAATCATTCCTTCTGCGCGCTGGGAAGGTGCGGTATGGTGCTTTGACCATCATTGCCACTTGACAAATCACGCCTGGTGAACAAATTTACAACCATGACAAACAGTCTTTTCGGTCGTTATTCAATGCTGCTCGCCACCCTTCTCCTAGCATTTGGCCTCGTGTCTCGCGGGCAGGCGCAATCTACCGGCAACTTCGCCTTGCTGGATGACGCCTACGCGACCCTTGCCCATGCCGACCATGATTACAAGGGCCATCGCGTAGATGCCATGAAGCAAATCAAGGCAGCTCTCGGTGAAATCGGTGCGAAAGTCAGCGGCAAAGGCAGGGGACGTGAACCGCAAGGCACTTCCGACGCACAGTTAAGGGCCGCCAAGGAACTGCTCCAGCAGACATCCGGGCTTCCCGCCAAAGCCCTTAAACATGTCAACAAAGCCATCAGCCAGATCAACGTCGCGCTGGACATAAAATAAGACGCACGCGGCTTGGTCGTCCTCTCCTGATTTGCAGGATGACGTGAGGAGGCCCTGACTGAAAATCTGAAACCGGGGATTATAAGTTTTCCGCGCGAAATGAACGAAATCAGGCAGCATGGGCTGACCAGTCGGATTAACTGTAATTCTGCCAAAAAGAGATCAGTCGTTGTCTTTCAAACCAATCCGTTCGCGTGATTGGCGTGGTTTGCGGTTCAAAATTTGTGTCCATCTGTGGCTGACTTCATCCGGCCTGACGTTGAAGCCATGTAGTCTGCGTCACGGCGCGGTAATTAGATAAATTTCGCCATCCTGGGTCAGGACATAAAGTTCGCCGTCCGCGTCCTCGGCGAAGCTGGTGATGTTTTTCGGCTGCTCAAGCAGCGTGCCTTCGGTGGTGACTTTGTGCGCGGCGCGGTCGTAGCGGAAACCCCAGATGGTGCCGAGGTTGTAATCGCCATAAACATAAACGCCGTCGAGCGACGGATATTTTTTGCCGCGATAAACGTAGCCGCCGATCACGCACAGGCCGATGCTGTGGTCGGGAAACATTCCCTCGGATTGAAGATTTGTCCGGTGCGTGTATTCCATGACGGGATCAACATAGCGGGCGCGGCCGTCTTGGGACTGGTCTTTGAAGCCATGCGCGCCTTCGCGTTCGCTCCAGCCGTAGTTGCCGCCGTTGGTGACAAGGTCAACTTCCTCCCATAAATCCTGTCCGACGTCGCCGACCCACAAATCGCCGGTTTTGCGGTCGAAGCTGTAACGCCACGGATTGCGCAGGCCGTAGGCGAAAATTTCCGGGCGCGCGTTGGTCGCGTTTGCAAACGGATTGTCGCGCGGGATGCCGTATGTCAGATTTCCAGTGCGCGCATTGACGTCAATGCGCAGCATCTTGGCGAGCAGTGTGGAACGGTTCTGGCCGTTGTTAACGGGTCGCCGCCGCTGGGTGGGCCGCCGTCGCCGAGGCCGATGTAAAGATAACCGTCCGGGCCGAAAGCAAAGTTCGCCGCCCTTGTGGTTCCAAAACGGCTCGGGCACTTGCAAAAGGATGCGCTCGGAATTCGTGTCGGCCTTGTCAGGGTCGGTCGCGGAAACTTTCATTTCGCTGACGATGCTGCGATAGGGAAAATCCTGCATCTTGGCCTGTTGTTCCGCGCTGTTTTCCTGCGTGTAATAAATGTAAAACAATCCGTTTGTTTTGAAGCCCGGATGAAACGCGATGCTCAACAGGCCGTCTTCATTGTCGAAATTGGGATTGCGGTCCTCGATGTTCAAAAATTCCTTTGCGCCGCCGCCGTCGGAGCCTTTTTTCACGATGTAAACGATCCCGGACTGCGTGACGAAGAAAAGACGCCCCGAACCGTCCGGCGCCTCGCTCATCCAGAGGGGGCGGTCCATGATGTTCAAATTTGAAAACACCTGCCGGAGTTCGATTTTCGGAAGCGGCTGCGCCGGGGCTGCGCCGGCAAAAACCAGCGAACAAAAAACCTGCGCGAAAAGAAACATGCGTTTGCTCATTTCTCAAATCAAAACGCAACCGGCGAAAAAAGTAAAGCCGGTGTTCGGGATATTTTCAAATCGCGTTGCAACATTTCCGTGCTAACATGACCGCCGCAACAATTGAAAGCGCTCGTCCTGACCACTCGCAAACGCTCCGAACGGGTTTTTCTCGTCGGCGTCGAACTCAAGCCGCGCGGCCGCGCGGAACGTGCGCGAGTCGCTCGACGAACTTGCCGAACTCGCGCAGACCGCCGGGGCGGAAGTCGCCGGCGACGGGATTCAAAAAATGGAATCGCTCAACGCGGCAACCTTCATCGGCAAGGGCAAGGCGGAGGAATTTGCAAAATTTTGCAAGTCGAATGACGTGGACACGGTGATTTTCGATGACGAGCTTTCGCCCGCGCAAAGCCGAAACCTTGAAAAGATTTTCGACTGCAAAATTCTGGACCGCACGGCGCTCATTCTCGACATTTTCGCGCAGCGCGCCCGCACGCGCGAAGGCAAGATGCAGATTGAACTCGCGCAATTCCAGCATTTGCTTCCGCGACTCACGAAATTCTGGGGACACCTGTCGCGTCAGGCCGGCGGCATCGGGATGCGCGGCGGCGAGGGCGAGTCGCAGCTCGAAGCCGACCGCCGGAAAGTCGGCGAGCGCATTGACAAAATTGAAAGTGAACTCGACAAAGTCCGCCGCCAGCGCGCCACCCAACGCGCCGGACGCCAGCGCAGCCAGTGGCCGCTCGCCTCGATTGTCGGCTATACGAACGCCGGCAAATCCACGCTGCTCAACGCGCTCACCGGCGCGGACGTTCTGGCAAAGGACATTTTGTTCGCCACGCTCGACCCGACGACGCGGCGGCTGAAACTGCCGACGAACCAGAATGTTTTGCTGACGGACACGGTTGGTTTCATCAAAAAACTGCCGCACGGACTTGTCGAGGCGTTCAAGGCCACGCTTGAGGAAGTCGTGCAGGCGGATTTGCTGCTGCACGTCGTGGACATCAGCCATCCGCAGGCCGAGGAACAGATTGCCGCCGTGGATTCCGTTTTGAAGGAAATCGGCGCGGAAGGAAAACCCGTGCTGATGGTTTTCAACAAAATGGACAAGCTGGACGGCAACGGCGCGCTGAACCGGTTGCAGGAAAAATTTCCCCACGCGGTCGGAATTTCCGCGACGACCGGCGAGGGTGTTTCACATTTGCTCGCCGAACTCGGAACGCAATTGCGCCCGACGCGCGAATTTCTGGAATTAAAAATCCCGCACGAGCAGTCCGCCGTCATCGCGCGTTTGCACAAAGTCGGGCAGGTCATCGAACGGCGTTACAACGGCAGGAATGCGCGCTTCAAAGTCCGCATTCCGCCGCAGTTTCACGATGAGTTTGCGCCGTATATTTTGCGCGAAACGTAAAGTTACTGAACTTCTTCAGTCGTGAATTCTATTCCGCCAGTCCATTTGGCAACCAGATTGTAAATGAAAGCAGCAATCACTCCGCCAATAAATCCGATAACCGCGTAAATAATTGGCAGAAAAATCACGAATACACCCGTAAAAATGGCGGGAAGCGCTTGCGCGCCGGTTCGTGCGCTGGCGGCGCCAATTATCGAAAAAATGAGGAAAAACGGGACGGCAAAAATAAGTGACATAATGCCGTAAATAACCGCCAGCGTAATTCCAAGTTTGAGCGGAGCGATGTAAGCCAGTCTTTTTTTCATAGTTTTATCGGGTTAAGATTTTTTTTAACTTCTTAAACAGCGTTTCAGTATTATTGGATGAAGTCAACCGCCGTAAAACAGGGCGGTGATGCGCATTTCGTTATCCGGCTTGGCGCGTTTGCTTGCGCTTGCCGCGCAATTCCGTGAAACTTGGCCGTGATGAATGACGCGACACATTGGAAAATTCCAAAATGGCCGTTTCTGCTCGGCGACGCACTGCTGCTCGCCATCGCGTATTTTTTCATCCTGCACTCGCCACACCCGGTTGGCCGCTGGGAAATCGCCGCCGTTTCCGCCTGCGTCGCGCTTGGCGCAATTCTTGGTTGCGTGCCGTTCATCTTGGATTATCTCGCGATTGTCAAAGTGATTGAAGCCGGCGCGCTCGGTTCAATTTCCGAAAAAATCCAGAACCTCGAAAAACTCGCCGCGCAAATCTCCGGCGCGACGAACGAATGGACGAACGCGCAGGCGCAGGCCGATAAAACCTCCGCCGGCGCGAAGGAAATTTCCGACAAAATGGCCGGGGAAGTCCGGCAATTCACCGCGTTCATGCAGAAAATGAACGACAGCGAGAAATCCGCGTTGCGTCTTGAAATTGACAAATTGCGGCGTGGCGAGGCCGAATGGCTGCAAGTCCTCGTGCGGATTCTGGACCACGTTTTTCTGCTGCACGCCGCCGCCGCGCGTTCCAAACAGCCGAAAGTGGCCGGGCAGATTTCTCAATTTCAGGACGCCTGCCGCGACGCCGTGCGGCGCATCGGGCTGACGCCGTTTGTGGCCGCGCTGGACGAGCCTTTCAACTCCGAGCGTCATCAGACTGTTGACGAATCAAAACCGCCCGCCGACGCCGTCGTCGCCGAGACCGTTGGCGCAGGCTACACGTTTCAGGGAAAACTGCTCCGCCCCGCGCTCGTGAAATTGCGGGAAAAAGCCCCCGTTGCGGAAAATGCAGAATTGCCGGAGCGAACCGGAGAAAAGTCCGACGACGAAGCCCGTTCTGCGGGACAACCGCCGCCGGATTAAATTTGCGGGGTTACACCACCGCGCAGCCTCAATTTCACGGACAAGCGGCAGCTTGCGCCCGCCAATTCAAATTTCCACGTCCACCGTTTTCCGCGCCGATAAAAAATGCAGCCAGCAGTTCGTGACCGGGCGCAAATAAATTTTCGCCAGCGCGCTTGCGTAAAGTTTTAGCTGCGGTGCATAAATCCTTGTCTTGTCCGCCAAATCGTTTGAGCGAACCTCGTCCGTCTTGAAATCCACCAGCCAGATTTCATCCGGCAGCAGCACGGCCAAATCCGCCACGCCCTGCACGACAACGAATTCATCTTCCAGTTCCGGCGATGATTTTGTCCCGGTGATTTCCGACAATTCCTGCCGGACTGAACTTCGCCGTGAACGCCAGTTCGCGTCTCACGCTCGCCGCGTGTCGCCGGATTTTTTGCCCAGCATCCGAATTCCAAAACGCCGCCAGCGCGTTCAAATCCAAAACCGCGCGTTCGTCCGCCGACAAAAAATTTTCCCGCTCCAGCCGTTCCGCCCCGGCTTCAAGCGCCGCCAGTTCACCCGCATTTTCCAGCGCGATATGCTGGAGAAACTTGTGGTGCGCCGTGCCGGAATCCGCCGCGCTCAATTTCCGATTTTGCCCCGGTTTCGGGCGTGCGTCGCCCGCGAGCCATTTTTCCGAAAACTCAATACTGAAAATTTGTTCCGCTTCGTCATCCAATTCTTCCGCCGCCTGCCGCCGCAATGCCGTGACCGACGACTTGGCCTTTCGTTCGGTCGCCGCGCCGAAGCCATATTCCCACGCTCAAAGTTTCCTGAAGCTTTTCGCAAAGTTTCATCGTCGAGCTCCGGCAGTTCCGTTTCTGTTTTCTGCTTTCCACTTTCCGCTTTTTCCGCCGCAAGTTCCGTGTCGTCCACAATCCGCCAGCGCAGATGCGGCAGTTCGCCTTGCGTTTCGCTTTGGCCTTTGGACTTTGAACTTCGGAGTTGGTTCGCAAACCACAAGCCCAGCCAGTCCGCGAAACTTTTCGCCGCCAGAATTTTTTGCGGCGTGATTGGCCGGTTTCGATGCAAAACTCCGTCCCATTTTTTCTCCGTGACGCTGGCGGTCAAAATCAGCTTGTCGCGCGCCCGCGTCATGCGCGACGTAAAGCAGCCGCAGTTCCTCGCCCGCGCAGTTCGCGGCGCTGCTGCCGTTGCGCGAGCCAGTGCGGCAGACTCGGATAACGCCCGCCCGCGTGCGGCGGTTTCACTTTCGGACAAAGCCCGAATTCCTCGTCAAAAATGATTTCGCCGCGCAGATCCTGCGTCGTTGAATTTTTTTGCAAGATCGGCGAGGGCGACGACTGGAAATTCCAAGCCCTTTGCTTTGATGAATGCTCATCAGCCGCACGGCATTTTCGTCCGCGACCGGCGAAACTTCCGGTTCAACTTCCGCCTCGCGCTGCGCCTCGATGAATTTCAAAAAACGGAACAGTCCCTGCCGCTGAAACTGGTCGAACTTTTGCGCGAGATTCAAAAACCGCTCGAATGTTCGCGCGCCCGCTGCGCGCCGCGCGGACGCGTCCGCAGCCAGTCGGCGTAAAGTGTTTCCGCCAGCATCGCTTCCAGGCATTGCGAGAGCGAGTATTGCTGCGCCAGTTTCCGCCAGCGCATGAAAACCGTTCGAGAAAATTTCCGGTTTTCGCGCGCGTGTCATTTTTAATTTTTAATTTTGACTTTTGAATTCGAGTTGAGCGCCGTCCAAAAATGTTCATCCCTTGCCGCCAGCCGGATTTCCGCCAGTTCGTCCAGCGAGCAGCCGACGAGCGGCGAGCGCAGCACCGCGATGCACGGCACATCCTGCAACGGATTGTCGAGCAGTTGCAGCAGGCTTAACAGATCGAGAATTTCGCTGCCGTCGAAAAAACCGCCGCGCTCGACCACGCAGCGGCACGCCGGCCGCTCGAATTGTTTCGCAAAAATTTCCGCCTTGCCCGCCGGCGAACGCAGCAGCACCGCCACGTCGCGCCATTCGACTGCGCGGAAAATCTTTTGTTTCGTCGTCCCAAATTTCATGCTGTTCTGCGTTTTAGTTCTTTCAGTCGCGCCGCGAGCAGCCGCGCTTCCTTTTCCGATTCGTCCAAATCCGCCAATTCATTTGCGCCGGATTCATCTTCTGGGTCAACCTCGTCGTTGCGTCCGGCTTTGAGCCGCAAAAGCAGTTCCGTTCGCGGCGACGGATCTTTTGCCGCGCTGAAATCTTCGCGCGTTTCCGGCGAGCCGAATTTCAATTGTGCGTCCGCGTCATAATTCACGCCGCCGATTTCCTCGCGCATGAGCGGCTGGAAAACGGAATTGACGAAATTCAAGCAGCGATTCGCGGCTGCGGAAATTTTCGGCAAGCGGAATCGTCTGGCCGTTTTCGTTCGCGCCAGTTTTTTGCGTAGTCGCGGAAGATTTTCGGGTCGGCGAGCCGGAAACGGTAAATGCTCTGCTTCACGTCGCCGACAAGGAAACGGTTCGCGTCCGCGCCGTCGCGGGAAAGCGCGGCGATGATTTTGTCCTGCGCGGCGTTGATGTCCTGATATTCGTCCACGAAAACGAAGCGTAATTTTTCGCGCCAGATTTCGGCGACGGCGGTTGGTTTGTTCGCGGAAAAATCCCAGAGCAGTTTCAGCGCGAACTGTTCGAGGTCGTGAAAATCCAGCACGCCGTCGGCGCGTTTGCGCGTCGGAAAAATTTTCCGGCAAATTCCTGCGCCAGCCGCAGCAAAGTTTCCATGTGGCCGCGAACCCAGTTCCAATCTTCCGCGAGCGGATCGCTGCCGTTTTTGACCGGCGCGAGCGCGGCGAGAAAAGCGGCTTCGTCGAACAAATCTTCCAGCGGCTTGCGCAAAATGGTTTTGCGTTTGGCCGGCCAGTTGCCGTCGGCGGAAACGATTTGTTCCAGAACTTCCGCCGCAAGTTCGCGCGTGAAGTTTTTTTCAAGACGCGACAAAATGCCCGTCAATTCAGCGGCTTTTTCAT
The DNA here is from genome assembly GCA_963755455.1 of uncultured Verrucomicrobiae bacterium. Classification (GTDB taxonomy): domain Bacteria; phylum Verrucomicrobiota; class Verrucomicrobiia; order Limisphaerales; family UBA11358; genus UBA11358. The sequence goes on from CAVWJH010000004.1 coordinate 216,566, forward strand.
TTCCGCTTTTCAGGTTTTCCAGAACCGGCAGCCATTCGTCGCGCCAGTCTTCAATCGCGGCGAGCAGCCAGTTTTGCCATTCAATGGGTTCAGGCGCGGAGAATTTTTGGATTTGTTCCGCGAGCCAGCCGGCGGCGTCGGGGCGCGTTTGCGAATAATGGTGCAGCCGCAAAATGAGCGTGCGGATTTTTTCGTCGCGGCCGTTGCCGTGAATTTGGATCAAATTTTGGACGGCCGGCGAAAATTCATCTTCGCCTTCGTAATGCGAATTGAAATTGTTCGTCCAGCGTTTCGTCGGCGAGCTCGCGTCTTCGCCTTCGTCCAGAATGGCGAGCTGCGGGTCGAGGCCGAGTTCGTGAAAATGTTCGCGCACGAGCTTGAGGCAAAAACCGTGCAGCGTGCCGATGTGCGCGAGCGTCGAACAGCGCCAGTTGTTCGGCGCAATGAGAATCGTCCGGCGACGCGGCGGATTTTTCTTCCAGTCGCGCGGCGAAGACGCTGGCGCATTTCGGCGGCGGCGGCTTCGGTGAAGGTGACGATGAGCAATTCGTCGAGCGACGCGCGTTCGCGGTCGAGACAATCGAGGCAGCGGGCGACGAGCGTCTTGGTTTTGCCGGTGCCGGCACCGGCCATGACGAGGACGTTGCCGCGCGCGGCGACCGCCTGCCGTTGGGACGGCGTGAGCGAATCAGTTTTTTCTGGCGCGGATTCCATGCGTGCGGAAATTTTAGCCACAGATGAACACAGATGAAACACAGATTTGTCGTGCTGGCTCAATCTCGTCGAAATCCGAAGGAGATTGCCGCCCAATTTTTCAGGGCAAACCATCTTGCCATCGCTTGCGTCGTTTGTTAGCACTAGCAAACCTTGAAAAAAGTAGTCCTGATTACCTGCGTTAAGAAAAAGTTGCCTCATAAAGCGAAGGCTGAACATTTATACATCAGTCCTCTTTTTAAGGGCAACTTGCGATATGCCAGAAGCCTAAAACCTGACAGCATCTTCATCCTTTCGGCGAAGCACGGGCTGCTCGAACTGGGCAGGGAAATTGAGCATTACAATTCCACGCTCAAGGATATGTCGGTTGTTCAGGTCAGAGCATGGGCTGACAATGTGCTTGAACAACTCAAACGACAAGCAGATTTACAAAATGACCATTTCATCTTTCTTGCTGGTGAAAAGTATCGAAAATTTCTCTTGCCACATTTGAAATCTTTTGAAGTGCCATTTCAAGGAATGTCATTTGGCAAACAACTTCAATATCTTGCGAATCAAACGCATGAGCCAAATGTGCCATAATCTACATCTTCTTTTTTCAGGACTCTCCCAATTTGCATTTCCCTTTGACGCAAATAGAATCCCCCGAAACGGGATTTATATTCTTTTTGAAAAGGGTGAGTTCGCTCACAAAACGGACAGGATTGTCCGAGTTGGGACTCACACCGGAAGCAACCAATTGCCATCACGATTGAAACAGCACTCTATCAAGGAAAATAAGGATCGAAGTATTTTTCGGAAAAATATAGGCCGGGCAATTCTGAGCAAGGATCAAGATGCTTTTCTTGAACAGTGGGAAATTGACCTGACTACAAGAAATGCCAGACAAAAGCATGGGGGGAAAATTGACCGGCGAAAGCTCGTGGAAACAGAGAAACGGGTTACAGAATACATCCGGCAGAATTTCCGTTTTGTCGCGTTCAGAGTTGATGATAAGTCACAGCGATTACACTGGGAGTCAAAAATAATTTCCACCGTTTCTCGATGTGATGAATGTCGCCCGTCACAAAATTGGCTTGGGTTACATTCACCCAAAAAGAAAATCCAAGAGAGTGGGCTTTGGCTTGTCAACGAGCTTTACACACAGCCTTTGTCTGAAAGTGATTGCGAGTTGTTGAAAATAGCCGTCTTGAGCACGGCATGAAATTTTAGCTTCTTCTTCAATGTTTTCATTTTGAATTCGATTGCAAATCGCTTATGTCTCAAAATCTTCGACTTAAAGACCAGCCGGTGAGCGAGCGTCCGCGCGAACGGCTCGTGGCGCGCGGGCCGGATGCGCTGACGCACGCGGAGTTGATCGCGATTCTGCTGCGGACGGGCTTGCAGGGCGCGAACGTCGTTCAAGTCGCGCAAAACATTTTGCAGAAGTTCGGCTCGTTGAACGCGCTGGCGCTGGCGACGGTGGACGAGTTGAAGCAGATTGCCGGCGTCGGCCCGGACAAGGCGGCGACGCTGGTGGCGGCGTTCGCGCTGGCGCGGCGGATGGAGCAGGAGCGGCGCGAGGAATCGCCGGTGCTGGACAATCCGGTGACGGTCGTGAACTTCATGCGCGAAGAGAACCGGCTGGAAAATGTGGAATCGTTTCTGGCGCTGCTGCTCAACGTGCGGAAAAAACTGATCCGCGTGGAGAAAATTTCCCACGGTTTGCTGGACACGATTTTAGTTCATCCGCGTGAAGTTTTTCGCGCGGCGATTGCGGCGAACGCGGCGGGAATTGTTTTGGTTCACAATCATCCGAGCGGCGACCCGACGCCGAGCGACGCGGACATCAAGGTGACGCGGGATTTGATCCGCGCCGGGCAGCTTTTGAAAATCGAGGTGGTGGATCACGTCATCATCGGCCGCGCGACGGCGGAGCGGGCGAAGGATTATTCGTCGTTGCGCGAGCTGGGATATTTTCATGCTGTGAAGGAACATCCGTTACACCGTGAATCGTTGGATTGTTGCGCCAACAAAGACTGGATTTAACAGTGCAACAATGCGACGATGTGGCGAAATGATTCACAAAACAGCGATCATTCATCCGAAGGCGAAGCTGGACGCGACCGTCCAGGTCGGTGCGTATTCCGTGATTGATGAGGGCGTGGAAATCGGCGCGCATTGCGTCATCGGGCCTCACACTTATTTCACGGGCAACACAAAAATCGGATCGCACAATCAATTCCACGCCGGCTGCGTCATCGGCGACGCGCCGCAGGACACCAAATACAAGGGCGAGCCGACGCGCCTCCGCATCGGCGACCACAATGTTTTCCGCGAACATTTCACGGCGCACCGCTCAACCACGATGGACGGGGAGACGGTCATCGGCTCGCACAATTTTTTCATGGCCAGCTCGCACGTCGGTCACAACGCCGTCGTCGGCGACCACGTCATCCTGGTGAACGGCGCGCTGCTGGGCGGGCACGCGCGGTGTTTGACCGCGCGTTCATTTCCGGCAACTGCCTCGTGCATCAGTTTTGCAGCGTCGGCACGCTGGCGATGATGCAGGGCGGCGCGAGCGTCACCCAGGATTTGCCGCCGTTCACGACGGCGGCATACGGCGTCAACAAGCTGTGCGGGCTGAACATCGTGGGATTGCGGCGCGCGGGCTTCACGCCGGAGCAGCGGCTGGAATTGAAAAAAATCTACCACCTGATTTTCCGCCGCAAAAATCACTTGGCTGCGGCAATCGAAGATGTGCGGAAAAAATTCTCCAGCCATGAGGCGAAAGACCATCGTGGATTTCGTCGTCAGGTCAAAACGCGGCGTCTGCACGGGAACGACGCGTTCGATCACCCAGACCAAGGATGAATAGGCCAAGCCATGTATAAAATCATCGGACAGGACGGAAAAGAATACGGGCCGGCCACCGCCGCACAGTTGCGGCAGTGGATTGCGGAAAACCGCGTCGAAAGCCGGACGCCGGTTTTCGCGGACGGCGCGAAGGACTGGACTTTCGTCGGGCTGCTGCCGGAATTCGCCGGGCTGTTTCCAGCAGGTGCGCCGCAAGTTCCGCCGCCGATTTCTGGAACTTCTACTGCGGGGCAAACCGGAAGGACAAATTCCCTTGCGATCACCGGTTTTGTTTGCGGCATTTTGTCGCTGACACTTTGCTGGTGTTGTGGCGGATTTCCATTCAACGTCCTCGGACTGATTTTTTCCATCGTCGTGCTTTTGCAGATCAATGAAAATCCGCAGCTTCATGGCGGGCGCGGCCTCGCCATCGCCGGGATCATTTTGACCGCCGCCAGCTTCCTGATTTTTCTGGTGTTGCTGTCATCAGGGCACGCGCACGTCAACATCAACAACGGACATTTTTGACCCGAAACCATGCCCGCCGCGTCACAGGCCGTTCCGCCGAAAATTAGAAGCGCCCCGCCGCCGTCGCTGGCGGTTTTCACGGGCGTCGTTTTGGGAATGGCGATTGTCGGCGCGAGCGCGGTCATTTTTTTCTTCAATCCCGGCACAAACGGCTTTTATCCCGAATGTCAGTTCCACAAAGTGACCGGCTTGAACTGTCCCGGCTGCGGCGCGACGCGCGCTCTTTACGAACTGTTGCACGGAAATCTTCCACTCGCGTTGAAGGACAACGCGCTTTTCATTTTATCGCTCTCGGCTCTGGCGGTGCGCGGCGCGTGGTGCGCGGCGAGGCAATTTTTCCGCAAACCCGCCCGACCATTTCTTCCGCCTTCAATCTTGTGGAGATTCCTTGCCATCGCGCTGGTTTTCACGGTGGTCAGAAATTTGCCGGGATTTGAATGGCTTTCGCCATAGGAACACGGACAACTTGAAACAGGTTAATTAACACTTCGGAAATGACTGCCGGCATGGAAGAAATTTTCAATCGAATCGGAAAGACATCTGGAAAACATGAAGCCGGAATTTTGGAGCGATGAATCCCCGCCACCGAATTTGTTTTTCCATCCGGCATTCTTCCTTCATCATTTTCCCGATGACGCCGCCCAACGCAGAACTGCTCCGCTCGCTTGGCAAACTTGTGCGCGGACTGTCCGCGCTGTTCTGGGGACTGCCTGCGTCGCTGATCATCTGCGCGGAAACGGCGCGGATTGAATTGCTCAAACCCGTCGGCATCGTCCCCGCGCTCGTCGTGAACGGGCTTCTGCTCTTCGGCCTCTGGCAGATGGGCGATTTTCAAAAACAGGAGCGTCCGTGGCGCAACGCGCTCGACCGCGCGAAACTGCTCGGCCTTGTCAACCTCGGCCTCTCGCCGTTTTTGTTCTGGTTCAGCCGGATGCCCGAACAGCCGTTCTTTCGCGACGCAATTTTCGTTTTGATTCTGTCCGCGCTGCTGTTTCTGTTCAACCTGAACGTGGTTCTCAAACAGCTCGGCGCGATGCTGCCGGACGAAACATTGCGACATGAAACGCGTCAATTCACCTTGCTCAACCGCTGGCTGCTCGTGGGCTGGCTGGTTTTCGTCGGCGCTGCCATCGCCGTTCCGCAGATTTTTGACCTGCCGGCGCTGTTCAGTCCGACAATTGTATCATGGATTCAACGCGCGGAAATCGCCGGCGTGCTTTTCCTCGGCCTTGCGCCGCTCGCGATCACGATGGCGCTGATCTGGAAGACCAAGGAAACCATCCTCGACGGCGTTTTCGGTTCGCGGAATTGATTTGAAGCGCGCCCGTTCACTTCGGGCGGTGAAATATTTTTAATCCCGGCGGAATCGTGTTTGGCTGACTGTAAATGAATCAGGCGTGACTGGCGGCGGATTGCCCGCGCCAGATGCCGGCTCCGCAAATGCCAAGAAGTCCGAAGGCGGAAATCAAGCCCCACCCGGCGGGTTCGGGAATGGGCGCGATGCAAGCGTCTGCGTTAAATTGGATGTTGTCGAAGTGATCGCTGCCAGTCGAAGATGTGGCTCCTTTCAAGATCAGTTCAATTAAAATTGAAGAATCATTGTCAATGGCGGAAGAAAAATCCACAGTCGCCGTTGCAAACCCGCCTGAAATTGAAGTGATTGCGGAGCTTGAATTAAATGTCACCCCGCCGTCCGTGCTGTAGCTCCAATCCTGTTCGTTAAAACCGTAGCTTGATCTGTCAGTGGCGTAAGTGAGCACAAGGTTTTTGTAGCCGGACATATCCAGCGAAAAAATTACTGATTTCCCATTTTCAACATTGCCTGTCCCGCCCACGATGAAGAGAGATTCGCCGGTTGCGTCACCGGTGATTCTATTAACGCTTGTTCCGCTGGAGGAGCTTCCTATGGTTGCATCGGCACTGGAAGCCAAATGAGACAAATCAAGAGATGCTGTGCCAGCCTCTGCGCCACCTGAAGCCGCTATTGGTGTGGGTGACGGAGCGGCGGGTGTTTGATTAAAATTCCAATCGGCGACCAGATCGGCTCTGGTCAAAAAAGTTGCGCTCATCAGACACAATGTTAATGCGATTTTTTTCATGGTCATATTCTCCTGATAGGATACGTCAGGGTTCACCTGACTTTATTGATTCTGAAACAATCAATTTGATTCAAAGAACACTCATGCAACTTCCAAACTTCCTGCAAAAAACGCGAATGAAAGGTCATGCAAAGTGTTTTTTTCAACTTGACATTCAGCATCGTTTTTTTCTCAACACCATTTATCTTCAAACAACGGATGGGAATATGCTCACCATTTCTTGCCAAACACCAAGCGTCAAATGCCATGTAAAACTGTGAAATTCTTGCCTGCCATGTGCAATCCCTGCTAACATTACCGTCCTTTTTCACATGAAATCAAACGTCCTGTCCAAATTGGGCCGCCGCACCGCGCTGCCGCCGATCTCGTGGCTCATGCAAGCCGCGCTCACGCGGCCAAAACTCATTTCTCTCGCCGCCGGGTTCACGGACAACTCCACTTTGCCGGTCGAAATTTCGCGCAAGCTGCTAAATGAAATTTTGCGTTCGCCAAAAACCGGCCAGCCCGCGCTGCAATACGGCATCACCGCCGGTGAAATGAATTTGCGCGAACTCACGGCGAAACATCTGCACAAATTGGATTCAGAGTCCTCCTCGTCCTCGTCCCTCGTCCTCGAACAAATATCGAGGACGAGGACGAGAACGAGGGACGAGGCCGAAAAAAACTATTCGCCGGAACGCGTCATCATCACCGGCGGCTCGCAGCAGTTGCTTTACATGACGCTCGAAGCGCTCTGCGACGAAAGCGACATCATCCTCGTCGAAGACCCGACGTATTTTGTTTTTTTAAGCATCCTTCAAAGTCGCGGCATCAAGGCGCGCGGCGTGAAATTGGAACGCGATGGGATTGATTTGTCGCATCTCGAAAAAGTTTTGGAACGGCTGAAAAAATCCGGCGAACTCCGCCGCGTGAAGGCGCTTTATCTCGTCACCTATTTTCAAAACCCGACCGGCGCGACGACTTCACTCGCGAAAAAATCCGCCGCGCTGAAGTTGTTGAAAAAATTCGGGCGCGCCGCCGGACATCCGATTTATCTGCTCGAAGACGCCGCGTATCGTGAACTGTCTTTTCCCGGTAGGGCTGACCTGCCGGTCAGCCGGGCGGAGCCGCAGCTCCGCCCTGCCACGCCGCCTACTGCGCTTACGCTGCCCGGCGCGTCGGAGCGTGTGATTTACACCGGCACTTACAGCAAGCCCTACGCGCCCGGCGCGCGAATCGGCTTCGGCATTTTGCCGGAACCGATTTTCACGACCGTCCAGCACATCAAGGGCAACCATGATTTCGGCTCGGCGAATTTGCTGCAGCAACTTTTGGCGCACGCGCTCGAAACCGGACTTTACGACAAACACGTCGCGAAGGTGCAAAAAAATTACGCCCGCAAGGCGCGCGTGATGAAGCTCGCGCTCGCGGAACATTTTCCGGCCAGCGTGAAGATCTGGGAATCCGGCGGCGGACTTTATTTCTGGGCGCGATTGCCGAAGGGAATTTCCGCCGGCGTGAAATCAAAAATGTTTCAGACCGCGCTGAAGAACGACGTGCTCTATGTTCCCGGCGAACTCTGCTACGCCGACGATCCGTCGCGCGCCAAACCGGACAACGAAATGCGCATCAGCTTCGGCAGCGCGAACGAGGAAAACATCCGCAAAGGAATCGCGCGGCTGGGCAAGGTGTTGAAGAAATTTGTTTGATTGCCGCAATCGTGGCCGCAGGCATTGCAGAGAAACTTACCAGTCTTTCCAATCTACAACACTTTTAACCAAGTCTTGGAATTTTGCCGCGTTCAAAATATTTTCAAAAACCTCGAACAAGTCATCTCGTTCAACGGTTTCAATGAAATTTTTGTTTTGGGAATCGAATTCGTTAATTTCTTCTATGCACTTTTTGAGTTCTTTACTGACGAAATTTCGGTCAAGCGGTTTTTCCGCCCCATCCAAAACACGAATGAATGATTGGATTATTTTTTGACAACCATCTTTGGCCGCTTTAGGTGGATAATCATCCCAAGTTGGAAACAAATCTTTCGCAAGCAATTCTGAAAAAGAAATTGCGGCGAGATATTTAGTGCGCTTCTGAATCGCTTCTTTTCGTTTTGCCAATTCAAGTTCATTTTTTGCTGCATCTTCGGCAAGGACAGCCTCGCGCTCATTGTCCCAACGCCATTGCATTAGCGGTTGCTCCGAAAAATTCCATCCGCCATGCCATGTGCTATCAATTTTTGTATCCTCCGAAAGCACATCAATAACTCCAAGCAGCCGAAATTCTTTTGGGGGTGGCGATGAGACCCAAATGACTTCTGGCACGTTTTTCCAATTGTGGTGATTTTTTACAAGGATTTTTCGCACTGCGGGATGGTTTAATGGCGGCGGTTCTTTTGAAATCCAGTCAGAAACAGCAACAAGAGCTACCGGAATTTCTTTCAACTCTTTTCGTATAACACGACAAACACCTACGCGTCCGCCTTCCGGCGGCATTACAAATACAGTTCCAGCTTCTGGAAAATCTTCGAGCTTGTATTTTTTACGACGTGCCATATTAAAATATCTTGCCCGTTAATTTTTCGCACGCCAGCGCGAATTCAACCCGGCGGCCTGGCCATGTGGCGTCCTCCGTAAATCATAAATCTTCCGGTTCAAGTCCGGTTCGTTTGGCGATGCGGGAAAGCATTTTCGGCCCGATTTCTTCGCCGTCGTGAAATGCAAAAACAAAATCCGGCCAGCCTTCCCGCGCAAGTATCCGATGAGATGTGCCGCGCTGTCGTTTGATTGTCCAACCGATGCCAAGCAGCGCAGCCAAAACCTGACGGGACTTGCGCGAACCCCATTGGCTCATGCGATGGAAAATAATTCGTCGCCGGCGGGAACCGGCTCGCCGTGTTCAAAACGGTCGGCCAGCACGCGCAGCGCGAGCGCCTTGGCTTTGGCCAGCGCGTCCGTCCGGGTTTTTCCATAAGCCATGCAGCCGGGCAGTTCCATGACTTCGGCAATCCAGCGGTTGTCCGCTTCGCGCTCCAGTTCGATTTTCAGATTCACGCTTTGATGGTAATTCAAATTTCTGAAATTGTCGAATTCAAACCGCCATCTCCGATTCAACCCGGCGGCCAGGCCACGTGGCGTCCGTGAGAATGTGGACGTGCAGGTGCGGCACGGTTTCGTCGCCGTCCTCGCCGTTGTTGATGGCGAGCAGGCAGCCAAGATGCGGAAAAGGAAGCTTTCTCGACAATGCGGCGGCATAGTTTAATTTTTCGGATTGAATGAAATCCGTCGCAATCATCGGCGCTGGCATCACGGGACTGACCGCCGCGTTTTATCTGAAACGCAAAGGTGTGCCAGTCACGGTTTATGAGGCGGGCCGGCGGGCAGGTGGCGTAATTCAATCCGTCCGCAAGGACGGTTTTCTGGCCGAGTCCGGGCCGAACACAATTCTCGAAACGTCGCCGAAGATCGCGCAGCTTGTCCGCGACGCCGGGCTGGAATCGCGCAAGCTCGCCACCAATCCGAAAGCCGAGGCGCGCTACGTCGTGCGCGGCGGAAAGCCCGTCGCCATGCCATCATCACAGCTTGGCATTTTCACGTCGGAACTTTTGAGCGCGAAGGCAAAGTTTGCGCTGGTTCGCGAACCGTTCGTGCCGCCGCGCCGCGATGGAAATGAGGAGAGTGTCGCGGAATTCGTAACGCGCCGGCTGAACCGGGAATTTCTGGATCGCATGGTGGACGCGCTGGTGGCTGGAATTTACGCGGGCGATCCGCACAGACTTTCCGTCCAGCACGCGCTGCCGAGGTTGAAGGCGCTGGAGGACAAATACGGTTCGCTCATCAAAGGCCAGATTCGTGGCGCGCGCGAGCGCAAGAAATCTGGCGAAGTGGCGCGCGACCGGGCGCCGAAATTTTCCTTCGACGAAGGCTTGCAGGTTTTGCCGGACACGCTGGCGGCGCTGCTTGGCGACTCGTTGAAATTGAATTCGCCGGTGACAAAGCTCGCGCAGACGGGCGACGGCTGGCGAGTTTCAACTTCGAATGGCGAAGCGGAATTTGGCGCGGTGATTTATTGCGGCACGGCCTACAAACTTGCGGAATTAAAAATCGAATCGCAAAAGGCGTTGGATTTTTCCGTGTTTTCCGAAATCCGTTATCCGCCGGTGGCGAGCGTGGTGCTGGGTTTTCGCCGCGAAGACGTGGCTCATTCGTGCGAAGGATTCGGGATGTTGATTCCGGGAATTGAAGGCTTCAAAATTCTCGGCACGATATTTTCGTCGTCGCTGTTTCCAAATCGCGCGCCTGCCGGCCACGTTTTGCTTTCGATTTACGTCGGCGGCGAGCGTCAGCCGGAACTGGCGTCGTTGCCGGCGGACGAACTGGTGAAACTGGTCTGCGAAGATTTGCGCGTGCTGCTGGGTGTGCGCGGCCAGCCGGTTTTCACGCATCACCATTTCTGGCCGCGCGCGATTCCGCAATACAATCTCGGCTACGGCAAATTCAAGGACTTGCTCAACGAAATTGAATCAAAGGCGCGCGGATTGTTTTTTGCCGGAAGTTTTCGCGACGGCGTTTCGCTGGGCGATTCGATTGTATCTGGCGCGAACATTGCGGAGCGCGTGGGGAAACTTTTTTTAGCCACAGATGTTCACAGATGAAACGATGATAAACCGGAAAAGAGTTTTTGAATCTGTGTCCATCTGTGTTTATCTGTGGCTGAATTTTTTATGAGCAAGGCAATTCTGCTGGTCAATCTCGGTTCGCCGGACTCCACTTCCGTCGGCGACGTGCGGCGTTACCTCAACGAATTTTTGATGGACGGGCGCGTGATTGACACGCCGTGGCTCGTGCGGCGGTTTATCGTCGGAATGATTTTGATCAGCCGCCCGAAAGAGTCCGCGCACGCCTACGAAAAAGTCTGGACGAAGGAAGGCTCGCCGCTCGTCGTTACCAGCCGTCACGTTCGGGAGCTTTTGCAAAAGCGCGTCAATGCGCCGGTGGAACTGGCGATGCGTTACCAGAATCCGTCCATCGAATCTGCGGTAAAAAAACTGGCGGCGAAAGGTGCCACGGAAGTTTTGCTCATCCCGCTGTTTCCGCATTATGCGATGTCGAGCTACGAAACCGCCGTCGTGCGCGTTCAGGAAGTCGTTGCGAAATTTGCGCCGAAAATGAAAGTGGCCGTGCAGCCGCCATATTATGACCGGCCGGATTACATCGTTGCGCTGGCGGCGAGCGCGACGGACTTTTTGAAAAAAGATTACGATCATTTGCTTTTCAGCTTTCACGGCATCCCGGAGCGGCACGTCAAAAAGTCGGATCCGACCGGCTGCCATTGTCTTGTCACGCCGAATTGTTGTGAAACTCCGAGTCCGGCGCACGCGACGTGTTATCGCGCGCAGTGTTTCAAGACGGCGGCTTTGTTCATCGCGAAAGCCGGCGTGCCGGCGGGAAAATGGTCGGTATCATTTCAATCGCGGCTCGGCAGAGACCCGTGGCTGAAGCCTTACACGGATTACGAACTGCCTCGCCTAGCGACGGAAGGGAAAAAACGGATGCTCGTCATCTGCCCGGCGTTTGTGTCGGACTGCCTGGAGACGATTGAAGAAATCGGCATCCGCGGCTGCGAACAGTTCATGGCCGGGAATGGAAAGGAGTTCACGCGCATTCCGTGCATGAACGAGCATCCGCTCTGGATTGAGGCGCTGGAAACAATGGCGCGGAATTTTCTGCGCTGAATCATTCTTCCGTTTTCCCGCGCGGATGGCCGAACTTGAGCTTGACCGTGTCCAGAAACCCGGCGAAACCTTTTTTCTTTTTCAACTGCGCGGCCCCGATGCGCTCGGCCTTGTGGCTGCACAGTCGGCAAAGAAACAGCGGCTGGCCGCCTTTGCGCCGCATGACCTGGACACATTCGTTGCACATCACGTCAAGGCAGTGCGTGCATTTGTAGGTCGCCGGCGTTTGCGGGTGGCGCGAGCAGGCGACCATTCCGTCGGGCAGGACGACCGGCGGCTTCGGGCGGTCGCGCTCGAATTTCGGGATCGCCACATTGACGCCGGTGCTTTCGACGACCAGTTCCACGTCGCCCAGCCGCACTTTCTGTCCGGCAACCAGCCACGCTTCCGTGACGGGATTTTCGTTGACGAACGTGCCGTTGGTGGAATCGCAATCGCGGATGTAAATGCCGTCGGACGACAGCGCCAGCTCGCAATGGAGGGACGAAACCGTTGGGTGGTCAATGCGGAATTCGCAGTCGCGGTCGCGGCCGACGCGGCTGACGCCAAGGCGCAATTCCAGAACCTGGTTTTCCAAACCCGCCGTTTTGATGAGCAGCCTGGCCATAAATTCTCTGAAATTGCCTGAACTTTGCGCGACGGCAAAATGGAAGTCGAGCGGAAAATAAAAATCGCGAAACCGTTATTCCACAGCAGAAGGCTCTGGAACAACTTCAACTTTTGGACGGAAGACGGGCGTTTTTGGATCAACCTCTCGCTGCGCTTCCACTTCGCAATCATCATTTGCAGGCTGTGGCACAACGAGAGTCATGGCGTAAGGATAAGTTTGATAAATCCCCGGTTTCAGTGATTGTGCCGGTTGCGCGCCATCAAGCAAAACCGGACCGGCTTTTGAGAGTTGTAAATTCTGATTTGTCAAAATGATGAAAGGCGGCGGTGAAGCCATTGACGGTTGCCGGTCCGTTTGCGTGGCTGCCTTTTGCAGGAAAACCGTGACAAAAGCCGCCGCCAGAACGATCACGACAAATTTCATTTGGATTTAGACCTAGACCTGATTTCCATGTAAATGTTCATTCAAGCGGATTTTTTGCGAACGCAAACTCCTTCACGATTTTTCCGCCGATCAAATGTTCCTGGATGACGCGCTCCAAAACTTCCGGCGCGCACGAATGATACCACACGCCTTCGGGATAAACGACGGCAACCGGCCCGCGCACGCAGACGCGCAGACAGTTCGCCTTCGTCCGGTAAACCAGCGGCTCCGCGCCGACCAAATCTAATTCCTTCAGCCGCCGTTTCAAAAATTCCCATGACTCCAGGGATTTTTCGCGCGGGCAGCATTTCGGCTCCGTCGCGTCGGTGCAAAGAAAAATGTGGCGCCGGAATTTTCCGATGCCGAGCGTCTCAACGGCGGCCTGTAGTTCGGTTTTCATAATCTTAATCCTGCTCTTAATTGTAATCGTTTAACTAGGCGGATTAAGATTGGGAAATAAATTCATCGCCAGAACGCCAGCCCGGTCACTTCGCCGACGGCGATGAGCGCGGCGGCATTTACAATCCGTCGTAAAAATCGTCCGGGGCGAGCGCACCGTCCTCACCATCAGGCGCGACGCCGCTTTCCGCGAGGATTTTGGCGATGTCGGGCGAAACCCATTGCGTGTGCTTTTTCTTTCTGGGCACGGGCTTGATGCGAAAACGTCCCTGCGAGTCGCTTTCGATGATGCCGCGCTCCTCCATGCGCAGCAAGATCGGCTTGGCCCAGTTCGGGTCGTCGTGGAATTTTCTTTTGCCTCCGGCGCGGCGGCAAATCTCCGACCCATTGACGTAGTCGGCACCCCAGCTTTTCAGAAACTGGAAAATTTCGCGCTCATCTGTATCCATAAATCAAGGCTGGCAGAATCAAAACCGCAAGTCGAGGAGCTAAAGCTTCGCCGCGACGAACCGCGCCAGCTTCACCGCGTCCGCATTGAAAAGACGGATGCCCTCGGAAGTTTTTTCCGTCGCCATTGCGTCCTCGTTGAGCAGCCAGCGGAATTTCTTTTCGTCCAGCGTCACTTTTTCGATTTTGCTTTCGCGCGCGATTTCGGGACTCAATTTGCGCGCGAGCGGCGCAGAACTTTTTTGCAATTCGCCGAGCAATTGCGGGCTGATGGTCAGCAGATCGCAGCCGGCCAGTTCCTGGATTTCGCCGACGTTGCGAAAGCTCGCGCCCATCACCTCCGTCGCGTGGCCGAATTTTTTGTAATACGAATAAATTTCCTTCACGGAAATCACGCCGGGGTCTTCGGCGGGCGCGAAATCTTTTTTCTCCTTCGCCTTGTGCCAGTCCATGATCCGCCCGACGAACGGCGAGATCAATTTCACCTTCGCCTCGGCGCACGCGACGGCCTGCGCCAGCGAGAAAAGCAGCGTCATGTTGCAATTGATTCCCTCGCGCTGGAGAATTTCCGCCGCGCGGATGCCTTCCCACGTCGAGGCGATCTTGATGAGGATGCGCTCGCGCGCGATGCCATGCGCCTTGTAAAGTTCGATGAAGCGATGCGCCTTGGCGACGAGCGCTTCCGTGTCGAAGGACAAATTCGCATCGGTTTCCGTCGAGACGCGGCCCGGCACGATTTTCAAAATTTCGCAGCCGAACAAGATCAGCAAATCGTCCATGATTTTGCCGATGAGCGCCGCGCCGCCCGCGCCGGAATTTTTATTGTCGGCAATCGCCTTGTCCAAAATGAATTTGTATTCCGGCATTGTCCGCCGACTTTCAAAATCAACGACGGATTCGTCGTGGCGTCGCGCGGCGCATATTGTTTCAGCGTTGCGAAATCGCCGGTGTCGGCGACGACGACGGTGAATTTCTTCAATTGATCCAGTTGATTTTCAGAACTCATAAATTTTATACTCCTCAAAATACGCCGCCGCCGCCCGTTGGCAAATTTTTTTGACGGCGATCTGCGCCGGATGTTCAATCAGGGAACGTTTTTGACACGGCGCGTTCTTGCCTTAAACTGCGCCGGATTTCATTATGCCCACACATTATCTCGCCTGCGACCTCGGCGCGGACAGCGGACGCCTCATGCTCGGCACGCTCGCCGACGGGAAAATTGTCCTTCGAGGAACTGCACCGTTTTCCCAACGGCCCGGTCGAAGACTTCCGGCGCGTTGCACTGGAACATTGACGCGCTGTTCAACGAATTGAAAAACGGCCTCAAAAAGGCCGCCGCGAAAAATCTGACCATCGCCAGCATCAGCACCGATTCCTGGGGCGTGGATTATGTGCTTTACGACGAGCGCGGACTCATCATGCAGCCGGTCTGGTGCTATCGCGATTCGCGCACGGCCGGCGGCGTCGAAAACGTTCGGGCAAAAGTGGACTGGCCGGCGATTTTTTCCGAAACCGGAATCCAGTTCATGGCGCTCAACACCATTTACCAGCTCGCCGCCGAGCCGCCCGAACGTCTCGCCCGCGCAAAACAACTGCTGCTCATCGGCAACGCATTCAATTATTTCTGTTCCGGCGTCGCGCAAAAATGAAATGTCACTCGCCAGCACCACGCAACTTTACAATCCGCAAACCAAAACGTGGTCGAAGAAACTGCTTGACGCGCTGAAATTGCGCGAGGATATGTTCGCGCCGATTTGTGCCAGCGGCACGAAACTCGGCCCGATGAAAAAAAATCTCGCCACGGAAGTCGGCCTGCCGCAAATCGAAGTCATCGCCAGTTGTTCGCACGACACCGGCGCGGCGGTCGCCGCCGTTCCCGCGAGCGGCGAGAATTGGGCTTATTTGAGTTCCGGCACATGGTCGCTCATGGGCGTCGAATGGCCGCAGCCCGTCATCAACGACCAGGCGCGTTCGCTCGCGCTTCACGAACGAAATCGGCTACGGCGATTCCGTTCGCCTGCTGAAAAACATCGTCGGCCTTTGGATCGTGCAGGAATGTCGCCGGCAATGGGAAAAGGAAGGCAAAAAATATGATTTTCGCGCAGCTCGAACAAATGGCCGCCGCCGCGCCGCCGTTCGTTTCGCTCATCAATCCCGACGACCCGCGCTTTTTCAGCCCCGACGATATGCCGGAAAAAATCGCCGAGTTTTGCGAAGAAACCGGCCAGCCTGTTCCTGCAAATCACGCCGCGTTCATGTCCGCTGCATTTACGAAAGCCTCGCGCTATTTTATCGCGCGACGTTGCGCCGGCTCGAACGGCTCATCGGCAAAAAAATCGAAAAACTTCACATCGTCGGCGGCGGCAGCAAGGACGCGACGCTCAATCAATTCACCGCCAACGCGCTGAAAATTCCCGTCCTCGCCGGGCCGACTGAATGCGCCGCGCTCGGAAACATTTTCGTGCAGGCGATTGCGCTTGGCCATTTGCCGTCGCTCGCCGCCGCGCGCGAAGTCGTTCGCAATTCGTTTGAATTGAAAACTTTCACGCCGCAGGACTCCGCGCAATGGGACGCCGCCGCCGCGCGGTTTGAAAATCTGTTGAGCTAAAATTTGGTGGGGCGAGCGTCCTCGCGAGCCGTCTCATTATTTCTGCGCGGCGAGATTTTGCACGTGCCGCTCAATGCGGTTGCTCGCTTCGATCAGTTGCTCGTAGCTCGTCGCAAAACAGGCACGGCAAAAACCTTTGCCGTTTTCGCCAAAGGCCGAGCCGGGAACAATCGCCACTTTTTCCGCTTGCAACAGACCAATGGCAAAATCTTTTTCGTTCAGCCCGGACTTGCTCACGTCAGGAAACGCGTAAAACGAGCCGCGCGGCAGATGGCATTTCAATCCGATTTCATTGAACCGGCGCACGATGAAATCGCGGCGGCGATGATACTGGTCGCGCATCTTTTTCATCGCGTCCTCGCCGCGCACGAGCGCTTCGATGGCGGCTTCCTGCGCGATGATGGACGCGCAGAGCATCGAGTATTGATGCACCTTCATCATCGCCTCGATGAGCGCCGCCGGGCCGCACGCGTAGCCGATGCGCCAGCCGGTCATGGAAAACGCCTTGGAAAATCCGTGCAGAAAAATCGTGCGCTCCTTCATGCCGGGCAAACTCGCGATGCTCGTGTGAACGCCCTCGAACGTCAGCTCGGAATAAATTTCGTCGCTCAACACGATGAGATCTTTTTCCACCGCGAATTTCGCGATGGCCTCGATCTGCGCGCGGTCGCATGTGCCGCCGGTGGGATTGCACGGCAGATTGAGCATCAGAATTTTGCAGCCGGGCTGCCACGCGGCGCGGAGCGCGTCCACGGTGAGCGCGAAGCCATCTTTCGCGAACGTCGGCACGGGCACGGCGATGCCATGCGCGAGCGTGATGCTCGGCGAATAGCTGACGTAGCACGGCTGGTGATACATCACCTTGTCGCCGGGATTGATGAGCGCGCGGCAGGCGAGGTCGAGACCTTCGCTGACGCCGACGGTGATGATGACTTCGTTTTCCGGCGCGTAGCTGACGGAATAATTTTTCTCGACGTATTTATTGATGGCGCGGCGCAATTCGATGAGGCCGAGGTTGGACGTGTAATGCGTCTTGCCCTTTTCGAGCGCGTAGATGCCGGCCTCGCGGATGTGCCAGGGCGTGTCGAAATCCGGTTCGCCGACGCCGAGCGAGATGGCGTCCTTCATCTTGGCAACGATGTCAAAAAAGTCGCGGATGCCCGACTTGGGCAGGTTGACGACGTGCTTGGCGATGAAACGTGATTGGTCCATTTAATTTTTCGAGGATAAAAAACTTAACCGCATTCAGCAAACGAATTGAAAAATCCTGGGTGTTACGCGCTTTGGGATTTAATCCTTCTTCGCGCCCGGCAATGCCTTCAGATTGGATGAAGTCAAAACCTGCATCTGGCGGATGGCGATTTGGTTCAGCCGTTTCAGCCGTTCACCTTGCGGCAACCCCATGTGGATGAATTCCGCATTCATCCCTTCCATGTTCGCGAGCACCAGCAACTGGTCGATGCTCGCATAATCACGGACATTGCCTTCCAACTTGGGATTGGCGTCACGCCACTGCTTCGCCGTCTGGCCGAAGAGCGCGACGTTGAGCAAATCCGCCTCGGTCGCGTAGGTGATGGCTGTCTGGGTCGGCGTGATTTCCGGCGGCATCAGGTGCGCCTTCACCGCACCGGTGTGGATGCGGTAATTCAACTTCGACAACGTGCGGTTGAGATTCCACGCGAGCGAGAGCCGACGGTTTTCGTCGTCCTTCAATCGCTGGAATTCTTTGATGAGGTAGATTTTGAATTCCGCGCTGATCCACATGCCGAACTCGAAGGCGATGTCTTTGTGCGCGAAAGTGCCGCCATACCGGCCAGCCGTGGCTTTGAGTCCGATGGCATTGGTCTTTTCCACCCAATCCTTGACGCTGATTTTGTAGCTGTTCAGCCCGGCCTGACTTTTAATTATGGCGAATTCGCCATAATTAAAACGTGGGTTGTGAACGGATTCCCAAACACCGAGGAATTCCACGGTATTCCGATTGCGCAGCCAGTCGGAAATGAAAAAGTCGCCGTCTTTGGCCTTGAGTATGTCCGTCAGCGAAATGAAATCCTCGTCTTTGTAAGACAAGACGGCGATGGCCGTGCCTTGCACTTCAATGACGGTTTTCTTTGGTTTGCTCATGGCAAAATTTTTTGGGCAGGTTGACAGAGTGCTTGGCAATGAAAATAGGATTAGTCTGGAAATTAGATGCTCGTGAAATAATCTTTTTGAACTTTAATTTCTTCGACAACTTTCTGCTTCACCTCAACTCCAATTCCCAATTCTTTCAGCTTTTGAACCAGTTCTTCTCCGTCAATTAAATCAATCGGCATAGCACCGTCTCTTTGAGCTTCAGCCCGAGCGTCGCGAGAAAATCTTCCGGTAGTTATCAGCAATCCCTTATCAGCCCGACCGTCCATCGCACCTCGAAAATCTCGCACTGTAGATGGAGGAACAGTTCCTTTATATCTTTTGCACTGAAAACTTACTCGAAAAGTTAATAATCCTCCGATTCGCAAAACTCCTTTTCCATCAATGCCGCCATCGCCAGATTTGCCGGTTACTTCAACTTGGATAAATCCAGATTCGCGCAATAGTAATTGGCAAAGCCGTTCAAAACTTTCAGCCGGCATTTCTTTCACAACTGAAAGTAATTCGTCCTGCCAACTATCACGTTCTGGCTCAATTTCAAATTCAGTTTGTTCGACTTTTAATTTTCGCTCTGCCTTGTCTTGATTTCTGACCGCACGTTTAACTTCCTCAATATTGACTGGATATTTTTTGCGGCCTTCAAGTGTCAGCGTCCAGACTCCACGCGCAGAATTTTCGAGAAGCCCGAAGCGCTTCATGTAATTTCGCGCCCAAGCCAAACGGTAACTCAATTTCGTTGTGCTGCCGCGATGGATTTCAGCGATGTCCTTCTCGGTGAGTTTCAAAATCGAAGCTACGGCATCTTCTTGTTCTGAAACAGAAGCAGAGCCACCCAATTGATTCACCGCCTGCAAAAGCGGATTGATCAATTCATCGTATTTTGGAACAGGCATAACTGAAGTCGTCGTATTCTAAATTTTTCACGGCGCGACCTTTAGCCGTTCCGTTTCCTCGACTTTGCCGCCGAGCAGGAAGCCGTGTTCCTTGTAGGAGCGCAGCATGAAATGCGTGGCCGTCGAAAGCACGCCCTCGATGGTGGACAGTTTTTCCGAGACGAACGCCGCGACCTTTTGCAGGCTCGCGCCGTTGACGAACACCAGCAGGTCGTAGCCGCCGGACATGAGATAGCAGGATTCCACCTCGTCGAACTTGCTGATGCGCTCGGCCAGGCGGTTGAAGCCGCCGCCGCGCTCGGGCGTGATCCGCACCTCAATGACGGCGCGGACGATGCCGGAATCTTCCTCCGCCAGGTTCAGCACGGGCCGGAAGCCCAGCAGCACGCCGTCGTGTTTCAGCGCGTCGAGCTGGCGGACGATTTCGGCCTCGGACAGATTGAGCACCTGCGCCATCTGCGCCGTGTTCAGGCTGCCGCCTTCGAGCAAAAGTTTTAGCACCGGATTCATGGGACGTGAAGTGTCGCAGAAACTGCGGTTAAATCCACACCAAACTTCCCGGCCAAACACGAAGGCAAGTGCAGGCACAATTGCGGAGTTTAAGTAATTTCAATAAACCAGCACCAGCACCGCCGCTGTTGGTTTCAATAAGGAAAGCATGAAATCAGGAAAAACTTTCCGTTCCTTGTTTCCTGCCTTCCTTATTCAATAATTTTGGTAGGACTCGAGGTGACGAGACTCAAATCAAGTCAGAGACTCCTCACGTCGTCCCCTACTCAATAACGAGCACCAGCACTGCCGCCTCCTGCGCCGACCTCACCACATCCTCAAACTTCGGGGTGGCCGTCTGCAAAGACTTCGGCGCTTTGAGCTTGGCGTCCACCTCCGGCACGGATTCCAGAAATGGTAGGGCTGCGGTGCTCCGCAGCCCAAATATCAGGGTGGCGCGGCAGCACCGCCCTACCGGCTCTTGACCGCGTAATTCAATTGGTGGCCGTCCGCAAGGATCTCCGGCAACGCCCCGCTCGTGCCAGCGCCACCGACTAAAAAATTAACGCAAAGACGCAAAGATGCCAGGGCGCAAAGAACAGACGGTATTTGCCTTGCGTCTTTGCCGCTTTGCGCCTTTGCGTTAAATCCGGCCAGCTTGGGCGAAAATCCCTGCAACGACGGGTCGGGAAAACCAATCGTCGCCACCGTGCCGCCCAGATGCGCCGTGCGGCTGGGCAAAATGGGCAACAGGGCGAACCGCCAAATGAATACCGGGCGTGACATTCAAATCAATATCCGGTTTCATCTCGCCATGAGCGCATATCAAGATTTTACAACGCGGTTGAAACTGCTGATTAGCAAGAATCCGCAGCTCATCACAACCACATTGAGCAATATCTTCACGATGCGGCTGATTGGGAATAAAACCCATGGTGATTTGGCGGAGATAGCGATTGCGGAGTTCATCAACCAATATATGTATGACTTCAAATCTCTTCATGTTGGAAAAGACCTTTATCGCGCCAAACAACATGAGGAGGACATCACAATAACCAATGAAATAACAAAGGCCACATTTCCAGTGAGCTTGAAAGCTTACGGCGATGGCCCACTCCAATTATCCACGGACAAGAACTTCCAAATGTTCCCGGTGCTCAAAGCGATTGGAGCTGCGATCGAGCATAAGGATGACATTGCGCGAATCTGGGCGCACGAAGCGTTTTCAGAATTCAGCACCATGAATGTGCTTCCACTGATTTACGACGAGAAAAAGCAAAGATGCAACATTCTCGTTTTTAATGCCGAGGCAGCCAAAGCCAATGTCGCCCGCGTCGCTTACGAGGAGGCGGGACGTGGACGGAAACACCCGGTTTTCCGTTTTTATGATGCGGAAGGTGCCTACATTTGTGAGGTGCGCTATGGCAGCGGAACTGCCAATGCGCTGCAACGCGGTCTCTGGACACATACCAAAAATGGCCTGAAGTATTTCGACAGCGTCACCGCTGGCTGGATTGATTACTCGCACAATCATGTGCTGGTGAAATTGTTTTCACACGCGCTGCTTTCCACCAGCAAAGGCCATGAGGCGGCTTTGCTGAAGTTGAAAGAGGACATCGAAGAACAGAAGCAAAATGCCAGGCTCCGCTAATTATGCAGACTTTGAATCTCTTTGATGACTTGGTTGTGGACGCCCCGGGAACGCAGGGGATTAAATATGCCGGCTCGAAACTCAAGCTGCTCCCTTACATTCTTCAACTCGTTCAAAAAGTGAAGCCGCTTACTGTGCTCGATGGGTTTGCCGGCACGACGCGGGTTTCTCAAGCTCTGGCGCAAACTGGGCACTGCGTCATTGCCAATGACATTGCCGTCTGGTCGAAGATTTTTGGAACCTGCTATCTGCTCAACCCGCATCAAGCCGAACATTACCAATCGCTCATTGACCATCTCAACGCGCTGCCGGGAAAAGACGGCTGGTTCACGGAGAATTATGGTGGCGATCCCAATAGCGGTTGTTCCGTGGGCGAAGATAATCTCAAGAAGCCCTGGCAAAAGCACAACACACGCCGGCTGGATGCCATCCGCGAGGAAATCGAGCGGCTCGCGCTCCCGGAAGTTGAAAAGGCAGTTGCGCTGACCAGCCTGATTCTTGCCTTGGATGAAGTGGACAGCACCTTGGGACATTTCGTTTCCTATTTGAATGATTGGTCGCCGCGTTCGCACAAGAAGCTGCATCTCAAAATTCCCCGGCTCATTCCGCAAACGGAATCGCATCGCGTGACTCACGGGAGTATTTTTGATTTGCTGCCGCAGGTGGAAGTGGATCTCGCCTACTTCGATCCGCCGTATGGCTCGAACAACGAGAAGATGCCGCCATCACGCGTGCGTTACTCCGCTTATTATCATCTTTGGACGACCGTTTGCCTGAACGACAAACCGCCGCTGTTCGGCAAAGCAAAACGGCGAGAAGACACCTCGGACACGGTGGTTAATTCCGAGTTCGAGGAATTTCGGAAAAATCCAGCGGGGCGTTTCATCGCGTTGGAGGCAATCGAGAAGTTGCTCGCCGCAACGCGGGCACCACACATCATTCTTTCCTACAGTTCCGGTGGGCGAGCGACGGCGGAACAGTTACACGACCTTATTGCATCTGTTGGTCGTGTCGTTGAGGTTTTGGAAATTGATTACCGCAAAAACGTCATGGCTGGCATGAGTTGGACAAACGAATGGATTGCTGATGCTTCAATTCCAAACAGGGAATTCCTCTTCTTGATCGAAAAACATTGAACGGCACGCCTTCGCTCCGCGATTACAGACTCCAATCACTCCAATCGTCCATCACTAAACGATTTTGGCACGGCGTTCGTCCCCAGCGCCGTCGGCGCGGCATATTCGGCGGGGAAATTTTCAACGCAAAGACGCAAAGGCGCGAAGTCGCAAGGAATTTTTGCTTTGCGCTCATTGCGTCTTGGCGTCTTTGCGTTAATTCTTTCACTGATGATTCCGCTCCTACGGAGCTTGATTCATTTACGCTGCCGTTTCTACAAATATGCCAGTCCTACGGACTTCGCCGCCTTCGCGTCCTTCGCGCGACCCGTTGCCCTGGCGTTTTGTAGGAGTCGAGGTGACGAGACTCATTTCAATCTTGGACCGGCGAATGCGGATTGCGGATTTTCAATCAGAGACTCCTCACGTCGTCCCCTGCAATAAAAAGCCCGCGCATCCTGTGACGCGCGGGCGTGTTCTTCCCGACCCTTCAGCGGCTTATGCCGCCTTCTTGATCTGCGCTATTTTCACGGCGGCTTTGGCCGCTTTCAGCGCGGCCTTGGCTTCCGGCGTGGCTTGCGCGGACGCATCCACGACGTAGCCCCAGTCGCCCAGCTTGTGCTCGCTGCCCTTGTTCTGCGCCGCCAGCAGGTCGCGCGAGGCGGTCACAATAAACCGCACGGTGCCGGGCGTGTTCGTGTCCGGCCCCAGCGCGTTGTCGCGGGTTTCGGTCGCCGTCTCCGCCTGACTGGCGAAGTCCTTGGCGTCCGCCTGGCTGCTGTCGGCGGTGTCCACCAGCGCACTGAATCCGGCAATGCCGTCAATGGTGTTGAGCGGACTGGCCGTGCCCAGCGCGACGTGCTTGTCCCGAACCGCCTTCGCGAGCTTGATCAACTCTTCCGGATTTTTTGGAATTGGTATTCGCATAAAATCAAAAGTTTGATGGTGATGTTTGTTCCGGCATCCTGTCGCCCGGCGTTCGACCCCGCCCGCAATGGCAGAATGTCCCAATGAGAATTGATTGAACCGCCGCTGCCAGCGATGAACTCACCGTTTTTTGGCAAAAAGGTGCGTTTTCTTGTCAAAATTGCGGTTTTTAGCGTTTGGCGGCTCAATCGGCGCGTCGGAAGATTGAATCGGCGCGTCCGCCGGCTCAACCGGCGGATGCAATTGTTCAATAGTTGCGTCCGAATATTGAACCGGCGAATGCGATTATTGAGATGGCGGACCTGATTGTTGAACATCCCGAACCGGCGTTTGAACCGGCGAATCGGGAAATTGAACCGGCGGATGCGAATGTTGAGTCGCCGGAGCCGCCGGTGGAATCTGCAAACGCAAATCTTGAGGTGTCGGATGCAAATGAGCGGGTCATCCTTCCACCAATTCGCATTCCGCACCCGACAATTGCCGCCACTGACCGGTCGGCAATTCCGACAGCCAGAAATGCCCAATCCGCACGCGCAGCAAACGCAATGTCGGATGGCCGATGGCCGCCGTCATTTTACGAACCTGACGGTTCTTGCCCTCGATCAATTCCAGACCGATCCAGCAATCAGGAACGCTCTTGCGAAAACGGATGGGCGGATTGCGCGGCGGAATGATGCAGTGTCGGCGCTGTGCGCCGATTGTTTCGAGACCACAGGCTCGACGCTGCAATTTCCGGCTGCGGCTCCAGCAACCACGCACGGCACGGCAACGTCTTCCGGCCCTGAATCAAAATTCCTCTTTCCAGTTTCCGCAAACTTTCCGGCGACGGAATTTTTTCGATCTGCGCCCAATACTCGCGCTCGTGCGCGTGGCGCGGGTGCAGCAGTTTTTCGTTCCACTCCGGTTCGTCGCTCAAGAGCAAAAGGCCTTCCGAATCTGCGTCGAGCCGTCCGATGGGATAAACATTTTTTGGTAAACCAAATTCAGCCAGTGCGCGATTAGGAGAGCCGTCGCCGGTGAATTGCGACAGCACGCCGAACGGTTTGTTGAATGCGATGAGCATTACGCCGATATTTTTGCCACAGAGTCACAGAGAACACAGGGAAAAATGTCTTGTTTTGCTCCGCGTCTCTGTGTCTCTGTGGCTGATTTTCCTTTCTGTTGCCTTGAAGCTATTCGCGGTTAAACTGCTGGCGTGATCCGCAACATCATCTTCGACTGGTCCGGCACTTTGGTTGACGATCTGCCCGCCGTTTTGAAGGCGTCGAATTTTGTCCTGACGCAGGCCGGCAAACCCGAAATGTCGCTGGAACAATTCCGCGCGGAATTTTCACTGCCGTTCACGAAATTCTACGACCGCCACACGCCGGACGTGCCGATGCCGCAGCTCGAAGAATGGTTCCACACGGAATTTCGCCGCGCGCAAACCTCGGTCTGTGAATTGCCGCACGCGCGGGCATTCCTGGAATTTTGCCGCGAGAAAAAGTTCCGCACGTTTCTGCTCAGCACCGTCCACGGCGACCATTTCAAAGCGCAGTGCGCCGTCACCGGCTTCGACGCCTTTCTCGAAAAACCTTACACGGATGTCTGGGACAAGCGGAAAAAAATCCACGACATTCTGCGCGAAAATAATCTGCTGCCGGAGGAAACGCTGTTCATCGGCGACATGGAGCACGACATCGAGACAGCGCATCACGGCGGCGTGCATTCGTGCGCCGTGCTGACCGGTTACAACACGCTGGGGCAGTTGCGCGCCGCGCAGCCGGATTTGATCGTCGAGCATCTTTCGGAACTGCGCGGCCTGCTGGAGAAGAATGATTTCAACCTCAAGCCGCTGATAAAAAAGCTTGAAGAATCGCAGCCGCCGCTCGCGACCGTCGGCGCGCTGGTTTTTAATTCCAAAAACGAGGCGCTGATGATCCGCACGCACAAATGGTCGGACAAATGGGGAATTCCCGGCGGGAAAATCAAATGGGGCGAAACTTCTGAAAATGCCTTGCGCCGGGAAATCCTGGAGGAAACCGGCCTGAAAATCTCCGGCATCAAATTCGTGCTCGTGCAGGATTGCATCCACTCGAAGGAGTTTTACCGCGACGCGCATTTTGTGCTGCTGAATTACACCTGCCGCTGCACCGGAAAAAATCCGCGCGTGACATTGAACGACGAAGGCCGCGAATTCCGCTGGCTCAAACCGGCCGACGCGAAGAAATTAAAATTGAACAAGCCGACGCGAATCTTGATTAACGCCGTGCTGACGCGCAAACCTCATAAATCGTAAATCGCATATCGTAAATCTAAAATGTCCAAAATATCCATCGTTGAACTTGGAGTCCTTTATTGCGTCGGCGTGCCGGATGAAGAGCGCGCCAGGCCGCAGCGGCTGCTGCTGACGGTTGAAATGGAATGCGATTTCTCCGCCGCCGCGCAGACAGATACAATCACCGACACGATTGATTATTTTGCCGTTTCGCAGCGGCTGCTGGGTTTTGGCGAAGGACGCAGTTGGAAATTGATCGAGAAACTCGCCGACGACATTTGTGAAATGATCCTGGCCGAATTCAAACCGCAAAGCGTCACGGTCGAAGTCAAAAAATTCCCCATCCAGCAGGCGCGGCACGTTTCCGTCATCGCCAAGAAATCGTAGGAGCCGAGGTGACGAGGCTCTGACTAAATTATTTTGAAGTGAGACTCCTTACGTCGTCTCCCACAAACTTCCGTCCGTCCATCGCCCGCAATTTCCAGCCGTTCGCGTCAGTGACAATTGTCACCGCGCCGGAATCGCGCGTGTAAATGGTTGGAATTTCTTTTTGTGCCAACCGCTCCTTTAATTCGCGGCTTGCGCGCCGGTCTGCTGGAAATTCTGAATCGGCAATGACAATTATTTTCGGCCGGATCGCATCAATCAACACATTTGCAAGCGGCTCGCCTTCGTTCGGCAAACCTGCGACGACAATGTCCGCGTGCAAATCATTTGTCGTCGCCAGCAACCCGCTTTGTCCGGCGCGGCTCAAGTCGGAAAGCAGCAGAATCTTTGCGCCGGAAAAATTTCCCAGCAGCACGAGCGCGCCATCGTCGGCGCGTGAAAAATTATTCGTCGCCACCGGCCACAAAATTTGCCAGCAGCCGGATTTGTCGCCGCAATCGAAAATTTTGCGGCGCGACGATTTTTCAAATGTGGTAACAATTCCATTGTAAGCACCGGAGCGAAAATGAACCGGGCTGGTCCAAAGCTCGCCGACACCAAAAAGCCGGTCGAGCAAATCCGCGCCGCCGTAATTTTTCAAATCGCCTTCGGTTAAAACGAGTCGCGGAATTGTGTTCACGCCCTGTGCCCGGAGAAAATTCTTGAGCGTGAAATTGACGGCGTCCTCGTTGCCGCAATCAATAAGCCAGTCGTTTTTGCGTCCGGCGGCGTCCACGAAAACCGAATGACCGCCGTTCAGCGGCAAAACGGTCAGTTTGGTTTCGTCGCGCGAACTTTCCCATTGCCACAAATAAGGCGCGGCGATAAAAATCAAAGCCGCCGCGCCAAATGCTTTTCTTCGCGCCGTTTTTAACCAGCCGCTCAAGGCAACAATCAGAATCGCGTAATAAATTCCAATCGAAATCCACGACGGCGCGGGAACGTAAAAATACGAGCCGGGCATTTGGGTGAACCATTCGCTCACGTCCGTCATTGCCGACATGAAAAACCACGCGGCGTTGTTGAACAGTTCCGTTGCGAACGGAAACCACGCGCCGCAGATCAGCGCGCCGAGATTGCTCATCAGCGCCAGCGTGCCGAGCGGGACGGCGATGAGGTTGGCGAACGGTGAAACCGGGCTGAACAAATGGAAATACAGCGCGCTCAACGGAATCGAGCCGAGCCACGCGGCAAGCGAGAGCGAAAAATAACGCGCGAGAATCCTCGATGTGGAAATGAGAATGCGACGCCATTTCGGAATCAAATCGTCCGGAACCAGCGGATCGTGGCGCAACAGCCCGTCGGAAATTTTATTCATTCGCGGCAGCAGCAGGCCGATGACGAGCATGACGGAAAATGACAGTTGGAAGCTGGCTTCAAAAAGCTGGCGCGGTTCCCAAAGCAAAATCACGAAGGCGGCGGCGGCGAGGGAATTGAGCAGATCGCCCGGACGCTTCAACGCCCAGCCGCCGAGCACGATGGTCATCATCACCGACGCGCGGATGGCGGACGATTCCCAGCCGGTCGCGGCGGTGTAAAACCAGATGAGCGGAATGGCGATGATGCCGCACCACGCGCGCGAGACTTGCAGCACGCGCAGCAGCGCGACGAGCATTCCCGCGATGAGCGCGATGCGCAGGCCGTCAATCGCAAACAGGTGCATCGTGCCGGCGCGCAGAAACGGATCGCCGATGTCGCCGGTGAACGCGGTGCGCCAGCCGAGCGTCATCGCCCAAAGCAGTTGCAATGGCTGGTCTTCGACGGGCAGACCCAATGCGAGCGTGCGTTTTGCCCAGCTTAAAAAGCGGTCGGTGAGCGGCGGCTGTTGCAAAACCGGCGCGTGCAGCCGCCAGTCGTTCGTGGACGAAGTTTTAAGTTCGTAATAAATGCCGCGCGTTTGGAGATAGCTGCGGTCGTCGAAAAGCCCTTCGGCCAGAGGCGTTGGCGGTTTTGAAATGACTCCTGAAATTTCAACGGACTGCCCGGCGAAAAAATCCGGCGGAAGTTCGTCCGGCGTTGCCACGATGATTTTGCCGGGCGCGGGACGCCATTCATCACCGAGCCGGATTTCTGAAACACGAACCTGCGTGAGTGAGTGTTCGGACTGTTCGCCGCCGCGTTCGGAAATTTTCAGTTGCGGCGTCTGGACCAAGGTTCCACGCACGGCGGCGATTTGAGGTTCGTTGCCGGTCAACTTCCGCAGGTCATCCGGCGAAATGTCCGCCGTGTGGACAACCAGATTGATCCAGCCGGCGAGCGCGAGAAGCAGGCAAATCAAAACCGGCCGGAATTTTTCGAGGGCGAGGGCGAGGATGAGGACGAAAAAAGAAACGGAAAACAATACAGCAAGCGGCGGCTGGAAAATTTCCGCGAGCAGCAGGCCGGTCGCGTAAAAGGAAACGACGGCGGCAAGCGGGCGTTTCATTGTTATATTTGCGGCTTCAGTTTCCGGCGGTGAATGATCCAGAGTGCAAACAGGCCGGCTGCGCCGCCGATGGTGTCAATCACAACGTCGTGGATGCGCGGCGTGCGAGTGGGCACGAAAATCTGATGGAATTCATCGCTCGACGCATAGAGAAAAACGACCAGCAAAGTGCCGCCGACTTTCGGCCAGGACCACGGCGCGAGATGGTTTCTTGAATGGTTCAACGCGCGCCAGACCAGAAACGCGAACACGGCGTATTCCGTCAGGTGCGCGCACTTGCGGGCGATGAAAACGATGAGATGCACGGTGTCACCGGACATTTTCGGAAAGAGCCAGTGCAGCAGTGGCGCGATGAGCCGCGAGGAATGTTCAAAGGATTTGGCGTCGCTTGACGCCGTGAAAATCACGGCCATCCAAAAGAGAACCGGCAGCCAGTATTTGAGAAATGCGCGCAGTCTGGGCATGACGAATGAAAACGAATCTCCGGCGGCGCGGCAACAAGAAATTCCGTTTGCATTTGCAAATTGCCGTCGCATTTGGCACAGAAAAGCCTCCGATGGAAAAATCATTTTCATTTTATGCTCAAGCTCGGCGTCAACATTGACCACGTCGCGACTCTGCGCGAGGCGCGGTATCGCGGGCGCGGGTTCGGCGAGCCGAGTCCGGTTGAGGCCGCGCGCATTTGTGAGGCGGCGGGCGCGCACGGCATCACCGCGCATTTGCGCGAAGACAGGCGGCACATTCAAGACCGCGACATTCTGGAATTGCGCGAGAAAATCGAAACGCGGCTGAACCTGGAAATGGCCAACGCGCCGGAAATCATTTCCATTGCGCTAAAATTGAGGCCGGAGATTGTCTGCATCGTCCCCGAACGCCGGCTTGAAGTGACGACCGAAGGCGGACTGGATGTTGTCGCCGCCGAAAAATCTTTGACCGAGACGCGCAAGAAAATGAACGACGCGAACATCGAAGTCAGTTTGTTCATCACGCCGGATGAAAAGCAGATTGAGGCGGCGGCGCGGGTTGGAAGCCAGTTCATTGAATTGCACACCGGCGCGTTTGCGGAGGAATTTTTTAGAAAATGGATTTGTAGGAGCCGAGGTGACAAGACTCTGACTGAAAAACAGAAAACCGATCAGAGACTCCTTACGTCGTCTCCTACGGATGAAATTGAATTGCAGCGCTTAATTTCTGGCGCAGAGCAGGCACACGCGCTGGGTTTGAAGGTGAACGCCGGGCACGGATTAAATTTGGAAAATCTTCCGACACTTTTCCGCGTGCCGCATCTGGTGGAATTGAACATTGGTCACAGCATCGTGAGCCGCGCGGTTTTTGTCGGGATGGAAAAAGCCGTGCATGAAATGCTGGCGTTGATGAAAGATTACTGCGGGTAAAAGACGTCTCTTGGTTTGGCGTTTTGCGGAGCGCGGCTGTGCGCGAAGCGTCAGCCGCAGCGCGATGAGAATGCTGCGGCTGGTCTCCGACACAGCCGCGCTCCTTTTACGCCGCGCGGTGCAGCGAGTTTGCTTGCTCCTCAATCATAAATCGTAAATCGTAAATCAAAAATGATTCTCGGCACCGGCATAGACATCATCGAAGTGGCGCGCATCCGCGCGTCGCTGGAAAAGTTTGGCGAACGGTTCGGGCAGCGGGTCTTGCTGCCGGACGAGACCGCCTATTGCCTCTCGCACAAGGATTCCGCGCCATTCGTCGCCGCGCGGTTTGCGGCCAAGGAGGCGGTCTCGAAGGCGTTCGGCACGGGCATCGGCGCGCAACTGGGCTGGCAGGACATCGAGATTTGCAAAAAGGAATCCGGCGAGCCGTTCGTGGTCTTGCACGGCAAGGGGAAAAAACTTTTTGAATCGCGCGGCGCGAAGGGTTTGCTCATCAGCTTGAGCCACACGGAACATTACGCGGCGGCCACGGCGGTTTTGGAAGGATGATTATTTCTCCAGCGCCGCGAGCATTGAATCCAGTTGCTTCCGTTCGATGTCCGTCGCCGTTCCCGCGACGATGTGTCCGGCGATGCTCCGCAAAATGAAAGACTTGTTGGCCGCAAGTTGCAACTCTTCGATTAAATCGCGCGCGATGGCGGCAAAAGTGTTTCCGTTGTAAAAACAAAATGGCGCGAGCCGGTGACATTGCAGGCAGACTTGAAGCGCGTCGGTCAAGGAAAGTTCCGCAAATTGATTTTTCTCCCAGAGAATTTTTGCAGGTTCGTGGCCGTCAGAAGTTGGCTTGTGCAGCGCATTTTTCTGGCTGCAAAGGCCGCGATTGATTTCAGTGACAATTTTCCAGTCAAACGGGGCGAGCCAGGGTTTGACAAGGCGCGACATGGAAGATTAATGCGCGGCGGATTTTCTCAAGCCGGCGTTGATGCGCTGCAATGTCCCGACGCCCTCGCTTTTGAGGTAGCCTTTGCCGGTGCGCGCGAGAACCGGCTCGGCGGCAAAACGGTCTTGAATGCGCAGCGCATCCTTCATGATTCGCTTCAACCGCTTCTGTTGAGCTTCCGTCATGGTTCAAAGATAACTAATCATTTCCAAAATCGCAAATCGAAAAGCTTGCGTTGAAGATTCTCGGATTCGTCAAATTTCGTTGGATTGTTTGTTTAAGATTGTTTCAATATTGCTGTGAATTTTCTTGTTGCACGCCTCAAATAACTTTTGAATTTCATTATACAACCATCCTCCAGCCTTTCCGGTTCGGTTTGCTTGTTCATCTGTGACGCAGAATGTCAAAAACGATTTTGGGTGCATCAACTGATGCCTTAATTCAAATGTCTCACAAAGTGAGGAAAATCCATCCTGGTTAAAATCGGTTGGACATTGGAAATTATTAACTTGAGCAAATAGTCTGAAAGTTTGCTTAAAATTATCCTTAAAAACTAGATGCTTTGACCTTTCTCCAATTTGTAAATTCGCCTTACCCTCAAGAAGAAATTTATTTTCATCGTCATTTAATTCAAATTTATTGAACCCTGCTGAAGCATGGGTCAATTCTTTCAAACAAAAAACAATTCCATCAACGGCTGCGGCAAACGCTCGTATTGCTGTCCTTCGCCAAAA
Source organism: uncultured Verrucomicrobiae bacterium (assembly GCA_963755455.1). GTDB lineage: Bacteria > Verrucomicrobiota > Verrucomicrobiia > Limisphaerales > UBA11358 > UBA11358. The sequence continues at coordinate 248,323 of CAVWJH010000004.1, forward strand.
TTGATTATTAAAATTCTTGTGTAGTTCGACACTTACTTCTTTCAAATCAGACATCAATACGACTTGTAATAGTTTTGCATTTTGTATCCTTTTTAGAAAAATTTTCGCGTCTTCTTGGACATCTTTTGCTAATGCAGCGATGGCTTTTTCACGAACCGACGAATCATCACTAAATACGCCAAGTTCTCTGAATTGTTCTCTTAATTCAGCAATTTTTTCCTGTGTTTCGATTTCATTCATAACAACCAATGTGCTTATCCCGTTGGCTCCCGTCCAATCATTTTCTCGAAACCGACCGGGGCTTTGTGAGCAGCCAAGCCCAATAACGTTTGGAATGCTGCCATCGGGGTCTTGCGGCGGTTGAAGCGAAAGACAAATTCATCGAGATAGTTTTGTAAATACTTCGGGTCAACTCCATGGTGCGTGCCGTTGAGCCACGTCTTGAGATTGCCGAAAGCGCGGTGAATATGCAGCGCATGAGTCGCGATCGGCTGCAATGCGTGGCGGTAGTCGGCCAAAGCGGTTTTGGAATAGCCTTTCCAACCATCCGTATAAATTTCACTGCCCGGCTCCACATGGGTCGTAAGAAAATGGCGAATCGAAAGGGCGTCTGCCCGTTGCGTCACCGCCAGCCGCAGCCGCCCAGCTTTCTCCAAACGGCCTCCCCGCTTGTCGGTAAACGCCACCACTTCTACTGCGCCAAAGACCAGCGTGCTCTTTTCATCCTTGGTAACGCCACGGCCGGTCTTGCCGCTGACAGGCCCGCCAATAATGACCTCATCAGCTTCCACACGCCCGCTGAGTAGCGCCCGCTTTTCATTCACCATGCTGCGTCGCAGCCGGTGGAGCAAATACCAAGCAGTCTTATAGCTGCAGCCCATCTGCCGTTGTAGTTGGGTGCCGCTCATGCCTGGGGTATGTGTGGCTACCAAGTAAGCGGCCCAAAACCACTCGCGGAGCGAAAAGTGTGTGCCGTGAAGGAGGGTTCCGGCCGTAACGGAAGTTTGCTGACCACATTCGGAGCATTCGTAAACATACCGCCGAGCTTTGACCCAATACTTCCTGCCGGAGCATCGTGGACAAGCAAAGCCAGCGGGCCAACGACTTTGCCCCAGATATTCAAAACAAGCCGCTTCCTCTGAAAATTGCTCACGAAACTCTTTCAAAGTTGTTGGAAACTTCAGCTTGTCCATCAACCAAACTCGCGCCAAATACTACGGGAGTCAACGGGATAAGCATAACAACCAAATACCTTTTTCAAATCCGCATTCAAGACTAGAGTGACGATTAAGTTAATCGTTTCGGCTGCTTTCTCCTTTTTCCCGCGCCGTTTTTCCGGCACACTCCGCGCGTGGAAACGGCGATAACGGCGATTTTTGTCTTCGCGGGCGCGAGTTTCTTTTTCGCGCTGGCGGAAACGGCGCTGTTTTCGCTCGGCAAATGGCAGGTGGCGCTCCTCGCGGAAAAAAATCCGCGCGCGGGCAAAACCGTCGCCCGGCTGCTGGAACATCCGCAGGATTTGCTGGCCACGCTCGCGCTCGGCAACACCTTCGCCAACGCCGCGATGCTCGCCGTCGCGCTCCGCATGGTCTTCAACGCGCACTGGACAATAATTTTATTGACGATGACTGCGCTGGCGGCGCTGGTGCTGCTCGGCTGCGAGGTTTTTCCGAAAACCCTTGCCGTGCGTCAGCCGGAACGCTGGGCGTTGCGCGTCGCGTGGCTGCTTTCCATTTTCCAGAAAATTTCCAAGCCGCTGTATCGCGCGGCGCAATGGCTGAACGCGGCGCTCCTGAAAAAAGCCGCGTCGCAGGCCGCCGCGCCGCCGACGATGACGGACGCGGAATATCACGAACTGCTCGACATGGCTTTCCGCCAGGGCACGCTCGCGGAATCTGAAAAGGAAATCATCCTGCAAATCATCAGCCTCGACCAGCGCACGGCGCGCGACGTGATGCGCCCGCGCGCGACGATGTCGTGCATTTCCGACGACGCGACGGTGGATGAAATGATTTCTGCCGCGAAAAAATTCAAGCATCGCCGCCTGCCAATCTTCGATGAAACGCCAGACACAATCGTCGGCATTTTGAACACGCGCGCGTTGCTGCTCGACCCGAAAATTGATCTGTCGGAGGTGATTGAATTTCCGTCGTTCGTGCCGGAGACGATGAACTTGCTCCAGCTTTTTCACAGTTTGCAGAAACAGCGTCGCGGCCTCGCCGTCGTGCTGGATGAATTTGGCGGCGTCGCGGGTTTGGTGACGATGGAGGACATTCTCGGCGAACTCGTCGGGAAAATCCGCGCCGAATCGCAGCCGGAAGGTTTCGTGATGGAAAAAATCGCGCCCGGCCGCTGGCGCGTGAATGGCACGATGCGGCTGGATGATTTCCGCCGCGAATTTCCCGCGCTCGGCGACGTTGCCGAAGTGGAAACGATGGGCGGATTGCTGACGCATCTGCTCGGCGTTGTGCCGGAATCCGGCGCGTCGGCAAATTTTTCCGGCTTGAAACTGACCGCGCAAATCGCGGACGAGCGGCGCGTGCGCGAATTGCTGGTGCAACGGATGAAATAAAATGGAAACGGGAATTTTCAACGGATTGATTTTGATTTTTTGCCTGCTGCTGTCGTTTTTGCTGTCGGGCATGGAGGCGGGCGTATTTGCGCTGAACCGGCTGCGCGTGCGGCGGCTCGCGCGCTCGGGCAAGCCATCGGCAAAACTGCTGAACGGCTTCCTCGAAAAGCCGGAGAAATTTCTGTGGACGATCCTTGTCGGGAACACGCTCGCTAATTTTTTGATCCTTGGTTTTACGCTCGTGAAGATTCACGAGTGGCTTTTCGGCAATACAATTTTAATTGTCGCAATTTTCGCCGTCGCAGTTTTTTTATTTTATGCGTTCTTCGATTTGTTGCCGAAAATACTTTTTCGGACGTTTCCAAACCGGTTATGCCTTGCCGCCGCGCGCATTTTCCGGCTCGTGAATTTTATTTTGGGCCCGCTCGTTTCGATTGTCGAAGGCGTTTCGCAGGCGATTTTGCGAGTGACCGGCGGGCAGGCTTTCACCGGGCGGCTGTTCGGCAACCGCGAGGAAATGCGCGCGGTGATGCGCGAATCCGCGCCGCAATTCACGAGCGCCGAACACGCGATGATCAACCGCGTGCTGGATTTGCAAAATTTCACCGTGCGTCAAATCACAACGCCGCTCGCGCAACTCGTGACCGTCGAATCCCCAGTGCCGCTCGGCATCGCGTTGAATCTGGCGCGCGAACGGAAATTTTCGCGTCTGCCCGTCTGGGAAATGCGCGACGGGAAAAATCGCATCGCCGGACTGCTGATGATCGGCCCGCTGCTTTTCCGCGACGATCTGGATTTGCAAAAACCCGCCGCCGCGCAAATGACGCCCGCATTGTTTATTGGCGAAGACACGCGGCTGGAAGTTGCGCTGCGCCGGATGCAGCGGGCAGGGGAACGATTGGCGATTGTGCTCGCGCGCGACGGAAAAGAAATCGGCGTCGCGTCGCTCGAAGACATTTTGAAAGTCATGTTCGGCGAGGTGAAATTGTGAACAGCTTCATTTTAATCGCGTTGAAAATCCTGGCCGTGCTCGCGCTCGTGCTGTTGAACGGATTTTTCGTGGCGGCGGAATTCTCGCTCGTGCGAATCCGCGAAACGCAGCTCGAAACGCTTGTCGCCAAAAACTGGCGGCGCGCGAAGATGGCGCGGCACATCGTCCGTCATCTCAATTCTTATTTGAGCGCGACGCAGCTCGGCATCACGATGGTCAGCCTTGGCCTCGGCTATCTGGGCGAGCCGATTTTTTCTTCGCTGCTTGGGCCGGTTTTTAATCTGTTCGGCCTGGAATCCACAGAATGGATAAAAACAATTTCGCTCGTCGTCGGCTTCAGCGTGCTGACATTTTTGAGCGTCGTCGCGGGCGAACTCGCGCCGAAATGGCTGACGATCCAGAAGCCTTTGCCCATTGCGCTGTGGTCGGCGTATCCGCTGCACTGGTTTTACATCGCGCTGTATCCGTTCAACCGGCTGCTCAATCACGCCGCGCGGTTTCTTCTGGAACAAATCGGCATCTCGCCCGACGACAAGGCGGATGGCGCGCATTCCGAGGAGGAATTGCGCCTCGTGCTCGCGTCCACGCAAAACACGGCGGGCGGGCGCAACATTGTCATGAACGCGCTCGACCTGCGCCATCGCGTCGTGCGCGAAATCATGCGCCCGCGAAATGAAATCACCGCGCTCAACGACGAGGCGAGCTTTGCAGAATGCCTGGAAATCGCGGAGAAGACGCGCTACTCGCGCTTTCCGATCTGCGACGGCGGCGACCTGGACAAAACGCTCGGCGTCGTCCACATCAAGGACATTTATCCGCTGCGGCAAAAGGCGCAATCGGCGGCGGACTTGCTGTTCGTCGCGCGAAAATTGATTTTTGTTCCCGAAACCGCGCGGCTGGAGAAATTGTTGCAATTGTTTCTGGAGCGGAAATTGCATTTTGCCATTGTCGTGGACGAATTTGGCGGAACGCTCGGAATCGTCACGCTCGAAAACGCGCTGGAAACGCTCGTCGGCCAGATTCAGGACGAGTTTGATTCGGAAAAATCAGATTTGGTTCGGCTCGGCGAAAATATATGGGAAGCCGCCGGCACTTTGGCGCTGCACGATCTGGAAAAAATCACCGGCGAAGTGGCGCACGACGAAAATGTGACGACCGCGAGCGGCTGGCTGACGGAAAAGCTCGGAGGCTTTCCGAAGGCCGGCGATTTGCTGACGGTTGGAAATTTTGAATTGCGCGTGGAGGAAATGGACGGCCCGCGCGTGGCGCGGCTGAAAATAATGAAAGGCACGTCAAAAAACCAATAGGTAAACGTAGAAATTAGTGGCCAAACATAAATTTAATTACCATCAGAAATTAAATTAAACATTTTGAGAAGTCCCACGAATAGGCAATTTTAGGAATGGTAGTCGTCATTAGATTATTTCTCCCGCTTCAATAAAAATTCCGCCAGCGCTTCAAGCGCAACCGCCTTGCCTTTGAAAATTTTCAGCGCGGCAAACGCCCTGGCCGTCAGTTGCGCCGCGATCTGCCGCGATTTTTCCAGCCCGACAATCGCCGGGTAGGTCGCCTTTTGGACGGCCACGTCCTTGCCCGCCGTCTTGCCGAGCTGCTCGCTGGTCTGCGTCACGTCCAGGATGTCGTCAATCACCTGGAACGCGAGGCCGACGTGATGGCCGAAATCCGTGAGCGCGCGGAGTTGCGCGGGCGTGCAGTTCGCGCTCATGCCGCCGAGCCGCACGGAACAGCACAGCAGCGCGGAGGTCTTGCGCTCGTGGATGAATTTCAATTCGGCGATGGAAAGTTTTTTGCCTTCGCCTTCCAAATCGGCAACTTGCCCGGCAATCAATTGCAGCGAGCCGGATGCTTTGGCGATTTCCAGAATGATTTGGTCGTGCGGATAGCGCGGAAATTTTTTGCATTGCGCGGCGATCTCAAACGCCTGCGTCAGCAGCGCGTCGCCGGCGAGCACGGCGACGCCTTCGCCGAAGACTTTGTGGCTGGTCGGCTTGCCGCGGCGGAAATCGTCGTTGTCCATCGCCGGCAAATCGTCGTGGATGAGCGAATAAGTGTGGATGCACTCGACGGCACAGGCGAGCGGAATGGCGTCGGCTTCCTTGCCGCCGCATGCCGCCGCCGCCGCGAGCAGCACGGCGGGGCGCATCCGCTTGCCACCGGCAAAAAGCGAGTAGCGCATCGCCTTGTGAATCGTGGCGGGTTTGGTTTTTTCGCGGGGCAGGAATTTATCGAGCGCGCGGTTGACGGTTTCGGTGCGCGTGGCGAGGAACTGGTTCAAATCGAATTTGGTTTTCGCGGGCATAAAATTAAACCCAGAAAATGCCCGAAAGCAGGGCAAGTTTGAAGGGAATTTTTGTTGTTGCCTTCGCGCGTGCAACACATAAACTATGCGGCTTGATTTGAACAGAAAAACATGAACGCTGAACTCTGCAAAAAAGCCAATGAAAAAGTTGGCAACCCGAATGTCCTCGTGAACCTCGTGTCGCGGCGCGTGCGCCAGTTGAATTCCGGCGGCGGCGGCTTGAGCCGTCCGCTGATTGACAACGTGGGCAACCTCGGCGCGGCGGATATCGCGTTGCGGGAAATCATCGAGGACAAAATCGGCTGGGATATGCCGGAGATCGTCGCCCTGACCCGCCCGCAGGCCAAGAAGCGCAAGAAACGGTAAAAAAACCATCCGCAGATTGCGAAGGTTTACGCAGATTCAAAAGCCCGCTTCACGGCGGGTTTTTATTTCATCTGTCGCGCGCCATTTTTTATCTGTGAAATCTGCGTAATCTGCGCATAGACTTGAATCATGGCCGACATCGTGACCAACCACAAAGCCCGGCGCGATTACCACATCCTCGAAACCTTCGAGGCGGGCATCGTGCTGCACGGCACGGAGGTCAAGGCGTTGCGCGCGGGCAAGGGGCAGATCGCCGACGCCTTTGCGCGCGTCGAGAAGGACGAAGTCTGGCTGCACAACGCGCACATTGACGAATACTCGCACGGCAATCTCCAGAACCACGTTCCCAAAGCGTCGAGAAAATTGCTGCTCCACAAATCCGAAATCCGTAAATTATTCGGGCTGATCGCGGTCAAGGGCAATGCGCTGATCCCGCTTTCGTTTTACTGGAAGAACGGAAAAGTGAAGGTCGCGCTCGGCGTCGGCAAGGGCAAGCACGAATTCGACCGGCGCGACGACATCAAGAAGCGCGACTCCGACCGTGAACTCAAACGCGCGACGATGAAATTCTCCAAAGGAAGGTAAAATTTGGAAAATTCGATCCGAAAAAGAGAATTCGTGAAATCGCCGCCGCCGCTTTCAAATGCGGAGTCGAACTCGAAACTGGCGGCGTGGACTTATTGGCTGGTCAACGCATTGCTCGCGGCGGCATTTGCGCTCGTGCTCGCGGCCATTCTTGTGCCGTCGCTGCATTTTCCAGGCAATTCCAGCGCGCCGGAAGCCGTGCTGCTTTTGACGGCGACAGCCGGCACGATTCTTTCGCTGGAACGGCAACTGCCGCTGCAAAATGTTTTGCTCGCATCGTCTGTCATCGCGCTCATCGGCGGCGCAATATCGGCAATCGGCGCAACCGGCGGAATTCCATTCGGCCCGTTCACGTTCACCGGCGAACTCGGCCCGGAACTTTTCAAAACGCTTCCGTGGGCGATGCCATTGATCTGGGTTGTCGTTGTTTTGAACTCGCGCGGCGCGGCGCGGCTGATTTTGCGTCCATGGCGGAAGATAAAAACCTACGGCTTCTGGCTCATCGGCTTGACGGCGGTGCTGACGATGCTGTTCGCCCTTGCGTTCGACCCGTTCGCATCGCGTGTGAAACATTACTGGTTCTGGACGCTGATGAAATTTCCGCTGACTTGGCAGGGCACGCCGCTCGTGAATTTTTTAAGCTGGGGAATCGTGACGCTGTTGATCCTCGCGTTCGTCACGCCCGCGCTCATCAACAAACAATTGAGCAGGCCCAGCACGCCGGATTTTCATCCGCTGTGTGTCTGGCTCGGAGGCATTTTGATTTTTGGAATCGCGTGCGCACGGAACGGACTCTGGCTCGCGGTCGTCGTTGATACGGCGATTGGAATTATCACAATTGTATTCGCCATTCGCGGGGCGCGGTGGTGAAATTTATTTTTGAAAGTGTTGTGCGTGCGTATTAGGCATTTCTGATTTGGAAAGACGTCTTTGGTAGAGGATGCTAGCCCCGCCGTTAAATTGCTGTTTGCAGCAAATCTTTTCCATGATATTTTTGGTGACTGTTCATTATTTTGCCATGAAGAAATTCTTATTGTTTGCGGTTACAGCGGCGGTCTTGCTGTCCGGCCTGAACGGATTTGCCGACGGGACCAACGCCGTCATCACCGACCTCACCGCGCTGGTCTCCAAAGTCAACGCGGAGATTAAGAAAGGCGGGACGACGGAAAAGGATTATGCGGACGAACTGAAGGACTTCGACGTTTTATACGCCAAATACAAACACCTCAAGACGGAGGACGTGGCGCAGATTCTGATGATGAAAGCCCAGTTATACCTTCAGGTGATAAACGCGCCCATCGGCGATCCTGAAAAAGCGGCGGAAGCGCTCCAGCAAATCAAGCGCGACTTGCCCGAAACGGAATCCGGCAAAAGGGTGGACGCAATCCTCGATTCGCTGAAAGGGCCGATCGAGGCGGAACGGATCCGGGACACGCTCGTCGTGGGCGCGAAATTTCCGGGCTTCGACGAGAAGGACGTGGCGGGCAAGCCGCTTTCGCTCTCCAGTTACAAGGGCAAGGTCGTGCTGGTTGATTTCTGGGCGACATGGTGCGGGCCGTGCGTGGCGGAACTGCCCAATGTCATCGCCACCTATCAAAAATATCACGACAAGGGATTCGATATCATCGGCGTGAGCCTGGATACTGACCAGGCGACGCTCGAAAGATTCCTCAAGGAGAACAACATTTCATGGCAGCAGTTTTACGACGGGAAAAAGTGGGACAACAAACTGGCTGTGAAATATGGCGTGAACGCCACGCCCACCGACTACCTGCTGGACGGCGACGGCAAAATCATCGGCATGAACCTGCGCGGCCCGGACTTGGAAGCCGCCGTCGCCAAGGCCCTGGCCAAAAAATAAACTTCGCGGCGCAAAATCGCGCCCGGCTGCTTCATCATTTCGCCGGGCGCGGGGTTCATCGCGTCCGCCAAAATTTGCGTTCGGATGCAGCAGACCCGGCATGACGGCTTCGGGCACGCGCTTTTCACGACGAATCCGGAAAATAATCTGTTCGCTTTTCGCGCCGGTGTAAATATACCTGTAAATGATGAGCGATGACGCGACGCTGCTGCGGGAATATGCCGGGCGCAATTCCGAGGAGGCATTCTCCGCGCTCGCGTCCCGCCACGTCAACCTGGTTTATTCCGTCGCCCTGCGCCGCGTCCGCGACCCGCATCTGGCGGAAGAAATCACGCAGGCGGTTTTCATCATTCTGACGCGCAAGGCGAAATCACTTGGCGACAAAACCATTTTGCCCGGCTGGCTTTGCCGCACGGCGCGGTATATTTCCGCCAACGCATTGACAATCCAGCGCCGCCGCCGGCACCGCGAACAGGAGGCTTATATGCAATCCATTTTGAACAGTGGCGGCGACGCCCCGTCGCAACCAGTTGACGAAGAAATTTGGAATCAAATCGCGCCGTTGCTGGACGACGCGCTGTCGCAACTCGGACAAAAAGATCACGACGCCATTGTGCTGCGATTTTTTGAAAACAAAACTCTCGGCGAAGTCGGCGCGGCCATCGGCGCGAGCGAGGACACGGCGCGGATGCGGGTCAACCGCGCGCTGGAAAAATTGCGGAAAATTTTCACGAAGCGCGGCGTTGTTTCCACGACCGCAATCATCGCCGGGGCGATTTCCACCAATTCCGTTCAAGCCGCGCCGGTTGGACTGGCGAAAACAATTTCCGCCGTTGCAATTGCCAAAGGCGCGGCGGCTTCAACTTCAACCTTAACCCTCATCAAAGGAGCATTGAAAATTATGGCATGGACAAAAGCAAAAATGGCAATCGTCGTCGGTGTGGGCGTTTTGCTCGCAGTCGGAACCACAACCGTCACCGTCAAAGAATATCAGGAGCACCGGACTTATCCGTGGCAACTTCCCAATTTCGTTTACAAAGCTGACAACTCACGTGTCGTTGCCCCAAGCGTTATAGAGAAAACACCACCTCAAGTTCGGATTGTGCCGACCATTCATCCTCGAGGCGTAAATGGCTTTCCCTTTTCGGAGGGGGATTCTGCGGATTGGATCGGTGGAAAATGGCTGGTTCACACCAATCAATCGAAAAGCATCGGGCTTGGTGCCACCCTGGACGAAATGATTCAGACTGCATACGGCAGTGAACGCCGGAACACGATTTATTTAACGCAACTGCCCACCGGCCGATATGATTACATCGCAAATTTGCCTCATGGCGCGTTTCAAGTCTTGCAAGAACAGATTAAAAAGAAATTTCGTGTGATCGGAAGGTGGCAGCCTGTGGAAACAAATGTCCTCTTGCTCAAACTCGCAAATCCAGACGCTCGGGCATTCAAGCCGGCCGGCAGTCTGATGCGCAGCATGGACATTACGAATATAGAACCCCGTTTCGTGTCGGTTTACGGCGGCGCAGTCGTTGGCGATGCGTATTTAAATCAGACCATGGCTCATTTTATAGAGGGGCTGCAGGGCACCTTTCAACTTCCAATTGTTGATGACACCGGAATCACAAACCAGTTCGATTGCATTTACAAAGCCCCGCAATGGAATCGCAGTTGGACTGGCAACCCCGATGCTCCCAAACAAGCCACAAGAGATGCTTTATACAATCAGCTTGGTTTGGAACTGGTTCCCGGCACCGCGCCGGTTGAATTTTTCGTGGTCGAAAAGTCAAAATAAACCGTAGCAGCCGACGTGAGGAGGCTCTGACTTTCTTCCTTTTCACTTTTCAATTTGAGCCTCGTCACCTCGGCTGCTACGAAACCAAAGCACTCGAAGATTCTGACCGAGATGTCCGTCGTCAAGCTGCCGCCGCGCTCAAACGCATCAATTCTGGAACTTTCGTAGAATAAATCCAATTGCACAAAATAATTCTTATGTGCTCGCGCTCGTGTAGCGGCTCAACGAAAAACGCCAGAACCATTCCGAAATTGCCGCCCAAACAATTCCGAGGCGCGAGCAGCAGCAGCCACATCGACGGCGAAGTCAGCTTGTCCGCCAGCACGCGCACCGGCACGTTGCTCACCAGCAGCATCGGCAGCGCGAACGTGAACACCGCCTTGAACGCGCCGCTTGAAACGCCTCGTCCGGCATCCGCGCGATGTTGAACAGATTGTAGTAGCCATAAACAATTCCCTGCGCCCGCACCGTCCAGAAACTGATCGCCGCCAGCATGAACATCAGCGAGTAATGGATCAAAATTCCCGCGACGCACAGCCCGGCGAAACCGGCCAGTTGCCCGAACGATCGGATGCAAATTTAATTTCACCGCCGCAATAAACCATCACGCACACGGCGAAAAGCGCGTTGACAAACGCGCCCAAATCCACCTGCCGCGTGCGAGACGATGAAGCGCGTGTTGACCGGCAGCGCCAGCAGGAAATCCATCTTGCCCGTGCGGACGAGTTCCGAAAGGCCCGTGCAGTTCGTCAGGAAAAACGCCTGGTAGATTTGCTGGATGAAATTGCTCGCGCCGACCAGCAGCACCATCTGCCATTTCGTCCACGTGCCGACGGAATTCGTCTGCGAATAAACGCACGCCGACAAAAGCCAGTTGCAAACCGAACCAGAGCAGCTCGACGACGATCCACAAGATGAAATTGCCCTTGAACGACATCTCGCGCGCGACGGAATTTTTCCACAGCGCGGCGTAAATGGTGAGGTAGCGTTTCAGGTTCATCGTGCCGCGTCAATTTAACACGACAAAAAATCGAGGCAAGGCCACCGAGTCGAGAACTTTTTGGGAATTTTCAATCCAATACGTTCAGCGCCGTAGGCGCGGAATCTTTGTAGAAACCGGAGCCAATCAAATCCCAAGCCCCGTCGGGGCGGCATATCCGGTGGGGCGAGGCTGCTGACGAGCCGGGGCTTGCACGCGGACGCCATTTTATTTTCGGCCCGCGAGGACGCTCGCCCCACCTAATTTGCGGATGATGTCGCTCCTAAACGGAGCTTGGGCAATGTTTTTCGTTTGTGGTCTGTCTATAACGATTCCGCACCTACGGTGCTTGGAAAAACAAAGTCGAGATTGCCAAACAAATGAAAATTCCGCCACTTCACGCTTCGACGGCTTCCATGTCCGTCAATTCACCGGCGAATTCCAGGCAGGCGCGGATGTCGGGCTGAATACGCCCGATTCAAAACCGAGTCGGGAATTTTTTGACGGCAACATCAACTTTGTTCCGCATATTTGTCGTTGGTAGGGCGGTGCTGCCGCGCCGCCCAAATATGGGCTGACCGGCAGGTCAGCCCTACCGTCATTTGCTTCACCACCAAGACATCGAAATCAAAACTTGCTGTCTTCGTGCCTTGGTGGTTGAAAATTCAAGGCCAATGCGCCAGAGGACTGGCGCACTACAAGACGCTTCGCGCAATCCGGTTGCCATCTAAAGAGCGCGCCAGCGTCTTGGACTGCGGCGGCCCTCCGCCGCTCTTCCCCCGGGTGCATCTGGACATTGTTCTTATTTCTGAACCAGTAGCGCAGATTTGCAATCTGCTGTATCGCGGATTTTCAATCCGCAAGGCGTCGGCGGTTCAATGGGCTTGGGCTTGGCGGCGCGCTGCCGAATGCAATTCGGCGATACGGCAGATTTCAAATCTGCGCTACCTCTGCTGGCCGCAAGAACAGTGTCCAGATGCACCCTCTTCCCCAAGAAGCCGGAAAACCCCGCCGGACGGCAAATATCCCTTAAATCGCTCATTTTGAACCCATACGAGCCGTTCCAGCCCATTTTTGTCGGCCTAAAAACTGCCGTCGAACCGTTCGACGGGTATCAAAAACTTATTTTAGGTGGCGTCGAACAGCCCGGCCTCCCCTAAAAACTCTTTTTGAGAGGCGTCGAAGGCTTCGACAGTGTTCCGAGGCTTCCAAAAAAGCCGTCGAACGCTTCGATGGGTCTAAAAAACTTATTTTGGAAGGCATCGAAGGCGTCGAACAAGCCCCAAAACTCCTTAAAATAGCCATCGAACGGTTCGACGGGTATCAAAAACTTATTTTGGAAGGCGTCGAACGGTCCGAGCAAGTCCCGAGGCTCCCCAAAAAGCCATCGAACGGCTCGACGGGTCTGAAAAACTTATTTTGGGAGGCATCGAACGGTTCGACGGGGTTGAAAATATCCTTTTGAAAGGTGTCGAACAGCCCGGTCTCATATAAAAACTCTTTTTCATGGCCGTCGAATGCTTCGACGTGCTCAAAAAACTTGTTTCAGGAGGCGTTGGACGGCGGTTATTCCATTCCAAGAAGCTTTCGGGATGCCCGTCTCCACCACGCACACCAACAGGACTTCCATCATGGGCACCGGTTGCGCGAAAGGCTTCAATCCAGCCGCCCGCCCTGTTTCAGCGGATGTCCGGCTAAAAATTCCTGCGCGCCCATGCGCCGTCCGCCTTCGCGCTGCAATTCCAGAATCCGCAGCGCGTTTTTCCCGCAGGCGACAACAATTCCATTTTTGTCCGCCGACAAGACCGTGCCGGGCTGGCCATTATCTCCGGCGACTTCCGCTTTCCAGATTTTCAGCAATTGCAACTTTGATTCAGTTTTCAAAAATGTGAACGCGCCCGGCCACGGCGTGAACGCACGCAGACGGTTCAAGATTTTCTCCGCCGGCTCGCTCCAGTCAATCCTGCCGTCCTCCCGTTTTATCTTCGCCGCGTAGCTCGCGCCCTCGGCAGGCTGCGGCTTTGGCGGGATTTTCCCGGCGACGTAATCTGGAATTGTCTCAACCAGCAATTCCGCGCCGAGTTGCGCCAGACGGTCGTGGAGCGTTTGCGAGTTGTCTTCGGGCAAAATCGGTGTGCGCGCCTGTGAAATGATTTCGCCGGTGTCCAAGCCCGCGTCCATTTTCATGATCGTCACGCCGGTTTCGGTTTCGCCGTTGAGGATTGCGGACTGGATCGGCGCCGCGCCGCGATATTTCGGCAGCAGCGACGTATGGACGTTCACGCAGCCAAACTTCGGCAAATCCAGAATCGCTTGCGGCAAAATCTGTCCGTAAGCAACGACGACAATCAAATCCGGCTGCAACCCGCGCAGTTCGGAGATGAATTTTTCGTCGCGTGCTTTCACGGGCTGCACAACCGGCAGATTCAATTTCTCCGCCAGAATTTTCACCGGCGAGAATTGCAATTTAAGATCGCGGCCTCTGGGTTTGTCCGGCTGCGTGACGACGGCAGCGACGGAAAATGTTCCCGCCAGCTTTTCCAGACTGGCGCAGGACAGTTCCGCCGTGCCCATGAAAACAATCTTCATTGATGATTTGCGATTTACGATTGATGATTTTTGCCGCCGCAAAGACCGGCAAAGCGTAAATCATAAACCGCAAATCTTAAATCCAATTCAGCCGAGCTTGACGATTTGGCGGAGGACTTTGAGGAAGGTCTGCGGCGGCGTGCCGTCGGTGTTGATGCGGTGGACGATTTCCTTGCCGTAAAAATTCAGCACGGGCTTGGTCTCGGCCTCGTAGGTTTTGAGCCGTGCGCGGATGACGTCCATGTTCGCGTCGTCGAGGCGGTTGTCCTTGAGCGCGCGGCGTTGCAGGCGCTTGACGAGGTTCTCGAAGTTTGCGCTGCACATATAAAACACGGCGACGACGTCGAGAAATTTGTCCAGCATTTCGGCCTGATGGACGTTGCGCGGGATGCCGTCGAGGACAAGCATGTTGCGTTTGTGGTCGAGGCGTCCGGCGGCGGCGAGGCCGTGCGTGTAATTTTTCCAAAGCTCGATGGTCGGCTCGTCGGGCACGAGTCCGCCGGTGCTGGAATGTTCGAGAAAAGTTTTTCCCAGCGGCGTTTCGGGGCTGAGGCTGCGGAAGACTTCGCCGCAACTGCAATGGACGAAGCCCGGAATCGAGCCGAGGATTTTCCCGTGCGTGCCCTTGCCCGAACCGGGCGCGCCGAACATGAGGATCGTGCGGTATTTCAAGCGTCCTTGTGTTTGAGCTGGATTTCCTGGATTTCGGCGAACGGCACCATCTCCTCGCAGCTCGCCTCGCCCTTGACAATCTGAAAATGCACATCGTCCTGCGCGATGCGCGAGATGCGCTGCACGACAAATTCGCCGCGCATCGTTTTCACGGCGAGCACCATGTCCTTGTCAATGTCGCGGCGGACGACGCTGAAAAATCCGGGGAACTTCGTCTCGAAAAACCGGCGGTTGAACGTGAACTGTCCGCGCTGGAAAACCTGCGCCGGCGGCGCTCCGGACGCGGTCCCCGCTGCCTGCCACGACGCGGCGGTGATTGTGATTTCTTCTTTCGTCGGCGTGCCCGGCACGCTGAACTTTTGCTCCTCGGACTCGATCACCGACTCGGCCGGCGCGGCTTGAGGCTGCACAACCGTCGGCAGCGAAAGGATGATGACCGGCCCCAAAACCGGCAGCACCGCCGCCACGCCCATTCCCATGCCCGATTGGGCGCACGCGGAAAATGGCCGCTTCAAATCCCGCGTAAATGTTCGCCGCGTAAATCAGCAGCAGCGCCACCAGCCCGACCGACGACGAAAACAGCGCGCCAATCAGGGATTGTTTCGGTGGCAAGTCCAGCCGCGTCACGTCGTTGACTTTGATTTCCGGCCTGGGCGGGCGCTCCGACGCCGGAATTTCGATGAACGGCTCCACGAGCGGTTCAATTTTCGGATCCGCCGCCGACAATTGCTTCAGCCCGTCCTGTGAAAATTTCGTCCACGGCATCCGTTCCGTGTATTTGTCGTCCGGCGTGCGGAAGATGATGCCGACGTCGTTGAACTGCACGATGTCGCCCGTCAGCGACGTGCCGTCGGCCAGCGAGAACGTGGCCGCGTGAACCGCCGCGAGCAGCCCGCACAGCCAGAGGCCGGAAATTGTCCAAATGAGTTTGCGCACGGAAACTTTCTAGCAAAACCCGGCGCGGTGCGAAAGAAAATTCAACGCCCTTCCATTGGGCACCTGGCCGGAGACGCGCATTTTTGATTTCGTCCTCGTGCTCATTCTCGTCCTCGTCCTCGAAAATAAAGGGAGAATCGAGAACGAGGAGGAGGAGGAGAAGGATTGGATTTCAGTTGGTTCCGACCAGACACTGCTGAACGGACTTTGCCCTGTTGAAAGCATCGTGCGCTTCACGCCGGTTTGATGACGCTTTCGACACCCGCCTCAAACATCCTCCTTGGAACGCTGGGCCATCATGCTCTGGGCGCGCAGCAAATCGTGCAGGGTCACCAGGCCGACGACCTGTCCGTCCGGGCGGTCAAGCACCACGACAAACTGCGTGTCCGATTCAATGAGCAACTGCTGCAATTTGCCGATGGTCTGGTCGCGCAGGCAGCCGGTTGCCGGTTTCAGTTTCACGGGCGCTTTTCGGCGAAGGCTTCTTCCGCCTCCTCGCGCGTGAGCACGCCCGCAATTTATTTTCCAGCACGACGGGAAATTGCCGATACGGATGGGCGGCCAGCATTTTGCGGAGTTCAGCTTCGGCCAGACTGGAAATGATCACCGGCTGAAAATTGGCGATGGCGGAGACGGGAAACTGCTCCCAGCTTTGCAGATCGCGCGGCGGGCGGACGTGTTCGATGCGGTGGCCGTCCTGTTCCAGCAGCGCGTCGTAAAAATTGTGCGTGTTCATCCGGCGCGCAATCGTCTGGCTCACCAGCGCGCCCAGCATGAGCGCCGGGACATAGGAAAATTCCTGCGTCATCTCGAACACGATCAGGATGCCGGTCACGGGCGCCCACACGACCGCGCCGAGGCACGCGCTCATGCCCACGACCGCCAGCGTCAAAAAATCGCCGCGCGTCACGTCGAACTCCAGGTTCAACAATCCGGCGATGATCATCCCGATCATGCCGCCGAAAAACAGCGCCGGTGAAAAAATTCCGCCGCAGCCGCCAAAGCCGTAGCAACTGAACGTGGCGACGAACTTGGTGACCAGCAGCACCGCCGCCAGTTGCCAGCCGATGTCGCCCGCGAGCGCGCTGGACAAGATCGCCGTAACCCAGACCGAACACGCCGAGCTGTCCTGTGCGCCAGAAAATCGCGACGCCCAAAATCCAGGTGATCAATGCGCCGGCCAAACGGCATCGAGCCACGCCGGAATTTTTTTGATTTGCGTCACTCGCCGGCGCAAGCCGAGCGACGAACGCTGAAAATAAACGCCGGCCAGGCTGGCAATCGCCGCGACAACCGGCGTCAGCAGATAACCGAGCCACGTCGGCGCTTCCACGCCGGTCAAGGTGAACGACGGCTGCTTGCCGATGATGCCATGCACGACCAGCGCGCCAAGCACCGAAGCCAGCAGCACGGAGCCGAGCAGCCGGCTGTTCAGGTCGCCGATGATTTCTTCCAGCACAAAAGTCGTCGCGGCCAGCGGCGCGTTGAAGGCTGCGGCCAGGCCCGCCGCCGCGCCCGCCGCCGAAGCCGCGCGCCGGTTTTGTTTCGCTTCGCCGGTCAGCCCGGCAAGATTGGAGGCGAGCGTTCCGCCGACTTGCACGCTGGGGCCTTCGCGTCCGAGGCTCGAACCGCCGCCGACGCTGATGATTCCGGCCAGAAATTTAACCCACGCCACGCGCCACGGCATGAAGCCGAAATCTTTCCAGAAGGCGAGCTTGAGCTGCGGGATGCCGCTGCCGGCGGCTTCCTTGCAAAATGAATTCAACAGCCAGCCGACCAGCAGCGATGATCCCGACCAGAATGCCCAGGCTGCCGAAAAGAAAAATGATTTTCGACTGATGCGACAGTTGCACGAGTCCGAGCCGGTAAAGCCAGTTGATGCCGAGTTGAAACGCGACCGCAGCCGCGCCCGCGCCCAGACCATAAACGCAGGAAATTAAAACCGTCCGGCCGCGCGTGGGCAGCCGCTGCACCAGATGTTGCAGCTTGGAAAAGCTCATGAAATGTTCCGCCGCCGGAAACCGGCGCAGGCAGACCCGAAATCCGCCGTCCGCTCCAAGTCGTCCATTTGTTTGAATTCCGCCCGGGAAAAGTCCGGCAATCCGAAGGACAAACGCCGGCGTGTCCGTCCAATTTTTCCTTCGTGGCATCCGCCCCCGGTGATTTGGGTTCGCGGATTGAAGCGCGACAACAACACCTTGACAATTAAAATCATGACGAGCTTATCTTACTCCTGAAAGCAGCCAGCGCCAGCAAGAATTAAGATTGTTGCCCGTCAAAGCCCCGGACTGCTCTGCATGATGCCGCCGTCGGCAAAGATGGTCGTGGCCGTGATGTAACTGGCGCCGTCACCGGCGAGAAACGCCACGACGCTCGCGATTTCTTCCGGCTTGGCCATGCGGCCCAGCGGAATGGCGTTGTCCAACTTTTTCAGCAGCTCCGGATTTTGCATCGTGGACAAATTGATCGGCGTCGCAACCGCGCCGGGCCCGACGCCGACGACGAGAATGTTGTGCGGCGCGAGTTCCACGCCCGCCGTGCGCGTCAACATCCGCATCCCGCCTTTCGACAGGCAATACGCGGTGTTGCCGGGCATCGGCCAGTCTTCGTGGACCGAGGTGATGTTGATGATGCGTCCGCCGCCGCCCTGCTTGATCATCTGCTGCGCGGCGAGCTGCGTGCCGAAAAACGCGCTCTTGAGATTGATGTTCATCACCTTTTCATATTGCGCCTCGGTCGTGTCGAGAATGGACGTGCGCGTCTCGACGCCGGCGTTGTTGACCATGATGTCCACGCGGCCAAATTCCTTCACGGCGGCGGCGAACAGGTTTTGCAGATCGGCGACCTGGCTGACGTCGGCCTTCACGCCGATGACGCAATCGCCCAGCGCGTGGACTTGTTTTTCCAGTTCCTCCGTCGCCTCGGGATGCGCGACGTAATCAATGACGATGTTCGCGCCCTGCCGCGCGAGTTCCAGCACGATGGCCATGCCGATGCCGCTGTTGCCGCCGGTGACGATGGCGACTTTGCCTTTCAGACTCATAATTTTTCTCCTTGGTTGATGATGTTGATGGTTGAATTGAAATTTAATCCGTCGCGTGCAATTTTCTGCGTGACGACGAAAGACAACACGGCCATCGCGAGCGCGACAACTGCCGTTCCGCCGTAAATGGCGCTCAAATCCAGTCCCGCCCGCGATTGCAACGGGCCGACGCCGAACGCGGCAATGCCGTAGCCAATTTGATAAAACGCGATCAGTCCGCCCGCCACCGACGCGGCGATGGTCGTCAGTTCTTTCTGGCCAAAACTGATGGTCAGCGGCAGCAGCGCCGAACAGCCGAGTCCGGCCAGACCAAAACTGAACAAACCCAGCAACGGATTGGTTTTCGGCACCAGCGCGCTGGCAACGAAAGCAGCCGTGACCACGAGCGGCAAAACCGGCAGACCAGTTGTTCCGGAAACCATTTTTCAATGGCGGCGAACAGAATGCGTCCGCCGGTCACCGTCGCCCAAAAAATTGTGAGCGCGAGCGATGCCACCGATGTGTTCGCGCCAAAATGTTTCGTCAGGTAAAGCGCCGCCCAGTTGCCGTTCATGGTTTCGCACACGCCGTAGAGCAGCGCGAACGCGGCGAAAATCCAGAACCGCGCCGGGAATTTCATTTTCTGCTTTTGGACGGCGGGTGGCTCACCTTCGTTCAATTGTTGACTGAAACTAAACAGCAGCAGCCCAAGAATCAGCGCGCCGACCAGCACAGGCAATCCCCACCAAATGCCGAAGCCGACAAAAATCGCGACAAAAACCGGGGCCAGCGCCGTGCCCAATCCGAGCAGCGCGTTCAGCGCCAGCACGGCCTTGTCCACTTTCTGCGGAAAAAATGCGGCGGCAAATGTGTTGAGTGCCGGCACCGTCAGGCCAAATCCGATTCCCATGCAACTCGTGGCGGCCAGCAGAATTCCGTAAGCCACGGAATGATTTCGTCATCGCAAACCGGCTTACGACGAGCAGTGTCATTGCCAGCAGATTGGCGAACAGTCCCAGCAGATAAATGCGTTTGGTGCCGAGCCGGTTTCGCAGTCCCGCGCCCGCCAGCGACGCCACGATGGCCATGATCGCCTGCGGCACAAACATGCCGCCGTATTCCGTGCTCGACAGGCCATATTCGCCGGGACTCGTGAACACCGCGCTCGCCGCCGGAAACGTGACCAGCGCCATGCCTTGCACCACGCCGGCGGCATACACGGTCAAAATTTCGCTGCGTTGCGCCATTTTATTTGAGGCGCTCGAGCAGGTGGTCGCCGACGCGCAGCGCGTTGGCGATGGCGGTCAGCGAAGGATTCACCGCGCCGATGCTGGGGAAAAAACTTGTGTCCACGACGTAGAGATTGTCCAGTTCGTGCGCCTTGCAGTTCACGTCCAGCACGGAAGTTTTCGGATCGGCACCGAAGCGGCAGGTGCCGGATTGATGGCCGACACCGGCGAGAGGAATATGTTTTTTCATGTAGGCATTATTTGGAATGAGATGCGGATGCAATTCGAGATGATCCAGCATGGATTCCAATTTTTTCCGCAGCCGGTTGAGCGGTTCCAAATTGTTGAATTCGTAGTGCAGTTGAATTTCGCCCTTGTCATTCCTCAACGTCACGCGGTTTTGCGGCAGCGGCAAATCTTCGCCGGTGAGCCAGAAATCCACGGAATGCTTCGCCATTTCGCCGAGCAAAAATCCCGGCGCAAATTTCGGCGCGTCGTCGTGAAACATCGGCCCTTTGGACTTGCCGAGCATCTGGATGTTGCCGAGCGGAAATTCGTAGTCCGGCGCGCACAAATAAAAATCATTCACCGTGAGCGTTTTTTGAAACACGGTCGGATTCTCGCGCTTGGACAGCGCCACCAGCGCGATGGCGTTGTGAAACATGTAATTCCGGCCGACCATATCGGAGCCGTTCGCGAGGCCGCGCGGATGCTTTTCGCTGGCGGACATCAACAGCAGCCGGGCCGAATTGGCCGCGCCGCAGGAAACGACAACGATGTCACTGGAAAATTCTTCGCGCTGGCCATCGTGCTCGACGATGACTTTGGTAATTTCATTTCCGTTCGCGTTGGTTTCCAGTTGTTGAACCTGCGCGTTCGTAAGCAACGTCACATTCGGATATTCCAATGCCGGCCGGACGGCGATGACTTCGGCGTCAGCCTTGGCATGAACGAGACAGGGAAATCCGTCGCAGGTGTCGCAGCGGATGCAACGGCTGTGCGGCGCGTCGGCTTCGTTCAACAAAACGCCGGTCGGTGCGAACGACGGATGATAACCGGCGCGTTTCAAATTGTCGGTCAGTTCCTGAATGCGCGGTTCGTGGCTGACAGGCGGGAACGGATACGGCGCGCTAGCCGGCGGATCGGTCGGATCATCGCCGCGCTGGCCGTGGACGTTGTAAAGTTTTTCGGCCTGCGTGTAATACGGTTCCAAATCTTCGTAACGAATCGGCCAGTCCGGCGTCATGCCGTCCGCCGTGCGATGCGCGGTGAAATCGGTCTGTCGCAACCGGAACAGTGCCGCGCCATACATCTTGGTCGCGCCGCCGACAAAGTAATGCACGCCTGGCTGAAACGGTTTGCCGTCCTTGTCATGCCAGATGTCTTTCGAGACGTAACGGTTTTTGACAAACACTTCGTTCGCATCCCAGTTCGGTTTTTCGCGCGGCAGATAATCGCCGCGTTCCAAAATGAGAATGCGTTTGCCGGACGGCGCGAGCTTGAGCGCCAGCGTGCCGCCGCCCGCGCCGCTGCCGATGATGATGATGTCGTAATGGTTCGTGCTCATGGGATTTATGATTTTGGTGGCGTCGGTTTCCTGCGAGGCCGCAGCAGTTTGGCGATCAGGCCGGTCCAGCCGGTCTGATGCGATGCGCCAACGCCGCGTCCGCTGTCGCCGTGAAAATATTCGTGGAACAGGATGTAATCCTTGAAATGCGGGTCGGTAGCGAGCTTGGGATGATATTTCAAAACCGGCCGCTGGCCGTCGTCGCCTTTCAAAAATAATCGGGCGAGGCGGCGTGTCAATTCATCAGCGACTTCATTGATGCTGATGAATTTTCCCGAACCGGTCGGGCATTCAATCTTGAAATCGTCGCCGTAATAGTAGTGAAATTTTTGCAGCGACTCGATGAGCAGATAGTTGATCGGCATCCACACCGGGCCGCGCCAGTTGGAGTTGCCGCCGAACAAGCCGCTCTCGGATTCCGCCGGCCAGTAGCCCACTTCGTAGGTCCGGCCGCCGGTCGCGAAACGAAACGGCTGTTGCTCGTGAATTTTTGACAGCGAGCGCACGCCCTGACCGGAGAGAAACTGCGTCTCGTCCAGCATCCGCCGGAGCAGTGCCTTCATGCGATGGCCGCGCAGCAGTGAAAGCAGCTTGCGGTCGCCGCTGCCGCAGATTTTCCAGTCGGAGATGAGGCCGGCCAGTTGCGGGCGATGTTGCAAATACCATTCCATCCGCGCGGCAAAATCCGGCAGCTTCTTCATCACATCCGGCTCCAGCACTTCCACCACGAGCAGCGGAATCAAGCCGACGACGGACTGGATTTTCATCGGCACGTTTTCGCCGTCCGGCAGATTGAGATGGTCGTAGTAAAACTGGTCCGCTTCATCCCACAACCCCAGGCAACCCTCCTCTTCACCGTTGATGGCGCCGGCAATGGCGAGAAAATGCTCGAAAAACTTCGTGGCGATGTCCTCATAAACGTGATCGTGCTGCGCCAGTTCGAGTGCGATGCGCAAAAGGTTCAGGCAATACATCGCCATCCAGCTCGTGCCGTCGGCCTGGTTGAGGTAACCGCCGGTCGGCAGCGGCTTGCTGCGGTCGAACACGCCGATGTTGTCCAAGCCGAGAAAACCGCCCTGAAAAATGTTGCGGCCCTGCTCGTCCTTGCGGTTGACCCACCAGGTGAAATTGAGCAGCAGCTTTTGAAACACCCGTTCCAGGAATTCGAGATCACCTGCGTCCGCCGGATTGGATTCCTGCCGTTGCCGGCGGTCAATTTGAAAAACGCGGAAGGCGGACCACGCCTGCACCGGCGGATTCACGTCGCCGAACGCCCACTCGTAGGCGGGCAACTGGCCGTTCGGGTGCATATACCATTCGCGCATCAGCAGGACGAGCTGGCTCTTGGCGAACTCGGCGTCAATCTCCACAAGCGCCACGCAATGAAACGCCCAGTCCCACGCGGCGAACCACGGATATTCCCATTTGTCCGGCATGGAAATCACGTCGGCGTTGTTCAGGTGCTTCCAGTCCGAATTGCGGCCATGCTTGCGTTCCGGCGGCGGGGGCGGTTGAGTCGGGTCGCCTTGCAACCAGAGCGGCACGTCGTAGTGGAAAAATTGTTTGCTCCAGATCATGCCCGCGAACGCCTGACGCTGCACCAGCTTGGCGTCGGCATCGGTCATCGCCTGCTGCAAACCGGCGTAAAATTCATCCGCCTCGCTACGCCGCTGGACGAACACGGCATCGAAGTCGTCCCATGGCTTGGTCGCCGATGGCGCGTCCGACTTCGTGAGCCGCAAGCGCACCGACGCTGATTGTCCCGCCGGCACATTCAATTCATAAAGCGCGCACGCCTTGGTGCCGGTTTGTGACGGGTTCACCGCCGACTTGTTGCCGGCAATCACATATTCGTGGAAGGCGTCCTTGAAAAAACCTTTGGCGTCCGACTGGCCGAAAAGCCGGCGCGCATTGGTTTCGTTCTCGCAAAAAAGCAGCGTTGGCTTCCCGTCACAGGCGAGCCGAAAGTTGGCCGATTGAACGTGTTCGATTTTGACGCCGCCATCGATCAGCCGTAAGACGGTGGACATGTGCCGTTCGCATTCCACGACCATGTGTTGCGGAAACACAGTTGCGGCAGCAGCGAAAGTTTTGCCACATCCGGCCCGCGATTGTGAACCGTGACCAGCATCAAAATGTCATCCGGCGACGCCTTGGCGTATTCCACAAACACATCAAAATAGCGATCCGCGTCGAACACGCCGGTGTCAAGCAGCTCAAATTCCGGCTGGTCCTCGCCGCGCCGCCGGTTTTCCTCGACCAGCCGCGCGTAGGGAAATTCCGCCTGCGGATACTTGTAGAGAAATTTCAGATACGAATGCGTCGGCGTCGCGTCGAGGTAGTAATAAAGTTCCTTCACGTCCTCGCCGTGATTGCCCTCGGCGTTGGTGAGGCCAAAAAGTCGTTCCTTGAGAATCGGATCGCGGCCGTTCCACAACGCGAGCGACAGGCAGAGATGCTGCATATCGTCGCTGAAACCGGCGAGGCCGTCCTCGCCCCAGCGATACGCGCGGCTGCGGGCGTGGTCGTGCGGAAAATATTCCCAGGCGGTGCCGCCGGGCGAATAATCCTCGCGCACGGTTCCCCATTGGCGCTCGGACAGATACGGCCCCCAGCGCCGCCAGTTTTGCCAGCCGGCGTGATCTTCCGCCAGGCGCTGTTTTTCAGCGCCTGATTTCGCAGAAAAGTTCGGCGACATGGAATTTAGTCCAATTTGGATTCAAGACGTTCAAGAACAGTTTTGTGTCCGGCATCAAAATCCCGACGCGGGAAACCATAATGCCTCCAAATGCATCATTATAGTCAAATCCAACAGCAACCGCTTCACATCATCCAAATCACCCATGCCAGCAGGCCGGCGAGCGCGGCCAGCGTCACCGGAATGCCCAGCCGGGCGAAATCCCGGAAGGAAATTTTGATTCCCAGCGCGCGCGCCTGCTGGACGACGATGATGTTCGAGACGCTGCCGATGATGATGAGGCTGCCGCCAAAGCTGTTGGCCAGCGCCAGAATGTAGGCCGTGGCCGGGTGCGAAAGGTTGACGACTTTGAGCAGCAGCATCACCGCCGCCGAGTTGTTGATCAGGTTGGAAAGCGCCGCCGTGGCCAGGGCCAGGTTGACGGGCGCGTTGAGATTGAAGCCGCCGTGCGCCAGCCATTGCACGGCCTGGTCGCCGTAGCCGGTGGCTTGAAACGCGCCGGTGACGACGAACAATCCCATGAACAAAACCAGAATCGGCCAGTCCACCAGTTTCAACAAATCGTCGGTGCGGAATTTCGTGCTGGCCAGATGAATGCCGGCGGCGGCCAGCGCGATGATTTCCTTGGGCAGCGACGTAAAAAACAAGCCGATGACCACGACAAGAATGACAATTCCCTTGATCGGTGTGGATTCGGTTGAACGGATACGTTTGCTGACGGCAATTCATTTTGAACGGACGAAGTCGATTTGCAGGTTTTTTCGCGACATGCAACCAGATGATTCCGTAGGCGGCGGCCATCGCAAAAATGACCGGCACGGCGCACCAAAGCAGATAATGGCCAAAGTTCAAATGCGCGACCTGGCCGATCATCATGTCCTGCGGATTGCCGATGAGCGTCGCCGCCGCGCCGATGTTGCTGGCAATCGCCAGCGCGATCAAAAACGGAACGGGATTGAGTTGTTTGCGCAGCAGCGCGGCTCCGACAATGGGCGCGAAGACGAAGCAGACAATGTCGTGATTGAGAAACGCGGAAAGCCCGCCGGTCACCAGCATCAGCACGAGCAGAAACCGCGCGGGATGGCCGAGCCGCGCCGAAATGCCGCCGGCCACTTTGTCGTAAAATCCCGACAGCCGAAGCTGCGCCGAGATGACAAAAAATCCGAAGAGCAGAAAAATCGTCGGCCAGTTGACGTAGGAAATGACATCGCCGGTGCCGATGCCGCCGAAAATCATCATGGCGATGGCGCCGAGCAGGGCGATGCCCGCGCGGTTGAGTTTCAATCCCGGCACGCGCCCGATGGCGATGCCCAGATAGGTGATCGCAAAAATCGCCAGCGTCGCCGGCTTTTCCTCGAAATCCGGCGGGAGCGGCTGGCAAGCAGGCCGGTCATGGTTTTATTTCGCGAGCGATTTGCGGATGGCCTGCAATTCCTTGCGGCGCGCCTTGCTGGTTTCGGGATAACTCATTTTCAGCGATTTCAACGTGTCGAGGACGATTTGCGAAATGATGAGCCGCGCGTTTTCCTTGTCGTCGGCGGGCACGACGAACCACGGCGCGTGTTCGGTGCTCGTCGCGCCCAAACAGTCTTCATACGCTTTCATGTAATCCTTCCAGAATGTCCGTTCCGCGATGTCGGCCTGGCTGAACTTCCAGTTTTTTTCCGGGTCGTCAATGCGCGCGAGAAAACGCCGGCGCTGTTCTTCTTTTGAAAGATGCAGGAAAAATTTCACGACGCGCGTGCCGTTGCGATAAAGATGTTTTTCCAGATCGTAGATGGAACGGAAACGGTGTTCCCAGAATTTTTTGCCGGCCAGCGATTCTGGCGGCAGTTCCTGCGCGCGCAAAATTTCCGGATGCACGCGCACGATCAGCACTTCCTCGTAATAGGAACGGTTGAAAATGCCGATGCGCCCGCGTTCCGGCAGGCAGCGCGTCGTGCGCCAGAGAAAATCGTGCTCCAAATCCGTCGCGCTCGGATGCTTGAAGCTGAAGACCTGGCAGCCCTGCGGATTGACGCCGGACATGACGTGCTTGATCGCGCCGTCCTTGCCCGCCGCGTCCATCGCCTGAAAAATCAGCAGCAGCGAATAGCGGTTGTCCGCGTAAAGCAGGCTCTGCCGCGCGCTCAATTCCTTGATGTGCGTTTCGAGGATGGTTTTGTAATCCTCCTTCGATTTGTAAAACGGCTTGACCTTCGTCGGCCATTTTTTGAGTTTGACCTTTTCGCCTTCGCGGACGCGGAATTTGTTGGATTCGATTTTCATGGTTATTCTTGATCAAAGTCAGAGTCGGGTCGCTCGCATCGGCTTCGCTTTTCTGGATGCAGGTTACAGAAATTTTTGCCGGTTCACAACAAACGTTTGATGAGTGGACGACTTCGTCGGAAATCCGTGGGTCATGTTCCGCAAACAAAAATGTGGTGAATTTTTCGCGCAACTATAATTTGTGACCGTGAACCGGCGCGGGATGAAAAATAAAAACAAACAAATCTGCCAATTCACAATCTGGTTTTCATGGTAAAACTTCCTTCATTGTGGACGCAGCCGGTTGTGCGGCGAAAGGAAGTGGATTTGCGGCTCGTGCCGCTGGGGTTTCTCGCGCTCATCATCGGCGGCACGCTCCTGCTGATGCTGCCGTGGGCGCATCGCGCGGGAGAATCCATCGGCTGGCTGGATTCATTTTTTCTCGCAACATCGGCAACGTGCGTCACGGGATTGACAACGGTAAATGTGGCGGAAGTCTTCAACGGCTTTGGCCAGGCGGTCATACTATTTCTCATTCAAGCGGGCGGCCTGGGAATTTTCACCGCGAGCATTCTGCTGGTTTTGTTGAGCGGTCAACGATTGTCGCTCGCCGACGAACACACGATTCACGCGACGGTCGGCAAAATGCGGCGCGTCCGGTCGATGGATGTTTTCATTTACGGCTGCGTGTTCGTGTTGCTGTTTGAACTGGCCGGGGCGGTGGCGCTGTTCCTCCAAATCAGTAAAGCCGCGCCGGATCAATCCGTCTGGCAAAATTTGTGGGAGGCGGTCTTTCATTCCGTCAGCGCGTTTTGCAACGCGGGCATTTCCATTTATCCCGACAATCTCGAACATTGGCGCAACAACCCCGGCATCCTGGCGATCGTTGAAATTCTCGTCATCGCCGGCGGCATCGGGCTGATGACGCTCATCAATCTGCGCTATTATTATTTCTGGCGGCGCGACCCGCGCCGGCGCGGCTACCTGACGTTGCAGACAAAATTGTCGCTGCTGATGGCGGCGCTGCTGCTGGTCGCGGGCACGCTCGTCACATTGATTTTTGAAGACCATCACACGCTGGCGGGCACCAGCTTGGGAGAACGTTTTTCGTGGTCGTTTTTTCATTCCACCATGTCGCGCACGGCGGGCTTCAACGTCGTGGACGTCGGCTCGATGAATCCGCCGACGTTGCTGTTCACTTTACTGCTTATGTTCATCGGCGGCGCGCCCGGCTCGATGGCGGGCGGAATCAAGACCATCACCTTCGCCGTGCTGGTGTTGACGGCGTGTAGCGCGTTGCGGCGGCACGAAAACATCCAGATTTTCGGCCGGCGCATTCCGCAGCAGGTGGCCGGGCGGGCGGTGATGATTGCGTTGATTGCGACGGCGGTGCTGATGACGGGCGTGGGACTGCTCATGTTCACCGAACAGGGACACGCGGCGTCGGAAACGTCGGCGCACTGGCTGGCGCTGATCTTCGAGGCGGTGTCGGCGTTCGGCACTGTCGGCCTTGAGCACCGGCGTGACTCCGCTTTTGACCGCGCTCGGGAAAAATCATTATCATGCTGCTCATGTTTATCGGGCGGGTCATGCGCCGTTGATGCTGTCAATTTATCTGGCCCGCCCGGCGCATCCGTGGCACATCCGGACGACCAAGTGAAGAAGTCGGGCTTGGCTGAAATTTATGGCAAAACGAATCATCATTCTCGGCGCGGGACGTTTCGGAACGCTATCTGGCCTCGCGGCTTTCTGAATACGGCTGCGACGTCGTGCTCGCCGACAACAATGGCGACCGCGTCAAGGAACTGGCCGAGGACGGCTTTCACACCTTCGAGATGGATGTCGAACGACGAGGACGCCCTGAAGGAACTGGGCGTGGCGGAGGCGGACGCCGTCGTGGTGTCCATCGGCGAAAACATGCAAGGCAGCATTCTCGCCACGCTGGCGCTCAAGGAACTCAAGGCGAAAAAAATCATCGCCCGCGCGCTGGACGCCAAGCACGCGCAGGTTCTTGGAAAAAGTCGGTGCCGACCTGGTCGTGCTGCCTTCGCGCGACATGGCCTACCGCCTGGCCGAACGCCTCCGCGACAATGCCGGGAACGAACGCCAGCTTTTGAGCGGAGATTATCAACTGGCGGAAGTGCGCGTGGGCCAAATGCTCGACGGCCAGACGCTGGCCGGGGCGAAATTGCCGCAGCGCTACAAAGTCACGGTGGTTTTGATTGCCCGGCCCGATGGCGGCGACGAAACCAAACCATTTGAGCCGGCTGCGGATTTTGTGCTCGCCACAAACGACACGGTGATGGTCGTGGGCCGGCGTGAAAACATCAACCGCTTCGAGCAGGAGTGCGGCGTGAAAAGTTGAATGCCAAATTTCTCCGCGCCGATTTGAAAATCAAGGCAGGATTGGTGTGAGGCTGTCTTTAAAACGAAATTATAATTGCGACAAGTCCAGATGCCAGTCGCTGCCGTCGGTCACCCGGACAGTGCCGGCGACATCAAATTTGTAAACGATTTTTTCGATGTCCACTTCCTTGGGCAGGATGTTCACAATCACGGATTCGGAGTCCAAAGGGATGATGCGCATACGGACATCTTCCCGTTTCACAAAATTCGCGACCTTGCTTAATTTGATCTCCTCGGCGAATTGAAAGCCCTTCACGCGAACCAGCGTTCCCTCGCACTGCTCAACGATTCCGACAAAATGCCGTCTGACTTCGCCTTCATGGCGCTGGCGGAAGGCGACGTGGATTTTTTCACCCGGTTGAAGAATCATAATAGTTGATGCAGTTTCATCACGGATGAAGAATACTCGCAAGTCTTGAAATGACAAGCGCGGCCTGCAAAAGGGATCATTCCAAAAAATAATCATGAGCGACATCGAAGTTTTCATCTGCCTGATCCTGCTGCTCATGGCCGTGCCCGACATTTGCCGCAAACTGGGCCGACCTGCGCTGGCGTATTCGTGCTTCGTCCTGTTCGGTCTGCTGCTCAATCCGGTCGCGGACGCGGACGTGGCCAAAATGCTGATGACGGCGGGACAGGTCGGATTTTTGCTCCTGCTCTTCGAGGTCGGACTTGAAATTGAACTGCCGTCGTTCCGCGAATTTTTGCGCCCGCTGCGGTTCGCATTTCTGTGGTCGGCCTGGCAATACCCGGTCATTTTCCTTCTGGCAGCGGTGGCGGGACTGGGGTTTGGCGAATCGTTGTTCGCGGCGGCGTCACTGGTCGGCTGCTCGGTCGGCATGGCACACGCCGGATGGAAACAATATCCCGGCCTGGATGAAAAAACGAGGCGCTTCATCCTGGAGACGATGGTTGCGCTGGAAATGCTCGTGATCATCCTGCTGACGCTCGAAGCGCCCGCGCTGGAAAATGGATTGAGCGGACTCATCATTTTCAAGCTGCTGGGAATGGCAGCCGCCGTCTGGCTCGTCAGTCGGTTTTCGCGTCATTTGAACAAGCTGTTCCAGTTCATACTGGAAAGAACGACGCATTGGCGCGTGCATTTTCTGGTGCTGCTGGTGCTGGTCATTTGCGCCATCGGCGAACGGCTCGGGCTGCCGGCGGCGAAAACTGCGTTCTTCCTCGGCCTGTTCATGAGTCGAGCGCATCACGCCGGAGTGGGACTCGAAGAATATATGGCCCCGGTCAGCCAGCGGTTTCTCATACCGGTATTCTTCGTGGGATTGGGACTGCAAATCAACTGGCGGATGCTGTTCACCGCCAACACGCTTATCGCCCTAGCTGCGGCGTTTCTGCTGCTGGGAATGCGTGAAGTGATGCACCGGCGCTGGCTCAAGACCGGCGGAGATAAAAACGCCTTTCTGCTGCTTTGCCCAAACCTGACCTTGGTGGCGCTGGCCGCGTCGGTCATGCTGGAACACGACGGCTCAAACGAAAACGCGACGTGGCTGCTGCTCACCGGATTGTTTCTCACGGTTTCATCGCTGCTGATGCTGCCGGGCGGCAAGGAAGACTAACCTGTCGCCGCCAGTTGACGCGGAAAAAAATCCGCAGATGCGTCCGTGTCAAGCAGGGGAATTCATTCTTTGCGCGACGCGGTTGCACCCTTTGTTTTATTGCCCAACGTGACCGAGTCAATGTAGGTGAGCCACCTCATCCCGACGAGCACGCGCGACCGGATTTGAAATGGATTGTGCGGCTTGATCAGGTAATCATCCACGCCTGCGGAAAGTCCTTCCTGGATTTCTTTCATCTGTCCCATGCCGGCGCGCACCAAAACGTAAATGTAAGGAAGGCTGAAATTCTTGCGGATGTTCCGCGCCAGGGTCAGACCATCGAAGTCGCTTCCAAACCTGCGGTCGGTGATGATGAAACGCACGGGCCGCTGTTGGAAACATTCCCAGAGTTCCCGGGCGTTTTTGAACGCGCAAACGCCCGCGCCATCCAGAACCAGGTGATCTTCGATTTGAGAGCGTTCGTCCTGATTGCGGATCGCAATGTATATTTTGATGGATGACAGGCTGGCCATAAGTTCTTGAGTTCTTGAACCGATGATTTGAATTCAACATCGGTCGCGCCGTTAAAGCAAGTTTTTCCCGATCATCCTGATTATTGCCACGTTCCGCCAGCTAATCTGTTTGACTCAAATTTATCCGCGCGCAAAATCATGCGCATGGTTGCGCCCAATCCCTGGATGATTCTGCCGTTCGCGCTGTTGCTCGCCGCAATCGCAATCGCCCCGCTGTTCGCTCCGGACTGGTGGTCGCGGCATTATGGAAAAGTTTCGTTCCTCTTCGGCGCAATCACGATCGGCTATTACATTTTCATTTTGAAGGACGCCGGGCGGGTGCTGCACACGGCACACGATTACATCAGCTTCATCGTGCTGGTCGGTTCGCTGTTCGTCGTTTCCGGCGGCATCCACATCGGCGTCAAAGGCGAGGCGACGCCGCTGGCCAACGTCATTTTTCTGCTCGTCGGGGCGTTCACCGCCAACGTGCTGGGAACCACCGGCGCGGCCATGCTGTTGATCCGCCCGTGGATCCGGATGAACAAATACCGCGTCACGGCGCATCACATCGTCTTTTTTATTTTCATCGTGGCCAACGCAGGCGGCTGCCTCGTGCCCACCGGCCCGCCGCTGTATCTCGGCTATTTGCAGGGCGTGCCGTTCTGGTGGCCGGCGGAACATTGCTGGCCGATGTGGGCGACGGGCCTGGGCGTTTTGCTCGCGATTTTTTACGTCCTGGACCGGATCAATTTTCTCCGGGCGTCGCGTGAAGTGCGTAAAAGGGAAACCGTGCAGGAAACATGGAAATTTGACGGGCTGGCCAATCTGTTTTTTGTGGCCGTCGTCCTCGGCGCCGTTTTCGTGGGCAAACCCATTTTTCTCCGCGAAGCCCTGATGCTTGCGGCGGCGATTGGCTCGTATTTCACGACGAAGAAATCCGTCCATCAGGCGAACAACTTCAATTTTCATCCGATCCAGGAAGTGGCGATTTTGTTCGCCGGGATTTTTGCGACGATGATTCCCGCGCTCGACTGGCTCAACCAGAACGCCCGCGAAGTGCTCGGACAGGATCCCGCGCCGTGGGTTTTCTTCTGGAGCGCGGGCGGGCTGTCCGCCGTGCTGGACAACGCGCCGACGTATCTCGGCTTCTTGAGCGCGCTGTCCGGGCTGACCGGCGCGCACGACACCGGGGATTTGCTGGCCCGGAGCGCCTTGAACCTGACCGCCATCAGCGTCGGCTCCGTATTTTTCGGCGCGATGACTTATATCGGCAACAATCCGAACTTCATGATCAAGGCCATCGCCGAGCAGGAAAAAATCCGCGTGCCGGGTTTTCTCGGATTCATTTTCAAATACGCGCTGCCGTTTCTCGTGCCGGCGCTGATTCTGATAAGCTGGCTGTTCTTCAAAAAGCAAGGCGGCTGATTTTTTCGGCGGACGCTTTTCGGTGAAGAAGCGATATGACGGTTTTTATTTTTCAGGATGGTGGGCCCGCCCGGATTTGAACCGGGGACCAAGCGATTATGAGTCGCCTGCTCTAACCGCTGAGCTACGGGCCCGTCATGCTAAAAACAAAAATGGATGTGTTGAGAACGCTGATTTGACAATTGGATGCCGCGCCCCCGAAGCGCAATTCAATGGACACAGAAACTTCACGGTGCATGAAGTCATCGGTTGCCAATATTGTTGTTCGTTACGTTCCATCCGGCGTTTATTTTGCGCGGGCAAAAATTGTCGGCAAGCTAATTCGTGTCTGGCCGGAAACAACCGAAAACCAATCCTTCTCGTCCTCGTCCTCGCTTTTCCATTTATTTTCGAGGACGAGGACGAGAATGAGAACGAAAACAAAAAGGCGCGTTTCCGGCCAGACAGGAATTCGGCGTTCACTCAGGCCGGCCGGTTGAACGCGGCGCAACTTCGTCTTGCCGACCGCACCCGGTTCCGACTCGTGTTCGAATATTTCTCCGCCAGCGCGAATGCAGGATGCACAATCTTCAGTCCATCCGCTTGGCAAGTCAAGGACGTCAGCACCAGCTTTGCGGTGTTTTATCCTTTATTTACAAGGAAACAAAACGGATTTAGGAAACGCTTTAGCCCTTGCGATAAAATATGACGAATATGACGTTTGTCATATTCCATTCGTTCCGCATTCGTGAGAGTATTTCATCAATCCTATTAGCTATGTCAGACACCGTGAGCAACCCGGGCGGAGCGCACGACAAAAGTGATATGCGAAATATGGAAAAAAGCAATCAAGAACAACAAGCCAATAATGTTATGAATCCGAACAATCCAACACTTAACACCTCACCGCAGGTTTCATCATCCCGAAACTCGCAGGCTCGATCCCGAATGTTTCCCTTAATGGCCAGTCGTGCCGGCAAACTTGCCGCGTGCCTGGCTTTGGGCGTCGCGATGCTCTCGCAATCGGCCCGCGCGCTTCCAAGTTACGCGACGACGGTCTTGTCCGATAATCCGGTTGCCTTTTGGCAGTTGGCTGACACCACTAATCCCAATCCCGGACCTGCGACGGCTGTAGATTCCACTACCAATGGATTCAACGGGACTTATGGATTGAATGCTCAAAATGCAGCCAACTTCATCCAGTCGCCGCAGCCTGGTGGAACCCCTGCTTACAATGGATTTGCAGCCAACCAGGGCGCGCTGCAATGCGCAAATGGCGATTTAACTACAGCGGTCACGCTGCCGCCATTGAACGTGTTTCCCGCGAGCGGTGCCACGCTCACCAACGGGGAGTCCATCGTCATGTGGATTGAGCCAAGTGCCGTGGTTACCGCAGATGTCGGGTTGTTGTTCATGCGCAATGGAACTGACAACGCGGGCTTTGGATTTAGCGGCACCTTGAACTCGGGTGGAACGGCCAGTCTGGGTTGGGACTGGGATCAAGACAGCGCGACCACTTATAATTACAATTCGGGGCTTTATCCGCCGACGTATTACTGGTCGTTCGTGGCCTTGGTGGTTCAATCAAACCAGGCGACCTTCTATCTGGATTACCTTGATCCCAACAATAATTGGCAGCCCGTATTGTCGTCGGCAGTCCAGACCACCCCGCTCACCACCGAAGGGTTCAATAGTGGAACGATTTTGCTTGGTGCAGACAGCAACAACGCCAACCGCAGCTTCCCCGGCGACATTTCAGGCGCGGCCATTTTTAACAAGGCCCTCACTCCCGCCCAGATTCTGCAGTTGTTTGGATCTGGTCTCGGCGTGTCGGGATTTGCGCCGCAGATAACCGGGCAGCCGCAATCCGCGGAAGTCATTACGGGATCAAAAGTAAAATTTAGTGCCACAGGCATCAATGGCACCGCTACCATCGGTTATCAGTGGCAGTTGAATGGCGTCAATGTCAATCTTCTGTCGGACGCCAGCAATTTCACAGGCGCAAATTCAAACATATTGACCGTTACCAGCGTGGCGGCGGCCGATGTGGGTTCTTATCAGTTGATTGCCACCAATTCGTTCGGCACGGCGCTCAGCAGCAATGCGACCCTGACCACCCAGTCTGCGGCGTTGGTGGGTCAATGGCTTGACGGATCAGAAGCGGGAACCAACCTGCAGGATGTTTCAGGCTATTGGCTGGCGACCAATCACACCGCCATGCTCATCGGCGGCGGCAACATTTTGTTCACGAACGATGTGCCGATCGGCAAAACCGGTCAATCGCTTCTCTTCTTCAACGGAGATACCGGCCTGGCCATCAGCAACTCGTCCACACTGGACGCGGACTACGACAACACGTTCGATGGCGTCATCAATCACGCCTTCACCGTGTCTGTCTGGGCGAGGAATTTCCCGCTGGGTTGGAGCCCGTTTGTGTCCAAGTGGGGTGAAGGCCCGCCCTACAATACGCCCAACGGCGGCTGGCAGCTCCGCGCGGAAGGTGATGGTCAGGATGCGTGTTGGACCGTTCGCGACAACAATGCAGGCGTGGCTGTCCTCGCGAAGGCGGGCGACGCTCTGGATGACATGGCCTCCTCAGGCTATCCCGGCAACGATGGCCAATGGCATCAATATACGGGCGTTTTCGACGCTTCAACGGGCGTGCGCACACTATATACGGACGGCCAGTTGTCCGCACAGGAGACCGGCAACGTGGCTTATGACTTGGCCCCGTATTCACACGTCTGCATAGGTGCCAAAGACAGCGCGCCTGGCAACTCCTTTGGCAACTTCGCCACCAACAACTTGGAGCTCTACGATGTGCGTATCTATAACTACGCGGTGACTCAGAACTTTGTTCTGACGAATCTTGTAGGAAATTTGCCGCCGACCGTCGGCACGCAGCCGGCGAACAAAAATGGATTGCCTGGCAGAAGTGTGAGCATTTTTGCCACCTCCAGCGGCACCCCGCCCCTGAATTATACTTGGCTGTTCAACGGCGTTAATATTAATCTGTTGCCGGACAGCACCAATTACAGCGGCATCAATTCGAATGTGTTGACGATTCTCAGTATGTCAGCCAATGAAGCGGGTTCCTATCAAATGGCGGTGACGAATACTTATGGCGGCAAAGTCAGCAGCAATGCCATCGTCAGCCTTCAGTTTCCGTATCTGGTGGGTGAATGGTTCACAAACAGCAGTTTGGCGGATAAATCAGGCTATCAGCCGGCTGGCACGCACGACGGCTATGACTCCGTCGGCAATGGCGGCTATGGATACACGAATGATGTGCCGGCTGGCAGGCCCGGTGCATCGCTTGTCTTGGGCGGGACTACGAGCATCGCCATCATGAACTCCGCCACATCGGACGCGGCCTACACCAACACGTTCGACGACACCATCCACGGCAATATGACCGTCGCATTCTGGGCAAAGGGCTGGCCGGGAGGCTGGCAGGAGTTTGTGTCCAAGAATGGTGACAGCGGCTCTCCCAATGCCGGATGGAATGTGCGCAATGACGGAAATAATAACGTCAGTCCGTGTTGGACCATGCGAGGTGCCGGCGGCACCGTCACCTTGGGCACGGCCGTCTATGGCAATGGAGAAGACTTGGCCGCCACAAGCCTGACCTATGGCAATGATCATCAATGGCATCACTATGCCGGCACTTATAATGCAGGAACAGGCATCAAGAACCTGTATGTAGATGGTGTGTTGGCCGGTTCGGCGAAAAATCTCGGGTCATATAACTTGGCCGCGTATTCTCACTTCATCATCGGCGGCTTTGAAGCCTCGCCGGGCGGCACCTTTAACAACTTCTTCACTGGCGAGTTCTACGACGTGCGAGTCTATAACTACGACCTGACTTCCAACCAGGTTCAGGTATTGGCCGCATTGCCAGATCCGCTTATCACCCTGCAGCCGAGTTCCGCCACCGCCTATCTTACTGGAAAAGTGGTGTTGACAGCCTCTACCAAGGGCACAGCACCCATGACCAACCAGTGGCAGTTGAACGGCACCAATTTGGTGGACGGTTCCTACGGTGGTGCTTATATCACGGGATCAACTTCAAATGTCCTGACAATCATTGACCTGACGGGCAGCCTTCAGGGTGTGTATGATATGGTTCTCTCGAACCCGAATGGCACGACGGTCAGCAGCAATGCAACTCTTACCGTTGTGTCCACTGTGGCTCCACCGGCTGGGACTGTAGTGGGTGCATGGCTCACGGGAGCAGCGAGCCTGGCTGATGTATCGGGTTATCAGCCGGCACACACGCATGACGGCTATGGCGTCAATGGTGCCGGTGTTCTCTCCAGCAGCTATACGTTCACGAATGATGTGCCACCCGGGGCGACCGGCAGCAATTCGCTCTTCCTTTATGCTGGCAACACTGCGATTGCCATCACTAACTCGTCCACTTTGGACGGTGCTTACACCAACACGTTCGATGATACCATCAGCAACTCATTCACTGTCACATGCTGGGCGAAGGGGTCACTGGGCGCTTGGAATTCGTTTGTGACCAAGAGTGGTGACAGTGGCACCGGCTGGGCATTGCGGGAGGGCGGTTCAGGTGGCACTGGATGCTGGACCGTTCGCGGCTCGGGTGGCAC
Organism: uncultured Verrucomicrobiae bacterium; assembly: GCA_963755455.1. Classification (GTDB taxonomy): domain Bacteria; phylum Verrucomicrobiota; class Verrucomicrobiia; order Limisphaerales; family UBA11358; genus UBA11358. The sequence continues at coordinate 285,252 of CAVWJH010000004.1, forward strand.
TGAAGATATGCAAGCGTCCGTTAAACAGACTGACGGCAAGTGGCACTTCTATGCAGGCACGTATGATCTGCCGTCGGGCATCCGCAGCTTGTATGTGGATGGCGTGTTGGAGGCACAGCAGATTAACCAAGTGGGATATACGCCCTCCACTGCACACCTTGCCTTCGGTTCAGAAGACTTGTCGCCTGGCAACAACTTCGGTAACAACGGTTACTTCAAAGGTGAAATATACGGCGTGCAAATCTACAAAACAGCGCTCAGCGTAGCCCAAATCAACTCCATTATACCGCCGGTGCCAATTCCGGTGACACCGGCGAAGGTTCAAAACCCAGTTCTTAACGGCAATCAATTAGTGTTCACATGGACAGGCAGCTCGTTGCTCGAAGCGACGAACATACTCGGTCCGTGGACGCCGGTAGCCGGGGCGACATCGCCCTACACGAACAACGTCACGGCGTCTCAGCAGTTGTTCTTCAAGGCGAGCCAATAAGGCAGATGCCTGTAATTAAGATATGAATCAGAGAGGCAGAGGTGAAAACCTCTGCCTCTTTTTTTATCGCTTTTGGACGGCAAACATGGCAAATGACAGTGACATTGCTGCATTTATGTGGAACGTATTCAAAGAGTTTTTCAAGTTCTGCGCGCGTGAGTGAGAAAAAATGGTGGTTGATGCAACCGCAAAAAACTTGTTGAATTGAAAGCGGATGGCTCGTTCCGGCTGAACATGAACCATTTACAAGGAAACAAGGCGGATTTTGGAAGCGTTCATGCCTTTACGACAAAAGTGAAAAATATGACGTATGTCATATTTCATTCGTTTCACATTCGTGAGACTTTCTTCACCATATTCACTAGCCGTGTAAGGCACCTAGAGCAATTCGGGCAGAACTCTCCGGGCGGAACTCACGACGAAACTGATGTCAAAAAAAATGAAAAGTGCTATAAATATACCAATAACATTATGAAACCTAACAATTCGACTCCTAACAATTTGACTATTAACAATTCACCGCAGGTTTTATCATTCCGAAACTCGCAGGCTCGATCCCGAATGTTTCCCTTAATGTCCAGTCGTGCCGGCAAGCTTGCCGCGTGCCTGGCTTTGGGAGTCGCGATGCTCTCGCAATCGGCCCGCGCGCTTCCAAGTTACGCGACGACGGTCTTGTCCGATAATCCGGTTGCCTTTTGGCAGTTGGCTGACACCACTAATCCCAATCCCGGACCTGCGACGGCTGTAGATTCCACTACCAATGGATTCAACGGGACTTATGGATTGAATGCTCAAAATGCAGCCAACTTCATCCAGTCGCCGCAACCTGGTGGAAGCCCTGCTTACAATGGATTTGCAGCCAACCAGGGCGCGCTGCAAAGCGTAAATAACGATTTAACTTCAGTGGTCACACTTCCGCCTTTGAATGGGTTTCCAGCGACCGGTGCCACGCTCACCAATGGAGAGACCATCGCCATGTGGATTCAACCAAATGTCGTGGTTCCCGCGAGTGTCGGATTGTTGTTTATGCGAGGAGGCAGTGACGTCGCAGGTTTTGGATTTAGCGGCACCTTGAACTCGGGTGGAACGGCTAGTCTGGGCTACACCTGGAATAATAACAGCGCGACCACTTATAATTACAATTCGGGGCTTTATCCGCCGACGTATTACTGGTCGTTCGTGGCCTTGGTGGTTCAATCAAACCAGGCGACCATCTATCTGGATTATCTTGATCCCAACAATAATTGGCAGCCCGTATTGTCGTCGGCAGTCCAGACCACCCCGCTCACCTCCGAAGCGTTCAATAGTGGAACTATTTATCTTGGTGCCGATAGCTCCGCCGCCAGCCGCTCCTTCCCCGGCGTCATTTCCGATGCGGCCATTTTTAACAAGGCCCTCACTCCCAATCAGGTTGTGCAGTTGTTTGCATCTGGCGTAGGCGTGTCGGGATTTGCGCCGCAGATAACCACGCAGCCGCAATCCGCATACGTCCTTGCGGGATCGCCTGCGCAATTTAGTGCCACAGGCATCAACGGCACCACACCATTTACTTATCAGTGGAAGTTGAACGGCACCGATGTCAATCTTCTGGCGGACGCCAGCAATTTCACCGGGGCAAATTCCAACATTTTGAGTATTGCCAGTGCGACGGCGAATGATGTGGGTTCTTATCAGTTGTTTGTCAACAACTCGATCGGCTCGACGGTCAGCAGCAATGCGACCCTTACCATTCAAACTGGAGCGTTGGTGGGTGAATGGTTTGACGGATCAAATGCATCAACCAATTTAACGGATGTTTCAGGCTATTCGCTGGCGGCCAATCACGACGCCATGGTCATTGGCGGCGGTAACTATGCGTTCACGAACGATGTGCCCCCAGGCCAGTCTGGTCAATCGGTTTTCTTCTACAACGGTGATACCGGTTTTGCCGTCAGCAACTCGTCCACACTGGACGCGGACTACGACAACACGTTCGATGGCGTCATCAATCACGCCTTCACCGTCTCGTGCTGGTCGAAGGGCTGGCCGACCACTTGGAGCCCCTGGGTGTCCAAGTTTGGCGAAGCTGAAGCCGGATGGCAGCTCCGCACTTACGGAAGCGGCCCAGACTCGTGTTTCACACTTCGAGGCGCGGGTGGCACGGCCACATTGGGGATTAGCGGAGATGACATGGGCACCACAACCATTCCCAGCAATGATGGCAGACTGGCACCTCTATGTCGGCACTTACGACGCCTCGACAGGCATACGCAATCTGTATGTGGATGGCAAGTTGGCCGCCAGCCAAACCAACAACGTGACATATACCCTGGCTGCGGCTGAACATCTCTGCATCGGCGCCAAAGACAGCCCGCCGGGCAGCACCTTTGGCAACTACTCGACCATGGAGGTCTTTGACGCGCGCGTCTATAACTACGCGCTCACCAGTTCCCAAGTTCAGGGGATTTATGGCGCAGTTCCGGCAGCGGTGGTCGGACAGCCGCTAGCCGTTGCCGCCTTTTCCGGAACGAAGGCGCAGTTTCAGGCTACCGCCGCCGGCACCCTGCCGCTTTCGTATCAGTGGCTTTTGAACGGCACCAATGTCAATCTTTTGCCTGACAGCACCAATTTCTCCGGCATAAATTCGAACATACTGACTGTTCTCAGTTTGACGACGAACGATGAAGGTTCGTATCATATGATTGTCACAAACCTCTATGGGACGGCGGTCAGCAGCAATGCGATTCTTACCATTGTGCCAAGGACCGTGGTGGGTGAATGGTTCACAAACGGCACTTTGACTGATCTTTCAGGCTTTACACCGGCTGGCACACACGACGGTTACGCCGTCGGCGCTGACAACTATTACTTCACGAATGATGTGCCGCTCGGCGAGTCCGGTCAATCAATTGAATTCCCCACGAGTGATTCAGCTATCGCCATCGCCAACTCGTCCACCGCAGACGGTGCCTACACCAATACATACGATACTACAGAGTTTACCGTCGCGTTCTGGGCAAAGGATCGTGGACCCGGCGGAGCCCCTTGGATCGCCTGGGTGTCCAAGGATGGCTATAATAATGACAGCGAATATGATGGCATCGGATGGAGCGTCGGCATTGAAGCGTGGTCCCAAGATTTGTATTTCGACTTGGATGGCATTGATAATGGCTCCACCGTTTACACCTTGGGGGATGGCCTTTGGGGAAATACGGTTATGGAATCCAGCCCGCAGGCCATTCCTGGCAACAACACGACGTGGCACCACTATGCCGCCACTTACAGCCCGGTCACGCGCGTCCGTAACTTGTATTTTGATGGAACGCTGGTGGGTCAACAAACCAACCTCACGAGTTCCTATGCCTTGGCTGCGAATAAACACCTCGTCATCGGTGGCCAGGAACAGACAACAGACGGGTTCACTGGCTTCGCCAGGGCGTCTATTTACGACGTGCGCTACTATAACTATAGCCTCAGTTCCGATCAGGTTTTGGCGTTGTTGCCCCACCCGGTGATCACCGTGCAGCCGCCAGCATCCGTCAGTGCCTATATTGGCGTAACGGCCAAGATAAGCACCAGTGTCACTACCTTCAACAAAGCCACGACCTATCAGTGGCAGTTAAATGGCACCAATTTGGTGGACGGTGCCTATGGCGGAGGTTATATCATGGGATCAGCTACCAATGTCCTGACGATCGAGGATACGACGACGAACTTCCTGGGTGTGTATAAACTGGTTATCACATACTCTGGCGGCTCGCAGACCAGCTCCAGCGCAAACCTCACAGTTTCCCAAACTGCGGCCATACCTGCTGGGAATGTCGTGGGTGCATGGTTTATGGGAGCAAGCAACCTTGACGATGTTTCCGGCTATTCGCCGGCGGGCACGCACGACGGCTACGGCATCACCGGTGCCAATGTTCCCTCTCCCTACTATAAGTTCACGAATGATGTGCCACCCGGGAAAACTGGTTATTCGCTCTGGCTCCCCAATGGCAACACCATCATTGCAATCAGCAACACGGCCACGGGTGACGCGGGTTACACCAACACGTTCGATGACAACCTCACCAACGCATTCACCGCCGTATTCTGGGCAAAAGGCATCCCGGGAGGCTGGACTGGCTTCATAACCAAGAATGCTGAAGGTCCCGGATGGGGTGTGCGAGCCAGCAATAATGGCAATGACCCGAGTTGGACGGTTCGGGGCGGTTCGGGCACGGTTGTTGTTGGCAGCGGCATTTATGGTGAGACGGAAGATTGTCTATCCGCAATCACAATTGATTCCGGTTGGCACTTCTACGCCGCTGATTACAACCAGACGACCGGGATCAGTGACTTGTATATAGACGGGCAACTGGCAGCGGAGGAGACTGGCCGGGGAGCTTATAACTTGGCCCCGCTGCAACACCTCTGCTTCGGTGGAGAGGAACAGACACCTGGCACATTTGGCAACAACGGGTATTACACCGGCCAAATCTACGGTGCGCAAATATACAACACCACGTTCAGCCAAGCTCAAGTCAACTCCTTGATACCGCCGGTGCCACTGACGACGGGATCGGGGACGTGGACTGGCCGACCGGTCATCAACGGCAGTCAATTGGTATTGACTTATTCCAGCGGCACGCTGCTTGGAGCGACGAACATACTCGGCCCGTGGACGCCGGTTGCCGGGGCGACATCGCCTTATACGAACAACGTCACTGCGGCTCCGCAGATGTTCTTCAAATTGCAGTAAGGCAGATGCCTGTAATTGAGATATGAATCAGAGAGGCAGAGGTTTTTAACCTCTGCCTCTTTTTTTACTCGCCATTGGGTGGCAAACATGGCAAATGACAGTGACATTGCTGCATTTATGTGGAACGTATTCAAAGAATTTTTCAGGTTCTGCGCGCGTGAGAAGAAATGGTGGTTGATTCCATTGGTGCTTCTCCTGCTCGTGCTTGCGGCGGTTCTCATTTTTGCGTCCAGTTCAGGCATCGTTTGGGCTCTTTATCCTTTTTAAGCGATGCCGTCGTGGCGAAACATCCTGGGGATTTCCGCCTTTTACCATGATGCGGCCGCGGCATTGGTATGCGATGGCCGGATCGCCGCCGCCGCCCAGGAGGAGCGATTCACGCGGAAAAAAAGCGATGCGGATTTCCCGTGCCATGCCATTGACGCCTGCCTCCGCATCGCAGGACTCACCCACAGGCAATTGGACGCGGTCGTTTTCTACGACAAACCGGGTCTCAAATTTGCCCGCGTGCTGGAGACGTATCTGGCCGTGGCACCGCGCGGTTGGCGGACGTTTCCCACCGTGATCTCGAACTGGCTTGGTGAACGGCTCGATCTGCGCGGCACGATTCGCAAGGAGCTGCCGGAGCTGCGCGCGGATTGCGCAGTTTTGTTCACGGAACACCACCAGGCCCACGCCGCCAGCGCGTTTTACCCGTCGCCATTCACCGAGGCGGCCATTCTCACCGTGGATGGCGTCGGCGAATGGGCGACGACCACGATTGGCGTCGGCCGCAGTTCGGAAATCAAAATGATCGAGGAGCTGCGTTTTCCGCATTCCCTCGGACTGCTCTATTCGGCATTCACGGATTATTGCGGATTCCGTATCAACTCCGGCGAATACAAATTGATGGGCCTCGCGCCCTACGGCGAGCCAAAATACGCCGATGCCATCCGCGAAAATCTGGTTGAAGTGAAAGCGGACGGGTCGTTCCGGCTGAACATGGACTATTTTGATTTTCTCGGCGGCACGACCATGACCAATGGCCGTTTTCACCGCTTGTTCGGCGGTCCGCCGCGCGGCGCAGAAGAGCCGATTGTGCAAAGGCACATGGATGTGGCGCGTTCCATCCAATTGATCTGCGAGGAAATGATGCTGATGCTGGCCCGGCACGCACGGGAATTGACCGGCTGCGACAATCTTTGCCTAGCCGGCGGGGTTGCGCTCAACTGCGTGGCCAACGGACATATTCTGCGCGAAAAAATCTTCAAGCGGCTCTGGATTCAACCCGCTGCGGGTGACGCCGGCGGCGCGCTTGGTGGAGCTTTGGCGGCGTGGCATAGCAAGGAAGCGCGAATACCGGTGGCCAACGATTCCATGTGCGGCGCACTGTTGGGACCGGAATATTCCGACAGTGAAATCGAGGCCGTGCTCAAAAGCCACCAAGCTGTTTATAGCCGCTGCTCCGACGACGAATTGCTCGAAGCAACCGCCAGGTTGCTGGCGGATGAAAAAGTCGTGGGCTGGTTTCAGGGGCGGATGGAATTCGGCCCGCGCGCGCTGGGGAATCGCTCCATTCTCGGCGACGCCCGTTCGTCGCGTATGCAATCGGTGATGAACCTCAAGATAAAATTCCGCGAATCGTTCCGTCCGTTCGCGCCGATTGTGCGCCGCGAGCGGGTGGCGGATTATTTTGAACTGGACGAAGATTCGCCCTATATGCTGCTGGTCGCGCCGGTTCAAGCAAAACTCCGCCAGCCATTGCCTGCGGACATGAGCGGTTTTGATTTGCTCAAAGCCGGGCGCTCCACCATTCCTGCCGTGACCCATGTGGATTATTCCGCCCGCGTGCAGACCGTCACGCGCGAGGTCAACCCGCGCCTATATGATTTGCTCCTGCGTTTTGAACGAGCCACCGGTTGCGGCGTCCTAGTCAATACTTCTTTCAACGTGCGCGGAGAGCCGGTCGTCTGCACGCCGGACGATGCCTACCGGTGTTTTATGAACACCGAGATGGATTATTTGATCGTCGGCAATTTTATCATTGAACGCCTGGCCCAGCCCCGCGCCAGGGTTGAACGACACATCGCACCAAAAGCTGATTAAATGAGGCTCTATTTCAAAGAAGATCCAAGGGAATGGCGCAAAGTCACGCTGATTGGCCTGATTGGCCCGACCATGATCATCGGCATTTTGCGCTGGCGCGGCGTAGTCTCCTCGACCTGCTTGGCGGCGGTGCTGGTTTTGGTTGCGCTGGCGGCGTTGTGCGCGTGGCTGCGGCCACGCTGGTTCCGCGGCTATTATCGGTTCACGACGCGGCTGGGGTTTTATACGTTTCAAATTCTGGGCAAGATTGTTCTGGTCGCGTTCTTTTTTTTAATCCTGACTCCGTTCGGATGGATATTGCGCCTGTTCGGGAAAGATTTTCTCCAGCTTAAACCGCCACGGGACAAGCAGACATTCTGGCAATCGTCCAGACAGGATAATTCACTTGACAGCATATTTTAGACGTTCTAAAGTAGAACAATCAATTGGGCAGCATTGGCTTATGTGAATGAAAGCCCATGAAGAATACAACTCAAATTGTTCCGCAAAATCCGTTTTTTTGCCATCGGTCAATAAGCGGTTGCCTCCGACAACTGCTCGCCGCTGGTCTGACTCTGGGTCTCGCGTTTCTATTCCAATCGGCCCGTGCGGTTTCCAATTACGCGACAGTGGTCATGGCCGATAGCCCGGTTGCTTTTTGGCAGTTGAATGAAACCGGTGATACGTCCAGCGGAACTCTGCAGGCTGTAGATTCCTCTGGCCGCAGACGCAGTGCCACTTACGGAACCACTTCGACGACGCAAACAACACCTCCTGCAAAATGAAAACCAAACGAAACCTGATTCATATCTGGTTGCTGGTTGCGGCCATGCTTCCCGCCGTGGCGCAGGCGCAGTTCACATTCACGACGAACAACGGTGCCATCACCATCACGGGCTACACGGGTCCCGGCGGAGCGGTGACCATCCCGGACACAACCAACGGGTATCCGGTAACAAGCATTGGATCCGGTGCGTTTTACAACCAAACCACGGTGACGGGCGTGATAATCCCATACAGCGTTACCAACATTGGCGATTATCCGTTTGATGCTTGTTCCGGCTTAACGAATATTGCCGTTGATGCGGCCAATCCGAATTATGCCAGTGCAAGCGGCGTGTTGTTCAATAAGTCCCTGACGACACTGATCGAATATCCCGGAGGCCTGACCGAAAGCTATGTTGTCCCAAACAGCGTCACCAATATTGGCGATTATGCGTTCTTTAATTGTTCCGGTCTTACAAATTTGTCGATGGGCGGCAATGTTACCAGCATTAGCTATGGAGCGTTCGTGGGTAGTCACCTGTCTAGTGTGACGATTGGTAGCAGCGTCCGAAGCATTGGCGAGTCAGCGTTTTTTGCTTGTGACCTGACGAGCGTGACGATTCCCGACAGCGTCACCAACATAGGCCAATGGGCATTTGAAAATTGTCCCCTGTTGAATGCCGCTTATTTTGAAGGCAACGCGCCTACTGTCGGTGGCGGCCCAGGCTCGGCGGATTACACGGTGTTCGTAAATGACTACGGCCCAGTTTTTGAGAAAGGCACGGTTTATTATCTGCCGGGCACCACGGGCTGGGGTTCGAACTTTGGCGGCTGGCCCACCGTCGCCGGGAATGGGCAACCGCTACTTACTTTTGATGATCTGCCAGCAGGTGGGCCGCTTGATGCACATCCCCCCTTTGTCCCGAATGGCTACGGCGGGCTGAACTGGGGCAATTTTTGTGTCGAAAACGGATTGGAATTCAGCGCAACCCCTGGCGATGGCTATTACTATGGTGTCGTTTCGCCAGCGAATGTGGCGTTCAATCTCTATGGCTTCCCTGCCTCCATTTCGAGTTCCAATGGTTTGTTTGACTTGGACTCGGCTTATCTAACTTCATCGGGTCCAAATTATCCAACACTGAACATTCAGGTTGAAGGTTTCGTTGGGGCGACAATGGTTTATTCCAATACCTATACGGCAACCAATGGCGCACCCACATTGATCAATTTCGACTACATCGGAGTTGACAGCGTCACGTTCACATCGGGCCAGGTGCAATTTGTGATGGATAATATAACGGTCACCAAACCTTCTGCTCCACCAGACGCTCCGCCAGCGATCACCGTTCAGCCGCAATCCCAAACAAATTATGCCGGCGCAACCGTGACATTCCTTGTCAGTGCAACAAGTCCTTCCCCCTTGAGTTATCAATGGCAAAAGAATGGCACGAATCTCGCCAATGGAGGCAACATTTCCGGTGCAACCACAAACACACTCACCATCACGGGCATTTCAGACAGTGATGCGGCGACTTATTCGGTCATTGTCAGCAACTCATACAACAGCGTGGCGAGTTCCAACGCGACATTGACGGTGAATGATTCGCCGGGCAATGTCATTGAGACAAATGCCTTGGTGGGTGAATGGCTTAACGGATCAACCAATTTTGCCGATGTTTCAGGCTATTCACCGGCGGGCACACACGACGGTTTCGACATCGGCAATGCCGGTGGCAGCTATTACTTCACGAATGATGTGCCACCCGGCAAGTCCGGTTATTCGCTTTACCTAAATAGCGATGGCATCGCCATCAATAACTCGTCCACGCTGGACGCGAACTACACTAATACGTTCGATGATACCATTCACAACGCCATGACGGTCATGTTTTGGGCGAAAGGCTGGCCGGGCAATTGGTATCCTTTTGTGTCCAAGTATGGCGACAATGGAGCCGGCTGGCAGCTTCGCACCGACGGTCAATGACCGTCCTTGTTGGACCATCCGAGGCACCGGGCGGCACGGTCACATTGGGTTCGGCCGTCTACGGCAATCCGGAGAAGATTTGGCCGCCTCAAACTTCTTCGAAAATGATGGCAATTGGCACCAGTATATCGGCACTTTCGACGCGGCGACGGGCATTCGCAACCTGTATGTGGATGGTATGCTGGCCGCCCAAGAAACCAACAGCGGAGCATATAATCTGGCTCCGGTTGAACATCTCTGCTTTGGCGCACAAGACAGCTCGGGCAGCAACTTTGGCAATTTTTCCACCTTCGAGATTTACGACGTGCGCATCTATAACTATGAAATCCACTTTGGATGTGCAATACCACTGGTCATACCCGAACCAGTAACCACTAATGTCCAGTCTGGACAAACGGTGCAGTTGGGCGCCCCAAGTGGGATTGGCAACTGCGAGTGGACGAGTAACGGGGTCCCCATTCTCGGCGCAGACACGAGCAGCTTGACCATTACGAATGTGACGGTTAGCGCAGTGTATGTGTTGGATGCCATAAATGAATGTGATGAAACTTATCCAATCGAAATTTTTAACCTCGTCGTATGGCCGCCGCCATTTAGTGGCAATCCAGTCCTCAATGGCAATCAGGTCGTGCTGACTTGGAGCAGCGGCGCGTTGCTCGAAGCGACGAACCTAGCGGGTCCGTGGACGCCGGTTGCCGGGGCAACATCGCCTTACACGAACAACGTCATGGTGGCTCCGCAGATGTTCTTCAAATTGCAGTAAGGCAGATGCCTGCTGATTGGATATCAATGACGTGCGGCTGCCTTACTTGACATTGTCCCCCAGAAAGATCACAGTTTTTGGAACTTTTTGAATTGAGAACAGCCTCGCTTTCCAATCTACAGGAAAATGCGATGTGCCATCTTCCGCGCGGGGCGAATTGGCGCTCGACCGGATTTCGCACTGCCATTATCTTATCCGCACTTGACGTCATGTTTCAACCATTATGAGCCGGCGTAAGCCAAAGCGAAATTTTCCGAAGAAACCTGCCGTGCCAGAGTCCCGGCGGAAGTTGTGGTATTTCCGGCTGATGGCCTTGGTGGGGGTGCCGCTGCTTTTCCTGGGTTTGCTGGATTTGGGACTCTGGCTGGGCGGTTATGGATATCCAACCGCATTTCTGCTGAAATCCACGAACCACGGTGAAAAGACATTTGTGCAGAACGACCAGTTTGGCTGGCGTTTTTTCGGGCCGCGCGCGGCCCGCCAGCCGTTTGCGAGTTCCATTCCGCGCGAGAAGCCGCCGGACACGGTTCGGATTTTTGTCTTTGGGGGGTCTGCGGCTTATGGCGATCCGCAACCGCGCTTCGGGCTGCCCCGGATGCTGGAAGCCATGCTTGAATTACGTCACCCCGACAAGAAGTTTGAAGTGGTCAATGCCGCCATGACCGCCATCAACTCGCACGTTGTCCTGCCGCTGTCGCGCGACTGCGAGGAAGCTCACGCGGACGTTTGGGTGATATATTTGGGGAACAATGAAGTGGTCGGGCCGTTTGGCGCCGGGACGGTCTTCGGCAGCCAGACGCTGCCGCTGCCGCTGATCCGCGCCGGACTGGCGCTGAAGGCGACAAAGGTCGGCCAGTTGTTCGATTCCCTGCAGAGATCGGTGGAGAAAACCAGTGCGGAGAGCAGCGAATGGGAAGGCATGAGCGCGTTCGTGAAATATAAAATAGCCGCCTCCAACCCGCGCCTCAGCGCGGTTTATTATAATTTCGGGCAAAATCTGGAGGACATCATTGCTGCCGGCCGGGACAGCGGGGCGAAGATCGTATTAAGCACAGTCGGGGTGAACTTGAAAGATTGCGCCCCGTTCGCGTCGCTGCACCGCCCCGGCCTTTCGGAGTCACAGATCAATGACTGGCAACGCCTGTTCGATGCCGGTGTGAAAGCCCAGGAGAGCGGAGATCTTCAGCAGGCGGCGACTGACTATGATCAAGCGGAACAAATTGACGGAAGCTTTGCAGAGTTGCGGTTCCGTCGCGGCCAATGCGTGCTGGCATTGAAAGACGTTGAGACGGCTCAAAAAGAATTTGTTGCTGCGCGTGATCTGGATGCCTTGCGTTTCCGATGCGACAGCCGGTTCAATGACATCATCCGGCAGCAGGCGGCGGGCGATGTGACGCTGGCCGACGGAGAACGGGCGGTGGCGGAGGCGAGTTCGGACGGCATTCCCGGCGACGATTTGTTTTATGAACACGTCCATCTCACATTTCAGGGCAACTATGTTCTGGCCCGCGCCATCGCGGAAAAGGTGGAGAGTGCATTGAAGCTTCCGGCAAGCGCCGCGTGGCCGGATGTTGCGGGATGCGCGCAACGCCTGGGCTACACGTCGCGCGACACGCAACTGGCGCTGTCAATCATGTTTGGGCGCATTGGGGATGTTCCGTTCACGTTTCAGGCCAACCACGACGAAGAAATGCGCCGCCTGACCGACGAGGCGGGCAAATTGCCGCCGGCCGATTCGACCGCGTCGCTTCGCGGGGCGCAATCCGCCGCCGGGGCCGCACTCGCACGTTGGCCTGATGATGCCGAGCTGTGGGAACAATTGGGCGAAATCAAGGCAAGGGAGGGAGATTATGTCGGGGGGATTGGCGCAGTTCAACATTCGCTTGACCTGGTGCCCAGCAGAGGACCCGAATGCTGGCTGCTATACGGCACTCTGCTGGCGCAGGAACAGAAATATGAGGATGCAATTGCGGCCTTTAAGCGTGTCAATGAGTTCTATTCGCGAGCCGACTGGGCCGGGTTCAACCTCGCCTTGTGCCTGGAAAAACTTGGCCGCCGCGACGAAGCCGTCGTCGAGTTCAAACGCGTCCTCGCCCTGAAACCGGATTATGGCAAGGGCTGGCTGGCTCTTGGACAACTGTATGAAGAAATGGGGCGCACCAACGACGCGCAGCAATGCTACAGCACGGCGTTGACCAATCGCTTCAACACGGCGGAGGATCTGACCGCACTGGCGCGTTTTTGCGCCAGTCGCCGCTGGTTTGGACTGGCCGTCACCAATTTTGCCGCCGCCATCAAGTTGAGTCCATCGGACCCCGGCCTGCGCATGGAAGACGGAGAGGCGTTGGCAGCGTTCGGCCGTCACGACGAAGCGGCACGCCAATATCTGGCGGCTGTTCAACTGGCACCCGATCAGTCCCAACCTCATACGCAACTGGGTTTTGAACTGGGCCGGCTTGGGCAGCCCGCCCAGGCCGAGCAGCAGTTTCGGCAAGCCCTGCGACTTGATCCCAATTTAATTGATGCTCGTGAGGCTTTGGGCGTCGCCTTATACGAACAGGGAAAGCTGGATGATGCCCTCAAACAGTTTGAGGACGTGCTTCAGCGCAACCCAAAGGATGCAACCGCCCTGCATTATGTCCAGCTATTGCAGAATCGGACGCCTTTGCAATAATATGTCCAAGGAATCCACACCTTCCGTAGAAGTGTCAATGCACTCGCGAAATGAAACTGGCGTGAATGTTGTGGAACAGGTTCAATTTAGACATTATGAGCCGGCGTAAGCCAAAGCGAAATTTTCCGAAGAAACCTGCCGTGCCAGAGTCCCGGCGGAAGTTGTGGTATTTCCGGCTGATGGCCTTGGTGGGGGTGCCGCTGCTTTTCCTGGGTTTGCTGGATTTGGGACTCTGGCTGGGCGGTTATGGATATCCAACCGCATTTCTGCTGAAATCCACGAACCACGGTGAAAAGACATTTGTGCAGAACGACCAGTTTGGCTGGCGTTTTTTCGGGCCGCGCGCGGCCCGCCAGCCGTTTGCGAGTTCCATTCCGCGCGAGAAGCCGCCGGACACGGTTCGGATTTTTGTCTTTGGGGGGTCTGCGGCTTATGGCGATCCGCAACCGCGCTTCGGGCTGCCCCGGATGCTGGAAGCCATGCTTGAATTACGTCACCCCGACAAGAAGTTTGAAGTGGTCAATGCCGCCATGACCGCCATCAACTCGCACGTTGTCCTGCCGCTGTCGCGCGACTGCGAGGAAGCTCACGCGGACGTTTGGGTGATATATTTGGGGAACAATGAAGTGGTCGGGCCGTTTGGCGCCGGGACGGTCTTCGGCAGCCAGACGCTGCCGCTGCCGCTGATCCGCGCCGGACTGGCGCTGAAGGCGACAAAGGTCGGCCAGTTGTTCGATTCCCTGCAGAGATCGGTGGAGAAAACCAGTGCGGAGAGCAGCGAATGGGAAGGCATGAGCGCGTTCGTGAAATATAAAATAGCCGCCTCCAACCCGCGCCTCAGCGCGGTTTATTATAATTTCGGGCAAAATCTGGAGGACATCATTGCTGCCGGCCGGGACAGCGGGGCGAAGATCGTATTAAGCACAGTCGGGGTGAACTTGAAAGATTGCGCCCCGTTCGCGTCGCTGCACCGCCCCGGCCTTTCGGAGTCACAGATCAATGACTGGCAACGCCTGTTCGATGCCGGTGTGAAAGCCCAGGAGAGCGGAGATCTTCAGCAGGCGGCGACTGACTATGATCAAGCGGAACAAATTGACGGAAGCTTTGCAGAGTTGCGGTTCCGTCGCGGCCAATGCGTGCTGGCATTGAAAGACGTTGAGACGGCTCAAAAAGAATTTGTTGCTGCGCGTGATCTGGATGCCTTGCGTTTCCGATGCGACAGCCGGTTCAATGACATCATCCGGCAGCAGGCGGCGGGCGATGTGACGCTGGCCGACGGAGAACGGGCGGTGGCGGAGGCGAGTTCGGACGGCATTCCCGGCGACGATTTGTTTTATGAACACGTCCATCTCACATTTCAGGGCAACTATGTTCTGGCCCGCGCCATCGCGGAAAAGGTGGAGAGTGCATTGAAGCTTCCGGCAAGCGCCGCGTGGCCGGATGTTGCGGGATGCGCGCAACGCCTGGGCTACACGTCGCGCGACACGCAACTGGCGCTGTCAATCATGTTTGGGCGCATTGGGGATGTTCCGTTCACGTTTCAGGCCAACCACGACGAAGAAATGCGCCGCCTGACCGACGAGGCGGGCAAATTGCCGCCGGCCGATTCGACCGCGTCGCTTCGCGGGGCGCAATCCGCCGCCGGGGCCGCACTCGCACGTTGGCCTGATGATGCCGAGCTGTGGGAACAATTGGGCGAAATCAAGGCAAGGGAGGGAGATTATGTCGGGGGGGTTGGCGCGGTTCAACACTCGCTGGACGAGGTGCCCAGCAGCGCCGGGTGCTGGCTGCTTGACGGAACCCTGCTGGCGCAGGAAGAGAAATATGAGGATGCAGCCTCGGCCTTCAAGCGTGTCTTTGAACTTGATCCGCAGGCAGTTTGGGCCAGACAAAACCTCGCCTTGTGTCTGGAAAAACTTGGCCGCCTCAATGAGGCTGTCGTCGAGTTCAAGCGCACCCTTGCCCTGAAACCGGATTATGGCACGGCATGGCTGGCTCTTGGGCAACTGTATGAAGAAATGGGGCGCACCAACGACGCGCAGCAATGCTACAGCACGGCGTTGACCAATCGCGTCAACCAAGCGGACGACCTGGCCGCGCTGGCGCGTTTTTGCTTCAACCGCAGATGGTATGGACTGGCCGTCACCAATTTTGCCGACGCCATCAAGCTGAGTCCTTCAGATACAGCCCTGCGCATGGAAGACGGACGGGCGCTGGCGGCGTTCGGCCGTCACGACGAAGCGGCACGCCAATATCTGGCGGCCGTTGAACTCGCACCTGATCAGTCCCAACCTCATATGCAACTGGGTTTTGAACTGGGCCGGCTTGGGCAGCCCGCCCAGGCCGAGCAGCAGTTTCGGCAAGCCCTGCGACTTGATCCCAATTTAATTGATGCTCGTGCGGACTTGGGCGTCGCCTTATACGAACAGGGAAAGCTGGATGATGCCCTCAAACAGTTTGAGGACGTGCTTCAGCGCAACCCAAAGGATGCAACCGCCCTGCATTATGTCCAGCTATTGCAGAATCGGACGCCTTTGCCGGCAGCACGATAAAGGCATTGAGCAGATTAAACTGTGGCCGGGGTTCAACTTACGCAGGAACACAAAGTGTCCTAAAAATAATTTCTTTGCGACCGTTGCGGCCTTTGTGTGAGACCATGGTTTTGGTTGAAACATTCTAATTCCAACTTCATTCCCGCGTCAAAAAATGTTTTCATGGCGCATGGTTCCGTGCGTGATTTTTGAGGACGAACATCTGCTGGTGGTTCACAAACCCGCCGGCTGGAACACGCACGCGCCGTCGCCTTATGCCGGCGAGGGCATTTATGACTGGCTGAAACATCGCGAGCCGCGCTGGGCGTCGCTCGCCATCTTGCACCGGCTCGACAAGGAAACCAGCGGCGTCCTCGTTTTTGGCAAAACGCCGCTCGCCAACAAATCGCTCACGGAACAATTCACCGCACCGCCGCGTCCGCAAAAAATATCTGCTGCTCACCGACCGCGAAGTGCCGGCGAAAGAATTCACGGTGAAAACGTCGCTTGTCCGCGTCGGCGAAAAATATGCGAGCCGTGCCGGACGGCGAAATGGCCGAGACCAAATTCACTCCCATCGCGGATTCCAAATTCGGAAATTCGCAGATTGAAAATGGTGAGCGCCGAGCCGCTCACCGGACGCACGCACCAAATCCGCGTTCATGCTGCCGAAAACGGCTTTCCCATTCTCGGCGACACGCTTTACGGCGGCACGGCTTCTTCGCGCGTTTTTTTGCACGCAGCGAGAAATTGAGTTCACGCATCCGGCCACGGGCAAGCCGGTGAAATTTTCTGTCGCCGGCGGATTTTGACGAGGAACCGCGACTTGCCTTGCGCTCTGCCGTCATCGAACCGGAAGTGACAAACGCTTTCCGTCTGATTCACGGCGCGAGCGACGGCTGGCCGGGCTGGTTCGTGGAAAAGCTCGGTGACTTTTTGCTCTCGCAATCCGAATCAGCCGTTGAGCGCAAAACAAAATGAAGAATTGTCGCGGCTCGCCAAAAAATTTTCGTCGCGCGGCGCGTATCACAAAATTCTTTCGCGCCAAGTCCGCCGTTCCACCACCTCCGAAGCCTCGCCGCAACTTGTGTTCGGCGAAGCCGCACCGGAGCGGTTTGAGATTTTGGAAAATGGCGTTCGCTTCGAGATGAGTTTTAACGAAGGCTATTCCGTCGGCCTGTTTCTGGATCAGCGCGACAACCGCCGCCGGTTTTTGACCGGCCACATCGCGGCGGATTTTCCGCTTTTCAAATCGGAAATCCGAAATCCGAAATCGGAAATCCTAAATTGTTTCGCCTACACCTGCGGCTTTTCCGTGTGCGCGGCCAAGGCGGGCGCGCGGACGACGAGCCTTGATCTCTCGAAAAAATATCTCGAATGGGGCAGGCGCAACTTCGCGCTGAACGGCCTCGACCCGGCGGCGCACGATTTCATTTACGGCGACACGTTCGACTGGCTGCGGCGGCTGGCGAAGAAAGGCCGCGCGTTCGACGCCGTGGTGCTCGACCCGCCGACGTTTTCGCAATCGAAGGAACACGGCACGTTCCGCGCGGAAAAAGATTATGGCAAACTCGTCACCGCCGCGCTGCCGGTGCTCAAGCCAGGCGGAATTTTGTTCGCCTCGACGAACGCGGCGGACTGGCCGCCGGAAAAATTTCTCGCGGACGTGGAAGCGGCGGTTCGCGGCGCGAAACGGAAAATTCTGCAACGGCATTACGTCCCGCAACCGCCGGATTTTCCCATCAGCCGCGCCGAACCGGCGTATTTGAAAACGGTGTGGCTGAGGATTGAATGATTGCGAAAACAAATTGACGGCCGCCCTTCCCGCAAGTGACAATTCCAGCCAAGCAACAGCGTAAAAAATTTCCCGCAAAACACAAATGAACCTGTCCCGCAAATCCAGAAAGTCATGAAGACAAAATTCCGTTGTTTCCTTGTGGTAAGTTATGGCCGCCACGTTGACCGGCTGCGCGCCGCTTTCAAACGATTTGCCGGCTCGCCGACAGCCGACGCCGTGCATGGCCGTGCTTGACCGATTCACCGCCGCCGATGTGCCTGCGCTCGGCCCTGCCGAAACCGCGGCCCCGACCGGCAATTGGACAAATGGAATCACCCCCGCCGGCCTGCCCGGCAAAGGTCTGGCGCAACACCCGATGCTTTATGCCGGAGAAGGTTACAACAAAATGTTTCTCGTCAACGACGGCAGGGTCATCTGGACTTATCAGACCGGCGGCGGCAATGAATACGACGACGTGTGGATGCTTTCCAACGGCAACATCCTTTTCACCCGGATGCAATATGTCGCCGAAATCACGCCGGATAAAAAAGTCGTGTGGCGCTATGATTGCAACAACAGCACCGGAACCAATCACACGGAAGTCCACACCTGCCAGCCCATCGGTTTGGACAAGGTCATGTTCGTCCTGAACGGCCTGCCGCCGCGATTGATGGTCGTCAACATCAAGACCGGCGTGGTCGAGGTCAACCACGAGTTGCCCTACGGCCAGTCGTTCAATCCAAACAACATTCACGGGCAGTTCCGCCGGGTGCGCCACACCGCGCAGGGAACTTATCTCCTTTCCTATTTGAGCGAGGGCAAGGTCGTGGAACTCGATGAAAATTTCCGGCAAATCTGGAGCTACCCGATCACATCGCCGTGGGCCGCGCTCCGCCTCAAGAACGGCAACACGCTGATCACCGACGAACGCGACAGCCTCACGCGCGAGGTCAATCCCAAGGGCGAGACGGTCTGGGAATTCGACGCCAAAAAAGATCTGCCGCCGGAATACCGGTTCGCCTCCGCGCCCCAAAGCTGCACGCGCCTGGCCAACGGCAACACCATCTTCACCTCGCGCGGCAACAATGGCAGAGGCCCGCAGCTCGTCGAAGTCACGCCGGACAAGAAAGTCGTCTGGGTGCTGCAAGACTGGAAAACGCTCGGCCCCGCCTCCGCCTTGCAAATCCTGGACGATCCCGGCATTCCTGAAAATCCAGGCGAATCGGAACACTGACGAATGTTTAAAGAGACTTTGTCCCGCGCGTGACGATGGAATCGGACGGAGGGTTTCCGGCGTCCTGTCAGGACGCGAGGTTTTGCGGGCGCGGTTTCCAGCCACAAATGTGGCTGGCTAATTTCCAATGCTCCTTCGGAGCAAAGCACGCAAGCGCCGGATTTTCCCCGTCAGCCGCGCCGAACCGGCGTATTTGAAAACGGTGTGGTTGAGGATTGAGTGAACAATTCCGATGGCGATTCGGATTTTGTAATCATATTGTAATTGTCACAGGCAGACATTTAAGGAAATTTCTTTCATTATGGAAACCGAACCGAACAATCCAAAGCCGAGGAAAACGGAAACCATTCTAAAATATGGAATTCTGATTTCCACAATTGCGGCATTCGCCTTTGTAATCGCGGGCTTTGTGGCATGGCATTGGGTGCATCAAGAAGATAAACCTTCGCTAAACGATTGGGGAAACTACGGAAGTTATCTACAAGGAACAGTTGCATCTCTTTGGTCTTTGGCGGGGACGCTGCTCATCTTCGTAGCGTTTCTGGCTCAAAAGCAACAACTCTTGCGCCAAGAAATCGAATTAAAAAATCAAGAAAAGCAATTTGAGCTGCAACAACAGAGCATCAAACTTCAGAATTTTGAAAACTCATTTTTTCAACTCCTAAACCAACACAGGCAAATTTTAACCGGAATAAGTTTCAAGCATTATTCAGACATCATTCATGGTGCTAAATGCTTCAAAAATCTCTATGAATATTTTACCATGCATTATATTGGCGAACGCGACAAAAAGCTGACAACTGATGAAAAGGAAATTGTTTTCAAGGCTTATGCATCCTTCTATCAAGGGTATCAACATGAATTAGGACATTATTTTAGAAACCTTTATCACCTTATCAAATTTGTAAATGAAAGTGACGCTCTAAAAGCAGACAATGCCAACGTTGATTACAAAAATCGAAGACGATATACGAGTTTGGCTAGGGCTCAATTGTCGGTTTATGAATTGTGCCTTCTTTTTTACAATGGTCTTGGTTCTGAAGGTGAAAAATTTAAGCCATTGATTGAGAAGTTTGGTTTGCTCGAAAACCTTCATGACCGAGAGAAAATTTTATTAAATCCAATCCACGAAAGTCACTACGACAAAAAGGCATTCGAGTAATCTTAAATCGCCAGCAGCAGGCGCTTGATTTCCTTGAGCCGCGCCTTGGCTTCTTTTTTGGTGAGGCGCGGGAATTTGCCGCCGAGCGTGATGAAATCGTTGTGGCGCGTGATTTTTAATTTGTCTTCCTCGACTTCGATGGCGGTCACGGCTTTTTCGCTGGCGAGAATTTTCAGTTCGCCCACGGCCAGCAGCAGTTCCACCGGCGGCGGCAGCGGGCCGAAACGGTCGCGCAATTCCTTCTGCAAATTGTCCAGCGCGGGTTTGTCCGTGGCCTGCGCGAGCTTGCGGTAGATTTCGATGCGATGATGCGGCTCGGTGACGTAGTTATGAGGAAGTGATGAGTGATGAGTGATGGGTGATGACGCCGTTCAGAAAATCCAGCGCGATGCGGACTTCGACGCGCGGTTTCACTTTTTCGCCTTTCAGCGACGCGACGCTTTGCTTGAGCAACTGGCAGTAGAGTTCAAACCCGACGGCGGTGATGTGGCCGCTTTGTTCCGAGCCGAGCAGATTTCCCGCGCCGCGAATTTCCAGGTCGCGCATGGCGATCTTGAAACCGCTGCCGAGCGTGGCGTATTGCTTCATCGCGCTGATGCGTTTGCGCACGTCGGTGAGCAGGCTCGCGTGGCGCGGCAGCAGCAGATACGCGTAGGCCTGATGCTTGTAACGCCCGACGCGCCCGCGCAACTGGTAAAGGTCGCTCAAGCCAAAGCGGTCGGCGCGGTCAATGATGATGGTGTTCGCGTTCGGAATATCGAGGCCGCTTTCGATGATCGTCGTCGAAAGCAAAACGTCCGCCTCGCCGTTGACGAATTTCGTCATCACTTCTTCGAGATCGTCCGCGTTCATCTGGCCGTGGCCGACAACAATGCGCGCGTTGGGGCAAAGTTTTTTCAAACGGTCGGCCATGTCGTGAATCGTCATCACGCGGTTGTGCAGGAAAAAAACCTGTCCGCCGCGCGCGAGTTCGCGGTGGATGGCGTCGCGGATGGTGCGTTCGTCGAATTGCGTGACGATGGTCTCGACGGGCAGACGGTCGTGCGGCGGCGTCTGGATGGTGCTCATGTCGCGCGCGCCGGTGAGCGCGAGATAAAGCGTGCGCGGAATCGGCGTGGCGCTCAACGTCAGCACGTCCACGAGCGTGCGCAGGCGCTTGAACTTTTCCTTGTGCAGCACGCCGAAGCGCTGCTCCTCGTCAATCACGACGAGGCCGAGGTCTTTGAACACAATGTCGTCCTGCACGATGCGATGCGTGCCGATGACGATGTCCACCGCGCCCGCCGCGAGATTTTTGACGACGAGGTCTTGTTCGCGCTGCGTGCGGAAACGCGAGAGCAGTTCCACGCGAATCGGATAATCCGCCATGCGTTCGCGGAAATTGTTGAAATGCTGCTGCGCGAGAACCGTCGTCGGCACGAGAATCGCAACTTGTTTTCCGCCCATCACGGCTTTGAACGCGGCGCGAATGGCGACTTCCGTTTTGCCAAAACCGACGTCGCCGCAAATCAAACGATCCATCGGCTTGGCGCGTTCCATGTCGGATTTCGTCTCGGCAATCGCGCGGACTTGATCGGCGGTTTCCTCGTAAATGAACGCGCTTTCAAATTCGCGCTGCCATTGCGCGTCCGGCGGAAACGCGTGGCCGGCCTGCGTTTCGCGCACGGCCTGGATGCGCAACATTTCGGACGCGACGTCGCGCACGGCGTTTTCCGTCTGCTCCTTCGCCTTGTGCCAGCGCGTGCCGCCGAGCGTGTTGAGCGGCGGATGCGCCTTGCCCGCGCCGACATATTTGCTGACGAGATGCGCCTCGGTGACGGGAACGTAAAGCTTCGGCGGCTCCTCGCCGGAATTTGCCGGCGCGTATTCGATGACGAGGCATTCGGTGGAAGTTGAGAGTTGAGAGCCGAGAGTTGAGGGATGGCGGCTGTTGCCAATCGGCATCGTTTTCAAACCGAGATAACGTCCGATGCCGTGTTGCAGATGCACGACCAAATCGCCTTCTTCCAAATCGGTGAAATCAATGTCGAGCGCGGAGCGCGCGGCCAGCGCGTGCGACGATTTTTGGCGGCGCGGACGCTGGATTTTGTAGCGCCCGAAAATTTCCGCATCGGTGACGACGACCAGTTTCGCCTCGTCGCAAATAAAACCGCGGGCGAGCGAACCGAAATGAGGCCGAAGTCCAAGGTCCAAAGTCCAAGGTTGTTCGCGCTCGTTTGACTTTGGGCTTTGGACTTTAGAGCTTGGACTTTCAAAACCAAACTCTTTCCAGATTTCCTCGAACCGCTGCCGCTCGCCGTCGTTGTTGCAAAAAATGTGGACGGCATAATCCTGCCGCAGCCAGCGATGAAGCTGCTGGAAAAATTCGCGCCGCTGCGCCTCGGCGATTTGCGGTTCCGGCGCGCGTTCGGCCAGCGGACGGAAGGCGTCGAGAGAATCAAATTGCGGATTGCGGATTGCGGATTGCGGATTGGCTTCGCCAGTTTCCGCGTCTTCAAAAAGCTCAACCGAGGTCAAATTGCGGCGGTTTAATTCCGTCAAGAAAATCCGGCCAGGAAATGAAAAATGGATCGCCGGCGGAATTTGTTGCGCATAATCGTCGGCGTGGATGGCAAGCGATTCCGGTTCGCACAAAACAAAAATCGTTTCGCGCGGCAAATAATCGAGCAGTGTGGCAAAGCTTCGCGCCGCATTCGGACTTCTGGACTTCTGGCTTTGGACTTCAAAATCCCCAGTTCGCCGGCCGGCGGCAATGATGATTTCAGAAATTTCCCCGCGCGAAATTTGCGTGAGCGGATCAAATTCGCGGAGCGATTCCAGTTCGTCGCCGAAAAATTCCAGCCGCACCGGCCACGGACTGGTCGGCGGAAAAACATCCACGATGCCGCCGCGCAAGGCGATTTCGCCTTTCTGCGAAACCTGCGCTTCCGGCTCGTAGCCTTGTTCTTCGAGAAATTCAATCAGGTCGAGCGGCGCAATTTTGTCGCCGCGTTGCAAGCGTGCGCGTGCGGTTTTTCAATTCGTCCGGCGCAAACGTTTTTTGCAGCAGCGCGGCAACGCTAGTCACGATGAGTTTCGGAGTGTGGAGTGCGGAGTTGCGGAATTTTCGGAAAGCGCGACGAGCGTTTGCAGGCGGTCGCTGATGACGTCGGCGTGCGGCAGCTTGCCTTCGTGCGGGAAAATTTCCCAGGCGGGATAGAAAAGAAGTTGAGAGTTGAAAGTTGAAGTTGAGTTCGCGGACAGCTTCAACTTGCAACCGACGTTTCCAAATCCTGCTGGAAACTTTCCTGCGTCTTCAGGTTTTCCGTGACGATGACGACGGGCCGTTGCGGAAAAAGTTTTTGCAGCAGCGCGGCAAAAAACGGCTGCGCGGACGCGGCAAACGCCGGAAAAAGACAGCGCTCCGCCATCCTCCAGTCGCCGGGCGAGGGATTGCACGGCGGGAGTTTCGAGATGTCAGCGAACAAGTTGCCTGCCGCTGACGAGGATTCGTTTTGCGCCAAGCGCGGGGAAGTTCGCAGCGAAACGCTGCGGCGTCAAGTTTGCGGCGGCGGCGTCATGCGCCGGATTGGATGAATCCGCGTCGCGGACACACGAAATTTCCAAAAAATGTGCTTGCCTTCGGGCGCGCGGCGGGTAGTCTATGCGGCCTTTTAACTAAAGAATTTTATGTCACGCATTTGTGAATTGACCGGCAAACGCCCCATGAAGGGCAGCATCATCTGGCGCTCGGGTAAATCCAAGAAATCCGGCGGTATCGGCACGCACGTCACCGCCATCACCAAGCGCAAGTTTGACGTGAATTTGCAGCGCGTGAAGGCGCTCCTGCCCAGCGGCGAAGTCCGCTACATCCGCGTCTCCGCCGCCGCCATCAAAAAAGGCCTCGTCACCAAAGCACCGAGACGCACTTGGAAAAAGGGCGATGAAGCCAAGAAAGCGTAACGCGAAATTAAATTTCAAACGAAAGCGAGGTCAAATGACCTCGCTTTTTAATTTTCCGGCGGTTTTGGCGTTCCGAAATTTTTCAACGAACGCCAGAAATTTGCGAATCCATGCGCGCAAAAAAACAACACGAGGCCTAGCAACGCTTTTGCAAGTGCTCCGAGCGCCGTCAATCCGTTGCGTAATGTATAATCGGATTGAAGTTCGGGATGACGTGCGTGAGACTCGAACCAATCTGCCAAGTTGAAAATGCCCAAGAACAATGAGGGCAGAGCATCCGCAAAAATTAAAACTCCAGCGATTGCGAAAGCCAGCACTTGAGCTTGTTGGAACGAAATGGCCGTGATGTTTTCCTGCCCGCTTTCGTTTGGCATAAGCCGTTCACCCCACGTCACAGAGCGTCGCAGCAACAAGATGCCCGCGATTAGCCGAAGGCCAAACGGGAATGAGAGAGCCATAATTAAGGCGACGTTGGAAAACGTGTCATTGTGCCCGTCCATCGGCGTCCCATGCATCATGGGCATCATGTTAATGACGAGGTTAAATGCGGGAATGACTTGGATTAGGCAATAAATTCCCAACAGCCGTAAAACGAGCGTCGCCAGTTGATTTGCCTTCATAGATTTTCGTTTCGCTGAATTTGCCGCAGATTATTTCAATTGTTTCGGCGAAGCAAGCGTCACAAATCCACACTCCGACTCATAATCCGTTCAAAACATCAATCAATTGCCGCAGCCGCCCGTAATCATGGCGGTTGAAGTTGAAGGCAATGCGTTTCAATCCCAGATGCTCGTTGTTTTCGATTTCTTCTGGCGTCGGCTTGATGGTCTGGATTTTTCCCTCGACGATGATGTCGGCAAAATCCTCGTTCATCGCGGCGAGCGCGGATTCGTTCGGCGCATTTTTCAGGCGCACGACGAGCAAATCCTTCACGAAGCGCGTGGAATGAAAATTCCGGTAGAAGCGCGTGATGATTTTCACCGCCTCGTCCGTGCTGTCGGTGATCTGGTAAAGGCTCAAGTCTTCCGGCGAAATCAGTTTGTTGCCGAGCAGTTCTTCGCGGATGTGGATGTCCCACGTCTTCCAGTAAGCGCCGCCGGGTTTGTCCACCAGCACGAGCGGCATGAGCTGGCTCTTGCCGGTCTGCATGAGCGTGAGCGCCTCGAATCCTTCGTCGAACGTGCCAAAGCCGCCGGGAAAAAGGATAATCGCGTCCGAGTGGCGGATGAAAATCAGTTTGCGCGTGAAAAAGTATTTGAACGTGATGAGCTTCCTGTCCTCGGCGATGACGGGGTTCGCAGATTGTTCCCACGGCAAACGGATGTTGACGCCGAAACTGTGTTCGGGCGTCGCGCCTTCGTGTCCGGCCTGCATGATGCCGCCGCCCGCGCCGGTGATGACCATGAACCCGGCCTTCACGATTTTTTTCCCGAAATCGGCGGCCTGCTGATATTCGATCCGGTCGGGCTTTGTCCGCGCGGAGCCGAAGATGGAGACTTTGCGCCTGCCCGCATAAGGCGCGAACAGCCGGAACGAGTAGCGCAATTCCCGGATGGCCGTCTGGATGACGCGCACGTCGCCGGTGTCGCGCACGTCGGTCAGGAGCTTGAGCGCGTTGCCGATGATGTCGGCGACCTCGGCTTCGTTGTAACCGCCGCCCTTGGACTGGAT
This sequence comes from uncultured Verrucomicrobiae bacterium, assembly GCA_963755455.1. Taxonomy (GTDB): domain Bacteria; phylum Verrucomicrobiota; class Verrucomicrobiia; order Limisphaerales; family UBA11358; genus UBA11358. The sequence continues at coordinate 311,029 of CAVWJH010000004.1, forward strand.
GAGCGCGCGGATCTGCCGTTTGAGTCCGGGGTCAATGGCCGCTTTTGACTTCGCTGCTTTCATTTCATTTCCTTGAGTTGAAGTTTCGTGAGCGTAGCAAGATTTACATCAATTGCAACCGGCGCGTTTGCCCGGCGCTCACAGTATGCGCAGTAATTTTGCTTGGCCGTTTCAAATGAAAGAATAAATTCATTCGTTGGAAGAAACTTATTTAGATGAGAAAATGGATTCCAATGGTTGCCATTCTGCTGCTGCCGGGATTGACGGCGACGGCTCAAATTCCACGGACATTGCAAATTGGCATCACCAACGGCGTGGTCGCAGTGGCTTCGCAAACCTCGCCCGGCTATTTCATCGGTCAATTTGAAACGACAACGAATTTTTCGCCGCCGGTTATTTGGACTGAAGATGCAACAAATTTCGAGGTCGGTGAGACTGATAGTTTCGCTGCTACAAATTCCCAGGCCTTTTTTCGACTCCGCCAACAATGGCCGGTTTTTGAGTTCGCCATTTTTTACAATCTGAACATGGAGATGGATCCCACTCCGGCGATGACCGTCAATGGCCCGGTGTTTTGCAATCAAAGCATTTGGGCGACGTGTGTTAATAGTCTTACATTCAATTCGACGGTCCAAGCGGTGGGAACTGTGACTTACAACACCTCAACCGACCCTTTTGCCAGCGGCTACAGCTACGGCGGCGTTGCGCCTGTCTTTACGCTCGCAAACCAGCCGGTTTCCAACTCCGACCCGTTGACCCTGCCAATTGGCATCAGCATCAATAGCGAAGCCATCCTCAACTTGCCGCCGGCGGGACTGGGCGCGCCAAATACGATCGCGTATGACCCGACCAACCAGATTTATCTTTTCAACGAATGCGATCTCATTATTTCAAATGCAAGTTACGGAACCAATGGCATTGCCTATAGAAGCGGTCTTGGCACCAATGTGAACAATTATGCGACCAATTTCACCATCTGGTATCAGGATAATTACAACACCCCAATCCTGAAACAGTTGACGAACGATTACTTCGTGCTGCGAACAACCAGCGGCACAAATGCCACAAATTATAAAGCCACGAACATCCTCTACGCCGGCTTTTCATTTTTGACGAACACCATCTTTTACGACTGGCGCGAAGGCTGGAATGGAGGTTCAGGCCCGGCTAAAACTGTCCAAGCCGTCCAGATTGACATCGCCGCATTCAACAAATGGCTCACAAACGCCGCCGGCGAAGGACCCGTGTGGAATTCTTCATGCGTTTCTGATCATGGCCATGGGATTGGTTCCATTTACATTTACAACAACGTGACTCCGACCGGCACGACGCTTCCCGCCGTGCGCCTCGTCAATGGAGGAATGCTGCCGGCCAATTACCCCGGCCTGACCGTTGCCACGCCGATGCCGGTCTATATCGAAGGCAATTACAACGTCTCCAACAGCATCGGCAACGACCTCGGCAAAAACACAACCACCCATACGCGTCCGGCGTCGGTGCTGGCGGACTCCATCACCATCCTTTCCACCGGTTGGAGTGACACTAACACTACTAAACTTCCCTCAGTCTCGCAAGACGACACTGTCAACGCCGCGCTGCTTGAAGGCATCGTCGAGTCCAACTTGAAGGTCAGCGGCAGTTACAGCGGCGGCGTGGAAAATGTTTTGCGCTACCTGGAAAATTGGGGCAGCCATACAAACGCCTACAACGGCTCCATCGTCGTCATGTTCCCCAGCGTCTATGCGACCAATTACTATAAGACCGGCGGAAACTATTACGACCCGCCGAGTCGCAACTGGGCGTTTGACAATAATTTCACCAATCTCGCCGGCCTGCCGCCGCTTACTCCGCTGGTTGTTAATTTTATCGTAAGCGTCACGCCAAGTGCCTCTATCCCGTGAAGTCATAAACGTCGTAGCCGTAATGCTACGACGCTTATGACTTCACCGGATAGTGGTGCTCCGTGTGACGCTTACAATTAGCCAGACACATCGTGTCTGGTTTCGTGCCCAAAACAAAATCCGTCCTGACGGGACGGTGGAAATCCGGCGTTGCTTCAGGACGCGGGAAATTCGCGGGGGCATTACCAGCCATTTCGTAGCTGGCTAATTTCCTCGGCGTCGCTTCGCGACTCACAACCGCTTCGCTACATTTTCCGCGAGCCGTTGCCATGCGGAAAGAATATCAATTTGTTCAGCGAAGAAAAGCCTCCGCGCGAAACGGGGACACCTCATCCGGCCTGCGGCCACCTTTTCCCCATCCGATGCGGAGAAGGAATTATTTTGTGGGACGTTTTCCCGGCGTAGGCCGATTGCATCGGCCAACACCGGGCTAATTTCCGTTACGCCTTCAGTGTATTTGAATTTGCGTTCGCGTGTTTGGCGTGGTTCGCGGTTCACCCCATCCTTGTCCATCCATTGAGAGCGGACGGGCGGGAGAAATTTTCCCCTGCGGACAATTCACGATCCGGCTTTGAGATTAAAAAGCATTTGCGCGAGGGGAATCTCGTCTTTATGCACGAAAATGGCTTTTTCCGTCAATTCAGCATAAAGATGCAGGCGCGTGCCAAGGTCGTATTCTGATGCCTGCTCTTCGGCGGTCGTTTCAAAAACATCCGCGCCCGCTTCTGCCTCGGGATTTTCCGGCGTTGAAGGATTTTCCGGCGTTGGCGGCGTGCCAAGTTCCTGTTGCAAACGGTGTTTGTAGATGCGTTTCAAAAGTTCCTCATGCTCAAGGCGCCGCTGGCGGCTGTATTCCCATTCTTCGCGCTCGCGTTCGGCATTGAATTCCTCGCCCTCGTCGCGGTAAATTTCATCCATGTCGCGCTCGTATTGGGCAAGGCTGTCAACGATGAGAAGAAAGCTCCACGAATGCCGCGCGGTGGCGGCGAATTGCCGGAGACATCCGACGATCTCCGGCAAACGGTCAATGTCTTCGCCGCGCGAAATGGTGACATGGCAGTGACCGGCGCAGACGCCGTGGATGCGCCGCCAGCCTTGGCCGAGCAACTGCTCCAGGCGGCGGCTGATTTCGCGCTGGCCCCATGCCGATTCTGATTTTTCCATCCCGGTATCGTCCGCCCAATCCCGCTTCGGCGCGTCGCTTTTGTTTTCATCCATCGTTTCGCGGTCGCGCCCGAACAGTTTCACCGGCGCGAGCGGGCGCGGTTGCGGCGATGCAAATTCTTCGCTCCACGGATTGAACGTGGCGTTGAGCGACGCCAGTTCGGGCGGAACGATGGGCGACAATTCGACCTCAATTTCGTGCAGCCGGGGCGAATCCGCCATCGGCGTCAAATCCGGCGGCAATTCGTGGCGCACCGTCAGCTTGCAAAGATTGGGCAATGCCGCCAGCGGCGCAATCGTCGCATAATCTCCGCCGCTGATGAACAGATGCGTCAATTCCTTCAATTCCGCCAGCGGCTTCAAATCCGTGAAATATCCGAACACCGAAAGGTTGCGCAATTTTTGGAAGCGCCCGACACCGTTCAATTCCGTCGTGTTCTCCAGAAAGAGATGGCGCAGTTCGGGCATTTCCGGCAGATCGGCGACCGAACGCAGCGGAATGTTGTGGCCCGACCCGTGATGGATTTCCAGATGCCGCATCTGTGGCAGGCGCGGAATGTCGCACAGCGTAAGGATGTTTCCGTGAAAATGGAGTTCACGCAATTCACCCAGATTTTCCAGCCCGCGCAAATCCGGCCACGGCTCGTTGAGATACAGGCGCATCGTCTGCAAATGCGTCAGCCTGCCCAGCACGCGCAAGTCGCGGACGACTTTGTCCGTCCAGACATGGAGTTTCGTGATGGACGTTTGAAAAAACAGCGGCGACCAGTCGCGGATTTCCGTGTTTCGCAGTTCGACGGATTCCAGCGGCGGACAAAAGCGGAGAAAATTCAAATCGCGCAGCGGACGGTCATCGTTGAAGCTGACGAAGAATTGCTTCATTTCCGGCAACACTTCTTCCGTGCGCATTGCGTCTTCGCGCGAATAATCCGGCTCGTGCGCGGGATTCAGTTGACGCTCTTTTCTTCGCAGCCGGTCGGCCTCGTAATTGATTTCCTCCTTGATGTCGTGCTTCTTTTTCCACGCGCCTGCCAGCGACTCAACAAGCAATTCCGCGCCGTAACGTTCTTCCAAAGTGCGGCGCGGATCGCACGCCCAGTCTGAAAATTTTTCGGTCGAAGCGGACATCGCGCCTAGTTTGCCTCCATCAAAAACAACCGTCAACCTTTGTGTCCGGCCAAGCATAGTCGCGGCAAACCGGGTCGAGAAGTTTCTGGTTTTCCAAGCCCGCCACCGGATGGATGCCCAAATGAGCCGTCCGCCCGCGCCCGCCTTCGGAGCGCGGAGAAGGAATTAGTCAACGCAAAGAAAAAAGCCGGGGAACTTTTCCGTCCCGGCTCCAAATTCATTCGCGGCAAGTGGCCAGTGGAAACGGGTTTTAAAGGCCTGCTTCGGCTGCAAAACTTTTTCCAAATCCGCCGCATTTCCGTGGCCCACCATCAAATACGCCCTGCCGTCGTGGCTCCAGCTTGCCGTCGGCATTCCGCCGCTGCTGGCAAACTGCGGCCTGTCCACCGGCGGCGCGTCGGGAAAAATATCCGCCCCGGTGACAAACAAATCCACATGGCCCGGACCGTTCAAGCCGTAGCAAAGCATCGAAACCTTCTGGCCGTGCCAGTCCAGCACGCGGCAGCCCATCAAACCGCTGCTTCCGTTCAGGGCAACCGGCAGGGTGAACCGGCTTTCGCCATGATGCTGCGCGAGCCAGGCGACCACCTGCTTCATGTCGCTGTTTTCAATGTCCACATGATTTTTGTCGTTGACCGCCGCATCAACCATCCGCGCCGAATAATCGGCAAAATCCACCCGGCTTTTGGACTGATTCCAAAAAATTGCCAGGCTGAAAAGCATCAAAATCAAAGCCGCCATCGCCCACGCCGTCGGCGAACGGAACGAAAACAAATCCCGCCACCAGGTCGCGGCCGGCAGCTCGACGGTTTTTTGATGTTGCGGATTTTCCTGCGCCAGAATTTTCGCCTTCAAATCCGGCGGCGCGGGCAGCGATTTGATTTCGCGGCTGATTTGCGCGTCGAATTTCTGCTGTCCGGCGAACCACGCGGCCAGTTCCGCGTCTTGTTTCGTCAAAGCCAGCGCCGCAGCAAACTGCGGATCCGCCGCGTCCTGGCCGCCGGGGCGGAAGGATTGCAAAATCAATCTGGCTTCATCGCGGTTCATCGCGGTTCCTTTTCAATAAAAATCTGGCGCAACAATTCCTTGCCGCGCGACATCCGCGACATCACCGTGCCGACCGGCACTTCCAGAATTTCCGCGATGTCGCGATACGAATGTTCTTCCAGATAAAACAACGCCAGCGGCGCGCGATACATTTCATCCAGCCTCTGCAAGGCCGACATGACGCTCGCGCCGTCAATCTGTTTTTCCGCCGAAGCCGGATTTGCCGCGAGATCCGCCTCATCCGCAGCGGAAATTTCGACCTTCGGAAACTTGTCCTCGTGCCGACGGCGTCCGAGAAATTCACGGTGCAGCGTCGTGAAGAGCCACGATTTGGCTTTCGACTTGTCGCGCAACTGGCCGCCCTTCGCCGCCCAGCGGCAAAACGTCTGCTGCACGAGGTCGCACGCGTCGGCCTCGCTGCGCACGAGGCTCAACGCAAAACGATACAGCGGCTCGTAATGCGCGTTCACCAGGTTTTCGAATAAAAATTCGTCCATAAATGAGAGCGACGGGCGGCAGATTTATTCCATTTGCCGCGTCGCGTCCAATTTATTTGCGCAAAACCATTTTGACCCGCGAGCGGCGAAACTTTACGCTGGCCGCGTGCAAAATGAAAATTCCAGCGCGCCAGCGCCGCGCGCCGACGGTCGTTCCGCAAACCAACTCCGCCCGCTGCGCTTTCAAAACCACATCGCGCCCTACGCCGCCGGCTCCACGCTCATCGAATGGGGCAATACGCGCGTCATCTGCGGCGTGACGATCGAGGAAACCGTGCCGCGCTGGATGAAGGAGCAAAAAGTCACCGGCGGCTGGCTCACGGCGGAATACTCGATGCTCCCCTACTCCACTTTGCAGCGCAAACCGCGCGACATTTCCAAGGGCAAGCTGGACGGCCGCTCGTCGGAAATCCAGCGGCTGATCGGCCGCTCCATTCGCGCGGCGATTGACCTGGAAAAAGTCGGCGCGCGGACGATTTGCGTGGACTGCGACGTGTTGCAGGCCGACGGCGGCACGCGCACGGCCGCCATCACCGGCGCGTTCGTCGCGCTGTCGCTCGCGGTGAAAAAATTGATCGCGGAAAAAAAACTTTCGGAAAATCCGATTCTGAAATCCGTCGCCGCCGTGAGCGTCGGCATCGTGAACGGCCAGCCGCTGCTGGATTTGTGCTACACCGAGGACGTCGCCGCGACGGTGGACATGAATCTCGTGATGAATTCCGCCGGCGAATTCATCGAACTGCAAGGCAGCGGCGAGGAAGCCACGTTCACCGAATCGCAACTTGCCGACTTGCTCGCGCTCGGCAAAACTGGCATTTCCGAATTGCTCGCCGCGCAACAAATTCGCGCTCGCATAATTTCAGCCATGCCATCCCGCAAATCCGCACACGCGCCTGCTGCTCGTCCGTCACGCCGAAGTCGAGGCGCGTTACCAAAAAATCTTCGGCGGGACGATTGACATGAACCTTTCGCCGCGCGGCCATCGAGCAGGCGAAAATTCTGGCGAAATTTCTGCGCGGCAAAAAATTGACGCGATTTACGCCAGCCCGATGAAGCGCGTCCAGCAGACGCTCGCGCCGTTCCTGAACAATGGCACGCCGCCGCAGACCATTCTCCCGGATTTGCGCGAAGTGGATTTCGGCGACTGGACGGGTTTGAACTGGGAGCAGGTCTGCGAAAAATTCAACCTGCTCACACACGAATGGCTGGACCACATCGAGCGCGGCGTCGCGCCGAACGGCGAAAGCGGCCACGCAATTCCGCGCGCGCGTCGAGCCGTGCCTGCGCGAAATCATCAAAAATCATCGCGGCCAGACCGTCGCCATTTTTTGTCACGGCGGCGTCGATCCGCATGATCCTGGCGATTCTGCTGGAAATTGCCGCTGCCAAAAACAAATATGTTTGAGGTCGAATACGCCAGCGTCACGCAAATCGCGCTGCATCCGGCACATGCCGAAATTGAACTGCTCAATTTCACGCCGTGGCGCGATTTATGAATCATCCTCGTCCTCATCGTCATCCTCAAATTGAACGTGAGGATGACGATGACGATGAGAATGACAAAATCGAAACCGCTCTGGCGGATTTCCGTCGCCACGACGCTTGAAGCCGAGGATGCCGTCGCGGAATTGCTCGGAACAATTTTCAATTGCAGCGCCTCTTCCTATTTCGACGTCGAAACCCAAACCAGCGTTGTTTCGGTTTATTTTTCGAAAAAAATTTTTGTCGCGCGAAGTCCGCGAAGATATTTCGCCGGGCTGAAGCGAATCAAAAGCTGCGGCCTGAAAATCGGCGCGGGCAAAATCAAGATTGCCAAAGTGCGCCGCGAAGACTGGGCGGAATCGTGGAAACGGCATTTCAAACCGATTGAAATCGGCGACGTCCTGCTCGTCAAACCGAGTTGGAGCAAAAAGCATCCGCGCAAAAATCAGGCTGTCGTGATTCTCGATCCCGGATTGAGCTTCGGCACGGGCCAGCATCCGACGACTTCGTTTTGTCTGGCAGAAATTGTCGCGGTGTAACAACAGTGGAAAATGCCGCAGTCATTTTTGGACATCGGCACGGGTTCGGGAATTCTGGCGATTGCGGCGGCGAAACTGGGTTACAAGCCGGTTCGCGCATTTGATTTTGATCCTGAAGCCGTCCGCGTCGCGCGGGCGAACGCGCAAAGGCAAACGGCGTTTTGAAAAAAATCAGAAATCGTTCGCGGCGACGTGGCGAAACTTTCCACAAAGCCGAAGAGACAATTTGATCTGGTCTGCGCGAATTTGATTTCCAACCTGCTGATCGCGGAGCGCAGGAAAATTGCGGCGCAATTGAAGCCACGGCGGAATTCTGGTCCTGGCGGGAATTTTGAAACCGGAATTTGCGGAAGTCCAAAAGGAATTTGAAGATTTGGGTTTGAAATTGGTTTCCAGCAGAAGCGAAAAAGAATGGCGTTCGGGTTCGTTTGGTTTTCGCGCGTGAAAAAAAGTTTTGAACGGTTGCGCGGCGGGGCAAGTCTCATTCAGTGACACCGACATGAAAAGTTTTGAAGAAGCTGGAAGCAGTTGGCATCATTTAGGCTGTAGGATAGTTCCGACGAAAGGAAAAAATGCTATGATGAAAAAATGGAAGTCATCAGCGAGCGGTTCGGAATCCAAGGCATCCGTTCCGCAAGGCGGAAAATCAGCCGAAAAAGGCGCAAAAGAACCGCTACGAGCGCCGGAAAATAAAGGAGTATCTGCATCTCGGTGACTGGCTGGCCGAAGAAATGGCGTAGCCGGATTTGTCCAGGTTGTTCAAAAAGTGCCAGTTTGTTTCACTAAAAACTGGTTCGTAGGAAAAATCACCGCTGGCAATCCGGGCAGATTCCAAAAAATTCAAGCTTGTGGGTCACGGCCTTGAATCTGTTTTTGGCGGCGATGCGCTTCTCGATTTTTTCAGGAAAACATTCTTCAATCTCCACGACTTCGGAACATTCGTGCAGACCAGATGATGATGATGGCCGTCGTCGTTTTCGCCGACAAGTTCAAACCGCGCCGCGCCGTCGCCAAAATCGAACCGCTTCACCATGCCCATTTTTTCGAGCAGATGCATGGAGCGGTAAATCGTCGCAAGGTCGCAACCGTCCTTTGGCATCTCGGCAAAAATTTCCCTGTTCGTGAGCGGATGCGGATGCGCCCGCAAAATTTCCAGAATCGCCGCGCGCGGGCCGGTGATTTTGCGCGACTGCCCGCGCAACTGATTTTTCAGCGCGGACATTTCCTGCCGCTTGTGCGGATGTTCGTGCGCGTGCGGTTTCATTTCTGTTCAAAATTGCACCAGCATTCGCAGCAAATTGAAAATAAAAAAGCGGCGGTCAACAGACCGCCGCTGACGAATTTGAATTCGCGAGAATTATTTCATCAGCAGCATCTGGCGGGCGCGCTTGATGGCGTTGGTCAGGCGGCGCTGGTAATGCGCGGGCATGCCGGTGTATTTGCGCGGCAGGATGCGGCCCTGGTCGGTGACATATTGCCGGAGCAGGTTCGTGTTCTTGAAATCAAGCGCGTCCTCGGTGAAGTCAATTTTCGGCTTCGGGCGGGGCGTGCGGTTTTCCGTCGGGCGGCGGTTGCCGCGCTTGTCTTTGTCGGTGTTCGTCTTGCGGGGCATATTATTTGATCTCCTTGTGCAACGTGTGGCGGCGCAGAAACGGGTTGAATTTTTTGATCTCCAGCTTCTCCGTCTTCAGTTTTTTGTTGCGCGTGGTCGTGTAGCGCGATGGCGGCTTGCCTTCCTTGCGCGCCTCGCTGCATTCGATGGTGATGATTTCGCGTGCCATAAATTATTCCTTTTCCTTTGCGAGCTTCGCCTCTTCCGGCTGCTCGTCCTCGTCGGTTTCAACCTCCGTGACATTGCCGCGCGTCAACCGTGCCGAGCGCGCCGATGCGGCGCGATTTCAACGCGCCTTCCTTCTCCAATTGCGCCTGCGCGTCCACCGTGAACCGCGTCCACGGAATCGCCTCCAGCCGGGCGCGCGGGAATGTTTTTGCCGGTCAGTTCGCAGACGCCGTAGGTTTTTTTCTCGATGCGCTTGAGCGCCTCCTCGATTTCATAAACCGCGTCCTGGTCGGACGACAAGCAGGCTCAACGCGAAATCGCGGTCGAAATTGTCCGTGCCCGAATCCGCCATGTGCAGGCTGTAGCCGGCCATTTCCTGCGCGGATTCCTTCGCCAGCCCGTTCATCTGGTGGAGCAACTGCTCGCGCAATTCCATCAGATGCGTGTAATACTTCTGCCACTCGGCCTTGATTTTCTTCGCACCGGCGGGCGTGAAGCTGGCTTTGGACACAGGCCGGCCGAGAATGGAGGCCGACGTTGCGGACACCGGCGACCCGCTACGGGACGGGGATTTTTTGATTTCTTTTTTCTTCGCTGTCACAAAATAAAATGATTTTCGGCAACAATGCCGGTTCGTCAAGAGCGCGGGAATGTAGCAGATGAAATCAAATACGCCACACAAATTTTCAGAAATTTTCGGCTGGTCGAAACGGCTGGACAAGCAGGTTTTGCAGATGCGATCTCAAATTCGTGAAAATTGACAGGCTATAAATTTTAGGCCTAATTATAATTGTGGCCTGATTATGAATTGGTCAGATTAACATGACTATGAAAACAGCGCGTGTTCCAGCAATTGTTTTTGCATTACTTCTGACTGGCTATGTGATTTTTCTATTTTGCACGGTTTCGTTGCTCCCACAGCGGATGGCGACCCATTTCGACGCCGGCGGACAACCCAATGGTTGGATGAGCCGTTCTTCTGCGGTGGTTTTTCAGGGAGTTATTGGGCTGATGCTACCGTTGATTATTACGATTATCTTTTGCACGCTCAAGTTTGTGCCGACGGGACTCATTAACGTGCCACGTCGTGAATATTGGTTTAGTCCCGAACTTCGTGAAACGACTTGCGCTTATCTTTCTCGACAAGGTTTATGGCTGGCAAGTTTGCTGGTCGGACTTCAGGTTATGGTTTGGTATCAGCTTATCGAGAGTAACAGCACAAAAATACCACGCCTTTCGTCGTCGCAATTTCTGTTCACACTTACAATTTTTGGCGTCGCCATGATAATTTGGGTCATTCGCATTTTCCGCCACTTTTCAAAAGTTGCCTAAAATCTTTTTTCACCCCTTCTCAATGCACGCATACGCATTGTGATTGTGGATGCTCTCGAAATTTTCCGCCTCGACCTTATACCAGCTCACCCGCGCGTCCGCGTTCAGCCGCAGCGCCACGTTGCGCACCAAGTCCTCCACGAACACCGGATTTTCATACGCGCGCTCCGTCACCGCCTTTTCATCCTGCCGCTTGAGCAGCGCGTAAAGTTCCGAACTCGCCGAGCTTTCAATCATCGCAATCAAATCTTCAATCCAAACAATTTTACGCGACCGGATTTGCACCGTCACCTCGCCGCGCTGGTTGTGCGCGCCGTATTTGGCAATCGCCTTGGAGCACGGGCACAGCGTCGTCACGTTCGCCTTCACGGTCAGGACAAAATCAATTTCCGCGCCGCTCGCCGTCGCGTCGAACCGCGCGATGTAATCCATCAAACTTTCCAGCCGCGACACCGGCGATTTTTTGGACATGAAATACGGAAACTCGATTTCCATGATGCGACGTCGCCGCGTTCAGTTTTTTTTGCAGTTCCAGCAAAATGTCCGAAATGTTTTCGACGTGGATGACGCTGCCGTGCGCGTTGAGCACCTCGACGAAGCGGCTCATGTGCGTGCCTTTGAATTCCTTCGGCAAATCCACGAACATTCCGATCGTCGCAACCGTGTTTTGAAAGTTGCGCGCCTTGTCGCGACCTGAATCGGAAAGCGCAGCCCGCGCACGCCGACCTTGTCAATGCGCAGTTCGCGTGTGTCGCGCTCGCTCTGCTTGTCGTGCAAATGCGCGGCGGAATTTTTCCGGCTCGTTCGAGACATGGTTGGAAAATAGCAGGTTTGCCAAAATTGGCAAAAGTGTTCTGCCCTGTAACAAACTCGGCTGGACAGCCGACCGAATCGCGTCATTTCGTCCAGCCCACGCCCATCTGACTTCGGACGGCAAATCCAGGCGGCTCCAAATCACTTTTCTTCGGAGCAAAAATAAATTGATTTTTCTCGAACTTTTCACCGGTTTGGTTGTTTAATGTTCAACAACAGCTCAAACCGACGAACAATTCGCCGTTAGGCTGTTCTATTTGCAAGTTAGCATGGTTGATTTCCGGCATGGGCAATGCAAGCCGGACGAAGTCAGGATTTTGGCTGGGCGCGCAAAGGTTTGTTCAGGTTGTAGATGAACATATCCGGCAAAACTATGGGAACAGAGTTTGCACAGAAAATTCAGAAGCTGGAACCAGTGGCAGAAACCCCTGCGGCTGCGTCGAAGTTCCCCGCCACCCCGGATGCGCTCCGCACCCTGCCCGCCGAGTTTGTCAAACGGCATCGCGTCCTTCCGCTGAAAATCGAGAACGGCCACCTTCATCTGGCCACCGCCGAGCCGGGCAACGCCCGCGTGATTGATGATGTCCGGTTGCTGACCGGATTGGAAGTGATTGAAGAGGAATTTCCGGCGGCGGAAATCGCCGAGGCCGTGGCGGGCCGATATCAGGTCACGGTCGAGAAGATGATCGAAAATCTCGGCGGCGAAAAGTCGGTCAACGGCGACGGCAAAACGCTCCACGACATCGAGGTCATGGCCAACGAGCCGACCGTCGTCAACCTCGTGAACCTGATCATTTCCACCGCCCTGCGCGAGCGCGCCAGCGACATTCATTTCGTGCCGTTTGAAAATTCGCTGCAATTGCGCTACCGCATTGACGGGCTGTTGCAGGAAAAATCGCCGCCGCCCAAGCAGCTTCACGCCGCCATCGTCTCGCGCATCAAAATCATGGCGGACATGAACATCGCCGAACGCTTCATGCCGCAGGACGGGCACATCCAAATCCATCATCGCAACGCGCGCGTGGACATCCGTGTCGGCACGCTGCCGACCATTTACGGCGAAAGCCTCGTCATGCGCCTGCTCGAAAAAAGCGCCCGCGCCCAGACGATTGAAGAACTGGGGCTGGACCCGGCGCGCGCGGCGCTGCTTTCGCGCCTCGTCGGCAAGCCGCATGGACTGTTCCTCGCCACCGGCCCGACTGGCAGCGGCAAGACGACCAGCCTGTATGCCATTTTGCAAAGCATCTACACGCCGGAACTGAAAATTCTCACGATTGAAGACCCGGTGGAATATGAACTGCCCGGTGTCGCGCAAATTCCCGTCCGGCCCAACCGCAATTTCACATTCGCCACCGGTCTGCGCGCGATTCTGCGCCAGGACCCGGACGTGGTGATGGTCGGCGAAATCCGTGATTCCGAAACCGCCGAGATCGCCATCCGCGCCGCGCTTACCGGTCACCAGGTTTTCAGCACGCTGCATACGAACGACTCCACCGGCGCGGTCACGCGGTTGATTGACATGGGCGTGGAACCGTTTCTGATTTCGTCGTCGCTCGAAGGCGTGCTGGCGCAGCGGCTCGTGCGGCGCGTCTGCCCCAATTGCCGCGAACCCAGCGAAGTGGAACCGGCCGTGCTTGAACAGCTTGCCGCCATCAGCGGCGGAAAAGTTGAAGGCCAATTTTTCCGCGGCAAAGGTTGTGACGAATGTCGCGAGACCGGCTATCGCGGGCGCGTGGGCATTTTTGAACTGCTGCCCATCACGAATGAACTCCGCGAACTGATTTTACAACGACGCTCGAACGCCGAACTCAAATCCACCGCGCAAAAAACCATGGTGACCATGCACCAGGACGCGCTGCAAAAAGCCTCGGCGGGCATGACGACGCTGGAGGAAATTCTCCGCGTGTCGTCGGGAGATTTGCTCGAATGAATTCATTCCGCTATCAGGCCGTCGAATCCGGAGGCACCGCCATCACCGGCGTGATCGAAGCCGAAGACCGCAAGACTGCGCTGCAACTGCTGGGCCAGCGCAACCTGTTTCCGTCTTCGCTCGAAACGGTTTTATCAGCCGGTGAAAAGCCGGAAACAAAATCAGCCGCGTCGCAAAAAATTGAATTTCATTTTGGCCAGCGAATCCGGCGCAAGGATATTTCCGCTTTCACGCGCGAAATCAGCGCGCTGCTGGCGGCGGGAATTCCCATTCCGCAGGCGCTCGACAGTCTGGGCGAGGAGGAGGAAAATCCGGCGTTTCGCGCGGTTGTGCAGCAGCTCGGCGAAGCGGTGCGCAAGGGCGAAGCCTTTTCGACGGCGCTGGCGCAGCATCCAAAACTTTTCGGCAACCTTTATGTCAGCATGATCCGTGTCGGCGAAGAAGCCGGCGTGCTGCCGAAAGTGATGAACGATCTGGCGGACCTGCTGGAACACGAGGACGAAGTGCGCGGCGAAGTCCAGGCCGCAGTGGCTTATCCGGTGTTTGTCTTATGTTTCGGTTTTGTGACGGTGACGGTTCTGCTGACGGTCGTGCTGCCACGGCTGTTTTCCATGTTGGAAGAAATGCTCACGGTGCTGCCGTTGCCCACGCTGATCCTGCTCAAGGTCAGCCACGCGCTGCACGAACACTGGCTTTTGATTTTGCTCGGCGTCGGCGGAATCATCGGCGGCGTTTGGTGGTATGTGAATTCACCAACGGGCGCGGCGATGTGGGACAAGATCAAATTGAAAGTGCCGTTCATCGGCCCGGTTTTCCGGTCGGCTGCGCTCGGACGTTTCGCGCGGACGCTCGGCACGCTGGTCAAAAGCGGCGTGTCGCTGCTGCCCGCGTTGAAAATTGTCGAGCACACCATCGGCAACCAGCGTTTTGGCGGCGCAAATCGCGCGCGTCGCCGAGGAAACACGCGGCGGCGATTCGCTGGCCAAGCCGCTGCGCAAGCTCGGCATTTTTCCGCGCACGGTGGTCCAGATGATTGATGTCGGCGAAGAAAGCGGGAAGCTCGACGAAATGCTTTTGAAAGTCGCGGCCATCGAGGAACGCCAGACGCGGGCGCGGACAAAAACTTTGATTTCGCTGCTGGCACCGCTTTTGATCATGATTGTCGGCGCGATGGTTGGTTTCATGGTCATCGCCATTTTGCTGCCCATTTTCAAAATGAGCAGCGCTCTGCATTAAAATTCAACTCAAACACAAAATGAAAATCCAGTCGTCCCCCAAACATTCGCGCGGTTTCACCCTCGTTGAAATCATGGTCGTCGTCGTCGTCATCGGCATCCTGGCCTCGATCATCATCCCGCAATTTATTGGCACGACATCGGACGCAAAAATCGCCGCCGCCAAAGGGACTATTTCCGAACTCGATTCCGCCGTCGAACGCTTTTACGTCCAGATGGATCGCTATCCGACGACGGAAGAAGGCCTGAACGTTCTGGTGAATTCGCCGACGGGTGACGATGCCAAACAATGGCGCGGACCTTACATCAAGCTGCTTCGCAACGATCCGTGGGGCAATCCGTATCAATATGTCAATCCCGGCACGCATCATCCGACCAGCTATGACATCTGGTCGCGCGGCAAGGACGGCGTGGACGGCGGCGATGGAGAAAACGCCGACATCGGCAACTGGTGATCATGAACCGGCAACCTGTAGCGCAGATTTTTAATCTGCCGTATCGCGGATTTGCAATCCGCGAGACGTTCACATTCCTGGCTGGCGCTGACATCGCCGTGCCCAGCCGAATGGAATTCGGCGATACAGCAGATTGGAAATCTGCGCCACGGAATCGCGCCTTCACGCTGATTGAACTGATGGTGGTCATCGTCATTATCGGAATCATCTCGGCCATGATCATTCCGCAAATGAAAGGCACGTTCGACGACGCGTTGCTGCGTTCGACCGCGCGCGATCTGGTCAACGTTTTCAGCCTCGCGTCCAGCCGCGCCGTTGCCCTGGATCAATCGTATCGGGTCAGATTCGATATGCAGAAGGAGCGTTACGCGGTGGAACGGCGGATTCATGACGGCACGCGGGAAAATTATGTTCCGTTGAAGGATGTTTCCGGCGCGGAAGGCAAACTGGATTCGCGCATCACCGTCACCATCAACCCGGCGGACGGAAGTTCGTCCGAAGATGATTCGGGCGACACTCAGTCCGATCAAAGCGCGCCGGACGCGATTTCCTTTAATCCCGACGGCACGGCGGACGCGGTGGAAATCCAACTGCGCGACCGCGACGGTTTTCAAGTGTTGCTGCAACTGAATCCGGTCACTGCGCGCGTTCATCTCACGGAACCGAAACACGAATGAATGCGACGCCGTTCAACGCCGGATTTTCGCTCATCGAGGTGATGGTGGCGATTTTGATTTTAGGCGTCGCGCTCGTGGGCCTGACGCACGGCATCACGACAGCGCTGGAATCGAGCAAGGAATCGGAACAGCAGACGACCGCGGCGCTGTTTGCCGCCGGACAAATCGAGACGCTCCGCGCCGAGGGCGGCCTGGAAAACGGCGAAACCGACGGCGATTGCGGCGATGCGCTCACGGCGTATCGCTGGAAACAAACCATCAGCGACGCGGACGTTGACGGCTTGCACGACGTGGACGTGGTGATTGAACGCGCCCGGGACGATCAGGAAATTTACGAACTTAAAACGCTGCTGTTTGAAATGCCCGGCGATGTGAACGGCCAAAATCCAAACAACAAGAATTCCAATTCGCAACAGAAAGCGAGCAGCCAGAAATGAGAACTCGTTGCCAGTTGCCCGTTGTCAGTTGGAGGTTGTTCCGCCGTCGGCGGCGCGCAACCTGCAACTTTCTACCTGCAACTTTCTACCATTCCAGCGCCTTCACGCTGATTGAAATCGTCATCAGCTCGGCGTTGATGGCGTTGATTCTGGTGAGCGCGTATTTGTGCTTGAGCGCGTGCATCCGGGGCCGGAACATCGTGGAGCCGCGCGCGGACATTTTTCAAAATGCGCGCGTGACGATGGCCTTGCTGACCGCCGATTTGCGCGGCGCGTGTCCGCTGCCGGGTGATTCGCCGTTTCTCGGAATGCAGCGGACGATCGGCGAAGTTGAGGCCGACAATCTGGATTTTGCAACTCACAACTACACGCCGCGACGCGCTCGCGAGGGCGATTTTTGCGAAGTCAGTTATTATGTCGAGCAGAACCCGCAGTCTGGACATTTAAGCTTGTGGCGGCGGCGCAATCCCACGCTCGCGCCCGATCCGTTGTCCGGCGGCAGCAAGGAGGAAATCGCGGGCGACATTTTGGGCGTGCGTTTTGAATACTCCGACGGTGTGGATTGGTATGACAACTGGGGCGAAATCGCCGGCAAGGCCAAGGCGGAAAATTCCCAGCGCGAGCAAAGCAATCTCGACGGGCTGCCCGAAGCCGTGCGCATCACGCTGATGCTGGATTCAAATCCCAACTCGAAAACAGATTCGAAAACCGGCAAACGCACCCTCAAACCGCCGCTGGTTTTCCAGACGGTCGCGTGTTTGAATCTCGCCGCCGCCGCGCAGGACAACGCTGGAACTTCCACCAGCACTTCAACCCAAAATCCAAGCGACCAGCCTGCGCCGGGAACGCCGAACGGAGGGCAAAATTGATCATGCGCAAACGCGCTTCCATTCTCATCGGTTTGCTGTGGTGCGTCGCGCTGCTCGCGGTGGTGGTGGTCGGCGTGCTGCACACGGCGCGGATGGATCTGCTCACCGGCAAAAATTTCACGCGACAAAATCCAGGCGCGTTATCTCGCGCTGGCGGGAATTGAAAAAGCCGAGGCGCTGCTGTATCAAAACGCACGGGATCGCAGCCATAGCGGCAAAAATCACACCGGCCAATTTTATAACGACCCGCAGGATTTTCGGGAGATCGCCTTTGGTCATGGAACCTATTCGGTGTTGCGCCGTGGACGCGATGACGAGGGCGGCGGCGTGATTTACGGCGTTTCCGACGAGGAAAGCCGGTTGAACGTCAACACGGCAACCAGCGACGAACTCACAAAAATTCAAGGTCTGGGCAGCGACATGGCAACGGCGATTTTGGGTTGGCGCGGATCGGGCAGCACCGGCGCGGAAAAGGATTATTATCTCGCTCTGCGTCCGCCTTACGTGCCGCGCGGCGCGGCATTTGAAACCGTGCGTGAACTGCTTATGGTGCGCGGCGTGACCCCGGATTTACTGCTGGGCCGGGATGTCCATCAAAACGGTCTGCTGGAAGATCAGGCAGATGGCATTGATGAGCCGCCGAAATATCAAGACTCCGCTTCTGAAAACGATCTGGGCTGGGCCGGAATTTTGACGGTGGACTCTTCCGTCAAAAATGTGAATGCCGCCGGCGACGATCGCGTGAACATCCAAACCGCCGATGAAACGTCATTGGCGGCGGTTCCCGGCCTCACGCGTGACATCGCACGGGCGATGGTTTCGTATCGCAACGGCAACCGTTTTCAAAGCATCGCGGATTTGCTCGACGTGACGCCGCCGCAGAACAACGGGAATGGCCGGGGCGCGCGGAACAATTCAAATTCATCAGCGGACAATTCTTCCGGTCCGCACGTCATTGACGAAAATCTGTTGATGCAAATCGCAGACGACGTGACGGCGACGGACGACAAGACGCTGGCCGGCGCGATCAACATCAACACGGCGGGCCTGGACGTGCTGATTTGCTTGCCAAGTATTGACCGCAATCTGGCGCAGAAAGTCATTTCGTATCGGCAGTCGTCCGGATTTTTTGCCAATCCGGCGGAACTACTGAAAGTGGACGGCATGACGCGCGACATTTTCAACCAAGTGGTGCCGCTTGTCACGGCGCGTTCGGAGACATTTCGCATTCTGGCCGAGGGCCGCGTAAAATCCACCGGCGTGCGCCAGCGCGTTCAAGTCATCGCGCGCGTCAATCTCGACGGCGTGAAAATTCTTTCCGTATCGGGAGGATGATTTATGAAGGAATTTTTCAATCCGCCGCCGGTTTTCATTGAAATCAATCCGTCCTCGCTGCGGGTTTTGCGAGAGAGCGGCGGCATCGAACTGCCGCTGCAGCGCGCGGCGGACGGGAAATTGACCGCTGCGTGCCGGAAGGAATTGATTGCTGCGCTGCAGAATTTTCTTGGGCGAAACAACTGGCAGCCGCGCGTGCGCGCCGTTTGCGGCATCAGCGCGCACGGAGTCTCGCTGCGAAAAATCGTGTTGCCTGCGCTGGCCGGCGGTGAAATTGAAAGCGTTCTTCGACTGCAAATTGAAAAGGAATTTCCCCTGTCGCCGGACGAACTGGCCTGGGGCTGGCGCGAGATTTCCAACGGCCCGGCCGGACGCGAAACCATCGTCGCCGCCGTTCGCAAGGAGGTCATCACGGATTATGCCGGCATTTTGTCGGAGGCGGGCGCGAATCCTGAATTCACGGTGTCGGCGTTTGCGCGCGAACAGGTTTGTCCTTCGCGCAACGAAACGCACGCGATCCTGGAACTGAACCGCAGCCACGCCGAACTGGTTTTCATCGAGAACGGCGTGGCAACCGGCCTGAAAATTCTGCCGTTGAATGGAGACATAGCCGATGCCGTTCTGAAATTTTCGCCGGCGAAAATCATTTACGTTTCAGGAAACGCGGCCACGCAAAATGGCCTCTTTGAAAAATTGTCGGCGCGGCTGGATTGCCGCCGGCTGGAAATTCCCGGCGGCGAAGGATTTTCCGCCGCGACGCTTGGCCTGAAAAAATCGGTTTCTGAAAATGTTCCTTTGCTGCGGTTGCAGTCGAAACTACAGTCGGCAAAAACGTCGTTCAGTTTTTCGCAAATGGATTTTTCGCGGGCGGAAAACCGCCGCTGGCTCGTGCGCATTGGCGTGCTGTTGATTTTGCTGCTGATTCTGCCATACGCCGAAGCGATTCTGTTCAAGCCTCTGCTCGCGCGAAAACTGGCCGCGTTCAAAGTCCAGCGGCAGCAGTTTGTGGCGGTCGTCGGGCCGGAACTGCATTTTCTGCAATCGTTCAAGCAAAACGAGCCGCCGTATCTCGACGCGGTCTATTTGATTTCCAAAGCCGCCGCGCCAGGCACGCACTTCGATTCGCTCACGCTCAATCAGCACGGCGAGATCACGCTGAAGGCGACGATGCAAAGCGCGCAGCAGGTGATGGATTTTCGGGCGAAGCTGATTGATTCCGGCTTTTTTGCCAACATCACCGTGGAGGAACAGACAACCATTCAAAATCAGCCAAGAGTAAATGTGCGCATGACGGCGCAATGGAAACCCGCCGGCTCGCGCGCCGCCGTGAAGGTCGGTTCCTTCGCCGGATGTCAACCGGGAAAACAAATTCCCCGAGCCGCCCCCGCCATGCCGGTGATGCCGGACATAATTCCCAAATCTTGAATTTCATGCGCACTTTAAATCCCAGCGAAAAACGCACAATCCGCTATGCGGCGATATTCCTTTCGATCTGCCTCGTGTTGCTCGGCGGCAGCAAGGTTTGGAAATTTTTGGCGCATCAGCGCGCAGATTATCTTCGGATGGTCGCCGAGGCGCGGCAGTTGAAATCCGGGGCGGACTTGGACGCGGGCCAGGCGGCCGTGGTGAAAAAAATGATGGAAGATTTCCGGCTCGATCCGGCGGCGCTTTCGACGAACACAGTCGTGGCAGACGCCAGCGCGGCGATTCAAAAAGCGGCCATGAGCGGCGGCGTCAAGCTCGGCTCGATTCGAGAGTCGGCGGGACGTTCATCCGCAAAGGAAGTGGCGACAATTGAATTTGACGGTTCGGGACCGGTCGCCGCCGTGATTGCGTTGCTGCACCGGCTGCCGTTGCTCGGTTATCCACTGCTGGTTGATTCGGTGCAAATCACGGGTGATGCCATGGGTCCGGGGCAAATGAAATTGACCGTCACGATCATCGTGCTGGATTTGAAAATGGAAAAAAGCGGAGGCGTCCCATGCGTGACCGTTCCGAACAGATTTTGCGCATCGCCTGCCTGACGCTCGCCGCGCTGGTTTTGCTGCAACTGGTCTATGCCGGATTCCAGGTCAACCCGCTCGCGGGAGTGAAAATTCCGGCCGTGCCGGCGCTGGAAACCAATTCGGTTGCGAGTTCAGCATCAGTGCCGGTGACAAAAATGGGAACATCAGGTCAAACCAATCTGCCAACGCTCACAAGCAGGGAAACAAATTCGATTGCAACCAATGTCGTGATGCCGGTCGAAACGAACAGTTTGGCGGCGCAAACGAACCAAGCCTTAAGTTCCAACCCGGCAACGGTCGTAAAAATTGAAATGACAAATTCATCTGACGTTGCTCCGGCAAAAATCCAAACGCCGGTTTCGGTCAATGCCACGACGGTAACAATTGCAGGAACAAATTTGGTTTCAACCAACGCCTTGGCGCAAATGGCGGCCAACAACAACCCGGCTGCGGGAACAAATCCAGTCGTCATGGGCGCGGCAAAAATTTCCGAAAATAATTTACCTCCTGCAATGGCGATGGCGGGTGGAATGAGAATTGGCGGAGTTCCAATGATGCCCGGAATGGCGGGGAACGCGCCCAAACTGCCGCCGGAAATCCAGGCGCGCGTGGATCAGATCGTGAACAGCGAAATTTTCGCGCCCGTCATGCATCCGATGCCGATGGGACTTTTGGGCATTGCGGGTGAAACGGCTTTCGTGCGGTCAGCGAGCGGCCAGACGGGGCTGGTGAAAGCGGGTGATTCGCTCGGCGATTTGAAACTGCTGAAGATCGGCATCAACCGGGTATTGGTGGAACAGGACGGAAAAGAACAGGAACTCACGATCTTCAACGGCTATGGCGGCGACAGTTTGCTTTCCAAACCAGACGAAACTTCAAAATGAAAACACCACACTTCACTAGCGCGCCGGGTTGCCGGGCAAAAACCTGGCGGCAAATCTTTTTTCTGGCCGCCGCGCTGCTCGGCGTCGCCGGACAACTGCTGGCCCAGACTCGAATTATTTCGCAGGGTATGCCGCCGGGCGTCATGCCGCCAAACGACGGTGCCCCGCCCTCGTCCGCCAGCGGTTCCGGCCCGAAAAATTCCGGCGGCGGGCCGTGGGTGCCGTCCGAGCCTTTGACAACCGGCGCATCCACCAATTCCGCAGACGGGATTGAATTGAGTTTTCAGGGCGCGAACGTGGACATGGTGGCGCAATGGCTCGCGCAGACGACGGGCAAGACGGTCATCAAAAGTCCGCAGGTGCAATGCCAGTTGACGATCATGAGTTCAAAAAAAGTGCCGGTGCGCCAGGCGATCAACATGATTTACCGTGCGCTGGCGATGGAAGGTTTTTCGGCGGTTGAGTTGAGCGATTCCATTTTGATTGTGCCGCAGGGAAAGGAGCCGCAGATGAGCCCGGAAGTGGTGAGCGGTTCACTCACGAACATTCCTCCAGGCCGGCAGTTGCTGGTGAAAGTTTTCCAGCTCAAATATTCCCATGCGGCGGATGTCAAGGCGCGCATCCAAATAGCGTTGTCGGACAAAGGGTCGGTTGAAATGGATGAAAATGCGAACCAAGTCATCGTCACGGACTACAATGACAATCTGCGCGTGGTGGGCGATTTGATTGACGCACTGGACAGCGAACACCCGGAAGACATGGCGGTGCGGATCATTCCCTTGAAACATATCGCGGCGGGCGAGCTTGCCAAGGAGATTGAACCGCTCTACGAAAAAATGACCGGAAAAGCCGGAAACAAAACCGCCGTGGATGTGGTGGGCGATGACCGTTCCAACTCGCTGATCGTTTTTTCCGATCTGACGGACTTTGGCGCCATCGAGAAACTGGTGGCGATGATGGACACCGAGGACGCGCAGGAAAAGACAACGCGGACATTCATCCTAAAAAACGCCGACGCGCAGGACGTGGCCACGCAGTTGCAGCAATTGAACGAAAGCCAAAATGACTCCGGGTCGCGTTACGTCATTTATGAATCGTCGCAGCCAAACACTCCAAAAAAATTCAGCGTGGTTGCGGACCGCCGGCGCAACGCCATCATTGTCCAGTCCCCGCCGGCGCAAATGGACAGCTTGTCGAACATGATTGCCGAGCTGGACGAACCGGTTTCCGACGACAGTCTGGCACCGGAAATCTTCCCGCTCAAATATGTCAGCGCCTCCGACATGGAGGACGTGCTGAATGAATTGTTCGTGAAACAAACGAAGCAGCGGAGTTATTATGATTTAATTTATGATTTAGACTCCGGGACGGATTCCACATCCGGCCAGGATGTGGGACGACTTTATGGCAAAGTTCGCATTACCAGCGAGCCATCCTCCAACGTCATTATCGTTACGTCGAACTCTAAAGAATATCTCGCAGTCATCAAAAACGTGCTCGAACAGCTCGACCAGCCGTCGCAGGCGGGCGAAAGCACGCTGCGCATCGGCCTGAAATACGCCAAGGCGGACACTGTGGCGAACAGCTTGAACGTCCTGTTCGCCAAGAATGGTTCGCCGGCATTGCGTCCGGTGGCGGCGCAAAATCAAAACAACACGACCCAGCCCAACCAGCAATCGCCGCAGACCGGCTCGGATCAAACCGGTTTTGACATCACCCAGGACACCAAGGAGGATGTTTATTATTCGTGGCTCGGCGGCCAGCCGGACAATACAGGCTCGTCAGCCAGCCGCAGTTCATCGGGAACGGTCAGCGACCTGATCGGCCGCGTGCGTTGCGTCGCCGATCAGCGCGGCAACGCCGTCCTGATCTCCGCCAACGTCCATTTCTTCCCGCAGATTTTGCAGTTGATTCAGGAAGTGGACGCGCCGGCGGACAAGGTCACGATTGAAGCGCGCATCGTCCAGGTTTCCAGCGATTATCTCGACAAGCTCGGCGTTCTCTGGTCGCCCAACGGCAGCCAGGTCTTTACGCCGGCTGATTATGAAGATTCGATTCTCGCCAGCACCGGCGGCAGCTATCAGAAGGGCTTCGGCGGAACGACGACGGTCAACACACCGGCCAACAACGCGGCCGGAACCGTGATTCAGACCCTGGCCAGCCTCCGCTCCGGCATGGTCAGCAGCACGCTCAATATTGATTATCTCGTCCAGTTTTTGCGCAAAAACACTGATGCCACCGTGCTGGGCGAACCCAGCATCACGATTGATGACAATGAAATGGGCAAGCTGTTCGTCGGTCAGGAAGTGCCGGTGCCGCAAAACACGCAGGTTTCTTCCGTCGGCTCGCAGAACACCAGCATCACTTACAAAGACGTCGGCGTTGTCCTGGAAGTCACGCCTCACATCAACAGCGGCGGCGATGTGCAATTAAAAATCCACGCCGAATCTTCAACCGTGGATTCCGGCACGACGGTGCTGGGCGGCGATGTTTTTGACACCGACAATTTCCGCACGGAGGTCACCTCCAAGAACGGTCAGACACTTTTGCTCGGCGGCATCATCCAAAAACAAACTTCGCAGGTGGTGCGCAAGGTGCCGTTGCTGGGCAGCATTCCGGTCATTGATTGGGCCTTCAAAAAAAAGGACAAGACCACGCAGGAAGTGGAGTTAATGGTTTTCTTGCGCCCGACTGTGATCCACAGCGCCAAAGATGCAAGCGACCTCGAAGAAGAATTGAAGCAAAGGACGCCGTTGCTCCAAAAGTTGCAGGAAGAATCAAACACCGGAGCGTCAGGCAAATCAAATAAATGACGAAAGGCTGAATTAACCGCAAAAATCGGGTTTTAAGTATATTGTTCCCCATGCTTAAATGGTTCTCACTTTGTTTCGCCGTTGCGGTTTTATTTTACTCCGCTGCCTTCGCCGAAACATTTCGCGTCGCCACTTACAACGTCGAAAATTATCTCGATCAGCCGACCGAAACGCGCCATTTCGTCAAGTCCGCCGAGGCAAAGTCCAAAGTCCGCGAAAGCATCGAGACGATGAAACCCGACGTCATCGCGCTCGAAGAAATGGGCACGACGAACGCGCTCATGGAATTGCGCGCGTCGCTCAAGGCCGAAGGACAGAATTTTCCGTTTTGGGATTACGTTCAAGGCTCGGACACGAACATCCACGTCGCCGTGTTGAGCAAATTTCCCATCGTCGCGCGGCAGCCGCACACGAACGACGAATTCCTTCTGGACGGACGCCGTTTTCGCGTCGAGCGCGGATTTGCGGAAGAGGAAATCCAGGCCGCGACGAATTTCACCTTCACGCTCATCGCCGCGCATTTGAAATCGCGTCTGGCCGTGCCCGACGCCGACCAGGCCGAGGAACGGCTCGACGAAGCCAGAGTTTTGCGTGGAATCATTGACAAACATTTCAAGGCGGACCCGGAAGCGAAGCTGATCGTCCTCGGCGATTTCAACGACACGAAAGATTCCGACCCGGCAAGGGAAATCATCGGGCACGGAAAGTTCAAGCTCACCGACACGCGCCCCGCCGAGCGCAACGGCGATGACGCGCCCGACCGGCCGTCGTATTTCGAGCCGCGCAACGTGGCATGGACGTATTTCTACGGCGCGGACGACACTTACTCGCGCGTTGATTACATTTTGTTGAGTCCCGCGATGGCGCGCGATTGGTTGAAGGCCGGGACTTGCATTCCAGCGATTCCAAACTGGGGCGTCGGTTCCGACCACCGGCCAATCGTCGCGGCATTTGAGAAAAAATAATCTGGCCAGGCCGCAGCCCATCCGCTTAAAAGTTTGATTTCCGGTAGCAATCGTTTTTAATTCCAGCTTGAATTTTTGAAATGAACATCCACGAATACCAAGCCAAAGAGTTGCTCGCCAGATATGGCGTCGCCGTCCCGCTCGAAATCCCCGCCAAGTCGCTCGCCGAGGTGCGGCCGGCGGCCGAGAAAATCGCCGCCAGCGGCAGCGCCAAAGTCGTCGTCAAATCACAGATCCACGCCGGCGGACGCGGCAAGGGAACTTTCAAAAGCGGTTTTCAAGGCGGCGTGAAAGTCGCGTCGTCGGTGGATGAAGCTGTTTCGTTTGCCGAAAAAATGCTCGGACAAATTTTAGTCACGAAACAAACCGGTGCGGACGGACGCAAGGTGCAAACGCTGCTGCTCGCCGCCGGCGCGAAGATTAAAAAAGAATTTTATCTCGCCGTGCTGCTCGACCGCGCCAATTCGCGTCCGCTCATCATGGCCAGCACCGAGGGCGGCATGGATATCGAGGAAGTCGCCGGGAAATTTCCCGAAAAGATTTTCAAGGAACACATTGATCCCGCGGTCGGCATCATGCCGTTTCAGGCGCGGAAGATTTCCGCCGCGCTCGGCCTCAAGGGCGATTTGTTCAACGCGGGCGTGAAATTAATCACCGGCGTTTACAACACCTGGTGGGAATGCGACGCGGCAATGGTGGAATTGAATCCATTGGCTGTCGTCGAATTGGCGGACGGAAAAGAAACGGTTGTCGCGCTCGACGCAAAAATTTCTTTGGACGACAACGCGCTGTATCGCCACAAGGATATTTTGGAAATGCGCGATTTGAACGAGGAAGCGCCGCTGGAAATCGAGGCGAGCAAGTTCAATCTTAATTACATCAAGCTGGACGGCAGCATCGCGTGTCTCGTGAACGGCGCGGGACTCGCGATGGCGACGATGGACATCATCCAGCATTTCGGCGGCAGTCCGGCGAACTTCCTCGACGTGGGCGGCGGGGCGAGCAAGGAGCAGGTCACGGCGGCGTTCAAGATTATTTTGAGCGACCCGAACGTGAAGGGCATCCTCGTGAACATTTTCGGCGGCATCATGGACTGCAACGTCATCGCCACCGGCATCGTCGCGGCGGTGAAGGAAACGCATTTGAAAATTCCGCTCGTCGTCCGGCTCGAAGGCAACAACGTCCTCGCCGGCAAAAGAACTCTGGCCGAATCCGGCGTCGCCATCATCACGGGCGATTCAATGGCCGACGCGGCGCAGAAAGTTGTCAAGGCCGTGGGCAAGTGATAATGATAAAATTAAAATGTGAAAAATTGCATGGGAACATTTTATACAAACGGTCGCGTCATCGGCAGCGGCAAGCCGGGCGCGCTCACGCGCAAGCTCGTGGCGGATTACCGCGCCTTGACGAAAGTGTCCGGCGAACCAATTTAGGTATGAATTTCGCAAGGATAATCCCATTTGCGACTTTCCTTTTTGTGCGCTATCTGCACAAGCGCAGCTTTCGGCCAATCAGGGAATTGGGGCGTTTTCTATTGGCGGTGGTGGAGGGTTTGCTGGTGATGGACAGGGACTATCACAAGAGCAGAAAATTAGGAATGAAGCTTATCGTAAAAATGAACTTTATATAATTTTGGAAGGAAACATCTTCCGTCGAGTCAATGGTCAGATTGTCAATTTTTATCAGAATGGGCAGAAGATGGTTGGTGAAATCAAATATATTTCCGATGACGGAAAAATAATTTTTCAGAACGGATTTTCAGGAAATTATTTTGCCATGGAAAATTATACTAATGAAGCAATTGCCGGACATGCAATTGAAGCAGTAGTAATCAAGAATGGAACTTATAATTGGAATGATACCCCATTGGAACTTTGGGATTGTGGGACGCCATTAACGGATGAAGAAGAAGCGGAGCAAATAGAAAAAGTTCGAGCAGAACAGGTGGCGCAGCAAAAAATCATGGAAGAGGCGATTTTGCAAAAGAATGAAGCCGTCCGGCAAAAAAATTCAGCATCCAATCCAACGCCATCGTCTGGCTGCAACCTCAAGCCACGAATGGAATTGTTTTTGCTCAAACGAGTCTTGGACTTCATTATCTGAACGGCCAAGGCTGCGAGACAAATAAAACTCTCGCAATTTTTTGGCTTCAAAAAGCAGCCGCGCAAGGTGATTCAGAAGCTTCAAACGTATTGGCAAGAATTAGCTTGGTTTCGACAAATGCAGCTTCTGTTGGAGCGCCGTAGGCGCGTCATCTTTGTAGTTTTCCGTTCCAAAAAAATCAAAGCTCCGTCAGGAGCGGCATCTTCTGAACATCATTTCGCCGGAATATGCCGCTGACGGAGTTAAAAACATTTTTTGATTTTCGTTTCTACAAATATATCGCGCCTACGGCGCTGGATTTTCAAAATTCATTTTCCATTCGCAATTGCGCGTTCATTGTTTTTGCAATTTCAACGGCGATAATGTATTTAATTATGCAGGCAATTTAATTTTTGCGACGATTTAACAATTCAACGATTTAACGAATCACATTTTCAAAAATGCAGTGTTCCATTTGCAAAGAAAAACCGGCCACGGTGCATCTGACCCAGATCGTGGGCGACAAGATGCAGAAGCTCGATTTGTGCGAGGATTGCGCCAAGACCAAGGGCGTCAACGACCCGTCGGGCTTCGCGCTGGCGGACATCATGCTCGGCCTCGGCGCGGCGCAGGAAGTCGAGCAGGCGGTCGGCACGGATCTGAAATGCCCGCGCTGCGGTTTTTCGCAGGCGGATTTCAAGAAGTCCGGCCGGCTCGGCTGCCCGGAATGTTACAAGACGTTCGCGGAAGGCTTGAGCGGTTTGCTCAAGACGATGCACAAAGGCACGCGGCACACGGGCAAGTCGCCGGAGGCGTTGCGCGCGTCGCGGGAAAATTTCGACCGGCTCAGGACGTTGCAGAAAAAATTGAACAAGGCGATTGAATCGGAAAATTTCGAGGAGGCGGCGCAGTTGCGGGATGAACTGAAAAAAATCAACGAGCGCCCGGCGACGCCGACGAATCTGACGCGATGAAAGACCTGCACGAATTTTTAATTTCTCCCGCCGAGACCGCGCGGCGTCACGGGCCGCACGACCGCATCGTCATGTCCAGCCGCGTGCGGCTGGCGCGCAACTTGAAGGACGCTGCGTTTCCCGGTTGGGCGAAAAAGCCGGAGCGCGTGAAAATTTTGGAGACGATCCGTCCCGCCGTCGAAAATCTGCCGGAGATGAAGGACGCTTTTTCCGAGGCGATGGACAATCTTGGCGCGCTCGATAAACAGATTCTGGTCGAACGCCATCTCATCAGCCGCGAGCACGCCGCGAAAAGTTCCGGCAGCGGCCTCGTCTTGAACCGCGAGGAAACGTTTTGCGTGATGATCAACGAGGAGGATCATCTGCGGATGCAGGCGTTGCGTCCGGGCTTGCAATTGAAACAGGCGTGGAACGCGATTGATCATCTGGACTCCGAGCTGGAGAAAAAACTGGATTACGCCTTCGATTCGGATTTGGGTTATTTGACCGCGTGTCCGACGAATCTCGGCACTGGCATACGCGTGAGCGCGATGCTGCATCTGCCCGGACTCGTTCTTGGCGAGCAGATCAATCCCATCATCCAATCCGTCAACAAGCTCGGCCTCGCTGTGCGCGGACTTTACGGCGAAGGCACGGAAGCACTCGGAAATGTTTTTCAGGTCTCGAACCAGATGACGCTCGGCGAAAACGAGCCGGCCATCGTCGAGCGGCTGGAAAAAGTTTTGTCGCAGATCATCGAGCACGAGGAAAACGCGCGGCAGTCGTTGCTGGAGAAAAAACAGAAGGTCGTGTTCAACCACATCGGGCGCGCCTACGGAATCCTGGCGAATGCGCACAGCATTTCGTCGAAGGAAACGATGAACCTGCTCTCGCTCATGCGGCTTGGCGTGGACATGGGCTTGTTTCCGGGCACAGAACGCTCGCTGGTGGACGAATTGTTTCTGGTCACGCAGCCGGCGCATTTGCAGAAACAGCTTTCGGACAAATTGACCGCCGAGGAGCGCGATTTGATCCGCGCCGACATGGTGCGCGAGCGTTTGAAGAATGTGAACCGGCCGGTCGTCAAGCCGCCGCCAAACGCGGCGAATTAATTTCTCTGTCGAGCGGAATTTATTTGGGGAGCGCACGCGTCCGGCGTGCTGCCAATGACGTCCTGTCGTCGGCCTTGTGCGTCGTGGCTTGATTTCGATTTGCTTGCACAACCGCGTCCGTG
The DNA here is from genome assembly GCA_963755455.1 of uncultured Verrucomicrobiae bacterium. Taxonomy (GTDB): domain Bacteria; phylum Verrucomicrobiota; class Verrucomicrobiia; order Limisphaerales; family UBA11358; genus UBA11358. The sequence goes on from CAVWJH010000004.1 coordinate 340,587, forward strand.
TTCGCCGCGCGTCGAACGGCAGCCGAGACGGCTGCGCTTCCAATTAAAATTATTTTCGGAGGAAGTTTCTTAATTTCTCAAACGCATTGGACAAACCGCCCGTTTCGTAGCATTATGTTTCCAGTATGAGTGATGAATCCATGAGCAATTTCACGCCGCGCGCGCAGCAGGTGCTCGCGCTCGCGCGCAAGGAAGCCGACCGCTTCAACCATAATTTCCTCGGCACGGAGCATCTGCTGCTCGGCCTGATCAAGCTGGGACAGGGCGTCGCCGTCAATGTTTTGCAGGGCATGGGAATTGACCTTGAAACCGTCCGCATCGCCGTCGAGAAGGAAGTCGGCACCGGCCCCGACCAGAAAATGATCGGCAACATCCCCTACACGCCGCGCGTGAAAAAGGTCCTCGCGCTCGCGTCGAAGGAAGCCAAGGCGCTCAACCACACTTACGTCGGCACGGAACACATTTTGCTCGGCCTGCTGCGCGAAGGCGACGGCGTGGCGGCGAAGGTTTTGAAAAATCTCGACGTGGACATCGAGGAGGCGCGCCAACGGACATTGAAGGAGCTTGACCCGAATTTTGCCGCCGAGGAATCCTCGATTCCCGCCGGGGAAAAAACCGCCGGACGAAAAAAGGCGAGGTCAAAACACCCGCGCTCAAGGCGTTTGGCCGCGACCTCACGGAAATCGCGCGCAAGGGCGACATGGATCCGGTCATCGGGCGCAAAAATGAAATCGAGCGCGTCATCCAAATCCTTTGCCGCCGCACGAAGAACAATCCGGTTCTGCTCGGCGAAGCAGGCGTTGGAAAAACCGCCATCGTCGAAGGACTCGCGCAGGAAATCGCGGCAGGCAACGTGCCGGAAATTTTGCGGAACAAGCGCGTCATCACGCTCGACCTCGCGCTCATGGTCGCCGGCACGAAATATCGCGGCCAGTTCGAGGAACGCATCAAGGCGGTCATGGACGAAATTCGCCGCGCGAAAAACATCATTTTGTTCATTGACGAATTGCACACGATTGTCGGCGCCGGTTCGGCGGAAGGCACGATGGACGCGAGCAACATCATCAAGCCGGCGCTTTCACGCGGCGAGATGCAATGCGTCGGCGCGACCACGATGAACGAATATCGCAAATACATCGAGAAGGACGCCGCGCTGGAGCGCCGATTCCAATCCATCAAAGTGGAAGCGCCTTCGATTGATGACGCGATCACGATTCTCAAGGGCGTGCGCCACAAATACGAGCAGCATCACAAGGCCGAGTTCACCGACAAGGCGGTCGAGGCTTCCGTGAAACTTTCCGACCGTTACATCACCGACCGTTTTCTGCCGGACAAGGCGATTGACGTTTTGGACGAGGCCGGTTCGCGCGCCCGCATCAGCACGATGACGCGCCCGCCGGAAAGCAAGGCGCTCGAAGCCGAAATCGAGGAGATCAAGGGCAAAAAAGAAAAGGCCATAAAGAACCAGGATTTCGAGGGTGCGGCGCAGATGCGCGACCAGGAAAAGCAGGCGAAGGAAAAATTGGAAACGCTCCTGGCCACCTGGCGCAAGGCGGGCGAGGAAAAACGCATCGTGGTGGACGAGGACGACATCTTGCACGTCGTCGCCAAATGGACGGGCATTCCGCTCAAGCGCATGGGCCAGGACGAAACGCAGCGGCTGCTCACGGTTGAGACCGAGATGGAAAAAGTCGTCGTCGGCCAGCGCGAAGGCGTTTCCGCGCTGTGCAAGGCGCTGCGCCGTTCACGCGCGGACTTGAAGGATCCGAAGCGCCCGATTGGAGCATTTTTATTGCTCGGACCGACCGGTGTTGGCAAAACGCTGCTCGCCAAGACGCTCGCGGAACAAATGTTCGGCGACACGAAATCGCTCATTCATCTCGACATGAGCGAATACATGGAAAAGTTCAACGTCTCGCGGCTCATCGGTTCGCCGCCCGGCTACGTCGGCTACGAGGAAGGCGGCCAGCTCACCGAAAAAGTCCGGCGCAATCCGTATTCCGTCGTGCTGTTCGACGAAATTGAAAAGGCGCACCCGGACGTCTGGAATTTGCTGCTCCAAATTTTGGAGGACGGCAAGCTGACCGACAACACCGGCCACGTCGTGAATTTCCGCAACACGATCATCCTGATGACCTCGAACGTCGGTTCGGACACGATCAAAAAACAGTCCACGCTCGGCTTCTCGCCCATCACGGACGAAAGCAGCTACGAGAAGATGCGCGAACGGATTTTGGACGAGGCCAAGCGGACGTTCCGCCCGGAATTTTTGAACCGGCTCGACGACGTGATTGTGTTCCGCTCGTTCACCAAGCCCGACCTCATCCAGATTCTGTCCTTGGAGGCGGAAAAGGTGGTCGAACGGTTGCGCCACAAAAACATCCGGCTGGAGCTGGACGACCAGGCGAAGGAATTTCTGGTCGAGAAGGGCTACAACCCTGATTTCGGTGCGCGTCCGATGCGCCGGGCGGTGGAGCGTTTTCTGGAAGATCCGCTCGCCGAGGAAATCCTCAAAGGCAGCCTGCTACCGGGCGAACCCATCCTCGTCACCAGCGACAAGGAAAAACTGGTGTTCAACCAAAAGGCGGCGGCGGAAAGCGCCGTGGCGGGTTGATCAAATTAAGGTGAACCAACGCGAAAGAAATGTGCCGGAGATTTTCTGCACGCCCTCGACTTCGAGGCCGAGCATGGTGAGCCGCCCGGTCAATTCCTCGGGCGACAGTTGAAATCAACGTATTGTTTGAGCCAGTTAGTTTCTGGATCGTGCGGCACATTCAAAACATCTTCTGGAAATTTTAGATTTTCGGCAACTCGCTGATAAATTTCATCTATTGAACCGGAACTGCCAAGTTCTCGAAGCGCTTGAAGCACAGGATTCATCAAGCGGTCATACGTTGGAATTTGAGTTGCGTTCATAATTAAAATTGTTTCAAGAGCCGCGCGTCGTTTTCGTAGATGGGGCGGATGTCGTTGATGCCGTGGCGTGTCATAATTTTTTAGCTATGGGCAAAATTTTATCGAAATGGCTGTCGCAATGTTCGACTTGTAAATCGTAATTAACAGCACAGGCGGCAACCACAATGTCGCCTGAAGTTGCAGTGATTCCTTTTTCCCGGCTGCGACGCGCCAGCAGACGGGCTTTCGCCCAAACCTGTTCGTTGACGGCGTAAAGTTGCACTTCAGCTTCTAGCTCTTCCAAAACTTTCTTTTCAACATGACCTTGCGCGCCGTTCCAAAGTTCAACCAATGTGAATTCACACCAAGCGGCTTGGCCGCGCGAGAGCAGTGTTTTGACGCGCTGGCTCGGCTCGCTGGTGCGCCCGCGCAGGAATTCAATCCAGCTCGATGCGTCCACCAAAGTCATCGCGATTTCTCCCATTTATGATCTTGCCGCATCCGCCGCAAATCAGCCTGCGTCATAAAACCAGGACACGAGCCTTGCAGCCGTTCCGCCAATTCTTCCAGCCGATGGCGGCGATTGAATTCGCTGACAGCGGTCACGACGGCATCGCGTTTAGTTTTCGCGCCGGTGTGTTTGATGGTTTCTGCCAACAGCTTTTCAGGAATATCAATTGTCGTTTTCACGCTTCCAAAATATATTTATTTAGAATCCTGTCAATCGCCATTTGGAATCCTAAAATTGTTTCAAGAACCGCGCGTCGTTTTCGTAGGAGAGGCGGATGTCATTGATGCCGTAGCGCAACATGGTTTTCATTTCACGCCTTTCTTCTTGGCGATGTATTTCACGTCGTCGAGTCCTTCAAAATCGTCGTCCTGCGTCCATAAGGTTGCTTCGTGAGTGCGCGCGGCGGCCAGGACGACTGAATCCGCCAGCGGGAGTTTTGCCGGCAATCCCAGCCGCGCCGCAAAGATGGCCAGCTTTGAGTCCAAGTCCACCACTTCGCCAAGCTGCATATGCGCGATGGCTTTCAAGGCCTGCGTTTCGCCGCGTTCGCGCGCGACCCATTTGAAAACTTCGTAGATGCACACCGCCGGGACAATCAACTCGTCCACGCGCTCGATGGCGCTGGCAAAGAAGCCGGAGTTCGGGCCTTCGGTGAAATACTCAATCCAGCCGGATGAATCCACGACGTTCACAGGCGGTCGGGTTCGCGTTCAAAGTCGCGGTTCATGCCTTTCAAAAAACCGCGCATCTCCTTCATCGGCTTCATGGGGACAATTTCAATCCGCCCGCCGAGCGCGAAGACTTGCAGCTTCTGGCCGGCCTTGAGTTTCAGGAAATCCCGCACGGGTTGCGGAATGACCACTTGAAATTTCGGCGATAGTGTGACGGTGTTCATATCGTTGTTATTTTGGTTGAACGGTAGTTGATTCGATGGTGTATGTCAACCACACGGGTTAAAATTGTTTCAAGAACCGCACGTCGTTTTCGTAGAAGAGGCGGATGTCGTTGATGCCGTAGCGGAGCGTGGCGGTTTCAAGCTGGCAGCGGTTGACCATAGAGCCTCTGGAAAAGCTGCCGTTTCAATTCTTCGGGTGATAATCCGGCGGGCAGCGAGGCCAACGCCATGGCACGCGCGGCATCGAACATCCGCACGCCCATCAAGAAACGTTCTTCGCCGGAACGGTTCATCAGCTTTTGCCGGACGAGTTCAGCGATTTCTGGTGAAGTGTCAGTCATGCGATTTCCTGCCACAAGTTGCTCAAACCCAGTTCCGCCGTCCAACGTTCGATGTAGGCGCGGTCGCAGCCGGTGGCAATTAGGTTTTTTACGTCGCGGAGTTGTAATTCCGAATGTGAATCTTTTGCCCAAAAGAGTTTTGAAAGAATTAAATCTTCCTTGCTGACGATCCATGTCTCAAAATCTTGAATCGCAATCGGCTGCCGGCGATTGAATTCGTTGAGGCGGTATTCGCTCTGCCTGCGGATTATGCAATCCACTTTGATGACGCTTTCGTTGTGGATGAGGTTGAACAGTGATTGGTGCGCGATGGAACTATCCACGGCCTCGCGGGAAATGTAATAGTCCGGGTTGAATAATTTCACGATACGGTCGGCATCTTCGCGGCGCAATGCGACAACAACATCAATGTCGCGGGTCATGCGTGGTTGGGCATAATAATTCATTGCCATTGAGCCAGTAAGCATATAGCCAATTTTGGCGGCGTCCAGCCGTTGCGAAACGTCACGAACGATGTCGAGTTCGTTGTGCATCGTTAGAATTGTTTCAAAAACCGCACGTCGTTTTCGTAGAAGAGGCGGATGTCGTTGATGCCGTAGCGGAGCATGGCGATGCGTTCGATGCCGAAGCCGAACGCCCAGCCGGTCCAGACTTCGGGATCGTAGCCGACGTTCTCGAACACCTGCGGATGCACCATGCCGCAGCCGGCGATCTCCAGCCAGTCCTTGCCCATCTTCTTGACGAGCGCGTTGGTGAAATCAATCTCGTAGCTCGGCTCGGTGTAGCTGAAATAATGCGGCCGGAAACGGATCTTCACATCGCTGCCCATGAGTTCGCGGAAGACGAATTCCACCGTGCCCTTCAGGTCGCCGACGGTGACGTTCTTGTCAACGTAAAGCCCCTCGATCTGGTGGAACGTGGGATTGTGCGTGGCGTCGGCGTTGTCGCGGCGATAGACACGACCGGGCACAATGATGCGCACGGGCGGCGGCTGTTTTTCCATGACGCGGATCTGGACGGAGGAAGTGTGGGTGCGGAGGAGAAATTGTTTTACAGAAGATAACGAAGGCAGCGAAGATTCTTTGTTCACTTCGTTGGCTTCTGTTTTTGATTTTAAGTAAAACGTGTCCTGCGAATCGCGCGCGGGATGGTCGGCGGGCGTGTTGAGCGCGTCGAAGCAATGATACTCGTCCTCAATCTCCGGCCCATCGGCGACGGCGAAGCCGATCTTGCGAAACGCGCGGACGATGTCGTCGGTGACCTGCGTGAGCGGATGCAATTTGCCGAGCGCGCGGCGACGTCCGGGCAGCGTGAAATCGGTCGGCTCCTTCGGCAGCGCGGCTTTCAATTCCAATTCCTCGCGGCGTGCGGCGTGCGCGGCTTCGAGTTCCACCTTCGCGGCGTTAATTAGTTTGCCAGCGGCAGGTTTTTCTTCTTTGGAAAGCGTGCCGAGCTGTTTCATCAGCGCGGTGAATTTGCCGTTCGGACCGATCCATGCGCCTTTGGTTTGTTCAAGCGCGCCGAGGTCTGCAGCAGATTTCAATTCCGCAAGCGCGGTTTGTTTCAGAGGTTCAATTTCGTTCAGGAGCGACATGGCCGAATTTTGAGACAGAATTAACAAAAATTACAGAATTCTTTTTGGCAACAATGGCTGCAACCTCCTCGCGCAACCGCAATTTGTCGCCGCAACCGAGTATGAATCTGGAATCCCTGGAGCGCATGGCTGTCGTAGAGCGCGTCTTTCAGGGCTTCGTCCGCCAAGGCCATACCATTGCTGGAGGAAATAGACCCGCAGCATCCGCTCCAACCCGACGGGCGGGCGTCCGCGTTGGCCTTTGGATAGAAAGGCTCGATGACCGCCAGCAGTTTGGCCCATGGAATAACGGCCTCCATGCGCGAGAGGAACTTCTCCCGCCGGGTGATTTTCTTTTTATCCGCAAACTCGGCTTGGGAAAATCTCGGCTGATGAGTCATGCAAGGGAGTTTAGAAAACCCGACAGCAACCGTCTGTAATTAAATCACAACAGAGGTGGATTAAATCAGCGCTTCCTTAGGGGTGCAAACCCAACCGCTGGGGACACGCCCCCGGCGGTTGGGTTTGTCGTTTGGGCATCAGGTTTCCCCCCGGAAACAGATACGCCGGATTCCGCTGGAGAATTTTCGTAACCAAGGTGCATCATGCGACGCCTCCGGAGCGTATGCGTTGGCGCCGTCTTTTCCCAAAGTGTTCAGTTCCGGCAAATCATTTCAGATTTTTCCGCAGCGTTTCCGCGATCTGAATGAACGCCTTGCCCGCCGCGTGGTTCGGCGCGGAAACGACAATCGGCATTCCACGGTCGCCGCCTTCGCGGATGGCGGTGAAGATTGGAACTTCGCCGAGGAACGGAACATTTTGCCGCGCGGCCTCGTCCTGGCCGCCGCCGTGGCCGAAAATTTCCACGCGCTCGCCGTTCGGCGCGGTGAAATAGCTCATGTTTTCCACGATGCCCAGGATCGGCACGTTCACCTTGCGGAACATGGCGATGCCTTTGCGCACGACGCCGAGCGACGCCTCCTGCGGCGTGCTGATGATGACGCCGCCGTCGAGCGGCACGGTCTGGCAGAGCGAAAGCTGCGCGTCGCCCGTGCCCGGCGGCAGATCCACGAGCAGAAAATCCAGTTCGCCCCATTCGACAGCGAGGAGAAACTGCTGGATGGTCTTGGTAATCATCGGTCCGCGCCAAATCACCGGCTGGTCGTCCGTCAGCAGCAGGCCGATGCTCATCACTTTCACGCCGTGCGCGACTGGCGGGACGAGCCGTTCTTCCGGGCTGATGGTCGGTTTATCATGGACGCCCATCATCAGCGGAATGCTTGGCCCGTAAATGTCGCAATCGAGCAAACCAACTTTCGCGCCGAGATGCGTGAGCGCGCACGCGAGATTCACCGAGCAGGTGGATTTGCCGACGCCGCCCTTGCCGCTGGCGACGGCGATGATTCTTTTCACGCCGGAAACTTTATTTTGATTCGCAAACGGGCTGGCGGGCGCGGCTCCAGCAACGGGCTGACGCACTTCGACGTGAACGTGATTCACACCGGGCAAATTTTTCAGCACGCGCTCGCTTTCGGTTTTGATCTCCTGCGCGGCTTCGGGATTCGGCGAGGTCAGTTGCATCGTCACGCTGACCGCGCCGTTCGCGGCGGAAATTTCTTTGACGAGGCCGAACGAGACGATGTCGCGAGAATAGCCGGGATACTTGACGGATTTCAGCGCGTTTTGAATTTCATCTTGCGTAAGCATTGGCGGACAAAATGCCAGTTCCTCACCCGAAAACAAGCGCGCTCCAGACTTGCACGAAGATTGATTGCATGGAAAACTGTTCTTTCGATAGAAAGCTGACTATGACGCAAAATGCAAATAATGGGACGGAATTGCTGGTTGGAAAATTTTCGCAGTTGGAAACCGCATCTCAACAGCCGAAATGGCTCGCGCCGTTGCGCAAGGCCGGCATTGCCAGCTTCGCCGATCAGGGTTTTCCGACGCTGCACGACGAAGACTGGCGTTTTACGAACGTCGCGCCGATTGCAAAATTGAATTTCCAACTGGCCAAGGAAGTTTCCGTGAACGGCGCGGAGACGAAACTGATCGCTGAATCCGCTTTTTCAAAATTGCCCGGCCATCGGCTCGTGTTCGTGAACGGATTTTTCTGCGCGAAACTTTCCAGCATCAAGCCGGTTGCCGGCGGTGTGCGAATTGAAAATCTTTCCGCCGCGCTCGCGAAGGATTCCGCGCTCATTGAAAAACATCTCGGCAAATACGCAAAGACCCATGACAACTCATTCGCCGCGCTGAACCAGGCGTTTTTCACCGATGGCGCGTTTATCTTCGTGCCGAAAGGCGTCGAAGTCGCCGAGCCGGTTCATTTGATTTACATTTCTTCCGCGAAAAATTCCGGCGAAGTGATCCTGCCGCGCAACCTCGTCATCGCCGGGGCGAACAGCAAATTGACGGTCGTGGAAAGTTACATCAGCACCGGCAACGTCGCGTATTTCACAAATGCGGTGACGGAAATTCTCGCGGGCGACAACGCCGCCGTCGAACACATCAAACTTCAGGACGAGGCGGCGAACGCGTTTCATATCGCGACGATCTCGGGCGAGTTTGGCCGCGCGAGCAACGTGACCGTCCATTCCTTCGCGCTCGGCGCAAAACTGTCGCGCACGAACATCCGCGCCAAGCTTGCGGGCGAAGGGCTTGAATGTATTCTCAACGGGCTTTACCTCACGCGCGGCGAACAATTGGCCGACCATCACATGATCGTCGAGCACGCGCAGCCGCATTGCGCAAGCCACGAGTATTTCAACGGCATTCTCGACGACAAATCCAAAGGCGTTTTTCACGGACGCATTTATGTCCATCCGATTGCGCAAAAAACCGATGCGAAGCAGACGAACAAAAATCTGTTGCTCTCCGACGACGCGACCGCCGACACGAAGCCGCAATTGGAAATTTACGCCGACGACGTGAAATGTACACACGGCGCGACCATCGGCCAGTTGAACGACGAAAGTATTTTTTATTTGCGTTCGCGCGGCATCGGCACGGACATGGCGCGACAGATGTTGATTCACGCCTTCGCCGGCGAAATCATCGAACGCGTGAAATGCGCGCCGGTGCGCGAGGAACTGGACAAATTGATTTGGGGTCGGCTTGAGGCAAATCCGCATTTGCTGGGGAAATAACTTTGCCACAGAGTCACAGAGACGCGAGAAGGGCCGGAAATAAATTTTTGAACTCTGCGCCTCGGTGTCTCTGTGGCCAAAAAATATGTTCGACGACATCAACGATCTTTATCAGCAGGTCATCCTGGACCACTGCAAGCAGCCGCGCAATTTCCACGAACTGTCGGCGGCGACCTGCTCCGCGCAGGGGCGCAACCCGATTTGCGGCGACCAGTTGAAACTTTTTATCGCGCTTGACGGCGATAAAATTTCGGACATCAGCTTCACCGGATCGGGCTGTTGCATTTCCAAGGCGTCGGCGTCGCTGCTCACGGAATTTGCGAAAGGCAAAACGAAATCGGACGTGGAAAAAATGTTCAGCCAGGTTCGCGAAATGGTCACGACAGGAAAAGTTGAAGGCGACGTTGGCAAATTGAAAGTATTCGCAGGCGTCCACAAATATCCGGCGCGCGTGAAGTGCGCGATTCTGTCCTGGCACGCGGTGATGGCGGCATTGAAAGGCGAGGCCAAGCCAGTCAGCACGGAAAACGAAGAGACTTGATTTCAGTGTGGACGCCAAAATAAAAAATTTCATTTACCGGAATCCTCAATTTTACGAATTGGTTTATCCAGAACCAAACGAGGAGACGCCGAATATGTGCCGGCGTATGTTTTCGCGTTTTTTGCCAAAGCCGCCGAATTCGATTCTGGACATTGGTTGCGGAACAGGACGCGATTTGGACACACTTTCTCACGATGGCGCTGATTGCTGGGGGGTTGATTATCTGTCAGCAATGATTGACTATGCAAAAAGTCAACACCCTCATTTGCACCTCCAAGCTGGTGATATGCGGACGTTGAGGCTTGGCCGGACTTTCGATGCCATTATGTGCATGGGTTCAACTTTCATGTATGCGTTGTCCAATGCCGATGTCCAAAAAACTTTGGAAACTTTCGCCGTTCATTCGCATCGGGGAACCTTGCTGATTCTGGACATCAATAATGGAGTGAATTACCTCGGCGATGAATTGTTCAAGAAAAACATCGAATACAACGTGAACTCGCCAGAATTTTCTGCGCAGGGTTTTGCTGTGAACAGTTTTAACCGTCGCAGGCAATTGCTTGTTAGAAATCGTAAATGGAATATCAAAGGCCAAGGCGAAGTCGAAGACTTTTGCGAATATCGTTTATTTTTCCCGGCGGAATTGGAACATTTGCTAACGGAAAGAAGATTCAAAGTCGTCGGTATGTTTGATAATATGGATTTGCGTGAAACAGATTTGTCCGGGCCGAGGCTTTATGTTGCTTCGGTTTTCGAGTTCTGATTGATTTCACGCGCATTTGCAGCGATGATGTTGAAGCAGTTAAATTGAATCGCATTTTATGAATCCAAACGAAGCAAAAATTTTGACGCGCGACGTGGAAGCGTCGGTCGTTCCCGTCGGCACGAAGGTCACGCTGCAAAAGGGCGGGCAGGCTTACGTCACGCAATCGCTCGGCGGCGCGTTCACCGTCATCGTCAACGGCAACATGTTCCGCATTGACGGCAAGGACGCCGACGCGCTCGGCCTCGAAATCAAATCCGCGCCCGCCACCGCCGTCTCCGGCGGCCCGGTCACGCAGGAGCAGTTGGAAAAACAAATCTGGGACGCGCTCAAAACCTGTTACGACCCGGAAATTCCCGTCAACATCGTTGACCTCGGCCTGATTTACGATTGCCACCTCACGCCCATCGGCGAAAACAATTTCAAGGCCGACGTGAAAATGACTTTGACCGCGCCCGGTTGCGGCATGGGTCCGGTGCTCGCGCAGGACGTGCAGAACAAACTCATCTCGCTCGAACCGATTGACGAGGCGAACGTCGAACTCGTCTGGGACCCGCCGTGGAATCAAGGCATGATGACCGAGGCGGCGAAGCTGCAACTGGGATTGATGTGAGCCACAGATTTTCACAGATGAAACACAGATTAATCTTTTTATCTGTGTCAAATTTGTGTTCATCTGTGGCTAAAATTTTCGATGAGGGATTCAAAACAAATTGACTGGTCTGCGCTGCGAAAGGATTTTCCGATCCTGGATCAGAAAGTCCACGGCAAGCCGCTGGTTTATTTCGACAACGCCGCCACGTCGCAGAAACCGCGCGCGGTGATTGACGCGCTCGTGCATTATTACGAGCACGACAACGCCAACGTCCATCGCGGCATCCACGAATTGAGCAATCGCTCCACGAACGCGTTTGAAGCCGCGCGCGCCCGCGCCGCGAAATTCATCAATGCCAAAAGCGCCGACGAAATCATTTTCACGCGCGGCACGACCGAAGGCATCAATCTCGTCGCGAGTTCGTGGGGAACAAAAAACCTCAAGCCCGGCGACGTGATTCTGCTCACGGAAATGGAGCATCACAGCAATCTCGTGCCGTGGCAATTGCTCGCGCAAAAGACCGGCGCGAAAATTTCCTACCTTCCCGTCACCGGCGACGAAGGACTTCTCGATTTGTCGAAACTCGATTCGTTGCTAACGAAGCAGCGTGAAAATTTTCTCGATGGTTCACATTTCCAATTCGCTCGGCACGTTGAATCCGGTGGCCGAACTTTGCGCCCGCGCGCGCAAGCTCGGCATCGTCACGCTCGTGGACGGCGCGCAAAGCGCCGGGCATCTGCCCGTGGACGTGCAGGCCATCGGCTGCGATTTTTTTGCGTTCTCCGGCCACAAGATTTGCGGGCCGACCGGCATCGGCGTTTTGTGGGGACGGCAGGAAATTCTCGACGCCATGCCGCCGTATCAGGGCGGCGGCGAAATGATTCTGACCGTCGGCTACGACAAGACGGAATTCAAGCACGCGCCGCATCGGTTCGAGGCCGGCACGCCGGACATTTCCGGCCCGATCGGTCTGCACGCCGCGATGGATTATCTCGACGCCATCGGCCGCGAAAATATCTGGCGGCACGATCAGGAACTGGCGAACTACGCCTACGAAAAACTTTCCGCGCTGAAAGACATCCGGCTCTTCGGCCCGAAATTAAATTCTCCGAACCGCGCCGGCCTCGTGAGTTTTCTGCTCAAGGACGTTCACGCGCACGACGTGGTGACGCTGGCGGATCAGGCGGGCGTGGCGTTGCGCGGCGGGCATCACTGCACGCAACCGCTCATGCACAAGCTCGGCGTGGAATCCACCGCCCGCGCGAGTTTTTATTTTTACAACACCAAGGCCGAAGTGGACCGGTTCGTGGAAGTGGTGAAGGAGATTCAGAAATTTTTCGGGCAATAATCATTTTACTTTTTCACCGGCATCTGTTGGCCGAAATTGATTTCGACTTAATCTTCAATTTCGGTTAATCGTTTCTTGCTTCAATGCTCAAGTTGCATGGAAACGACAAATTTACGCGCACGCCTTGAGAAGTTCGTCAAACACGAACTATCTCAAATTGAGAAACCGGGAAACCCCGGCCAAGCTCATCGCTTTGCGAATTCTGAAAAGCTGGTGAAGACGCTCGTTGATTTTCTCGCCTTTCCTGTTGATGAACCCACGATTCAGCGCCTTGAATCTTCTTTTTGGAATGCTGTTGAGCCGTTATTAGCGGAAGACTTGCCAGTCAAAGCACTTCCAGATTGTGTTGAAAAATTAGCGGCGACCTTGGAATCTTTTCTCAAGAAAATTGCATTCCTTCGTTACAAAACTGATGCGCTTCGCTGGAACGGTGACGGTGCGAATTACGTTGGAATTATAAATACAACACTCGCCGATCTAATTCGAGGTTTAGTTGGTAAATCGAAAGCAGGTGCATCCGCCCCCGATCTGATTGCTCCGATCGTGGACTGCCGAGGCACGAAGGGCGCAATTTATGGAAAGGCACGCGAGGTTCGTAATAACGTGCATCGTGCACAAGATTACTCGCTTGCCGAGATCATCGCATTAGCCAGAACCGTGCTGGCATCCTACCTCTTGGCGATTGAGGACAACAGCCTTGTCATTGAACAGACGATTTATCCGCATATGCTTATCCCGTTGGCTCCCGTCCAATCATTTTCTCGAAACCGACCGGGGCTTTGTGAGCAGCCAAGCCCAATAACGTTTGGAATGCTGCCATCGGGGTCTTGCGGCGGTTGAAGCGAAAGACAAATTCATCGAGATAGTTTTGTAAATACTTCGGGTCAACTCCATGGTGCGTGCCGTTGAGCCACGTCTTGAGATTGCCGAAAGCGCGGTGAATATGCAGCGCATGAGTCGCGATCGGCTGCAATGCGTGGCGGTAGTCGGCCAAAGCGGTTTTGGAATAGCCTTTCCAACCATCCGTATAAATTTCACTGCCCGGCTCCACATGGGTCGTAAGAAAATGGCGAATCGAAAGGGCGTCTGCCCGTTGCGTCACCGCCAGCCGCAGCCGCCCAGCTTTCTCCAAACGGCCTCCCCGCTTGTCGGTAAACGCCACCACTTCTACTGCGCCAAAGACCAGCGTGCTCTTTTCATCCTTGGTAACGCCACGGCCGGTCTTGCCGCTGACAGGCCCGCCAATAATGACCTCATCAGCTTCCACACGCCCGCTGAGTAGCGCCCGCTTTTCATTCACCATGCTGCGTCGCAGCCGGTGGAGCAAATACCAAGCAGTCTTATAGCTGCAGCCCATCTGCCGTTGTAGTTGGGTGCCGCTCATGCCTGGGGCATCTAACAGAAGTTTTGGAAAGCACCCCACTGGTTATTTATGATGCGGTAGAATTCGAGGTGGCTACAGAAAGTAAACCGAAAAAAGATTTCGAAGCTATAAGAGTTTCAAAGCTTCCAGAAAAACGAATTCAAGGCACAATTGAAAATATAGAGCTTGGGCGAAAGTTTGGCTTGATAAGCATTTCATCAGAAAAATCTCAAATCTTCTTTCATTTTGAAAATGTTGAATCAACAGAGTTGAATCGCGTCACTCATGGAACTCGTGTCGATTTTGTTGTCGTGCCTCGTCTCAAATCGCTTCAAGAAGTTCAAGCTGTTCGCGTTCGCTTGATTTAAGTTACCACCAAATTGGACTTTGATTTCGACAGTTGCAGGATTTCGTTCCAAAGATTAGAGTGCTGCCATGAAAGCGATTTCCATTCGCGAGGCGGAAGGTCAACTCGGACGGCTTGTTGCCGAGGCGTGTCGCGGCGAGACGATTGTGCTGACGGACGGCGACAATGAAGTCACTTTGTCGCCGCGACCGTTTTTGGATCTGGAAGAAGACAGTCCCGAATTGGAGGCGGAATTGTTGAAAGCCGTGAACGGGCCGCATTCGCCCTATTCATCGGAGGAAATGCGCGCCGCGTGTGAGCGAGTCATCCGTGAAAAGCGGGGATGAATCTTGCCGTTCAAAAATCTCCGCTGTTCCATACGGATGTCACCGGGCAATTCGAGTGGTATTTTGACGAGGCCGGAGAAGAACTGGCGGGGCGATTTTTCAAAACAGTTGATGCCACGTTGACCAAACTTTCCCGCCAGCCGGATTTGGGGCGCATTCGTCATTTTCGAAATCCGCTGCTTCACGGGCTTCGTTCGATTCAGGTTGAAAAACCGTTTCAAAAAATCCTGATTTTCTACCTGCACAATGCCACTGAACTTTCCGCTGAACGCCTGATGCACGGTGCAAGAGATTTGCCCCTGCGGTTGGTTGAGCAGTTGTCGTGAACAATTCGCGCCGGGCTGGTGAGTTTTCTCCTGAAGTCTGGGTTCGCGTTGGGGTCAAGGCCACAACCAGTTCTTGACCCACAAAATGAAGTGTGTTACAAAAGAGCAACCACAATTAGCTGTGGTTTTATGCGTTGCCCAAAATGCGGTGATCAGGATGACAAGGTCATTGATTCGCGCGCCTCACGAGAAGGCGCGACCATCCGTCGCCGCCGCCAATGTGCCAGATGCGGACACCGCTTCACCACTTACGAGGAGGTGGAGCACGAAGGTTTGATGGTTTTGAAGCGCGACGGGCGGCGCGAGGAATTTTCGCGCGAAAAACTTCTGGCCGGCCTCAAGAAAGCCTGCCAGAAACGCCCGATCAGTTTGAAGGCTATGGACGACTTGGTGGACCATATTGTTGCTGTTGTGACTGAAAAATTTGAAAGCGAAGTTCCCGGCGAATTCGTCGGCAAGATGGTCATGGAAGGGCTGCGCGAACTGGACGACGTCGCCTACGTCCGCTTCGCCAGCGTCTATCGCCGGTTTCAGGAAGCGACCGACTTCGTGCAGGAAGTCCAAAAACTGGAGGCTGCAAAATGATTGCATTGTCATCTGACTGTCTGCTGTTTCAACTGACCAACGGCGAGAGCGTTCCGTGCTCCGCCGAAATGATTTCCATCGAGATCGTCGGCAACTCCGAGGGATTGCTCGACCCGGAAATGCTGCGCCACGCCGCCGCGTCCGTCTTTCATTATTTCAAGGTCGAACTCGGACGCGAAACCGTCACCGTCGGCGAATTTGCCGGCGCGCTGGAAAAAGTCTTGCGCGGCCTCGGCCTGACCATCCGGGCGGGCGGACCCGAAGCGCTCTCGCGGAAGATCATCGAAACCGATCTGGGGCTGCTCGCGCGACAATCCGCCGGCAGCCTGGAACTGTTTTTCTTCTCGCGCCTGCGCGACGAATTGCGCCAGCAGCTCCGGCAGTCGCCGCGCGTGCTGCGCTTTCGCGGACTGCGCGGCTGCGTGAAGCAGCTCGCCGGCGCGCGGCGCTGGAGCGTGCGCTGCGAAAATATGCGGGATCAGGTCGTCGAGTATCTGCGCGGCTGTCTCACCGCCGAGCCGGAGCAAAACGAGTGCGCGCTCGTCGTCGAGTAGTTTTGAATTTTCAGTTTTGAGTTAAAAATCATTCGCGCTTGTGCGCTTTGTTTTTGAACTAAAAATTAAACACTTAAAATTGAAAACTTGATGAAGACACTTTTTGAAAAAATCATCGCGCGGGAGATTCCGGCTGCAATTGTTTTTGAAGACGATTTGGTTCTCGCCATCCGCGACATCAATCCGCAGGCGCCGGTCCACGTTTTAATATTTCCAAAAAAAACAATCCCACGAATCGGCGAGGCAAAGTCCGATGACCGGCAATTGCTCGGCCACCTGCTGCTCAAGGCCGCCGAAATCGCGGTCAAGCTGGGTTTGACGCCCGGCGGCTACCGGCTCGTCATCAACAACGGCGCGGACGGCGGCGAAACCGTGCCGCACCTGCACGTCCACATTCTCGGCGGACGCCACATGGCCTGGCCGCCGGGTTGAATTCACGCCGTGCGGAATCCTATCCGGGGGCAAAGCCAAAAAATAATTTCGCGGTGCAAATCCTCCGCTTGCGCCGCCGCAAAGCCGCTGTTAAACTTTCGTGATTCGACGAAATTTTATGCCACAAACCGGACGCCAATCGCTCAACACCAGCAAAGTCCTCTGCGTCATCATGGGCGGCGGCCAGGGCACGCGGCTGTTTCCGCTGACGAAGGACCGCGCCAAGCCCGCCGTGCCGCTCGCCGGAAAATACCGGCTCGTGGACATCCCCATTTCCAACTGCATCAACTCCGGCTTCCGTCGAATTTACATTCTGACGCAGTTCAATTCCACGTCGCTGCACGGGCACATTTCGCGCACTTACAAGTTTGACCAGTTCACGAGCGGCTTCGTGGAAATTCTCGCGGCCCAGCAGACTTTGACGAACACGTCGTGGTATGAAGGCACGGCGGACGCAGTGCGGAAAAATCTCACGCACTTTCTCAACCACGACTTCGACCACCTGCTGATTTTGAGCGGCGACCAGTTGTATCGCATGGATTACCGCCGCATGATCAGCGAGCACGTCGAGACCGGCGCGGACATCACCGTCGCCACAATTCCCGTCGGGCGCAACGAGGCGAAATCATTTGGCATCATGCACATGGCCGACGACCGGCGCATCACGCGCTTCGAGGAAAAACCGAAGGATCCGGCGCTGCTCGACACGCTGCACCTGCCGCCAGAGTGGCTGAAGAAACTGGGGTGCGCGGATGGCGACGAAAAATTTCTGGCCTCGATGGGCATTTACGTTTTCAACCGCAATTTGATCTGCGAGCTGCTCGACAATCCGCTGTCCGATTTCGGCAAGCACATCATTCCGCACGCCATCAATTCGCGCCGTGTATTCTCCCACGTTTTTGAAGGCTACTGGGAGGACATCGGAACCATCCGCAATTTCTTCGAGGCGAATCTGGATCTCGTCAAGGAACTGCCGCGCTTCAATTTCTTCGACATGAGCGCGCCGATTTTTTCGCGCCCGCGCTTTCTGCCTGGCTCCAAAATCAACGGCGCGCAGATCGAGCACGCCGTCATTTCCGACGGGTGCATCATCAACCACGCGCACATCAAAAATTCCATCGTCGGCCTGCGCACCGTCGTCGGCGCGGGCACGGAACTGAACCGCGTCGTCACCCTGGGCAGCGATTATTATGAATCGGACGCGTCCATTGTGAAGCACGAGGGCGAAGGCAAGCCGCGTGTCGGCATCGGCGCGAACTGCAAAATTGAAAACGCCATCATTGACAAAAACGCGCGCATCGGAAACAACGTGACGATTTCGCCCGCCGGAAAGCCTGAAAATGTTGACCACGAGCTTTACTTCATCCGCGACGGAATCGTCATCATTTCAAAAAACGCCGTCATCCCGCACGGGACGGTGATTTGAAACGGATTTCCAACAGGCGCTGGCGAAATTATGCGCCGACGGCCTAAACGATTTGGTCGGGCGGCCGCGAGCAGGTTTCGACGACAAAATAGCGTTTGCCGATGGACTGATTTTGAGTTTGCCGCCGCGCTTCGCGTTTGACGGCGCGATGCAGCCGCCAGACCGCGAGCAGCGAGTAAAACGCGACGGCCATCGCGTAAGTGACAATGCCCATGCCGATCGCAATCGGGACGAGCCGTAGATGGCTGAAATAAATCAGCACCGCGCCGACGGCGGCGGTGAGCAGCGTGTTGCCCGCGAGACAAAAAAGATAAAGCGTGACGCGCGTTTCCTGGATGCGCTGGATATGCCAGTCTCGGTAGGCGGCTTCGCCGAGCGAGCGCATGAGCCAGGCGGACTGGAAATTGCGCGCGGCCACCAGCACGCTGGCGGTGGCGACGACAATGGCCGACAGCGGCCACATCGCCAGCAAGGCGACGAGCATGACATTGAGCGCCACGCCCCATTTCCAGCCGAGTTTTTTGGCGAGCGGGTTGCCTTCCAGCACGAGGTTCGGCGTGGCGATCCAGGTGCTCAAGAAATCCATCCCGCGCGAAAAAATCAGCAGCGCGAGCATGATCCAATACCAGCGGCTTCCGAATGGAACAGATTCATCCATGATTTATCAGCCGCAATATAACGCAAAAAGCTCAAATGAAAATTTATTTTCTCGCGCGGACAGTTCAAAAATTCTTCAGGCGTCGGCGAATACATGAAATCATATTTAGTCGAAGCGCGATAACAACAAAAGCCGGAACCCGCATTTAAATTTGCGGTTTTACAAAATTCGGATCCAAGTCGGCCATAAAGACTCAACTTTTCTTTCCGTAAATTTCCTCCGGCTTTTGCAATTGGGCTTCGGTAATTTTGAAACCGCCGTTTTCGACCGAGCGGAAAAAGCACGACTTGTAACCTTCGTGGCACGCCGCGCCGATTTGCTCGACTTGAATCAGCAGGCAGTCGCCGTCGCAGTCGAACGCGATGTCCTTGACGGTTTGCGTGTGGCCGCTCTCTTCGCCCTTCATCCAGAATTTCTGGCGCGAGCGGCTCCAGAAATGCGTCTTGCCAGTGGCAATGGTTTTTTCCAGCGAGGCGCGGTTCATCCACGCCATCATCACCACGCGTCCGTTTTTTTTTTCCTGGATGATTGCGGGAATCAAACCCTGCGCATCAAATTTCAATTTGTCGTAAAAACTCATAATCGGATCATTTCACCACAAAAGCGCGGCGGCAGAAAGCCGTAATTTGTCCAATCCTCCACGCCTATTGTCCGCGCAGCGCCGGCGGGGCGACCATGAAATCGGTGGAAATATCAACTTCATTTGTTGCGGCAATCACGATGTTTGTTGGAACAGCAGCCAAAATGTTTGTCGCCGCCGCAACGCGCGTTGAAACATTTTCGGGAATCTTGTTGGTCGGCGGATTTTCGCGCTCGGCAAGGTTGCGTTCGAGGCGTTTTTTTATGTCGGCAAACGCGGCGTTGGTCACGGCGTCAAGTTGCGCCTTTGCGTCGGCAAAAAATCCGGCGGCGATTTTGATTCGCGCGAGATGGATGAAAACGCCCTCGCGCTCGTTGTCGTCGCGGGCGATTTGCAGCGCGTTCGTCCATGCGACGAGCGCGTCGTTGGTGCGGAGCGGCTTGATGCCGTAGTAGCTTTGCGCGTAATCGGTCGAGAGCGAAAAATCATCGGGGGCCAGCCGGATGGCCTTGCGGTAAAGTTCCAGCGCCGTGTCGAAGACCTGCTTCTCGGTGATGCCGTAAAATTCCTCCGCGTCCTTGCGGTAAAGATAAACCGTCGTGGCGAAATTTTCATAATAGACCGGCTCGGCGGGATCCAGCCGGATGGCCTCGGTGTAATACGCGAAGGCGTTCGTGACCGGGCCGTTTTCGCCGTAGTAGTTGGCGAGGTTGTTCCAGACCGCCGGATTTTTCGGGTCAAGCTGCCTGGCGTTTTCGTATTGCGCCTTCGCCTCCTCCTCGTCGCCGATGTCGTTGAGAAAACTGCCGTAGGCCATGTAGCCTTCGGCGGAACCCGGATGCCGCAATAAAAAGTCCTCGTAGCCCTTGCGGATGCTGTCGAAGCGCGTGTGGATGCGCTTATTCAATTCAGCTCTGGATTCGCCCGCGCCCTTGGCGGCGAGCGCGTCGTTGTCGCGGATCCATTTGTCCACTTCGTCCGACGCCGCGTCGTCGTCCGTCATCAGCTTCCGCAATTCCTGCTCCGCCGGGTTATTGGTGTTGACGGTGCCGGACGGAATCCCGATGTTTTGCGGGGACAAATTGCTGGCGTCCTGCGGCTGGTTGGTGGCCAGCAGCGCGCTCAAAAGTCCAAAAGCGAGATTGTTCACGCCGCCAAAATATCACTTTCAAAATGCGAGTCGAGGCGCAAGCAAATGCGAATGCGGAATCACTGGAACCGCGATGAACTGCGCCAGCAAAGCGGCAACTCCGGCCGGCTAGAAGAAATTTTTCTGCCGCTGACGGCGGAGAGGAATTGAAACGTGCCGCGCGAAGGGATTTTTAAGCCACAGATTAACACGGATGAAAACACTGGATTTTAATACACCCACATCGCCGCCCGTGGCAGCGAACGTCAGTTCACTCCATCTTCTCCGGCTTGAATCATGAGCGGATTTTCCCAGACAAGAGCAATTTGCCCCAAATGTCCATCGCAAAATGAATAGAGGAAAAGAGTTCCGTCCGCTCGCGTCAGATTTACGTCATCGCCCAGCATCGTGAGCCGTCATCAAATTTGTGGGAGTCGAGGTGACGAGACTCATTTCAATCTTGGACTGGCAATTGCGAACTGCGATTTTCAATCAGAAACTCCTCACGTCGTCTTACAATCACCTCATCCGGCTTGCGCCACCTTCTCCCCATCGGATGCGGAAAAGGAATTTATTGCGCCGGAGCCGGTTTGGCGCGCGGGACGGGCGTGTGTTTTTGGACGTGGCTGGCGAAAATTGAATCATTTCCCACAAGCTGATAAGCATATGCGGGCGCAGAGGCAAGAAATCATTGCCAGTTTGTGAATCCAATTCTTCTTTTCCGGTGTGTTTTTTCATAACTTTTCTAGTTTCAAAACTGTGCCACATTCAATCCAAGCAATGAGTATTTAAGAAAAGACTTGCGCCAGTATGACCCAAAAAGTAGCCTGAAATGAGGTTGTGACCCGCAAAAGCGCAAAGCGGCGGAGCATGATCCAACTTGTCACTCTGATATCCTGATTTCATCGAATGGCTGCAATCAAATCCAGTTTTCTTGACAAAGTGCTTGGCCGCATTGGACGGCTGGACGCAGAAGGTTTCCAGACCGTCGTCCAGCGGCTCGCGCGCGAGCGCAGTTTTCTCGAAACACTGTTCAACACGATTGAGGACGGCGTGCTGGTCGTGGACGAAAACGGGCGCGCGATTTATTTCAACCAGGCCGTCACGCGGCTCATCGGTTTGCAATCCGGCGACGAGGAGCAGCACGTTTCAAAAATCCTGCCGGAATTGGACTGGAAGACAATTTCGCGCGACGATTCTCGGCGGCGGGCGCGTCGTGCGCCACGAATTTGAAATCCATTATCCGCGCCCGCGGTTTCTCCGGCTCTATGCCGCGCCGCTCGAAGACAGCGCGGGCGTCGCGCTGATTTTGCACGATGCGACGGAGGCGCGGCAGAAAACCTTTGAGGCCATCGAAAGCGAGCGCGTCCAGGCGCTCACGCTTCTGGCCGCGAGCGTCGCGCATGAAATCGGAAATCCGCTCAACGCGCTGCACATTCATCTGCAACTCATGGAGCGCGAAGTGAAAAAATTGAAAGGTGACGAGTGGCGGGTGACCAGTGGCAAGAAAACCGTTTCAAACATCACGCCGCAGAATTTTAGAAAATTGGAACAATACCTCGACGTGTCCAAAGGCGAGATCGCGCGGCTGGATTACATCATCACTCAATTTCTTCAGGCGATCCGTCCTGCGCCGCTGCAATTGAAATTAGATTCGTTGAACGACGTGGTTGAAAAAACTTTGGAACTTTTGCGGCCGGAAATTGAAAATCGCGGCGTTGCGGTGAAGACAAAACTGGCGCGAAATCTGACGGCCACGCCGGTTGACGCGACGCAGTTGCAGCAGGTTTTGGTGAACCTCGTCAAAAATGCGGCGCAGGCGATGACGACAGGCGGCACGCTGACATTGCAGACCGGCGAATCGGACGACGGCGTCTGGGTGAGCGTGAACGACACCGGCGGCGGAATTCCGCAGGAGCAGATCAACCGCATTTTCGAGCCGTTTTACACGACGAAGAAAAAAGGCAGCGGTCTGGGTCTGATGATTGTCCAACGAATTGTCCGCGCGCACGGCGGCCGGATTGAACTGGAAAGCCACGTCGGTCGCGGCACGACATTTCGCATCTGGCTGCCGTTGCATGAACGCAAACCGAGATTGCTGGAAGACAAGGCACAAAACTAATTAACCGCAGATGGACACAGATAAACACAGATGGGAAACAAACAAAATCACCGAGGCGGTGATTGGGGCGGCTTACAAAGTCGGCAACACGCTTGGCGGCGGATTTCTCGAAAAGGTTTATGAGAACGCGCTGGCGATTGAGATTCGCAAAAGTGGCTTGCAGGTTGTTCAACAACATTCAATCAATGTGAAGTATGAAGGCACGATTGTTGGAGAATTTGTCTCCGATTTATTGGTTAAAGATGAGGTTTTGGTCGAGCTAAAAGCCGTGAAGTCGTTGGATGAAATTCATCTGGCGCAGTGTTTGAATTATTTGAAGGCAACAGGGCTTCACGTTTGCCTTCTGATCAATTTTGGAAATCCAAAAGTTGAAATCAAACGGATCATGTTATGAAATTTCATCTGTGTTTATCTGTGTCCACCTGTGGTTAAAAAATTATGGCTGAAAAACCGACATTATTGATTGTGGACGACGAAAAGACGACGCGCGACGGATTGCGCGCGGCGCTCGAAGATCGTTACGACGTTTATGTGGCCGAGGACGCGAAGGCGGCGATGAATCTTTTGGAAAGCGAAAACTTCGACGTGCTGCTCACGGATTTCCGTCTGCCGAACGAGGATGGGATGAAATTGATCGCCCGCGCAAAATCTTTGTCGAAGCCGCCGATTTGCATTTTGATGACGGCTTACGGCTCGGAGGAACTGGCGGTGGACGCGATGAAACGCGGCGCGGACGATTACATCGCCAAGGGCCGGTTGCAGATTGACGAACTGGAAATGCGGATTGCGCGGGCGTTGAAGCAGCAAAATCTGGAGGTGGAAAATGTTTCTCTGCGGCAGCAACTCGATTCAAAATTTGGTTTGGAAAACATCGTCGGCGAATCGCCGGTGATGAAGGAGATTTTTGAAATCGTCCAGCAGGTTGCGCCGACGCGCGCGACGGTTTTGCTCGGCGGCGAAAGCGGCACGGGCAAGGAGCTTGTCGCGAAGGCGATTCATCAGTTGAGTCCGCGCGCGAAGCAGCCGTTTGTGACGGTGCATTGCGCCGCGCTTGCGCCGACGCTGCTGGAGAGCGAATTGTTCGGCCACGAAAAGGGCGCGTTCACCGGCGCGCACGAACGGCGGATTGGACGGTTTGAACAGGCGCAGGGCGGCACGCTGTTTCTCGATGAAATCGGCGAGATTGACGCGACGATTCAAGTGAAGCTGCTGCGGTTTTTGGGCGAGCGGACGTTTGAGCGCGTCGGCTCGAACAAAACTTTGACGGCGGACGTGCGGCTGGTTGCGGCGACAAATAAAAATCTGGAAGAACTGGTCAAGGCCGGAAAATTCCGCGAAGATTTGTTTTTCCGGCTGCGCGTCGTGGAAATCCATTTGCCGCCGTTGCGCGAACGGACGGGCGACATTCCGCTGCTGGCGCAAAAGTTTCTGCGCGAGTTCGCGGCTGAGAACAACAAACCGGTGAACGATTTCACGGCGGACGCGCTCCAACTGCTGATGAATTATCCATGGCCGGGCAACGTGCGCGAGTTGCGGACGGCCATCGAGCATGCGGTGGTTTTGTGCCGGGGCGAAAAAATTTCCGCGCGCGATCTGCCGCCGTCAGTGCGCGGCGGGCGGGCGTTTGAAACACAATTGTCACCGGAAAAAGATTTGACGGTGAAGGAGGCTGAGAAACAATTGATCATTCGCGCCTTGAAAGAAACGGACGGAAACCGCACACTGGCGGCGAAAAAAATCGGCATGAGCCGGCGGACGTTTCACCGGAAATTGCACACGTATCATCTGGAAGGATTTTGATTTATGCAAATTGAGGAGGGACTCCAAACCGTGATCCACAAACTGGAAGTGGGCGGCGGCGCGCGTTATCTGCGCGCAGCCGCGCTGGTGCTGGCGGTTCTGGCGCTGGCGGTGGTGTTATGACTTGCGCGCGTATCGGAACTTCTCGACGCCGGAGGCGATGGACTCGGCGCAACTGGCGCGCAACATCGCGGACGGCAAGGGCTACACGACGCTGTTCATCCGCCCGTTCAGCCTTTATCTTCGTGCAACGGCACAACGAGGCCGGGGCGGCGGTCACGGAGACGAACGCAGGCTTTGACTTCGCGCGGATCAAGACGGCGCACCCGGACATCGCCAACCGCCGGTTTATCCGCTGGTGCTGGCGGGGCTGATGAAAGTGCTGCCGTTTCATTATCCCGTGGAATTGAACAAGCCTTTCTGGAGCGACAACGGAAAATTTTCGCGTCTACCAGCCGGATTTTTTGATCGCGATGTTCAACGAAGTGCTTTTGCTCGCGGTGGTCGTGCTGACGTTTTTGCTCGCGCGAAAATTATTCGACCAGACCGTGGCGTGGCTTGCGGCGTTGCTGACAATTGGGCTGCGAACTGCTCTGGCGGTTCAGCGTGTCGGGTTTGTCCACGATGCTGTTGCTGGTGATTTTTCTGGGACTGGCGTGGTGCGTGTTGAAAATCGAAGAAGCGGCGCGTGACGAGCGCCGGATGCGCGGCGGTTGCTGCTCTGGGTGGTGGCGGCGGGGGTGCTGGCGGGCGTCGGCGCGCTGACGCGATATGCGTTCGGCTGGGTGATCATTCCGGTGACGTTTTTTTGATTCTTTTCAGCGGGCAACGGCGGGTGTTGCACGCGCTGGTGGCATTGGCTGGTGTTCGTGCTGGTGTTGACGCCGTGGATCGTCCGCAATTATGTGGTGAGCGGCACGCCGTTCGGCACGGCGGGTTTTGCGGCATATGAAGGGACGTTTGCTTTCACAGAATTTCCAACTGGAACGGTCGTTGCATCCCGATCTGTCGCGTGTGTTCTGGTTGACGCCGTATATCTACAAACTGCTCGGTAATTTGCCGCGGCATCGTCGAAACCGACCTGCCGAAACTTGGCGGAAGCTGGGCGAGCACTGTTATTCCTGACGGGTCTGCTGCTGGGATTCCGCAGCATTGCGGTGCGGCGGATGCGCTATTTTTTGCTGATGTGTCTGGGTATGTTCATCGTCGTGCCAGGCGCTGGGGCAGACGCAGCTTTCCGTGGAATCGCCGGAAGTCAATTCCGAAAACCTTCTGGTGCTGCTCGCGCCGCTGGTGTTCATTTACGGCGCAAGCCTTTTCCTGACGTTTCTGGACCAGATGGAACTGCCGGCGGCGCAACTGCGCTATTTCGTCATCGCCATTTTCTGTCGCGGTGTCCTGCCTGCCGATGATTGCCGCGCTGTGTCCGCCCAAAACATCGCCGGTGGTCTATCCGCCGTATTTCCCGCCGGAAAT
This sequence comes from uncultured Verrucomicrobiae bacterium, assembly GCA_963755455.1. Taxonomy (GTDB): domain Bacteria; phylum Verrucomicrobiota; class Verrucomicrobiia; order Limisphaerales; family UBA11358; genus UBA11358. The sequence goes on from CAVWJH010000004.1 coordinate 366,342, forward strand.
CCAGCAGGCCGCCGGGTGGATGAAGCCAAAATGAATTGATGATGAGCGACGTGCCGTGGGCGGTGGCGTGGTATGGCCAGCGCCAATGCGTCTGGCTGACGCTTGACTGCGCAGAATGATTTCATTGCCATCAACAAAAACTTGAAGCCGGTCCAGGCGCTTTATCTCACGCCCAAGACCATGGACGGCAGATTCGTTTCCGAATGGCTGGAGGGCAGCGAGCGCGGCTGGGGCAGTTTTTTAATCAAGGTTTTGACTGACCAGCGTGTGCCGGACAATTTCCCGCTGACCAAGTCGCCCTCCGGATTTTTTCCGGAACAATTGTTCCTCACCGACCGCGAACGCTGGCCGGTTGCGAAGTAATTTCACGCCGCCGCGCGCCGCAACCGGTCGGCGATGCCCGACCATTCCGGCAAATCCGGCGGCGCTTCAACGACGATCAATTCCGCGCCCGCCGCGTCGCAGCGGTGCAGCTCCGCGTAAAGCGCGCGCGCAAACGCCTCCGCGTCATGCGGAATCACGCTCACGCCGGCAAAATTTTCGCCCGAAGGAATTTTCGTGTGCGCGATGATGTGGCAGTTTTGAAGTTTGAAGTTTGAAATTTGAAAGTTGAGATTCCAAATCCGCCTCGTCGCGCCAGTTCAAAACCAGCAGCTTCGCCTTCGGCGAATAATGTTTTTTCAGCAGGCCCGGACTGTCGCAACGTCTGGACTTTGGATTTTGGACTTTGGATGTCTGAATTTCTCCGCAAACCGCCGCGAGCGATTCCGCGTGAATCATTCCCGGCCGCAAAATCTGCGGCGGCGAAACCGTCAAATCCAGAACCGTGGATTCAATGCCGACCTGCGACTGGCCGCCGTCCACAATCAGCGGAATTTTTCCGCCAAGCTGTTTGCGGACGTGCTCCGCGTTCGTCGGCGAAATGCGGTTGGACAAATTCGCGCTCGGCGCGGCCAGCGGAAAACCGCATTCGCGAATCACGGCTTGAATGAACGGATGACTCGGCCAGCGAATGCCGACGGTTTCGCCGCCCGCCGTCACGATTGTCGGGAATGTTTTCCGCGCGCGGCAAAACCAGCGTCAGCGGGCCGGGCCAGAACGATTTTGCAAGTTTGTCCGCCAGCTGCCGGCCAATTTTGTCACGCAGCGTTTCGCCATTTCATTGCCGGCGACGTGGACGATGATGGGATTGTTCGCCGGGCGGCCCTTGATTTGAAAAATTTTGGCGACGGCTTTTTCGTCCAGCGCATTTGCCGCGAGGCCATAAACCGTTTCCGTCGGCAGCGCGACGACTTCGCCGGCGCGCAGCAATTCCGCCGCGCGCCGGACGGCTTTTTGAAAAAGCTCCGGCGTGTGCGTGGAAAGAATTTCGGCGGTCACGCGCTATTCGTAGCGCAAAGCGTCAATCGGGTCGAGCTTGGACGCCTTCCACGCGGGATAAAAACCGGAGATGACGCCGATGACCGCGCTGGAAATGGAGGCGATGCCGATCCACATGTACCGGCGTGAGCGTGGGCCAGTGCGTGAGGGAGGCGACGAGACTGCGAAATGCCCATGCCGGAAGCAATGCCAATGCCCCCGCCGATGATGCTCAACGTGACGGCTTCGATGAGAAATTGCACCAGGATGTCGCCGCCGCGCGCGCCCACGGCCATGCGGATGCCGATTTCGCGGGTGCGTTCGGTCACGCTGACGAGCATGATGTTCATGATGCCGATGCCGCCGACGAGCAGGGACACCGCCGCGATGCCGGCCAGCAAGCCGCCCATCACCGTGGCGGTGGCGGTGGCGGCCTGGGCAATGTCTTCCTGGCTGCGCACGAGAAAGTCCCTGGGGCCGTCCGGCTTGAGATGGTGGCGCTGCATGAGCAGGGACGTGATTTCCTGCTGCACAATGGGCATGGCCGCCTGGGAAACCGCCTGGACGAGAATCGTAGTCCACCCAGTCTTCCCGGTTGATGCGCTTTTGAATCGGTCGTGTAGGGCACGATGACGAGTCATCCTGATCCTGCCCCATCGGGGACAGCCCCTTGGCCTGCAAGCACGCCGATGATCTGGCAGGGAACGTCGCGGATGCGGATCGTTTTGCCGAGCGGGTTTTCGTTGGGAAACAGCTCCTTGACGACGGTCTGGCCGATGACACAGACCTTGGCGGCGGTGCGGACCTGCTGGTTGTCGAACATTTCGCCCTCGGCCAGCGGCCATTGGCGGATCTGGAGATATTCGGGGGATTCGCCCTGGACGCTGGTGTTCCAGTTTTGATTGCCGGCAATGACCTGGGTGCGGGTCCGGTTTTCCGGGCTGACGGCGGTCACGCCCTGGAGCTGCGTTTGAATGGCCAGGGCGTCTTCGAGTTGCAGAGCTGTGCCAGTTGCCCCAGCCCAGCCGCGCGCCGCTGGAACTGAACGAGCCGGGGAAAATGAGCAGCATGTTTTCGCCCAGGCTGGCAATCTGCTGCTCCACCTGCTGCTTGGCGCCGCTGGTGATGCTGACCGAGGCGATGACGGCGCCGACGCCGATGATCATGCCCAGCATCGTCAGCAGCGTGCGCATTTTGTTCCGGCGCAGCGCGCGTAGGGCGGTTCGGAGCGTGGCAAAAATTCTCATGCGGTCAATTTAATCGCCTGTTGGGCCTCCTGCAAATGGTGCAATTCTGTCTCGGCGTTCAACCGGCTTTGAACTGCCTCGTCGGTGACCACGCGCCCGTCACGGAGCACGATGGTGCGTTTGGTGTAGCGGGCGATGTCGAGTTCGTGCGTGACCATGACGATGGTGATGCCCTGGTCGTTCAGCTTTTGGAACACGCCCATGATTTCGATGCTCGTCTGGCTGTCGAGATTGCCCGTGGGTTCGTCGGCGAGCAGCAGCGCCGGCTGGTTCACCAGCGCGCGGGCGATGGCCACGCGCTGTTGCTGGCCGCCGGAAAGCTGGTTGGGATGATGGTCCGCACGTTGAGCGAGGCCGACGAGTTCGAGCGCGTCCAGGGCGCGCTGACGCTGTTCCTGCGCCGGAATGTGCTGATGGCTGTAAAGCATCGGCATCTCCACATTTTCCAGCGCGGAGGTGCGTGAGAGCAGATTGAAGCCTTGAAACACAAAGCCGATTTTCCGGTTGCGAATGTCGGCCAGCGCGTTGCGGTCCAGCGTCGAAATGTCAATGCCGTCCAAGTCAAACCGGCCGCTGGTCGGACGGTCGAGGCAGCCGATCAGGTTCATCAGGGTGGACTTGCCGGAGCCGCTGGCACCCATGATGGCGACAAATTCGCCGGGCAAAATCTCCAGCGAGATGCCCTGCACGGCATGCACGTCCACCTCGCCCGTGTGGTAGGTCTTGCGCATGTCTTCCAGTTTGATGACGGGATTCATTGTCGGCAGGTCGTCGGTGTTGCTTTCAAGGCGATTTCATCCGGGCGACACGCTCAAAAACGCCTGCCGCCGGCAAACGGATTTCGCGTCTGTTCGCTGGAGATCAGGCCGGGAATTGCTAGGCCGGTGACCACCTGGATCGCCTTCCTTCAATCCCGACAGCACTTCGGTATTAATGTTGTCGGTGATGCCGGTCTTGACTTGCACCGGCTTTCAACTCGTCGTTTTTCCCCGTGGCATCTTTGACCAGCACATAAACGGTGTGAACCACAGGATGTTCGCCTGGTTCGTGACCGCCCCGGCCACCCCGGCCACCCCATCCGCCCCGCCTGCCGCCACGATTGCCCGGCTGTTCGCCATTGTTGAAATTGGTATTTTGGACGCCGGCTGCGGCGAGCGCATTGGTCTCGACCGCAGCCATGTCCACCGGCTGGAAACGCAGCGCCGCATTGGGGATTTCCAAAACATCGTTGTGTTCGGCGACGACGATGGAAACGCTCGCCGTCATGCCGGGCTTCAGGCTGTAATCCGAATTGGTCACGCCGATGACCGTGTCGTAGGTCACCACATTGTTGACCGTGGTGGGCGCGTTGCGCACCTGGATGACGACTCCGTGAAACGTGCGGTTTGGGTAGGCGTCCACGGTGAAATCCACCGCCTGGCCTTCCTTGACTCCGCCGATGTCCGCCTCGTCCACGCGCAGTGTCAATCTGCATCTTCGTCAGATCGTTCGCGATCTGAAACAGCGTCGGCGTGCTGAAGCTGGAAGCGACCGTCTGCCCGAGATCCACCGCGCGCGAAATCACCACGCCGTCCACCGGCGAAAGAATTTTGCAGTAGCCCAGATTGGCGGTCGCGTTGGTGACCGAGGCCTCTTGAATTTGCACCGCCGCCGCCGCCTCATCCCGCGTGGCGACCGCCGTGTCGTAATCGGATACGGCAATCAAGTTGTTCGTGTATAATTTCTCCGCGCGTTGCAGGTTCGACCTGCTGCAACTCCAGATTGGCCCTGCGCATTGGCCAGATTGGCCCTGGCCTGGCTGAGCTGGGCCTCGTAAGTCGAGGGGTCAATCTCCGCGATGACTTCATTGGACTTCACTATCGAATTGAAATCCACGAACAGCCTGGTGATGCGCCCGGAAACCTGGCTGCCCACCGTCACGTTCACCACCGGATTCAGTGTGCCCGTCGCGGTGACCATCTGCGTCAAATCGCCGCGCGCGACCGGCATGGTTTCATATTGCGGCGCAGCGTCGTGCCCCGCGTTTGAAATACCAGAAACCGCCGCCCGCGACCGCCGCGATTGCCAGAAAAATAATCAGCCATTTCAACGTGCCCCCGCTTTGCTTGGTTGCCATAAATTTGTAATTTGAAAAATTTGAGCGCGACAAGTTACCCGATTTTCAAAACTTGTCCACGCACTTTCGGTTTGAGCCGGACGCATTAAGCCCTAAAATCATCGCGTGCTCGAAAAACTCATCCAGCAACTCGCCGCCGCCCGTCCGCTCGACGATGAACAAGTCCGGCAGGCCGTTGACCGGCTCGCCGATGAAACCGTTCCGGCGGATCTCAAGGCCGGCTTCCTGGCCGCCTTCGCGCAAAAAGGCGAAACGCCAGCCGAAATCGCCGCGTTCGCCCGCGCGCTCCGCGACAAATCCATTTCCCCGCCGCTCGACGCCGAAACACGCGCCCGCGAAATCCTCGATGTCGTCGGCACCGGCGGCGACCGCCTCGGCACCATCAACATTTCCACCACCGCCGCCATCCTCTGCGCCGCCGCCGGAGTCGCCGTCGCCAAGCATGGTAACCGGGCGGTTACTTCGCAAGCCGGAAGTGCGGATGTGCTCGAGGCGCTCGGCGTGCGGATAGATTTGACCCCGCCGGAAGCCGCGCGTTCATTGCGCGAACGCAATTTCGCCTTTTTCTTCGCGCCCGATTATCATCCCGCGTTCAAAAACATCTACGCCAGCGCGGAAAATCTGCGCCGGTCGCGGCCAGCGGACCATTTTCAACCTGCTCGGCCCGCTGCTGAATCCCGCGCGCCCCTCCGCCATGCTCATGGGCGTGCCGCGTCCCGAACTCTGCGAACCGCTGGCGCAGGTTTTGCAGTCGCTCGGCGTCCGTCGCGCAATGGTCGTCTGCGGCAAAATCGCAAATCACAAATCGCAAACCGCAAATTTTCTGGACGAATTGTCCACGCTCGGCGAAAACACGATTGCGGAATTTTATCACGAGCGCGGCTTCACCGTTTCCACCACGTTGCCGGAGCAATTTCCGTTGCAGTCCGCCGCGCTCGCCGACCTGCTTGGCGGCGACAAAATGGCAAACGCAAAAATCGTCCGTGAAATTTTATCCGGCCAGGAGCGCGGCCCGAAGCGCGACGCCGTTTTGCTCAACGCCGCCGCCGCGCTGTTTGTCGCGGGAAAATCAAAATCGCTTGCCGAAGGCTGGGATTTGGCCGGCGAAACAATTGACAACGGCAGGGCGAATGCAAAACTTGCCGATCTTGCGCGCTGAAACAAGGCGCCTTTGCCAGTTCAAACTGGAGGAAATTGGTGTGCAAAGCAGGACTTGAACCTGCAAAAGCCTCATTTACGGTGTTTCATTGCCATTCATTGCCCAAAGAGTATCAAACAATCCCTTTTGTTTACAAGTATTTTATGGCAAATAGTGGCAACTTCGGGCGAAAATACTTGTGCAAATTCTGTGCAAACTCAATGCAGTCCCGAAATCTGTGCAAAAACCGTGCAAACTTTTGGCGGGCGGAACCCGCGCCGGGCGTTTAACGTAACCCATTCAAAAATGTCCGGCAAAAATCAGCTTGAAAAGCCAGTTCAAAGCGTTATCATTTTGATATATGGCAACACTGCTGATTCGAGACGTGCCGGATGAAGTCAATGAAGCCTTGCTTGCCCAGGCCGGGCGAAACCGGCGCAGCAAGGAGAAGCACGCGCTCTTTCTGATTGAGGGCGGACTGCGCGGGCAAAGACCTGTGAAACAAACACTGGCCGAGGCTGCAAAACTTCGCGCCAAGTGCAAACGTCCCGTCACAATGGCCGAAATCTTGAAATGGACGGAGGAGGCGCATTGATCGTCGTTGATACCAACCTGCTTGTGGCACTGGCGGTGAAAAATGAAAACAGCGGACTGGCCGTTTCCATTCTGGAACGCGATGCGGACTGGGTTGCGCCGCCGATTTGGGAAAGCGAGTTTAGAAACGCCATGCTCGGAATGATTCGCGCCGGAATCATCGGCCACGCGGCGGCGGTTTCCGCGCACAAATTCGCGGCGGAGACGGTTCAAGTTTTATCACCATCCACCGGCGCGGTTCTGCGGATTGCCGAGACGCACAACCTCACCGCCTATGATGCGGAATTTGCGTCGCTCGCCGAATGGCTGGAAATTCCGTGCCTGTCTTTTGACAACGACTTGTTGAAACCCGCGCTGGCGACTCACCCGAAAGACTTCTAAAGCATCTTGCTATCACATCTCGCTGGGATCGAGATAAATTAAAACCGCCGGTTTCGCTTTGCCATGATTCCAAAAACGGGGGTGGCAAAATTTACTTTTGCAATCGCGGCGTCCAGTGGCTTGATAGAACCTTGCAACCGTTCAAACGCGGCGAGCGCGTCGCAGGATTGTGAGGCGTTAAGTGCGGTAGCCTGTGAACCGTTGGCCGCGTCGCGGACAATGCGTTCGGCGGCGGCTTTGGCGTCGGGATAATTGGCAAAGGTTTGCATCCGCCGTTTGCCCGCGACGGCGAAGGCGACGCGGTAGTAATTAAATTTTCCGGCGGGGCGGTAGATTTTCGCCTTGCTGGTGCGGTGTCGAATGGTGACGGGAAACCTCACGCGACGGTCGGGAGTTCGGGCATTAAGTTGTGCAAATTCTGTGCAAACTATTTGAGAAAGCCCTGTTTTGCAAGGAAAAATGGTGCGCATAGCAGGACTTGAACCTGCACACCTTGCGGCACTACCACCTCAAAGTAGCGTGTCTGCCAATTCCACCATATGCGCGACCGTGCAACAATGAAGCAGGCGGCGGCGGTTTTCGCAAGATGATTTTGAGTTTTTGCGGGACCAATTTTCAATTTCCGAACAGCCATTGCCAGCCGCGCCAGTTGTTGGGCTGGGCTGAATTGAATTTTTCGCCGCGCGTTTTCTGCAAATCCCATTGCAGCAGCAGCCCGATGTTTTGCGCGCCGCGCCCGCCGTCACGGATGGCGTCAATGCCGTAGGCGCAGGTGAGCAGGATCTTCAGGCGGTCGGAGCGCGAGCGGAACAGGATGCCGCCGCCCACGCCGTTGAGCGAGTTGCCGGGCTGCGACTCGCCGGGCAAATAATCCACGACGGCGCTGGCGGCGTTCAGGTCGAAATTCCAGCGCGCATTTTTGTCGAGCGGCAGAAGATAATTTCCGGTGAGCAGGACGAATTGCCGCGCGCTGATTTCCTGAAAGTTATAGCCGGGCAGCGAGAGCGGAAATTCCGCGATGAGCGGCAGAAATCCGCCGAGGCGATACGCGCTGAAACGGTCGGCGTCCGCACTCGTGCCGGCGGTCAGGCGGACATAAAAACTTTGCTGGCTTTCGGGCAGCGTGTAGGCCAGCGCCGCCTCGGCCCAAAACAGATGCGATTGCCCGTTGAGTTCGCGGTCGCCGCTAAAACCATACGCGCCGGGGTTGCTGCGCAGATGGCCTTCATACCAGACGGATAATTCCATCGCCAGCGGCGGAAACAAGGTCGGCTCGATGCCTCCCCAGCGCAGGCCGGTGCGCACGCTGAAATCGCCGTGGTCGGACGGCAGTTGAAACGCGGGCGCGGTGCTGTCGTTGCGGTCATAGAAGGAATAATGCGCCGTGCCGCGCAGGACGAGGTTCAGCGGAATTTTGTCGCCGGGATTGAACAGGTGGTAAATGCTCGCGGAAATTTCCGCGCCGTTGCCGTCGAAAGATTCGGACGGCAGATAGGCTCCGTCGCGGATTTCCGAATAGCTGTCCGCAAAACCGCCGCCCGCGAGGCCGATGGCAAAATCCGTGTTTGGTCCCAGCCCGTTTTTGAAGCCCAGTTCCGAATCCAGATAAACCGGCGCGAGCGCCAGCCGCAGCGTGAGGTTCGTCCGCAGAAAATCCGGCTGGTTGTGGTAATAAAATGCGTAACCCGCCAGCGGCGGACGGCCTTCGAGCGCCTGATTGTAGCCGAACTGGATCAGGTCGCGCCTGACGGGGTCAATTTGCGCCGACGCAAAAAACGGGGCGAACAACACCAGCCATGTCAGAACACATCCGATTCTTTTCATGGCCGCTTTCGTAACGCAAAGCCGCCTAATCAGCAAGCGGATTCAACGGAGTCACATTTGAAATTTTCCGCGTTCGGCCAGATCCTTCGATGGAATGGTATGAAAACCGGATGAGTCATGCGTCTTGACCGCAAAACGAAACGTCTCCGGTGAAGGATTTGAAGCCGTTGAATTGTCCGCTTGCAATTTTCCAGGAAAAGAATCTAATGAATCACCATGTCGCGTGTCATATCTGAAACCGGCACGTTCTGCGGCCAATAAAATTTATGGCTGAATTCAAATTCTCCTGCCCGCAATGCGGCCAGAACATCCAGTGCGGCACCGGCTATTCGGGGACGCAAATCAACTGTCCGGTCTGCCAGCAGGCCATCGCCGTGCCGCCAGCGCCGCCTTCCGCCGTGCCGCCCGCCATGCCAGTTTCACCGCAAGCGGCGCAATCTTCTGCGATACGACGGGGCACTCCTGTTCTTGCGGCTACCCAAACGCCGGTTCGCGCGAAGTCGCGCACGTTGCGAAATGCCTTGATCATCGCGGCAACGGTGGTTGTTCTCGCCGTGCTTGTCATCGGCGGATGGTATGGCTACTCGAAAATAAGGATTTACGTCAAATACGGACACCTGCCTTCAGGCGTTGTGGCGCTTTGGTCGGGCGACGGAAATGGAAAAGATTCGATTGACGGGAACAACGCAACATTGACGGACATAACTTTTGCGAAAGGCAAAGTGGGTCAGGCGTTTCGTTTCAATGGAAAAAGTTCGAGCATCAAGATACCCGCCAGCCAGTCTTTGGATGTGGGCGCGGGCGATGGTTTCACCATCATGGCTTGGATTAAACTTGCGGACATTTCCCAATACCATCCAATATTTGAGTGGAACGAGGATGGAAATGCCTACGGTGTTCAACTCTATGTTTACCCTGCGGGTCAGTTAGTCCCCAATGTGGTCGATAACGAAGGCAAATGGCATATATTTAAGACGGACGTTAATGTTGTTACCGCCAACGTATTCCAGTATGTGGCACTGACGTATGAAAAGGCTTCTGGACTGGCCATGGTTTACTGTAACGGCGTTGTAGTGGCTCAAGACCACTTGGGCATCATCGTTCCGCAGACATCGTATAATCTTTATTTGGGCAGACGCCCGGTGCGTAATGGCCCAACCTATACCTTTGCAGGGATGCTTGACGAACCAACGGTTTATAAGCGCGCGCTTTCGGCGGCGGAAATTCAGGCGATTTACGAAAGGCAAAAATAATGGCGGCTGAATCACCGCGCTTGCAATTTCTCAGAAAAAAAATCTAATAAACCACCATGTCGCGTGTCCTATCTGAAACCGGCGCGTTCTGTGACCAATAAAATTTATGGCTGAATTCAAATTCTCCTGCCCGCAATGCAGACAGCACATCCAGTGCGACACCAGCTATGCGGGAATGCAAATTGATTGTCCGGTCTGTCAAAAGCCCATCGCTGTGCCGCAACCGCCGCTCGCCGTTTCCGCCGTTCCACCTCCGGTTGCGGTAAGGTCGTGTGCCATGCGAAATGTATTGCTCATCGCCGCAGCGGTTCTTGTCCTTGTCGGACTGGTTTTCGTCGGTTGGTTTGGGTTTTCGAAAATCATGATTTACAACATACACGGGCATTTTCCACCTGGACTGGTCGCGTTGTGGTCGGGCGATGGCAACGGCGGCGATTCGGCGGGCGGGAACAAAATGGATCTGACGGACATTACGTTTGTGAAAGGCAAGGTGGGTCAGGCGTTTTCCTTCAATGGAACGAGTTCGAGCATCAGGATTCCTGCCAGTCGGGCTTTGGATCTTGACGCAGACAACGGATTCACCATCATGGCCTGGATCAAGCCGTCGGACATCAATGGTCTCCATCCGCTATTTCAATGGTCGGACACGGACAGCAACCCTTTGAATATATGGATAGGCGTCCGCCCATTCGAAAACGGCGTGCTGATGGCTTCCACCACGGTTGCCACTGGAAACCGTTTTTTGGTTTCAAACCCCGGCGTGCTGGTCAAGGGAAGATTCCAGCACATCGCCCTGACATTCGACAAGGCCAGCGGCAACGCCATTTGGTATTTGAACGGCGTGGTGGTGGCGCAACGACAGTTGGGCGGTCATCTCTCCGCCACCAGGGGCGACCTTGTGATCAGCCATCGCGATGAGAATCCGGGCAACTGGTCAACCGGACGGACTTATTCGGGCTTGATGGATGAAATTGCCATTTACAACCGCGCGCTTTCGGCTTCGGAAGTTCAGGCCGTCTGCACGCAGCAAAACCACGGCGAACCTCTGCCATTGCCAGCATCTTCAACGGGCTGGTATGAAAGCTGGATGAAATAAAATCCGCCATGCGCTTTCGCGCACTCGCAATTCTGCCAGGGAAATCAAGCCGCTTCTTTCAAAATTCCCAGAAACTGTTTCATCGCCGGCGAAAGCACCTTGTTCTTTTTGTAAATCGCGGCAATCGGGCGGAAAAACTCGCCGTCGGCAATCGGTATGGCGGCGAGCGTCTGCTTGGAAATCTCTTGGGCAATCGTGCCCAGCGGCACGATGGAAATGCCCGCGTCAATTTCCACGGCGCGTTTCACCGTTTCGACGTTGTCGAATTCCATGACGTGTCTCACCTCGACGCCGTGCTCCTTCAGGATTTTGTCCAGCGCCTTGCGCGTCGGGATGTCCGGCTCGAACCCGATGATTTTTTGCCCGGCGAGCGCCTTCAATTTCACCGTCTTTTGTTTTGCAAACGGATGTTGCGGATGGCAGATCAGGACGAGCGGCTCCTTGCGGAGCGCGACGATCTCCAGTTTTGAATCCTTGACCGGATACGCGATCAGCCCCAAATCCACGACGTTGCTCAACACGTCGTCATAAACCTGGTTGGCGCGGCGGTATTCGACGTGGACGTTGACTGTCGGATAATTCCCCATGAACCGTTTGACATAGGCCGGCAGATCGTGCAGCCCGATGGAATAAATTGTCGCCACGCGGATGGTGCCTGAAATGATGTCTTTCAGCTCCTGCAATCTGCTGTTCAGCGAATCATAAGTCTGGATGATTTGCTTGCTGTAATCGTAGAGCGCCTGGCCTTCGCGCGTGAGGCGGAATTTTTTCTTGCTGCGCTCGATGAGGAGCGATTTGAAAATTCGCTCCAAAGTGCTGATCTGCTGGCTGACGGCGGATTGCGTGACGTTGTTGATGTGGGCGGCCTTGGTGAAACTTTCCGTCTCGGCCAGGTCGCAAAAGACTTTGAGGCTTTCAATTTGCATAAGCGAAATTAACAGGAAAGCCGCACATCAGTCAACAACGGTTGTGCGTGACAGAACCCGCTTGACTTTCGCGAGCAGGTTGTCACTCGTGAATGGTTTTTGCAGATACGCCGGCCCCTTCTTTTTGTCCGCGGGCATGACGTAGCCGCTCGTGCATAAAATTTTCACGTCAGGCGCAAGCTGCCGGATGCGTTCGACAAGTTCGCGCCCGCCCATGCCCGGCATCACCAGGTCCGTGATGACCATGTCCACCTTCACGTCGTCGCGCGACAGGATTGCCAGCGCCTTCGTCCCGCTGTTGGCCGTCATAGTCTTGTAGCCGTAGTCGTTCAGGATCGTTTCGGTCATCGAGAGCAGCATTTCCTCGTCGTCCACCACGAGGATGGTCTCCGTGCCCTGGAAATTCTCGCCCGCGCCGCCGGGTTCCTGGACGATCTCCTTTTCCGCCGGCAGATAAATCCGCACCGACGCGCCCTTGCCCGGCTCGCTGGAAACCGCCACGCCGCCGCCGTGGTTCGTCACAATCCCGTAGGCCAGCGCCAGCCCGAGGCCGCGATGCGGGGCTTTTTTCGTCGTGAAAAAAGGCTCGAAAATCCGCGGCAATGCGTCCGGCGCGATGCCGCTGCCGTTGTCACTGACCTCCACGCAAACATAACAGCCCGTCGTCAGCCGCACGTTCCTGTCCTGCGCCGGCTCGGCCAATTCCACGTTGTGCGTCTGCACGGTGATCTGCCCGTTGCCGCCGGCCACGGCCTCGAACGCGTTCTCCAGAATTTTCGTCAACGCCTGCTGCACCTTCGCCTCGTCGAAATACGCCGTGAACAGGTTTTTTTCAAACTGCGGATTCCACACGGTGTTGCCGCCGTGCGCGTTGCGGAAAAATTCCACGCACCGGTTCACCACCAGATTCAGGTTGCCCGGCGGCGCGCGGCGCGACTCTTTTTCCTGCCGGCTGAAGGTCTGGAGTTCGTGCGCGATTTCCGCCGCGCGCGCGGCCGATTTTTCCACCTCCATCAGCGAATGCCGCCACGGATGTCCCGCCTCCGCCTTGCTCAACAGAAACGAGACGTGACCGAGGATGCTCGTCAGCGCGTTGTTGAAATCCAGCGAGACCGTCCGCGCCAGTTGCAGCGCGCAGTCGAGCTTCTGCTTGAGGATCAAATCATTCACGTCCGCCGCCTTCATTTCGGCGCGGGACGGCAACTGTGCCGCCGCAGTTTCAATTGGTTGCAATGGCGTGGGCACGCGAACCGCTGGAGTTTCAAAATTCATTTATTTCGTTAAAGTGGAAGTGTAAGGCTTTTTCCTGCGGATTCAAGGAACGATCACAAACGCCTTTGGCAAAAGTTCCTTCACCGTGAACTCACGGATTTTTTTCACGTCGCCGCTGTCCGCGACGAAAACCTTCGCGTCCGGCGCGTATTCGCTCAACAACTGGCGGCACGCGCCGCACGGCATCGGCCCGCCTTCGCAGCGCGCGACACCGCAATCGCGACAAAATTCTTTTTTCCATCCGTCAATGCCTTGAACAGCGCAACCCGCTCCGCGCAGCACGTCAGACCGTAGCTCGCGCTCTCCACGTTCGCGCCGCCGATGATTTCGCCCGATTTCGTGAGCAATGCCGCGCCGACCTTGAATTTGGAATACGGCGACACCGAGCCTTCGCGCGCCCGCGCCGCCGCTTGAATCAGCTCATTCTTATTGATCTCCATACAATTCCGCAAAGTTTTTAAGCAGTTTTGCTGCCAATGTTTTCACTTTCTCGGCGGTTGCCAGCACTTCCGCGTGCGACAAGTTTTCCCCGCTGATGCCCGCCGCCAGATTCGTGATGCACGAAATGCCCGCGACGTTCAATCCGCATTGCCGCGCCACAATCGCCTCCGGCACCGTGCTCATGCCGACCGCGTCCGCGCCGAGTCTTGCGAACGCGCGGATTTCCGCCGGCGTTTCATAGCTCGGCCCGCTCACCGCGAGATAAACACCGCGCCGCAATTTTAGTTTGGAAATTTTCCCGGCCTTGAACAAAAGCCCGCGCAATTTTTTGTCGTAAGTTTCCGTCAAATCCACGAATCGCGGCAGGCCGGGAATCGCCGCGCCGCGCAACGGATTGGTTCCCATGAAATTGATGTGGTCGGTCAAGACCATGAAATCGCCCGCGCGGAAATTTTTGTTGATGCCGCCCGCCGCGTTCGTCAGCAGCAAATCTTTGATGCCGAACGCCGCCAGCGCGCGGATGGCAAACGTGACGCGCTCCATCGATGGCCTTCGTAAAAATGCGCGCGCCCGCTCAAGACCAAAACCGGCGTTTTGCCAAGATGACCGAAATACAATTCGCCCGCGTGGCCGCTGACGGTCGGTTTGGGGAAGCCGGGAATTTTGGCGTAGGAAATTTTTTGGTCCACGCGCAGTTCCGTCAGCGCGTGATGAAATCCGCTGCCGAGCACGATGGCGAGCGTCGGGCGCAGCGGCGAAATTTTTTGAGCCGCGCGGCGGCGGTTTGGGGTGAGAAATCAAACTTCATTTATGGAATTGAACAACGGCAAATTTTTCCGCCGCGTGCAACGCCCCATTCTGCCTGAAGCCGCGCCGGCTGGCCAAAAGAAAAATTCGCCATTCTGTTCTTCTCAAGCGCGGAATCACGCATATACTCATCCGCATGGCAAAGTTGTTTCTCGGACTCGATTCCAGCACGCAAAGTTTGAGCGCGCTCGTCATTGACCTCGATTCGCGGAAAGTCGTCTGCGAAAAATCGCTGAACTTCGACCGCGCGCTGCCGCACTACAAAACACAGAACGGCGTGCTGCCCGGCCGCGACCCGCTCGTCAAACACAGCCCGCCGCTGATGTGGGCGGAGGCGCTCGACCTGATTTTCGCCGAATTGAAAAAGGACGGCGTCGCGCTCGGCGAAATTCTCGCCGTCAGCGGCAGCGGCCAGCAGCACGGCTCGGTTTATTTCAACGAACGGATTTCCGCCGCGCTGGAAAATCTGGACGCAAGCAAATCCCTCGTCGAAAACCTGCGCGGGGTTTTCGCGCGCAAGACCTCGCCGATCTGGATGGATTCCTCGACCGCGAAAGAATGCGCCGAGATCCGCAAAAAACTCGGCGGCGTCAAATACATCGCGTCGCGCACCGGATCGGATGCGTTTGAGCGGTTCACCGGGCCGCAGATCCGGAAGTTTTTCAAAACGGAGCCGGACGCCTACGCGAAAACTTCCGGCATCGCGCTGGTCAGCTCGTTCATGGCGTCACTCCTCGCCGGAAAAATCGCGCCGATTGACTTTGGCGACGGCGCGGGCATGAACCTGATGGACGTCCGCCGGAAAGTCTGGGACACGGACGCGCTCAAGGCGACCGCGCCCGGCTTGAAAACGAAACTGCCGCCGCTCACCGCGCCGGGACAGGTCATCGGCCCGGTCAGTGCCTATTTCGTCAACAAATACGGCCTTAATCCTGAAGCTCTCGCCACGGTCTGGACCGGCGACAATCCGGCAAGCGTCCTCGGCCTCGGCCTCGTCAAACCCGGGCACATCGCCGTCAGCCTCGGCACGAGCGACACGTTTTTTGGAACAATGGAAAAATGCCTGACCGACGAAAACGGCGAAGGCCACGTCTTCGGTTCGCCCGCCGGCAATTACATGACGCTCATCTGTTTCAAGAACGGCTCGCTCGCCCGCGAAAAAATCCGCGAGCTTTACGGAATCAAAAATTGGGGCGAATTTGGAAAGCGGGTCGCCTCGACCAAGCCCGGCAACGACGGCGGAATTTTATTGCCGTGGTTCGAGCCGGAAATCGTCCCGCGCGTCAACAAGCCGGGCATCCACCGGTTTGATCTCGATGAAAAAAATGCCGACGCGAACTGCCGCGCGATCTTCGAGGCGCAAATGATGTCCATGCGTCTGCATTCGCAATGGATGAACGTTTCGCCGGAGAAAATTCTGGCGACGGGCGGCGCGTCGAACGACCTGGCGCTGCTCCAGGTCATGGCCGACGTGATGAACTGCCGCGTGCTGCGGATTGAAGTTTCCAAAAGCGCGGCGCTCGGCGCGGCGTTGCAGGCCGCGCACGGCTGGCTCGTCGCCGGCGGCAAAAATCCGAAATGGGAAAATCTCACCGCCGGTTTCACCGCGCCGGTTCCGGACAGCGAAATCCGTCCCGATAAAAAAGCCGCGAAGATTTACGACAAGCTGGTCGAAAAATACGCCGCGTGCGAGGGCGAGGCGCTGTGGAAGTTGAACTCCTAAATCTCAGCCGGGTTGCGGAAACGCCGCTAACGTCTTGCCACGGGCTGATTTTCTGCTCGCCATTTCGCAAGTCGGCGGTGTAGGCTTGCGCCAACCTGATTGACGGTCTGGGCAGGTTGGGCAGTGCGGCGCAACCCGCCGGACAATTGCCCAAGCAGTCGCCGCACTTGAAATTCTGAATTTATTGGACAGATGAAGCCGCGCGTGCCGCCCGCCAGTTGGGGCGACAATCATGGACAACTTTTTTATCCCGGCGTTTCTGCTGAAACTCTGCTTGTCGGGTTATGCGGCGGGAGCCGTGGCGGGACTGCTGCTGCTGCGGTTTGAAAAATTGGCGAGCAATTTTTCGTTCGGGTTCGCGGCGCTTGCCTCCGTGTGCGGCGCCATCACCAGTGTCACGGCACTTGTGGCGGGCGCAACCGCCGCAAACCAAAACTTTGAACTGCTGCCTTCGTTGATTCCGTATTTGCAGTTCACGGTGCGGTTGGATTCCCTGGGCGCGTTCTTCGGGCTGATTGTTTCGCTGCTGGGAATGGCCATCTCAATTTATTCGCTCGGTTATGCGCGCGGATTTTATGGACGCAAAAATGTCGGTGTATTCGCTGCATTTTTCAACCTGCTGCTGCTGTCAACGACCCTGGTTTTTCTGGCGGGCAACGCGTTCTTTTTTCTCATCGCGTGGGAAATCATGGCGCTGACGGCGTATTGCCTCATCAGCTTCGAGCATGAAAAGGAAGAAACGCGCAACGCGGGCGTGCTTTTCTTCATCATGTCGCACATCGGCACGGGCTGTTTGATTCTCGGATTTCTGCTGCTGTTTCAGGCGTCGGGCAATTACAGCTTCGACGGTTTTCATTTGCTCGGCAACGCGATGTCGCCCGGCAAACGCGACGCGGCGTTCCTGCTTTTTCTCGCCGGCTTCGGCGTCAAGGCTGGCATCGTGCCGCTGCACATCTGGCTGCCGGCGGCGCATTCGGTCGCGCCGAGCAATGTTTCGTCGATCATGTCCGGCGTCGTCATCAAAGCCGGCATCTATGGCATGACGCGCGTTTTTTTCGATTTTCTCGGCTCGCCGCCCGAATGGTGGGGCGTGACGGTGCTGGCCATCGGAACAATTTCCGCCGTGCTCGGCGTGCTCTACGCGCTGATGGAACACGATTTGAAACGCCTGCTCGCCTATCACAGCATCGAAAACATCGGGATCATTTTAATGGGGCTCGGCGCGTCGCTGATGTTTTTGCACAGCGGCCATCAAATGCTGGCGTCGCTCGCCTTGATCGCCGGGTTGTATCACACCATCAACCATGCGGTTTTCAAAGGGTTGTTGTTCCTCGGCGCGGGCGCGGTGCTGCACGCCACGCACACGCGCAACATGGAGGAAATGGGCGGGCTGGCGAAACGGATGCGCTGGACGGCGTTCTTTTTTCTCATCGGCGCGGTCGCGATTTCCGCGCTGCCGCCGCTGAACGGGTTTGTCAGCGAATGGCTCACCTACCAGTCGCTGCTGCAAGGTTTCGGCACGACCACAAGTCTCGTCCGGCTTATGTTTCCGATCAGCGGCGCGATGCTCGCGCTGACTGGCGCGCTGGCGGCGGCGTGTTTTGTGAAAGCGTTTGGCATCACGTTTCTGGCGCAGCCGCGCAGCGACCACGCAAAGAACGCGCACGAAGCTTCCTTCACCATGCTGTTGAGCCAGGGAATTCTGACTGCGGCGTGCTTTTTTCTCGGATTGTTCCCGACCGTTTTCCTGAAATTGTTTGATCCGTTGACGCAGCAATTCACCGGCCAGCAATTAAGCGCGCAGCTTTCTGCGGCGAACGGCCTGGTTCTTTCCAACGCGACGGCGCAAGGCGGGACAGTTTCAATGCTTGGGCTTGCGCTTTTGGGATTGTCGCTGCTGGCCGCGCCGCTCGTGCTGTGGCTGCTTTTCGGCACGCGCGCGAAAACCCGGCGCGGTCCGACGTGGGATTGCGGCCAGCGCGGGCTGACGCCGCAGATGGAATACACAGCGACGGGTTTTTCAAAACCGATCCGGATGATTTTCAAGGCGCTGTTCCGTCCGCACCGCGAGGTGCAGCGCGAATATGATTTCTCCCCGTATTTCGCCACGACCGTCCGCTTCGAGAGCCACGTCGAGGAAGTGTTTCAAACGCGCATCTACCGTCCGCTGAACCGGCTGGTGCTGGGCGTTTCGCGCCGGCTGCGCGCGTTGCAGGCCGGCAGCATCCAGGCTTATTTGATTTATATTTTCATCACGTTGCTGTTGTTGCTGATTTTCACGTTATGAATTTCAACCCGCTGGACATTTTGTTGCAAACGATTTTGCTGCTGCTGCTCGCGCCGCTGGTCAGCGGCTGCATCAGGAACTGGAAGGCGAAATTGCAAAACCGCCGCGGCGCACCCGTCTGGCAGCCGTATTCCGACCTCATTAAATTTTTCCGCAAGGACATGGTCATTTCCGAGCACGCCTCGTGGGTTTTTTCTTTTGCGCCTTACATTGTTTTCATCAGCGCGCTCGCGGCGGGGCTGCTCGTGCCGATGGTGACGGCGCAGGCGCCGTTGAGCTTGTTTGGCGACGTGCTGGCGTTGGTCGGCCTTCTCGCGCTTGGAAGATTTTTTCTCGCGCTCGGCGGACTCGATCCCGGCAGCGCGTTCGGCGGCATGGGCAGCAGCCGCGAAATGACGATTGCCGCCGTTGCCGAACCGGCGATGATGCTGGCCATTTTCACCGTCGCCATCACGGCGGGTTCGACCGATTTAAGCCACATCATTCAAGCCTCGCAAAGTCCGACTTGGAAGCTGCTCAACCCGACGCACGTCATGGCGTTCGCCGCGCTGTTCATCGTGCTGCTGGCCGAAACGGGCCGCATTCCCGTGGACAATCCGGCAACGCATCTGGAACTGACCATGATTCACGAGGCGATGCTGCTCGAATACTCCGGCCGTTATCTCGCGCTGATGGAATGGGGCGCGTCCATCAAGCAGCTCGTGTTGATGACGCTGCTCGTGAACGTATTTTTTCCGGTCGGAATCGCAACGACCAATACCGTCGCCGCGCTCGGCATCGGCGCGCTGGCTTTTGCCGGCAAATTGATTTTGCTCGCCGCCGCCGTGGTCGTCGTCGAAACCACCAACGCCAAATTGCGGCTGTTCCGCGTGCCCGATTTGTTGAGCGCGGCGTTCGTGCTGGGCATGGTCGCGCTGCTGTCCACGTTTTTATTTCAATGATATGAACCCTCCCGCCTCCCCTGAAATCGGCTCGCAACTCATCACGCTCATGGCTGCGCTGATGCTCGTGTTGCAACTGCTCCTGGCCGTGCAACCCATGCTGTTCACCAGCGTCCGGCTTTACGCCGTTCAATCGCTTTTTCTGGCGGGCATTGCCGGTGTCGTCGCGTTCTTCGACCATGCCGGCGACGTTTATGTGGTCGCCGCGCTCACCCTCGTCGGCAAGGTGATTTTTCTCCCGTGGCTGCTGAACCGCCAGTTGCGCCACATCAAGATCACGCAGGAAATCGAGCCGCTCCTCAATCCGACCGCGACGATGATGGTCTGCGGCGGGCTTGTTTTGCTGGGCTATCTCGTGGCGCGGCCGTTCACGTCGCTCGAACGGCTCGGCAACAATACGCTGGCCATCGCCATCACTCTGGTGCTGACCGGATTTTTTCTGATGATCAACCGGCGCAAAGCCATTTCGCAGGTGCTCGCGCTTCTCACGGTGGAAAACGGCGTGATGCTCGCCGCCATCGCGCTGACGACCTATGGCATGCCGCTCGTCGTCGAGTTCGGCATTTTCTTCGACGTGCTGGTCGCCGTGATGATCCTTGGAATTTTGATTTATCGGATTCGCGAAACATTCTCCTCGATGGACACCGGCAAGCTCGACCAGTTGAAAGGATGAAATGCCGCTGCTGACATTCATCCTCATCGCGCCCGTCGCCGCCGGTCTGGCAAATCTGCTTCCGATGCCGAGGCGGGTGATGTCGTCTTTGAACGTGCTGGCGTTTGGCGCGACGCTGGTTTTTGGGATCATGCTCGTTCACCAGGTGCTCGCGCGCGGCACCGTCACCGAATGGGATGAATTTCTTTATGCCGACGCCTTGAGCGCGTGGATGGTGCTGCTGATTTCGGCGGTGTCGCTCGGTTCGTCGCTTTACGCCGGACGATATTTTCAGCGCGACCTTGCCGGCGGCGCGGTCACAATCGGCCGGGCGCGCGAATTTTTCGTTCTCACACCGTTGTTCGGCGCGGCCATGTTTCTGGTTGTGCTCGCCAACAACCTCGGCGTGATGTGGGCCGCCGTCGAATCCACGGCGTTGTCGTCCGTGCTGCTCGTGGCGCTTTACAATCGCAAAACTTCGCTCGAAGCCGCGTGGAAATACATCATGCTCGGCAGCGTCGGGCTGGCGCTGGCGCTGCTCGGCACCGTTTTTGTCTATGCCGCCGCCTGCAAAAATGATTCCGGGCCGCTGCCCAGTTTCAACTGGTCGCATTTGATGACGGTGGCAAAACAATTTGATCCGCGCATGATCAAACTCGCGTTTCTGCTCGCGCTCATCGGCTACGGCACCAAGGCCGGGCTTGCGCCGATGCACACATGGCTGCCGGACGCGCACAGCGAAGCGCCGTCGCCCACCAGCGCCATGCTTTCCGGCGCGTCGCTCAAGGTCGCGATTTACGCGCTGCTGCGTTTTTACATTCTCACGACGGCGTGCCTCGGTTCCGGTTTCAGCCGGCATTTGCTGCTCGGCTTCGGGCTTGGCTCGATGTTTCTGGCCGTGCCGTTCATTCTCGTGCAGCGCGATCTCAAGCGGATGCTCGCGTATTCGAGCCTTGAACACGTCGGGCTTATTTGCACCGGCATCGCCATGAACACGCCCGTCACCATTTTCGGCGCGCTGCTGCACATGGGCTATCATGCGCTGACCAAGCCGGTCTTGTTTTTTGCGGCGGGAAACATCCATCAAACCTTTCACTCGCTGAAATTCCGCGCCATCGGCCCGGGCGTGGTGAAAGTGCTGCCGGCCACCGCGCTGTTGATGGTTTTGGCCGCCGCCGCCGCGGTTGGCCTGCCGCCGTTCGGATTGTTTTTCAGCGAACTCATCATCATCAGCGGCGGGATTGCCGCCGGAAAAATCATCGTAAGCGTGCTGGTGCTGCTGGCCCTCATCGGGACATTCTGCGGCGTGCTCCGGCAACTGACGCGCATTTTGCCCGGCATCCCGAAACCCGAATTTGCAAATAAAATTGATTCCGTGCAACTCGACGGCGTGCCCGCGATGGCATTGATGCTGGGCGCATTGCTGGTCTTCAGCGTGTGGCTGCCTGTGCCGCTGCTTCAGGAAATTCATCAGGCGGTTGACATCATTGGAGGAAGACCATGACCTTGGTTCTTCTCCTGCTCATCCCGGTTTGCGCCGGCCTGCTCTGCCTGGTCACGCGTTCGCGCCAATCGTGGGAGCGTTTGAACCTGCTCGCCTTTGCCGCGCTTGTGCCTTTGGCGCTGAAAATTGTTTCGGATGTCCTGGCGCAAGGCGCTGTTTCGGCGCTCGGCGGATTTCTTCGCACCGACGCCTTGAGCGCGCTCGTCATCCTTCTCACGACGTTTGTCGCGCTGGCCTGCGCGATTTATTCCACCGGCTATTTCCGCGCCGACGCCCGCGCCAATAAAATTTCAGATGCGCAATTGCGCCGTTACTATGTGCTCACGCCGCTGTTTGTCGCCGTCATGCTGCTCGTGCCGCTGGCCGACAATCTCGGCATCATGTGGGTCGCCATCGAAAGCTCCACGCTCGCGTCCGTGCTGCTCGTCACGTTTTACAACCAGAAAACTTCGTTCGAGGCCGGGTGGAAATACATCATCATCGGCAGCATCGGCATTTCGCTCGCGCTGTTTGGAACCATTTTCACCTATTCTTCCGCCGTGAACGTGCTTGGCGTGGACGCGCATCGAGGCATGAACTGGAGCGTGCTCGCGGGCATCGCGGACAAGTTCGATCCGAAGGCGATGCGGCTGGCGTTCATTCTCGTGCTGCTCGGTTACGGAACCAAGGCCGGCATCGCGCCGATGCACACATGGAAGCCGGACGCCTACGCCGAAGCGCCCGTGCCCACCGCCGCGCTGCTCGGCACGGCCTTCGTCAACTGCGCCATTTATGGCATCGCGCGCTTCGACGTTCTGGCCGTGAAATGCCTCGGCCCGGAATTTCCCGGCAGACTGTTGGCTGGCTTCGGCGTAGCCTCGATTCTCGTCGCCGCGCCGTTCATTCTGACGCAGCGGAATTTCCGCCGCATCCTCGCCTATTCGAGCATTGACCACGCGGGCATCATGGTCGCGGCGCTCGGCTTCGGCGGCAAGCTCGGCGCGCTCGGCGCGGCGTTGCACATGGTTTTTCACGGCGTCACCAAGCCCCTGATTTTTTTCTGCGCGGGCAACGTGCAGCAGCATTTCGGCACGCCGTATTTCCGGGGCGTGCGCGGCGTCATGCGCGTGCTGCCGTGGACGGGTGGATTTTTTTTGATGGCGACGCTCGCCGTCACCGGCACGCCGCCGTTCAGCATTTTCCAAAGCGAGTTCATCACCTTGAGCGCGGCGCTGGCCGCCCATCACGGCTGGCTGGCGTTCCTGTTCATCGCGGGCGCGTCGGCAATCTTCGCCGGGTTCCTTGTCCACATGGTGAAAATGAATCTGGGCGCACCGCGTTCCGACCGATCCAGCGATTCAGCGAATCAACAAATCAACGAATGTCCGTGGAAATTCAGCGCGATGGCGCTCGTGGCCGCGTCGGTTGTTGTGCTTGCCATCTGGCTGCCGCAACCGCTTTATCGTCTGGTGCAACAAACCGCCCAAATCATCGGAGGCGCCCAATGAATGTTCTGACTGAAATGCCCGCAGTTCTCGACGGCCTGAAAAAAAGATTTCGCCGCCGGCTCGACGCAATTCATTCGCCGCGCGCGAATGAAATTTACATCCACTCAAAAATGGATTTGGTCGCCGGCTTCACCGCGCATCTTTACCGGAAATGGAACGCGCGGCTGGTGAGCCTGTTCGCCGATGACGCGCGCGAAAACAGCGGCCTGCCGCGCCAAGGCGAAGCGCCGCCGGGCGCGTTTCATCTTTACTACGTCTTCGCGCTCGACGCTGCCGGCGGCTTCATCATTTTGCGCGTGCCCGTGCCGGCGGACAAGCCGGAGTTCGCCTCGCTGACGAACGCCATTCCCGCCGTGAGCTGGCAGGAACGCGAAGTGCAGGATTTGTTCGGCCTGAAATTGATCGGCCATCCGAATCCGCACCGCTGCGCGCTGCACGACGACTGGCCGGAAGTGTTTCCGCTCCGCAAAGATTTTGACTTGCGGACGCAACTGCCGCCGTTTCAGGGCGAGCGCCACAAATTCCGCACCGTCGAAGGCGAAGGCGTTTTTCATGTTCCTGTCGGTCCGGTTCACGCGGGCATCATCGAGCCGGGACATTTTCTCTTCAGCGTCGCGGGCGAGCCGGTCTTGTATCTGCAACTGCGACTGTTTTACACGCACAAAGGAACGGAAAAACTTTTTGAAAATCTGCCGCTGCCACATTGTGTCCGGCTGGCTGAAAGCATTTCCGGCGATTCCAGCTTCGCGCACGCGACGGCGTTTTGCCACGCCATCGAGCGCGCCGCAAATGTGGAAGCGCCGCCGCGCGCGAAATTCCTGCGCTCGATCTGCCTCGAACTGGAACGGCTTTACAATCACATCGCCGACATCGGCGCGATTTGCACCGACGTCGCCTTCGCCACCGCGAATATGCACTGCATGAGGCTCAAGGAGCGCGTTCTGCGCGTCAACGAATCGCTCACCGGCAACCGGCTCCTGCGCGGCATGGCGTGTCCCGGCGGCGTGCGTTTTGATTTTGACGCGGAGCAAATCAAATCGCTCTCGCAGCTTGTCGCCGGACTGCGGCCGGAATTTGATTCCATCGTGCATCTCATCGAAGGTTCGTCCTCGACGATTGACCGCCTGGAAACCACCGGCATACTCAAACCCGAAGTCGCGCGGGATTTCGGCGTCGTCGGCATCGCGGGCCGCGCGTCGGGCTTTGACCACGATTTGCGCCGCGAATTTCCGCACGCCGCCTACGACCAGGTGAAAGTCCGCGTGCCGGTTTATCAGGCCGGCGACGTGAAACACCGGATGCAAATCCGCATTGACGAACTGCGCGAATCGTTTTCGTTGATCGAACAATTTCTGGCGAAACTGCCGGACGGCGAATTGCGCGCCGAAATCGGCGAATTGCCCGCCGACGTGACCGCGCTGGGCTATGTCGAAGGATGGCGCGGCGAAATTTTTCATTGGATCCGCACCGCGCCCGGCAACCGGCTGGCGCGCTGCAAGGTCAAGGACCCGTCGCTGCAAAACTGGCCGGTGTTGAGCGAGGCGATCCAGGGCAACATCGTCCCGGATTTTCCGGTCGTGAACAAAAGTTTCAACCTGTCGTATTCCGGCACCGACCGCTGATTTATTTTATGTTTGGAATCCTTGGAAAAAGTTTGAGCACGGGCGTCGTCACCGAGAATTATCCGGCCACACCGCCGGAAATCTCGTCGCGCGCGCGCGGCAGGCCGGAAATTGACTGGGCCAACTGGAAGGACGCGCGCCCCGCGACGGCGATTTGCCCGACCGGCGCGATTTCTTTTCAAGATGCGGATGGCCGCCGCGCGGCGCAACTCGATTTGTCGAAGTGCATTTTCTGCGGACTGTGCGCCGAGGTGGACAAGGCGATCCGCATGACCGGCATTTGCGAATGCGCCGCGCGCCACCGCGAAGAATTTGACGACGGGCGCAAGTTACAGCCTCAAGCCCGACGGCAGCCATGAAAAAATGATTTCGCCGTCGTCGGTTCAGCGCTCCGGCGATTCAACAATTCAACAAAGATGAACCGCTTGAAATTCTTGGACCGCAAATCAAAAGTCGCGCGGACAAAATTTTCGGACGCTCGCTGCACATCCGCGAAGTTGATGCCGGCTCCTGCAACGGCTGCGAAGTTGAAATCGTCAATTTGAACAGTCCGATCTATGACATCGAACGTTTCGGCATTCACTTCGTCGCGTCGCCGCGCCACGCCGATATGCTGCTCGTGACCGGCCCGGTGACGCGCAACATGGAACTGGCGTTGAAAAAAACTTACGACGCCATGCCCGACCCTCGGCTCGTCGTCGCTGTAGGCGCGTGCGGTTGCAGCGGCGGAATTTTCGGCGTGAACTACGCGACGCGCGGCGCTGTGGATGCCGTGATTCCCGTGGACGTTTTCATTCCCGGCTGCCCGCCCAACCCGCACGCATTGCTGCACGGAATTTTCCTGGCAATGGGAAAAATTCAACCGGAGCGATGACTTTAATGTTCTGATTTGCGACGGGCCGATGCCACCGATGCCGCCGAATCACGGTTTGCGCCGCACGGATTCCTTTTTCTCCTCCAATTCAGCCTGAAGATTTTTCCGTTCGACGGCCAACTTTTTTTGCAGCGCCTCCACTTTTTCAAAATCACCCGTTGCGGATGATTTTGTGATTTCACCCTGCAACGCGATTTCGCGTTCGGCGATTTTTGCGGCGAATTTTGAATCCAGTTCGGCAAGCTGTTTTTTCTGCGCGTCGGATAATTTGACCGTCGGCGCGTTTTTATTCAAACGCTCCATCGCGAGTTCGTAGGAGGATTTCATTTTGAAATTCTATCAACTCTCAACTCTCAACTATCAACTTTTTTCTTTTTCCACGGCTGGCTCGGAAATTTCATCGGCTGTGGCATCGGCTTTGACAATTTGCCAGTTCGGAATCGCTTTCAATTTTCGTTTCGGGCGATTTGGCCTTCCCAGCGTCTTCGCGCCACGATTCGATTTTTGCCTGCAAGCCATGTTTCTCGGCGGTCACTTTGTCGCCGGATTTCATGTAGAACAGCGAGAGGTTCGTGTGGACGAGCTGTTCCTGCGGACGGAGTTTCTCGGCCTTGTGGCCTTCGGCAATCGCCGCCGCAAAATCGCCTTTTCGATAAAATGCCATTCCGAGCGCGAGCCGGGCGTCAAAATTATTTTCGTCGTCGGCCAGGACTTTTTTCAGCTTCGCAACCGCGCCGTCGAAATCGCCCCGGCTGAAATCGAACATCGCGTCGTCGTATTGTTCCTGCAAGCTCATGCGTCCGGGCACGCTACGCGCTCCGGCCTCGCGGCGCAAGGGCGCGCAGTAGTAACAGATTGGTTACAATTGCCGGGGCGCTCTGATGAATTGTTCTTATTGCACAAAATCAGCATTAGAATTTGACACGTTTGCGCCGCTTGTTTACTGTAAATAGGCAACGGTGTCGCGCTGTTAGTCCAAAACCGCCAGCCCACTTTGCGCGCGGTAAATTTTAACTTTGAAGTTCCATGAGTGAGACAATCGCAGAAGTGCCGTCGCCGGGTGGCGCGCCGAAAATTGGGAAGATCAACGAAGCCGTCATCCGCATCGCCGGCAATTCGCAGGACGGCATCCAGGCCATCGGCGGATTTCTCGCGCGGCTCGCGGGGCGCAGCGAGCAGGAGGTCATGACGTTCATGACGATTCCCTCGACGATTTCCGGCGGCCCGTCCATTTTCCAGGTCCGCATCGGCAGCGGCGAAGTTTTGAGCGCGGGCGACGAGGCGGATATGCTGCTCTGCTTTTACCAGCACAGCTACGAGGACCATATCAAATCGCTCAAGCTCGGCGGCATCGTGCTTTACGACGCCGACCACGTTCAGCCGAATCCGGAATGGGAAGAAAGTTACCGTCACGTCGGCGTGAACATTTCCAGCCTCACGGTCGAGGCCGTCGGCGGCACGGGCCGCGACAAGGGCAAAAATATTTTCGCGATGGGCCTGCTCGCGAAGATTTTCGACCTCAATGTTGCCAAAACTCGACCAAGCTCATCGAGGAACGCTTCGGCGGCAAAGACCCGACAGTCGTGCAAAACGCGATGACCTGTTTCAACGCCGGCTACAATCACTCGCTCGAAAATCTGCTCAAGACCTATCAATTTTACACGCCCGAAAAAAAGGACCGCCATCAAGTCGTCATGAACGGCAACGAGGCGCTCGGCTACGGGTTGATCGCCGCCGGCGTGCGTTTCGGCGCGGGCTATCCCATCACGCCGTGGTCGGACATCATGGAACTGCTCCGGCGCGAACTGCCGAAATACGGCGGCACGTTTGTGCAGACCGAGGATGAAATCGCCGCGATTTCCGATGGCCATCGGCGCAAGCTACGCCGGCCGCGTCGCGGTGACCGGTTCCAGCGGGCCGGGAATTTCGCTCAAGACCGAGGCGCTCGGCTGGGCGGTCATGGCCGAAATGCCGCTCGTCATCGTGGACGTGCAGCGCGGCGGACCTTCGACCGGAATGCCGACGAACGTCGAGCAGTCCGATTTGAACATCGCCTGTTTCGGCGGCCACGGCGATTCGCCGCGCGTCGTCATCGCGCCGACGAGCGTGGAAGATTGTTTTTACACTGCGATTGAGGCCGTCAACATCGCGCGCAAATACAGCACGCCGGTGATTATTTTGACCGACCAGGGCATCGCCACGCGCATCGAGGCGTTCGAATGAACCGAACCTCGAAAAAGTTTGCCAGGACATCTCGCCCGATTTCACGCCCGTCGCCGATCACAAGCCTTACGACTTGTCCAAGCCCGACGGCATCACGCAGCACGTCGCGCCCGGCACGCGGATTGAAAGCGGAAAATATCCCATCGTCACCGGCCTCGAACACGACGAACTCGGCCATCCGACCGGCTCGCCGAAATTGCACCAGCAGATGACGGCCAAACGGCGGAACAAACTCCGCAAGCTCGCGTGGGAATATCCAAAATTGAAAACCCACGGCCCGGACGAGGGACAAATCCTGCTTGTCGGCTGGGGTTCAAGCCAGGGACCGATCAACGAAGCCGTTGACCGCGCACGCGGCATCGGCGAGGCGATTTCCGGCCTCACCATCAAGCACATCAATCCGCTGCCGAACGGTCTTGAGGAAATTTTCAAGGGCTTTCATCACATTTTCGTCGTCGAGCTGAACGACGAGGGCGTTTACGGCTACGGCCAGCTTGGCCTCACTGCTGCGCGCCCGCTATTGCGACCCGAAAATTCGCGGCATCAACAAATCTGACGGCCTCACCTGGAAGGTGAAGGAAATCCTCGACCGCGCCCGCGCGCTGGCCAGCGACAAAAAGCAATTTTGAAAAACCATGAGCACTCTCACCACTGAAATTCCCGAACGCAACACCGCCAATCTCGCCGTAGTCAACGCGCCGACACAGTCCGCCACTGGCGAACGCAAGGGCCTGACCAAAAAAGAAATCGCCGCCGACCATCCGACGTGGTGCCCCGGCTGCGGCGACTTCTCCGTCCTCGCGCTTTATTTCAAGCTGATCGAAAAACGCAAGATATGGCACGAAAAAATCACCACCGTCGCGGGCATCGGCTGCTCCAGCCGCTTCCCGTATTTCGTGCAGGCGCACGGCGCGCACTTACATCCACGGCCGCGCGCTGCCGTTTGCGTCAGCGGCATTTCACTTTCGCGTCCCGATTTGCACGTTTTCGTTTTCGGTGGCGACGGCGACGCCTTTTCCATCGGCGGAAATCATTTCAACCACACCGCGCGCAAGAACATCAAGCTGACCTATTGCGTCATGGACAACTGGGTTTATGGTTTGACGAAAAAACAGACTTCGCCCACGTCGCCGCTCGGCTTTAAGAGCAAGACCGACCAATGGGGCGCGGTGGATTATCCCATCAATCCGATGAAGCAGGCGATTTCCGCCGGCGCTACCTTCGTCGCGCGCACGACTTCCACAAATCCGAACCACGTTTTGCAGATGATGGAGGCCGCGATGGATCACGACGGCTTCAGCTTCATCGAATGTTTGAGCGAATGCGTGGAATTTTACGAAGGCGCGTTCGACGCCAGCAATCCGCGCAAAGGCGGCGTCTTCAACGAAGTTCCCAAAACCCACGATGTGACGGACGAACTCGCGGCCTACAAGCTCGCGGGCGAGCCGTTTCCCGGCAGCTTCGGAATTTTTTACAAGGTCAGCAAGCCGACCAAGAACGCGAAGGAAGCCGAGATCAACAAATCGTTCCAGAGCAAAGTCACCGGCCTGAAAGACTGGCAGATTCTCCAGAAAAATTTCGACAAGATGAAATGATTTTCCGTCCGCACTCAAATTGAAACAAGCCCCGGTGCAAACCGGGGTTTTGTTTTTGGCGGGGCGAAAATTCCCGCAAGCTGCGCCTCTTTCCCGACGAACGCTGGCAACCTTCCGGCCAGCATCACCACCTGTGCTACGGACATCTTCAATCGTAATATGGTTAACGGAGGTTTCCCGGCGGACTTCGTCACTCGCCGGCGGACGTTGTCAGTTTCCCGACGACTGTTGAATGAGGCTTGATGAGGTTTTGCCGGTCTTCAACGGCGAACACAACATGGATGTAAATTTGTGAATAGGTATTAGCAATGAACCGTAGATGCCGCTCCTGGCCGTGCCGCAGAAGTGAACTTGCAGACAATCATCCCGAAGGCATTTTTTCGGTTCACCACTGGAATGTCCGCAATTGGTTTGTAACTTTTCCTACGTTGGCGGCTCGGTAAGGGCGTATGAAAATGCACATGATCATCCGCCGGTTCGCCGGCACGTTCATCCTCGCCAGCCTGCTGCTCGCGCATTATCACAGCGCCTATTGGCTCTGGTTCACCGCGTTTGTCGGCTTCAACCTGCTGCAATCGTCGTTCACGAACTTCTGTCCGCTGGAAATGATTTTGAAAAAATTCGGCGTCGGCGGCTCGTGCTGCGGCGACGAAAAAAAATCTGGCGGTTCGTGCGGTTCGTGACATTGTTGCGCTGCCCCATGAAACGTCTTCTGCTTTCAATCCTCGTCGCGGCGATTCCGCTTTTCTCCGGCTGCCACAAAGTCGCCGGTGCAAAATCAAACGCGGAACTGCCGTCCGCCGCCGTCCGCGTCCAGACGGTCGAGCGCAAATCGCGCGTGGCCACCGAGGATGTCGTCGGCACGGTGCGCCCGAAATTGAGCGCGGCCATCGAGGCCAAGGTCAGCGGGCGCATCGAGCAGATGCTGGTCGTGCCCGGCCAGACGGTGACGAACGGCGAACTGCTCGTCCGGCTCGACGCGCATGAAATCCAGGCGCAGCTCGATCAGGCCGTCGCCGCGCGGCAGCAGGCCGAGAGCGATTTCAAGCGCGCCAGCGATTTGATGGCAGCAGAAAATCCTTTCGCAGTCGGAATTTGACACCGCGCAGTCGAAGTTCCGCATCGCCGTCGCCGCCGAGGCCGAGGCGAAAACCATGCTGGGCTACACGGAAATCGTCGCGCCGTTCGCCGGCGTCATCACGCGCAAGCTCGCCGACGTGGGCGACCTCGCCGCGCCGGGCAAGACGCTGCTGCAAATGGAAAATCCCGCCACGCTGCGGCTCGAAGCCGACGTGCCGGCGGCGCTCATCGGCAATGTGAAGCTCGGCGACCAGCTCGCCGTGAGCATCGCCGGCGTCACCAATGAAATTGCCGGCACGGTCGCCGAAATGTCGCCCGCCGCCGACCCGAACAGCCGCACATTTTTGGTGAAGCTGGATTTGCCGGCCGCGCCGGGATTGCGTTCCGGCCAGTTTGGCCGCGTCGCCGTGCCCGTCGGCGAAGTGAGCGCGATTCGCGTTCCCGCGTCCGCCGTGGTTCAGCGCGGGCAGATGGAAATTGTTTTTGTCGTCGCCAACGGCCACGCGCAATTGCGCCTCGTCAAAACCGGAGCGCGCGTCGGCGATGAAGTTGAAGTGGTTTCCGGCCTGGATTCCGGCGAAACGGTTGTGACCGACGGCGCGGCGGACTTGACGGACGGACAGCCGGTTTCAATTCAAAATGCAAAATGAAAAATTAAGAATGAAGTCACTGGCGCGCGTCGGCCATTTTTAATTTTGACAATTTTCAATTTCCGTGAAGAACCATCGAACAACCGCATCAATCATCGCCCGGCATCGCCGGCCGCATCGCGCAGGCGTTCATTGATTCCAAGCTGACGCTGCTCATCGTCATCGCGTCGCTGCTGCTCGGCGTGTTTGCCGTGGTGATGCTGCCGCGCGAGGAGGAGCCGCAGATCAAGGTGCCGATGGTGGACGTGCTGGTCTCCATGCCCGGCTCCGGCGCGAAGGAAGTCGAGGAACGCGTCACGCGCCCGATGGAAAAGCTGCTCTGGGAAATTCCCGGCGTCGAATACATCTACTCCACTTCGAGCGAAGGCCAGTCGCTCGTCATCGTCCGGTTCAAGGTCGGCGAAGACATGGACAGCAGCCTGGTGAAGCTGAACCAGAAGCTGCAGTCGAACTACGACAAAATTCCGCACGGCGTTTCGCAGCCGCTCATCAAGGCGCGGACCATTGACGACGTGCCGATTCTGGCGCTGACGTTTCACAGCGCGCATTACGATCATCTCACGCTGCGCCGGCTGGTCGCGCAGGTGGACGACGCGGTGAAGCAGGTGCCGCAGGTCGCCGCAACGACCATCATCGGCGGCGCGCACCGGCAGGTGCGCGTGCTGCTCGATCCGGTGAAGCTCGCGGCGCGCAATCTTTCGCCCGCCGGCCTGGTGCCGATGTTGCAGCAGGCGAACCGGCAGTATTCCGCCGGCGACCTGACCAGCGACAACCACGAAGTCGTCGTGGAAACCGGCGCGTTTTTGCAGACCGCCGAGGACGTGGGCAACGTGGTGGTGGGCGTTTATGCCGGCAAGCCGGTTTATCTGCGCGACGTGGCGACCATCGTGGACGGCGCGGAGGAACCGAGCCAGTATGTGTTCTTTGGCACCGGCGCGGCAAAAGGAATTTCCGCCGACGAACCGGCCGTGACGCTGGCCATCGCCAAGCGGCCCGGCGCGAATGCCATTACCGTGGCCGACGAGGTGCTGAAAAAAATCGGACACGCTCAAGGGCTACATCATTCCGTCCGATGTCCAGGTCACGCGTCACGCGCAACTACGGTTTGACGGCGGAGGAAAAATCCAACGAACTGCTCTGGCACATGCTGCATCGCGGTGTTCAGCGTGTCGTTCCTCATCCTGCTGGCGCTGGGCTGGCGCGAATCGCTCATCGTGCTGCTGGCGATTCCCGCGACGCTCGCGCTGACGCTGCTGGTCTTTTACCTCTACGGCTTCACGCTGAACCGCATCACGCTTTTCGCGCTGATTTTCTCCATCGGCATCCTCGTGGACGACGCGATTGTCGTGGTGGAAAACATCGTCCGCCATTTTCATCTGCCGGAAAGCCAGGGCCGCAGCCGCGCCGCCGTCGCCATCGAAGCCGTCAGCGAAGTCGGCAACCCGACCATTCTCGCGACCTTCGCGGTGATCGCCGCCGTGCTGCCGATGGCGTTCGTCGGCGGGCTGATGGGGCCGTATATGCGGCCGATTCCGATTGGCGCGAGCGCGGCGATGTTTTTCTCGCTGGCAATTTCGTTCATCGTCACGCCGTGGGCCGCCGTCCGCATTTTGCAATGGCGGAGAAAAATTCATTCCGCCGACAGCCACGCGCCGGATCGCGAGGCCGCCAGCGAAAATTTCTTTGGCCGGATGTATCGCGGGCTGATGACGCCGCTGATCGCCAGCGCGAAACGGCGTTATCATTTTTCTCGGCGCGCTCGTCGTGCTGCTGCTCGGTTCGATGGCGCTGGTCGGCGTCGGCTGGGTGAAGGTGAAAATGCTGCCGTTCGACAACAAGAGCGAATTTCAGATCATCCTGAACATGCCGGAAGGCAGTTCGCTCGAACGCACCGCGCAGTGCGCGCGTGAAATCGCCGCCGCCGTCCGCACCGAACCGGAGGTGACGGATTACGAGATTTACGCCGGCGTCGCGTCGCCGTTCAATTTCAACGGCCTCGTGCGCCATTATTTCATGCGGCAGCGGCGCGAACGTGGCGGATTTGCAAATCAATCTCGTGCCGAAAAGCGAACGCAAGGCGCAGAGCCACGACATCGCCAAGCGCGTGCGTCCGCGCGTGGCGGAGATCGCCGCGAAATTCGGCGCGCGCGTCGCCGTGGCCGAAGTGCCGCCCGGCCCGCCGGTGTTGCAGACTTTGGTCGCGGAAATTTACGGGCCGACCGAAAAGGACCGCCTCGCGCTGGCGCACAAGGTCATTGATATTTTCCACAACACGCCCGGCGTCGTGGACACGGACTGGTATATCGAAGCCGACCAGCCGAAGGACGAATTCGTGATTGACAAGGAAAAAGCGGCGTTGAACGGCATCAGCGCGGAGACGATTTCGCAGACGCTCAAAATCGCCGTGGGCGGCGAGTCGGTGGATTTGCTGCACGTCCCGCGCGAGAAGGAGGACGTGAACATCGTCCTGCAACTGCCGCTCGCCAGCCGCAGCAACCCGGACGAATCTGCTCGCGCTGCGGCGTCCGTTCCGGCGACGCCAACGCGCTGCCCGAACCGCTGGCCGCCGGCAGCGCCTCGCCGCTGGTGCCGTTGCGCGAACTGGTCACGGTCAAACACACCATCATTGACAAGAGCATCTACCACAAAAATCTCATGCCGGTCACCTACGTCATCGGCGACGTGGCGGGCGTGGTGGAAAGCCCGGTGTATGCGATTCTGAAAATGAACAAGGCGCTGGCGAAGCTCGACACGACGCGAATTCGGCGGCGACGGCTCGCCGTTGAAAATTTACAACTGCCATACTGCCGTTCACCGACCAGCAGCCCGTCGATGAAATGGGACGGCGAATGGCACATCACCATCGAAGTGTTCCGCGATCTGGGCATGGCGTTCGCCGCCGTGCTGGTGCTGATTTACATTTTGATGGTCGGCTGGTTCAAGTCGTTCCTCACGCCGCTGATCGTGATGGTGGTGATTCCGTTTTCGCTCATCGGCGTGCTGCCGGCGCACGGAATTTTGCACGCCTTTTTCACCGCCACTTCGATGATCGGCTTCATGGCGGGCGCGGGCATCGTGGTGCGCAATTCCATCATCCTCGTGGACTTCATCGAACTGCGGCTGGCGGAAGGTCATCCGCTGGCCGAGGCGGTGGTGGAGGCGGGCATGGTGCGGTTCCGTCCCATCATGCTCACGGCGCTGGCGGTGGTGGCGGGCGCGACGGTGATTCTGACCGACCCGATTTTTCAGGGGCTGGCGATTGCGCTGATGGCGGGCAGCTTGATTTCCATGTTCACCGCGCCGGTGCTGGTGCCGCTGCTGTATTTCATGGCCAAAAATCGCAAAGTGAAAATTTAACAGCTTTGTCGTCCCGTAATCCGGCAATTGCGATGAAAATCCAGCGCTTCATAAATTTTACGGCCTGATGCGACTTAAAAGCACACCCGCCAAAAATTCCCTCTTGTCATCTGGCAAAACCGTGATAACTTTGGCGTCCTTTTTATGAAGACGGACATTCATCCGAAATATGTGGACGCGGAAATCCGTTGCGCCTGCGGCAACGTGATCAAGACGCGCTCCACCAAGCAGACCATCATCGTCGGCATTTGCAACGTGTGCCATCCGTTCTACACCGGCACGCAAAAGTTCGTGGACACCGCCGGCCGCGTGGACAAGTTCCAGCAGCGCGCCGCCAAGACCGCCGCCGCAGCCGAGGCGTTCGCCACAAAGAAAAAGAAAAGAGTTTAGCTGACCGCTTTCATTCCGCCCGCCTGCGCGTTTGCGTGAGCGGGCGGATTCTTTTTTGCGAAAATGGATTTGAGCCCGCACATTGAAAAATTCCGCCGCCGCTTTGTCGAAATCGAATCCGCGCTGAACGATCCGAAGGCTTTCGACAATCCGCAGCGTGCGCAGGAATTGTCCAGGGAATACTCGCGACTGAAAGAACTGGTCGCGACGGGAGACGACTTTTTCAAAACGCAGGAGCAATTGGCGGAAAATCGCGCACTGCTCAAAAGCGAACCGGCGGAATCCGAACTCGCGCAACTCGCGCGCGAGGAAGTGGCGCGGCTCGAAGCCGGGGAAAAAAAGTTCGCGCAGCAAATCCAGTTCGGCCTCGTGCCGCCGAACCCGACCGATTCGCGCAACACGATCATCGAAATCCGCGCCGGCGCGGGCGGCTCGGAATCCGCGCTCTTCGCCGCCGATTTATACCGGATGTATTGCCGTTACGCCGAGGCGCGCCGTTGGAAAGTCGAGCCGCTCGATTCCAATCCGTCCGACCTTGGCGGTTTCAAGGAAATCATTTTTGAAGTCACCGGCACGGATGTTTTCAAGCGGTTGAAATATGAGAGTGGCGTCCATCGTGTCCAGCGCGTGCCGGCGACCGAGGCGCAAGGCCGCATTCACACGAGCACGGCGACTGTCGCCGTTTTGCCCGAGGCCGAGGAAGTGGACGTGGAAATCAAACCCGATGAAATTGAAGTCACCGTCTGCCGCGCGTCCGGCAAAGGCGGCCAGGGCGTGAACACGACGGATTCCGCCGTGCAAATCCAGCACAAGCCGAGCGGCCTGACCGTTCGCATCGCCGACGAACGTTCGCAGATAAAAAACCGCGCGAAGGCGATGACCGTTCTGCGCTCGCGTTTGCTCGAAAGAAAAATTGCCGAGGAAAACGCGAAATACGCCGCGCATCGCAAAGACCAGATCGGCACGGGCGACCGCAGCGAAAAAATCCGCACTTACAATTTTCCGCAAAACCGCGTCACCGATCATCGCATCGAAGTGACGCTTTACAATCTGGCGAATTTCATCGAAGGCGAGATTGATCTGTTGATCGAACCGCTGATGGCGCATGATTTGGAACAAAGACTGACAGAATTAAAAATCTAATTTTAGCCACAGATGGGCACAAATTTTCACAGATAAAAATCTGTGTTTCATCTGTGTTAATCTGTGGCAAACAATTCAATGAAAGAAATAAAAGGTCTGATTTTCGACTGCGACGGCACTTTGGCCGACACGATGCCGTTGCACTGGCGCGCGTGGCAGGTGATCGCCGCCAAATACAAACTGCATTTTCCGCAGGATCGCTTTTATGCGCTCGGCGGCGTGCCGTCACGCGACATTTTGAAAATGCTCGCCAAGGAACAAGGCGTGACGCTCGACCACATCAAAGCCGGGCACGAGAAAGAAAACGAGTATTTGCAATTTTTGCCGCAAGTCGGGCCAATCCACGCTGTCGTGGAGATCGCGAAGGAAAATTTCGGGAAAATTCCGATGGCCGTCGCGTCCGGCGGCACACAGAAAATCATCTGCGACGTGCTGGAGCATTTGCAAATCAGAAATTTGTTCAATGCCGTTGTGACGAGCGAAATGGTGCTGAACCAAAAACCCGCGCCGGACATTTTTCTCGAAGCCGCGCGGCTCATTGGCGTCGAACCAAAACTCTGCCGCGCTTACGAAGACACGGATTTGGGAATGCAGGCGATTCGTTCAGCGGGAATGGACGCGGTGGACGTGCGGGAATTGTTGCGGGCAAAATAATTTTCCCTCACGATTTTTTCCAAACGTAGCGGAACATCACGACACGCAGCGCGGCGGCCAGTGGAATTGCCAGCACGCCGCCGAGCACGCCGCCGAGCAGCGTCACGCCTACCATCACCGCGACGATGACGACGAGCGGATGCAGGCCGACGCGGTCACCCATGATTTTTGGCGAATAGAGAAAGCTTTCCAGCGATTGCACGACGGTGAAAATGACCAGCACCATGACCGGATGAAACCAGTCGCCGAATTGCGCCACCGTAAGAATGAGCGCAAGAATGCAATTGATGATCGCGCCCAAAAACGGAATCATCGTCAGCAGCACCGCCGTGAAGCCGAGCAGAAACGCATAATCAAGTCCGATGATCAAAAATCCAATCGTGTATAGGACGCCGTTGCACAGCGCCACGAGAACTTGTCCGCGAAAAAAAGCGATCATATACTGATTGATCGCCGTGAGGATGAAAATCATCTCGTCCTTCGTGTGCGAATCGCGGACAGGCAGATAATCCATCCAATGTTTCTCGATGCCGCGTTTTTCACGCAGAAAATAAAACGTGTAAATCGGAATCAAAATCAGCGCGATGATTACATCAATCAGCGAGGTGGCTTTGGCAAGTTGCGCCAGCAGCCATGAGCCGATTTTAGGCGCTGTTTTTTCGATCCAGTCTGTGCCGGAAGAAATGATTTTATTTTTGATTTGAGAATTGTTTTCCGCGGACGCGGGCAAATTGGTTCCGACATCCGCCGGAGCAATGGCGCTTGTCGCGGGTGAATTTGTGTTTTGTCCGGGCGAAACTTCGGTTTTTTTAATTCCCGCCGCCCAGTTTTCAATCCGCTTTTGCGTTTGCGAGGTGAAATCCGGGATTTTTGAAACGAGACGGCTGGTTTCATTCACAAGCTGCGGAATGACGCTGGCGAAAACCCCGCCGAGCAATGAAACGCTCACGACCAAAACGATGACGATGCCCCATGTGCGCGGAATTTTGCGCCGCTCCAGCCAGTTCACCGGCGGATCGAACAAATAAGCGAAAACGGCGGCAACCGCCAGCGGCCAGAGAACGGGACTTAACAAACCGAGAATTTTGCCGACGCCCCAAATCGCTGCGACACCGACGCCGATGACCGCCGCAATTGCGAGCACCGTCAGCGCGAACCAGAGGAGGCGCGATTGAGTTTCGGCGGGTGATTTCATGCGTGCCGTAAAAATCCCTCGTTTGTTATGGCAAAAAGTAATCCCGCGATCTGCAAACTGCAAGCCGTCCGCGCGGCGGGAATGGACGCGGTGGACGTGCGGCAATTGTTGAAGAAAATTTTAACCGCGCATTTTTCCGCGCCGGCGCACAACTGAAAATAGCCCGCAGTTTCAACTGCGGACAAATTTTGTCATGCAATTAATTTTCCCCAAGCTTCTTCGACTTCTCCGCCGCGGCGCGGACGGCGCTCATCACGGTGGCGCGAAGCCTGCCCTTTTCCAAGGCGTGCAGGCCTTCAATCGTCGTGCCGCCGGGGCTGGTCACTTGATCCTTGAGCGCGCCGGGATGCTGGCCGGTTTCCAAAACCATTTTGGCCGCGCCGAGAACGGTCTGCGCGGCGAGCTTCGTCGCGATGTCGCGCGGCAATCCGGCGGCGACTCCGCCGTCGCCCAACGCCTCAATGAATTGATAAACGTAGGCCGGACCGCTGCCGCTCAAGCCGGTCACGGCATCGAGCAAACTTTCCTTCACTTGCAACGCAACGCCAACGGCGGACAAAAGTTTTTTCGCCAGTTCCCCGTCTGCTGCCGTGGCAGATTTGCCGAGCGCAAACGCGGAAGCAGCTTCGCCGACGAGCGCGGGCGTGTTGGGCATGACACGGATGACGCGCGCGCCGGCAGGCAAAAGAGCTTCCAGCTTGGCAAGCGTCACGCCGGCGGCGATGGAAATGAGCAGGTGATTTTTCGTGAACGCGCCGGAAATTTCCGTGAGCGCGATTGGAACCTGGTCGGGCTTCGTCGCCAGAATCAAAACATTCGCGAATTTCAGAACATCGGAATTTGACGCGGTGGTTTTCGCGCCGGTTTGTTTTGCAAAGATATTGCGGGCGATGCCGGCCACGTCGCTTGCGATGAGTTCCTTTGGAAAGACAATTTCCGCGCGGACCAAACCTTTCGCCAATGCCGTTGCCATTTTGCCCGCGCCGAGAAAACCGATTTTTAACTGGGTTGCCATGGGGATTTTGTAACAGGCGGCGGGCGAAAAGAAAATGACGAATGACTAAATCCCAATGTCCAAATAATTTCCGGCGGCCAGTTCCAAAATGCCTTTTCGCGTATTTTGGACGTTCGGGCTTTGCGATTCTTTTGTCAACTGATTCGGAAATCAGTGTCGGAAATCAGTCATTTCAATTGCGACTTGAGTTTGCGCGGGTGACAAATTATGATCATGTCATGGGTTGTTTCAGTGGATTTTGATTTTTACGATGTCGAACCGCCGCACATGGGACACGTTTGAGGAGATGCGCGCCGCCGCCGAGGAAGGCGACGCGCAGGCGCAGTGCTATCTCGGCGTGTCCTACCAGAACGGGCAGGGCGTGCAGCAGGACAATCACGAGGCGGTGAAATGGTTCCGCAAATCGGCGGAACAAAACGATCCGGTCGCGCAATGTTATCTGGGCGTATGCTACATGACCGGCGCGGGCGTGCCGCAGGAATATTCCGAGGCTGCGCGATGGCTGCGCGAGGCGGCGGAACAGGGCGACCCGGCGGCGCAGTTCAATCTCGGCCTGCTTTACGAGACCGGCCAGGGCGTTCCTCAAAATTACGCCGAGGCGCTGAAATGGTATCGCGAATCGGCTGCGCGCGGTTATCCGGTCGCGCAGTTCAACCTCGGCGTTTTTTACGAGACCGGGCAGGTTGTGCAGCAGGATTTTGTGGAGGCGGCCAGGTGGTATCTCGCCGCCGCTGAACAGGAATGTGCGCCCGCCCAATGCAATCTCGGCTTGTGCTATCAGACCGGGCGGGGCGTCAGGCGTGACACGCAGGAGGCGGTGAAATGGTTCATCCGCGCCGCGCGCCAGGGCGACAAGACCGCCCAGCACAATCTTGGCCTGCACTACGCCGCACAGAAAGTCGTGGAAGCTGAAGCCTTCGAAACCACCGGAAACCAGCCGGACTGATTTTCTGCCGCGCGCGGAAATTTTCAACATTGGCGGCATATCTTGGAACGCGCCAGTGTCCAATGGTGGCGGCACTGTCCTAATTTGAAAAATCAAGCCAAGTTGAATTTCACCTTTTCTTTGCCGAGCATATCAAACGGATTGATGACTGGAACTTCCATGTGTCTGCAAGCGTTTGGAATTTTTACCTCGAAACCGTTCGCCGCGACCTCGTGTGTTACAACAGTGTGTCCATGTGCGGCAGCAAACCCGACCAAGACAAAATCAGCACTTTTGAAAAATTTATTTTGGGCGGCCATTTGATAGTTTTGGCTAACCCAAGTCGCCAAAAGCTGAAGTTCTTCGTAGGTTTTTGAATCCTTTGTTTCCAAGAACATTTTCTTACGATACTTGTTTCCACACCAAAGCGAGAGCATATCTTTTCTTTCCATGATTTCCTTCCGAACCTGTTGGATGCTGAACAAAACGTCCCTATTATTGGCCTCAATTAGCCAATTCCAAAATCCGGGACACACATCGAACCTGTAATGAAAGTTCTTTGCGTTTATGAAAACGTCTGTGTCTATAAGATAGGCCATTCAGTTTCGCTTTGTAGTGAGTTGGCAAATTTCTTAAAAGTCGCTTCCTTTTTTATGCCCAAAAATTCCATCGCTTCACGCTGGTTGATGCGGCCAGACAAAGTTTCTTGAATCAGTGCCGCAGAAAAAATCCGACTGTGTTTATTATGTTCGTTTTGATAATACGTCCCGCCGGACGCCTTTTTTATTTGCGCCACTATCATCTTGTAATAGGAAATAAACTCATCATCTGAAACCAATCCGGCGTCTTTTGCTCGGCGAGCAACAACAATCCTGCTCGCCTTATATTTGTCGGAAAGCCTGTCAATTTCGCTTGCGCTTCCACTGGCTCGACGCCAAGCCGCTCGAATTTCATCCATCGGCAATAAAACCTCTGCCGCCACAGCGTTACAGTAATTTTCAACGTCAGTTCCTTTAGAGTAGGTTCGATCAAGAATGGACAGGCCGGTTTCTCCAATCCAGATGTGAGCTATCTCATGGGCGATTGTGAAAATTTGCGCTGCATAATAGTCAGCCCCATTTACAAAAATCAAAGGTGCATAAGAATCGCAAAGGGAAAACCCCTGAAATTCATTAACGTCTAATTTTCTGCCGGTAAAAGAACCGGCATAACCAGTTCTCAAAACTAAAATTCCATTTTTCTCTGCGGCCTCAATGGTGAGTTTAATTGTTTCTTCCCATTTTTTCGTTTGCGCCGCCAGTGCTGGGCCAATGTGGAGCGTTTTTCGGATGTCGCTGGCGGTGTCCTTGACTGGCGTTTTATTGGAGCATTTCCCTACGAACGGGACAGGCTGATTACCAATGGAAATCAAATACTCACGATACCAGTTTTGCTTTCGCTGTGCGTCATAAATGACTTCAAGCAATTCATCACTTGGCGCAGGTGGAGCAATACTGTCACGACAACGAAAATCGGCTATCGGCAGCGTTTGCTTTGGCGGGTGGCTTAAAAATAAGAACCCAAATGCAATGCGGGTAATTTTTGCTAATTCTTCAACGACAGAAAACGGAATTGTGCCGCTTTTTTCCCACTCCCTTACCAGACCAAGTTTAACGCCAATTTTTGCGGCAAGCGTTTCTTCGGAAAGACCCGCTTTTTCGCGCGCCCACTTCAAAACTTCTGGATTTAGTGTTGTATTCATATCGTTGCCTTTTTTTCTACCACGAATTTTCGCAGCAAGCGGTCAACGAGGTCAGAGCCTTGTCCATTCCATATTTCAATAGCATCGTGCCAAACGGTCGCGGTGACGGAAACACATTTTTTAACCCTTGTGATTCCAGTTCGCGGATGCCCAACCTTATTTCGCCGCTGCGATTTTTTTGTTATATTACTTGACACATACGAATAATAGTATTACTTTAATACAAAGTCAATAGCAAATATAGGAAAATATGAGTAATGAACTAAAATCCGAAACGAAGGCGCAAGTCGTCAGCTTGCTTTGCGAAGGCAATTCCATCCGCTCCATTGAGCGCATAACGGGTATTCACCGCGATACTGTAATGCGTCTTGGCGTCCGCATCGGCACGGCCTGCGCCAAAATCCAAGACGAGAAAATGCGCGGCCTGAATTGCGCTCAAATCGAAGTTGACGAGATTTGGGGATTCATCGGCGCGAAACGTAAGAATGCAAACCGCGCTGGCGCGTATGGCGATGTCTGGACTTTTATCGCGCTGGACGCGGATACGAAAATAATTCCGTCTTTCATCGTTGGCAAGCGGGACGCCTATCACGCGAAGATGTTTATTTCTGACTTGGCCGCACGGCTCAAAAAG
Organism: uncultured Verrucomicrobiae bacterium; assembly: GCA_963755455.1. Classification (GTDB taxonomy): domain Bacteria; phylum Verrucomicrobiota; class Verrucomicrobiia; order Limisphaerales; family UBA11358; genus UBA11358. The sequence goes on from CAVWJH010000004.1 coordinate 408,488, forward strand.
CGCGTTCAAGTTTCCTCTGATTCTCTGGCCGCATATTCCGACGCAATGGAGCGCGGATTTGGCAACGAAGTGGACTACGGCCAGATTTCAAAAACCTTTGCATTCGAGAACCTCACCAAAAACGCGGCTGGCCGCTACAGTCCGGCGGAAGTTGTGAAAGTTGAAAAAACGGTTGTGTCTGGAATGCCGGACATTGACCGCATTTCCACGTCTCACGTTGAAAAGCAAAATCACACTTTGCGGATGCACTGCCGCCGTCTGACTCGACTCACAAACGCATTCAGCAAAAAGTTTGAAAACTTTGAAGCTGCGGTTGCGCTCAATTTCGCGTATTACAACTTCGTGAAAACTCATGGCGCGATTCGCATGACGCCCGCACAAGCGGCTGGAGTGGAAAATAGCGCGTGGACGGTCACGGAATTGGTAGAACGCTGCGGTGAATAAACAAGATTACATTGCACAAGTTCAAGTCGCGGTTTCGCAGTTGCACAACTGCGGCGCGACGTGGAGCGAAACCGTGCCTGTCCATGAAGTCTTTCGCGGCGAAACTGTCTGGCAAGGCGACGTGGAAGTTTTTGATCTGCACGGTCACGCGAAAGCCAAGCGCGCTTACGCATGGAGTCATTTGGACGGCGCAAAAGACGAGCGGACGCGATTCGTTGCCGTGCTGGAAATTCCGCCGGTTGAATCAGCAGAAACCGCCGTGCGGGTGCAAATCGTAAAAGACCATAAAATGAAGGCAATGCAATGACTTGGTCAGAAAAATTATCAATCGTTGCCATTGGAATTTCCTTCGCAAGTTTCGGCCTGTCTGCATTCAACATTTTTAGAGACCGCGCTCGCTTGACCGCCAAAAGTAGATTTTATCCGAAATATGAACAAATTCCAGCCTCGATTCATTTTGATGCAGTAAATGTTGGCAGGCGTCCGTTAATCATTACAGCACTTGGGGGAATATACGAAAAAAATCTCTGGAAAAGTTATTTTATCGGCAAAGACGGACGAGGTGTTCGCTTGGGTGAAAATGAAAAACATTCGGAGGAAATCGAATTTCACATGCTTTTCTTTGATGATGAATGTTCCGAATCTATTCAGGATTTATGGCTTGAGGATACAACCGGCAAGCGTTATCCGATAAAAGGAGCAAAACGTCATTTGGAAATGTTCTTCAAGCCTGAAAAATCAAATTAGGACACTGCCATGGTGGCAGCCGATTTGCTTTTTTCATGGACAGGAGTAGGTTGACTATTGCAGCCTCGTTGAACAACAATCAGAGGATTTGCACCGCGGCGGGTCGCATGAAAAATTCCGTCGAAAATAAAATCGTGCTTGGGTTCGCGGCATCGGTGCTGGCGCTGGTCGGCATCGGGTGGCTTTCTTACCGCACGACGACGAACCTGGTCGGTGCGGAAAATTGGGTCAGCCACACCTATCAGGTCATCGCAACGCTGGAATCGGGACGCGCCATGCTCACCGACGTTGAAACCGCGCAGCGCGGTTACCTGCTCACGGGCGACGCAAGTTTTCTGGAGGATTGCACAAACGCGCAGGCGCAGGTTGAGGGCTGGATTAACAAACTACGGAATACTATTTCCGACAATCCCGGCCAACTGCAACGGCTCGAAAAATTGGAGCCGCTGATTTCGCAACGGCTGGCGGTGTTGAACGACCGGATAAAAATCCGACAGCAACAAGGGTTGCAAGCCGCCACCAGTTCCGTCTCGACGCGCGAAGGCAAGAAATTAATGGATCAAATCCTGCGGGGCATTTCAGATATGCACGTCGCGGAAAGCCAATTGGCAGACCAAAGGTTGAAGGACGCGCAGACCAATGCAGTCGTCGCCGAAGTTGTGATCGTGTGCAGCGGCGCATTCGCCTGTGCCGTCGGATTGGTGGCGATTTTATTTATCCGCCGCGATTTGCGATTGCGCCGGCGGGCGCAGGAGGAACTGGACCGTTTCTTTTCGCTGTCGCTCGATTTTTTGGGCATCGCCAAAGCCGACGGTTATTTCAAACGCGTGAGTCCGGCGGTCACGGATGTCCTCGGCTGGAGCATTGAAGAATTCCTGTCACGACCGTTCATCAATTTTGTCCACCCCGACGACCGCGCCGCCACGCTCCATGAAGTGGAGAAACAGGTTGTGTCGGGCGAAAAAGTGCTTCGCTTCGAAAACCGCTACCAGCACAAGGACGGTTCCTGGCACGTGCTGTCATGGCGGTCCATTCCCCAGCCCGGCGGATTGATGTATGCCACCGCGCGGGACGTGACGGAGCAAAAACGGACGGAAGAAGAAATTATCCGGCAGAAAAAAGAACTTGAAGCCGCCAACAAGGAACTGGAGGCGTTTTCCTATTCCGTCTCGCACGATTTGCGCGCGCCGCTGCGCCATGTGGACGGCTTCGTGGATTTGTTGCGGAAACATTCCGCGGAAAAATTGGACGAGCGCGGCCGCCGTTATCTTGACATCATCGCCGATTCCGCGCGACGGATGGGTGCGCTGATTGACGACCTGCTGGTTTTTTCGCGGATGAGCCGCGCGGATTTGCGCCATTCAAAAGTGGCATCAGAATCGCTTGTTCATGAGGTTAGAAATGCTCTTCAAGGCGAAATTCGCGGCCGCGTTGTCTGGAAAGTGGACAGACTGCCGCAAATTGAGGCAGACACTGCGATGCTCCGCCAGGTCTGGGCGAACTTGATCGGCAACGCGATAAAATACTCGCGCACACGCGATCCGGCGGAAATTGAAATCGGCTGCACGGATTCGGGCAACGGCGAATTCGTCTTTTTCGTGCGCGACAACGGCGTTGGATTCGATATGCAATATGTGGACAAATTGTTCGGTGTTTTTCAACGGCTGCATCGCGCGGACGAATTTGAAGGCACGGGCATCGGGCTGGCCAATGTCCGTCGCATCGTTTCCCGTCACGGCGGACGCACCTGGGCGGAGGGCAAGGTGGACGGCGGCGCGACATTTTTCTTCTCGCTGCCGAAAGTCCAATCGAAGAGAAGAGATGATATAAGATGATTTATGGCTCCATTGAAACGCATCTTGCTTGCCGAGGACAGTGAACGCGACGTGGAACTGACGCTCGCCGCGTTGGAGGAGCACAATCTGGCCAACGAAGTCGTCGTCGCGCACGACGGCGCGGAGGCGCTGGATTATCTTTACAACCGCGGAAAATTCGCCGGTCACGCCAACGGATTTCCCGTCGTCGTGCTGCTGGATTTGAAAATGCCGAAGATTGACGGGCTTGAAGTTTTGAAGACGATGCGGAGCGATCCGTTATTGAAGCACATTCCCGTTGTGATGATCACTTCATCGCGCGAGGAGCAGGATTTGATTCGCAGCTACCAGCTCGGCGTCAACGCCTACGTCGTCAAGCCGGTGGATTTCCAGAAATTTCTCGAGTCCGTGAAACAGATCGGGTTTTTCTGGGCCATCGTCAACGAGCCGCCGCCGGGCACGATGAAACGAAGCGGTTAAAAATAATGGGAACAGACGCAGACAAACGCCGGGTGCGCGTCCTGCACCTGGAAGACAACGAGAACGACCACCTTCTCGTCGCCGAGACTCTTTCTGCCAACGAACTGGTTTGCGAATTCACGCTGGCCAAATCCCGCGAGGAATTTGAAGCCGCCCTGCGCCGGGCCGAATATGACCTCATCATTTCCGATTTCACGTTGCCGTCCTACGATGGTTTGACCGCGCTGTCGCTCGCGCAGGAACTGCATCCGGAAACGCCATTTGTCTTTTTCTCCGGCAGCATCGGCGAGGACATTGCCGTGGACAGCCTCCAGCACGGCGCCGTGGATTACGTCCTCAAACAGCGGTCGAGCCGCCTAGTCCCGGCCATCCGCCGCGCACTGCACAACGCGCAGGAACATACGCGCCTGCAACAGGCCGAACAGATCATCCGCGAACAGGGCGCGCTTCTGGACAAGGCGAGCGACGCCATTTTGGTCTGCGACTTGACCGGCGAGATTATTTATTGGAACAAGGGGGCGGAAAATGTTTACGGCTGGCTTGCCGACGAGGCTCTCGGGAAAAATGTCCTGCAACTGCTGTTCAAAGGAATCATCACGTCGCAGGCCAAAAAAACTTTCAAAAGCATCACCGAAAACGACGAATGGAGCGGCGAAATTCAAAAAGTGGCAAAGGACGGCAGGCGCATCATTGTGCAGTCGCGCTCCACGCTGATCCGCGACAAGTATGGACATCCGAAGTCGCTACTCGTCCTCAGCACCGACATCACCGAGCGGAAACAATTGGAGGAACAATTTCTCCGCGCACAGCGGCTCGAAAGCCTCGGCGTGCTGGTCAGCGGCATCGCGCACGATTTGAACAATGCGCTCACGCCCGTGCTGATCGGCGCGGGCATCCTGCGCGGCGAAAATCTTTCGCCCGAAGCCGCTGGCATTCTGGACACGGTGGAATCCAGCGCCAAGCGCGGCGCGGAAATGGTGCGGCAGGTGCTCGCGTTCGCGCGCGGCGGCGATTCAGGCAGGACAATCATTCGTGTTGACCGGCTTGTGAAGGAAACGGGCAAGATCATCACCGACACTTTTCCGAAAAACATCGAGTGCCGCATCACCGTGGACGCGGATTGCAGCCCCGTTTCCGCCGCGCCCACGCAACTGCACCAGGTCCTGATGAACCTTTGCGTCAACGCCCGCGACGCCATGCCCGACGGCGGTGTGATCACGCTGGCCGCAAAAAACGTCCCTCTCGACACCGCCGGAGCCGCGAAAATCCCCGGCGCGAAGCCGGGAAGCTATCTTTGCGTCAGCGTCGCGGACACCGGCACGGGAATTTCCGCCGGCGAGTTGAAAAAACTTTTCCAGCCGTTCTTCACCACCAAGACGGCTGACAAGGGCACTGGACTGGGATTGTCCACCTCGCTGTCCATTGCAAAAAACCACGGCGGCTTCATCAGCGTGGAGAGCGAGGTCGGCTGCGGGACTGAATTCAAATTGTTCCTGCCCGCCGTCATCGGCGCAACGGAAGCGGAGGCCGCGCCGAAAAAATCCGCGCTGCCCGCCGGCGGCGGCGAGTGCATCATGATCATTGACGACGAGGAGTCCATGCTCGCGCTCATCCGCACGACGCTGGAAAATTATCATTACCGCGTGCTGACCGCCGCCAGCGGCCCGGAAGCCGTCGTCCGTCTCGCCGAAAAAACCGCCGACGTGAGCCTTGTCATCACCGACGTGGAAATGCCGTTCATGGACGGCTTCGCCACCATCAAGGCGCTGCGCAAAATCAAGCCGGACATCAAAATCGTCATCGCCACCGGCTCCAAACAGGAAAAGGCCGTCACCAGTCGCGGAATCCAGACCGACGGGTTCATTTACAAGCCGTTCACGACGGAAAAACTTCTCACCACCGTCCACGAAGTGCTCACGCGGAAAAAATGATGGTCGCTCCTGTTGAGAGCGTGTCTGAAAAATGTAGGAGACGACGTGAGGAGTCTTATTCCTTTCCACTAAAGCACATATTTTCCAATGGATTTGAGCCTCGTCACCTCGGCTCCTACGCGAGAAAATTGAATTTTAAGACAGGCCCTGAAAAGATTTTTCGGCAGTGCGACGGAAAGTTTCTGTAAAAATAAATGTCTGATTTCGCGTCCATCGGCAATAAATAGGCAGATGCACGATGCGGGCGACATGGAACTGCTGCGGGAATACGACCGGCAAGGTTCGGAAGCCGCCTTTGCCGCGCTCGTTCAGCGGCACGTCGGCCTGGTTTATTCGGCGGCGCTGCGGCACGCCGGGATTGACGCCCACGCCGAGGAAATCACGCAGGCCGTCTTCATCATCCTCGCGCGCAAGGCCGCCGCCCTTCGCCCGGACACCATCCTTGAAGGCTGGCTTTACGAAACCGCGCGGCTGACGGCGTTGAGCTTCCGGCGCGGGGAACGCCGCCGTCAATTTCGAGAACAGGAGGCCTATATGCAATCCACCCTTCAGGAAACCGACGATGCTTCAACATGGAACGATCTCGCGCCGCTGCTCGACGAGGCGATGGCGCGGCTGGGGAAAAAAGACCGCGACGCCGTGGTGCTGCGATTTTTCAAGGACAAAAACCTGCGCGAAGTCGCGGCGGCATTGAAGGTGAATGAAACTGCGGCGCAACGGCGGGTGCATCGCGCGGTGGAAAAATTGCGGCGGTTTTTCACGAAACGCGGAATTGTCCTTCCGGCGGCGGTTTTGACGACAGCGATTTCTGCCAACTCCGTCCAGGCCGCGCCCGCTGCGCTGGCAAAAACTGTGACTGCCGTGGCGATTACCAAAGGCTCGTCGGCTTCTCTTTCAACCCTAACCCTCATCAAAGGAGCATTGAAAATTATGGCATGGACAAAAGCGAAAACGGCGGTGGTTGCCACCGTTGCCATCATGTTGACATCTGGCACAACGACACTGGTAATCGATACAGTTCACCTGTCGCGCGTCGGGGTCTATCAGCCGATCCGGGACAATGAACCGGACATCACGGCCCGAGTGCGGGGTTTGAAAATGGAAGAACTCAGCGCGGAGGACTGCACACCTGAATTTTGGCAGCAGTTGCATCAGTCGCCGCTGTTCAATAACCCGGCAGTGGTCAAAGTCCTCGCCGCCGCGCTGGGTCCGTTGCGGACCGTGACGCTGGTTGAGCGGACGGAAATCCATGGAAGACCAAACTATCTCTATCGGATGAAATATCAGAAGATGAATGTCCTTTTTTTGATTGTTTTTGACGGTGATAAAATCGCCTTCGCAAAGGGATATCCGGAACCAAAATGAAGAAAATTTTGAAAACCTGCGACACTGCGATGACCAAAATTCGAGGTTTTTTGGAAAGAAATAGCAGATTGGTCTTCGCAGCATCCATCGTCTGCTTCGCCTTCGGCCTAGCGCTCTCACATCGGATTGAGCCTGGCATCCAAGTCCAAAAAGTGACACTCGCCGAACAGACACCTGCGCTTGAGTTTCTTCCCACAGGCGCGGGACCGCATCCGGTGGCGCTGCTCGCACACGGATACGCTGCTTCGAAAGAGACGCTCTTTCGCTACGGGGAGGCGCTCGCAGCCGCCGGATTTATTTGTTACAGCGTGGACCAACCGGGGCACGGAGCGTCGCCGAGGAAATTTACTGTTATGGAAGCCGCGCATACGCTGGAGGCGGTCGCACACGAGGTCGGGCCGGTAGATGTTTTCGTAGGATGGTCGATGGGTGGTTTCACGGGAGGCGAGGCCGTGCGGGAAGGGGGGGTGAAACCGGAGCTTTTCGTTGCGGTTGGTTCCTGGCCCGTCTTGGGCGACCATGCGCCGCCGTTGCTTCACTTGTTTGGCCGGTTTGACGAGGCGCTTACGCCGACAACTCTGGCGTATTTGAAGACGCGAACTAACGCGCGATTGTTGTTGTCTCCCTGGTCCGATCATTTGCTGGAGGGGTTTGATCCTGTGTTGGTGAATGCAGCCGTCGAGGCCGCGTGCGCTGCGGTTCATAAAACACCGCCGACGCCTCCCTCGGCGTGGCGCTGGCGGCTCATTGGCGCAGTGCTCGCAATGCTGGCAGCAGGCATGCTGGCAAGTTGTTTGACCGATTTGTTTCCCCGATTGGCTCGATTCCGCGGACTGTTTATCGGGGGCTTCGTTACGGTCGCCTTCATGCTTACCTTTTGCGGCCGGTGGCTCGATGTGACACCGCACTTACGATTACAAATCATCGCTCTGCCTGTTACCTTGCTTCTGGCGATCATTGCCGACAGATTCCGCATCCCGCGATGGAGTTTCGCCGCGCTTGGTTTCCTTGTAATGGTGATTGGGATATGCTGGTTCCAGGCGAGCTGGAGTCACCTCGCGCGTAACCTCATGGCTGCTGCTCTGGCCGCCATGCCCGCCCTGATTGCAGGAGTTGTCATCGGCTGGTTTGCGGCTCGCCGCGGGTCCCAACTGCAAGGCAACATCGCCATGGCCATCTTCGTGGGTTGCGCCCCTTTCCAATGTCTGGAACTGCCACGAACGGCTCCTGAAGCGCCAAAACACATCATCAAACTGGACGCAAAACTCCTCGACGCCTGTATCGGCAAATATGAAATTGCGGATGACGTGTTTGGTCGGAGCGGAACGAAGGTGACTATTTCGCGAAATGGAGATCATTTAATCTGGCAAGCTGTTGGAGGAATGGCATTGCCGGGTGCTTTGGATCTTTATCCCGAATCGGAAACAAATTTCTTCCTCAAAATCAATGGCGCGCAAGTGACATTCATCAAAAGTGATAAAGGCGAGATGACGGCGCTAATCCACCATATGGCGGGGCTACCGGATAGCGAGGGGAAGAAACTTATAAACGAATGATTGCGCCATTGGCCAAATTCATTGATTGGTCAGCTCTTCAAGCCGCCTCGGTGCTTATTATCTCTGCCCGAAGATGTGACCGGGGCAATTCCAGGCTCGCGGAAGCCGTTGAGTTTCTAAACGGACCGAATTTCATTCCCGCCGAAAGTAAACCTGCCGAATTGGAATTCACATCAAATATCCATTTCAAATTTCCGTCACCGCGACCGTGCGAGTTTGCGGAAAACAATCTTGTTCACGGCCGGTTATATCGTTGCGCGGATGCCTGGCAGGAAAAGCCTGTGATCATCTTGCTACATGGTGGCGGTAACTTTCCCGGTCATCAACTCAGATTTCAATTGCTCGCCCGCCGTTGCCACCGGGCGGGATTCAATGCGGCGACTTTGGAATTGCCTTACCACTTTCAACGCCGCCTTTCTCGTGTTGAATCACTCGATCATCTGCGGGTGGCTGAAGGATTTGCACAGGCGGTTGCTGAAATTCGCGCTTTGACCGGCTGGCTGCTGAACCAGGGTTGTCCTTCCGTGGCATTATTTGGAATTTCACTCGGCGGATGGTTCGCCGGCTTGGCGGCAACGCGCGACTCGCGATTAAATGCCATTGTCATGGCTGTGCCGGGTGTCCGCCCGAACTATCGCGTGACACGCGGCGAACGCATCCTTTGGACGCCGGTGCGCAAAGCGTTGGAAAGACAAAAAGCGGCGCGCGAAGTGTTGGTCAAGACGCGGATGAATTTGACGTTGAGCAAGCCGGTTATTGCTAAAGAAAATATTTTGTTGATTCAGGGACGCTACGATTTGTTTGTGGAGGCAGAACATACAGAGGAACTCTGGCAAAAATGGGAACAACCTGAAATCTGGCGATTGCCCCATGGCCATATTAGCGGGCTGCTCGTGCCGGGCTTGACGGGCCGCGTGCTTCGCTGGCTGTCGCCGCGAATGAATAAATAATTTTCAGCGCTTCAAAAATTCCATGCCGCCGCTGAACAACAAACCATTGCCGCGAATGCGCTCGAACCCGTGTGCGAGGCATTGGCAAAGCCAGTTTAGTTTTTTGGTTTCACTTTCAAAGTCAGTCCTTCGATGCCGGTGACTTCAACCGGCTGTCCGGCTTCAATCGGCGCTTCGCTCACGGCGTTCCAAGTTTCACCTTCGATAAACACCCGTCCACCTTGCGCGTCAATCCGCGAAAGCGCGTTCACCGTCTTGCCGAGCATGGTTTCCGCGCCGGCCTGCACGGGTTTGAACTGTGCGCGGATGCCTTTGCCCACGAAGAACACAAAAAACGCGGCGGTCACGAGCGTTGTTGAAATCACCCAGATCACGGGCAGACGATAGCCGACCGGCGCGTGGTTGAACAGCATCAGCGCGCCGAGAAAAAATGCGATGATGCCGCCGCCGGTCAAAACGCCGTGCGTGGGCGTGAAAATATCTATGACGAACAGCGCGACGGCCAGAAGGATCAGCGCGACGCCGGCGATATCCAGCGGCAGTGTGGCCGACATATACAGCAGCACGATCAGCGCGAGCGCGCCGGCGACGCCGGGAAAAATCGCGCCCGGATGGCTCATTTCGGCGATGATTCCGTAAATCGCGACGAGCAAAAGAATCATCATCACGTCCGGCTGCCAGAACAATTGAAAGAATTTTTCGCCCGCGCTCATGGGAATTTCCACGACGCTGGCGTTGGCCGTGTGAAGTGTTTTGCCGCCGACCTTGCGCCCGTCGAGCTGCTTGAGCAAGTCCGGCACGTTCGCCGCGATCAGATCAATGACGTTCGTTTTCAACGCCTCTTCCGCCGGGATCGAGGCGCTTTCGAGAACGGCGGATTTCGCCCACTCGACGTTGCGATGCCGTTTGTCCGCGATGGTTTCCATGAAGCTGGAACCGTAATTGGCAAGTTTTTCGGCCATCACATCGTTGGTGGCCCCGCCGGTGATGCCGCCGATGCCCATTTCGACGGGATGCGCCGCGCCGATGATCGTGTTTGGAGCCATCGCCGCCACGTCCGCCGCCAGCGTGATGAACGTTCCCGCGCTGGCCGCGCTCGCGCCGGACGGCGAAACATAAACGACCGTCGGAACTTTCGCGGAATAAAAATCCTCGACGATTTCCTTGGTGGACTGAAGCAGGCCGCCGGGCGTGTCGAGCTGGATAATCAGGCACTCGTCGTCTTGGTTTGCCGCTACTTCGAGCGAGCGTGAAATGTAATTGGCCGTGGCCGGGCCGATGGCACCGTCAATTTTAATCAGGCCAACCTGTGCCGCGTGGGTTGTGACGCCCGGAAGCAGTGCCGCCATTGCGATGAAAAGCCAGCGCTTCATAACTTTCCCGTCCAGTCCACTCTAACAAAAAGTCTGGTATCTGCAAACAAATTAGCCCCGGCTTCGAGCGGCCATCCAACGCTGAAAGCAGCGCGTCAATTCTTCAAACGAAAATGACTGCGACAGTAAATTAATTCCCCAGATACTCCCGCGGGTCAACAATCTTCCCGGCAATTGCACTCGCGGCCACCGTCATCGGCGACGCGAGAAACACCTTCGATTCTTTGTCACCCATGCGGCCGGGGAAATTCCGGTTCGTCGCACTGATGCAATTGATGCCGGGCTTGTTGATGCGGCCAAATGTGTCCACCGGCCCGCCGAGGCACGCGGCGCAGCCGGCGTTCTCCGTCATCTGCACGCCCGCGTCCACGAGGATGTCCCAGATCGTCTTGCCGCCCCAGCGCGTGCTTTGCAAATCATGCACGATGTCCGGCGTCGCGGGCACGCCGAACGTGTCAATCGTCACGTGCTTGCCGCGCAACACCCGCGCGAACTCCACGAAATCGCTCGTCTTGCCGCCGGTGCAGGAGCCGACGTAGGCGCGGTCGAGCTTCGTGTCGCCCATGTCCTTCGCCTTCTTGCGCTGGCCCGGATCGGGATGGCACGCCACCGTCGGTTCGAGCTTGCTCAAATCTACGACGAGTTCGTAAACAAATTTCTGGTCCTTGTCCGGCGTCACCGGTTCGTAGGCGGATTTTGTGCCGTTCAATTTCACGCGCGCGTCCACGTATTCCGCCGTGCGCGAATCGAATTCAAAAATGGCGTTCTTGCCGCCCGCTTCAATTGCCATGTTCGCGATCGTCATGCGGTCGTCCATCGAAAGGCCCGCCGCGCCGGGGCCGTCGAACTGCAACGCGCGATACGTCGCGCCGTCAAAGCCGATCTCGCCGATGCAATGGAGGATGATGTCCTTCGCCATCACGCCCGGCTGTAATTTGCCTTCGAGCCGGAAATGCATCGTCTCCGGCACCTTGATAAGCAGCTTGCCCGTGCCCATCACGAAGCCGGCGTCCGTGTTGCCGATGCCCGTGGCGAACTGGTTAAACGCGCCCGCCATGCACGTGTGCGAGTCCGTGCCGAACAAAATCTCGCCGGGGCGCGTGTGGCCCTTGGCCGGGAGCGCCGTGTGGCAGACGCCCGCGTATTGCGAACCGTATTGCCGCTTGAGCATCCCCTTGCTCGAATCGAAATGCCAGTGGCCGTTCGGGTCGTCAATCACGTCGTAAAAATACGGCAACCCCTGCTCCTTCACGAAATCGCGGAGGATATCCACGTTGCGGTTCGACTTCGAGTCCGCGGTGAAGATGTAGTGGTCGGGGATGATGACGATCCGGCTTTTGTCCCAGACCTTGGCGTCCTTGCCGAACTCGCGTTTGAACACGCCGATGGTGCCCGGCCCGCAAACGTCGTGCGTCATGAGCACGTCGGCGCTCACCCAAATGTTGTCACCGGCCTGCACGCGCGGCTTGCCGGCGGCGCGGGCGAGAATCTTCTCCGTCAAAGTCATAGGCTGACACGATAGCCGACAAGCGGGGCGAGTTCAACTGAACAAAAGTGGAGGCGCTTTCATTTCGTGAATGAACATCAATAGCTCGATGTGGTGAACTATGAAGTAAACGGAGTCAACCGCGAATTGGCGCAAATCAGTAATACACCGGCAAGTCGTTGCGTAACTTTCGCTCATAATGCGATTCGCGGATGCCCTCCAGTCGCTTGTTGTGCTTCGGTTCTTTTTCGGCGGAGAGATTTGGCAGGTCATCTGGATAGCCGAGACACCATTTAAGCGTTTTTGAACCGAGGCGAGCCTCGGCGATTGTCTCAATGATGCGTCGCCGAAGAAGCGTGTATTCGCCAGCGTCCAAATGCAGCGCTTCAATGATGGTTTTTCCGGGCTCGTTCAGTGCGTGAATTTCTCCATTTTCGTCAACACGAATGCAGTCTCCGTAAGCGACCGATTCGGGGGACGGGAGATATTTTGTAGCCTTGGTGCCATTACATTCAGAGCAGGCATAAACGAGATTGTCATAGTCACGTTCGACATCCGGGTGCTCGCATTTCGGCAGAAAATGATCAATCTGGTAGTCGCGTGACATCGTTAGCCAAGTCTCCCGACGAAGACAATAAATGCAACGGAAGGCGAATTCGTCACGAAGCCAGTTTCGGTATTGGCGATATCGGGAATAGCCCTGCGGCCCGTGCCGGCGGACGTGTGGCTTCGACGGATAGGCAAATGGCGCTGGAAGGCTTGCTAACTTTTTGGCCACCTTGCGTCCTCCTCCTTAAGCCTTTTGAGTTTTTTCTCATCGAAGAGTGGGCTGTGGGCATCTCCAGATTCGCGCCAGCGCAGGAAACTCCGTCGTAAATCAAACAGACGTTGCAGCTCTTTGAATTCTGTTTCCTCGGCAACCGTGCGGCGGCCATGCTTGATGCGTTTCTCAATGAGCTGACAGCGGCGCTCGTCTGTCTGTTCCCATTCATCGGTAATGCGCAGAAATTCGTCGAGCCGCATCACCTCGCGAAAGGCGGATGGAATGTAACACTTTTGCTCAAATGGCACGCCTACGCGAGGCACGCCATCGAAGAAATCAAGCAACTCACGTTCAAGTTCGGCGGGCAGCGCGTAAAGCTTCAGCACCTCGGCATCCACACGCCAATGCAAAGCACGCAAGTGTTCCCGCGCGACGGATGCTTCATCGGGCTTTTCGTTACTCAATTCAACAAGTGGTAATTCTGGAGTTTCGCCGGCGTCTTTGGTTTTCTTGGATTTCTCGCACTTCCTTGAAGCGACATCCTCGCTTCCGTATTTCGCCGTGAATTCCCGAGCCTCCGCAATGTAGGTTTGCACTGCTGATTTCAAATCCAAAGGAGGCTCGCTTAATGCGGGAACTCTCATTCTTTGCAGCAACCTTACTCCAATCTGTTTTGTTGCCGAGTTGGTGAGCGTGAATGCGTTCGCAAATGGTCCATTTGCAATTGCCCAAAGAATCTCCAACGACCAGTTTGCTTCCAGCGGAGAAAGAAGGAGAAATGCGTCGGTGGCGGGGCGTCCCACAGGGTCAATGAATGCCTTGTGCCGCCATGCACCACCTCCGGTGCGAACGTGGTTCATCACGACTCTCGGTTCATCTCTTTTTGTGCCGCCGCATTCGCGTCGAATGATTTTTGATTTTTGATTTAACCACTCTAGCCGTGGAAGCAAGTGAGTGTCCGGCGTTCCTTCAGCAAGACGAAATCCTTGGTGGAAATCAGGTAGTTTTTCCAATGATACTTGGATTTCGCCTTTAGGGTAATCATTGTCGGTTTCCGCAAAAAAGTAGAAACCAATAGTGACATGGGCTGTCTCATCCAATCGGGGCAGTCTCTCTGTCGCCGCCCACACCTCGGCAAGTGGTGGCAGAAGCAATCGGTGCTGCGGGTGCGCAAGCGCGTCAACTTGCATGAACCACGCGCCACTTGGCACGCGGTTTTCGTTCCGAAACGCATCCATATCCATTTTTTGGAGGCGACGAAATTTGAATTTTTCAATCCCAGACTGGCTTTCACCAAGTTTCTTGCCGATGAGAATGGCTGTTTCAGGCTTGGCAAACTTGAAAACATTGTCCGGGAAAGTGACCACTTCCCGAATCTCGACATTGGATAAAAGATTCCGCCGCAGTTCACGAAACGAAGCTCCGTCGAGCAAAGTCTGCGGCACCACAATTCCAAACAAAGTATTGGGAGAAGCGTGATTCACGATTCGGCGCAACAATTCGCCCGCCTGCCCGCTTCGGGCATAACGGAGGTCTCCGGCAACACGCTCCTTGGCTGAAATTTCTACATTCTCGAAGGGCGGGTTCGAAATAATAATCGAATTCGCTGCGATTTTTTCCGCTAGGTAATCACCGGCATACATATCCTTTACCGCTTCGAGTTTCCAACCGTTCGGGTTTGGAATATCGGCAAGTGTCAGCGATAGACGCGCGATTTCCAAAGAGAACGCGTCGCGGTCACACCCGCCAATGTGGCTGCGAAGAAACTGGCGGCGAGCAGTGCGGTCACTGGCAATTTTATCCGGCAGCAAATCACTCAACAGCCTCACGGCACCAACTAAAAATGGCGCGTGGCCACATCCTGCCTCAAATACACGGCAGTTCTGAATACCAACATCTTCGTCCATCCAACTACTGAGTTTTGCCAGCATGAAGTCCACGAGATATGTAGGCGTCCGGTGAACACTCAACAACTTGCGAGTGCGTGCCAAAAGCAAAGCCTCTTCATAGAGCGCGCCAAGCGTCTCTGTGCTGATACTTCGTAACGACGAAAAGTTCGCGGCTACTGCGGCTGCGCCCTGCAACGCCATCAATCGCCCATTAACACGGACGCGCTTGGTATCATAGTGTTCAGCAACGCGGTCAAACACATTCTGCACGTTATTCAAGTCAAGCCGTGTGAATTTTGGAACCTGCTTGTCGCGTAGAAGTTTTCCTGCCAACAACCAGAAGTTGGCTTTCATCATCCAGTGCGCGTCTGCTTCAGCCAAGCCCGAAGGTTTCATGTCAAGGGCATCCATCGTGTGGCCGAGCATATCTTCGAAAAGCTGCCGCAACCGCTCGCCCGCTTCCTTCTCCACAATGGGAAGAAGTCCAGTGTCAACAAAATCAAGCTGCCGCGCACCTTCGGCTCGCGCCCAAGTCTTGGCGCGAAAGACTGATCCAGGGGCGAAATCTTCCTTGTTATCGTCGAAGAATTGTTCGACCTCTTTCAACGGCACAGCCTTCACACGTCGTGGGCCGTCGCTGCGTAGCGACCACATCTCCCACGAGTTGGCACCAGCAAAGAACGCGAGTGGAACGCCAAGTTCATGCAGCCCGGCCACATCTTCGCGCGGCGTGCGCGACTCCGGTAGAAAAGCGATGCACGACGAGCGCGCATCATGCGGGCGATGAGCAAAAGCGACGACCGGAACATTGCGATTCGAACCAAGAGTGTAATCCTTTTCAATCAGATCGTCGTAATAGCGACAAACACGCAGACACCGGCTAATCAACTGACCAGTGCGGGTGTCAAAACGGGGCGATTCGCTGTCAACTATGCTCATGGTTTATTTGCTCGACGAGCAATTGTATAATCACAAATGGCGGCGTGCCAGTATAGAAACGTGAAAGCATTTTGCGATAATGATTTAATTTATCCCGCCGCCTCCAGCCGGAGCAGGCAATGGCCGTAGTCCACTACGGGCTGGCCGGGCGTGGGCAGATATTGCTTCGGAATCTGGTAGAGCCGCCCGCGTCCGCGCACGACCAGGCCGCCGCGAACCAATCGCGCCAGATGTTTGGCCGCGTTATCGTAACTGACGCCGCCCACCTTCGCCATTTCGTCAATCGTCCGTGCTTCGCCGCAGGTCAATTCCTTGAGCATCTTCCAGCGCGTCGAGTGGCCCAATGCCGTGATAAGCAATTCCATGTCGGGCAACGGCATTCCGGCGGGAACTTTGAAGATTTCGGCAACTGAATTCATGAAAGCAGTATAAATCCAAGCAAATCCAATGGCAAGATGGAAAATGCGTTATTAATTATGGATTACGCAGTCGTCTAATTGGATTACGCTTTAGCCAATATGGAATACGCTATTAGTTCTATGGACTTCGCTGTTGTCAATTTGGACTTCTCTATTTTCCAATAGGACTTCGCATTAGTCCAGTTGGATTACACTGTTGTCAAATTGGAGTTTATTTTAGTGTGGTTGGATTATGCTGTAATCTATTTGGACTGCACAATTGCTCAATTGGATTACGCGGTCGGTTCTGAAGATTGCGAAATCAATTCCCAATTGTTAACCACGGCTTTGGTAAAGCGCCATGAGCGCGGCACCGATGGCCTGCGATAATTCGCCCAGAACGGCGGGAATGATTTTGATGCTGGCGCGTTGCGCGGGCCAGAGATACGGCGCGGCGGTCTCGCGGACGATGCGCAGGTAACGCTCGCGGAATTCCGGCGTGGTCACTTCGTGATCCATCAGCCCGCCGCCGATGACCACGATGCCCGGATCGAGCAGCGTCACCAGGTTTGCCACATGGAAGCCCATCGCACGCGCCTGAAAATCGAAAATCTCCAGCGCCAGTGCGTCGCCCTTTTGCGCGCGGGTGCGCAGTGACAAAACTTTTTCCTTCACCGGCGCAGTGGACTTGGCGAGTTCATGGTCGGGGAATTTTTTTAATTTTTCCGCCAGCAGACACGGCAGGCCGGCAATGGTCGTGTAAGGTTCCACGCAGCCCCAATTTTTCCCGCAGCCGCAGGGAATCGGTTCGCCGCCAAGTCCGAACAGGTGCAATGGCGCGGCCATGTGCGCAGTTTCCATGGCGGTGAGTGTCTGGCCGGTGAGCGGCAGGCCGTCCTGCCCCACGAACGCGCTGCCGAGGCCGGAGCCGGGCATGAGCATCAGGACGGAAATTTTTTTGTCGGCGCGGGCGATGCGCGCCTCGGCCACGCCGCCGCAATGACCGTCATTGTTCACGGTCAATGACAGCGGACGGCCAGCGTGTTTGGCGAGCGCGGCGCTGTAATCCGCATGAACATTCCAGCCCGTGAAGCTCGCCGGAAGATTGGCGGATTTGCCGAGCACGCCGTAGTGCTCGTAAGGCCCCGGAATCGCGAGGCCGACGCCGCAGACTTGCGACCAATCAAGATTGTTCTGCGCGAGAAATTCCGTGATGCCTGCGATCCAGCCGCTGACGACGGCCTCGCGTCCCTTTTCTGTCGGCCGCTGAAGCAGTTTGGTGGACACGGCCTCGCCACTTTCCCAGACGGCGGAAAATTTGGTGGTGGTCGCGCCGCTGTCCGTCCCGATGAAGATTTTATTGCTCATGTTCGAGACGTTAAGTTGCGGAGAACGCAATCAAAGGCAAGAATTATTCTCTTGCTCCGTCCATTCCGGCGGAAAAACTGTTGAACTCAAAATCAAAATGGCTAGACTGACGATCTTGAATGAAAACTTGGATTTGAGTTGTAATTTTAAGAATTCCAGTGAAGATAAAGCCATAACAGCCAGTTCCAACATTACCCAAACGCAACATCATTTAAGACAAACATCTTATGCAACCCATCCAACTTCAGTGGATTGATTACACCATCCTGATTGCTTACGTCGCCTTCGTCATCGGCATCGGCTGGATGCTGGCGCGTTACATGAAAACGTCGTCGGACTTTCTCACGTCCGCGCGTTCGATTCCGACGTGGGTGACCGGCCTGGCCTTCATCTCGGCCAACCTCGGCGCGCTCGAATTGGTCGGCATGGCCGCCAGCGGCGCAAAATACGGCATCGCCACCGCGCATTTCTATTGGGTCGGCGCGATTCCTGCGATGATCTTTCTCGCCGTGTTCATGATGCCGTTTTACTACGGCTCCAAGGCGCGTTCCACGCCGGAATACCTCAAGATGCGCTTTGACGAACGTGTTCGCGGGCTGAACGCCATTGCCTTTGCGGTGATGACCATTTTTGCCTCCGGTATTTCGATGGACGCGCTGGCTAAATTGTTGAACCAGCTTCTCGGTTGGGACTACAACTTCGCGCTGTTGATTTGCTCCGGCGTCGTGTTGGTTTACGTTTTGAAAGGCGGACTGACCTCGGCCATTTACACCGAGGTGCTGCAATTCTTCATGATCGTTCTCGGCTTCGCCCCGGTCGTTTATCTTGGACTCAAGGATGTCGGCGGCTGGCACGCGATGAATCATGCTTTGCAGACGGTTGCGGTGAACCCGTCAGCGATCTATCTCAACACGAGCACAAATTTCGCCGCGAATGCCTGGACGAGCGCATGGCAACCGGTGCTCGCCGGTCCGGCGCACAATCCGATGGGCGTGGACTGGTTTGCGATGATCTTCGGACTCGGTTTCGTGTTGAGCTTTGGTTACTGGTGCACGAATTTTCTGGTCGTCCAGCGCGCGATGGCGGCGAAAAACATGACCGCCGCCCGCAACACGCCGCTCGTCGCCGCCGTGCCCAAAATGTTTTTCCCGTTTCTGGTCATCGTTCCCGGCATGATCGCCGTGGCGCTGACCTCGATGCCTCCAAAAAAAGGGGAAGAAGCCTATCGCATCCCGCCGCCGATTGTCTCGCAGGCAAATTATGACAACGCCATTGCCACGGTGAGAAAAGCCAGCGCCGCCGATGCCGACGCAGTGAAGGCGGTCGGTGCCGCGCTCGGCGAAAAAGTGGATTCCGAAAAAATTCTTTCGCTTGTCGCAGCCAACAAGGCGAGCCAATTGACGGACACGCAAATCCGGCAGGGTCTCTACAACAGCATCGCCGAAAACTATTACAGCGGCGTTATTCTTTCACTCGTAAAAAAATACTGTCCGCCGGGTTTGCTTGGTTTGGCGCTGACGGCGTTGCTTGCGTCCTTCATGTCCGGCATGGCCGGCAACGTGACGGCATTCAACACCGTCTTCACCTACGATCTGTATCAGGCCTACTTCGTGAAGGGCAAGAGCGACCGGCATTATTTCCTGACGGGCAAGGTCATCACCGTAGTCGGCATTGTGTTAAGCATGGGTGCGGCGTATTTTGCCAAGCAATATGACAACGCCATGGACATCATCCAGCTCGTGTTCGGCTTCGTGAATGCGCCGATCTTCGCCACATTCCTGCTCGGTATGTTTTGGAAACGCACCACCGGCACCGGCGCGTTCATGGGTTTGTTCGGCGGCATCGCTGGCTCGACGGTGTTCCACGCGCTGACCATTGCCACGGGCAACGTGGCGGGTGTGAAAGGCGCTTATCTTTGGCACATCCTTGGCCATGATATTCCTACGAGTTGTATATTCCCCAGCGAAATGGCGCAGAATTTCTGGCTCGCCTCGTTCGCGTTCATCGTATGCTTCTCCCTCACGGTGTTGATTTCGCTGGCCACCAGCCGCACCAAGTCCGACGCCGAATTGAAAGGCCTCGTCTATTCGCTCACGCCGAAAATCGTGGACAACAACATCCCGTTTTATCAGAAGCCCGCCGTCGTCGGCGTCGTGCTGCTGATCGTCTGCGTCATCCTGAACATTATTTTCTGGTGAACCAACCTCAACCTCAACTGAAAGAATAAATTTATGGGACTCGACATCCGCTGGCCAATCGGCCTCATGTTCACACTCATTGGCGTGCTGCTCGCCATTTATGGCGCGATGGTGAAATCCGACCACGCCACTTCACTTGGCATCAACATCAACTTAATCTGGGGCATCGTGCTTCTCGTGTTTGGCGTGCTGATGCTGCTCGGCGCGGCGCGCGGCGGCAAAAATCCACCGACAGCCTGAACCACAACACAATTTCCACCACACAGGGAAATCGTTTTGCCATTTCTGAAGCGAATCGCCGAATTGCGTGCATATCCAATGCCCGAAAATTGGAAATGCAAAGTGAAGTTGAAAGAAAAATAATACCTCCTTGAGGCGCTTGGGTCTCGAGACTGTGATGAATGAGCTTGCCCTTGTTCCAATAACGGGCATAATAAACCCCGCTTGACGAGCGGTAAAGGTTTTGCCGATTCTGCGTAGAAGCGCAGTATAAAAGCAGAAATTGCGAGATGAAAAATAGATGTAAGTCAGTGAAGATGAACTGGTTGGGGTCTTAGCTCAGTTGGTAGAGCGTCTCGTTCGCAATGAGAAGGTCAGGGGTTCGAATCCCCTAGGCTCCACCATCTTGAACATAGTTCAGAAACATCTGACGTGTTCCAAATGGCCAGAGTAGTTTCAGCCAAGCATTCAAAGGGTTTTTTGAAGGAAACGGTCAATGTTTGAGCGCGCAAAAAGCGGTTCGAGCCGACTTCTTAAAGAAATGACTTCTTTGGAACCAGCGGGTTTTTCAACTCCTTGAATCCGTCGTTGCGCGCGTCGCTGACCCGGACGCAGAAGTTCGTTCTGAAGCCGTTCATTGCGTGACCCTATTGCAAACCAACAAGGAAAACTAAACAAAAATTTGCTTCTTCTTTTCCTTTTCGCGTATTTCGTGTATTTCGCGGTTCGGCAAATTTTTGAACTCAAAACTAAAAACTAAAAATTCAAAACTCGTCGCCGCTGTTGCTGGACTGGTTTGCCGCGAACGCCCGCGACCTGCCGTGGCGGCGCACGCGCGATCCTTACGCGATCTGGGTTTCCGAAATCATGCTGCAACAGACGCAGGTGAAAACGGTGATTCCATTTTGGAACCGCTGGCTGCGCGAACTGCCGACGATTGAAGCCGCCGCCAAAGCGTCTTCGGCCAAAATCCACAAGCTTTGGGAAGGACTCGGCTATTACACGCGCGTCCGCAATTTGCAAAAAGCCGCGCAAGTCATCGTGGCGCAACAAACATCTCGTAGGAGACGAGGTGACGAGTCTCAAACTAGAAAATAAATTGGAGACTCCTCACGTCGTCTCCTGCAAATTTCCAGAAAAGTTTGAAGATGTTCTCGCATTGCCGGGAATCGGCCGTTACACCGCCGGCGCGATTTGCAGCATCGCCTTCAACCAGCCCACGCCGATTCTGGACGGCAATGTCATCCGCGTTTTGACGCGGATTTTCGGCATCGCCGAAAATCCGAAAGAGAAGGAAACGAACGAATCGCTCTGGCAAATGGCGGAAGAATTGGTTTGTCGCGCGAAGGCCGCGAAGGGAACAAAGGTTAAATCCTCTTCGCAACTTCGCAGCCTTCGCGCGAAATAAATTCCTGCTCCCACTTGAATCAATCGCTGATGGAACTTGGCGCGCTGGTCTGCACACCGCGAAATCCGCAGTGCAAAATTTGTCCGGTGAAAAAACACTGCGTGGCGTTCAAGGAAAACCGCATGGAAGAATTGCCAAACCTCGGCAAGCGTGAAGCGGCCACGGCGCGACGTTTCATCGCGTTTCGTCATTGAGCGCAACGGAAAATTTCTCGTTCCGCCAACGACCGGCTGGAATTGTGAACGCGCATTTGTGGGAATTTCCAAACGTTGAAATCAACGGTGCAGAAAATCCGCGATCTGCGCAAGGACAGTTTTCAAATCGCAATTCGGATTTCGCGCGCAGCAGAAGCATTTCGCCGCTTTGCACGTTGAAACATTCCATCACGCGTTACCGGATCACGCTGGAGGCATTTCCGTTTCGGTTGAAGAAACTGCCCGTCAAAGACTGGCGGCATCTGGCTATCTCCGGCGCAGAATTCGATCCGTCTCGCCTTCACCGCCGCCCACAAAAAACTCGCCAGTTTTGCGGCAAATTGTATTTTGTCCGGCCGATGATTTATTTCGATCATAACGCGACCGCGCCGGTCATGCGCGAGGCGCGCGAAGCCTGGCTTGACGCGACGGAAAATATTGCCGGCAATCCGTCCAGTCCGCATCGGAGCCGGCACGCGCGCGAGCATCGCGCTCGCGCGACGCGCGCGAAAAGCTCGCGCATTTTCTCGGCTGCCACGCGAATGACATCA
This sequence comes from uncultured Verrucomicrobiae bacterium, assembly GCA_963755455.1. GTDB lineage: Bacteria > Verrucomicrobiota > Verrucomicrobiia > Limisphaerales > UBA11358 > UBA11358. The sequence goes on from CAVWJH010000004.1 coordinate 430,561, forward strand.
TCTGGACGAGCGGCGCGACCGAGGCGAACAACACGGTCATGCACCATTTCGCCGAAAACACTCGGCGCGACGGGCGAGGTTTGGGTTTCCGCCATCGAGCATCCGTGCGTTGATGAATCGGCGAAACATTATTTTGGCAAACGCGCGCAAATTGATTCCGGTCACTCACGACGGCGTGATTGACCTGGACTGGCTCACGGTGGAACTGGCCGACACGCGGCCCGGACTCATCGGCGTGATGGCGGCGAACAACGAAACCGGCGTCATCCAGCCGTGGCGCGAAATTCTTTCGATCTGCCAGAGCTACGAAGTCCCGTTCTTCACCGACGCCGTGCAATGGCTCGGCAAGATGCCGGCGAAGGATTTGGGGCAATGCGATTTTGTCTGCGGCGCGGCGCACAAATTTGGCGGGCCGCGCGGCGTCGGCTTCCTGAAAATTCCGCACAGGAGCAAAATCACGCCTCTGCTCGCTCGGCGGCAAACAGGAGCAAGGCATCCGCGCCGGAACGGAAAATGTCGCCACGATTTTGTCCATGTTCGCCGCGCTGGAAGCCCGCGAAAAGCAGATCGCAGCCGGCCAGCATATTTTGCGCGGCGTCTGGCGCGAAAATTTCGAGAAGCAGCTTTTGCGGGAATTGCCGGGCGCGACCATCGTCGGCGCGAAGTCGTCCCGCGTTGTGGAACACGGTTTCCGCATTGATGCCCGACGGCGTGCAATCACGCTGGCTTTCAAAACTGGACAAGGCGGGCTTTGCCGTTTCCACCGGCTCGGCCTGCACGACGGGCAAAGAGGAGCCGTCGCACGTCCTGGCGGCGATGCACTTCAAGCCGGCGGAGGCGCATCGCGTTTTGCGATTCAGCAGCGGTTGGGAAACGACGGAAGCCGACTGGGACGCGCTGGCGAAGGCGCTGGCAAATCCGAATCCACGGCGACGCTTAGATTTGGGTTGAGCAGCCGCACTTCGCGTTGCGGGAACGGAATTTCGATTTTGTTCGCGCGGAATTGATTGAGAATCTCTTCGTAAATCTCCACCTGCGCCGGGAGGTAATCCGCCACGTTCACCCAAGGCTTGATCGTGATCTGGATGGAAAAATCGCCCAGGTTGGTGATGCCCACGAACGGAGCCGGTTCTTTGAGAACGCGCGGATTGGCCGCAAGGATTTTGCGGACGACATTCTGCGCGCCGGCCATGTCCGTCGCGTAGCCGACGCCGACGCCCAGGTCAAGCTGCCGAATCTGGCCGTAGTTATGCAGGATTTCGCCGATGAGTTTCCGGTTGGGAACCATGATGTGCGACATGTCGGTATGCAGCAGCATCGTCGAAAGCATTTCAATGTGTTTCACCTGTCCGCTGACGCCGGCGATTTCAATATATTCACCAACGCGAAATGGCTTGGTCAAAATGATCGTCAAGCCCGCGAAAACATTGCCGAGCACGCCTTGCATTGCCAGACCGATGCCCACGCCAGCCACGCCCATGAACGTGACCACCACCGTGACATCCATTCCCGCCGTGCCCAACGCGATCAACAACGCAAGCACCATCACCAGCAACCGGACGATGCGCGTCAGGAGCATCCGCACCGGCGGTTCCATCGCCTTGCGGCTCAACCAACGTTCGAAAAGTTTTCCGATCCAGCCTGCGGCGATAAAACCGACCACCACGATGATTGCCGCCGAAACCAGCGCGCCGGCATGAGTGATGATATACTCGACAAGTTTGTCTTTCCATGCGAGCGCGCCGCCTGAACTTGCCGGGTTAGTTGTTGGATTGGCCATGGTTGACTTAAATTAAAGTTATTCGATAACGGAATTCAACCGGTCTCGTCAACTCTGAATGATTGACGTGGACTGAAATCGTGACAGACTGCCGTCAATTTCATGACGACGAAAACCCGCAACTGGCTCCTGATGCTGTGCATTGTGGCACTGCCATTTTTGACTTTTTCCGGCTTTATCGCTTCTGATTTTTTCACGCCGCCGCCGCTTCCGCCTTTGCCAAATCCAAACGGCTACGATGATTTTGTGAAAGCCACGCAGATGCTGGACAATAATGCGGGAGACTACGACACAATGAACCATGATGAGTTGCGCAAAGCCGTTTCAGCAAATGCAGGGGCCTTGTCGCTTGCACGCTCCGGTTTAAGCAATCAATGCAGCGTGACGGTTCAATCCTCCCAGACTTACATTGAAAATCACCTCAACCAATTGGCCGGTCTCAAAGCACTGGCGCGGGCTTTCATTGCCGAAGGCAAACTGGCGGAAATGGAAAATCGCCCTAATGACGCAGCCAAATCTTATTTGGATGCGGTTCATTTCGCCAACGAATCGTCGCGCGGCGGAGTTTTGATTGACGAACTGGTCGGCATCGCCATTGAAGCCATAGGGACAAGTCATTTGACAAATCTTGTCACCCAACTGGACGCGAAATCCTGCCGCGAATGTGCGGCGACTTTGGAAAGTCTGGATTCCCAAAGGCAAACCTTGGATGATGTCATTCAGCAGGAAAATGACTGGTCGCACAGAACTTTCCCCGGCGTTCGCAACGAAATTGCGAGGTTGATGACACGCAAATCGTTGCTGGCCGGACAAGCGGCAACGGCACGAAAATTCAAGCAGCAACAAATGCGGACGCGCCAATTGATCATTGACCTTGCCGCGCGCGCCTATGAACTGGACAAAGGCAAACCGTCCGCGAGCGTTTCCAATCTGCTGCCGGATTATCTCAAAGCCGTTCCGCAAGACCCGTTCACCGGCACGAACATGGTTTATTCGCCCCGTTAGTTTCGCGGCAGCCGATGTGAAGCGGTTTAATTCAACGGCTTGGTTGCAAACGGACAGCGCACCAGCCACGCGGGGGAAAATTCTTGATGAAATGCAAATTCAATGTAAGCTAAATCTGGTGAAACTCGTCGTGTTAATTGTTTGCGCCGCTTTGCTGACTTCGTGCCGGACAAAAATTGAAGCGCCCGCCAGCGTTCCGGCGGCCATTTCCAATTCACCGGCAAAAACGGTTCAAGCCCCGGAAAGCCAGGATTCGTCCGTTGCCCAACGCTATGAAAAAGTCCGCATGGATTGCATCCAGCACCGGCGGATCATTGCCGGCAAAATTGTGAAGGTGCTGCCGGACGGACTCGTGGTTGACAGCGGCTACGCGGATCTGTCACGTCCCCCGATCAACAAATCGTGGCTCGTTCCCGGCACGGTCACGGCCACGCGCCCCGCCAACCTTGTCGAAGCCAGCTATCCGGATGCCGTCTGCGTCGGCCTGGTTTTTCTGACCGACCTGCCGAAGGCTCGAGGCGTCAAACCCAAACTTTATGATTATGTCAATCTTGAGGGTTTCCCCGTCGGTCAATACACCTACGCTTCCGTCGGCGACCTCCAGCGGACCGTCCGTAAATTCACCCACAATGCTTGACAACGCCACCCAGTGGCATTTCGATCAAATTGAAAAGCAAAATGCGCCGCCGAAATGAAGTTTGGATTTAGATCTGCAAAACGGCTCTCCCGCAGCGTCTTCTTCGCCGGAGTTTTTGTCGCGCTTGGCGCAGCGGTCATTTCCCGCGCCGCGGAAGGAAATTCTTCCGCCAGTTATGGACTGAATTCGCGGCCGCCGTCGAAACCGTTTCTGCAAATGCCAGACAACGAAGACGGCGCAATTCCGCGATTGCTTTCCCAGACCGGCGCGTTCAAAGACACGGCGGCGCTCGTGCCGGACGATGCGCTGATTCCTTACGATGTCATCGTTCCGTTCTGGTCCGATGGCGCGACGAAATTGCGCTTCATTTCCGTGCCGGCCGGCAAAATAAAATTTGCGCCGACGGGCGAATGGGTTTTTCCGCGCGGAACCGTTTTCGTAAAAACTTTCGAGCTGGCCACGAACGAGTTGAATCCAAATTCACTGCGCCGACTCGAGACGCGCCTGCTCGTCTGCGACACGAACGGCGGCGTTTATGGCGTCGTCTATAAATGGCGCGCGGACAACAGCGACGCCGATTTGCTCGAATCAAATTTGACCGAGGCGATTCCCATCCAGACCGCGACCGGCATTCGCACGCAGCAATGGTATTATCCAAGCCGCGCGGACTGCCTCACCTGCCACACGGCCAACGCCCATTATGTGCTCGGCGTGAAAACGCGGCAGTTGAACCGCGATCTCACTTATCCGTCCGGCGTGAATGACAACGAATTGCGCACTTGGAATCATATCGGGTTGTTCGACACAAATTTGAACGAGGCGGATTTGAAAACATTCCCAACGCTCGCGCGACTTGACGACCCGACGCGCAGCCTTCAAGACCGCGCCCGTTCGTATCTCGACGCGAACTGCGCGCAGTGCCATCGGCCCAAAGGCACGGTCGCCTATTTCGACGCGCGCTACGATACGCCGCTGGCGGACCAGAATTTGATTGATGGCCCGGTGCTGATTGACGAGCGGATTGACGGCGATCCGCGAATCATCAAGCCAAACGACCTCTGGCGCTCCATTCTTTACATGAGGACGGACACAACCGAGGCGTTCAAAATGCCGCCGCTCGCGCGCAACACGATTGACCAGCAAGGAATGAAATTGCTGCGGCAATGGATTGAAAGCCTGCCCGGCCCGACCGTTTTGCCGCCGCCGGAAATTTCTCCGGGCGGCGGAAATTATAACAAGCCGGTCGAAGTGATTTTGAAAAGCGAACCGGGCGCGACAATCCGTTACACATTGGATGGAACGGTGCCGACGACTTCCGATTTGCTTTACAAAAAGCCGGTGCAACTGACCGGCCCGACAATTCTGCGCGCAAAAGCTTTCGAGCCGGGCTTCACCAAAAGCATCACTTCGCAGGGAATTTACATCGTCAGCCAGTGACAAACCAATTGGGAGCGCCGATAAGCTTCAGGAAACTTTCAAGGATTCGACGGCGTTTCGGTAAATCAGTTTATCATTTGTGCCGGCTTCGGCCAGCGCCTCGGTGATCAAATGGTGTTTCGATGAAAGCGAACAAGCCGGGTCGGTGACGGCGGCATCGCCGGCCAGCAAAAATGCCTGGCAACGGCAGCCGCCAAAATCCATTTCCCGGCGCGGACAACTTTGGCACGGCTCCGGCAGCCAGTCCGTGCCGCGAAATTTGTTGAATGTTTCCGACTCAAACCAGATTTTTTGGAGGGAACTTTCGCGCACGTTGTCGAATTTCAATCCGCGAATTTCTCGCGCGGTCTGGCACGGCAGCACCGAGCCGTCGGCGGCCACGGTCATAAAAACCCGACCCCAGCCGTGCAGGCAGGCTTTTGGAAATTGCTCGAAATAATCCGGCAGCACATAAAGAATTTCCATCCGTCCCTTTAGCCGCTCGCCGCGCCGCGCGCGACACTTCCGCCGCGTTTTCCACCTGCGTCCACGTCGGCAAAAGCGCCGCGCGATTTTTCAAAGCCCAGCCGTTGAATTGCGTGTTGGCCAGTTCCAGCCGTTCCGCGCCGAGTTCTTCCGCCAGCGCAATGATGGATTCGATGCGTCCAATGTTTTCGCGTTGCAAAACGACATTGATTGTCAGGGAAAATCCCGTGGCCTTGACCAGCCGCGCCGCGCGGATTTTTTTTTCAAACGAAGGCGCGCCGCCGGCCATGCGGTCGGAATTTTCCGCGTCGGCGTCCTGAATGCTGACCTGCAAACTGTCCAGGCCCGCTTCGCGCAATTGTCCGGCCAGTTTTTCCGTCAGCAAAGTGCCGCCGGTGCTCAAGTTGGTGTAAAGCCCCAGTTCGCGTGCGCGCCGGATAATTTGCGGCGCGTCGGCGCGCAGCAGCGGTTCGCCGCCGGAAAAATTCGCCTGCACCACGCCCAAAGCCGCCGCTTCAGTCAACACGCGCCGCCATTCCTCCGTGCCCAGTTCATCCTTGTGGCGGGCGAAATCGAGCGGATTGCTGCAATACGGACATTGCAGCGGGCAGCGATACGTCAGTTCGCACAGCAGGGAAAATGGGCGCGGCGTTTCCATGTCATCACTCGTTCAAGGCGACGAAATTTTTTTCCGCCAGCCGCTGCAAAATTTCCTTCACGTCTCCGGCAATCGCATTGGCTTCGGTCGCATATTGCGCGGCGAGAGTTTTGACAATTTCTGCAACCGTGCGCTGGCCGTCGCACAACGCGAGCACGTCATGCGCGGTTTGGTTGAGCACGAGCACGCCTTCGGGAAAAGCAGCAGATGCTTTTCGCGAACGGCGTCCCATTTCAGCCGCGCCTTGTCGGCGAGGCGCGGCTTGGAAGTGTCGGCGATAGCGGTCATTTTTATTTTTTGCGGTTCAAAACATACGCGAAGTGCATGGCATCCAGCATGGCCCAGAGCAATTCGCATTTGAATTTCAAAGCAGCCACGGCCTGTTCCTGCAAGCTCGCGGCTGCGGCAGCGTTCAACCACCAGGCGCAGGGCGAATTCCGCGTCGCGCGGCGCCTGCGTCAAGCGTCCGCGAAAATAACGCAGTCCTTCCTCCTTCACCCACGGATAATGTTTTTCAAATGCCGCGATGCGTTTGGCCATCAATGACGGCGCGAACAATTCCGTCAGCGACGAGGCCATCGCGATGATCCACGGCTGCGTGCGGCAGAAATTGACATACGCATCCACGGCATAACGGACACCCGGCAGCAGGCGCGATTGCGCGAGCAGTTCCTCGCGCTTCAATCCGACGGCTTCGCCCAGCCGGAGCCATTTTTCGATGCCGCCAATGTCGGTGTCCGTGCCGTCGTGATCCATGATGCGTTGAATCCAGGCACGCCGCAGTTCGCTGCTCCGGGCAGTTCGAGAGGATCGCCGCGTCCTTGATGGGTATTTGCGTCTGATAATAAAACCGGTTGGCCACCCAGCCTTGAAGTTGCTGGCGATCGAGTTTGCCCTGGTTCATCAAGACATGAAACGGATGCCGGTCGTGATACGTCGTGCCCACGCGGCGAAGATGGGCGACAAATTCATCCGCCGACCAATGGCGAATTGCTGGATGTCGCGCTTGGATTTATTTTCATAAGCGAATGTCCATTCCGTCGTGCGAAATTTCGACTCCGGCTTTTTCGACCAGTCTTGCGTTCGCGGGAATTCGTTTTCAAAATGGGATTGGAATTGTTGATGTGAGTGTAAATTTTACGCGGAATTTTCAGGGCGCGCAACCATTCCAGACTGCCGCCTTTGCCGTCAACCGGCACATGACCCATTTGATGCGCCGTGCGTTTGGACAGGCCAAGCGAAATCATTTCGCGCTCCGACCAGAACGTGCCGTCCACTAGCAGGCAGTCGCAGCCCGCGACAAATTTATTCACCGCTTTCTTGATCGCGGGCAGGCCGGGAAGATAAACAAGACTTTGGCCATTCGCTTTAAGCCGAAGGCCGACAACCTCGCCGCGCCGCGCCGGACGGCGGGCATAAGGCGGCGTTTTGTCCGTTGCCAATTCCAGCGCAGAAATTCGGATGCCCGCAATCCGAACCGGAAAAGTTGAATGACGAATCCGGCAATACTTTTCCAAAGTCGGCAGCAGTGGAAATTGATTGGTCAGCAAATTTTTAACGGCGCTGGTGCAAACGAGCCGGAGAGATTTTTGTTCGCGCAATGAAAGCAGGCCGGTGACGTGATCCATTTCGCCGTCGGTCAAAACCACGGCTTGCACCGCGCTGCCGCGCAATTTTCCGCTGCGCAAAGTCAATGAAGGAAAAGAGGCAAACTGAAAAACCAAGTCCGGCGAGGCGTTGAGCAGCAGCCAGTTTTTGCCATCGCTGGAAACCACCGCTGAAGATTGGGTGAGAAAATTTCCGCTCTTGCGGGCGGTGCGGCAATTGGCGCAATTGCAGTTCCACTGCGGAACTCCGCCGCCGGCGGCACAGCCAAGAATTCTAATTTGCACGACGGCAAGGAAAACCGGTGCGGCCTTGAGCGCAACTTTTTCCGACGGTTGCCAGCTTATTTGCCGGCGTTCACGTAGGCCGTGACTTCCATGCTCAAGCTGATTTCTTCAAATTCCGGTTTGATCCATTTCATATTTTTATCTTATGGTTGATTGTTGCAACAATAATAACCGGTTCGCGTTGTTTTTCAAGAAAAAGAATTGAGCTTCGATTTTCCGCTTTTGTTGTTAGCCTGTTTTCATGCGTGCGCAATCCTTTGATTTTTTACGAACTTTGGTCAACACGCCCAGCCCGGTCGGCCATGAATTTCGCGGCCAGCGGGTCTGGCTCGATTACGTCAAACCCTTCGCCGAAGAAACTTTTTCCGACGCCTACGGCAATTGCGTCGCCGTGCTGAACAAGGGCGGTTCGCCGCGGCTGATGCTCGCCGCGCACGCGGACGAAATCGGAATGCTCGTCAGTTACATCAACGACGAGGGCTTCATTTACGTCCGCAAAAACGGCGGCGTGAATCCGGCCATCGTCAAGGCGCAGCGCGTCGTCATTCATGCGCGCAACGGCGCGGTTCACGGCGTCGTCGGCAACGTCGCGCCGCATTTGACGCGGCAGGACGACGAACACCCCAAGCCGCCGAAAATGCACGACCTGTTCATTGACATCGGCGCGAAAAATAAAAAGGACGCGGAAAAATTCGTGCAGATCGGCGACCCCATCACGCTGGCCGACGAATTTGACTTGCTGAAAAATGATCTGGCCGTGGCGCGGGCGTTTGACAATCGCATCGGCACTTTCGCCGTGGCCGAGGCGATGCGGCTGCTCAAGGAATCGGGAAAGAAATTGCACGCGGAAATTTGCGCCGTGTCCAACGTGCAGGAAGAAGTCGGACTGCTCGGCGCGCGGCAGATCGCCTACTCGCTCAAGCCCGACATCGCGCTGGTCGTGGACGTGACGCACGCGACGGATTATCCGACCGTCAGCAAAACGCAGCACGGCGACGTGAAAATCGGCGGCGGCCCGGCCATCACGCACGGCGGCTGCAATCATCCCGAAGTCGTCGCGCGCATCGAAGCCGTCGCGAAGGCAAAAAAAATTCCGCTCCAGCACGAGGCGTCCGGCGGCGCGGGCGGCACGGATACGGACGCGATTTTCTGGACGCGCGGCGGCATTGCCAGCGCGCTGATCAGTTTGCCGAACCGCTATATGCACTCGCCGGTGGAAGTCGTGAGCCTGCGCGATTTGGAAAAAATTCCCGAACTGCTGGCGGGCTTCGCACAGTCGCTCAAGTCCGGCGAGGAATTCAAGGTGAGGATTTAATCCGCCGGCTCAAAACATCGCGGGAAAACATTTCCCATCAAAAGTTCGACGCAGTTTTTGGGGCCAGGGGGTGAACTTCCATTCACATTTTTATTCACAGCCTGGGCGGTCTAGTGGGATAAAAAAAATGCCAGGGGACTTCGCTTAATAAACACAGCCGGAACGATTGTTCGTCCCGGTTTCGGCAGGGCGGTGCTGCCGCGCCGCCCAAACTAAAAATGGGGCAAAGCCGCAGCTTTGCCCTACCTCTCTCACATTGCCATGTGCGAGACAGGGTCGCTCCAGTCGCTCTGTCCCCGTCAGTCCGCCGAAGGCGCAGGCCAGCAGCGTATAGCCATAAGGTTCCTGTTGTTCTATTTTTTATGTTTGTTTGACTCGACTGGGCAAAAAGAACCAGTGAGTGGCCTTTATCCGTCTTGGACTTAATTAACTCCGTGATGGACTTAACTAACTTCGTGATGGACTTAATTAACTCCGTGTTGGACTTAACTAACTCCGTGTTGGACTTAATTAACTCCGTGTTGGACTTAATTAACTCCGTGTTGGACTTAATTAACTCCGTCTTGGACTTAATTAACTCCGTCTTGGACTTAATTAACTCCGTCTTGGACTTAACTAACTCCGTCTTGGACTTAACTAACTCCGTGACGGATCAAGGTTGAAAAATGGTTCTTTTTAGCCAGACCGAGGCTGATTTGCCCCGTTTGACGTGAAAATGACCGGAACAGGACAGTGTTTGGATGGTTTTGGGACAGAAGACGGCAAATTCCATTTTATCATGGGGTCATGTTGGAAACGCCGTGGCGTAATATGGATATGGCGTGAACACGGATTTTTGGGTGGGACGCCGCGCTGCGCTGACCTTGGTGGCACTCCGCAAGGAGCAAAATTAGCCACCGAGACACAGAGACACAGAGACGCCGAGCTGCTAAAAACCCCCTCGGTGGGGCGAGCGTCCCCGCGAGCCGTGCTCCGATGTTGGCCGTCCGCCAGCCGCAATGTGAGATTTGATGGAACCGGTGGGACAAAGTGTTTTAGCCACAGATGGGCACAGATGAAACACAGATTTCAGCTTTCCCTCGGCCCGTGAAATGGCCTGGCCTATTTCACCGGGCAGCTTTCACATTTTCAACATTTGTCCCGAACACTCAACTTTCAACTCTCAACCTTCAACCGATTTTTGACCGGCTTCACCAAACATCAGCAACCCATGCCGGATGATGAACGCGGATTGACGTGGATAATTTTCCGGCGCACAATCGCCGCAGCATGCCGACTGACGCTACCTTTGAATCTTTTGAAAAGGAGTTAAATCGTCTCGTCGAATCTTTCGGAAAACGCCTCGTAGAACTCAAGCAGCCCGGTTACGCCGAAGCGCAGTTGCGCGACGATTTTCTGAATCCATTCTTTGATGCTCTCGGCTGGGACAGAATCAATACCGCCGGCCTCATCCAGAAGGAACGCGAGGTCGAGATTGAGAGCGCCACACAGATCGGCGGCGGACGCAAGCGCGCCGATTATCTTTTCCGCACGGACAAGCGCGACCGGTTTGTCTGCGAGGCCAAAAAGCCTGCCGAGGAACTTTCCGCCCGCTACGCCTTTCAAGCCAAACGCTACGCCTGGAACAAAGGCGTGCCGGTTGCAGTCCTCACCGATTTCGAGGAATTGAAAATCTACATCGTCGGTGGCAAGCCGCACATTGATGAACCGCACGTCGGCGAATGGAAAAACTGGCACTACCGCCAATACCCGCTCATCGCCCGCGAACTTTGGGATTTGCTGGCGCGCGACAAGATTGCCGCCGGCAGCATTGATGCCGCGCTGGATGCCCTGCCCAAAAAAGCCACCGGCACGGGCAAGGCCCGCCAGCAATGGCTCATCAAGCCCGACCGCACCCGCGCCCTCGACACCAACTTTTTGGAATTCCTCGACGAGACGCGCCGTGACCTCGCCTCTGACATCTACAAAAACAACGATCACGCCGAATTGCTCGAAGACAACAAGCTCACCGAAGCCTGCCAGCGCGTCATTGACCGCATTCTCTTTCTCCGCATCTGCGAAGACCGCGACATTGACACCGGCCAGCGTCTGCAAACCATCGTTGAGAAGTGGCGCAAGAATACCGGCGATGAAGACACCGGTCGCCGAGCGCATCAGCAGCCGATGGAACTGCATGACGCGCCGCCCGCCAATTATGGCAACGATGGCATCCGTGTGCCCAAGGAATCTCTCTGGCGCGCCGTTGTCCGGCATTTCCGCGCGCTCGACCGCCGCCCGCCAACGCACGTTCCCTTTTTTAATGGCAATCTCTTCAAGCCACATTTCACGGAAACCCTCGTCATCGGCGATGAATGGCTGGCCGGATTCATCGGCGACTTGAGCGACGATGAATCGCCATACCTGTTCAACGTCATTGACGTGGAGATTCTCGGCAGCGTGTATGAACGGTTTCTCGGCAATGTCGTCCGCCCGCATGGCAAGGGAATCACCGTCGAACCCAAGCCCGAAGTCCGCAAGGCCGGTGGCGTTTATTATACGCCGCGCTACATCGTCAATTACATCGTCGAGCAGACCGCCGGCAAGTTGCTGGATGAAATTGCGGGGAGCACAGCCGCCCCGGCTGTCGCGTCCGACGCCCCGTCGGACGCATCGGGTGCGCGTGAACCGTCCGCCGCTCCCGGTGTTCCGCGAGGCGCGGAACACAGCGCCCGGGGCGGGCGCGCTCCCCTGAAAGATTTCGAGAAAAAGACCGCCGCCCTGCACCTGCTGGATCCCGCGTGCGGTTCCGGCTCGTTCCTCATCCGCGCCTTTGAGCGCGTGTGCGAACACTGGCAGAAACGGCTGACCGCCGACCTCCGCGAGGTTTTGGAGTGCGCCAGCCCTCTGGCGCTTTCGACAGCAACGGCGGGGAAAAAGCGGCAGGGGACTGCCGCAGTCCAAGACGCTGGCGCGACTGCCGAACGCAAAGCCGCCCGCGCCGCGTGGCAGAAAAAACACCGCGCCCTCTGCTGGCTGGACGAGTCCACCGGCGACGTTCACCTGACCGTCGCCCTCAAGCGGCAGATTCTCACGCAAAACATTTACGGCGTGGATTTGGATGCCGCCGCCGTGGAAGTCACCCAGCTCTCGCTCTATCTCAAGATGCTGGAGCACGAGAACCGCACCACGCTCCAGCGCCAGCGCGAACTGCTGGCCGACGAGACCGAGATTGCCCTGCTGCCGCCCTTGCAGGACAACATCAAGTGCGGCAACTCCCTCATTGCCTCCGATTTCTCGATGATGCCCGAAGACCTCGTGCGCGTTCACGCCTTCGACTGGCCGGTGCAATTTCAATCCATCATGAAAGCCGGCGGCTTCGATGCGGTCATCGGCAATCCGCCTTACGGGGCGGTGCTGTCAGAAGATGAAACTCAATATCTCCGCATTCAATTCCAGTCGGCAGAGTATCAAATTGATACCTATCCAATTTTTGCAGAACGCTCGCACGGCTTGCTAAAACAAGGTGCTTATTTCGGTGTGATTATTCCGTCCGCGTGGGTTGCTTCGGAATACAACATCAAGTTCCGTCAATTCCTTTGTGCATCGCTTCAACCAATTAACATCGTCATTGCTCCAAAAGATGTGTTTGAAGATGCGACCGTTGAAACCGTTGTGATGACTTGTCGTAAGGGGGTGGAAAATGCGGGCGAAATTGAAATCGGACGATGGGATGTTTCTCCGCGAAAAAATTATTTGCTTCCGTTCTCTCGCATCACAAATGACTCCTCGAACATTTTTCCAATTTATCGCGAGCCGCAGGTGGACAAGCTTATTGCAAAGGTAGCCGGAGCGAATGGACGATTCGGTGAAGTTTCGGAAGCTGTTTGGGGAATCAAGGTTTATCAAAAAGGCAAAGGTAAGCCGTCGCAAAAAGGCCCGGAATCTGATTCAAGATGTTTTCATGCCGAGTCGAAGAAAAAAAGCACACATTGGAAATTGGTTGGTGGAAGTGAGATTCGGCGGTTCGACTTCGATTGGAAAGGAGGCTGGGTTGATTACGGCATTTGGCTTGCAGAACCACGAACACCAGATTGGTTTCAAGGCGAGCGCATTTTGATTCGTGAAGTGACCGCGAATGGTTGCATCCAAGCATCAATCACAAACGAGCCATTTGTATTCTCAAACTCGGTAGATGGATTGAGGCTAAAGCCAAACGCAAAAGTTGCCCTCAAGTTTCTTTTGGCATTGTTGAATTCACGCCTACTTTCTTTTTACAACCTACACACATCGGCAAATGCGTTTAAGGGAGCATTCCCAAAAGTTTTGATTAAAGATTTGCTCGCGTTCCCGTTGCCGCCGATTGAGAACAACAAAGCGCGGCACGACAAGCTGGTGGTGTTGGTGGACAAGCTGCTGGGCTTGATGCCCAAGCTGCGCGCGGCCACGGCGGATTCGGAAAAAGCCGTGCTGCAAAACGCCGTCACCGCCACCAACCAGCAAATAGACGCGCTGGTCTATGAGCTATACGGCTTGACCGAAGACGAAATCAAACTCGTGGAGGGCAACGCGTGAGCGCCAGCTTTTGGACTGCGGCAGCCCTCCGCCGCTTTTCCGCCCGGCCCAAAGCGCCAGAGGACTGGCGCACTCCAAAACGCTCCCGCGCGGTTTGTCCGTCACGCTCCAAATTATCCCGTCACGACAAGCTGGTGGTGTTGGTGGACAAGCTGCTGGGTTTGATGCCCAAATTGCGCCTGGCCACGGCGGATTCGGAAAAAGCCGTGTTGCAAAACGCCGTCACCGCCACCAACCAGCAAATTGATAAATTGGTTTATGACCTCTACGGTTTGACGGAAGCAGAAAAGAATCTGGTGGAGGGCAACGTATGAAAATGCGCGTCCCAGAATCCCAAAGGGATTCCATCCTTCAGCCCAGGGTTGCCGAGTCCGCGAGGCTACCCTGGGTAACGTGTCATAATTCGTCACAACCCCAACGGGGTTGCATCACCTTCGCACCGAAACGATGCAACCCCGTTGGGGTTGAAAATCATTTCATCCATTTACCCAGGGTAGTCGCTCCGCTCCAACCCTGGGCTGAAATACGTTACCCCGTTGGGGTAATTCCCGGCGCATGAAAACGACCACGAACTCACACCCGAAGAAATCGCCCTCGTCGAAGGCGCGGCGTAAATCCCCGGTAGGGCCGCGTTGCCGCGCGGCCCAAACTTCCCGTTCGTCGCGCAGCGGCGAACGAAACGGGGCGGCGACGCGGCAGCGTCGCCCTACCACCCAATTGCCCACGCAACTGGAACGCGACACGTTGCTCACGCCGGAATGGGTGGCCGAATGCGTGGTGCAGGAAGTGGAACGGTTTCTCCATGCGGAGTTGCCGGAGAATTTCGCCGAGCGGCTCGCGGCCAAGGCGCATTATCTTTACCCGCGCCACAAACATTTCCACAAAGGTCTGAACCGTCCCGGCAATCGCGGACGGGAAAACCTGCTGATGTTCATGCGCCACTGGACGGCGGGCTGGCTCAAGCGCGAACGCAACCCGCTCCATAAAAGACTGCCCTATTCCTTCGGCATGGGCCAACGTCTGTCGTTTACGCAAAGATCGGCTCGCGAGGTCTTGGCAGATGGCCACCAATGATTCCGACGCAAAGCAGCAGCCGACGCAAGGAGGCTCTGATTGAAACCGGCAGGTAGAAGCCGGAAGCGGGAATTGAAATTTGAGCCTCGTGACCCCGGCTCCTTGTATCTTCTTAAATGTCCTGCTTGGCTGCCATGAAAAGGAAAGGCAAGCTGGAGTCCGCTGCCCGGTTGCAACCGGGCAGCAGCATTGCCGCGAGGATGGCGATGATCGCGATGACCACCAGCAGTTCAATCAGGGTGAAACCGCGCGGACGGTGCTTGGGAAATTTTCGGGACATGACTGCCGCAGGCGGTTTTCAACCCGCACGAATTTATTTCGCGTCCGGGACGCAGACAACCCCCCACGGGCTGCCGGGCGATTTGACGCGCGCAACTTCCTTGTCCGTTGCAAGGTCAACCACCGAAACGTCGTCCGACGGGCCGTTCGCGGAAAAAAGATATTTTCCGTCCGGCGACAATGCAATTCCCCACGGGCGCGTGCCGACCTTGATGTTGTCCAGCACTTCGTAAGTGTGCGCGTCCACGACACACACCGTCCCGCCGCGGCCGGTGCTGGCATAAACCTTGTTTCCGTCCGGCGAAACAAGCACGCATTGCGGGCGCGAACCTTTCGGCAGTGTGATGACTTTCAGCAGCTTTTGGTTCGCCGTGTCAATCACGTTCAATTCGCCGACTGATTCCGACGGCACGAACGCACGCGAGCCGTCCGGCAAAAACGCCACGCTGCGCGGGCGCGGATGAACGACGATGTGGCCGATGATTTTGAAGGTCTGCGCGTCAATGGCAAAAACGTCGCCGGCGGTCTCGCAGGTGATGTAGAAAAATTTTCCGTCCGGGCTGACGCCGGCACCTTCGGGTTCGCGGCTGACGGGAATAAAGGTGATGATTTTTCCGGTCAACGCGTCGAGCACGGTCGCCACTCCGACGTCCTCGTTGGAAATGTAAATCCGCTTTCCGTCCGGGCTGACGCAGAACTGTTCCGGGTCGGAACCGACGGGAATTTTGCGCAGAAATTTCATTTGCGCGACGTCCACGATGCCGATGCCGTCGGCGGCTTTGTCCGATTTCACATTGTTGTCGTCGTCATCATCATGGCCTTTGGCAAAGATCGGATTGCCGTTGGCGTCGAGCTTCGGCGGCGCTTCAATCGGCGTTCCGCTCAAGGCGACGTAAACCGTCTTGCCGTCGGGACTGGCATGGATGCCGCGCGGGCGTTTGCCGACAGGAATGGTGTCAGCGACCTTGAAATCAGCGCCGTTGATGACGGTAATCGTCCCGGCTTTTTCGTTGGAGACAAAAACCTGATAGCCGCCGGCAGCGCGGCTGCTGGCGGCGAACATCATCAGGGCACCACAGGCCGCCGTGGCGAGGAGCGCTAATCGAAGATTAGATTTCATATTTGAAGCTTTAACACGAACTTGTGGAAAACGCCAGTTCCGAAATGGAAATCGTGCCGCCGCCCCGGTTTCAATCTGAACGACGCCGGCCGGCTTTTCAACTGGCCTTGACTTTGTCCTGTCCAGAGTTAGATTCAAATTTATAATATCCTAAATTATTTTTTCAATTCGTTCAAATGGCAGCCTCAATGAATGTCCTGTATATGCCGATAACTGCCCAGGCCGGAAATCTATCGGCAAGTTGCCGGACACCGATGCTGACGAAGTTAAAATGGATCAGGAAGTGAAAACCCCGCCCACCAGTTTTTTTCGACCGCTGCCCGTCATGGTGGCCGTGCTGACGCTGTTGGCCGGGCCGGCCAGGGCGGCAATTATACTGCAAGACGGCTCGACGGCCATTACTTACACCGCCGCGACGACCATCAACCAGCCGTTCACCGTCACTGCAGGAGCCAGCGTGCTGGTGGTGCTGGAAACCGACCGTGGAAATTCCGCCACCGCACCTGCCAGCCTGTCCTACGGTTCGCAGACCCTTGTCCGGGCCGTCACGGCCTCCACCGCAAGCGTGTATCGAAATGTTTCAATCTTTTACCTCTTCAACCCCGCGCCGGGCACGCATAACATCACCGGCACGGCAAACAACGCGAGCGTCTGGCTTTCGGCCTACACTCTCAGCGGCGTTGACACCAGCTCGCCGCCGTTGACCGGATCCGTCGTCACGGGCGGCGACACCTCCGTCAACTTTGGCGTGTCCGGCGTTCCAGCCGCCGCTTGGTCCGCCGTGAACGGCGTTTACGCCAACGACACTCCGGCCGGCACTTTCACCATTACCGGAACCGGCGGCACACCGGCCATTGATTCCAATGCCAACGACACTTCCTACGACAGCATGGGCTACATCGCCAGTCTCGCCGCCGGCACAGACACCTTCACTTACACGCTCACGTCCGGCGGAACCGGCACGCAGAAAATGGTGCTCACCGCCGTCGTCTTCACGCCGCTGGGCGCGCCGGGTGCGCCGGTGATGACGATCCAGCCGCAGTCGCAAAGCCTTGTTGCCGGCCAGACCGTCAGTTTCACCGCCGCCGTCAGCGGCACGGGGACGCTGTTCTACCAATGGCAGTTCAATGGCACCAACCTGACCGACGGGGCCGGAATTAGCGGTTCGCTGACGAACACACTGACTCTTTCCAACCTCAATGCGAATGAAGCGGGCAGTTATTCCATCGTCATCACCAACGCGTATGGCAGCGTCACCAGCGCGCCGGCAATCCTGTCCGTGCTCGCGGCCGGCAACGAGGGGATCAGCGTGCAATTTGTGGGCAATGGCACGAGCCTCACTGCGGTCCAGACGGCCGGGGCTTATCCGCTCGCCAATTGGAACCAGGACAACCAAAATTCCGGCGGGACCGCCACGAATTTGAATGACAGCACCGGGGCCGCCACGACTGCAACCGTCACGGTCACATTTAATGCGGGCCATTACGCTTCGGGCGACAACACCGGCACGGCGGACGGGATTTTGAATTCCGGCGGTTTCTGGAGCGGGAATGGTTATACCGTGGCAGTGACGGGGGTTTCCTATCCCAAGTATGATGTTTTTGTCTATATGCTGAACGATAATAATCCTAATCGTCGCTATGGTTTAACCTTGCCGGGTGCCACGGTTCCAACTTATTGGGGCGGTGTGATAGAAGGAAATACCATGGGCAATCCCTATATCTACACCCAGGCAACTGATACGACGGAAGCGACTTCGGCAACGGCACAAAAACTGGCCAACTATGTTCATTGGAGCGGCGTCACCGGCTCCAGTTTTACGATCAGCGGCCTGACGCCGGATGGCAATGTGGCGATGATGGGCATACAAATTGTCAACTCCGGGCCGGTGCCTCCCACTATTACCACGCAGCCGTCAAATTCGACCAACTATCCCACTGGAACAGCCAGCTTTTCAGTGGCGGCTTACGGCACTCAGCCGCTTTCCTACCAATGGCAGTTCAATGGCACCAATCTGGCCGACGGGTTTGGAACCAACGGTTCGCTGACAAGCACCCTGACTCTTTCCAACCTTAATGCGAATCAGGCGGGCAATTATTCCGTCGTCATCACCAACGCCTATGGAAGTGTCACCAGCGCGCCGGCGGTTCTGACCATTCTGCTGCCTTCGCCACCCATTTTCACACAACAACCGACGCCGGCGACGGCCACCAACTACGTCGGCGGGCTGATCACGTTCAGCGCCACGGTGCAAGGCACGCCACCCATTTCATTGCAATGGCAGCACGATGGAACCAATCTTCCAAATGCCACAGCCAGCAGCTTGTTGCTGTCCCAATTGCAAATCGGTTCGGCGGGAACTTATTCGCTGTTCGCTTCCAATTACCTGGGATCAACCAACAGCCTGCCGGCCACTTTGACCGTGCTGCCGCCGCCAAATCCATCGGCCTTGAACGTCTATACTTATCACTACGACAACACCCGGCAGGGCGCGAACACCAACGAGGTTCTGCTCACGCTGGCGAACGTAAATCCCGCCACGTTCGGCAAACTCTTCACCTATCCGGTGGACGGTCATGTCTATGCCGAGCCGCTTTATGTCAGCGGCGTCAACATTCCAAGAAAGGGCGTCCACAACGTGGTGTATGCCGTCACCGAACACGACACCGTCTATGCCTTCGACGCCGACAGCAACGCCGGCCCCGACGGAGGATTGCTGTGGTCCACCAATCTTGGCCAGTATGCCGTGATGCCGAACAACTATTTCGGCAACCGTTACGGCGCTTACCATGACATCGTCCCGGCGATGGGCATCACGAGCACGCCCGTGATTGACCCGGTTTCAGGCACGATGTATCTGGATGCGTTCACGCAGGAAGGAACCGGAAACAATTTCGTGCATCGCATCCACGCGCTGAAAATCACGGACGGCACCGAACAACCTTACAGTCCCGTCATCGTCGCCGCCTCCGTGCCGGGAACAGGCGTGGACAGCGTGAACGGCGTGGTGACCTTCAACGCCGAGCAGGAACTTCAGCGGCCCGCACTGACGCTGGCCGGTGGAATCGTTTATGTTTGCTACAGCGGTTTCGCGGACACCGATCCTTATCACGGCTGGGTGCTGGGTTTCAACGCCACCAATCTGGTGTTGCAGACCAATCTTGTTTTCAACACCACGCCCAATGCCACCGTCGCCGTCTTTGGCGGGAATGCCGCCGAGGGCGGGCTTTGGATGGGCGGCAACGGCCTGTCCGTGGATACCGGCACCAATTTATTTTTTGAAGTGGGCAACGGATCCTTCAGCGCCAACACCAACGGCGGCGATTACGCCGACAGTTTCATGAAACTTTCAACGGCTTCAAACCGGTTCACCGTGACGGACTATTTCACGCCCTACAATCAGGCAAGCCTGGCCGCCTCCGATTCGGATCTCGGTTCGGGCGGTCCGTTGCTGTTGCCGGATTCGCCGGCAGCGCCAGCCATCCGCACCTGATTGTCGGCGCTGGCAAGGAAGGAAAAATCTATCTGGTGGATCGTGACAACATGGGGCATTACAACACCGCCAACGACAATCAAATTGTGCAGGAAGTTCCCGGGGCGATCGGCAGCGCCTTTGAATCGCCCGCCTATTTCAACTATCAAATCTATTATCAGGGCGACAGCGATGTGCTGAAGGCGTTTGCCATTTCCAACGCCGTGATCACACCCACGCCCGTGTCCGAATCCAGCACTTCGTTTGGCTATCATGGCTCCACTCCTGTCATTTCCGCAAACGGCCTGAACAATGCCATCGCCTGGGTCATTCAGGGCGACGCCTATGCCAGCGGCGGGCCGGCCGTGCTGCACGCCTACAACGCCACCAATCTCGCGCAGGAACTTTACAACAGCAGCATGAACCTGGCGCGCGACAATCCCGGCGGTGCCGTCAAATTCACGATGCCCACCGTGATCAACGGCAAGGTCTATGTCGGCGCGGAATATGCCTTGTCGGTTTATGGCGCGGGCCTTTTTGTGACGACTCCGACCATTTCACCGGGCGGCGGCACCTTCACCAATTCCGTGACGGTCACTTTGTCGGAAGCGGCTGACGGCGCGTCCATTTACTATACCTTGGATGGCACGACGCCAACAACCAGTTCCACGCTTTACACCGGGCCGTTCGATCTGACGAACAGCGTCCTGCTGCAAGCCGTCGCCGCCGCGCCGGGAATGGTCAACAGCGGCGTGGCGAGCGCCACGTTCATCAACAGTTCCGCCGTTGGCGACGGCACCGGACTGCTGGGCCAATACTGGGCGAACACGACCAGCGTTGCCTTCACCAATGCGGCGTTCAACACTGCGCCCACCCTGACGCGCACCGACGCGGTCGTTAATTTTAATTGGAACACGACCGGGCCGGATCCTTCGGTCGGCCAGACCATTTTCGCAGTGCGCTGGACGGGTTCGGTGCAGCCGCAGTTCAATGAAACTTACACATTCTATGCCACGGCCGATGACGGCGTGCGGCTGTGGGTCAACGGCCAACTACTGGCCAACGGATGGGTTGATGAAGGGACAACGACTTATCAGGGATCCCTCACCCTCAAAGCGCAGCAGCTTTACAACATCCGGATGGATTATTATCAAAATGGCGGAGGTGCCGTGGCTCAACTTCAATGGAGCAGTCCCTCGACGGCGTTGCAAATCATTCCGCAAACGCAGTTGTATCCGTTCACGAATCCCCCGCCGACGGTTGTCATGGCCGCTCCTGCCGACGGTTCAACCTTTACCGCCGACGCCAGTGTGAGCGTCAGCGCGAATGCCGACGCGCCTTACAATCCTATTAGCGAAGTGGATTTCTACACCAACAACGTCCTGTATGGGAGTTTGAGCAACAGTCCCGATGCGCCGCTCTACACGCTGACGATGACGGGACTGCCTGCGGGCAGTTATTCGCTGACCGCCGTCGCCACGGACGGCAGCGGACTCTCAAGCACCTCCGCGCCGGTTCACATCACGGTCAATGCGGGAAGCGGAGCGCCCTACGGCCTGACGACCAATGCCACTGTGAGCGCATTCCTGAATATGCCGACAACATTCAACGGCACGCTGCCGGCGTTGCTGTCAGAAACCGGCGCGTTCGACGACACGACCAACCGGATTCCCTCCGCCGGATTGATTCCCTACGTTCCCAACACGATTCTCTGGTCTGACAATGCGGTCAAGAGCCGCTACATGGCGCTGCCCGGCAGCGGCGGCGTCATCACGCCCGATGAACAGATACAATTTGCGCCGACCAATTCATGGACGTTTCCGGCGGGAACGGTGTTTGTGAAAAACTTCGACATGGTGGTCAACGAGACGAATGCGGACGTTCCCTTGCGCAGGCTTGAAACGCGGCTGCTGGTGCGCGACATCAACGGGACGGTGTATGGCGTGACCTACAAATGGCGACCCGACGACAGCGACGCCGATCTGCTGACGACCAGTTCGAACGAGGACATCCTCATCACCAACGCGAGCGGGGTGCGGACGCAGACGTGGTATTATCCCAGCCCGGCGGATTGTTTGACGTGCCACACGCCGGGGCCGGGTATGTGTTGGGCGTCAGCACGCGGCAGTTGAACGGGGAGGAGACATATGCATCGGACGGTGTGACGAACACGGACAACCAGTTGCGCACGTTGAACCGGCTGGGCCTGTTCAATCCCGCCATCAACGAGACGGACATCACCAATTTCGAGCATCTTTCGGCGATCACCAACGCGAGCGCGTCGCTGGAGGAGCGCGCCCGTTCTTATCTGGACGCCAACTGTGCGCAGTGCCACACGCCGCTTAACACCGGGGGCATCCATGCGAACTTCGACGCGCGCTACGACACGCCGCTGGAGCTGCAGAACATCACGAATTACCCGGCCATAACCTCGCTGGGGATTTCGGACAACGCGTGCGTCGTCAAGGCGCAGGACATCTGGCGCTCGGTGCTGCTTTACCGGATCAACACGACCAATGACCTTTACAAGATGCCGCCTTTGGCGCGCAGCCTGATTGACACCAACGCCGTGCAGGTGTTCACCGACTGGATCAACAGTTTGCCCGGCACGCCCGCGCTCACGCCGCCGACCATCACGCCCGACGGCGGCACGTTCGGGGCGTCCGTCAACGTCGCATTGCAGTCGCCCGACACGAATGCGGCGATCTACTACACCTTGGACGGCTCGCTGCCCACGACCAATTCATTCCTGTATTCCGGGGAGTTGAACCTGACCAACAGCCAGACGACGCTCACGGCCGCCGCGTTTGAAGACGGCTACGACAACAGCATCGCCACCGGCGCGCTGTTCTTCGTTCAGCCGCTTTCGTTCACCTCGGCGGGGTTCACCGGCGACAACGTCTTTCAGATGGGATTCCTGGGCGCGAGCGGCAACACCTATGTGCTGGAGGCCTCCACCAACCTGCTGGACTGGACTCCGCTCCTGACAAACATCGCCACAACCAACCTGTTCAACTGGGCTGATCCAGACGCCACCAACTTCCAGAACAAATTCTATCGCGTCCGGCAACAATAAATTTGCACATTCAAATTACCGCGACCACGTGTGTTCGCAGTAAGCCAAAGCCAACGTGGTCTTTTGCGCTGGCCACGTCGAATCGCCGACGCTGCAATTTCTTTTTGAAGACACCCAGCGACGAAGCCTTGTCCCGCTGGAACCGCGACCATTTGCCGCATCGCGAAAAACTTTCGCCGTAAATTTTATTCCCGCCATTGCGGGCTTTTCAAACATTATCACCTGTGTTAGCTTCAATCGTGATGAAAGAAATCACCACCATCAAAGTTATGGATAATTACCGCGTCTGGCTGCGTTTTGACGACGGCGCGGAAGGCGAAATTGATTTTTCTTCAAAACCGCACATGGGCGTTTTTGCATTTTGGAACAGCTACGAAAATTTCCGCACGGCGCGCATTGGTGATTCCGGTGAATTGATTTGGAACGACCAGATTGATTTCTGTCCCGATTCGCTCTGGCTGCAAGTGACCGGCCAAAAACCCGAAGCGTTGTTGGATCAAAACCCGCAACCCATCCATGCCTGAAATCAGCCGCTTCCTCGGCATCTCGATTCGGATGTATCGGGACGAACATCTGCCGCCGCGCGTGCTGGCTTATGTAATTGAATGGGCTTCGCTGCGTGAAGACGAACTGGCGCAATGTTGGGACGCGGCGCGCAGCGATCAAGTGATCGGGAAAATTGAACCATTGATTTGATTCGCAAAAAGAATCAGCCACGGATGAAACACAGATTGAACACGGATAAAAAAGATTTTGCGTTCACTTTGATTGAACTGCTGGTCGTCATCGCCATCATCGCAATTCTCGCCGCGCTTTTGCTGACGGCGGTTACTCAAGCCAAAGGAAGAGCGTTGCGAATTCAATGCGCCAATAACGTGCGGCAACTTGGACAAGCAATGCAGATGTTTGTTGCAGACAATCATGCTTATCCACTTGCCCACAATCACAGCGTCGCGAGTTATTCCGATCACCTCTTTAGTTGGCTAGTTACTGTTCAGAATGAACTGGGAGCTATGAATTATCCGACTAACATTCCCAGATGGTGGCATCAAGGTGTTTGGCAGTGTCCTTCAGCATTCCATCCAGCCACACTCCCAAGAGAACAAGAATCCAACGAATATGCCAACTTTAATAGTTACGGCTACAATAGTTCTGGTATAAGTTTCCAGACTGATACTAATCGGTTAGGACTTGGCGGCCATTATCAATACTTTCAGACAGTCTCAAATCTATGGTCTGCTCCGCCTGTCAGCGAATCGGAAGTTACCAGCCCAAACGAGATGATGGAAATCGGCGATGGATTTGCGGGCGGCAATGGGATTATTCGCGATGGGAGTTTGATTTTATCGAGAAGCGTTAGTGCAAATGATTTAGCCGAAGCAGAATTGTTTGGAAACACCAAACAAAGTTACGCGCGTCATCAAGGCAAAGCCAACGTGGTCTTTTGCGACGGCCACGTCGAATCGCCGACGCTGAAATTTCTTTTTGAAGACACCAGCGACGAAGCCTTGTCCCGCTGGAACCGCGACCACCAGCCGCACCGCGAAAAATTGTCGCCGTGAAGAATGAGGGTTTGAATGAGGAAAGCAGGAATGCACGAAGAATCTTTTCCTTGATTCCTGCTTTCTTTATTCATTTTTCCGGTGCTTGAAACTTTTGCCGGACAGATTATCTTTTCGTCATGCCAATTTACGAATTTCATTGTGAGAAGTGCGGGCGCGACAGCGAAATCCTCGTCCGTTCTGCCGACTGGAAGAATTCAGAATGTCCGCATTGCGGCTCCGCGAAGCTGTCCAAGAAGTTTTCCACGTTCGCTTCCGCAAGCACGGGAGAAAGTTCAGGGACTCGTGGAACCCGTCCATCCGGCGGCGGACATTCCTGCGGCGGCGGTTGCGGCTGCCATTGAATCGTGTCGCATCGTTGAATTGTTAAATCGTTGCATCGGGCGAAATAATCCGGTTCAACATTTCACGATGCAAGATTTCTTCCGCGCTGATTTGCGTCAAATCTTCCACCGCCCAGTCGGGTTTGTGCTTTTTCAATTCGTCCAGCGTCGCGCCGCCGGTGGCCACGGCCAGGACTTTCGCGCCGATGAATTTTCCGCAGCGGATGTCAAACGGCGTGTCGCCGACCACGACAATTTCCTCCGCGCGCAGATTTTTTCCCAGCACGCGCCTGGCCGCGCTCGAACGCGGCGGCGGCGATCTGGTTGCGGTCCTCGTTGTCGTCCGCAAATCCGCCGAATTGGAAAATGTCCCAAAGCCCGAAGCGGCGCAATTTGAGTTCCGCGCCCAATTTGATGTTGCCGGTGAGCAGTCCGAGCGCGGGCGGTTTTGGCAACGCCTGCAAGCCGCGGATGAATTCCAGCAACGCCGTGGCAGATTTTGCCTTCGCTGTGCGCAAGGATGTGGTCGAGCCAGAAAACGTATCGCCCGAAAAACTGCGCGAAATGTTCCGGCGTCTCCGGCAGTCCGTGCATCTTGAAAAATTCGCGGACGAGGCTGACATCCGTGCGCCCGGCGAACTTCATTTTCTCGGAGCCGTGATGCAGGTTGAATTCCGTGGCGAAGGTTTTTTTGAAAGCCTGCGTGCCGGCGTGGCCCGTGTGGACGAGCGTGCCGTCAATGTCGAATAGAACGAGCCGGATCATGCGGCGCGAAAGTTAGTCGTTGGAGTGCGCGGAGACAATGTTGTTCGCGCGCGAAATGAATTTATTTCACCTGAAGCAGATAAAATTGACCCGGCGCGGCAGGATTGACGGCGTTGGTGGCGGTGAAAATGAAGCTGCCGCCAGTCGCGACATTGGTGGCGACGGCAAGCCAATCGGCCAGCGGCGACGCGACATTTGTGCTCATCAGCACCGTGTAAGCGGCGTTGGTGATGCCGTTGGTCACGGTGAAAATCAAGTTGGTTTCCGCGAGGCTGACGCCGGTGATGACCGGCGCGGGAATCGGAATGGTGTAATCGGCCACGACAGGCAGATGGTCGCTGCCGCCGGTCAAATCAACGAGCAATTGCGCCGCAGAAATAAAAACCGGCCCGTTCGTCGCCAGATTGTTCAGCGCCGTATTCGCGCTGGTATTCACCGTGCCCTGGTAATTGACCGAGCCGTTGTTGCCGAACGTGTGATAAGTTCCCGGAACGATATTTCAATCCGCCCGTCGCGCCAAAATACACATTCGTCGTCATCATCTCCAAATCGTCGCGGTATTGAATGAATTCGCAGTTGTCCGATTCCTGCGCGAGGATGTTGGTGCCGGCGGACGGGCTGTGCCAGTTGATGCTTTGATTGTTGGCCGGATTGAAAGGATCAACGCCAGCGCCTTGCCGAATGCCGTTGGGTGCGGCGTTGGAAACGATGATTTGATACGAAGGATCGCCGCTCGTGGTGATGTTGTAATCGCCGACGTAAAGAACGCGCGCCGTCGCGGGCAGATCAACCGCCTCGTTCGTGCGGATGATCTGCGCCTCGCCCGCGCGGTCGGAATTATATGAAGAGCCGCCGGATTTGTAATGGCTCACATAAATGTAAAATTCATTCGACGCGTCGGGCGCGACGCCGGCGGGCGCAAATTCATATCGCATCACTTCCCGATACTCGCCGTAGGTTGAACCCAAACTGCCGGTTCCGCCGGGCGGATCAACCGGCACGGACGCGAGCAATTGCACCGTGCGCGTGTTGAAAATAATCGCGTTCGGCCCGTCGCCGACAGTCGGGTCGCCGCAAATTCCTCCGTCGCCTGATAACTGCTGTTGGAATACATTCCGGCAATTCCATAAAATGAATTGAGGCCGCTCACGATGGGCGCGACTGTTTGCGCATTGCCCGTCGTTTCTTCCAACGCGAGAATGTCCAGCGGTTGCGCGGTGCCGTTCACGACTTCCTCGCCGATGCCTTCGAGCACGCCGCCCGCCTGCACATTTGTCGGATCTGTCGGCGGGGCGATCAAACCCGGCAACGGCGGCCCTTCGGCGGACGATGTCACGATGTTTGTAAAAATCGGCTGTTTGTTTGTCACGCCGATGTCCGCCTCGATGTTGTAAGTGGCGATGCGCAACGTCCGTGTCTGGGCTGAAACGGTGAACAGCGCCGCCAAACTGACAGCGCAAATCAGGAAAAGGAATTTCATAACCTTGAAAATCAGGAGCAAAATAACACAACCTATCGTTTCTGATTGTAACTCTTTTGCGAATACTTTTGGCGGGACAATTCCTCCGCGCGCCGGCGCAAATGTTCGTCCGGCAAAAATTCCTTCCATTCGACTTTCCATTTCTCTCGCGCAACCGCACACATCGCATTTTCCAAATCACCGCGTGCGATTGAATCCGGCGGTTGAACCGAGCCTTGAATCAGCAGTCCCGATTTATTTCTGCGCTGCGCCGCGCCGGCGATTTTTTTGCCGTGCCAAAGAACGTCCGATTTTTCATAACCGATGAAACACGCGCTGACGACTTTAGACTTTGGACTTTGGACTTTGGACTCCGTCGCCAGTTCCATCTTGATTTTCAATGTGGCGAATGCGCTTTGAATCCATTCGTGAATGCGGCGATAACTTTCAATCGCTTTCGACGAATACCATTCGTGATTTGGCGGAACGACAAAACTGTAAGTCCAATCCGCATCGTGCGGCACAATGCCGCCGCCGGTCGGACGACGAATCAGCGGACGCAAATGCGTCGCGCGTTCGACCTCGGAGAATTTCTGAAAATACCCGAACGTCGCCGCCGGTTCAGTCCAGCCGTAAAAGCGCAAAACCGGCTCGCCGAGCCGCGAATCATTTTCCAGCAACGCCTCGTCCAGAGCCATGTTGAACGCCGCGTCGCATTTGCCGGAGTTGAGTAAAAACCAATTCATTCAATGGAAAGATTAGCCACAGAGTCACAGAGACGCAGAGAAAATTATTTTAACCTCTGCGCCTCTGCGTCTCTGTGGCAAATCATTTGTCCACTCCAATCTGCGGGCAGAATTTTTTCACCTCGCAGTTTTCGCAATCCGGCTTGCGCGCAAAACATCGCCGACGCCCATGCCAGACGAGCCAGTGGCTGAACAGCAGCCAGAATTTTTGCGGCAGCAGTTTCATCAGCGTGAGTTCGATTTTTTCCGGCGTCCGTTCCGTGACCAGGCCGAGCCGGTGCGACAATCTCATCATGTGCGTGTCCACGACGACGCCGACGACCACGTCGAACGCGTTGCCGAGAACGACGTTCGCCGTCTTGCGTCCGACGCCGTCCAATTGAATCAATTCCTCCATCGTGCGCGGCACTTCGCAGCCGTGCCGTTCGACGAGTTTGCGGCAGCAATTCTGGATGTTCTTCGCCTTGCTGCGGAAAAATCCGGCGGACTTGATGAACTGCTCCAGTTCCGCGCGCGGCGCGTCCGCGAAATCATTCGCCGTGCGGTATTTTTTGAACAACTCCGGCGTGATGATATTAACGCGCTTGTCCGTGCATTGCGCGGAAAGGATCACGGCGACGAGCAATTGGAGCGGGTTCGCGTAAGTCAGCTCGCAGTGCGCGCCGGGGTAAGTCTTCTGGAAACCGGCGATGATTTTTTTCAGCCGCGCGGTTTTGGTCTGGAGCGATTCACGGAACATCAGTCAAGTTCGAGAATTTCTTCCAACGCCTTTGAAACGGCGCGAAGAGTTGCGGGCGAAGCCGTTTCAATTTTTGATTTCAAACGATGACGGCTCACCGCGCGAATCTGGTCAATGATCGCGACAACCGGTTTCCCTTGGCACGTCACCGCGACGCTGATTGGCGGATGCGCGCGGGCGGAAGTGGAAAATGGAACGACGACCACGGTTTGCCGGAAGCGGTTGAGAACATCGGAAGTCAGCACCAGGCAAGGCCGCGTCTTTTGGATTTCCGCACCTTGCGTCGGGTCAAGGCTCACCCACCAGACATCACCGCGCAGGATGGGCGTCATAACTAGGCCGTTTCCACGACGGGTTCATCGAACGACTGCCAGCTTTCCACTTCGCGGTTGAGATGGGAATCGCGATTGACGGCGAGGCAGGCGGCTGTCAATTCCTTGCGACGCAATTCTGCGCGCAAGAGCCGCGTCACCGTGCTGGAACGCCGCCGCGCCGGAGTCGTCGAAAAAAACTTTTTCGCGAGCCGATCGGGAATGTCCAGAGTCACTTGCATGAAAACAATCTGGCAGAAAAATGCTCGGAAGCAAATTCAAAACGGATTACGGGATAAGTCCTTTGGAAGCCGGCGATGATTTTTTTCAGCCGCGCGGTTTTGGTCTGGAGCGATTCACGGAACATTTTTGCTAATGCTCGCAGGCGGAATTTTGTTGGGAGAAGAGAAGTTTTTCATTTTCAACCACGGATGGACACGGACAAACCGGATAACAGCCGAAGAAAACAATTCCCATTTTCAAATCTGTGTCCATCCGCGTCCATCTGTGGTTTTATTTCCCATTCACATTTTTTCTCCGCAGCCGCAGCCGCCAGTTGGTCAGCACGTCGTAGGTCACGGAATTTTTCAGCTTCGCGATGTCGCGCACGGTGATTTCTTCGCTGCCTTGTCTGCCCATGATGACCGCTTCGTCCCACATTTGCGCTTCGGCAATGTCCGTGATGTCCACCATCAGCGCGTCCATCGCGATGCCGCCGACAAGCGGCGCGCGTTTGCCGTGGATAAGCGCGCAGCCTTCGTTGCGCACGCGCGGAAAACCGTCGCCGTAACCGATCGGCAGAATCGCGATGCGCCGTTCGCTCGCCGCCGTGTAACGCATTCCGTAACCGACGACTTCGCCAGGCTTCAATTTTTGGATCGCCGCGATGCGCGCCTTCACGGACATCACCGGTTCAATGCCAGGAATTTGCCGGCAAACCAGCGACGGAAAAACGCCATAAAGCAAAATGCCCACGCGCACCATGTCCAGATGCGCGTGCGGCAAATCCAGAAAGCCGCCGCTGTTGCAAGTGTGGCGCAGCTTCACGGAAATTTTCCGCTGCTCCAAGCGCTTGCAAAACTTCGTTGAACCGCGCGAATTGCAGATTGGCAAATGTTTTTTCCGTTTCATCCGATTGCGAGAAATGCGTCATCACGCCTTCGAGCGACAGTGATTTTTCCGCGACAATTTTTTCGACGAGCGGCAGCGCCTCGTCCCAGCGAACGCCGTAACGGCTCATGCCGGTGTGGATTTTGAAATGAACCGGAACTTGTTTGCCAAATTTCGCCGCGATTTTTGCGAGCGCGCGGACGACGTGCGGTTCGTTCACGCAAACGGTCAGGTCATGCGCCACGCACCATTCGAGTTCGGCTTCCTGCCGTTCGCCGAGCAGCAGCAACGGCGCTTTGATTCCGGCATCGCGCAACGTCATCGCCTCTTCGAGCGTGCTCAAGCCAAAGCCCCACGCGCCTTCCTCGACCGCGACGCGCGCCACGTCGAGCGCGCCGTGGCCGTAAGCCTCGTCCTTCACGACGGCCATCAGCCGCACGTGCTTCGGCAAATCGCCGCGGATGAGTTGCAGGTTGCGCCGCAGTTTGCCGAGGTCAATTTCGGTCCACGCCGGACGCAGCGGAAAATTTTCAGAAGTTAAATTCATCGGCAAAGAAATTTAACCACGGATCAACACAGATGCACACAGATTTTCAAAACCCACCCAAACTGGATTGGAATTATCCGTGTTCATCAGTGTCCATCCGTGGTTGAAAAATCAAATTGTTCCCGGCGGCCATAAACTTTGGCCGACATCCGTGCGGAAATAACTGCCGACGACGCGGATTTTGCGGATGTTCGCGTAAGCCTTCGCAATCGCCGCGTCCAGTTTCGGCGCAAGCGCAATCACGTCGGCGATGCGATGGCCGGTGGAAATTAAATTTCCGTCCGCACCGCGCGCGACTTCGTTCCACCAAACGTCGCAATCAAATTTGCCGTCCATTTCCAGCGGCAATTGCGGCCCGCGCACTTGCGTGAACGGATAGCCGTAACCCGCCAGCGTGAGCGAGCAGCCGAAATTCAATTTGTCGTTGAACTGCAAATTCAATTTTTCATTCCGCGCCGTCCGCAAAACAATTTCCGCCGGATTTTTCAGCATCCGCAAAATCATCGGGCCGGACGTGACGCCGATGCGGATGTTGTATTCGATGACGTGCCATTTGCCGTTGCGCTTGATGGCCGTGACTTGCAGCGGCCCGTTGAATTTCGATTCGCGCAACCACGGTTTCAGCGGATGAATCAATTCGCGCGCGAGGCCGTATTTGTCATTTTCATCGCGCTCGACAATTCCGCCGAGCGGCGCGCCGGCGACGATGCCTTGATTGCCGTTGAAGGCGTATTTGTATTCCTGATTCGTGACGAGCGAATAAATTTCGCCGCCGCTGACGAGCGCGATGTGCCCGGCCTCGGCGCGGCCGAGATATTCCTGCAAAAAAACGCCCTCGGCATAATTGACGTGCCGCAGCCACGCGCGCGTGTCGGCGACCGTCTCGCACAAAATCGTGTGGATCGGACTCGTCGGCGAGCAGAGCGGATTTTTGATGACGAACGGCTGCGGATTTTTCGCGAGAATTTTTTCGGCTTCGATGCGGTTCGACGCGACAAACGATTTTGGAAATGGAATTTTGAACTTCGCGCAAAGCTCGCGCGCAAAATCGCGTTCGCGCTCAATCCGCATCGCCTCGCCAGTCGGCGAAAAAATGCCGACGCCGGATTTCAGCAAATCGTTCAGCCCACGGTGCGAGCGCCCAGTCAATGGACTGCGGAATGACGACATCAATTTTGTTCTCGCGGATCAGCGGAACCGGACTGGGAAAAGCGTCGCGCGAAAAAGTTTTTCCGACGAGCGACGGCGGGAAATGGCCGTAATTGCGCGTCAGATACGTCGAGACGCTCGCGCCGGCATCCGCCAGCGCCGTGCCGATGCTGTGCGCGAACGAGCCGACGCCGAGAATCATCGCGTTCAGGCGGCGAGTTTTTTTGTTTTGAAATCTTTGCGCGGCATGAAATTTCTGCGTCAAGTGTTCCGCAAATTCGCCTGTCACGCAACGCCAAGTAATTCGCCGGCTCGACTTCCCGGCGACACACGGGCAAATTGTTTTCATGGCAGATGAAATGACCCAACGGCTTGAAAAACTGGAGTCGCACCTCGCCCATCTCGAACATCAGGTCGAGCAGTTGAATACCGTCGTGACTGAACAGGACAAGCTGCTCGGACGTTTGAGGAAGGAAGTCCGGCGCCAGTCGTCTGCCATGGAAACGATGGAACTGGAACGCATCAAGGCGGACAATCCCAAGCCGCCGCATCATTGACGTTCAGAATCAGCGCCCCAATGGGCGTTCCTTCAACGTGCCGATTACTTCCAGCACATACCCCGCCAGCGCGAGCAGGATGCCAAAGCTGACGTATTTTAAGGTATCCGACAGGAGATAGATCAAAAGAATCACGCCGATACCGAGCGACGCTAGGATTATTTTTTTCTGCATGGCCGTCTCCAGCGTAGTGGCAAAAAACGGCAACACGGCGGCGGCAATCCCCAGCGCCAGAATCCACCAACCGATTCCGTGTGGAATATCACCAGCGTGAACCTGCACGGTGCCAGTTTGCAGTGGAATATTCATTTGCGGCATGACGTTGCCGGGCATCATTTGGTTCATGTTTTGCTGAAGTTGGGAAGCCGCATCGTTCAACATGGCTCCGGGGTTGACATTGAACCACGGCAGAAAAAATCCGATAAGCAACAAAACCGCGCCGAGCAGAACCATTTTGCGTTGCGGATTGATTTCGGCGGCAGGTTTCGGCGGTGGCGGCGCGCTGTGAGCGAGCGCGTTCAAAAGTTCGGCGCTTTCATCGGCGCTGATTTTTCCGGTTTCGAGCAGTTGCAAAACTTTTTCCCGCTCCTTGGACAAATCCTCCGTGGGAACTGTGGGCGCGGGATGGGCAGAATCCGAAGCCATGTTCAAAAGCGGATAGGCCAGCAACAATCCAAACGTGAGTGCCATTATCGCAAAAGGCGAAAATCCAGAAATTGCCCAGACACAAAGCGGAATTAGTGCTGCGCAGATGACATTGCCCACGCCGAGCCAGGCGCGCACGCCGTCCAGTCCCGGAAGTTTTTCCGCCTCTGTCAAATGACCGCCAATCCATTTGCGATAAAGCTTTACGCCGAATGGAACCACCAGCAGCCAAAGCAGAATGAAACTGGACAGTTTTAGAAAAGGCTTTTCATCTGGATTGCCCGAATAATGCTGAACTATCGGCGAAACGGCCGGAAAACCCACAGTGACAACAGCCAGACCAACCGCCAGCAGGCAGAGCAGTGCCGATTGCCCGCCCGACAGTCCGGTATATCGGCGGTAGAAAATCCATGCCGCTGCGGCAAACATACCGAACAGCAGGATGATGGGAATCAGGGCTGGAATAAATAACGGGACGGATGAATTTGGCATTTGGTTCATAATTTTCTCCCTTTCAATAGTTGAGTTGCTTCCTGGACATTGATTTCACCGCGTTCAAGCTGTTCCAAAATCTGCGAGCGCCGGACTGGCGTGCTGGTGTTGCCGAGCAGTTCGTTCACGAGGTCGAGCCGCTTGCAAACTGTCGGGTAGGAAATCCCCAGTTCCTTTTCCACATCGCGGATTTTTCCCTGGCAACGGAGAAACACCATCACGAAATCCTGCAAGTCCGGCGGCAGGCGGAAGAACAGCGGAATCTCCAGTTGCGAATCAATCTGAGTGCTGCAGCCATGACATGAAAGCCGGGTGATGCCCAACTGGTCGCCGCAAAATGGGCAGCGCGTGATGAGCTTCTTTGGGTTGTTTCCGGGCTTCGACATTGATTTGTTAAAGTTTTATATTGAATTATTCAATCTGTCAATTGATTTATTCAATTATTTTCGTCTTCCGTTTTTTAGTTGCCACACAATATCAAACCCGCCTCGACTTCGCCTGCCGTTCTGCTAACTTGTGTTTCGTGAGTTTTGTTTCTGAATTCAATTCGTTGCCGCTCCCGGCGCTGGTCAAACGGTCGCTGGACGCCAACGCCGGTTCGGTCCGCGAAAGTCTAGCGAAGTCGAAATTGTCGCTGGCCGATTTCGCCACGCTGATTTCACCGGCGGCGGCGGAATTTCTGGAGCACATGGGCCGCCGGTCGCACGCGATGACGCAGCAGCGTTTCGGCAAGGTCATCCGGCTGTTCGCGCCGCTCTACCTTTCCAACGAGTGCGTCAACAACTGTTCCTACTGCGGCTTCTCGCGCGACAATCCGATTTTGCGCGTCACGCTCTCGTTCGATGAAGTGCGGCAGCGAGGCGCGGGAGCTGAAAAAACAGGGCTTCCGCAACATCCTGCTCGTCGCGGGCGAACATCCGAAATTTGTCTCGAACAATTACCTGCGCGACTGCGTCGCGGCACTGCACGCGGAAATACCCAGCGTGTCGCTCGAAGTCGGGCCGATGGAAGCGGACGAATATAAACCCATCGTCGCGGCGGGCGCGGACGGACTCGTTGTTTATCAGGAAACTTATGACCGCGCGATTTACGACGCGATGCACACCGCCGGGCCGAAGAAAAATTTCGACTGGCGGCTCGAAACCGCCGAGCGCGCTTACGCCGCCGGATTTCGTCGGCTCGGCATCGGCGCGCTGTTCGGCTTGAGCGACTGGCGTTACGAGGCGATTTGCGTCGCGGCGCACGCGGATTTTTTATTGCGCCATTGCTGGAAGGCGCAGTTGACGATTTCGCTGCCGCGATTGCGTCCGTGCGCGGGCGAATTCCAGCCGCTCACGAACTTGACCGACCGCGACCTGGTGCAGCTCGTGTGCGCATTCCGGCTGATGTTTCCCGACGCCGGCCTCGTGCTCTCGACGCGCGAACCGGCAGGGTTGCGCGACGGGCTGATTCCGCTCGGCATCACGCTCATCAGCGCGGGCAGCCATACCGAACCGGGCGGCTACACCGGCGCAGGCAGGGAAAAGCTGCATCAGACCGTGCGCGGGCGGATTGTGGAACTGGCGTCCGGCGCGAGCGAATGGGCGGCGACGAACGGCCACGCGACGAACGCGACCGGCCAGTTTGAGATCGCCGACGACCGCTCGCCGGGCGAAGTGGCGGAATTGATCCGCAAACTCGGTTACGAACCGGTGTGGAAGGATTGGGACACGGCATTGACAATGTAGATTGGTTCCATGAATAAACGTTTCAAAAAAGCAGGTGTTTCAATTGCGTTTGGCCGGCAATCTCCCCTGAAATCTTGCTTAATAGCGCAGTCTGATATATTGTCACAGCAGTTTGTTGCCATGGCACATTGTATGCTATGTTATTGTCGTTGTTAGTTTGGATAATTTTTACAGGCTGAAAGTCTATGCTGGTTCGTTGCAAACAAATCGGGAGAACTGGAGCGCGCGCAGCTTACGCCGCGTTCACATTGATTGAGGTTTGTTTTTCCGTTGTCATGCTGGCCTTGACCATGGCGGGGGTGATTTATGGCTGCTTGCAGGCCAACCACATGGCGGAATGGAGTTCAATGTCGTTGGCGGCACAATCACTGGCTTCGCAGGGCTTGGAACAGGCGAGATGCGCGCTGTGGAATTCACAGGCGTGGCCGCAGCCTACTAATTCGTGCGCAGAAGATCAATTGTATGTGACAAATGTTGTTGGCGCCACATGGACAACAAATCTTTCTGGAACGAATTATGCGCTGGATGTTCCGGCAACAGGGGCGCCATTTTATGCCACCAACCTGATCACGATAACATGTGTTTGCAACACCCCGCCGCTGCGAATGATCCGTTCAGATTGCATCTGGCAGTTTCCGCTGTATGGCACAAACAAAGGGTCGTGGTTCACCAACAGCGTGGTTTCTTATCGCGCACCTGACCAATGAGACCGGCCATTCAAATCCAGACGCTGCGCACACGCAACGCCGGTTTCACTCTGGTGGAAATGTGGGTTGCAATGGCGCTTTTTTCGCTGCTCACCCTTGCGATAGTGGCGACCCAGTTTTTTGCGGCGCGGGTCTATACATTGGCGGCCACCAAGCTGACGGCTACGGCCGCCGGGCGCGAAACGGTGAATTTCATCCGCGATCAGGTGCGGGAAGCAAAACTGGTGAATGTCGGCACTTACACCAACAGCAAATTTTTAATCGTCGGGGACAACACCAATCAAATCGGCAGCGCTGTTTACCTTTGTCCCACTTCGGACGAAACCTATGGCACCATTTTCTACAAAGACCAGGCGAACAATAATTTGGTCAGGGTTTTTATGACCAATGGCACCATTTCAACAAATGGATTGATGATTGACGGCACGGGCTATGTGTATGGATTCAAAACGAACGCCAGCTATATCACCAACTACACCATTTTTCAGGCCGAAGATTATCAGGGCAATGTCCTGACAAACAACGATAACAACCGCATCATACACCTGACGCTCATGTTTTCCCAGTGGGAATATCCAATCGCCGGTGTTGGCAACGGCGCGATGTATGACTATTACCAACTCAACACGCGGGCGACGCGGCGGGCGATACAATAATCCGTCTGGCAACTATGAAAATCATGCTTAAATCGGAGCGGAGAGGCGTCACGGGCTTTGCATTGATATTCACCCTGTTTGCCATCACCGCCGCTTTAATGATTTTGGGGAGCGTGTTGTATTGGGCCTCGACCAATGGCAACATCACCCAGCGCAACGAAACCTTCACAAGGTCCGAGGCCGCAGCCGATGCCGCCACTGAAAAAATCTTCAGCCAGATGAACCGCGATTTTCTCTACGGCAACCTCAACTCCAGCAACACCTACACCGTGCTGATTCCCGACACAAGTTCATGGCCTGTCCATTACACATTCAGCGACGGAAATGGCAATACGAATTCCACTTTTGTCAGCATCAGCCAGACCAACTGGGAGCCTTTGAACGCGCAATATGCCGGACTGGATGGCTATGCAAATGATTGCACGATTATTTCCATCGCCACGCCGTCAAACCAGCTCTACACCGTGCCGGCCACCGTCCAGCAGACATTTCAAGCGGCCAAAATCCCGGTTTTCCAGTTCGCCATTTTTTACAACTTGAACATGGAGATGGATCCCACTCCGAACATGGTCATCAAGGGACCGGTGTTCTGCAATCAGAGCATTTGGGCGACGTGTGCTGCGAGTCTGACATTTAATTCCACGGTGCAGGCGGCGGGAACGGTGACCTACCCCACCGCAACCGACCCTCTTGCCAACGGCTACAGCCTCAGCGGCGGAGGCAAGACGGTCACCTTTGCGCTCGCAGGCCAGCCGGATTACCCCGTCGCGCCGCTGGTCATGCCCATCGGCAACAGCACCAACAGCAACCCGACTAACGTGGAAGCCATCCTCAACCTGCCGCCATCGGCCTTGGGCGCGCCGAATTCGATCGCGTATGACCCGACCAACCAGATTTATCTTTTCAACGAATGCGATCTCATTATTTCAAATGCCGTTTATGGAACCAATGGGATTGCCACTTTAAGCGGTCTTAAAACCAATGTGAACAATTATGCGACCAATTTCACCATCTGGTATCAGGATAATTACAACACCCCAATCCTGAAACAGTTGACGAACGATTACTTCGTGCTGCGAACAACCAGCGGCACAAATGCCACAAATTATAAAGCCACGAACATCCTCTACGCCGGCTTTTCATTTTTGACGAACACCATCTTTTACGACTGGCGCGAAGGCTGGAATGGAGGTTCAGGCCCGGCTAAAACTGTCCAAGCCGTCCAGATTGACATCGCCGCATTCAACAAATGGCTCACAAACGCCGCCGGCGAAGGACCCGTGTGGAATTCTTCATGCGTTTCTGATCATGGCCATGGGATTGGTTCCATTTACATTTACAACAACGTGACTCCGACCGGCACGACGCTTCCCGCCGTGCGCCTCGTCAATGGAGGAATGCTGCCGGCCAATTACCCCGGCCTGACCGTTGCCACGCCGATGCCGGTCTATATCGAAGGCAATTACAACGTCTCCAACAGCATCGGCAACGACCTCGGCAAAAACACAACCACCCATACGCGTCCGGCGTCGGTGCTGGCGGACTCCATCACCATCCTTTCCAGCAGTTGGAGCGACACCACAGGTAAACTTCCCACAGTCTCGCAAGACGACACTGTCAACGCCGCGTTCCTAGAAGGCATCGTCCCGTCCAACTTGAAGGTCAGCGGCAGTTACAGCGGCGGCGTGGAAAATGTTTTGCGCTACCTGGAAAATTGGGGCAGCCATACAAACACCTACAACGGCTCCATCGTCGTCATGTTCCCCAGCGTCTATGCGACCAATTACTATAAGACCGGCGGAAACTATTACGACCCGCCGAGTCGCAACTGGGCGTTTGACAATAATTTCACCAATCTCGCCGGCCTGCCGCCGCTCTCGCCTTCGGCCAAGTCGCTCATCCGCAACACTTGGTCGGCCTACTGATTTTCAAATCGTAGGAGCCGACGTAAGGAGGCTCTGACTGAAATTCCGAAGCCGGAGACAAATTAAAATTTGAGTCTCGTCACCCCGGCTCCTACACTTCGCGCGTGAAAGCCGCCGTCCTCCACGGAAAAGAAAAAATCCTCGTCGAAGAAATCGCGCCGCCCGCGCTCAAGCCCGGCGAAGTCCGCATCCGCATCGAGGCCGCGCTCACCTGCGGCACCGACCTCAAGGTCTTCAAGCGCGGCTACCACGCGAAGATGATCGTCCCGCCCGCCGTCTTCGGCCACGAACTCGCCGGAACAATTTCTGAAGTCAGCAGCAGCGGACGTG
The DNA here is from genome assembly GCA_963755455.1 of uncultured Verrucomicrobiae bacterium. Taxonomy (GTDB): domain Bacteria; phylum Verrucomicrobiota; class Verrucomicrobiia; order Limisphaerales; family UBA11358; genus UBA11358. The sequence continues at coordinate 469,072 of CAVWJH010000004.1, forward strand.
AGTCCTGTCCTGAAAAATCGGGGATTGAAATGAGCCGATTTACATCGGCTGCCACGAATTGGAAAATTGGCGACCGCGTCGTCGTCGCCAATTCCGCGCCGTGCGGCGGAATGTTTCCACTGCCGCGCCGGACAGGAAAATCTCTGCGAAGATTTGCTGTTCCTCAACGGCGCTTACGCCGAATCCATCGTCGTTCCGGCGCGCATCGTCCAAAAAAATCTTCTGCGCCTGAAGCCGGAAACGGATTTCCGCGACGCCGCGCTCACCGAGCCGCTCGCGTGCGTCGTGCAGGGAATCGAGGATTTGAAATTGCGCGCAGGACAAAATGTTTTAATCCTTGGCGCGGGGCCGATTGGTTTGATGTTCGCCGCGCTCGCAAAAAATCTTGGCTGCAACGTCACGTGTCGCAGGGCGCGGTGAAAAACGGCTGCAAGCGGCGCAACGATTGGGCGCGGGTGAGATTTTTGACGGTCGGCAAAGACGGCGACGTTGTCCAGGCGATTAAAAATTCGCAAATCGCAAATCGCAAATCGCAAATTAATTTCGACGCGGTGATCGAGGCCGTCGGGAAGCCGGAAGTCTGGGAGGCCGCCGTGCATCTGGTGCGCAAAGGCGGCGCGGTGAATTTTTTTGGCGGCTGCCCGTCCGGCGCGACCATCACGCTGGACACGACGCTCATCCATTATTCCAACCTCACGCTGCTGGCGAGCTTTCATCACACGCCGCGCACCATCCGCCGCGCGCTGGAATTCATCGAATCCGGCGTGATCCGCGCGAAGGATTTTGTGGACGGCGAATGTCCGCTGACGCAGTTGCCGGAACTGTTCAAGTCAATGGCGGCGGGCAATCACGCCGTCAAGACCTTGATTCGCGTCCACGAATAAAATCGTAGGAGACGAGGTGACGAGTCTCTGACTAAAATCCGAAGCCGGAAACCAGAATTAAAATTTGAGCCTCGTCACCTTGGCTCCTACAAATCACGGCTTCAGGAAATTTTCCAGGACCGCGTGCATTTTTTCCAGGTCCGGCAAATTGACATACATCATGTGGCCGGCATCGAACTCCGCGTAGGTGATGTTCGTGCGGTAATTCGCGTCGAGCGCCATGTGGTCGAGCGCGTAATGCACGGTGTCAATCGGGCAGACGAGGTCGCAGCGCCCGCCGAACACGAGGACTTTCATGTAGGGATTCTGGTTCATCACGGACGCGAGCCTGCCGCCCGCGCTGGCGTAATTGTTTTTCGCGCCGTAATTCCACGGCTGGACTCCGGCGATGATTTCGTAGGGCAGGTCGTCCTCGAATTTCAATTCGCCCCGGACGTAGGAATTCATCGCGGCGGAAAACGGTCCGAGCGTCGCCGCGTATGACGGGTCAAAATCGGGAACCGGCGACGCGGGATCGTCGTCGCGCCCGGTGATGCGAGCGTCGTAAGCGCCGAGGATCAAGCCCTGGTCATGCAGCAGTTGTTTCCGGAAAACGCCCTCGTCAATCCGCAGGTCGTTGTCCTCGATGACCTGCGGCGTGAGGCCGGTGAGCCGCGCGAGTTCGGCGACAATGTTCGTCCGCTCATTCGGCGAAAGCGCGTCGCCCTGTTGCAGCGCAGAGGCGTATTCGCCTTTCGCAAACGCGCGCGACTCGGCCAGCGCCTTCGGCAGATCGTTCTGCAAATCCGGCGGCAATTTTTTGTGGAACTGCGCCGCCGCAGTGTAGGCGGGCAGATAAAGCGGATACGGCACGTCGTTGCCCGGATTGTCCTCAATCGTCGCGAAATCCAGGACGCCGGAAACGAGGATGATCCCGTTCAAATACATTCCGTAGCGCGAACTCAAACGGTCGGCCAGTCCCGCCGCGCGGAAGACGCCGTAGCTTTCGCCGCAAAGAAATTTCGGCGAGAGCCAGCGCTCGTGGCGCGTCGTCCAGAGCCGGATGAATTCGCCCACGGAATCCAGGTCGGCGGAATCGCTGAAGAAATCCGCCGGCTTTTCGTCCTTCGCCGCGCGGCTGAAACCCGTCGCCACCGGGTCAATGAAGACCAGATCGCTGTTGTCCAAAATCGAATACTGGTTGTCCACGAGGCCAAACGGCGGCTTGGGCAGCGTGCCGTCGTCGTTCATTTTCACGCGGCGCGGGCCGAGCGCGCCGAGGTGCAGCCAGACCGACGACGAGCCTGGCCCGCCGTTGAAACAAAATGTGACGGGCCGCTTTTCAATTTCCGATTTCTGATTTCCGATTTCTGATTTTTCAGTTGTGCGCGTGTAGGCGACGTAAAAAACCGACGCGCTCGTCGTGCCGTCGGGTTTCAGGATCGGCAACATTCCCGTCTCGGCGACGTAAGTGACGCGCTGCCCGGCAATGGTGACGGTGTTCGTCGTGAAGACGGGCTTGTGCGTGGCGTCGGGGATGGTCGCGGCTTCATTCTTCGCGGGCGCGTTGGTGTCGGCGGCCGGCGAATTGGTTTTCGACGCATCCGCCGCGCGCAGCGCCACGGCCAGCGCCAGCAGGGAAATGCAGGTCATTATTTTTTTCATGGGCGACTTCGATTTTGCATTCGAAAAATTTTGGCGAGAATAGCGCATTCCCATTCCCGCGCCTATGGAAAATTTCCTGTTGCCCGACCATCCCGATTTGCCTGAAATTTCCAGCACAACACGGGAGCCTGATTTTTCAGAGGGCAGTTTAAGTCCATAGATTGCCAAAATATGGAGAGCTTTTTTGGCCGGGTCGTCACCATCATTTTGTTATGTCTTGGGAAATTCCACCAAGTCGCATTCTGGTTTTTGGGGCGAAATGCTTCGAACATCTGCCGGAACACATTCATACACGACTGGCGATTTAAATATTGAAACAGCCTGACATCCCTGGAGACAAAATGAAAAAAACAAACCCATGCGGCGGGATGCGACGGAATGTTGTGCGCGCGTTCACCCTGATCGAACTGCTCGTGGTCATCGCCATCATCGCGATCCTCGCGGCGATGCTCTTGCCAGCGTTGAGCAAGGCGAAAGACAAGGCAAAGGCGATTGCCTGTCGGAACAATCTCAGGCAATGGGGATTGGCGACGCACCTTTTCGCGACGGATAACGCAGATTATTTGCCAAAGAACGGTTCGTCCAGCGGCAATTCGACCACTGACGGCTGGTATGTTGATTTGCCCAATACAATGAATTTCCCAATTTACGCCAAAATGGCATGGCGCACCAATGCGGCCATTGATCCGGGAAATTCCGTCTGGATTTGTCCGGCCAACACGCGCCGGAGCAATGGGAATAATTTATTCCACTATTGTCTTAATGAAAATGTCAACGGCACAAATCAGGTTAGAATGACTTCCATCCGGTTGCCGACGGCCACAGTTTGGTTGTTCGACAATGGTGGACTCGCACCCGTTGCCCAAATGAACAATGTTCATACCAATCTGCACAGTGGCGGCGCGCAGTTTGTTTTTCTCGACGACCACGTTGCGCTATTCAAAGCTTCAGCCTATCGAAATTCTTCCGGCAACGCGATTACAAACAACCCGGACTTGGTCTGGTTTCCATGACTTTGCCAGTCAAACTGCCGCCGCAATCGCGTCACCCATTTCGCGCGTGCCAACTGTTTCGTGCGCCGGTTTCATTCGGATTGAAAATGTCGCCGGTGCGGTTGCCCGCTTCAATCGCCTTTGCCACGGCGTTTTCAATCGCCGCCGCCGCGTCGTTCAAACCGAAACTGTGCCGCAGCATCAGCGCGCCCGACAAAATCTGCGCGATGGGATTTGCCAGATTTTTCCCGGCAATGTCCGGCGCGGTGCCGCCCGCAGGTTCGTAAAAGCCGAAAGTCTGTCCGCCGTTCGATCGCGCCGAGGCTCGCGCTGGGCAACATTCCCAGCGAACCGCCGAGCGCCGCCGCCTCGTCGCTCAAAATATCGCCGAACATATTTTCGCAAAGCATCACGTCAAACTGCGCCGGCTTCAAAACGAGCTGCATCGCGGCGTTGTCCACGAAATTGATGCTCCAGCGTCACGTCGGGATAATTTTTGCCGACGCGCGTGACAACTTCGCGCCAGAGAATGCCATTTTCCAAAACGTTCGCCTTGTCAATGCTCGTCAGTTTCTTGCGGCGCAACTGCGCGGCCTTGAAGGCGACGTGCGCGATGCGCTCGATTTCCGGCGTCGTATAAACCATCGTGTCAATCGCGCGGAAATTGCCGCCGCCGATGTCCTCGGTTTTTTTCGGCTGGCCGAAATACATTCCGCCGGTCAGTTCGCGCACGACCAGAATGTCAATGCCGTCGCCCTGTCGTTCTTTTGCGAGCGGACACGCATGAGCCAGAGCTTTCGGCAATTTCACCGGACGCAGATTGGCGAACAGGCCGAATTCTTTTCGGATGCGCAGCAGCGCGGCGCGTTCAGGGCGTTCTTCTTTGGGAATCGTCGGGTCGCGGTCCGGCAAACCGACCGAGCCGAAAAGAATCGCGTCCGATTTTTTGCACAGCGCGAGCGTCGCGTCCGGCAGCGCCTTTCCGGCGACGTCAATTCCCGCCCAGCCGACGGGCGCTTCGGTGATGTTGAGCTGTGAAGCCGAATTTTTTTTCCGTGGCGCGCAAAACCTTGATGGCTTCGCGCATGACTTCCGGGCCAATGCCGTCGCCCGCGAGCGCCGCGATGTTGAATGTTTTCATTTAAGAGCGGACAGTTTATTTTTTTTGCGCCGCCTGACAATGGAATTTTGCCTGCGGACAAGCGGATCACTTTTCCGGCGGCGCATGGGTGACGGCAAACGATTCGCGCCACGGCTTGTGGTTTTGGTAGAGTTCAAGCCGCGTTTGCATGGGTCCGGTGTCTTTCATTTGCACGGCTTTGGCGAGATCAAGCACTTTTTGGGCGCAGACTTGCGCGTTGGTAAAATCACCGGTTTCCGCGAGGGCCATGCCCAGCGCGTCAATCGCCATCGGCAGGCTGCCGCCGGACAGTTCGTTGGCGCGGGTGGCGAGAACGAGCGCGGCCGGGCCGTCGCGCACGGCGGCGTTTTCATCCGCCGCGAGAACGCGCGCCGTGAAAGCCAGAATCCTGACATTGTTCGGAATCGAGTTGCAGCGCCTGGTGAAATTCATCAACGGCCTCACCGTCGCGGCCTTGCTTGAGGAGCGCCTTGCCCATTTCGTAATGGGGCCGCGCGTCGTCTGGCTTGAGCTTTGCGGCGAGACGGAACTGTTCGGCGGCTTCGTCAAAGCGCTTAAGTTCGACCAGCACGCCGCCGAGGTTGAGACGCGCTTCAATCGCGTCCGGATTTAACCGCAGGGCGGTTTGATATTCCGCCAGGGCTTTGTCCGGTTCGCCGGCCTCGTCCAGCAAGTCGCCGATGTTGTTGTAATTGTTTGCGCGGCGCGGATTGATTTCCAACGCTTCGCGGTATTCTTTCATGGCTTCGGCGGTCCGGCCTTGTTTTTCATAGACAACGCCCAGATTGATGTGCGCGATTTCATTGTTTTTGGTCACGGCAATTGCGTGGGCAAAAAGCGTTTCATCCGTCCGCCAGTAACGCAGTTGATTTTCCGTGGCCAGCACGCAACCGGCGAGGATCAGAACCGCCGTCGTCGCCAGCGCCGTTTTTGCGGACGGAAACCGGACGGCCAAATCCCAGCCTCCAAAAGCGACGATGATAAAAATGCCGACGGCTGGAAAATAGGAATAGCGGTCGGCCATCGCCTGTTCGCCCACCTGCACGATGCCAATGACCGGCACGAGCGTTCCGAGAAACCAGAGCCAGCCAACGGTCACATACGGAAACGACCGCCGCGCCCGCCATGAAAAAAAAGAAATCGCCAGCAGAAACACCATGGCGGCGGCAATGGCTGTAAATGACGGCGCGACCAGCGGATAAAAAAATGCGAGGTCGGCCGGCCAGAAAATCTTCAACAGGTAATCCGAATAGGCGACCAGCGAATTTTCCAGACGCAACGGCAAAGCCACTTTTTCCAGCGAAGCCATGGCTCCGCGCTGCGCCAGGCAGGTGACGATGCTCGCGGCGGACCGAGAGCAGGAAGAAGGGGATTTTTTCAATCAGCAGCCGCAAGATAGTTGAGGGTTGAGAGTTGAGAGTTGAGAGTTCAAAACGACGCCCCGGCCAGAAGTCCAGCAGCAGCAGGACAAACGGCAGGGTGACGACCATCGGCTTGGCCAGCAGCGCGAGCGCGAAAAAGAGCAGCGCCAGCCACCAGCCGCGTCGCCGTTTTTCCAAGACGAACTCCGCATAGCTCAACAGCGAGAGCAGCGCGAAGAACGTGCTCAAAACGTCCTTGCGCTCGGAAATCCACGCGACCGACTCGACGTGCAGCGGATGCCACGCGAACAGCGCGGCGACGAAGGCGGACGGCCAGATTTTTTGCGTGAGCCGCGACAGCAGGATGAAGAGCAGCGCCGCGTTCACGGCGTGAAAGAGGACGTTGACAAGGTGCATCGCTCCGGCATTCGGCCCGAACAGCGTGCAATCGGTCATGAGGGAAAGCCAGGTGAGCGGATGCCAGTTGCTGGCGTGGAAGGTGGTGAACGCCCATTTGACGTCCGTCCAGTTCAGCCCGTTTTTTACAAAGTTGTTTTCCGTGACGTAATCTGGATCGTCATAGTTGACGAAGCCGAACCGCCCGGCGGGCAGGAACACGACAAGCGTGCCGAGCGCGAGCAGCAGGACGATGAGGCGCGGACGAAACATGGCTTTTCTTTTAAGCGATTTTGGGAACCGGGCAAAGCCTGTTTATTTGGGGTTCGTTTCCAGACTCGACAATCAAAATCCAAAACTCAAAACTTTGCGCAATGGCTTTGCCCTACAAAATCGCCACGCTGCTTTATTGTTTCAACGAGCGGGAAGAAATCCTTCTGCTCGAACGCGCGCAGGAGCCGAACCGCGGTTTCTGGAGTCCGTGCGGCGGCAAATTGAAAATGGACGTTGGCGAATCGCCTTACGCCTGCGCCTGCCGCGAGGCGCACGAGGAAATCGGCCTGCCGCTCACGCCGTCGGATTTGCATCTGGCCGGACTCGTCAGCGAACACGGTTTTCAAGGCCAGACGCACTGGCTGATGTTTTTATTTGAAGTGAAGGTGAAGTTGAAATCGCTTCCGCCGCCGCATACGGAAGGACGCTTTGAATTTTTCCCGTGCGAAAAGATTTCGGGCCTGAAAATTCCCCAGACCGACCGCGAGCAAATCTGGCCGTGGTTCTGGCGGTTTCGTGGCGGATTCTTCGCGGCGCACTGCCATTGCCACGCGGACGGGCGGAATGTGTGGACGCTCGAAGAAATATCCGTAGGAGACGAGGTGACGAGTCTCTGACTAAAAATTAGAGACTCCTTACGTCGTCTCCTGCATTTTAAGAATATGAGCGAAACCATCATTGACCTGCACAGCGACGATTATTTCATGGGCGAGGCATTGCGTCAGGCCGCGCGCGCGCGCGACGCGGGCGAAGTGCCGGTCGGCGCGGTGATCGTGAGGGAAGGCCGCATTATCGCGCGCGCGTTCAACCAGGTTGAACTGCTCAAGGACGCGACCGCCCACGCCGAAATGCTCGCGCTCACGCAGGCCGAGCAGGCCGCCGGCGACTGGCGGCTGACGGATTGCGAGCTTTACGTCACGAAGGAGCCTTGCCCGATGTGCGCGGGCGCGGCTGTCCACACGCGGCTGGCACGGGTGGTTTTTGGCGCAAGCGACCCGAAAGGCGGCGCGGCGGGCGGCGCAATGAACTTGCTGCAATTTCCCACGCTGAACCATCGTTGCGAAATCACGGCGGGCGTGCGCGCGGCGGAATGTCGCACGCTGCTGCAAAGTTTTTTCGCGGAGCAACGGAAGGCGAAAAAGAACGGGGAAGACGCGCAATGATTGTCATGTCGGCGCGGCGCGCAGACCTTTCAGACCACAGTCCTGACATGACAACGGATGCAAAATAAAAAACGCGGCAGCCGGAAGGCTGCCGCGTTGATGTGAGCAAACTCGATATTATTTAATATGGAAAGTTGAACAAAGGAGTTGTAACCACATTGGTGCAGCTTGTAAGAGCGGAATGAAGACTAGAGACGGTGACTTGCTGGACGCTGCCGTCGGCCAAGCCGATGTTGCCAGACTTTTGGTGAAAATCTCCGGTCCAAGCCCATGCGCCAGCAGCAGTGCCCCATGCGGCTGGAAGGAGTCTCTGAGAACTAGCCAGGCTCGGCCCTGTAGCGGTTGTTGATCCGTAGGTAAAGCCATATGATGAAGGATTGTTGTTTGCAGTGTTGACATTGCCGATATTCTCGTCTCCGTCCAGAATTGTCTGCGGGTCAGTTTCCGATGCGTCACCGTTGATGAAATAGCTGACTGCGCCGGGTTTGGTTTGTTGACCAGTGGGGGGGAAAGTTGCGTTGCCTAATACAGCAAGACCGGTCCAAACTGTGGCGGCACCACCAGGATGATAATTGTCGGAAGTGCAATACAAGATTTTGGGCGTGCTCAATTCGTTGGACATGACCATGAAAGCCATGCCGGGATTGAGAAATTTTGCATTCGCGATGGAGGTGGACACATATTCTAATGCCCCGCCGTCGGAGGAATAAACCGCCATGGGATAACGGTCTCCATTGTCGCCCTCCCATTCGTGGACTGCCAGACCGGTTTCCTTGAGGTTGTTCACACAGTTGATTTTTTGAGCCTTGCGCTTGGCGGCGGCGAGTGCCGGCAGCAGCATGGCTGCGAGGATGGCGATGATGGCGATGACGACGAGCAGCTCAATGAGCGTGAACGCCGATTTTTTTTTGATTTGCTTTTTCATAAGTTTACAGTTGTTCAGTTTTTGTTTTTCGTCCGGGGACAGTCGGGAAAGATTACTGGAATTTCACCTGCTGTCAACCGGATTTCTAAAATTTATTCAGCAAGGCCGATGCCAACCGCAATTATTGCTGAAATCCAAACAAAGCCGCAAATTGATTTTCCGCGCCGGGGCCAAATGCGTGAAAATTTCACGCATCGCGCGTGAACTTCACGCAGTTTTCGATTTATGCACAATACTTCAGCTTAAAAACTTGAAACTTGAAACTTGAAACTTGAAACTCAACGGATGGCCGAGCCAAAAGAGAATTTGCAGATGGAAAAGATCGTGTCGCTGTGCAAGCGGCGCGGGTTTGTGTTTCAGTCCTCCGAGATTTACGGCGGCATCAACGGCTTTTGGGATTACGGCCCGCTCGGCGCGGAACTCAAGCGCAACGTCAAGGAACTCTGGTGGCACGCGATGACCCGCCAGCGCGACGACGTCGCCGGCCTCGAAGCGACCATCATCATGTCGCCGCAAATCTGGAAAGCCAGCGGCCATGTGGACACGTTTGCGGATTTAATGGTTGAATGCCCAATAACAAAAAAACGGTTTCGTGCAGATCAAATCGAACCGCAAAGTGGAATCATTTATCATTACTCCACAGCAATTTCGGGGAACGCTAGGCAGCAAATTCAAGTCGCTCCAATTTCAGCCGACCTTGGCGAAGATGTTAAAGGCATTCTTGAAAGAATTGAATCTGCTGATTCCAACTCTGAACAAATTCAGCAAACAATTGATGCCATCAAAAAAGAGCAAAAGTTCAAGGCGATTGGGCAACGAATTTTACAGTGTATTTGCAATGAAAAATTTTCAGTTTTAATTCCTTTCGGAAAACCTCCTGAAAGTGCGCACAAAATCGCCAAACAATTTTACGAACAAAAGGGCATTGTTGAACCGAAGCTGTTTGGAGAACGCACAGAGAAAATTGAAAATTCTACGCGCTTCAATCCTGAAAATGGTGCATTACTTACCGAACCACGTCCGTTCAATTTGATGTTCAAAACTTTTGTTGGGCCGATTGAGAGCGAAGACAACGTCGCTTATCTCCGCCCGGAAACCGCGCAGGCAATTTTCGCGCAGTTCAAAAATGTTTTGGAAACGTCGCGGCAAAAAGTCCCGTTCGGCATTGCGCAAGTTGGAAAAGCATTTCGCAACGAAGTCACGCCGCGCAATTTCACCTTCCGCTCGCGCGAGTTCGAGCAGATGGAACTGGAATTTTTCATCAAGCCGGATGAAGTCATCGAAGCCATCCACAGCTCGGTGGCGACGATTTCTGAAAATCCGCAATCCGCAATCCGCAATCCGCAATCAAATTGGGGCTGGCAGGCGTGGCATCAATATTGGGTCGAGGAGCGCGTGCGCTTTTACGAAGGTATCGGGCTTTCGCGCGAGACGCTCGGTTTTCACATTCAGACCAAAGAAGAATTGGCGCATTACGCCCGCGCGTGCACGGATATTTTGTTCAAGTTTCCGTTCAGCAAAAAAGACGCGAACGGCAACGTGGCCGGCGACGAACTCGAAGGCATCGCCGCACGCAGCGATTTTGATTTGAGCCAGCACCAAAGATTTTCCGGCAAGCCGATGGGCGTCTTCGACGAGGAGTTGCGCGCCGCTTGGGCGAAACTTACCGAAGAAAAAAAGAAAGGACTTTGGCAGCGCTATTTTCAAAACCGGAAAAATTATTTGGAAAAGTCCGGTGTTGAATCGAAGCAGGCGGAAAAAGATGCGACCGACGACGCGAACGGTCTGGCGAAGGGCCAATATATTCCTCATGTCATTGAACCGTCGGCGGGCGTTGACCGTCTGATTCTTGCATTGATTACAAACGCGTATTCCGAAATCACCGAGACGGACGAAAAGGGAAAAACGGAAACGCGCGTGACGATGAAATTTCATCCACGCGTCGCGCCGATCAAAGTCGCCGTTTTGCCGTTGATGAAAAACAAGCCGGAAATTGTGAAAAAAGCGGAAGAAGTGCGCGCGTTGCTGCGTCCGTGGATGAACGTGTTTTACGACGAAGCCGGTTCGATTGGCCGCCGTTATGCGCGCCAGGACGAGGCCGGCACGCCGTTCTGCGTGACGATTGATTTCGACACGCTCGGCGAGAAGCCGGAATTGAATTTGAAAGACACCGTGACCATCCGCCATCGCGACGATGGAAAACAGGAGCGCATTGCGATTTCTGAATTGTTAAACTGGCTCCTGCCAAAAATTCGCTGATGTCCGACACAAAAGCCATTTTACAGCCGAAAAAGCTCGCGCCGACGCTGTATTTCATCATTGCGGTCAAATTGATCAAAGGTGCCGCGCTGTTGTCGCTGGCGCTGGGCGTTCTCTCGCTGGCGAACAAGGATTTGCCGGATTTGTTCAACCAGTTTTTACAGTGGGTGCATCTCGACCCCGAAAGAAGTTTTTTCACGGCCATCGCCGACTGGCTGGACACGATCACGCCGAACAATATGCGCGTGGTGGCGTCGGGGATGTCTCTCTGCGGATTATTTCTGCTCGTCGAGGGCTTCGGCCTGGCGTTCCGCGCGAAATGGGCGATCTGGCTGACAATCGGCGAATCGGCGTTTTTCATCCCGGTTGAAATTTTTGAATTGCTCCGCCGCCACCGGCCAGAAACGGAGGAGCAACCGCATCCGCAATTATTTCATCATCCCAAAATCGGGCTGCTCATCGTGCTTGGGCTGAACATTTTGATCGTCTGGTATCTGCTCGCGAACCGGAAACGTCTGTTCCGGCATCATGCCTGATTTTTCGCGCGTGACCGCAGGCCCGGCTTGTGGCATCGTCGCGGCGACAACCTATGAACGAAGCGCAACCGTTTGAAATTTCCGAATTTGAGCTGCTCCTGCGCAAGCCCAACAGCGATCCGACGGGCTTCGCCGGCTTTTTCAACAGCGGCGAGGTCTGGGTGGCGCGCGTGCCGGCGCGGCTCGACGTGATGGGCGGCATCGCCGACTATTCCGGCGCGAACGTCTGCGAAGCCGTGCTGGGGCGCGGAATGTTGATGGCGTTGCAGGCGCGCACGGACCGCACGCTGCGCATCCGCTCGGCGCAGGTCGGGCCGCGCAGCCTGCCGGTGGAGACGCGCATCCCGCTGGATTATTTCACGACGGGCGGCGCGGTTGGCAATTACGCGCAGGTTCGCGAGCTTTGCCACGCCAATCCCATCGCATCGTGGGCGGCCTACATCGGCGGCAGCATTTTCACCTTGCTGAAAGAGGAATCCGTCGAATTGCCGTTCGGTTTCAGTTTTCTGCTGTTGAGCGCGGTGCCGATGAACGTCGGCATCGGCAGTTCCGCCGCCGTGGAAATCGGCACGCTGTCCTGCCTCAACGCGTATTTGAATTTGCAGCTCGACGGCGCGCGCATCGCGCGGCTCGGCCAGATGGCGGAAAACCACGTCGTCGGCGCGCCATGCGGCATCATGGATCAGATTGCCGTGGCCAGCGGACGCGAAGACAGGCTGACGCACATCCTCTGCCGGCCCGGCTCGATTGTCGGCGAGGTGGAAATCCCGCCCGGCACCGGCTTCGTGGGCATCAACTCGATGGTGCGCCACTCCGTCGCCGGCAACGCCTACGGCAACGTCCGCATCGGCGCGTTCATGGGCAAAAAAATCATCAACGAAATCCGCGCCAAAACCGGGCGCGCGCCGCTGAATTATCTGACGGAAATTTCCACCGCCGAGTTCAAGTCCGAATACGAAAAGGAAATTCCCGAAACCATCCTCGGCTCGGATTTTCTCGCGAAATACAAGACGCACGACGACCCGGTGACCACCGTTCAGCCGGACGCGACCTACCGCGTCGCCGGTCCCGCGCGCCATCCCATCGCGGAAAACGAGCGCGTGCTGAAATTCATCGAGGCGCTGCGCGCGGCCGCCAAGTCGGCGACGAGCGCGCGCTGCGTCGTGGCCGGCGAAATGATGTATGGCGCGCACGAAAGTTACCGCGACAACTGCCGGCTTTCGGTTCCGGAAGTGAATTTTCTCGTCGAGGCCGTTCGCAAACGCGGGCCGGAAAACGGTCTTTACGGCGCGAAAATCACCGGCGGCGGCACCGGCGGCACGGTCGCCGTGTTCGGAAAAATTGCGGCGCTCAAGGAACACATCCCGCAGATCGCCGTGGAATTTTCCCGCCGCGTCGGCGTGATGCCGGACATTTTTGAAGGCACGTCGCCCGGCGCGATTGAATTTGGAGCGAAGCGCTACGCCTTCGGCGCGCAGGGCTGGAAGCGGTTTGATGTGTAGGAATCCTCCTCGTCGTCGTCCTCGTTCTCGTAATCGAGAGTGAAATTCGAGGACGAGAACGAGGACGAGAACGAGGATGAAAAACCAAAGAATAATAGTCCGCAAAGCCGTCATTCCCATCGCCGGACTCGGCACGCGCCATTTTCCGGCGTCGCACGCGGTGAAGAAGGAATTGTTCCCGGTCGTCGGCACGGACGGCATCGCCCGCGCTCTCTTTCATTATCATCTGCTCGAACTCGAAGCCGCCGGCATCGAGGAAGTTTGCATCATCGTCCAGCCCGGCGAGGATGAAATGGTGCGGCGTTATTTGCGCGGCCCGGACGACAGCTATCTCAAGCGGCTGGAAAAATATCCGGCGCTGCTCCGCGAAGCCGAACAGATGCGCGGTTTTGAAAAGCGGGTCGGCTTTGCCGTCCAGCGCGAGCAGGAAGGCTACGGCCACGCCGTTTTCCAGACGAAAGATTTTGCCGCCGGCGAAATGGTCCTGCTGGCGCTGGGCGACCATTTGTTTCGCGGAAAGTCCAGTTTCGCCTTACCGCGAACTTGCTGAAATGGCCGCCGTCTCAAATGGCAAAAGTGTTTCCGCCGTGAACCGCATTTCCGCCGCCGAATTGAAAGGCTACGGCACGATTGCCGGCACGCGCCGCGCGGAAAATCCACGGCTGATTGACGTTTCGCTCATCATCGAAAAACCCGCCGTGGCCGTCGCGCAGGAAAAATTGCGCGTCGATGATCTGCCGCCGGAAACCTGGCTCGGCTGGTTTGGGATGCACCTGCTCGCGCCTTCGATTTACGAGATTCTCGGCGAAATGATCCGCGACAACGTGCGCGACAACGGCGAATTTCAGCTCACACGCGCGCAGGAAATCCAGCGGCAGCGCGAAGGTTATCTCGCGCTGGAAATGGGCGGTGCGGAGCGGTTTGACTTCGGCGTGCCGGATGATTTTGTCCGGAGCATCCGGGCGTTCCGGGGTGCCTCCTGATGGGTGCATCTGGACATTGTTCTTATTTCTGAACCAGTAGCGCAGATTTGCAATCTGCTGTATCGCGGATTTTCAATCCGCAAGGCGTCGGCGGTTCAATGGGCTTGGGCTTGGTGGCGCGCTGCCGAATGCAATTCGGCGATACGGCAGATTTCAAATCTGCGCTACCTCTGCTGGCCGCAAGAACAGTGTCCAGATGCACCCCCTCCTGATTTGCGGCGAATTATTTGCTTGCATTGGACGCTGGCAGTGCTTAATTAGTGGGTATTGTTTGATTAGCCTGAAGACATTTTTGATGCCAAAGCATACAGTCATGCCACAACCGACGAGCACCGTGCCGGTGCTGCCAGCACCTTGAGCCGCCCTTTTTCTCCACGCAATTCCTCGCCCGCCTCGTTCGTCCGGGTCAACGGCAAAATCCGCGCCCGCGAAGTCCGCGTCATCGGGGTGGACGGACACCAGCACGGCGTCATCCCGCTCACCGAGGCGCTGAACCTCGCGCGGCATCACGGCGTTGACCTCGTCGAAATTGCGTCCACCGCCGTCCCGCCCGTCTGCCGTCTGGTGGACTTCGGCAAATACCGTTACGAAATGGCCAAGAAGGAAAAGGAATCCAAGAAGCACCAGCACGCCTCCATCGTCAAGGAAGTGCAGTTAAGCCCGCGCATTGACCCGCACGATCTCGGCATCAAGCTGACCCACGCGATTAATTTTCTGTGCGAGGACATGAAGGTCAAGATCGCACTGAAATTTCGCGGACGCGGAAATGGCGCACACGGAAGTCGGCTTCGCCGTCATCAACAAATTCCTCGCCGACATCGCGCCCTACGGCCATCCCGATTTTCCGCCAAAACTCATCGGACGAGGCATCAACGTCATGATCAGCCCGCTCCCGCGCAACAAACGCGGCAAAAATCCAAATCAAAATGACGGGCAGGCGCCCGCCGCAGAAAAAAATCACCACGAAAATAATTCCGCGCCGAAGCCTGCGAAAACCAAGGTGCCGGTTTCCGGCGAACCGCAGTCCAACGGCCTGAACGACGCGTTCTCAAAACTTGATTTGAAGCCGTAGCAGCGGATTTGAATCCGCTCTGATCAAAAAAGTTTGAGCCGGCTGACGTCGGCTGCTACGAGGCAATTTTCCAGCCGCGAACCAGTTCCGGGAACCGGCAGTCTTCGCAGACCGCGTTCGAGTGTTCGCAAAAATCGCGGACAATCTGCATCAAACCCTGCTGCGCCGCCGCCGTTTTCAGAATGCGCGCGTTTGAAGTTCCAAGCAGCCGCTGCCGCGCCAGTTTCAAGACAGAATTGTCTTCCGCGGCCGGCCACGCGAAAAACCGCCGCTCAATTTCGCTCCGGATTTTTTCATTTTTGCCTTCGACCGCGCGGATCCAAAGCCACGGCAAAATCACGTTCACGGCCAGATCCGTCACCCGCGCGTCACCAAGCAGCGGCTGCGGTTTTTTCATCCGCGCCGATTTGAACGTCCAGTGCCACGACCAGAATTCATCGCGTTCGACTTGAAAAATTTCTGAGCAATGAATCCAAAAGCTGTTTGTCTGAAACTTCCGCCGCGCTCCAATTTTCAATTTCGGAAATGAAATTTTTGTCCGCCAGCCAGTGCGACGCCAGCGCCAGCCGCCGTTGCGGATGGTTGGCCGGGCGCAAACCGTGAAATTTCCAGGCCGCGCGCGGCAAAATGCAGTTCTCAAATGCATCACGCTCGCGCCACCAAAAATCCCAGGCATGGCGCAGATAAGTGTCGGAACCTTTTTGCGCGCGCGTCAATTCGTCCGGCAGAAGTCCGCTGACGCCGAGCAGCCGCGACTGCAATTCAAACGTGGAATTTACGCCGCGTGACAAAGCGCGATTTTGTTTCCGCGAGATGTTTGCATCGGCCAGACGTTGTGTTTGTAGCCGAGCGCGCGGAACAGATTTTCCCAGAGCGCTTGTTCCCAGCCGGCATTTTTTGCGCGGGCAAGAATCGCGGCTGCCTTGTTTTCAAAGCGCACGCGCGCTGCCTGCCGCAGCAATTCCGCCAGTTTTGCTTCGTCCAATTCGCGCAGCGGCGCGCTGCATTTGCCGCGCAGATTTTCCGGCAGCGAGCGCAGCGGTTCGTTTTCGAGCGACAGGCTTAATTCGGCAAGCGGCGCGTCGAGAACATTTGCCAAAGACAAAACTTCCGGCGAACCCTGAACTCTGAATTTTGAACCCTGAACTTCCTCATCCCAGACGACGTGGAGCAGGACATTTTGGAAATTCTTATTCCGGTCGTGGCCGTGCGCCCGCCAGCCGCTGGCGCGCAAATCAATTTCCACGTCGCCAGAGCGCGGGGCATCGTCGCCAATCTGCAAAACGGCGTCGCAAAAATCCGGCCCGCCTTCGAAGCTGGCGAAACCCGGATGAATAACGCGGACGGGTTTTCCGTCGGCGGTTTTGAGCGCGTCGCGCCGCAGTCGTTGGTGCTGCCAGACGGCCTGGAGCAGGCGTTCGGTTGGGAAGTTTTCATCGCGCAGATAGTTCGCGGCGACGGATTGCGAGCGCCATTGGGCGTAGAAATTTTCTGGAAATGAATTCACGCGAAATTGCTTTTGCGTTTTTGCAGGCGCAAAGTCAATTGTTTTTCATCCTCATCCTCGTCCTAATCGTCATTCTCAAAGAAAAATTGAGGACGAGGATGACGATGAGGAAGATGATGAGGCGGGTTATTATTGAACGGAACAAACGGCGGCCTCGTCTGTTAAATGAAATGAGCATTGCCCGCATGATGATTTTTCAGCTAGACTCCGCTAGATTTCTTGACGAGTCACAATGATTGAAGTTTCCAATTTGACGAAGCGTTACGCCGGCCGAACGGCGGTCAGCGACATTTCGTTTCATGTCGCGCGCGGCGAGATCGTCGGCCTGCTCGGCCCGAACGGCGCGGGCAAAAGCACGACGATGCGGATTCTGTCGTGCTTCCTGCCGGCGACCAGCGGCACGGTGCGCGTGGCGGGATTCGATGTTTTTCACGAATCGGCCGAGGTGCGGCGGCGGATCGGCTTCATGCCGGAGAATAATCCGCTGTATCCCGAAATGCGCGTGCGCGAATACCTGAAATTCCGCGCGCGGCTGAAGGGCCTCGGCTGGCGGCGTTCGCGCGAGCGCGTGGACACGGTGATGGAGCAATGCGGTTTGACGGATGTGCAGAAGACGGATCATCGGGCAGCTTTCCAAAGGCTATCGCCAGCGCGTCGGGCTGGCGGACGCGCTGGTTCACGAGCCGGAGCTGATCATTTTGGACGAGCCGACAATCGGCCTTGATCCGAACCAGATTCGTTCGGTGCGGCAGTTGATCAAAAGCCTTGCGGGAAATCACACCGTTTTGATCTCAACGCACATTTTGCCGGAGGCGGAAATGATGTGCAGCCGGATGGTCATCATGTTCGACGGGAAAATCCTGGCGGCGGACACGCCGGAAAATTTGCAGAAGCTGATGCAGGGCAGCAGCCAGATTGTCGCGGAAATTGACGCGCCGGCTGATGACTTGCGCGCGGCGTTTTCACAGTTGCCGGGCGTCGGGCAGTTTGACGTGTCGGCGGGCGACGGATCATTTCCAGCGGTGCGCGCTGACGCCGCGCGACGGCCAGGATTTGCGCCCGGCGATTTTCATGCTGGCGCGCGAACGCGGCTGGATGTTGCGCGAGCTGACGCGCAGCCGCCATTCGCTGGAGGACATTTACGTCCAGGTCACCAAGCCGAACGAGGAGGAAGAAAACTGATGCGAATTTTTGGCACATTGCTGCGGCGCGAACTGGCGGCGTTTTTTCTGTCCATCACAGGCTATGTCATCATCGCTGCGGTGACGCTGCTGGTGGGATTGGGCTTTGTGGTTTTGATCGCGGGACTCGGCAGCGATCCGTTCACCGGGCCGGTGACGGAAATGTTTTATTAGCACTTTTTATTTCTGGCTGATCCTGCTGCTCGCCACGCCGGTGATCACGATGCGGCTGTTTGCGCTGGAAAAATCCTCCGGCACGTTCGAGACGCTGATGACGACGCCGGTGGGCGATTTGCAGGTGGTCGCGGCGAAATTCACGGCGGCGGTCATTTTTTACATGGTGACGTGGCTGCCGATGCTGGCGTGCCTGTTGGTGGTGCGGCATTTCACAAACCAGCCGGGCGCGCTGGACGCGGGCACGGTCGGCGGGATGTATCTGGGGATTTTTCTGACGGGCTGCCTGTTTTTGTCGCTGGGCTGTTTTGCGTCGGCCATTTCGCGCAGCCAGATGGCGGCGGCGATGATCAGTTTTGTGCTGGGCGTGAGCCTGTTCTCGCTTGGATTATCTGGCGAAGTCAATTCCCGTGACCGCGCAATGGCAGTCGCAGGCGCTGTCCTATTTCGGCCTGTTCGACCAGATGGATGATTTCGCGCGCGGCGTGGTGGACACGCGCACGGTGATTTTTTATGCGGGCGCGACTTTTTTCTTTTTGTTCCTGACCTTGCGCGTGGTGGAAAGCCGCCGCTGGAAATAAAATGGCCTCCAAAATCCAACCCAGTTTCTCGCCGGGCCGCCGCTGGAAAATCGGCTCGGACATCGTCGTGCGCACGGCGCTGGTGCTGGCGGTCGTCGTGATGGTGAATTATCTCGGCGCAAAATTTTTCCGCCGTTTCTTATTTGAGTTCGCAGGCGCAGCAATTGTCCACGCGCACCTTGAGCGTGGTTCATTCGATCACAAACCACGTCACCGTGACGGTCTATTACGACAAGAACGACGATGATTTATCCGATGATCGTGTCGCTGCTGAACGAATATCACTCGGCGAACCCGGACATCTCCGTCAAGACCGTGGACTACACGGTTGACGCGGGCGAGGCGGAAAAAATCAAGGAGAAATACAAGCTGGGTTCCGCAAAGGACAAGAACCTCGTCATTTTTGACTGCAACGGCCACTACAAAATCGCCAACGGTGACGAACTCGCCCAATACGGAGCCTGACGGAGTCGAAGCAACGCCAGCGAAAATCGAATTTCGCGCAAGCCCGTCGCGTTCAACGGCGAGATGCTGTTCACGGCGATGCTGCTCGCGGTGGAAAATCCCAAGCCGCTCAAGGCGTATTTTCTGCAAGGCGACGGCGAACCGTCGCTGTCCGATTCCGGCGACAAGGGCTATCTGAAATTCGGCGCGGTTCTCGGCGAAAATTACATCGCCGCCGTGCCGTTGAATCTGGGCGGCCAGGACGCCGTGCCGGACGATTGCGACCTGCTCATCATCGCCGGGCCGCGCGGGGCGTTTTCGGAAGCGGAACTCCAGAAGATTGACCAATACCTCTCGCAAGGCGGGACGGCTGTTCATGCTGTTCAATTATTTTTCCATCAAACAGCCGACCGGACTGGCACCCATCCTCGCGCACTGGGGCGTGAACACTCTTCCCGACGTGGTGCAGGAACATGACCCGAAAAACACGACTTCCGGCGAGGACGTGGTCATTTACAATTTCAGTTCGCATCCCGTCGTCAATCCGCTGACGGGACTTGCGCTGGAACTGGTTTTGCCGCGTCCCATCGGCGTCGTGGACTCGCAAAATCAGGCCGCTGACGCGCCCAATGTGGAAGCGTTGGTCTATTCCAGCCCGCAGTCAACGCTCGTGGGCGACCCCGCCGCGCCGCCGCGCGCTTATCCGCTCATGGTCGCGGTCGAGCAGAAGGCCGTGCCGGGCGTCGCCAGCACGCGCGGCAACACGCGCATGGTCGTCGTGGGCGATTCCTTTTTTCTCGACAACCAGATGATTGCAGCCGCCGCGAACCGCGATTTCGCCGGCTACGCCGTCAACTGGCTGCTCAACCGCACAACGCTGCTCAAGGGCATCGGGCCGCGCCCCGTCACGGAATACCGCCTGCTGCTGACGCAGGCGCAGCAAGTCAACGTCCGCTGGCTGCTGCTCGGCGCGCTGCCCGGCGCGGTTTTATTGTTCGGCTGGAATGGTCTGGTTCGCGCGCAGAAAATAATGAACACGAAAAGCACATGGATCTGGTTCGTCGTCGCCGCAATGCTCGCCGCGTTCATTTTTATTTTTCAACATTATTTCAACGCCCGCCGCAAGCGTCGCCGGCGCAATTTTTCCCGGCTTGCAGCCGTCCGAGTCACGAGCGTGCAAATCATTCCTGCCGGCGCGCTGGAAATCCGCGCCGACCGCGTGAACGGTTCGTGGCTTTTGACGAAACCCATTTCCTATCCGGCGCAGTCCGCCGCGATTGAAGCGCTCCTCGCCGCGCTGCAAAAACTCGCTCCCGCGAAAATCAGCCCGGAGGAACTGCGCGGCCACACGAATCCCGACGCCGAATTCGGCTTTGACAATCCGCAAACCACACTGGTCATCGGCGCGGGCGATAAAAGCTGGCAGTTGAAGGTCGGCAAAATGACCGCGCCCGGCGACCAGGTTTATCTCCGCGTCGGCGGCATGGACTGGCGTGTTCGTTTCCGACGCGGACTGGCTCAAATTCATTCCGCACTCGGCCACCGACTGGCGCAGCACCGCGCTCGTGGAGGCCGGGCAGAATGATTTTGACTCCATCATTTTGACCAACGGCACAACAAGTCATCGAACTGCACCGCGACCCGACGAACCGCCTGTGGCGCATGACGCGGCCGTTGCAGTCGCGCGCCAACAACGACCTCATCAACGGCGCGCTGCAACAGTTGCAGGCCGCGCAGGTCACGCAGTTTGTCACGGACGACACCAATGCGGATTTGACGGCGTTCGGTTTGCAGCCCGCCGGCCTGGATTTGTGGCTCGGTCACGGCACGAATTTCACCCTCGGCATCCATGTCGGGAAAAGTCTGACGAACGGCACAACGCAAGTTTATGCGAAACGCGAAGGCTGGAACGCCATTGTCACGACCTCTTCGGAGCCGTTCGCGCCGTGGCATGGCGCGGTGAATGATTTCCGCGACCCGTTTCTGCTCGAACTGCACCGACCGCGCCCGTCGCCGAAATCGAGGTGCGCGACGACGGCAGCAACAATTTCACGTTGCAGCGGCAGGGCACGAACGGCTGGCGGATCGCCGGCGAAAAATTTCCGACGGACGCCGCCAACGTCCAGCAATTCATGAAGACCCTCGCCGGCCTGCGAGTCGCGGATTTTGTGGCGGAGGCCGTGACCGAGAAGGACTTGGAAGCTTACGGACTGTCGCCAAACCCGGCGCGCCAGATCACGCTGCGTTCCACGATTGGCGACTCGAACGCGGTCATCGCGCAGCTTTCCTTCGCCGTGCAGACCAACGGGATTTTTGTCCACCGCACCGGCGAGGATTTCATTTATTCCATCACGCCGCAGGATTACAACCGGCTTCCGGATGCGGGCTGGGAATTCCGCGACCGGCAGATCTGGAATTTCAGCGCGAGCAACGTGGTGCAGATCACGCTCCATCAGGACGGCAGGACGCGGACGATGGTTCACACCGGGCCGGACAAATGGTCGCTCACCGCCGGTTCGGGCATCATCACCGGCAAATACATTGAAGACACGACCACCGCGCTCGGCAACCTGTCCGCCTTCGCCTGGGTCGGGCGCAACGTGACCCCGACGGAAGAAAACGGTTTCAACACAAACAATTTGCAGATCATCTTTGAGTTGAAAAACGGCGAAAAAGATTCCGTGGATTTCGGCAGGGAACTTCCCAAATGGCAGACCGCGCTGGCCTCCGTCACGCTGGACGGCGAGCGCTGGGCGTTTCTTTTTCCTCCGGGACTTTACCAGTTCGTCTTGAGCTACCTCACCATTCCGGCGAACGTCCCGTAAAAGGTGAAATTCTTCCGTCTTCCACCGGCAAAGCGCTCAAGAGACAGATGCGGGATAAATGCGCCGTGACTCCGGCGATTTTCCAAATTAACCGCAACTTTTTCCCGCCTTGGCTGTTGAAAGAGGCACAACAATGGCATTCAGCCCTGTAAAAAATCTCGTCGCCGAAGTCGCGGAAGCGTCGCCGCTGCAATTTGACGACTGGCACAAGACGTGGCGCGCGGCGGCGGACGCCGGCTCGCCGGAGCCGCTGCTGACATTTGTCGCGCGCGAACGCGGCGTGGCCGAGGACGTTTTTGTGCAGCGGCTCGCGACAAAACTCGGCTGGCCGTTTCTGGATTTGCCGAAGCTGCCGGTCTCGACCGAGGCGCGGAACAAGATTTCCACGAAGATCGCGTTCCAATATTCCATTTTGCCCACGGCGCTGGAGGACGGGAAATTGCAGGTCGCCGTGAGCGACCCGTTCGACGCGGCGATGTTGAACGCGGTGCGTTTCGACGCGCGGATGCCGGTGCAGTTCGCGCTCGCTCCAAAACCGGAAATCGAAAAGGCGCTGAAAAAGTATTACGGCGTCGGCGCCGAGACGCTCGACGAAATGGGCGAGGACGAGCCGATGGAACTGGAAATCGCCGGCAACAAGGAAATCACCGGCGACGACCAGGAGGCGAGCGTCATCAAGTTCGTGAACCAGATCATCTGGGAAGCGTTCAAGGATCGCGCGACGGACATTCATTTCGAGCCGGCGGAGGACGAGCTGCGGATCCGCAACCGCATTGACGGGATTTTGCACCTGATTCCGCTGCCGCCGCAGCTCAAGCGTTATCAGGCCGCGCTCATCTCGCGCATCAAGGTGATGAGCGGCATGAACATTTCCGAAAAGCGCCTGCCGCAGGACGGCCGCATCAACGTCCGCATCAAGGGCGAGGAAATTGACATCCGCGTTTCCACCGTGCCGACGGTTTATGGCGAAAGCGTTTCGCTGCGCCTGCTGACGCGCGGGAAAATTTTCTTGAGCCTGGAAAAGCTGGGTTTTTCAAAGATGGAGGAAGACGCCATCCGCGAAATCATCATCAAGCCGCACGGGATTTTTCTCGTCACCGGCCCGACGGGTTCCGGCAAATCCACGTCGCTCTACGCATTTTTGAGTTCCATCAACTCGGTCACGAAACGCATCATCACGATTGAGGAGCCGGTCGAATATGAATTGAAAGGCATCAACCAGATCGCCGTGCGCGCGGACATCGGGCTGACGTTCGCGATGGGATTGCGCCACATCTTGCGGCAGGACCCGAACGTCGTGATGGTCGGCGAAATCCGCGACCAGGAAACGGCGGAGATCGCCATCCGCGCGTCGCTGACCGGCCATTTGGTTTTTTCAGCACGCTGCACACGAACGACGCGCCGAGCGCGTTCACGCGGTTGATTGACATGGGCATCGAGCCGTTTCTCGTCGCGTCGTCGGTCGAGGCGGTCATGGCGCAACGGCTGGTGCGCACGATTTGCCCGCATTGCAAGACGGAGCAGAAGGTGGACGCGAATTATCTGCGGAAAATCGGTTTTCCCGAGGCGGACATTGCCTCGGCGAAAATCTGGCGCGGCGCGGGCTGCGAGGAATGCCGCCAGCTAGGGTTATCAGGGACGGAAGGGAATTTACGAACTGCTTCTCGTCAGCGAAGCCATCCGCCCGCTCATCATGAACCGCTCGTCGTCCACGGCCATCGCCCAGCGCGCGATGGAGGCCGGGATGCGCACGCTCCGCACCGACGGCTGGAACAAGGTCAAGGCCGGCGAGACGACCATTGAAGAAGTTTTGCGCGTGACGCAAATGGAGGAACATCTGGAATCACTGGCCGGCGGCGAGGACAAAACACAATTCATTCCGCGCCAATGAGGAATTTATGATTTACGATTTACGATTTACGATTTGTGCTGGAATCCGATTGCTCGCCACTCGTCACCCGTCACTCGTCACTTTTTAACATGGCCCGCTGGCATTCCTGCAACATCCTTCAAACCGCGCCCGACGCGAACCGCCTCTGGCAGTTCGACGCCAAAAGCGGCGCGCTGCACCGCGAACACAGCGGCGCGCCCGGCCAGCCGCTGCCCGGAAAATATGTCGCGAAATCCTGGACTTCACTCTGGCAGCCGAAATTGAACGTCGCATGGCTGCCGCTGGAAAAAGTTTTTCTGCGCGTCGTCGAACTGCCCAAAAGCAGCTTCGAGGAAACGCTCTCGATGGCGGAATTGCAGTTGGAAAAATTGTCGCCGATTCCCGTCGCGCAAATCGTCTGGACGCTGCACATTCTTCCGCAGGCCTCGTCGGAAAATTTGCAGACGGTCATCGTCGTCGTCGCGGAACGCAAAGTGGTCGAGGAATTTCTCGGCAGGCTGGAGGCGCAAGATTATCTCGCCGACCGGCTCGAAGCGCCGATGCTCGACCAGTTGGAGGCGACGTCCGCGACGGAGGACGGTGCGTGGATTTATCCGGCGTCGCTGAACGGCCAGAACGCCGCGCTCGTGGCGTGGTGGTCTGGCGGCGCGCTGCGGAGCTTGAGCTTCATCGCGCTGCCGCCCGGCGGCGACCGCGCGAAAAATTTGCAGGGGCAGTTCGCGCAACTGGCCTGGGCGGGCGAACTCGAAGGCTGGCTGACGGCGCAGCCGAAATTGCATCTGGTTGCCGACGGCGCGGTGGCGGGCGAATGGGAAACGGTTTTGCGCGAGGCATTGAACGAGCCGGTTCAAGCCACAAAGCCGCTGCCGCTGCAGGAACTGGCCGCGCGCACGGCGCGTCGCGCGACGGCGGCGCAATCCGGCGGCGCGGCGTTGCTGCCGGCGGAATTTTCCACGCGCTACCACCAGCAGTTCGTTGACCGGCTCTGGCTGCGCGGATTGTTTGCGACGGGAGTTTTGTATGCGATTGCCGTGGCGGTTTATTTTTGCGCGGTCGGCGTTCTTTCCGTCCAGACGCACAAAGTGGAGCAGCAGGTCGCGGCCATCAGCGGCAGATTACACGAACGCGCTGCAACTCAAGGCGCGCTACGACGTGCTTCAAGGAGCGGCAGAACTTGAAGTTCGCCGCGCTGGACTGCTGGAAGATCGTCGCGGAACAGTTGCCGCAGGGAATTTCGCTGCAGCGGTTCAGCTTTGCGAACGGCCAGACGCTTTCGTTGAGCGGCACGACGACGCAGAATCAGATCAACACGCTGTTCGATTTCAACAGCGCGATGCAAAAGGCGACGCTCAACGGCCAGCCGATGTTTGATCCGCATGGCGGCGAGCCGGTGAGTCCACACACCGTTCCCGGCGGCGTGTCATGGAATTTCAGCTTGAAACTGCAAAACCCGGAGGAGGAAACGCAGTGAAAAAGTATTTCGCGCAACTGCGTCCGCTGGAACGCCGCCTGGCCGTCGGCGTGCGGTCATTTTATTTCTCGTGTTGAACTGGATTTTCATCTGGCCGCATTTTTCGGACTGGGGAAACTTGCAGAGCGCGGCAGAAGACGCCCGCGCCGAAATTGCAGATTTACCAGACGGCGATTGCGCAGTCCACGAACTACGAGGCGCTGGTGAAAAAGTTTGAAGGCCAGGGCGGATTCGTCGCGCCCGAAGACCAGGCCATCAACATGATGCGGACGATCCAGTCGCAGTCGGCGCAAAGCGGCGTGAGCATCCCCAATTTTTCGCACACAATGACGCACACGAACGAATTTTTCACCGAGCAGACGCAGAACATCAACGTCTCCGCGACCGACTCGCAACTGGTGGATTTTCTTTACAAGCTCGGCAACGACGCCTCGATGGTGCGCGTGCATAGACCTGGAATTGCAGCCCGACGCGCCGCGACTGCATCTCATCTGCCAACATCCGTCTCGTCGCCAGCTACCAGAAAAATCTGAAACCCGCCCCCGCGGGCAGTTTGAAACCCGCAACCGCAAAGGCAAAATGAAAACGACCACGCTCTTCCTGATTCTTTTTTTAACCGGCCTCGACCTTTGGGCGCAGATGCCGCCGACCACTCCGCCGGGCGCAAACGCACCCGCCGCGCCCGAAGGAGGCGCGTCACCGGACGAAATCATACCGCCGGAGATGATTAATTTTACAAGCACTTCTGTGGACCAAGTGCTTGAAGTGTATGAAAAACTGGTCGGACGCACGTTGCTGCGCGCCCCCGGCTTGCCCCTGACAACGCAAATTGTTTTGCATACGATGACGCCGCTGACCAAGAAGGAGGCGATTGAGGCGTTGCAGGTGGTGCTTTCGATGAACGGCGTCGTGGTCGAAAACATCGGCGATAAATTTGTGAAGGTGCTGCCGGCGGGAGATGCGGGCAGCGGCGGTCAAAAGATTGACACCAATGACGTGAGCCAGTTGCCGGACATGGGGACTTATGTGACGCACATCGTGCATTTGAATTATGTCAAGCCGAGCGTGATGCAGGGGATCCTCACGCCGTTTTCGAAATTGCCCGGTGCAATCCTGCCGCTGGATGACAACGGAATCCTGATTCTGCGCGACAACGCGGAAAACGTGAAGCGGATGATGGAGATGATTGCCCAGGTGGATGTCGGCGGCAGTGCGTCGGAAATCGTTTCCGAGGTCGTCCCGATCAAATACGCGCTGGCCGAGGACATCGCCAACGCGTTGAGCAGCCTCGGCGGCGGCAGCGCCAACACCGTCAGCATCGGCAACGCACCCGCAGCCACGCCCAGCGGGAACGGAATTGCGCGGCCCGGCGGAATCGGTGGCACGCCGGGCGGGGTCAACGGCGGCAACCAATTCCGCCCGAACGGCATTGGCGAACCTGGAACGACGCCCAACGGCACGCCGACGCCCGGCGGAACTTTTCAGTCGAGATTGTTGAGCATCGTCAACCGCGCGGCGGCGGGGCCGGGCGGGCAGGACCAGCCAATCCAGATTTTCGGCCAGACAAAGATCATCGCCGACCAGCGGAGCAATTCGCTCCTCATTTTCGCCACGCGGCAGGACATGAACACGATCACGAACATCATCGCAAAGCTGGACGTGCTGCTCTCGCAGGTGCTGATTGAATCGGCCATCATAGACGTGGATTTGAACAAGGCTTTGAACGCGGGCGTTTCGGTGGCGCAAAATCCAAAAACATTCAGTTCCAGCCTGGGAGGAATCGCCGGCGGCGGCGGTAGCATCAACGACCCGTCATTTTTGAATTTCCTGAACGGTGCTGCTCCCGCCTTCAACGGGGCGAATTCAAATGTCCTTTCCCCCGGCTTGAGTTATTTTGGAAACATCGGGCCGACGTGGGATGTGGCGCTTCAGGCCGCCGCCAGCGACAACAGTGCCACGGTCATCCAGCGCCCGCGCATTCAGACCTCGCAGGCCAAGGCGGCCTCGTTTTTTGTCGGCCAGACCGTTCCGTATATCAATGGCAGCACTTACGGCAGCGCGTATGGAAACAGCTCCTCATATTCGCAATTGTCCGTCGGCGTTGAACTGGATGTCACGCCGTTCATCAATCCCGACGGCCTCGTCGTCATGGACATCAATCAAGAAATTGATGACATTGCCTCATTCACCACCATTGACGGCAATCCCGTGCCAAACACAACTAAGCGCACGCTCCAGTCGGAGATTGCCGTCAAGGACAAGGACACCATCATGCTCGGCGGCTTTATCCGTTCGGACAAGAAAAACAACAAGAGCGGAATTCCATTTCTACAGGACATTCCAATTATTGGGAGCCTGTTCTCCCAGCGCAACGACAGTAAGGATCGTTCGGAAACCATCGTGCTCATCCGCCCGACCGTTTTGCGGACGCCCGAAATCGCCGCCGAACAGGCCGTCGCCGAGCAAAAGCGGCTGCCGGGCGTTGAACGCGCCATCAACGAGGACGCGGCGGACGAACGCAAACAGGTTGCAGCCGAGGCCAAAGCCGAAGCCAGCGACACCCAAACAGGCGCAAAGCCCGAACGAAAAGAAAACAACAATGTGTTCCTGCCTTTGCTGCCTGACGGATCAGTGGACACCAACCAGGTTGCGCCGGCGAATCCCTGATATGCAGTAAAAACTTGCGTTTCTCAGCGAGCCATCCGCCAAACTCTGATTGCTTTATCTGCACCGGTTTGGAGAGGAATGCGAGAGCAATGAATTTCACTGACTGAAATTTCTAAAGCGCATGAAATCATTGCATTCATTGACTAAATATCGTGACTTGACCTTGCGGTCAGTCACTCACCCGGCCTGGCGGCCCAGCAACTGCATCACCGCCCCGGTTCCGTCTTCAATTTTAACCGCCTGCAACGCGCCGCTGCGCGGCTTGATTTCCACTTCGCCTTTCGCCAGCGATTTTTCGCCGATGCGCGATGCGGATGGGAAAACCGACCAGTTCGGAATCCTTGAACTTCACGCCGGGACGCTCGTCGCGGTCGTCGAGAATCACGTCCACGCCGTGCGCGGTCAGTTCCGCGTAAAATTTTTCCGCCAGCTTCATCGCCTCGCTTTCCGGCGCGACGGCCAGCGGCGTGATGCAAACCTGATACGGCGCGACGCTCAACGGCCAGATGACGCCGTCCTTGTCGTTGCCCTGCTCGATGACCGCCTGCAACGTGCGCGTGACGCCGATGCCGTAGCAGCCCATGACCGCACGGCTTGCGCGCGCCGTCCTCGTCGAGAAATGTCGCGTTCAACTTCTCGCTGTATTTCGTGCCGAGCTTGAAGACGTGGCCGACTTCAATCGCGCGGCGGATTTTCAGCGGCTTGCCGCATTTGGCGCACGGCTCGCCGGCAGTAACGGTGCGCAAATCAAACCACGCCGTCACCTTGATGTCGCGCTCGATGGAGACATTTTTCAAATGGAAACCGTCTTCGTTCGCGCCGGTCGTCATGTCGTTCGCGCCTTGCAAACGTTCGTCGGCGAAAACTTTAACATCCGTTCTGCCGCGAACATTCAATTTCGACCGCGCCCAAGCGAACCCGGCTTCGCGCCGAGCAGCGGCAACAATTTCTTCCGCCGTCGCCGGACGCGCGGCAACCGCGCCGGTCTTCGCCAGCAATTTCGTTTCGTTCAACTGGTCGTCGCCGCGAATCAAAATCAATAATCGGCTTTGCTGTCCGCGATATAAACCAGCGTCTTGATCTGGCGGTTTGCCGGAACTTTGTAAGGCTCCTTGCTCAACGCTTCAATCGTCACGACGCCGGGCGTGGCAAATTTTTCAATCGCCGCGCCGATTTCGCGCGCCGCCGTTTTCGGAATGCCGCTCGTCGCCTTTTCAATGTTCGCCGCGTAGCCGCAACGCTTCGCAGAACGCCACTTCGTTCTCGCCCGTCTCGGCAGGCACCATGAATTCGTGCGAATAGTTGCCGCCGATGACGCCGGTGTCGGCCTCCACCGGAAATGCCTTCAGCCCGCAGCGCGCAAAGATGCGCGTGTAGGCGTCATACATTTTTTTGTAGCTGGCCATCGCGCCTTCGTCCGTGGTGTCGAAGCGAATAGGCGTCCTTCATGATGAATTCCTTGGCGCGCATCAGGCCGAAGCGCGGGCGGATTTCGTCGCGGAATTTCACGCTGATCTGATAAAAATTCTTCGGCAACTGGCGGTAGGAATTGATTTCGTTCGCGGCGAGCGTGGTGATGACTTCTTCGGCCGTCGGGCTTAAAACCCATTCGCGATTGCCGCTGTCCTTCACTTTGAACAGCACGTTGCTCGCGGTTTCGTAGCGTCCGCTTTGCTGCCAGATTTCCGGCGGTTGGAGCGCGGGCATGAGCACTTCAATGGCGCCGGCGCGGTCCATTTCCTCGCGGACGATCTGCTCGACTTTGCGCAAGCGCGCGCAGTCCGAGCGGCAGAAAAGTATAAACGCCGCCCGCGAGCTTGCGGATGAGGCCGGCGCGCAGCAGCAGTTTGTGCGAGACGATTTCCGCGTCAGCCGGGGCTTCGCGGAGGGTCGGAATCAAAGTTTGTGTCCACTTCATACAAAGTGAGAAGTGTGAAGGGCGAAGTGCGAGTTGCCAATTTTATTCACGCGCCCGCTTTCTTGATGCGACAAAAATGGCGGTCAATTCATCGGCTTCTTTCAATAATCGTTTTAGTTCCGCGTGTTCATTTGTCGCCAATTCAATCAGACATTCCAGCCAAAACAGTGATTCATCGGCTTCTTCTTCAACTATGCCAAGTTTGTTTATAAAATCCGCTTTGGATTTTGCGCGTTGGGCAGCGCGATAATTGGCCGCAACGGATGTCGCCGAACGAATAAGCTGGCGTTTGATAACCATAAATTCATCGCCACGCGGCAACTTGCGCAAATATAAAATGACATCCAATGCAAACTTTTTAGTTCTCGGCTTCAGATCATTCATAAGTTTGCCATTTTTAAGAAACTCCCGTCCTTCGCCCTTCCCACTTCTCACTTCACCTGGTTCACCAGCGGCGTCAGCCCTTGAATCCGCACTTCCAATGTGTCGCCGCTTTGGATCGGGCCGATGCCGCCGGGCGTGCCGGTCAAAATCACGTCGCCGGGCAGCAGCGTGAGGTTGGTCGAAATGAAACTGACGAGTTCGGCGGGTTTGAAGATGAGCTGCCGGGTGTTCGAGTTCTGGCGCAACAGGCCGTTCTGGAAAAGCTGGATGTTCAACTGCGCCGGATCAATCTGGGTTTCCACATACGGGCCGAGCGGCGTGAAGGTATCGAACGACTTTGCCCTCGCCCACTGGCCGTCGGATTTTTGAATCGTCCGGTCGCTGATGTCCTGCGACGCGGTGTAGCCGAAAATATAACGTGAAGCCTGCGTGGGCGAGACGTTGCGGATTTTGCGGCCGATGACGATGCACAATTCCGCCTCGTAATCCGTGCGGTGTTGTGGAAATGGAATTTCAATCTTCCCGCCGTCGGGCAGCAGCGAGGTCGGCGGGCTTGAACCAGATCAACGGTTCCTTCGGCAGTTCCTTGCCCGTTTCGCGCGCATGGTCGGCGTAATTCAGCCCGACGCAGATGATTTTCGCCGGCACGACGGGAACCAAGGTCTTCACGCCTTTGCGCGGCGTCGGCTTGCGGTCAAACGACGGCGAGCCAAACACGTCGCCGCGCAGCCGGAACAATTCGCCGTCCACGACCTTTGCGTGGAAAATGTCCAGGCCCTTCTGAAATCGTCCAATGGCTGCCATGATGATTTACGATTTTTGATTGATGATTGATGATCTGACCGGCACGGCAGTTTAATCCCACAAATCATAAATCGTAAATCTTAAATCATAAATAAAACCACATTGTTGCCGTGCAACGAATTTCCAGCTACATTGTCCGCATGAACAGGCTGACGAAACAGGAACAGTTGTTTCTGATTGTCGTTTTGGGACTGTTGCTGACGGGCATGGCGGTGAAAACGTATCGCACCGCGCACCCGGCGGCTGCGACGGTTCAGGAAGCCAAACCTTAAAATGCACGAAATCAATTTCGACGAAGCCGTGGAGCAAATCCTCGCGAAGGATCCGCGTTTTGCGCGCGACGCCTATTTGTTTGTGCGCGAGGCGCTCGACTTCACCCAGAAACTCATTGGCAGGGAAAATCGCGGCGGCATCCGGCACATCACCGGGCAGGAGCTGCTCGAAGGCATCCGGCAGTTTGCGCTCCAGCAATTCGGACCGATGACCGTGACCGTATTCGAAGAATGGGGCGTGAAAAGCTGCCGTGACTTTGGCGACATCGTTTTCAACATGGTGGAGATCAGCCTGCTCGCCAAGACCGACAAGGACAGCCACGACGATTTTCAGAACGGCTACGATTTCACCGGCGCTTTCAGCAAACCGTTCTGGCCGCAAAGCAGATTAAAATCGGAAACGAAACCGGCGGTCAATTGAACGGAGTCATGTGATTTTGCGGTAAATTGGCTTCGGCACAACGACGGCGGCGAAACATTTGCCGCGAATTTCAATTTCAATATGCGTGTCCGGCTTCGAGAATTCCGGCGGCACAAATCCCATTCCAATTCCCAAATTGAGCGACGGACTTTGGGTGCCGCTGGTCACTTCGCCGATATGCGTGCCATTTGAACAGATCGGATAATGCGGGCGGGGCGGGGCGGATTTGCCCGTCATTTTGAAAGCGACGAGTTTCTTTTTCACACCGTTCGCCTTTTGTCCGGCAAGAACGGAACGTCCGTTGAATTCGCCCTTGTTCAGCGACACAAAAAAACCGACGCCCGCTTCAATCGGCGTCGTGTTCTCGTCCAATTCATGGCCGTAAAGCGGGTAGCAAACTTCCGTGCGCAGCGTGTCACGCGCGCCGAGGCCGCACGGCTTGATTCCAAACGGCGTGCCGGCTTCGAGGATTTTGTTCCAGACATGACGGATCGCCTCGTCGGAGCCGACAATTTCAAATCCGTCTTCGCCCGTGTAACCGGTTCGTGAAACGAGAATGCCCTCGTGTTCAAAATGAAATCCGCCAATCTGGTTTTTCTTCAAATCCGTGACTTGCGCGACGCGCATGGCGGAAATGGATGCGCCGGGGATGCAGTCGTTGATGAATTCCTTGACGCGCGGGCCTTGCACGGCCACGGCGGAATAATTGTGCGAGGCGTCGGTAAGGTTTAATTTATTTTGTCCTGGAAATTTCGCCGCCTGCGATTTCAGCCACGCCACATCGGGTTCGACGCGCGAGGCGTTGATGATGAGAAAATAAACGCCTTCGGAAAGTTTGTAGGCGTAGAGGTCGTCAATCACGCCGCCGTGTTCGTTGCACATCAAGGTGTATTGACCTTCGCCGGGCGCGAGCTTGCGGGTGTCGTTGGTGAGGACGGAATTCAAAAAACTTTCCGCGCCCGCGCCGCTGGCGGTGACTTCGCCCATGTGCGAGATGTCGAAAATCCCGGCGGCGTTGCGGACGGCGAGGTGTTCGCCGGTGATGCTGGTATATTGCACCGGCATTTCCCAGCCGCCGAAATCAATCAGCTTCGCGCCGAGTTTCTGGTGCGCTGAAAAAAGTGCGGTGCGCTTTAGCATGAAATTATTTTAGCCACAAATGGACACAAATAAACACAGATTCAAAGAAACAAATTCTCGCAAAAATTGCTAATTTGCATTTGCGATGCGCTCTGGATATTTGCGCGCGTAATTAACCCAATATTCGAAAACCCCGTTTTTCTTTCCATCAAGAATTTTCCATGCTCGCTCGTTCAAAGGCTTAATTTCTTTTTCCAGTAGCGAACCGTGATACCACTTCGACCAGTCTTTCGCTGCAAGTTTATCCCAATATCGAAGTGCAATTTGAAAGGCTTCTTTGAAAATTACTGCCAACTCGGTTGCTCCCAATTCGTCAAGACCACGAATTGTTTCATCAGCCAAAGCGGTGTTGTGCCAATTTCCAAAATGCCAGCCTAAATCATCCATCACCAAAGAAACATCAAGTTCGTATGTTGCAGCCATTGCTCTTAATCCGATAGAAAGCTTTTGAATTTCGGTCACAAATTCAGGCGAACCTCTGGTGACAGAAACTTGTTTCTCAAGCTCTTTCGCAAGCAACTGGAAAAGCTCATCATCCGAAATAGCGGAAATTGCCTCTGGAATGAGGTCGTTCATTTATCTGTGTTTCATCTGTGAAAATCCGTGGCTGAAATTTAGCCCCATTTCTCCGTCTTCATCTGCTCCTTCGGCACGCCGAGGCCGTGCAGGACGACTTCCTCGGCGAAGTCAACGAGCGCGTTCGGGCCGCAGGCGTAGAAGACGGTGTTCGGCAGATCGGTCGCAAATTCCTTGATCCACACCGGCGTGATGCGTCCGTTGCGGCCCGTCCAGTTGTCCTCCGGCGTCGCGCGCGTGCAGGTGACGTGGAACTTGAAATGCGGATTTTCCTTTTCCAGTTCGCGAAATTCGCTGTTGAAAATGATGTCCTTGGGCTGGCGAACACTGTAAAGCACGGTGATTTTTGTTTCGAGCTTGCGCCGCGTCGCCTCGCGCACATAGGCGCGGAACGGCGTGACGCC
Organism: uncultured Verrucomicrobiae bacterium; assembly: GCA_963755455.1. GTDB lineage: Bacteria > Verrucomicrobiota > Verrucomicrobiia > Limisphaerales > UBA11358 > UBA11358. The sequence continues at coordinate 502,863 of CAVWJH010000004.1, forward strand.
CGACCCGCCGGCGACGCAGACGAGATGCTTGTTCGGCTCATAGACCGGCAGAAATTTTCCGACGGGCGGGATGACGAACATCTTGTCGCCGGGTTTCGCCCAGTCCACGATGCGCGTGCCCATCTTGCCGTCGCGCTTGACGGTGACTTCGTAAAAGCCGCGATCCAGCGCGCACGACGAGAGCGAATAGGCGCGCTTGTAACTGGTCGTGTCCGGCCAGTAAAGCGTGATGAACTGGCCGGTCTTGAATTCTGGATTGTGGGCGTCCGGCCATTTGAGTTTGATGGTTTTTGTGTCGGGCAGTTCCATTGTGGCCGACTCAACGAGCATTTCGAGGATTTCTTTTGCCATAATTTTTTTGTGGCGGAAAAGTTATTAAATTTTCCGGGCGGCGGCAAGTTTTGTCGCGCGCGTAAAAGTTATTTGAAGCGGAATGGGCTGGAATTTCCAGGACGTTCCAATCTTGGCGGGTGTCGAGGAAATATTGATTTGCGGGTTGAATGTGCGTCCATCGCCTTAAAAAAGTCAAAGACAAAAACAAAAACGGCGAACTGTTTCCAGTCCGCCGTTTTGAATTTGAATTTCGCTTACAGCCCCTTGCCGATCATGAATTTCAGCAGGTCGGCCACGCGGCAACTGTAGCCCCACTCGTTGTCATACCAGCTCACGAGCTTGAAGAAGCGTTTGTTCAACTCGATGCCGGAGCCGGAATCAAAAATGGAGGATGATTTGCTGTGGATGAAGTCGCTGCTCACCACTTCGTCATGCGTGAATTCCAGAATGCCCTTGAGATACGTCTCGCTCGCCTTCTTCATCGCGGCGGAAATTTCCTTGTAGCTTGTGTCCTTCACCGTTTTCACCGTGAGGTCAACGACGGAAACCGTCGGCGTCGGCACGCGAAACGCCATGCCGGTCAGCTTGCCCTTCACTTCCGGGCAAACCAACGCGACGGCCTTGGCTGCGCCGGTCGTTGACGGAATGATGTTGATGGCTGCGCTGCGCCCGCCTTTCCAGTCCTTTTTGCTCGGACCGTCCACGGTTTTTTGCGTGGCGGTGTAGCTGTGAATCGTCGTCATCAAACCTTCCTCGATGCCGAAACCTTCCTTGAGCAAAACGTGGACGAGCGGCGCGAGGCAGTTTGTGGTGCAGCTCGCGTTGGAAACCACATGATGCTTCGCGGCGTCATATTTCTCGTTGTTCACGCCCATGACCACGGTGATGTCCTCATTCTTGCCCGGCGCAGAAATGATGACTTTCTTCGCGCCGGCGGTGATGTGGCCGTAGGCGGATTTCGAATTATCCTTCGCTGCATCGGTGAAAAGGCCGGTGGATTCGATTACGACGTCCACGCCGAATTTTTTCCACGGCAGTTCCGCCGGCGTCTTGGCGCTGACGACGTGGATTTCTTTTCCATCCACGATCAAGACGTCGTCTTCGGTTTTGTCGGCGGCGGATTTTTTGGAGCCGACCGTGCCGGCGAAGCGGCCCTGGGTGGAATCGTATTTGAGCAGGTAGGCGAGGTTGTCGGCGGGCACAATGTCCCCGACCGCGACGACTTCGACTTCCTTGCCGAGAAGACCTTGTTCGGCGATGGCGCGAAAGACCAGGCGCCCGATGCGACCGAACCCGTTAATTGCAACTTTGACAGGCATAATTTTAATATTTATCTGTTGGTGGAATTAATTTCCTTAAACCGAGCAGTCATTTTAACACTGCCCGGCGAATGGTCAATGATGAATTCAAAAACAATCTGCGGGAAATTCCGGCATTGCATCAATTTGATTTTTGGCGGGGCGAACATCCTCGCGAGCCAGCTCGTCGGCAGCCTCGCCCCGCCGAAATTCATGCCATGTGCTTATCCCGTTGGCTCCCGTCCAATCATTTTCTCGAAACCGACCGGGGCTTTGTGAGCAGCCAAGCCCAATAACGTTTGGAATGCTGCCATCGGGGTCTTGCGGCGGTTGAAGCGAAAGACAAATTCATCGAGATAGTTTTGTAAATACTTCGGGTCAACTCCATGGTGCGTGCCGTTGAGCCACGTCTTGAGATTGCCGAAAGCGCGGTGAATATGCAGCGCATGAGTCGCGATCGGCTGCAATGCGTGGCGGTAGTCGGCCAAAGCGGTTTTGGAATAGCCTTTCCAATCATCCGTATAAATTTCACTGCCCGGCTCCACATGGGTCGTAAGAAAATGGCGAATCGAAAGGGCGTCTGCCCGTTGCGTCACCGCCAGCCGCAGCCGCCCAGCTTTCTCCAAACGGCCTCCCCGCTTGTCGGTAAACGCCACCACTTCTACTGCGCCAAAGACCAGCGTGCTCTTTTCATCCTTGGTAACGCCACGGCCGGTCTTGCCGCTGACAGGCCCGCCAATAATGACCTCATCAGCTTCCACACGCCCGCTGAGTAGCGCCCGCTTTTCATTCACCATGCTGCGTCGCAGCCGGTGGAGCAAATACCAAGCAGTCTTATAGCTGCAGCCCATCTGCCGTTGTAGTTGGGTGCCGCTCATGCCTGGGGTATGTGTGGCTACCAAGTAAGCGGCCCAAAACCACTCGCGGAGCGAAAAGTGTGTGCCGTGAAGGAGGGTTCCGGCCGTAACGGAAGTTTGCTGACCACATTCGGAGCATTCGTAAACATACCGCCGAGCTTTGACCCAATACTTCCTGCCGGAGCATCGTGGACAAGCAAAGCCAGCGGGCCAACGACTTTGCCCCAGATATTCAAAACAAGCCGCTTCCTCTGAAAATTGCTCACGAAACTCTTTCAAAGTTGTTGGAAACTTCAGCTTGTCCATCAACCAAACTCGCGCCAAATACTACGGGAGTCAACGGGATAAGCATATCATGCCATGCAGAAATTTCTTTCACATCACCGCGACCGCGTGTTATTTTATTTCGAGTGGTGAAGATACATAAACTGGATTTCAGGGCATGAAGGTTGAACAGCGGCTCAAAGACTCGATTAAAGAAATTGACGACCTCAAGGCCGCCCTCGACGAACACGCCATTGTCGCCATCACTGATCCGCAGGGCAAGATCACCTACGTCAACGACAAGTTCTGCGCCATCTCAAAATACTCGCGCGAGGAACTGCTCGGCCAGGATCATTGCATCATCTCTTCCGGTTCTCATCGGAAGGAATTCATGCGCGATTTGTGGGCGACCATCAAGCAGGGCAAAGTCTGGAAAGGCGAAGTTCGAAACAAGGCCGGGGACGGCTCGTTTTACTGGGTGGACATGACCATCGTGCCGTTCCTTAATGCCGACAGCGGCATCCGCCAATTCATCGCCATCAGCTCCATCGTCACCGAACGCAAGCAGGCGGAAGCATCCAATGCGCGGCTCGCGATGGCAGTGGAGCAGGCGTCCGAGAGCATCGTGATCACCGACACCGGCGGCACCATCCTCTATGTCAATCCGGCATTTGAGAAATCCACCGGCTACACCCGCGCGGAAGCGCTTGGCCAGAATACCCGCTTCCTCAAAAGCGGCAAACAGGACGCCGGGTTTTACCGCCGGATGTGGGATGTCCTCAACCGAGGCGAAGTGTGGCACGGCCACTTCATCAACGTCCGCAGGGATGGCAACTTTTACGAGGAGGAAGCCACCATCTCGCCGGTGCGGAACGACACGGGCGCGGTCATCAACTATGTGGCCGTCAAGCGCGACGTGACGAATGAAGTGGAACTCGAATCCCAACTCCGCCAGATTCAAAAAATGGAGAGCATCGGCCAGTTGGCCGGCGGTGTGGCGCATGACTTCAACAACATTCTTGCCGTCATTCAAATCCAGTCCGAACTGCTGAAGACCGAGGGTAGTCTTTCCCCGCAACAGGCCGCTCTGGCTGATGAAATAGGATTGTCCGTCCAGCGCGCCTCCACCCTGACCCGCAAGCTGCTCATGTTCGGGCGAAAGCAGCCCCTGCTGCAGAACGATCTGGATTTGAACCAGTCCATAAACGACATGACCCAGATGCTGCGGCGCATCCTGAGCGAAAACATCGAGCTTCAGTTCAAATTCGCCATGCAACCGCTGTTCGTCCGCGCCGACGCGGGAATGTTGGATCAGGTCTTGATGAACCTTGCGGTCAACTCCCGCGACGCCATGCCCAACGGCGGGCGGCTGGTCATCGAAACTTCCACCGTGGAATTTGACGAATCGGTCCGCGAACAATCCGCCCAGGCCCGTCCCGGTTCCTTTGTGTGCCTGAGCGTAAGTGACACCGGCTGCGGCATCCCTCCAGAAATTCTGCCGAACATTTTCGAGCCATTCTTCACCACCAAGGAGACCGGCAAAGGCACCGGCCTCGGATTGTCCACCGTCTTCGGCATCATCCGGCAGCATCAGGGCTGGATCAAAGCCTATAGCGAAGCCGGACAAGGCACGACCTTCCGCATCTATCTTCCTCGCATCGCCAAAACTACCGGGCAAAAAACGGAGCAGCCAGCGACATCCATATGGCGCGGCGGCAATGAAACAATCCTTCTCGTTGAAGATGACATGATCCTGCGTCTTTCCGTGGTCAAAACCCTGTTGCGGCTCGGCTATCGAGTGTTCGAAGCCGTCAACGGCGTCGAGGCCCTCAAAATCTGGAAACAGCACCGCGACGAAATCCAACTGCTGCTGACCGACATGGTCATGCCCGGCGGAATCAACGGAAGGCAGTTGGGCGAACGGCTGTTGAAGGAAAATCCGACATTGAAAGTGATTTATGCCAGCGGTTACAGCGCGGAAGTCGCAGGCTCGGACTTTCTCCTGGAAGAAGGCGTCAATTTTCTCAACAAGCCGTTTCAAACGCTAAAGCTCGCGCAAACCCTCCGCAAGAGGCTGGATTCACAAACGCAGCCGGCGGATTCTCCGCCGCCGGTCACATGATTTCCGGAAAGCGGTTCGTTGACGGCGCATGGACCGGCGACGAAGTCGCCGGAGCGACATTCGTCGTGGAAACCGGATTGAGAAAGAGGCTCAAATTCGTGACGCCCAAAACATTCAATTGATTCGTGCTGCCCAGGATGATCTCCGGCTTGTCCCTGTAATTTTTTATTTTGCCCCTGATCTCGATGGATTTTCCCTTCAGCGCGTTTGCGTCGCCGTAAAAGCTGCTCTTGCCGTGAAAAATCACCACCTCGAACGGCGAGTCGGGGTATTTCTTGTCGAGGTTCAAAAATGTCACCGTGGGCCGGATGGTCACCTGCGCGACCTGTCCCGTCACGATCATTTCCCTGTCGTAATAATTCGTCGCGTCAACCGCGCTGATTTTCAGCGGGGCGAGATTGTTGGTTTCCGCAGCGGACAATTCAACCGCGCAGGAAAAGGCCGCCAAAATTAAAAGCAATCTTCTCATGAAAACATTGGACTGCATCTGCTTCTCTGCGGCAACAAGATTGTTACTCGTTCCGTGCCGACAAAAACCGCTCCGCGTCAATCGCCGCCGCGCAACCTGCGCCCGCCGCCGTGATTGCCTGGCGATACACATGATCCGAGCAGTCGCCCGCCACAAACACGCCCGGCACATTCGTCATCGTGCCGAGTTTTGGAACGATGAAACCGTTTGCATCCATCTCAATATGGCCTCTGAAAATGTCCGTGTTCGGCCCGTGCCCGATGGCGATGAAAACTCCCGCGCACGGCAAAATGGATTCCACACCGGTCTTGAGATTTTTTAATTTCACGCCCGTCACCTTGTCCTGCTTCACGTCGAGAATTTCCGTCACGGCGGAATCCCAGACCGGCTTGATTTTTGTGTGCGCGTGGACGCGCCCGGCCATGATTTTGGACGCGCGCAACGAATCGCGCCGGTGGACCAAAAAAACTTCCGAGCCGAACCGCGTGAGATAAGTCGCCTCCTCGCACGCGGAATCGCCGCCGCCGACCACGACGAGCGGCTGGTTGCGGAACACCGGCAGCGCGCCGTCGCACGTCGCGCAATAAGTCACGCCCTTGGTCTCCAGCAAATCTTCGCCGGACACGCCAAGATGCTTGTGGCTCGCGCCGGTGGCGATAATGACGGTTTCCGCTTCAACTTTTTCACCGTCCACAACCAGTTCAAACGGCGGTTTTGAAAAATCCACCTTTTCAACCGTGCCGAATGTCGTCTTCGCGCCGAAGCGTTCCGCCTGTTTCTGCATCCGCGTCATCAGTTCGTAGCCGTCCACGCCTTCGGGAAAGCCGGGGAAATTTTCCACGATGCTTGTGGTGGTGAGCAGTCCGCCGGGCTGTTTGCCCATCAGCACGAGCGGCTGCAAATTCGCCCGCGCCGTGTAAAGCGCCGCCGTCCAGCCCGCGCAACCCGATCCGATGATGACAACTTTCTCCATAGGGACAATAGCATGAAGCTTTTTAAGATGTCTTTCAAGAATCAATCTCGATCCCATTGGGCGGACAGTTTCTTTATAGAATTTGGCTTGTGTTGAAACAACATCCGCAAACCGCGCCACTGTGTTGACCGGGACAGCGCTCCGAGGCGGGCATGGCGTTTGGATGTTCAGTCTGATGTAGGCGAGCTTTCACTTGGTTCGTAGCCGAGAATCTGTTTCGGCGTTTAATTTTCATTGGCATCTCGCGCGCTATGGTTGGCGTGTAGAGTTCAAATCGACATCTGGCATTCGACCTGAATTTCACCAACGTCGCCGGACTGCCGTCACCTGCCACCGAAGCTGTGAACTTTGTCAGCGCGTGATCATCTTGCCGCGACGTGATATTTTGCCAGGAACCCGGCGGTGTTCTCCTCGCTGGAAATGACTTCGCGCAGGCGCAGGATGTTCGACTCGATTTTGTCCATGTAGAAATTCGCGCCGTCGGGATACGGCACGTTGAGGAAGCGGAAGACGCCGCCGAAATCGCGGTCGAGCTTGTGCTTCACATATTTGTCCCAGAAGTCCGGGGTTTTTCTCAACAGGTCTTTCGCGCTGGAAAACATGCTCACGACGCTGGATTTGGGCGGCGCGTTGTGCCCGGCCTCGGCAAATTCATCGTAGAGAACCGGCAGTTTTTCAACGTAGTCGTCCGCCGCCATTTGTCCGAGCAAATCCGCCGTGCCGAGGGCGTGGCCGACGATTCTTTCCAGATCGTCCTGAAAGGGAATGTTGCTCAATGTGGCGTCCACGCCGGTGCAGCGGATCATGTTTTGCACGGCGTGGATGTCTTTGAGATGGTAGCCTTTTTCGCTCAAAAATCTGGCGGCGAATTCGGTGCTGCGGTTGACGTGGGTGGCGGTGTATTTGGCGCCGGTGCCTTCGATGTCGTCGCGTTTTTTCAGGTAGCCGGTGTCGTGCAAAAGGATGGCGAGCAGCCCAAGTTGAAAAATTTGCTGCGTGAGCGCGGGCTGAACCGCCGCCTTGTGACGGCCGTGAAGTATCCGCACCATGCACAGCGCACCTTGGAGCGTGTGCTCGAAATCGTGGTAATTCGTGTCCACCGCCTGATAATCGGCGTAGCGCCCGGTGAAACAGTCCTCCGCCGCGCCGAACGCGCGCGGCACGAACAGCCGGTCGCCCTGCGGAAACATCGCCAGATACGATGCCTGCACTTCTTTGGCGACCGCCGTCGGGTCTTTTGTGGAAACAGCCTGATTCATACCTGTGATCCAAGGCTAACTGCCTTGAGACTACCACTTTTCGAAATCGAATCAAGCCTGATGTCAAAAATGACAACATCTTCATCTGGCGTCTTCAGTCGCAAGCCGTCTTCAGAACTTGCATGAATCCCGCCAGCGGGTGCAAAATCAATCATGCAAAAGACATTGCTGGCGTTTCTCGACGACTGCTACGAAGACCTGGAACTGTGGTATCCGAAGCTGCGGCTGGAGGAGGCGGGCTACGCGCTGAAATGCGCCGCGCCGGAAATCAAGACTTGCACCGGCAAACACGGCTATCCCGCGCAGCCGGATTTGCTTTTGAAGGACGCGGACAGCAAGGATTTCTGCGGGCTGCTTGTTCCGGGCGGCTTCATGCCGGACAAATTGCGGCGCGACGCAAAGGTGCTTTCGCTCACGCGCGAGTTTTTTGAGCAGGGCAAGCTTGTCGCCTTCATCTGCCACGGCGGCTGGATTCCGGTCTCCGCGAAAATTTTGAAAGGCCGGCGCGTCACCGGCTCGCTTGGCATCAAGGACGATCTGGAAAACGCCGGCGGCATCTGGGTCAACGAGCCGGTTGCCGTGGACGGCAATTTGATTTCCAGCCGCACGCCGCGCGACCTTGCGCCGTTTGCCGCAGCGATGGTGAAGTTTTTGAACAAGGAAAATAAATAAGGAAGGCAGGAAAACAGGAAAAGATTTTTGAAGTAAAACCGTTTCGTTTTTTTTTATTCCTGCCTTCCTGCTTTCCTTATTAAAATTCCAAAACATGAAACAATTGGCGCATGAAGAATTGACCGGGCGCATTATTGCGTGTGCGATTGAAGTTCACAAGGCGCTCGGCCCGGGTTTTCTGGAATCCATCTATGAGGCGGCGCTCGTGGTCGAGGTAAAGCGCGCCGGACTCAAAGTTGAACAGCAAAAGGCACTGCCGATTTTTTATCAGGAAGTTTTGGTTGGAGAACACCGGCTTGATTTGCTCGTGGAAAACTTGATTGTTGTGGAGTTGAAGGCGATTTCAGCATTGGACGACATTCATTTTGCGATTGCGCGTTCATATTTGAAGGCGGCGAGATTGGAACACGGTCTTTTGCTGAATTTTGCAACCATGCCGTTGACGGTGAAGCGTGTGATTTTCCAGCCACATTCCTGATTTCCTGTTTTCCTTATTATGAACGACCTCGGAAAATTTCTCGTAATCGCCGGACTCCTCGTCGCCATTGTTGGCGTGCTGCTTTGGGCGGGTTTCGGCAAAGGCTGGCTGGGCCGCCTGCCCGGCGACATCAATTATTCCAAAGACGATTTCAGCTTCCATTTTCCAATTGTGACGTGCCTGATTGTCAGCGTGGTTCTGACATTGCTGATGTGGCTGTTCAGAAAATGAATAAGGAAGGCAGGAATACTGGAATGGATTTCATGAAATGCCTCTGTCCGTGAAATGTGTCATTTATGAGCCTCCATGATTTTTCCTGAATTCCTGCTTTCCTTGTTGATTTTTCCGCGCGTCATTCTAAATTTTCGGCATGGAAAATTCGCAAATCGCGCAATACATCCCGATTCTAATGCTGCTCGCGGCGGCCATCGGCTTCGCAGTCAGCGTGCTGGCGCTTTCAGTTCTGCTCGGCAAGTTCGCCAAAACCACCAAGGCCAAGGACATGGCCTACGAGTGCGGCGCAAATCCCATCGGCGAAGGCGGCGCGCGTTTCTCGGTGAAATTCCATCTGGTCGCCATGCTGTTCATCCTGTTCGACATCGAAGTCGTGTTCCTTTATCCGTGGGCGGTCGTTTATCGTGATATGCTGGCCGACCACGCGACGCGCAACCTGATTTTCGGCTCGATGATTTCCTTCCTCGGCATTTTGTTCGCCGGTTATCTTTACGCGCTGAAGAAAAAGGCGTTCGACTGGAAAAACTGAACCGGAGCTAATCCTTCGGCGTGTCCGGTTGGGCCGCAGTTTGTTTGACAGGAAAAGCGCGTTGAGGCGTGAACTCCGAAATGGCCGCCGCCCAATTTGAAAACGCTGCACAATTATCTGACCCGGCAGGTGCTCGCCTCGCTGCTGCTGACGGTGGCTGTCTTCACCTTCGTGCTGGTGCTCGGCAATGGGTTGCGGGGGATTCTCGAAGTGCTTGTCAACGGACAAGCGCGTTTCGGAACCATCATTGAAGCCGTCGGCCTGTTGATCCCGTTCGTCTTGGTCTTCGCCCTGCCGATGGGTTTGCTGACCGCGATGCTGCTGGTGTTCGGCCGTTTCAGCGCGGACCAGGAACTCACCGCCGCGCGCGCCAGCGGCATCAGCCTGCTTTCGCTCATCACGCCGGTTCTGCTGTTGAGCCTGCTCTGCTGCGGCTTGAGCGCGTGGATCAACATGGAAATCGGCCCGCAATGCGGCGTCGCCTACAAAAAACTGCTTTCCGGGATGGGCGGGGAATTGATGAACCTGCAATCGCCGGAAAGACTGTTGCCGGAAGGCCAGTTCATCCGCGATTTTCCGGGCTACATTTTTTACACGGAGAAAAACAACAAGGGCAAGCTTGAAAATGTCGATGGTTCTGCAACTGGAAAACGAAACGAATGTGTCCCTGACCATCACCGCGCCCGCGTGGACAATCTGGAAATGAATCCGTCGAACAAGGAAATCTTCGTGCATCTGTTCGAGCCCGCGGCACCTGACCGGCAGCGGCATCACTTGGACAGCGCAGAATTTACTTCTGCAAATCTTTATCCGACGAACGACCTGTCCCAAAAATTTTCCAAGCCCAAATTCAGCGACATGACATTCTGGCAGTTGCGCGATGAACTGGCCGACCCGCGAGCGGGAACTGTCCCTGCCGCCGCCCGCCGCCACCAATTCGGTCGCATCGTCCGTCGCAACTCCGCGAAGCCGCGCGGCGTCGCGCAGATTTGACCGAGCCGGTCCGCGTTGAAATGAGCCGGCAGGTCGCGTTTTCGTTCGCGTGCTTCGGGTTCACGCTCGTCGGGATTCCGCTCGGCATCCGCGTGCATCGCCGCGAGACGAACATCGGCGTGGCCATCGCGCTCGGCCTCGTGCTGGTTTATTACAGCTTCATCATGCTCGCCGAATCGCTGTCCACGCGCGCCGGAATTTGCGCCGCACCTGATCATCTGGCTGCCGAATTTTATTTTTCAGGCCGTCGGCGCGTTCTTGCTCTGGCGCGCGAACAAGGGGATTTAGCAATTTTTGAATTGTTGAGCTGTTCAATTTTAAGTTGAAATCACTGCATTCAACTTAAAACTTTCCGCCGAAAAACTTTTCCCACCGCCGCCTGGTCAACAGGCTTCACGACCAGTTCGTCAATGTTGACGTGCGCCGGACGGCTGGCGATCCAGACGAGAATTTCCGCGATGTCTTCGGCGGTCAGCGGATTTGTTCCTTCATAAACTTTTTTCGCCGCCGCCGCGTCGCCCTTGAAACGCACGAGTGAAAATTCCGTCTCCGCCAGACCCGGATCAACCGTGCCGACGCGGATGCCCGTGCCGAACAATTCAAGCCGCAGCGCGCGGGTGATCTGCAGTTCGCCCGCCTTCGCCGCGCAATAAACCGCGCCGCCTTCGTAAGCCGTGCGCCCGGCGACCGAGCCGATGTTGATGATGCTCGCGCCCGCGTCGCGCGGCATGAGCGGCAGCGCCGCGCGCGTCACGCGCAGGACGCCGAGCACGTTCGACTGGATCATCGCCTCCCAATCCGCGTCCTTGCCATCGGCGATGGTGTCAACGCCATGCGCGCCGCCGGCGTTGTTGATGAGGACGTGGAGATTTGCGATTTGCGATTTCGGATTGGCAATTTTTTTCTTCGCCCACGCCATGAAAGTTTCGACGCTTTCTGTTTTTGAAACGTCCAGTTCGTGAAAATGCGCCTCCGCCGCGCCGGATTTTTTGGATTCCGCCGCGACTTTTTTCAAGCGGTCAACGCGCCGCGCGCCGAGCAGCAGTTTCGCGCCTTCCGCGCCAAACGCATGCGCCGCCGCCGCGCCGAAACCCGCTCGAAGCGCCGGTGATGAGAACCCATTTGTTTTTCAATGACGTTTTATTCGGATGTTTCATGATTTTTTATTTCGTCCTTGTGCCGGATTTTGAACCGGCCCGCCAGTTTATCAATCACAAAGCCCGCCGCGAGCGAACAGTCGCAGCCCGGTCACGACCGCCATCACGCGCTCCAGCGGCTCCGTCCACGCGGCCTTGCCCACGCCGCTGGTGAAAGTCGCGATGACGACCGCCGCGTGCCGGCCGCACCGAATCTTCCTGCGCAGCCGGATTTCATCCGTCAACGCTGGGCTGATTGATTTAATCCCTTCAGAATTTTTCTTTGTGTTCTTTGCATTCCTTTGCGGTTAATTTTTTCCGCGTGAAACCGCTCACCATCCACACTTGCAAGCTGACCGACGAACAGGCGTCGGCGCTGCTGGCCGCGTTGCAGGCGCGCAACTGGAAGCCGCGCGAAGTGCCGTATGCGCGGTTCGCGTTCGAGTCGGACAAGACGAACATCGTTTTTTACGAGAGCGGCAAGCTGGTCGTGCAGGGCAAGGGCACGGCGGAATTTGTCGAGTTCGTGCTGGAGCCGGAGATTCTCAAGGAGGTCAAGCTCGGCTACGAAACCATTTTGAATCCCGACCTGCTCCTGCCGCGCATCGGCGTGGACGAAAGCGGCAAGGGCGATTTCTTCGGGCCGCTGTCCATCGCGGGCGTTTATGTGAACGAGAACGTCATCAACGCGTGGAAGGACATTGGGCATCCGCGATTCCAAAAATATTTCCAGCGACAAGAAAATTGCCGAACTCGCCGAAAAAATCCGCAACGACGCCCGGCTGCGTGGTGGATTCCGTCGTCATCGGCAACGAGGCTTACAACCGGCTTTACGCGAAGATGAAAAGCGTCAACACGCTGCTCGCGTGGGGTCACGCGCGCGTGATCGAAAATCTGCTGGGCAAGCGTTACCAGATGAACCCGCCGCCGGTGAAGGCCATCAGCGACCAGTTCGCCGCGAGCAAAAGCGTGATCGAAAAAGCGTTGATGGCGCAGGGCAAGGAATTGCAGCTCGTGCAGCGGCACAAGGCGGAAGAAGACATCGCCGTGGCGGCGGCCTCGATTCTGGCGCGCGACGAATTTGTGAAAGGCCTGGCGAAACTGGAAAAACAATTTGAAATGAAACTGCCGAAGGGCGCGAGCGCGGCGGTGGACGCGGCGGCGAAAAAATTTGTGGAGGAACGCGGCGCGGGCGAATCTGGCGAAAATTTCCAAGCTGCATTTCCGCACGGCGCTGCGCGCGCAAGGTTTGCCGGAGCCGCCGAAGACGGAGTGGCGGAAATAATTTTGCTCCGGCGGCTCGCTGCACAGCCTCACGCGGCAGCAGGCGGCTTGAAAAGCGGCGGCGACCTGTCTTTTCCCATTGGCGGCCATCGTTGGCAATCTGGTGGCCACGACATTCCCGACACCGGCCAAGCCCGTCGCGTCAGCGGCCACCCCATTCCAGTTGGCGGCCACTGCAGCCGGGACGGCGGCCAAGCCATCCGACTCGGCGGCCAAGCCAGACCAGTCAGCGGCCAGAGGATTCCCGCTGGCGGCCACGATATTTCCGCCAGCGGCCAGACCATCCGACTTGGCGGCCAACGGATTCCCGCCAGCGGCCAAGGCTTGCGATTTTGCTTCCATCTTGAAACAAGGCACTTATGAACGCGCATACGGATTGGAGCACCGTCAGCGCGGCATCGGCGGGAATGGAATTAACGCAAAGGCGCAAAGTCGCAAAGGAACCAATAAAAATTCAATCAAACACTTTGCGTCTTGGCGTTAAATTTTATGCCGCTGCTGACGGAGCTTGAAAATGTTTGGTATGTGATTCTACAAATATGTCGCCCCGGACGGGGCTGGTTGGCCTGCGGAGTGTGGCCGTCCCCGGCCACAGCAACGTCCAGACTGCCATGCGCGTTCACCAACCCGCAAGCCGTCCCGCTCGGCCACATTGCTGCGCCCGGGGACGGGCGCACTCCGGCCGGGACGCAGCACAGCCGGTGTGAAATTCTTTCGTGCGACGAAAAATCGCTTCGAGCGGGCGATTTAACGCAAAGGCGCAAAGACGCAAAGGAACCAAGGAAAATTCAATCAAACACTTTGCGCCTTGGCGGCTTTGCGTCTTGGCGTTGAATTTTTTATGCCGCTGCTGACGGAGCTTGAAAATGTTTGGATGTGATTCTACAAAGATTTCGCCCCGGACGGGGTGGTTTTTTCTTGATAAAATTTTGGCGGGCGCAAAGTCCAAATTGTAAAACGAAAATCTTTTGCGTTCGGGGAAAAGCGGCAGGGGGCTGCCGCAGTCCAAGACGCTGCCGCGTTTTCTGATGGCCCTCGAACTGCGCGAAGCGTCTTGGAGTGCGCCAGTCTTCTGGCGCTTTCGGGCGGTGCGGCAACCGTCACTGGATATATGTCTGGCTAATTTCCAGTTGTCCCTGCAGGACGAACGCGACATCATTGCGCCGGGACGCAGCAGCAGCCGGTGTGATTTTTTCTCGACAAAATTTTTAACACGCGCAAATTCAAAATTGTGAAGCGAATAAAACACACGTTCGTTCTGCGCGCAAACCGGGATGTCCCCGGCAAAATAAATTTTACAAATGAGTGTTGAACGGTGTCATCGGTGCGTCGGGAATCAGGCGTGCGGCAATCAAGTTGTTAACGTATGTCTGCCCATTCCTTTTTTTGGCGATATTACGAAGCCACATCTCAAAGTAGTAACGATTGGATTAAATCCAGCGCTTAATGAGTTTTATGAAAATGGGGGTGAGAAAACACGAAGCCAGAGACTTGCCATGCTTTCTGATTACGCCCGCGACGCGAGAACTGATTTGAATGACGCTGATGTAGCCGACGCAAAAACTCGCCGTGAAAAATATTTTCAGAATGTAAATCGGGACTGGCATCCTTATTTTGAAAAGATGGAAAGTGTTCTCAACCGAGTAAATCCAGCTTGGACGTATTTGATGGGGAGTGCAGTTCACATTGATGTTGTCGCCTGCGCCACGAGAGAACGGTGGAGCAATTTGACAGATGCAACTCGAACAGCATTGATTAGTAATTGTCGGGAACATTTTTTACGGGCAATTACCAATTTACCAAACGGCACAATAATTTTATGCGATGGCCCTCGCGCTTGGCAGGAAATTACGAGTTTGGGTCTTCGGTTGGTGATGCAGCCGGGACACCTTATCAATGTTCGCGAGGCTACTGGTGGTGACCACGGAAAGATTGGAGAATTATTTAGCGGCGAAAAGAAATTTCCAGTTCGTGGTTGGTCTGCTCATGTAAGCCACCTGTCAGCCCTATGGCGATTCGATTTAGCTTCATGGATTCATGGGACATTGTTTCCCGCTTCTTCTTTCGTCGCAATACAAGCACTCAAAATGTCTGGCGGCAAGGTCTCAACTTGCCAAGGACAAAATGGAAATCAGCCACAATGACGCAACCCAATTTAGCGCAGATTCTGAACCGTGATGACACAGCGTATGTTTCCACTGTCAAAAGGATGTTGGAAGCTTCACATCCAGCCGGTTGGACTATGAGTATAGTCGCGTATCAGAATCTAAATCCTATGCTTGAGGCTTGCGAAGAACTCGCGCGTGAAGAAAAAGGAAAAGGTTTCCCTGCCGACCTTGATTCATTTATCCGAATGCTGGGTTCTCAATTCAACGAAATTTCAGAGGAAATACCTAAACGCCGTTTTGCATGGTTCTTACAAGCCGCTTTTATACGCCGCGCGACCGAAATCGCATCCCGAAAATCCGAACTGCAATCGGACGTCGCTGCCATGTGGATAATGCTTGCGCGAGGATCAGCAAACATAAGTGAATTGCTACCTCCAAACGCATTGTGGTCTTATGATGAAAAGGCGTATTTCGACGACATCAATAATGAACACGATGGAATCAAGTATTGTCTTCTCATTATTATGCCCGCCTATCTGCGAAAAGACAAACACCTGATCTCTTTTGCCGAATCGCAAGACATATTCTTCCTGCCGGTGTAGCTTGTTACATTTTTACCGCCTCGACACAGCGACTGCAAATCGTCGGATGTTCGGCGGTCTGGCCAATATCCGTTTCCCAATGCCAGCAGCGTTCGCATTTTTGGCCGTCGGCCTTTTTAACTATAAACTCAAAGGCTGTTACTGAATCGGCAAAGTTGATTTCAAACTTCGAGACATTGAGCAATTCTTGTAATGCGTGAACATTTTCAGTGCTGACAAGTGATGTGATTTCGATGCCTGCCCAATCGCCAAGCACCAAGACTTGGGTTGGATGCTTTTGGGCTTCTTGACCCTTTGGCTTCGGGAGTAAAAATGAAAATTTTGCTTCTAACGCTTTCCCGATAAGTTTGGATTGACGAGCTTTTTCTAGTTCTGAAAGCGCGTTTGTTCGCAGAGCAAAAAATGTTTTCCAATTTTCGATTTCAATTTCGCTCCGAACAAACGGCTGTGGTTGCCAATTCGCTTCGTGAACGGAATTCACATTTTTCCCCGGCACAAATTCCCACGCTTCGTCCGCCGTGAAGGCCAGGATCGGCGCGAGCATCTGGCACAGGCCGGTCACCAGCCGGTGCAGCGCGGTCTGCGTGGAGCGGCGGCGCGGCGAATTCGCGGCGTCGGTGTAGAGCCGGTCTTTGATGACGTCGTGATAGACCGACGAGAGTTCCACGGCGATGAACTGGCTGAGCTTTTGATAGACGACGTGGAATTCGTATTGGTCGTAGGCGGCGAGGACTTCGGCTTCGAGCTTCGCGAATTCGCCGAGAATCCAGCGGTCGAGGCCGGTCAGTTTTTCGTCGGGCACGGAATGTTTCGCCGGATCGAAATCGTAGAGGTTCGAGAGCTGGTAGCGCAGCGCGTTGCGGATGCCGCGATAGGTCTCGCCGACTTTGTTGATGCGTTCCTCGCTCACGACGATGTCGCTGCGGTAATCCTGCGACGCGACCCACAGCCGCACGACGTCCGCGCCGTATTTTTTGACGTAGGCTTCGGCGGTCTGCGGTTTCTCGTAAGCGCCCTGCTTGCTCTTGGAAATTTTTTCGCGGTCGGCGTCCACCATGAAGCCGTGCGTCAACACGGTCTTGAACGGCGCCGCGCCATTGTTCCCGGCGAGCGAGAGCAGCAGCGAGGATTGAAACCAGCCGCGATGCTGGTCGCTGCCTTCGAGATAAACGTCGGCCTGCCAGGAATTCGGTTGAGAGTTGAGAGTTGAGAGTTGAGTGATTTAATTCGGGGCGGCGCATCAACACGGCGCGCGAGGACGAGCCGGAATCAATCCACACGTCGAGCGTGTCGTTGGATTTGGCGACGGCTTCGGCGCCAGTCCAGTTCGCCGGCTTCACGAGCGACCATAATTCGGCGGCGGATTTCTCGAACCAGATGTTTGAGCCGTGTTGTTCGATCAAGTCGGCGACGTTGCAGATGACGTCCTTGTGAAGGATCGCCTCGCCATTCGCGTCGTAAAATGCGGGCAGCGGCACGCCCCAGGTGCGCTGGCGGCTGATGCACCAGTCGGGCCGCGATTGCACCGCGCCGTTGATGCGGTTGACGCCCCAGTCGGGAATCCACTTCACGCGGTCAATCTCGGCAAGGGCTTCCTCTCGAAATGTAGGAACCGAGGTGACGAGGATCTGACTATTTTCGGATTTTGATTTGAGACTCCTCAACGTCGTCTCCTACAAATGACGTGATCAATTTTGATGAACCACTGGTCCATCGCGCGGAAAATGATGGGCGTTTTGCTGCGCCAGCAATGCGGATAGCTGTGATGATAATTTTCCTGATGCAACAGCGCGTGGCGGACGCGGAGTTCGTGCAGCACGGCTTCGTTCGCGTCGCTCTTGCCGTGTTTTTCCAGAATGGATTTGCCGACCATTTCGGCGGGCATTTGCTGTTCGACGGGCAATTCGTTTGTGTAGGCAAATTTTCCATCGTCATCCACCGGCGAATAAATCGGCAGGCCGTTTTGCACGGCCGAGATTGTAGTCGTCCAGACCGTGCCGGGCGCGATGTGAACGAAACCCGTGCCGGTGTCGCTGGTGACAAAATCGGCGGCAAAAATTTTGCCGGTGCGATTGCAGAATGGATGCTGATATTGCAGCTTCGCCAATTCTTCAATGGCGAATGGCGTTTCCGAGAAATTTGTCCAGCCGCATTTTTCCGCGACAGCCGGAAGCAATCCGCGAAATAAAATATAATTTTCATCGCCAACTTTGACGCTGACGTATTGAAAATTTTTGTTGTAAGCGACGGCGAGGTTTGCCGGCAGCGTCCACGGTGTCGTCGTCCAAATCACGATGAAAGTTTTTTCATGGCCGACGACGGGAAATTTCACGAACACGCTCTGGCTGACATGGTCTTGATATTCGACTTCGGCTTCGGCGAGCGCGGTGCGGCAGGGAATGCTCCAGTAAACCGGTTTTTTGCCGCGATAGACAAAGCCCTTGTCCACGATGTCGGCGAACAGGCGCAGTTCGTCGGCCTCGTATTCCTTGTTCAGCGTGAGATAGGGATTTTCCCAATCGCCGAGCACGCCGAGGCGTTTGAATTGCGTCGCGCTGAATATCAATGAATTTGCGCGCGTAGGCTTCGCAGGCTTTGCGAATGGTCGCGGCATCGAAGTCGCGGACGAGGTCGTCGCCGCGCTACTCTTGCGCATTTCCTGCGAGACTTTGAATTCAATCGGCAGGCCGTGGCAATCCCAGCCGGGAATGTAGGGCGCGCTTTTGCCGCGCAGGGTCTGATATTTGATGATGATGTCCTTGAGAATCTTGTTCAGCGCGGTGCCGATGTGGACATCGCCATTGGCAAACGGCGGGCCGTCGTGCAGGACGAATTTCGGCGCGTTCTCCTTGTCGCGCTGTTGCTGGATTTTTTCGTAAAGCTGCGCGGCTTCCCATTTTTTGAGGCGTTCCGGCTCGCGCGCGACGAGATCGGCTTTCATGGGAAAGTCGGTGCGCGGCAGATTTAATGTGTTTTTGTAGTCCGTCGCCATTTTTAGGAACGCAGACGGTAACAGCGGGAAAATTGAGTGTCAACGAACGCGGAGTGCATTGGTTTGAATTGAAATTGAGGCCTGCAAAAAAAAAAACCGGGCCAAGCGGTCAGAAGATGACCGAGAGGCCCGGGGAATTTAGAATGAGTAACAACGTGGGATCACGGAGAACTCCAATCTGCGTCGTTACCAGAACGCAAATCGAAAACATAAAATCAAAGATCAAGGTCACAACCACCTCCAACAGCGTTGCAACTGTGGATAATAAATCATAAGTTCTTATTTTTGTCAAACTATTATTTGAAAGTATAAGCAATACTTCTCATTTTGTGGCTTTTTTATTAGCGGGCTGTCCGCAAAGTTTGTTGTCCGCCTCGCAATTTTTAGGCTGGCGACCGTGAAAGATTCCTGTTTACAGCGAAGCGTCAGGTGCTAGCATCCTTCCGTCAACACAATCAGCGCATGAAAAAAATCGAAGCCATCATCAAGCCGTTCAAGATGGACGAGGTGAAGTCCGCCTTGGCGGAATTGGGCATCCAAGGCCTGACCGTCACCGAAGTCAAAGGATTTGGCCGGCAGAAAGGGCCACACGGAAATTTATCGCGGCAGCGAATACGCGGTGGATTTCCTGCCGAAAATCAAAATTGAAGTCGTGCTTGCCGACGCGCAGGTTGCCGGTGCGATTGAGGCGATTGTCAAGGCGGCCAAGACGGGCAAGATCGGCGACGGGAAAATTTTTGTCAGCTCCGTGGAAAGAGTGCTTCGCATCCGCACGGGCGAAACCGGCGAGCAGGCGGTTTGACAGGATCCGAAGCGGGTTGACAAAACGGCGAAAAACATTGATTTTACTGGCCGGAAGGCCGCTGTGAATAACTTGCGAACAAAAGTTAATATGTTGTCCTCGAAACTTCCGGTTCGTTTGCGTAAAACAGTCGCGCCAACAAAAACTGTCCGTGGCGTTTCATCATTTTGAGCAGGCCAAAGCTGGCGGTCGGCTCGATGTGTTTGTAAGTTGTTGTAAATCAAGTTGTTTATTTTTATCTTGAGATGAATCTTTCAGAGGACAGGGCAAGGATGGTGTCTGGCTCGGCTGGCCGGACGCTTGCTTGACGGGATGAACGCTGTTGAAAATCAGCGGCAAGATTCAATTTTGCAGCCAGGTGAATAAAACGCTTTAATAACGGTCTTTTTGACAGAACGCAAATGCAACTTTCGGCGGAAAAAATTTGGAGTTCGGCGCAGGAACATCTTCGTTCCAAGTTGAGTGCCGACACCTACAATATGTGGTTCGCGCCGTTGCGCGCCAGCGCGATTGACAGCAGCAGGTCACGCTGGAGGCGGCGAACGAATTTTGCGAAGTCTGGCTCAAGGAAATTATTCGAGTCTGTTGCAGGACGCCGTGGCCATTGCCGCCGGCCGGCAGTTGCAGATCAAATTCAAATCAACGCCCGGAACTGCGCCGATGACCGCCGCGCCGCCGCTCGCTCACGCAAAGGCAAAAACACCGGCGGCGGCCCATGAACGCGCGGCCGCCAATGGCGAGCCGCATTTCAATCCCAAGAACACCTTTGATTCGTTCGTCGTCGGCAACAACAACAATTTCTCCTACGCCGCCGCCAAGGCCGTCGCCGCAGGCGCCGGGCAAATCCTACAACCCGCTGTTTCTTTACGGCGGCGTCGGGCTGGGCAAGACGCATTTGCTGCACGCCATCGGCCAGCACGTTTCGGCAAACAAAAAGGGCGCGCGCGTCGCCTATCTTTCGTCCGAGAAATTCACGAACGAATACATTGACGGGATTCAGAACAACCAGCTCGCCAAGTTCCGCAAGAAATACCGCCAGACCGACGTGCTGCTGATTGACGACATCCAGTTTCTCGCCGGCAAGGAACGGATTCAGGAGGAATTTTTCCACACGTTCAACGCCTTGCACGAAGGCGCACAAGCAGATCGTGCTGACCTGCGACCGTCCGGCCAGCGAAATTCAAGGACTCGAACACCGCCTCGTTTCGCGCTTTGAATGGGGTCTGGTCACGGATTTGCAGCCGCCGGACATTGAGATGCGCCGCGCCATCCTCAACAAAAAAGCGCAGATCATGGGCGTCACGCTGCCGGAGGACGTGCTGGATTTTCTCGCCAACCGCATCCGCACGAACGTCCGCCGGCTCGAAGGCGCGCTCATCCGCGTCGCTTCCTACGCCTCGCTCACCGGCAAAAAACTGACCATCGAAGTCGTCGAAGGATTGCTGCGCGAAATTCTCCACGAAGAAGGCCGGTTCTCCATCAGCATCGAAGTCATCCAGAAAAAAGTCGCCGAACATTTTGACATCCGGCTCGCCGACATGACCAGCAAGCGCCGCCCGGAAAACATCGCCTTCCCGCGCCAGATCGCCATGTATCTTTCGCGCCAGATGACCGAAAGCTCGCTCAACACCATCGGCGAAGCTTCGGCGGACGCGACCACGGCACGGTGCTGCACGCCTGCCGCCTCGTCAAAGACCGCATGGAAGTGGACGCCAACGTCCGGCAGGTCGTCCACTATTTGGAAAAGCAGTTGATGCGGTAGTTGAATCGTCGTCGTTCTGAGTCTTCGCAATTTCGAAGATTTGAGTCTCAAACCGAGTACGCGGACGAGAACGAGAAAACTATCAAAATAAAATTTTCCTTTTCCGCTTTTTATGCTTTTTTGCGGCTGATTATGCCGGTCATCGAAGTCAGCAATCTCACCAAAGCCTTTCGCACTTACAAAAAGCAGCCGGGCTTTTCCGGCGCGGTCAAGGGACTTTTCCACCGCCAATACGAGCAGACCCTCGCCGTCAACGAAGTCAGCTTCAAAATTGAACCCGGCGAACTCGTCGGTTTTCTCGGCCCGAACGGCGCGGGCAAAACGACCACTTTGAAAATGCTCGCCGGCCTGCTTTATCCGACGGGCGGCTCGGCAAAAGTTCTCGGCTACACGCCGTGGGAACGCGACGACGGTTATCGCCGCCAGTTCGCGCTGTTGCTCGGCCAGAAAAACCAGCTTTGGTGGGATTTGCCCGCGCGCGAATCGCTGGAACTTGAACGCAAAAATTTACGGCATTCCCAAAGACCGCTTCGAGCGCACCGTCGCCGAAATGAGCGAAATGCTCACCGTCCGCGACAAGCTCAACGTCAGCGTGCGCGAACTTTCCCTCGGCGAGCGGATGAAAATGGAACTCATCGCCTCGCTGCTGCACCAGCCGAAAGTTCTTTTTCTCGACGAGCCGACCATCGGCCTCGACGTGACTTCGCAGAAAACCGTCCGCGATTTCATCCGCCGCCACAACGCCGAGCGCAAGACCACGATTTTGCTCACGAGCCATTACATGGCCGACATCCAGGCGTTGTGCGAGCGCGTCATCATCATTGACCACGGCAAAATTTTCTTCGACGGCAAGCTTGAGCGAAATCGTGGACCGTTTCGCCGATTTCAAGCTCGTGACGATTCAATGCGAGAAGGCGAACGATTATCCGGCGGAAAACCTGGCGCGCTTACGGCGAAGTGGTGGAAAAAACTCCCGGCGCCATCAAGTTCAAAGTCAAACGCGACCGCGTGATTCCCGTCTGCAAAGCGCTGCTGGACGAACTGCCGGTGAGCGACATTGACATTCAGGAAGTGCCGATTGAAGACGTCATCCGGCAGATTTTTGCGCGGTAAATGACGAGATATTTTCCGCCGGCTGCTTCGCCCGCCTGTGTGCTGCGTCTTGCGAATTATTTTTCAGCGTTTTCGGATTCTGAATCAGGGACTGCTGAACCTCGGGCATTTGATGTTTTCAGCCAGGCGATGATTTGTTCTTTCAGCGCCAAAACGAGAAACAGACAGCCGCTTGAAAGAAAGAACAGCACGGCCAGATTTCGGAACAGGATCACAATTGGCGGCCAATGAGGTTTGCCGACGAAATCCCAGTTTCCAAGCAGCCAGGGATTGCCGCATAAAAACCAGTAAAGTGAGTAGATGTAACCGCCGGCGAGCGCCGTGGCAGAAATGCAAAACCACGGTCGCAGGAAAAACCAGAATGGAACCGACCAGGCAAAGTATTGAAAAGACCAGTTGTCCGTCATTCCGTAGAGGATGGCGTAACTCATCGCAATGGTGGCGCAGACTTCCGGTGCGGTGCGACTTGAACGGCGCAGCCAGGCCAGCACCAACATGAGCAGGACCGCAATGAGCCAGTCGTTCTGTATAAAGAAAATCGCCAGACTGACGCAGCTTGCCGGCCATTTGTCCGACGGCGGCAAAAAGGAGAACATCAGCGCACGCGGTCCCCACACCGGCATCCCGTTCACGGTCTGAATAATTTCTCCCCGGTAGCCGAAAACATTTTTCCAGACAATTCCCGCGTCCCGGCAAACGGCGGGCAGATAAGTGAAGGCCGCCATGAGTCCAGTTGCCAGAATGAAAACCAGCCGCCGCCGCCAGCCTTGCACGAAAAAAACCAGCACCGGAAAAACCAACACGCCGGGAAGTTTGATCGAAAGACCCGCGCCCATCGCCGCGCCGGCGCCAATGACATTTCCCTTCGACAGCAGCCACACGCAGAGCATGAGGAAAAACGCCACGGCGGAATCGGTATTGCCATGATAGGCGGAGAAAATCATGGCCAGCGGATTCAGCCAGTAGCACGCGGCGGCGGCAAACCGCCAGGGTGAGCGCCGCAGCAGCCCCATCAGCAGCAGGGTTGTGCCGGCGTCAAGCAATGCGAATGGCGCACGCAGCAGGATGCGAAATGGAATTCCGGTGGCGTCCGCCGCGCGCAGCAGAAGCGATTCGGCCACGCCAATCAAAGGCGGATGATTCATCAAGGCATTTGAATGGTAATAGCCAGTCAAACCCAGGTCGCGAACCCCGGCGGCGTGCTGCTGCCAAATTGCGACATCGCTTGTGCCCTGGGTAAAAATAACGAAGCAGAGGCGGATGACGGTGCCAAGCGCGATGACCATCCAAAACCAGATGCCCGGACGCAAAAGCCAGCCGGCCCATTTGGGGCAGTTAACTGTCTGGTCGGCTTCGCCGGGTTGCATCGGGGTTGAAATGTAAGTAGTGAAGCGGGCCGGCGCAAAAAAAATCGGGCGGGAACCGGGCTGCCCAACGACATCATCCCGATGGCGTTCAAGATTTACTGCCGCAGTCCGCGAAAGTTGGCGGGCGAAAGACCGAATACGGAAGTGAACACCCGCGAGAAATGAAAAGGGTCGTTGAAACCTGTTTCTTCCGCGATCTGTTTGACCAGCGCGCCGGGTTGTTGCAGTTGTCTGGCGGCGTGGTTCATCTTGAGACGGAGCAGGTATTGATAAGGTGATTGCCGGTCGTAACGTCGGAACAGGCGGCACAGATAGGCGTTGTTGACGTGGCACTCGCCGGCGATCTGCTCCAGCGTCCGCAACCGCAGGCTGTGTTTTTCAATATGCTGGCGGCAGTGCTGGTAGGTTGCAAAGGCCAGCGTGCCCGCTCCTTTCATTGGTGCCCGCGCGCCTGCAATCCGGAGGGCGAGGCACTCCAGCAATTTGGAGCATAACACAGTGCTGTCGCGTCGCACCTGAATCCCGGCGTGGATGAGTTCGTCAAAGAGCGGTTGCAGCACATTGACCGGAAAAACCTCGGAAACTTGGCCGGGCACCAGGCCGCAGGAATGCAGCAGGGCCGTTGTGTTCGTTCCCACAAAATCCACGAAATATTTTACCAACGGATCGGCACCGTCGCCGGTGATGTGATGCGGGATGCCTGGGCCATACGAAAACAAACGGCCGGGTTGCAACCGGAAAGTGTGTCCCTTGAGGGTTAGCTTGCCTCGTCCACGCGCCACATACTCGATGCAGCAGAAGGGAAAGGATTCACGGTGGATGGCGTAATCCGGTGAGCAGTGTTCGAGTCCGCCGCAAACCACGACCAATGGCCGGTTCTTGGGCGGATTGAGATCGAGATAGAATCGCCGTGCCTCCGCCACGTCGGCGGAGAAGAACGCCGGGCCGGGCAATTTTGACCGGGTTGACAGAGTTGGCGGCTTCATGAATAGAAGTCAATAATGTCCATGCAGTGGCCAACTATAGCCATTGTCGCGCCGTCCTGTCGAAGCTATTTTGTCCACGTTCATAAGAGAAGCCGGTTGTCGGCACGAACAAAACAATACAATTGCAAACCATTTATGAAAGAAATTAAGAGGGTCGTGGAAAAAGACCCGCCGCTGAAGAAGGACGATTTGATTGTCATCACCGGCGCGGGCGGTTTCATCGCCGGCAACCTCGCTCTTTACTTCAAAAAGAAAGGTTTCAACAACATCCGTGCGGTGGACAAGAAGCCGCTTTACGAATGGTATCTGCACGTTCCCGGCGTGGAAAATCTTTGCCTCGACGTTAGCATTGAGGAAAACTGCAAGCGCATTTGTGAGGGCGCGGTGGAAGTCTATAACCTCGCGGCCGACATGGGCGGCATGGGCTTCATCGAGCGGTTCCGCGTTGAGTGTCTGCGCTCCATTCTCATCAACACCAACATGGTCGAGGCTGCCTACAAGGCTGGTGCCCGCCGCTACTTTTTCTCCAGCTCGGCGTGTGCCTACAACACGCTTTTGCAGCAGGATCCGAATGTCCGTGCGCTCAAGGAATCCGACGCTTATCCCGCGATGGCCGAACGCGGCTACGGCTGGGAAAAGTTGATTTCCGAAATGTTTTGCGAGGAATACTGGCACGAACGCGGCATGAAGACGGCGATTGCGCGCTTCCACAACGTCTATGGCCCGCACGGCACATGGGACGGCGGTCGCGAAAAAGCGCCTGCAGCCCTTTGCCGCAAGGTCATCGAGGCGATCGCCACCGGCAAGAAGGACATCACGATCTGGGGCAACGGCCATCAGACGCGCAGCTTCATGTATATTGACGACTGCGTGCAGGGCATTGACAAGATCATGCACAGCGACGATTTGATTGCCACGCCGATCAACCTTGGTTCGAGCGAGTTGGTCTCCATCAACGAACTGCTGACCAAGATTGAAAAAATTGCCGGCGTGAAGATGAACCGCCATTACGACCTCAACGCGCCGCAAGGCGTGGCCGGTCGCAACTCCGACAACACCTTCATCAAGAAAACGCTCAAGTGGGAGCCGAAGACGACCTTGAACAAGGGCCTCGCTGAAACCTACGAATGGATTTACGGCGAATACAGGAAGCGCGCCGCCGGCAAGCGCGTGGGCATCGGCTGACAAAAAAAAGAATGATCATGAAATAACAGAACCAACAAGACTATCGGGCCGGTCGCCAAACTGCTGGGTGCCATTCCCAACCGCCTGCAACTCGCGGGCGGCTGGATTGACCAGCCGTTCGTCTCGCAGCACAACCCCAAGCCGCCAGGCTCCATGGTCGTGGTGCAGATCGAGCCGGATTTCCGCCCGATGGACCGCTCCGGCATTGGCAGCAGCACGCGCGAAATTGCGGCGAGGATTTGGAAGGGCAGATTGCCCGACCGTCCGCCGGCGGAACTGGCGCACGAACTTTACGAGGCCGAAAACAAAGGCAAGGCCGAACCGAGCGGTTCGCAGGACATGATCGGCCTGGTTTATCCCGGCGTGAACCGCCTGGATTACAACTTCAAGGCGGACGGAGGGGTTTTCCCCGTGCATATCGAATCGTGCAACAGCTCCAAGGTTGCGCGCTGGCTGGAAAAGGTATTGCATCTGATTCCCGTCGAGCCGCGGCCCAATGGCTACAGTCCGCTGGGCAAAAAAAATCTCGAACCGAAATGGGTCGCCAGGCTTGGCCGGTCGGGCCAGCTTTGCTACGATGCCATCGTCAAAATGAATGCCAAGGCGCTCGGCGCGTCCTTCAATTTGAACATGAAATGCTGGGAGACATTGCTGCCGCACGTCGTCCGGCATCCGCTGCTCCGGCTGGATTTGATGCCGCTGCTCAAGGCGTATCAAAAGGAGTATCTGGGCGCGATGTATTCCGGCTGCGGCGGCGGCTATCTGATTGTCGTTTCCAATGAGCCGGTTCCCGGCGCGTTCAAGGTGAACGTGCGCACCGCTCAAAAATGATTTCTGACAAACAAATCATCGTCTCCGGTGGATTCGATGACATAAAATCTGGCGATCTGCGTTTTCTGGAAGAAGCGGCCAGGCTCGGCGAACTTTCCGTGCTGCTCTGGCCGGATGAAAAGCTGCAAAAACTCACCGGCAAACCGCCGAAATTTCCGCTGGCCGAACGGAAGTATTTTTTGAACGCCGTCCGCTACGTCAGCCGCGTGATTGAGGCCGATGGTTCAGCCGGTTTTGACACGCTGCCGAAAAATCTTAAGGCGGACATCTGGGCGGACATTGCCGCCACGGCCAGCCCCGCGCGCGAGGCCTTTGCCCGCGAAAATAGAATCGCCCGGCGTGTTTTCGAGCCAGGCGAGTTGAAAGGATTTCCAGAACCCGCGCCGTTGCCCGCGTCCGGTCGCAAGAAAGTCATTGTCACTGGTAGTTACGACTGGTTCCACTCCGGCCACGTCCGGTTTCTGGAGGAGGTCAGCGCTCATGGCGATTTATACGTCGTCGTGGGTCACGATGCAAACATTCGGCTGCTCAAAGGCGAGGGCCATCCGCTGATTCCGCAGGACGAACGGCGTTTCGTCGTTGGCTCGATCAAGTTCGTGAGGCAGGTGCTGATTTCCAGCGGCGAAGGCTGGCTGGACGCCGACCCGGAAATCAA
Source organism: uncultured Verrucomicrobiae bacterium (assembly GCA_963755455.1). GTDB lineage: Bacteria > Verrucomicrobiota > Verrucomicrobiia > Limisphaerales > UBA11358 > UBA11358. Next base: position 530,167 of record CAVWJH010000004.1, read on the forward strand.
ACGGTTGAAGCCGGACATTTACGCCGTGAACGAGGACGGCGACAAGGGCGGCAAGCGCGAGTATTGCCAGAAACTGGGCATCGAATATCTCGTGCTTGAGCGCACGCCCGCACCGGGACTGCCCAAGCGCAGCAGCACAATTTTGCGCGGATTTTAATGGGGACATTGCATGACGGCCAGGCAGACGGCGGCGGGAGTCATGCCGTGAATGAGAGCTTCGAGATACATAATTTTGACGACTTGACCAAAGGTTGTCCGTATTCACATCATGGGGCATGAAAATTCACCTTTTTGGGATGGGCGCGATCAGCTTTCTGCTGGCATCATGGTCAACGGTTTCAGTTCCCGGCGCGGAGAGCCTGCCGCCTTATCTGGATGCCAATCAGCCCGTCGAAACCCGCGTGGACGATTTGCTGTCGCGGTTGACGCTGGAGGAAAAGATTTCGTTGATCCACGCGGATTCCAAATTCACCACCGCCGCGATTCCGCGTCTGGGCATTCCGCGCCGCTGGCTGGACGACGGGCCGCACGGCGTGCGCGAAGACATCGGGCCGGACACCTGGCAGCCCGCCGGGCACACGGACGATTTTTCCACCGCCATGCCGGCGGGCATTTGTCTCGCCGCGACCTGGGATCCCGACCTCGGTTTCCGCGAAGGCGAAGCCATCGGCCAGGAAGCGCGCGCGCGTGGCAAGGACATCATGCTCGGGCCGGGCGTGAACATTCTGCGCACGCCGCTGTGCGGACGGAATTTTGAATATCTCGGCGAAGACCCGTTTCTCTCCGTCGCAAATGTGCGTCGGCTACATCCGCGGCGAGCAGTCGCAGGACATTTCCTCGTGCGTGAAACATTTTGCGCTGAACAACCAGGAATTCGAGCGCGGCACGATCAACGTGGAAGTGGACGAACGCGCGTTGCGCGAAATTTATCTGCCGGCGTTCAAGGCCGCCGTGCAGGAGGGCGGCGTGTGGTCGCGTCATGGGCGCTTACAACCAGTTTCGCGGCCAGCATTGCTGCGAGAACGATTATCTGCTCAACAAAATTTTGAAGGGCGAATGGGGTTTCAAAGGACTCGGTCATGTCCGACTGGGGCGGCGCGCATGACACGCGCGAATGCGCGCTCAACGGCCTCGACCTCGAAATGGGCACGGAAACGAACTACGACGATTTTTATCTCGCGCAGCCGTATTTGAACTGCTGCAAAACGGCGAACTGCCGATGGCCGGCCTCGACGACAAAGTCCGGCGCAATTTGCGCGTGATGTTCGCCACGCACGTTTTTGATGCCGGCCGCAAAACCGGTTCGCTCAACACCGCCGCGCATCAGGCCGTCGCGCGGCAGGTGGCCGAGGAAGGCATCGTGCTTTTGAAAAATGAAAACCACACGCTGCCGCTCGACGCCTCGAAGCTGAAAACCATTGCCGTCATTGGCGAAAACGCCACGCGCCTGCACGCGCACGGCGGCGACAGCTCCGGCATCAAGGCGTTTTACGAAATCAACCCGCTCAACGGCATCGTGAACCGCGCCGGCGAAAAAGTGAACGTGATTTTCTCCGAAGGCTATCGCAAGGACGGCGGCGCGGAACTGGCCGAGCGCGCCGTGGCCGCCGCGAAAGCGGCGGACGTGGTGATTTACATCGGCGGACTTGAATCATGACAAAGGCTTCGATTGCGAAGGCGCGGATCGCAAGGACATGAAATTGCCCTACGGCCAGGACGAATTGATTCAAAAAATCGTCGCGGCAAATCCGAAAACCAGTCGTCGTGCTCGAAGGCACGATGGTGGAAATGGATGCGTGGCTGGACAAAGTGCCGGCGCTGTTGCAGGCGTGGTATCCCGGCATGGAAGGCGGCAACGCGCTGGCCCGCGTGCTGTTCGGCGACGTGAATCCGTCCGGCAAACTGCCGGCGACGTTCCCGAAAAAATTGTCCGACACGCCGGCCTACGCGTTCGGCGCGTCCGCGTATCCCGGCACGAACGGCACGGTGACTTACGCGGAAGGCCTGCTGGTCGGCTACCGCTGGTTTGACACGAAAAACATCGAGCCGCAGTTTCCGTTCGGCTTTGGCTTGAGCTACACGACCTTCAAGTATTCCAATTTGAAATTGATTCCCGCCGACGGCACGAACGAAATCGTGACCGCGCAGTTTGAAATCGAAAACACCGGCAAGCGCGCCGGCGCGGAAGTGGCGCAGCTTTACGTCCACGAAAAAAATCCGCGCCTGATGCGGCCGGAAAAAGAATTGAAAGGTTTCAAAAAAGTTTTCCTCCAGCCGGGCGAAAAACAGACCGTTTCGATTCCGCTGAACGCGCAGCGCGTTTGCGTATTACGATCCGGCGCAAAACGGCTGGGTGGCGCAGCCGGACGGCTTTGAAATCCTGATCGGCAGTTCGTCGCGCGACATCCGGCTGCGCGACAATTTCAAGCTGGCGGAGAAATAAGGACGACGCTTCAAATTTCATGAACCCGACCAGGAAAACCATTTTCAAGCTGGCCGGTGTGGCGGCGATTTTGTTCATCTGCCCATTTTGCCGCCGCCGATGTCGTGCGCGTGGCGTGCGTGGGCGACAGCATCACTTTTGGCTACGGCTGTGCGACCGGAGGCGAATGCTTACCGCGTCAGGCTCGGGCGACTGGCTGGGAACAAATTACGACGTGCGCAACTTCGGCGTGAGCGCCACGACGTTGCTGCATCGCGGCGATTATCCCTACATCGGGCGTCCGGCCTACACCAACGCGCTGGATTTCAAGGCGGACATCGTGGTCATTGATTTCGGCGCGAACGACAGCAAGCATCCCAACGACGGCAGCCTCGACGCGACCAATGCCGTCAATAACTGGCAGCACAAAGCCGATTTCATCGGCGATTACAAGGAAATGATCGCCGCGTTTCGCCAGGCCAATCCGGCGGCGAAAATTTTCATCTGCTATCCGACGCCGGATTTTCCCGGCCGCTGGGGCATCAACGACAAAACGATCCGCGATGAGATGATTCCGATGATCCGCACCGTGGCGAACGACACGGGCGTGAATCTGATTGATTTGCGCACGCCTTTTCTCGGCAAGGCGGATTTGTTTTCCGACACCGTTCACCCGAACGACGAGGGGGCAAAACTGATGGCGGCGGAAATTTTCCGCGCGCTGACGGGCAAGTCGCCGCCGGAAGAACAAGGCGGATCAGCCGCTTCCGCTCCGGCGCAAAGGCAGGCTCGCGCAAAGCTGTTCAACCTGTTTCCGCCCTATTATGCGTGGGACAACAATTTCAGCGGCGAAGAAATCGGCTGGCATCCGGGCACGAATGACGCGCCGCAGTGGACGGCCAGTTTCAATTTTTCGACCAACCGGCTTTACGGCTATCCGGCGAGCATTCGCGGCTGGCATTACGGCTGGAATCCGACGGACGACGATTTGTTTCCGAAAAAATTGTCTGACACGACCGGCATTCCGTGTTCGTTTTCCTACAACTGCGGCGGCGACGATCTCCACGGCGATTTCGCCTACGATATGTTTTTGCGGCACGACGACAAAAAAGCCGTGCCGCAACTGGAAGTCATGGTGTGGGCGGGAAACAATTCCAATCCCATCGGCAAGCCGGTGGCCACAAACATCATCGTGGCCGACGGTGTTTCGTTTGACCTTTGGGCGGGCACAAACAGCGCTGCCGGATATTACGTTTATACGTTTGCGCCGCACCAAAAAACCGCCGGGATGCCGGACCGAAGGCAGCTTGAACGTGGACATGATGGATTTCTTCCATCTGCTGGAAGGGCGGCCGTATTTCAGCATGGAAATGTATCTGGACGTGGTGGAGGCCGGTTTTGAAGTCGTGCGCGGCCACGGCTGGGTGACGTGCGGCTGGTTCAGTTGCGAGGCTGACTGAACCGAACGCCAAAGTTGGCGGGAATGGCGCGCTGCGCCGTCGCCGGGTGCATCTGGACACTGTTCTTGCGGCCAGCAGAGGTAGCGCAGATTTGAAATCTGCCGTATCGCCGAATTGCATTCGGCAGCGCGCCGCCAAGCCCAAGCCCATTGAACCGCCGACGCCTTGCGGATTGAAAATCCGCGATACAGCAGATTGCAAATCTGCGCTACTGGTTCAGAAATAAGAACAATGTCCAGATGCACCCGCCGTCGCCGTGATTCAACTTGAAAACTTTCTTTCCGCCACCATAATCGCGACGACTGCCCTTGCTGAATGAAACGCGAAGGCGGCATTTGTTTCAAAATGCAGCGCGGTGCCAACTCTTATATTTCAACGCCTCCGATGGGAAGGCGATTCCCGCTCATTCAAAGTTTCCGCTGCGTCTTCCTTGCGCTTGCGATTTTTCTTTTCTTCCCGATCGTTGCGCCAGCCGTCGAACAATGGGGAGTTTTTGAACTTTCCTTGAAGGGGCCGGCCGACGGCAATCCGTTCACGGACGTGAAGTTTTCCGCGCAGTTCACGCAGGGAACGAACGTTGTGGAGGCGAACGGTTTTTATGACGGCGACGGAATTTACCGCGTGCGCTTCATGCCGGAAACACAAGGCAAATGGAATTACACCACCGTCAGCAACATCCGAATACTGAACGGCAAGACCGGCTCGTTCACGGTCGACCAAACCGTCGCGGCAAAATCACGGGCCGGTCCGCGTCGCGCACACATATCATTTCGCCTACGCCGACGGCACGCCTTACGAAGAACTGGGCACGACCTGCTACGTCTGGGAATGGCAGCCGGAGCCGTTGGAGAAGCAGACGCTGAAGACGCTCGCGTCAGCGCCGTTCAACAAAATCCGCTTCTGCGTTTTTCCCAAACACTACGCCTGGAACACCAACGAGCCGATCCTGTATCCATTTCCGAGCGGGATGCCGGCGAAGAACTGGGACTTCACGCGGTTCAATCCAAAATATTTTCAGCACCTCGAACAGCGCGTGGCCGATCTGCAAAAACTCGGCATCCAGGCGGACATCATTTTGTTTCACCCTTACGACGAAGGGCATTGGGGCTTCGACCGGATGCCGGCGGACGTGGATGATCGTTACCTGCATTACGTCGTCGCGCGGCTCGCGGCGTATCGCAACGTCTGGTGGTCGCTGGCCAACGAATGGGATTTCATGAGGGAAAAAAAGGAATCCGACTTCGTGCGCTTCGGCGAAATTGTTTCACACGACGATCCGTATCATCATCTGCTTTCGATCCACAACGGCGCGAAAATTTTCAACTACACCCTGCCGTGGATCACGCACGCGAGCATCCAAAACGGCGGCGCGTCGAAGATCCGGCCCGCGCGCGGATTGATCGCGACGTGTATCGCAAGCCGGTGGTTTATGACGAGGTGAAATACGAAGGCAACATCCCGCAAGCCGCTGGGGACGGCTTCAGCGCCGAGGAACTGGTGTTCCGCTTTTGGAACGCCACCGTTGCCGGCACTTACTGCGGCCACGGCGAAACTTACAAGAGCGACGACCAGATTCTTTGGTGGTCCAAAGGCGGCGTGCTCAAAGGCCAAAGCCCGGCGCGGCTGGCGTTTCTGAAAAAAGTCCTCGACGATGCGCCCGCCGAAGGCATTGACCCGATTGACAAGGCGCATCCCGAAATACGGCGGCCAGCCGGGAAAATATTATCTGGTTTATCTTGGCAAACAGACGCCGACGAACTGGGATTTTCAAATTCCCAAACCGGCGCAGGACCAATCCCAACTGGCCGACGGCATGAAATTCACCGCCGAAGTTCTCGACACATGGAACATGACCGTCACGCCCGTCCCCGGCGAGTTCACGCTCAAGCAGAAGGATGATGCTTCTCTCGCGGACGCGAATGGTCGTGCCATCCCGCTGCCGGGCAAGCCATACATGGCCATCCGCATCAAGCGCGCCGGTGGATGATTTTGCCGAGCCACGAGACAACGCTCAAATCGTGCGCGGCAAAGGCTGGGTGACGTGCGGATGGTTCAGTTGCGAACCGGAGTGAAATTCGCGTCAAAAAAACTTTGCGCCTTGGCGTCTTTGCGTTGAATTTCGACGCGTCACTTCTGCGGCTTGAGCGTGACCAGCACGAGGTCGTTTTCACGGAGGTCGAACTGCTGCTCGAACTTTCCGTCGCGGCCAATCGTCACAGTCTTGGTTTCCAACGGCGCGCCGCTGTTCTTGGATTTGATTTCGGCGACTTGCGCCTTCGTTAATTGCGCGGGCGAGCCGAGATCGCGATAGGTGTCGTAGGCGTCGTTGACGCGGTAGCCGACTTTGTAAATTTCCATGGTGTATTTGCCCCGGCTCAGGTGCGACAGATCCAGCGTGACCTTGTTTTTGGGCTGCGCGGGCAGATCAAGCTTGTAGAAGACCTGGTTGATCGTGTTGGTGCGGGGAAAGATGTTGGTGAAATCCCAGACCAGCGCCTGCACGCCGCCGGAGTTGTCCTTGCAAATCCACGAGGACGGATCGCTGTCCTTCAGTTCCACCGGGCCGAGCCGGTTCAAAAACTGATACGCATAAAACGCCGACTTGTTGATGTCTTCGTAATTGATGAGGCCGAAGCCGCCGTGAAAGGCCTCCCAGCGCGGACCGTTTTCCTCAAAAATGTCCGTGAACGTCCAGTAGGACATGCCTTGCGCGGCGTCGCCGCAGTTCTTGAGCTTGTCCACGATGTAAGCCGCGCTGAGATAGCTGTCATGGAACGGATCGGCCGCCGTGTAGGAGGAACTCCATTCGGAAAAGAAGAGTTTCAGATTGGGCATCGTGGATTCGGCAATCTGCTGGCGCACCCGTTTGACATCACCGATGACGGAGTTCGGGTCGCGGGAAAGAGCCGTGCCGGAGGTGCCGGTTGCATCCAGAAATCCCTGTCCCACGCCGTAGGTGTGCGTGGAGATGAAATCCACCGGCGCGTGGTTGGTGTCGCAAAAATGAATGAACTCCGGCACCCAGCCGGCGCCCGCCGTCGCCGGGCCGCCGACTTTGTAATCGGGGTTGACGCTCTTGATGGCGTGGGCCGTCGCGGCGTATAAATCGAAATATTGCTGCTCGGTGCCGGTCCAAAAACCGTTACGGAGATTCGGTTCGTTCCAGACCTCGAAATACCAGGTGCGCACCTCGGCGTCGCCGTAGCGCTCCCGCTCGTGCTCGACGAAGGCTTTGACTAAATTCGCCCATTTGGTCATGTCCTTTGGCGGCGTCACGTTGCCACGATACCAGAAAATGGTTTTGCGACCACTGGCCAGCGAGTCGGGCATGAAGCCCAATTCCACGAACGGCTTCATGCCGATGCGTTCGAGAAAATCATAAAGCTGGTCAATGTATTGCCAGTTGTATTCCGGCTTGCCGTTTTCTTCCCGATAGACGCCCATGTCGTCGTCGAACAAACCGTGCATCCGGATGTATTTGAAGCCGCATTGTTGGTGGGCATAAGTCAGTTGCTGCTGCCAGTCGGCGCGCAATCCCTCGTTCGCGCGGCCGGCACCAACGCAGAAATTGAACATGGTGTCGAGCGGGCCGTTGGTTTGTTGCAGGTCGGCGGAGATGAGCCTCGGCGTTTCATCGGCGGCGGCGACTGACACGTTTATGACGGCGAAGAACGCCGCCAAGCCGAGCGAGAGACAACTCATTTTTCGTTTCATACAATTTTCCAAGTTATAAGTTTTGGGATTTGCCGACAGTTTCTTCGCGCGACGGGTGTTTTGCGAGTTTTATTTGGTCGTTATGCTTTTATTTCTGCGATCAATTTTCCAGTGAAAATACGGCATAGCTGTGCGGCGGCAGATGCGCGGCGAACGACACGCGGTTTTCCGTCGTGTCATTCCGCCGGAACCTGCCGCGCTGCGGCGACTGGCCTTCCAGCGTTTCGCCGGTGACCAGGTTTTTCAGTTTCGTCGCATTTCCCAGCGTGGAAACTTTCACGTCCGCCGGCGCGGCCGAAAAGTTTTGCACGATAAACGCGCCGTTGTCATACGCAAAAAGCGACACCTGCGCCGGTCCGTCCAGCCGCACGGGAAAACCGCGCATGACGAAATTTTTGATTGCGCCGGTCACTTCCGGCGGCAGCGCGTAAAGGTCGTTGAAATTGTCCGGGATCGTCCAGACGTAAAGAATCCCCTTCGCGTAGCGGTTCATGAGCAGCAACGGGAAGCCGTTGCCGCCGGCCTCGGCGCGCACGAGCGACCAGGAATCGTTCGTCAGGAAAAAAATTTCGGGGAACAGCACGTCCGCGTTCGTGCCGTTGTCGAGCGTGGAAAAATTGCCCGCGCCGTAACCGCCGGCGTAGGTGTGTGCGAAAAATTTCCGGTCTGTCCAGCGGATCTCGGCGATGTCCTCGATGCCCTTGTCCTGCAACGCGCGCAGCAGGCCGGACGTGATGACCACGGATTTGCCCGCGCGCAACTGTCCTTTGATTTTGGCGACGATGTCGGGATCGGCTTTCGCTTCCTCGGTCAGCAGCACCGTGTCGGCGTTCGTGGGGAAATACGGAACCATTTCAATCGGGATGCCGATCATGCCCAGGTAATTCTGGAGAAAATCCTCGCCGCTGGATTGATACGGCTTGTAGCTGGCGATGCCGATGGGATTGCCGAGCTGGCCGAGAAATTTGTCCGCCTGTTCCAGCGAATAACCGGCGACGCGCGCCCACGTCGGGTTGGAAACATCGTTGGTCGCCCCGGCTAAATTGAAACTGGTCGGCAGATTTTCCCACGCGGCGCGGTCGCCCGCCTGAAACGGCCGCGTCATGGCCGACCACTCGAAAAGCATGATTTGAGGAGCCTTGGCAAACATCGTGTCCCACAACTGCTCGGCGTAGCGGTCAACGTAACGCAGGCTGTAGGTGTCCACCCAGCCGCCGCCGTTGCGGCCCGGCGCGATGTTGTCGAAGTAGCGGATGATTTCGTAGCTCTCGTATTGCTGCAAATGCTGGTCGGTGATCACCGGATCTCGCGTCTCCGTGCCGGTGTAAATGCCGTCGAAAATGTGTGGCTCGCGGTCAAGGTCATAACCCAAACCCTGAAAATGCTCATACCAGTTCGGAAATTTGACGACCATTTTCACCTTCGGATTCACGGCCTTCGCCGGTTTGAAAATCAGATTTTCCGCCGCGTCATCCATCAGATCCAAACGGAATTGCGTCCAGCTTTTGTCGCCTTTGGCCGCGATGTCGGAATCGTTCTTCGTCGTGACGAAAAAGAAATCGTCCTGAATCACCTCGTCGAAATGGCGCGCCGCGAGTTCCGCCGCGCCTTTGATAAACGCGCGGTCTCCCGGATCGGTGTAGCAAAACGATTTGAACTGTCCGCCGATGCTGCCGTCCGAGAGAGCCATGCCGCCAGCGACCTGGACGCCGTGGTCGAGAAAGAATTTTTTGACGCGCTCCAGCGTTTCGTCGCTCGCCTCATTGCGGTCGCGTTGAACTTCGATATAGACCTTGTCCACCTTCAACTGTCGGCTGATGGTGTTCCAGTCATTTGCAAGTTTCTGCGGATTGTCGAAGCTCTGGACGACATTGACGGGAATGTAAATCGCGACGGAAAAGTTGGTATAATTTCCGGCGTGGCAAAACCACGGCGCGTAAAACAGCGCGGCGGCGAGCAGCAATGTATTTTTCAAATTCATGTGCAAATCGGGTCATGGTGCAACGTCAGCCTGGCGTCGTCGTGGAAAAGACTGGTGCTGACAGCTTTGTTCAATGCGATCGTTTTGGCAATAAAATATTTGGCTGCGATTGTGTCTATTATTGCCGATGCGGGCGCGTTTGTCTTGTCGTTAAAATGAATGAGCCGCGCGGCGCTTGAATTCGCTTGCGGCTCTTGCCGTGCAGTGGACAAAATAAGCCAATGCCCCGTTGCGCCGCCGAAACAAAAAAAATTTGCCGGTTTGCGCTGGCCTTCGCGGTGATCGTCGCCGGATTTTTTTCGGCACGGGCCGTGCCGCCGAATTATTTCACACGCACATGGCAGGTGGAACAGGGGCTGCCGCAAAACAAGGTCACCGCCGTGATCCAGACCCACGACGGCTACTTGTGGGTCGGCACCTACAACGGGCTGGCGCGGTTCGACGGCGTCCGCTTCACGGTTTTCGATGACAACAACACGCCGGAACTGCGTAGCAGCCGGGTGACAAGCCTGTTTGTAGCCGCCGACGGCGCGCTGTGGATCGGCACGTTCGGCGGCGGCCTGGACCGCTTCAAGGACGGGAAATTTTCCGTCATCAACCACCAGCAAGATTTGCCCAACAGCGTCATCGGCCGCCTCCGGCAACGGATCGGAAAACATGAAACGCCGGCTGGCGGCCATCGGCGGCAACTGCGAAATCCAGAGCGCGCCGGACGCGGGAACGAAGGTAATTTTTTCCGTTCAACTGAAGGCTTCGGCGCTTGGAAGATCGGGTCATTAGGGCTGTTGTTTTTTGGCATCGTTATTTTTCACGACATGACGCCCACGCAGAGATGAAGTAGAATCGCGCCATGCTAACTCCCGCTGTTTGGCAAGCGCCTCATCACGGTTTCGCACTCATTTTGGATTTGATTCTTACGCCACAGAAGCGGATTCTCTTGAAAAATCATTATCTGCTCACAGCGGCCCGGCGCTGATGCGCCAAAGAATTTCTCTATGAAAATAAAAATCGTTTCATCGTTCCGCATTTTTTCGACCGGTGTATGCGCCACGTTGCTGGCGGTGCAACTGGCTATCGCCCAATCGCCGCGCGAACACCTCTCGCTTGATGCCAATTGGAAATTCCACCTTGGTGACGACTGGCCGGATGCGTTGAGTTTCGTAAATTCCGGCACCGGCTCCGGACCGGCGGCAGAAAAGTTCGCCGACTCCTACTGGCGCGTCGTCAACCTGCCGCACGATTGGGCGGTGGAACTGCCGTTCGATCAAACCGCCGACGGCGGCCACGGTTTCAAGCCGCTGGGCGCAAAGTATCCGACGAACAGCATCGCCTGGTATCGCCGCACGTTTGAATTGCCGGCAAGCGATTCCGGCAAACGCATCTGGCTGACGTTCGACGGCGTGATGCACGACGCGACGGTTTTGGTCAACGGCTGGCTCGTGCGGCGGCACGAGGGCGGCTACTATCCGTTCCGCGAGGACATTACGGACGTGGTGCATTTCGGCGGCGAGAACACCATTTCCGTGCGCGTGGACGCGACCAAATCCGAGGGCTGGTTTTACGAAGGCGCGGGCATTTACCGCCATGTCTGGCTGGACATCACTTCGCCCGTGGCCATCGCGCCGGATGGAGTTTTTGTTTATCCGAAATTTGAGTGGAGCAGTGTGCCGGAAGGCGCGGCTTCAATTCACATTAAGACAACCATCCAAACTGTCGGGAAGAATTCTCGCGAAGATCAATTTAGCAATGGCATGCCATCTGATGGCAGTATTCAGCAGGAACTTTTTGATCCAAATGGAAAACAAATTGCCATGTTAGCGGGAAAATCCATAGGAAGACTTAAAGGAGACGGAAATTATTTTACAGACAAGCAAGTTGGAATTTTTAATCAGCGAGAAATTTACACTTCATTTCTTTTGTCAGCACCGGGCGCAGGAATGTCAGGAAACGACTCGTGGGCTCCAGATGTAATGGTTGTTGAAAAGCCGATGCTCTGGTCACCAGAATCGCCAAATTTATACAAACTCGTAACGACCATTTTAAGCAGTCACGGAATTTTGGATCGTGCTGAAACCACCTTTGGCATCCGCACCGTGGGTTTTGACGCGACGAACGGTTTTTTGCTGAACGGCAAGCATTACGAAATTTACGGCACCTGCAATCACCAGGACGCGGCCGGCGTTGGCGAGGCCATCCCGGATGCGTTGCAGGAATTTCGCGTGAAACAATTGAAGGCATTCGGCTGCAACGCCATCCGCACCTCGCACAATCCGCCCACGCCGGAGTTGCTCGACGTCTGCGACCGGCTCGGAATGTTGGTGCTGGACGAAAGCCGGTTGATGGGCAGCGATTCGGAGAACATGACAAAGTGGGACGACCAGATCCGCCGCGACCGCAATCATCCCAGCGTCGCGATGTGGTGCATTGCCAACGAGCAATTCGCCGTGCAGGACTCGCCGCAGGCCGCCAATGTTGCACGCACGATGCAGGATTACGTCAAGCAGCTCGACCCGACGCGCCCGGTCACCTACGCCTCGCCGGAAGGCGACGTTTTTCGCGGCATCAATTCCGTCATCGAAGTGCGCGGCTGGAATTATCACTACGGCCCCGACATGGACCGTTATCACGCCGAGCATCCAAACCAGCCGAACATCGGCACCGAGCAGGCCAGCGTCGTCGGCACGCGCGGCATTTACACCAACGACCGGCAGCACGGTTATGTTGCTGCTTACGACGTGGTCTGGCCGGGCTGGACCACGACCGCCGAAAGTTGGTGGAGTTTCTTCGCCGTTCGTCCGTGGCTGTCCGGCGCGTTTGTGTGGACCGGTTTCGATTATCGCGGCGAGCCGACGCCGTATTGGTGGCCGTGCATCAATTCGCACTTCGGCATCCTCGACACCTGCGGTTTTCCGAAGGACGTTTTTTATTATTACCAATCGTGGTGGACGACGAACACCGTGCTGCACCTCGCGCCGCATTGGAACTGGCCCGGCAAGGAAGGCCAGGAAATTCTCGTGGAAGCCTTCAGCAACTGCAAACAGGTGGAACTTTTCCTGAACGGGGCGTCGCTCGGCAAACAGGAGATGAAGCCGAATTCAAAATTAAGCTGGCAGGTGAAATACGCGCCGGGAACGTTGAGCGCGAAAGGTTTTGACGATGCCGGCAACGTCATCGCCGAAACCAAGGTTGAAACAACCGGCGACGCAACGCAAATTCAACTCACATCGGATCGCAAGACCATCAACGCCGACGGTGAAGATGTGGCCGTGTTCACCGTTTCCGCGCTGGACGCGCAGGGCCGCGTGGTGCCGGTGGCACAGAACAAAATTAATTTCAGAATCGAAGGTGCGGGCAACATCATCGGTGTGGGCAATGGTGATCCGAGTTGTCACGAGCCGGATGTATTCGTTCCGGAAGTGCGCACGCGCAATATTGCCGTGGACGATTGGCGTATGCAGCTTGCAAAAATTCCAAAGAACCGCAGTTCCCTGCCGGAATACGCGAATGGTTTTGATGATTCGGCTTGGAACACGCTTAATGCCAGGACCAGCGGCGGCAAACCGACAATTGAGACCCCGGACACCACGGCGATTTACCGCGCGCATTTCACGCTGACAGACGACGACTTGAAAGGTGTCGGTGCGCAAATCTGCTTCTCCGGGTGTGACGACGAGGGCTGGTATTTCGTGAACGGCCAGTATGTCGGCGAATCGCACGACTGGCAGGCGCAGCCGGTTTTCGACATCAAGAAATTTGTCCACGCCGGGGACAACGTCATTGCCGTGGGCGTCAACAACGGAGAGGGTTCCGGCGGATTGAATCCGAACGTAACCGTGAAAGTCATGGGGAACACCAGCACCGCGCCGTGGTCGCGAAGCCTGTTTAACGGTCTGGCGCAAATCCTCGTGCAATCCACGCGCGACGCCGGCGAATTCAAGCTGACCGCCAGCGCTGACGGTCTCAAGCCGGCGGCGGCAGTGGAACAAACATTGACCTGCACGCCGCGTCCAGCCATGCCGTGAGTAGCGCAGAATTGCATTCTGCTGTTAAGTCGCAGCCCGCGTCTCACTCGCGCTGGTCTTGCTGCGTGTGTTTGTGCAGCTTATTTCGTTTCCGAAAAACGACGGCCTGCTCAATTGCCCGGCGGCACATTTGTGAAAACGGCGGCGGGCAACATTTCCTCGATGCTGCGGATGGGATGCAGCGGCATCAGCAGGAATTTCGGCACATAAACCGGATCGCTTACGGGCTTTTCCAGCGTGCCGGTGACGTGATATTTTAACAGCTTGGTGAACGGCGTGAGAATCCAACTGACCGCCTGTCCGACCACCGGCGTGTTGCGCAACAGCAGCGCGGTGACGTTCATATTGACATTTCCCGACATATCCACATTCCCGACATATTGCAATTGCGCCAGCGTCGTGTGGATTTCCAGCGAGCCGGTGTAAATCACGCCGTTGGTCATCGTAAAATCCGCCGAGGCTTCCGTCGCGCGGCTGCTTCCAAGTCCCGGCGAAACCGTGTTCAACACCGGCGACAAAATCCCGAATATCGGCTCGTTCCAGATCAATCCGTCGCGCAAGCTGGCATGGCCGTGGCCGTCCCATGTCCGCCAGTCTCGCGTGTCCGCGTGCGTCACGACCAGCCGCCCGGCCAGCGCACCTTCAAGGGAATTGGTTTGTGACGACAAATTCGCGGCCAGCAAATGCAAATTCACGTTCGTCAGGTTGACGGTGAAATCGTAATCCGCGCCCTCATGCGGCACCCGGAAATCAAAATCCGCAAAGCCGTTTGCGCTGCCGCCGTAAAACGCCGACGCCACGTTCGTCACCTCCAGACACTGCCCCTGCCAGTGGATGGTGCCCGTAATGTTCGTCGTCCTGAATTTCATCCATTCAAACGGCGCGCCTTTGATGATGTCGAATCTCATGTCCACTTTCGCCATTTCGGAACCTCCCTCAATGCCGCTCAACGGAATCTGGCCGTTCACACGTCCAGTTGGCGGTTCCAGGAAATGATACGGCTCCATGATCTCGGCCGTTTTCGGGCCGATGGCGCGCACGATGGATTGCGGGTCGGCGGTGCTGAAACCGTTCGTGAAATAAATCATCCGCTTGTTGAAATCCAAAGTCACGCTGTCAGCCGTCATCATCTGTGTGCCGGTGTGAGTCAGCGGCTTCAAAAATTCCAGCACCCTGTTCTTGTAATACAACACCGTCGTCAAGTCGCCAAACCTCTCGCCACGGACCATGAAATTGGTCAGCGCCACCCGCGCCGCCAAAGCGATGCTGTCCGGGTCGCCGAAACGACCGCGCCCGGTTGCATCCAAAAAAACCGGACGGGTCAGTTTGACTATGTCCATGCCGTGCAAGACGTCGTCCGGCAAATACGGACGGACGGATTCCATGTCGAGCGCGCCGGTGACGTGCCAGTGACAATCTTTTACCGCGTCGTCCACGCCGCCGTCCAGCGCGAGTTGTGTCCGACCCTGCACGACCGTGAGCTGGACGTTGATGGAATGGATTGCACGCGCGTCGCCGCTGACGTCGAGGCTCAATTGCGGCGAGCCTTCAAAATGGATCCGGGCAAGCGCGTCCAGGAAATTTTGGAGTTGCGCGGGGTTGTTGGTGGATTTCTGCGCCTGAAAAATTTCCCAGTTGCGGATTTCCGGCGCGTGCGCGATTTCGCCGGACAGGTCGAGCCGCGCGCCGGCGAAACCGGCGGTGAAATTCTCGAGCGACCATGTGTTGTTTGTCTGAAACCGCAGGCTGGTCTGGATGTCGTAGAGCGTCAGCACGTTCGTCGGCGAAACCGGCCAGTGAAGATCGCCCTGATGCAAAATCAGGCCGTCCACCTGGAATTGCCGGCGCAGCAACGCGCGGTAGTTCAGGCGCAATTCCATTTCCGCCAGCGTCAGCGCCGGGCTGCCGGGGTTTCTGGCGTCGCCGATGCGCACATTTTCGACGACGATGCCGCGCTCGACCCGCAGGCGCATCCGGGAAAATTCCAGTTCGATTCCGCGCGAGTGGAGAGCCTGGACGAGCCGCGTTTTCAGGAAATCCGGAAGGCCGATCCGGTTGAACCAGACAAAGGAGAACACCGCTGCCAGCACCAGCAGCAGCACGCTGATGCGGAACCAGCGGAAGCACAGGCGGCATTTGCGCCAAAAACCGGGTCGCATATCACGGGACGTTCGCCGGAATGACGGGATAATTCAAGGCGAACATTTCGGATTGACCGCGCGGAGTGTGGTTTCGGATGTCAGGGCGGGCCGGTATCCGCGTGACCTTTGCGGCAAAGATTGATTTTTCACCCGCAACCGCACAAACTCGCCGGAGATCAAACAAATGGCCGGATCACTTTCAGGAAAAACAGCGTTTGTCACGGGCGGCACCCGGGGCATTGGCCGCGCCACCGCGCTCAAGCTCGCGCGCGAAGGTTGCGACGTGGCCATCGCTTATCACAACAGCCACGAGGAAGCCGAGTCGGTTTGCAAAGCGATACAAGTTTTTGGACGAAAATCGCTGGCGGTTCAGGCCGATGTCAGTGATCCCGAAAGCCTCAAGGAGGCGTTTGAAGTTTTCCGCAAGGAATTCAGCCGCGTTGACATCGTCGTCAGCAACGCCGCCATCGGCGTGCTCAAACCGGCGATGGAGCTTTCGCTCAAACATTTCCGCCGCTGCATGGAAACCAACGCGCTCGCGCTCAATTCCCTCGCGCAAAACGCCGTGCCGATGATGCCCGAAGGCGGCTGCCTCATCGGCCTTTCGAGCCTCGGCTCTGTGCGCGCCATTCCGCATTACGCCTTCATCGGCGCGTCGAAGGCCGCGCTCGAATCGCTCGCGCGCGGGCTGGCGCTGGAGCTTGGCCACACAAAAAAAATCCGCGTCAACATCGTCAGCGCCGGGGTCGTGGACACCAACGCCCTGAAACATTTTCCGAACCGCGAGCAACTGCTTGCCGAATACGCCAGGCGCACGCCCATCGGCCCGACGCTTACGACCGAACAGGTTGCCGACGCGGTCTATTTGCTTTGCCTGCCGGAAGCGGCGATGATCACCGGCCACACGCTCGTCGTGGACGGCGGCTACTGCATTTCAGGATGAACGAACCGAATATAACCGACGCCGGCTTGTCCGGCGGAATTGCCATTGTCACCGGCGGCAGCCGTGGAATCGGTCGCGCCATCGTCGAAATTCTCGCCGCGTCGGGAATGGAAGTCATTTTCACTTATCGCGACAACGCGGCTGCGGCCAACGAAGTCATCGCGGCGAATCCCGGCAAAAAAATCTCTGCCGAAAAAGTGGATGCGCGCGATTCCGCCGCCTGCGCCGCATTCGCGGAAAAAATTGTTGACCGGACGGGGAAAATTGATTTGCTCGTCAACAACGCTGGCGTCATCCGCGACAATTTGCTGGCGATGCTCGGCGACGACGACCTGAAAGCGGTTTTCGATACGAACATCACCGGCGTTTTCAACATGACGCGCGCCGTCGCGCCGTATATGATTTCCAAACGTCGCGGCAAAATCGTGAACATCAGTTCCGTTTCCGCCGAGAAAGGCGGGCGCGGCCAGACGAATTACGCGGCGAGCAAGGGCGCGATCAACGCGTTCACAAAATCGCTCGCAGTGGAGCTCGCGCCGCGCGGCATCACGGTCAATGCCGTCGCGCCGGGTGTGATTGAAACGGAAATGTCCAAAACCGTCCGTGAACTGGCAGGCGACCAGATCAATTCGCGGATTTTGTTGAAACGGATCGGCAAGCCGGAGGACATTGCGAACGCGGTCTGGTTTTTGAGTTCGAAATTTGCCGGTTACATCACCGGCGAAATTTTGCATGTGGACGGCGGGTTCAAGATGGATTGAGAAAACTCCGAAATTAAAATTATGAAAGCAGGAAAGCAGAAAATGGCGGCTCGGTGCGAAGCCGTTGAAAAATAATTTCTTCGTTCCTGCTTTCCTTATAGAATCCAAACTAAAATGAGCAACGAAACGATCACGAAAGAACAAATAGAGGCCATTTTTCCGAAAGTGGCCGAGACGATGGCCGACGCGCTCGGCTGCGATGTCGAGAAAGTGAAGCTTGACGCGTCGCTGATCGGCGACCTCGGCGCGGAGTCCATTGATTTTCTCGACATCATTTTCCGCCTCGAACGCGCGTTCAAAGTGAAGATTCCGCGCGGCAAAATCGTGGAGGAGGCGCGCGGCGAACTTTCCGAATCCGCATTCGAGCAGGGCGGCGTGGTTTCCGACGCGGGCGTGGCGCGGCTGAAAACCTTCTTGAGCGAAGTTCCCGCCGACCGGTTCAAAACGCCGTTGAAGTCGGCAGAAATCCCGAAGCTGTTCACCGTCGAGACATTTTGCAAGATGGTGATCCGTCAACAGCGCGTAACGGCGGCGGGCGGTGCGAAGCCGGCTTGAGCCGGCAGACCGGCATGGACGGACATTTCAACGCATTCACTTTTGTCAACCGCATCACGTCGCTTCAGCCGGGCGTCTCGGTTCGCGGCAGTTATTTCATCCCGGCGGACGTTGACGCATTTCCACAATCGCTCGTGGCCGAGGCGCTCGGCCAGCTCGCCGCGTGGGCGGCGATGGCTGCGGTGGATTTCAAGTTCAGGCCGCTCGCCGGAATCGCCGGGGAGATTGAACTTCTCGCGCCCGTCCGCCCGGGACAGACGCTGGAACTGTCCGTCGAACTCGAAAGCGTGGACCATGAGGCCACGGCCTATCGCGGCGAGGCGGGCGCGGATGGAATTCCCGTGGTCCGCCTTCAAAATTGCGTCGGCCCGATGCTGCCGGTGGAAGATTTTGATGATCCGCAGGCGTTGCGCGAACATTTCGCCGTGCTGTCAGGCAACGGCTCGACGCCCGGCGGATTCACCGGAATTCCCGCGCTCACATTTTCGCGCGACGGCGGCGAGCCGGGGCAATCCGCCTGCGCCGCGCTGCAAATTCCGGCGTCCGCGCCGTTTTTCGCCGACCATTTTCCGCGCCGCCCGGTTTTTCCCGGAGCGTTGCTCATGAACCAGAACATTCAACTCGCCGCCGCGTTCGCGTCCGAAATCCCCGGCCGCTGGAAGTTGCGAACGGTCTCCGACTTGAAGCTGCGCTCGTTCATTTCTCCCGGCGAACAATTGGAACTTGAGGCGAAGCTCGGCGCGCGGACGGAAAATTCCGCAACCGTGATTGTTGAAACGCGCAAGGGAAACAGGCTCGTCGGCGGCGCGCGCGTGTCGTTCGCGCCCGGAGGAAGTTCATGACGCCGCGCCGCAGAATCGCCATCACGGGCATCGGCATGGTCACGCCCGTCGGCAACGACGCGCGCACGACGTGGACGAACTTGCAGGCCGGACGCAGCGGCCTCGCGACCATCGGACATTTTGACGCCACCGGTTTTCCCGTTCGCATCGGCGCGGAGGTGAAAAATTTTGACGCGGCAGCCGTCATCGGAAATCCAAAACTGCTCAAGCACTCCACGCGCTCGCATCGCTTCGCGCTAGCGGCGGCGGAAGAAGCATTTGCAGATGCGGGAATCCGTCCGACGATTTCCGACGGGCATCGCTGGGGTTTTTGCGCCGGCGCGGGAATGATGGGCATTGATTTCCACGAACTGGAAGCCGTCCAAAAATTCTGCGCTCCCGACGGCGAGTTTCGGCCGGACGGATTTCTCGCGGAAAATTTCCCCGCCGACCCGGTCGCGTTCTGTCGCAGCCAGACCAATTCCGGCCTTGCGCTGCTTACGCGGCATTTTGGGATTCGCGGTTACGCCACCGCCGTCCACACCGCGTGCGCCTCCGGCGGACAGGCGCTCGGCACGGCGCTGAAAGTGATGCGTCGCGGCCACGCCGATTTCATGCTGGCCGGCGGATTTGATTCCATGCTCAATCCGATTGGACTCTCGGCGTTTTGTCTTTTGGGAGCGCTGTCCACGGACAACGACGCGCCCGAACGCGCGAGCCGCCCGTTCGATTTGACGCGGAATGGTTTTGTCCTCGGCGAAGGCGCGGGATTTTTGGTCTTGGAGAATTGGGATTCCGCCCGGAAGCGCGGCGCGAACATTTACGCGGAACTGGCCGGCGACGGGAATTCCTTGAGCTGCTACCGCATCACCGATTCGCCGCCGGACGGCGATGGTCCGATTCAGGCAATTAAACAGGCGCTGGCCAACGCGGGAATTTCTGCGGACGAAATTGATTACGTCAACGCGCACGGAACTTCGACTTTGATGAACGACCGCAGCGAATGTGCCGCGTTGCGCGCCGTGATGGGAAACCACATCGGCGGCGTGGCCGTGAGTTCGACAAAAAGCTGCATGGGACATTTGATCGCGGCGGCGGGCGCGGTTGAAGCCTCAGTGTGCGCGCTGGCGATCCGTGACGGAATTGCGCCGGTGAACGCGAATTACGCCCAGCCCGATCCCGACTGCGACGTGAACATCGTGCGCGAAAAATCCAGGCCGATGAAAATCCGCGCCGCGCTTTCCAATTCGCTCGGCTTCGGCGGCTCGAACAGCTCGCTCGTGTTCCGCAACCCGGAGGAAGTGGAATGAACTCTTCGCGTAAAATTGTCATCACGGGACTTGGTGCCGTTTGCGGCGCGGGCAGGAGCGTTGACGAAATTTTTGAGGCGATTATCAACGGTCGTTCTGCCATCGCGCCCATCACGCAGTTTGATGCAAGCCACTGGCCGGTGCGCGTCGCCGCCGAGTGCAACGTGGAAAATAAAATCCTCGTGACCGACCGCAAGCTGCACAAAAGCATTTCGCGCACGGACATTTTCGGGATTTACGCGGCGGAATCGGCCATCCGGCAATCCGGCCTGCCCGCGCATCGCGAAACGCTCGACGCGGCGGCGACAATTCAATTCAACGACCGCAGCGGTATCTTCGCCGGTTCTGGCGGCGGAAATTACGGCTGTAATTATGATTTTTTCCAGGCAATGGCGGAATCTGGCGGCGACCTGAAAAAATTCGGTGAGAAGTTCGCCGAGTCTGTCAATCCGATGTGGCTCTTGCGGAATCTTCCGAACAACGTGCTGTGCCACGTCGGCATCCGCAACCATTTCAAAGGCGCGAACGCCTGCATCACCAACCACTGCACCGGCGGCGCGCTGGCGACGGTCGAGGCCGCCGAAGCCGTTCGCGCGGGCGAGGCGGATCGCGCCGTCGCCGTCGGCCACGACGCTCCATTTGAGCCGGAAACTTTGTTTCATTATCAACGGCTTGGATTGATCTCGCCGGAAATGGTGCGTCCGTTCGACCGCGACCGGAGCGGAACCGCTTTCGGCGAAGGCGCGGCGTCCGCAATGCTGGAAACGGCGGCGGACGCGGAAGCGCGCGGCGCGAAAATTCTCGGTGAATTTCTCGGCTTCGGTTGCGTGACCGAAGCGACGGGCGTTCTCGACATCCGCCCGGACGGCGACGGCTTGAGCCGCGCGATTCAAATGGCTCTCGCGGACGCGGGAATTTCCGCCGACGAGGTCGGCATGATTGTCGCCCACGGCAACGGCACGCGCACGTCCGATGTGTCCGAAGCACGCGCCATCCGCCGCGTGTTCAGCGAAAAAATTCCGCCGGTCACGGGCTTCAAATGGGCTTACGGACATCTCATCGCCGCTTCGGGAATTCTTGATTTAGTTTTTGCGATGACGGCGTTGCGCCAAAAAATCGTTCCTGGAATTCCCATGCTGAACTTGACTGACCCGGAATTCGCGCCGTTTCCCGTTTCCAAAACCGCGCAACAACCGCGCGGCGACATCGCGCTCGTCCTCTGCCGCGGATTTGGCGGCATGAACGTCGCGCTGCTCGTGCGCGCCAATCCGTGATGCCCGACGCCCCGCCCAATTCGCGCTGCGGGATTGACACGGTGGAAATTTCCCGCGTCGAAAAACTGCTCGCCGGTCTGCCGCCGGAGGATTTGCGGAAATTGTTTTCGGAACAGGAATTGCAGGACGCAGGAAATGGAACTGGCCGCGTCGCAAGCCTGGCCGCGCGTTTTGCCGCGAAGGAGGCGTGCTGCAAATTGTTTCCGCGCGAAACGACTTTGGGACAAATTGAGCCGTGTGATTTCAGCGTGCGCCGCGACAATTACGGCGCGCCGCAAATCGTCGCGAGTCCAAAGGCGCAATTTGTTCTCGACCGTCATCGCATCGGCGCGATCCGCGTTTCACTAACGCACGCGGAAACGAGCGCGTCCGCTGTTGCGATGATCGAGCTGCGCAAGACAGAAGTGCCGTGGTTCGGAAAATTATTTTATCATTTGCTTCCGTATCGCCGCGCACTCGTGCTGGATAATTTCCGCCGCGTTTTCGGCGACACGTTGCCGGAGGACGAAATTCTCCGGCTCGCGCAGGCGTATTACGCGCATTACATCCGTTTCCTCGTCGAATTCATCCGGCTGCCATTCATGTCGGCAAAAAAAAGGAAGTCCTACATCCGCGTCGAGAACATGGAATCGCCGCTGCGGGCGCACGAAAAAGGGAAGGGGCTTATTTTCCTGACCGGACATTTTGGAAATTGGGAAGTGTCCACCGTGGCGGGCATCACGCAGTTTCCGCAGTTCAAAGGCCTGCTCCATTTCGTGCGGCGGCCGCTCAATCCGGAGTGGCTCAACCGGTTTATCACGCGCCGGTTTCGCCGCGCCGGTTTCGGCACCATTGCCAAGCGCGGCTCGCTCGACACCATTCTCAACCTGCTGGAGAGCGGCGCGGTCGTCGTCTATGTTTTTGACCAGCACGCCGCCAAGGGCGACGGCATCGCGGTTGATTTTTTCGGCCATCCGGCGGGCACGTTCAAAAGCCCCGCGCTGCTCGCCATGAGCACCGGCGCGCCCGTCATCCCGGCCTCAAGCTGGCGCGAACCCGACGGCACGCACGTCCTGCGCTTCGAGGAGCCGCTGCCGCTCATCGAGCACGAAAACACGGGCGAAGCCATCCGCCAGAACACCCGCGCCTACAACGCCGCGCTCGAACGGATGCTGCTCCGCCATCCCGAGCAATGGATTTGGATGCACCGGCGGTGGAAATAAATTCTCGGTGAAAATCGTCCGCAAATTGTCAAAGGCAGAACGCGCCGGACTGAAATGGTGGGCGGAAAAATACGTGGACAACGGAGCTTATTGCTTGAAAAATAAATTATGGCTGAACGAATAGACCTTTCCGAAAAAGAACGAGAGGCTGCGTTGCGAGAAGCCGGTTATCGCTGTGCAGTGCCGACTTGCCAGACAACTCTTGCGATGGATGTTCACCACATTGTTTGGGTGAAAGACGGCGGCGGAAATGAATTAACCAATCTGCTTTAAGCCATGTTCAACATCGTGGCTCACCAGTTTTTACAGAAGACGGACGACTCGTCGGAGTCTTAAAGGAAACAATTCAGTTTGAAGGTGAACAAGCCTGGAGACCTGTCGTTAGTCCTGCGTTGCCTTTGGGTAAAATTCTTTCTCGAAAGAAATAAGATTTTTATCTCCGCAACATTCCCGGCAGGCCGCCGCCCATCTTGGCCACCATCTTCGGCATCTGCCCGTCCGACTCAAAGTTTTTCCGTGGGCATGAAGGGCAGGCCGCGTTCGCCGTTGAAAAGTCTTTTCAACCGCCGGTCACTGGAACTGCGCCTGCGCCGGTTGATTCCGGGCGCGACAAGCTGGCTGCTCTCGCGCCGCGCACGGCGGCCTGCGAGCCAGTCCTCCCAACTGATTGAACCTTCAATCGGGATGCAAGGGGTTTTTGATTTTAAGTTCATCGGCGACTTCATTCACGAGCTTCACGCACTCTTGGAGGTTACGATATTCGGGCAGCTTTGCAAGCCGCCGGACTTCGTCCCAATCCACCGCAATTTCACCGCGCAAGGCCACTGAAATCAAAATCCTGGCGCATTTGCGCGCCGTTTGACTTTCGCCAAGATAAAACGTCATCAAAACGCGCTCGACCAGCAAATCTTCCGGCTTCATCACCAGAAAACTTCCATAAGGCGCTTCGATGCGGCGGAACGGCGTGCGGGCAAAACTTTCCGCCGGGCCGAGCAAGTCCAGATACATCCCGGCCACCTGCCAGTTGCGCGGACCGCCTTTTGCTCCGAGCATCTCCATGATTTCTTTCCGTTCAGCAATCGGCAAGGTCGCCTTGTTAGCGTGGCATAGATCGAGGTCGCCGGAAGCGTAAGCGCCTTCCGTCAAAATCTCAATCGCCGAGCCGCCGACCACGACCAGTTCCACACCGCGCTCCGCCCAGAGCGCGCTGCATAATGAGGCGAGTTTGGCGCTTTTGAGCGTCGGGTCTTGCTCGCCTGTGATGTCGGCCAGCGCGGATTTGATTTTGTTCGCGTCCATTCTCGAATTGATCATGCCGCAAAATAAACAGATTTTATCTCCGCAACATTCCCGGCAAACCGCCGCCCATCTTTGCCATCATCTTCGACATCTTGCCCATCTTTTTCATCATCGTCTGCATCTGGAAAAATTTGTTCAGCATCGTGTTCAGTTCCGTCACGCTCACGCCGCTGCCCTTGGCGATGCGGATGCGGCGCTTGGCGTTGAGAAGTTCCGGGCTGCGCCGTTCCTTCGCCGTCATGCCGCAGATCATCGCCTCCATGCGCTTGAATTCCTTTTCCTGCTTGCCGATGTCCATCTGTTTCAACGCTTCCCCGCCGCCGGGCAGCATCTTCACGACGCTTTCGAGCGAGCCGAGCTTTTTCATCCCGCGCAATTGCTCCAGAAAATCTTCCAGCGTGAACTGGCCTTTGCGCATCTTTTCCTCCATGCGCTTGGCGTCGTCCTCGCTGACGGCTTCGGCGGCGCGTTCAACGAGGCTGACAACGTCGCCCATTCCCAAAATCCGAGACGCCATGCGTTCAGGATGAAACGGCTCGAACTCGTCCAGCTTTTCGCCGGTGCCCACGAACTTGATGGGCTTGCCGGTCACGGCCTTCATGCTCAACGCCGCGCCGCCGCGCGCGTCGCCATCGAGCTTGGTGAGAATCGCGCCGGTGATTTGCAGCGCCGAATCAAAATGCGTGGCGACGTTCACGGCTTCCTGGCCGGTCGCGGCGTCGAGCACGAGCAGAATTTCCTGCGGCTTGACGAGGTCGCGCAGGCGGACGAGTTCCTGAACGAGCGGCTCGTCAATCTGCAACCGTCCGGCGGTGTCGAAAATCAAAACGTTTCGTGAATTCGCTTTCGCAAAATCCAACGCTTCGCGCGCTATTTTCAAAACGTCCGTTTCGCCGCGTTTCACAAAAACGGGAATCTCGATTTGCTTGCCGAGCGTTTCCAGTTGGTCCATCGCCGCCGGACGATAAACGTCCGCCGCGACAAGCAACGGCTGACGGCCTTGTTTTTGCAACAACCGCGCGAGCTTGCCGCTCGAAGTCGTTTTGCCCGAACCGTGCAAACCAACCATCAGAATTGAACTCGGATTTCCATCCAATTTGAGCGCGGCATTTTGCGAGCCGAGCAAATCCACAAGCTCGTCGTGGATGATCTTGATGATTTGCTGGCCGGGCTGGACGCTCGCGACGACTTCCGCGCCAAGCGCCTTGGTTTTGACGCGCTCAATGAAATCGCGCGCGACCTTGAAATTCACGTCGGCCTCCAGCAGCGCCATCCGCACTTCGCGCAGGGCGTCGCCGGCGTTGCTCTCGGAAATTTTTCCGAGGCCGCGCAAATTGCGGAAGGCATTCTGGAGCTTGGTGCTTAAGGAATCGAACATCCGGCCAGCTTAAATCAAATCATGCGGCTGCACAATTTTGGATTTCAGCCGCCGTGAATTTCTGGAAGCATCCGAAAATCCTGAACTTTGAACTTGAGCGGATTCAAAAGGCGTGGCTTACTGTGCGACCGCGCAACGGTCGGTAGGTTACCCAAGTGGCCAACGGGGGCAGACTGTAAATCTGCTGGCTTACGCCTTCGATGGTTCGAATCCATCACCTACCACCACCTTTTTTCACGAGATAAAAGGGTCAGGAAGAACACGCCCGCGCGTCACAGGATGCGCGGGCTTTTTTATTCTGAATTCATTTTGCGATGGACGTTTGGGGGAAACGGATTTAACGCCAAGACGCGAAGGCGCAAAGCCGCGAAGCGGCATCGGAAATTAGCCAGACACATCGTGTCTGGTTTCGTGCCCAAAACAAAATCCGTCCTGAAGGGACGGTGGAAATCCGGCGTTGCTTCAGGACGCGGGAAATTCGCGGGGGCGTTACCAGCCACTTCGTAGCTGGCTAATTTCCACCGCGTCGCGTTGCGACCGCCAAACCACCCGCCCGCGCCCGCCGCAGTTCCGGCAGGGCAGGACAATCCGGCCCCGGCCCGGCCATGCGTTGGCCGTTGGCCTTTTGCCCCGGTCCTTGCGTCCGGCCAGACCTTGCGGTCAGCCAGTCTTTGCTGACGGCCACCGTTACCGCGCCCAGTCGGAGCGCGGATTGTCCCCAATCCGCAGCGCGTGGCCAGCGCCTTCAGCGCAGCCGAAGCTCGGCCTGCCATCTGGTTTTGCAGCAATTCGCGTCAATTCGTGAAATTCGTATCAAACTTTGCGGCTTTGCGCCTAGGCGTTAAAAAACCGTTCGCGTGGTTCGTGTGGTTTGCGGTCAATTTTGCCAATTCCACGCATGAAATGGCCTAAAATGCGTGTTTTTAAGGGCTTTTGCCGTCACGAAAAGGATTTTCACCGCAGCCAAAACGATTTTTAACGCGGCAACTTCAAGAGCCGTCGCAATGATTTCAAGGTTTGCCATGACGAAATCAAAGTTCGTCACAATACAATTGATTTCCATGATGACGAAAACGACTTTTGCCGTGATGAAATCAAAATCCGTCACGATGAAAGCGAATTTCATCTGAATAAAAACAAAGTTCGTCAGGCTAAAAACAAAGTTTGTGATGTTGCCATTGGTTTTCAGGACAATGGAATCGGCTTTCATCAGGCCGCCTTTTGAGTTCCAAATGTCAAAAGTTAAAATAATCCTTGCGTTTTTTTGAGTAGTTTGCATAATAATAGCGACACGGGCGGCAGGCGCGGCTTGATTTTTTCGGGCTTCAATTGCAGGACCTAAATTCAACCATCAACTCCATAAAATTATGGCACGAGCAAAAAGAAAGTCGGCATCGGCGGAATTCGCCCAAAAACGCGCGGACAGTCTGGCCTCCATTGATCCCAATCTGGATTTGGGCACGGATGCCAATAAAAATCCCATCACGCTGGCGGCGTATCAGGCGGCCACCACCGCCGTCGCCGCCAAGAACGACCAGTATAACACGCTGCTGTCCACCGCCGACGGCCTGGCGGCGGAATTGCAGACGGATGAGAAGAACCTGGACAGTTTTTCAACCACCATGCTTTCCAGCGTGGGCGTGAAATATGGCAAGGACAGTCCCGAATACGGCAAGGCCGGCGGCACCCGCTCCAGCGACCGCAAGAAAATTGTGCGCGCGGCCAAGGCGCAGGCCAAGGCATGATTGTTTTGCAGACTTCCAACGAAGGAGCCGGAGCAAGGAATTGTTCCGGCTGTTTTTTTGCCCGAAGCAGCTATTTCTTCTGCTCCGCCTCAATTCCCGCGAACAAACTTTCCAGGCTGTTGAGACGCGTCTGCTGCGTCTGTTTTTTGACGTTCAAAACCTGGCGCAGATAGTCCACGCCGTCGGGAACATTGCGGACGGATTTTGGCAGGAGCGCGCCGGCGGCGTTGGCGTGGCCGCCGCCCTGGAATTTTTCCGCCGTCTTGAGCGCCTCGCCGTTGCGGCTGCGGAAGCTGGCGAAAACGATGTTGCCGCGCCGGAACAGCGTCACCAGCACCGAGTATTTCACCGCCGCCTCTTCGAGCAGTCGGTGGACGATGAGGTTGTTGTTGCCGACGATGGTGTCCACGAAGCCGATGTCCGGGCTGATTTCCGTGATGTTGGATTTGCTCCACTCGAAGCCGATGGGATTTTCAATTTTCCGTTTCACGGCCATGACTTCGAGCAGCGGATGATCGAGCAACTTTTCGATGTCTCCGCCGATGAGCGTGTGCAGATTCCAGAACTGGTAGATTTTGACGAGGTTCGCGTAATCGCCCGCGATTTCAAAATCAGGATCGTCCTCCAAAAACAAATCCGCGACGTTGTTCAGATGAACGAGCCGGTCGAGCGCGGGCGAACCGACGCCGTGTTCCTGGCAAAGCTCGTAACAGAGCAGCCCGGCGGACTTGTTCACGTCGTGGATGAGCCGCGCGTTTTTCGGCGCGGCGTCCGTGACGTGATGGTCAATGACGACCCAGTCCTGCTTGTCCATGCGCGCTTCAAAAGTGAAGTCCGTGACCCACGCGGCGCGCTCGCGCAGTTCGCGCTGTTTCCAGAAGTTGTAATGATGCGCCTCCAGCGGGATGTCCGTGCCGAAAAGGTTTTTGGCAAGCTTGTGCAGCAGCGCGCCCGCGATGAGACCGTCAAGGTCGCTTTCGTGGGTGAAAATCACATCGGGTTTTGGCAGAGGTTCCATGGCGCGGAATTTTAGTTCAACCGGGCGCGCGTGGCGAGACGGAATTCCAGTTGAATGGAAACAACGGTTGCAGGACAATGATTTCAACGTCCGATGCTCCAACCCCAGCGAGTGGCAAGTTGATTCGGACGCGGACGGTAGGCACTGCTGCTCTGCACAATAATTTTGCAGGTTGACCAAAAAACAAGGCTTACCACCGCCGCATCAAAAATCGCGATGAACCAGAATGGCAGCCCGGCGCGACCGTCCATGCAGGCTAATTGATAAAACGCCGGTGTCATGGATGCGACAATTAAAAACGCCAGAAGAACCGCCTTGATAAAATTTCCCTGCGTGTTCCAGATTGATACCGCAATGAAGACACTGACTGGCGCAACGGCGAGCAATTCAATTTTGAAAAATGAAACACATTCGGCTGATCCTGTTTCCTTCCAAGCCAGTGCCGTGAAAGCCAAAAACAAGGTGAGCAACGGCAAAATCAGAACAGATAAAAGAGCAGCCGCCAGTTTTGCTGTTGAAATTGGCATCGTTCGTAGAAAACGCAATGTAAAGCTCAAAGAAAATGAAAATGCGGAAGACATAAAAATGAAGGCAAAAAAGACAGGAAAGAACGCCCCGCCATTGTCTATGCTTTTTGTCAAATGGTGCCAGTCAAATTGACGTTTTATGACGAAATCCAACAAGTTCATGACGATAAAAAAATAAATCCCAAAGCTCCAAACGCCGGAAAAAGCCGTCCAAAAAACAAGCGGAATTCCGCCAAAACCGTTCGGGACTTTGAATTGACCTTGTGATTTGTTCGGCTGTTGCGATGCGCTGCGATATTCACCGTAGTCTGCAATCATTGATTCCGCGCGAAGCCAGCCGAGAATCGTCATGGCCAAAGTGCAAACATAGAACGCCAGGATCTCGCCCGGGTTTTTCTGCATATTAAAAAGGAGATAGACGCTGCCGCCGATGAATGTCATAGAAAATAAAAAGGCAAACAATCGCCGAGTTTTATCCTTCCAGTCAACCAAGGGCAGATTCAAGCTGCCGCCGCTGAAGACGCCGCTGAAGAACCAAAAAAGTGATCCATATAACAGGACGTTGACCGTCACATATTCAAACCATCTTGCAAATGGAAATTCTTTTCCAAAAAATAAAACGTGAAAGGTCATGCCTGCAAAACTAAAAGTGATCATTAAAATTGCTGCGAAACCGACTGAAATCCACCACCAAGTCCGGCCAATCTGCCTTGCAGTGTAGGGCAGTGTCAGCGCAACGCGTGGATAACCTCGATACAAATCCATCAGCCAAATGTTTGGTCCAAGGATAAATGCCACCGGGAAAATAAAACTGCTTCCCCACATTCCATAATCGAATGAGCCAAAAACAATTTGAACGAAGCAAAACAGCATCCACAGAAACCAGCGGCGTTTGAATTGGTCAAGTATCAGTGGTTTCATTTGACCTCCTCGTCTTTGGCGAGCGCGACGAACAAATCTTCCAGCGTCACGCGCGTGAGCGATATTTCTTTCGCGCCTTTGGATTGCAGCCAGTCTTGCGCGCCGCTCTTTTGGTCGAGCAGGGCGTGCCAGCGGTTTTCGTTTTGCTTCAAAATGATCAGGCCGTCGCGGTTATTGAATTGTGCTCCGTTGTCGCTAAAAAATTCGGCGAGCCGGAAGCGGTCCACAATTTCGTCTGTGCGGCCTTCGAGCAGCAGCTTTCCGTTTTTGATCATGCCAACGTGGTCGGCGAAGCGTTCGATGTCTGTAAGGCCGTGCGAAGAAATTAAAACGGTTCGTTCGCCGTCTTCAACGGCCTTGAGCAGTTCGCCGAAGACTTCCTGCTTGGAAACGGCGTCGAGGCCGGTCGTCGGTTCGTCGAGGATCAAAACTTGCGGCCGGCGCGAGAGGGCGAGAAGCAGGCTTAATTTTGTTTTCGCGCCGAAGGAAAGCGTGGCGATTTTGTCGCCGTCGCTCAAATGAAACGCCTTCATCAAGTCGGCGCAATAATCGTCGTCCCAATCTGGATAGAAGCCGCGCACGAAGCGGATGGCGCTTGCCGACTTTGCCCCAGACGGGGAAATTCAAGTCGGGGCTGACGTAGGCGGCGCGGCGTTTGAGTTCCACTTCGTCGGCGCGGTGGTCGAGGCCGAGCACGCGGATTTGTCCGGCGTCGTTTCGTGCCCATGCCGAAAATCAAATCAATGGCGGTGGTCTTGCCCGCGCCGTTCGGGCCGATGAGTCCGTAAATCGCGCCGCGCGGCACGGTCAGGTCGAGCGGGCCGAGTTTGAAGGCCGGATAATTTTTGACGAGTCCGCGGATTTCGATGGCGTTGGTGTTCATGATTTTCCTTTGATGATTTTCTGGGCGAGTTCGAGAATTTCGGACGGTTTCAGTCCGGCTTCCGCGGCTTCGCGCGCGGCTTCGCGGAATAATTCCTGCGCGGCGTTTAATTTCGCTTCGCGGCTGCGGTCGTGGCCTTGCTCGGCAACAAATGTGCCGAGTCCCTGTCGCCGATAAATGATGCCTTCGCGTTCCAGTTCCTCGTAGGCGCGCTTGACGGTGATGACGCTGACGAGCAAATCTTCCGCGAGCGCGCGAAATGAGGGCAGTGTCGCGCCGGGCTTGAGCCGGCCTTCGCTGATCTCGCGTTTGAGGCGGTCAACGATCTGTTGATAGAGCGCGCCGTCAGCCGCCGGGGAAACCGGGCCGATCAAAAAGGATTTATGGTCATGCGCCATTTGTATTTACTGTTTATACACGATATGAACAGTTAGTCAACATCTTTTCGGGCTTGTTCCATGGGAATTTCGGTGGGAGCACAAAGAATGCAAGGAATTCAGGCCGGATGGTCTGCGGAAAATGCTTGCATTTTTTTGGGGAATGTCTAAACTTGCGCCGTCTGTTGGATAACTTGTCCATGCGGTCATGGTGAATCTTCAGGTGAACATGGTTCAGTGATGATTTGAAACCCGGCAGTCGGGAACAGTCCGAGCAGGCGGTTGGTCTTGAACAGCGAGTCAAAAAATGAGCACTAAACTGTTTGTGGGAAATCTTTCCTTCAACACCACTGAAAACGAGATTCACGAGGCGTTTGCCGCGCACGGCACGGTCGTCGAGGCGAATCTGATGATGGACCGGATGAGCGGCCGTTCGCGCGGTTTTGCGTTCGTGACCATGTCCACTCCCGAAGAAGCCCAAAAGGCGATTGAAGCCATGAACGGCGCGCAGCCTCGGTGACCGCGCCTTGACGGTCAACATCGCCCGTCCGAAAGAAGAACGTCCCCGCAGCGACCGCGGTCCGCGCCGTGAATACGGCGGTGGCGGCGGTGGTGGATACCGTGGCGGTGGTGGCGGCGGTGGTGGCGGTGGTGGCGGTGGTGGCGGTCGTGACCGTTATTAATTTTTTGAACCGGTTTCAACGGGGCGGCGTTCCCAGCGAACGTCGCCCAATGTCATTTTGTCGCGAAGATTTTTTGATTCGCTTTGAGTGCGGCGCATTGGGTAGATTGATTTCAATTCATGGAAGAACACATAGAAGTCGAAGGTCGAATTCAGACCGTGCTGGCCGGGACGATGTTTCGCGTCGAACTGGACAACAAGCATCAGGTGCTGGCGACCATTTCCGGCAAGATGCGCAAACGCTTCGTCCGCCTCACCGTCGGCGACCGCGTGAAAATGCAGATGTCGCAATACGATTTGAACAAGGCGCGCATCGTCTGGCGCATCGGTTAAATAGTCCAAAGTCTAAAGTCCAATGTCCAAAGTTGCGCGAGTGCAGATTTTTGACTTTTGGCTTTGGACTTTGAGCTTTGGAATTTAGACTTCAAAAATGAACTCCGCCATCCTCGTCGCCGCCGGCAAAGGCGTCCGCATGGGCGCGGACAAGTTGTGGCTCGAAATCGCCGGTCGTCCCGTCATCGCCCACACCTGGAAAAAATTCAACGACGCAAAGTGCGTGGACGAAATCATTCTGGTCGTGCGCGACGGAATGCAGAAACAATTTTCAGAACTCGCGGCAAAATTTCATTTTCAAAAACCGTTTCGCATCGTCGTCGGCGGCGCGGAACGGCAGGATTCGGTTTGGAACGGCTTGGAAGCGCTTTCGCCCAAAACGGAAATCGTGGCGATTCAGGACGCCGCGCGGCCTTGCACGACGCGAAGCATTGATTGCTGCGACGATTGAAGCCGCGCGCGAAACCGGCGCGGCGGTTGCGGCGCAAGCCGATGACGGACACAATCAAGGAATCCGGCGACGGCAAAACGATTTCGCGCACGCTCGACCGCTCAAAACTTTGGTCGGTGCAGACGCCGCAGACATTTCGCGTCGAAGTCATCCGCCGCGCCATTTCCGCCGCGCGCGGAAAAAACCTGATTTTCACGGACGACACGGCGGCGTGCGAATTGATCGGCCAGCCGGTCCGGCTTGTTCCGAGCGCGACGCCAAATCCAAAAGTCACCGTGCCGGGCGATTTGCCGTTCATTGAAGCACTGTTGAAACCTTCCTGACGTGGCGGCAGTGTTACATCCTGCAAACGCATCTTCCAAAAACTTTGTGTCTTCGTGTCTTTGTGGTAAATTTTTCTGGTTTATGAAACGACGTTTGATTTTCGGCCTGGTCACGGTGTTGCTGGCGTTGAACCTGGCGATTGGCGCGAAGATTTATTTGAGTTCGGCGCACGCGGCGGATGAGAAGGATTCGCCGGACGCGAACCTGGAGATTTTCGCCGACGTGCTGGAAAAAGTCCGCACGAGCTATGTGGACGGCACGAACCTGACCTATCACAGCACTGGTTGAATCGGCGCTCAAGGGCATGGTCGGCTCGCTCGACCCGCACAGCGAATTCCTGGACGCGGACGATTACCAGCAGTTGCAGGACGACACGGAAGGGCAGTTTGGCGGGCTTGGCATCGTCGTCGCGATGAAGGACGGCTTCGTCACCGTCATCGCGCCGATGGACGATACGCCGGGATTTCGCGCGGGCATTTTGTCCGGCGACCGCATCGTCAAGATCGACGGCAGAAGCGCGGAAAATATGCCGTTGGAGGACGCGGTGAAGCAATTGCGCGGCGATCCCGGCACGCAGGTGACCATGACCATTCAACGTCCGTCCACCGGCGCGTGACAAGGATTTCACGCTCACGCGCGCCATCATCCAGATGGACATGGTCAAGGACATCAACGGCAAAAAGGAATTTCCGCTCGGCGCGGACAAGATCGGCTACGTCCGCATCAACGAATTCGGCGACCAGACCGGCGACGAACTCGAAGCCGCGCTCGCAAAAATTAAAGGCGCAGGGCATGAAGGCGCTGATTCTTGATCTGCGCTGGAATCCCGGCGGGCTGCTGGACGAGGCGGTGAATGTCTGCGGAAAATTTCTGCCGCGCGGACAGCTTGTCGTCACCACCGAAGGCCGCGATCCGTCGGAAAATTCCGTGCTCCGCGCCGACGGCCACGGCGATGAATTGAAAGGCGATGCCGATGGTCGTGCTGGTGAATCTCGGCAGCGCCAGCGCGGCGGAAATTGTCACCGGCTGTCTGCAGGATTTGCACCGCGCGGTGATTCTCGGCGAGAAAACCTTCGGCAAAGGCTCCGTGCAGAGCATTTTTCCGCTCGACGACGGCTCGGCCCTCAAGCTCACCGTCGCCAAATATTACACGCCCAGCCACAAGGTCATCCACGAGCACGGCATCACGCCGGACATCTATGTGCCGATGAGCGACGAGGCGGAAGCGGAACTGCTCATCAAGCCGTTCGCCCGGCGGACTGGAATCGCTGAATGAAAAGGAACGCGCACAGCGTGAAAGATTTCAGCGACGTCCAGCTTGACCGCGCCGACGATCTGCTCAAGGGCATTTTGCTTTACGGCGAACTTTCCAAGCCGGAAAAGGTTCGCGAAGCTGAACGTTGAATTATTATCGGTTCAACGCAACATTCAACGATGACGCTTTCGCCATTGAAACTTCCTGCGACGAAACCAGCGCGGCGGTCGTTCGCGATGGAAAAATCCTGTCCAACGTCGTTTCCTCGCAAATCAAACTTCACGCCGAATACGGCGGCGTCGTGCCGGAACTCGCCGCGCGCGAACATCTGCGGAATCTGATTCCCGTCGCAAAATCGGCGCTGGCCGAAGCCGGAATTTCAACCGGACAACTTGACGCCGTCGCCGCCACGCAAGGGCCGGGTTTGCCCAACGCGCTGCTCGTCGGGTTCAAGGCCGCGCAGGCCGTCGCGTTCGCGCTGAACAAACCGTTTGTCGGCATCAACCATCACGAGGCGCATTTGTATTCGCCGTGGATTTCCGGCGAGCCGCCCGTCGCGGATTTCTCAAAATTTCAGCCGAACGTTTCGCTCATCGTCAGCGGCGGCCACACGATGCTCGTGCTGGTGGAATCCGAATTGAAGCATCGCGTGCTCGGCTCGACGATTGACGACGCCGCGGGCGAATGTTTCGACAAGACCGGCAAACTGATGGGCCTGCCGTATCCCGCCGGGCCGGAAATTGACCGGCTGGCGGAGCAGGGGAATCCGGCGGCATTTGATTTTCCGCGCCCGCTGCTCAACGACGCCGGCGACGATTTCAGTTTCAGCGGCTTGAAAACTTCCGTGCGCTATTTTCTCCGCGACCATCCCGCGTTGCTCGACGACGCGCAAAAAATCCGCGACCTGTGCGCCAGCGTGCAGGCGGCCATCGTCGAAGTGCTCGTCAAGAAAACCATCCGCGCCGCGAAGCGCAACGGCGTCCGCTGCGTGACCGCTTCCGGCGGCGTGACGTGCAACCGCGCGTTGCGCCACGAACTTGCGCGCGCGTGCGAGCGTGAAGGTTTTGCGCTGCGCCTCGCGGAAAAATCCCTTTGCACCGACAACGCCGCGATGATTGGAATTCTTGCCGAAAGAAAATTGCTGGCATAAAATGCCACTTGCTGTCGCTCGACGAAGAAATCAAACCCGGCTTGGCGCTGGCATAGTCAAACGGCAACTGTTCAGAAAATCGCAGTGCGTCGCCACACTTCAAATGACCCCGATGTCCAAAAATTACACAAAGTGCAGCATTTATAGACATATCGGCTGTCATCGAAACAAGGTAAGGGCGTCAAACTGCGTTTTTCCATCATATTTGCTTTGATTGGCGATGATAATTATCGGAAGACTTTTGCGTTTATTCTAGACTTTGGCATTGGCAGTGCTAGAGTATGTTCTAGTTGTGGTCGCAACAGGCAATCAGTGAACGGAAATTGTAATAATTATAAACCCGCCTGTTGTTTCGTTCACGCCGCAATCAAAAAGAAAAATCAAAAATGAAAACGAACAAAACGGCCCGCAAGTCGGGCTTCACACTGGTGGAAATCATGATCGTCGTGGCCATCATCGGCCTGCTGGCTGCCATCGCGATTCCCAACTTCATCAAAGCCCGCGCCACGGCGCAAGCCAACGCCTGCATCAACAACCTGCGCCAGATTGATGCCGCCATCAATGAATGGGCGCTGGAAGCCGGCCAATCCACCGGCGCGACTGTCAATGCGACAGTCATCTCCGGCTACATCAAGCTCAACTCGGCCAGCAGCATTCCGAGCTGCCCGGCGGGCGGCACTTACACCTACGGCAAAGTCGGTGACACAAAGCAGATCAGCTGCAGCCTCTCCACCCTGACGCCAGGGCACTTCCTGCCGTAAGGTATATTCGGTTTATACAGAGACCCGGAGCGCAATGGCTTCGGGTCTTTTTTTGTCTTCAACACTGTTTTTTTGCCGAAATACGACGGACAGGCAAAAGAGATTGCAACATCTTTGCGCCTCGGGAAAATCTGTCTGTCGGGAATAGTGCGGAGTGCGCTGTTTTGGCCGCCAATTTTTAGCGCGCCGGTTTCTGAAAATCGCTACGATTGGCGCGTTCATGAACGACCGTCTGCCCATTTACGACATCGAGTGCGACATCATCGCGCGCCTGAAATCCGACCGGCGGTTGATTTTGTCCGCGCCGACCGGTTCCGGCAAATCCACGCAGGTGCCGCAGATGTTGCTGCGCCACGATTTTCTGCGCGACGGACAGGTCGTGATTCTTCAACCGCGCCGGCTGGCCACGCGCTTGCTCGCCGCGCGCGTCGCGCAGGAACTTGGGCGTCAAACTCGGCGAAGAAGTCGGCTACCAAATCCGTTTTGAAAATGTCACGTCGGCCAAAACGAAAATCCGTTTCGTGACCGAAGGCGTTTTGCTGCGGCAGATGATTGACGATCCGAAATTGCGCGGCGTTTCGGCTTTGATTTTCGACGAGTTTCACGAGCGGCATCTTTACGGCGACATCACGCTCGCCCGCGCGCTGGATTTGCAGGAGCAATTTCGTCCTGACCTGAATCTCGTCGTCATGTCCGCCACGTTGAACGCCGGCGAGCTGGAAAAATATCTTTCTGTGCAAGATTCGGAATTCTGAGAATTCGGAACTTCGCGAATTCAATTTCGCTCCGTCCTCTCGTCCGAAGGCCGCGTCTATCCGGTTGAAATCGAATACGCCGCGCAGCCGAGCTACAACGACAAGCGTCCGGTTTGGGAACAGGCCGCCGAGGCATTTTCAAATTACGTTGCAACCGGCGGCGAAGGCGACGTTTTGGTTTTCATGCCCGGCGGATTTGAAATTTCGCAGACGATTGAAGCCATCCGCCACACGTCGGAAGCGAAAGGATTTATTCTGCTGCCGCTGCACGGCGAATTGCCGCCGCAAGATCAGGACGCCGCCGTGGCGCGTTACGAAAAACGCAAAGTCGTCGTCGCCACGAACGTCGCCGAAACGTCGCTGACGATTGACGGCGTGCGGCTGGTGATTGACAGCGGGCTGGCGCGCATCGCGCGTTACGATTCCAATCGCGGCATCAACACGCTGCTCATCGAAAAGATTTCCCAATCGAGCGCCGACCAGCGCGCCGGTCGCGCGGGACGAACCGCGCCGGGCGTTTGCATGAGGCTTTGGTCGCGCGAGGAACATGGGCATCGCGCCGTCGCAGGAATTGCCGGAAATCAAGCGGCTCGATTTGGCGGAAGTCGTTTTGACGCTCAAGGCAGCCGGCGTGGATGATTTGCGAAAATTCCGCTGGCTCGAAGCGCCGGACGAAAAATCCCTCGCGCACGCGGAGGAATTGCTGACGGATTTGGGCGCGCTTGACAAAAATAATTTCATCACGCCGGTTGGCCGCAAGATGCTGGCGTTTCCGCTGCATCCGCGTTACGCGCGCATGATGCTCGCGGCGCAGGAATACGGCTGCGTTTATCAGGCCGCGCTCGTCGCCGCGCTCACGCAGGGACGCGATTTGCTGTTGCGCAATTGCGGCAAGGACGTGGATTCCGCGCGCGAAGATTTGCTCGGCGAAAAGGCGTCGTCGGATTTCTGGATTCTCATGCGCGCGTGGACGTTATGCGGCGAAAAATCAATTTCGCCTGGATGCCTGCCGCAAGCTCGGCATTCACGCCGTCACCGCACGACAGGTCGGGCCGCTGCTCGAACAATTTCTGCGCATCGCCGGACAAGGAAGGTCTCGACACCAAGCCGCGCGAGGTGAAGGACGAGGCGTTGCAGAAATGTATTCTTGATCGGCTTCAGCGACCGCGTGGCGCGGCGGATGGATCAGGGAACGTTGCGCTGCGAACTCGTCCACAACCGGCGCGGCGTGCTGGCGCGCGAAAGTGTGGTGCAACAAAAATGAATTGTTCGTCGTCGCGGAAATCCGCGAGATTGAAACGCGCGACAAGGAGATGAACACGATTCTTTCGCTGGCGACGGCGATTGAAGCCGACTGGCTGCGCGAATTGTTTCCCGAAGACATCGAATCGGATTTGCACGTCCAGTTTGATTCGACACAAAAGCGAGTCGTCGCCGCCGAACTGTTGAAATTTCGCGGGCTGGCGCTTTCGGCCAGGCGCGTCGAGCCGCCGCCCGCCGATGCCGCTGCAAGAATTCTGGCCGATGAAATTATTGCGGAACGATTGCCGCTGCCGAACTGGGATCATTCCGTCGAGCAATGGCTGGCGCGGCTGAATTTTCTTTGCGCAGCACTGTCCGGAATTGCAATTGCCGACCATTTACCGACGACGACAAAAAGCACATCATCGAGCAGCTTTGCCACGGCGCGGTGAGTTACAAGGACATCAAGGAGCGCGAAGTGAAGCCGGTCGTGATGTCGTGGCTCTCGCAGCCGCAGCGCGAACTGCTGGACAAACACGCGCCGGAGCGGTTGACGCTGCCGAACGGCCGCACGCCGAAGGTGAATTACGAAAATGGCAAATCGCCGTTCATCTCGCTGCGCATTCAGGAACTTTACGACGTGAACCAGACGCCGAAGATTGCGCTGGGCCGCGTGCCGGTGACGGTTCACATTTTGACGCCGGGCATGAAGCCGATTCAAGTGACGCAGGATTTGGCGAATTTCTGGCGCGAGCATTATCCGAAAATCAAATCCGAGCTGGCGCGGAAATATCCAAAACATTTTTGGCGGTGAACGGATTCCTCTTCCGGCTTTCGCCGCATCCGGCCAAACATTCAGAATCGTTCCCGCGTTTTTTGCATTGAACTGGAAAATTTTATTGCGGAACGGCGCGGTTGCCGTTAATTCTTTTGCGTCGGTTTAATCAAGGAACCAAAGCTATGACAAAAAAACCTTTGACGGGTGCGGAGTTGAACGAACTGGTCGCGGGCTTGAACAAGTTGTCGCGCAATCTCTGGTGGTGCTGGGATCAGGAGGCGCAGGATTTCTTTTACGAGCTGTCGCCGCGCGGCTGGCAGAATCTGTTTCACAATGCCGTCGCCGTGCTGCGCGAGGTGTCGGACTACGAATTGCGCGTGCGGTTGCAGGACGCCGCATTTCGCCGCCCGCGCCCGCGCCGTGCTGCATGATTTCCATGCTTATCTGGCGGACAATAAAACCTGGGCGCACGAACACGCGCCCGAACTCGCACAAAAATCCCGTCGCCTATTTTTCCGCCGAGTTCGGCTTCCACGAATCGCTGCCGATTTCCGCCGGCGGCCTGGGCATCCTGGCCGGCGACCACGCGAAATCCGCGAGCGACCTCGGCCTCGGCTTCGTCGGCATCAGCCTGTTTTACCGCGAAGGTTATTTCCAGCAGGCGATTGACTCGAACAACTGGCAGACGGAATATTACAATCCGGTCAACCCGCAGAACGTGCCGCTCGAACCGGTGCTGAACGCGGAAGGCGAACGCATGATATGCAGCGTGGAAATCGGCATGAGCGTCGTCGCGTTTCAGGCCTGGCGCGTCAACGTCGGGCGCGTGCCGGTTTATCTGCTCGACACGAACCTGCCGGAGAACGAGCAGCATTTCCGCGACCTGACCCTGCGCGTTTATGGCGGCGACAGCACGACGCGCATCATGCAGGAAATCCTGCTGGGCATCGGCGGCGTGCGGCTGCTGCGCGCGCTGGGCGTCGAGCCGTCGCTCTTTCACATGAACGAAGGGCACGCGGCGTTTCTGACGCTGGAACTGATCCGCGAAAAAATGGCCGCCGGGAAAAATTTTGCCGACGCGCTGGCCGCAGACGAAGGCGCAATGCCATTTCACCACGCACACGCCGGTCGAGGCCGGGCACGACCGCTTCACGCCCGACCTGATGAATTACGCGATGCAGCGTTATCGCGCGCAACTGCCCGTGCCGTTCGCGGACATCCTCGGCCTGGGCCGCGTGAATCCGGCAGAACGCGCAGGAGACCGTTCTGCATGACCGTGCTGGCGCTGAAACTTTCGCGCGCCGCCAACGGCGTCAGCGAACTGCACGGGCGAGGTCAGCCGCCACATGTGGCAGCCGCTTTATCCCGGCACGCCCGTCGAAAAAGTCCCCATCGGCCACATCACCAACGGCATTCATCTGCTCGGCTGGATGAAAGGCACCGTGCGGCAATTCTGGCGCAGGAAACTGACCAACGGAGGCGGCGCGATGCCCGGAGACACGGCTTTCTGGAGCGCACGCGCCGGCGCAAACTGGTCCGGCCACCATCCACGAATGCGAATTCTGGGAGAAGATGACCGACCCGGAATTTGTTATCCGACGAGGAACTCTGGGCGTTGCGCTACAAGCTGCGCCGCGAACTGATTGAATTCGCCCGCCGCCGCCTGCTCATCCAAAACCAGCGCGCTCACGCAGGGCGATTTCATCCGCTTCGACCATCTGCTGAATCCCGACGCGCTGACCATCGGCTTCGCGCGCCGCTTCGCCACCTACAAACGCGCGCCGCTGATTTTCCAGCAGTTCGAGAACATCGTGAAGCTCGCGCACGACAAGCAGCGCCCCGTCCAGTTCATCTTCGCCGGCAAGGCGCATCCGCGCGACGACGACGGCAAACGCTTCATCCAGCAGATCATTCACTTGAGCAAGCACAGCGAACTTGCGGGCAATCTCGTGTTCATCGAGAACTACGACATCCACGTCGCGCGGCAGATGGTCTCCGGCTGCGACATCTGGCTGAACAATCCGCGCCGCCCGCTCGAAGCCTCCGGCACCAGCGGCATGAAGGCCGGCTGCCACGGCTGCATGAACATGAGCATCCTCGACGGCTGGTGGCGCGAAGGCTACGACGGCACGAACGGCTTTGCCATCGGCGAAGATTCGCATCCCGAGCGACGTCGAGGAACAGGACCGCGTGGACAGCGCGAATCTTTACAAGACGCTCACCGAACAGGTCGTGCCGCTGTTTTTCGACCGCGACGTTCACGGCATCCCGCGCAAATGGATCCAGCGCATCCGCCGCGCGATGGTCACGCTCGTGCCGCAATTCACCACCGACCGCATGGTCAAGGAATACACGGAGAAGTATTATCTGACGAAGTAAGGGCGCGGAATCAATTCCATAATCGTAGTGGCTGGCTTCCTTCGCAATGGATGTGAAGGATTGCCTCCAGCACCGGCCCCACTTCTGTGGCTCGTTTATGGATTTCGTCCATCATGTGTTCCGATTCTTCCGTTGCCGGCTTTGCACAGCATTTGACCAGCAACAAATGCGCTCTTGCAACATCCGCAATTTTTTTGATCTCATTCATACCTGAATCTCGACCTGTTCAATTGAAGATGCAAGTGGCTAAATCCATCACTTTAAGCCGGCGCTGGCCTGTTTCAGAATGAACCCCCAGGTCCATTGCTCGCCCAGCGGGTAGCTGAATCCGCTGTCGTCCTGCCACTGGATCGCCTGCCACGGCGCGGATTGTCGGAGCGCGCCAGCGTCCTTGAGAATCTGCGTCTTGCTCGCGATTTTGACCGGCGTCTTTCGGAAGTTGCCGTTCTCCACGCAATACTCGATGTAATGTTTCGATCCTTCCGGCGTGTTGTTCCCGTCCGAATAACCTTCCGCCATGACGAAATAGGTCGAGCCGGAAAGCACGACCGGGTAGAGCGGCCATTTCGCAATCGGCATATATCTCTCCGGGATGCCCAGCTTCCCAAACTTTGGCGCGCGGATGCATATGCCGTCCTTTGGCTCAAAAAGTATCCGGCACACCCAGCCGATCCGCTCGTTGATGCTGAAGCCGCGCGTGTCAAACCCCCGGTTCTGTTCGTCGTCGGCCTCGACCTCCGACAGTTGTTCCAGTTCCTTGACCGCCGCGTCCTCGCCGAGGCCGATAAAATGGTTCACCGCGTCCGCCACCGTGACGCAGTTGAACGCACGCTCGCGGAAAAGTTTGGGAACTTCCGCGCGGCCGGTTCCCAGCGTCATCACGAAAAGCAGGATGAACAGGCGTGTCATTATGCAAACATTGTCAGCAATAATCAGACCAGTCGGTAATCGGTAATGTGAATTGCCCTCACGATTGGCGGATGATGCTTGGAATTCCTTGGTTTGTCGAGCATAGTTTGCCGGTTTGAATTTCCGTTCTTGCGGTTCGGCGCGCGATTCGTAAATTTCCGCCGCTCAATTATGAATTACAAAATATCCAAAGCGCGCCGCGTCGCTCGTCGCCGTCGCTCACGCTGGCCATTGACGCCAAGGCCAAGGCGATGAAAGCCGCCGGCGAAGACGTCGTCGGCTTCGGCGCGGGCGAACCGGATTTCGACACGCCGCAGCACATCAAGGACGCCGCCGCCAAGGCGCTCGCCGCCGGTTTCACCAAATACACGCCCAGCAGCGGCATTCCCGAATTGCGCCAGGCCATCGCCGACAAATTTCAGCG
This sequence comes from uncultured Verrucomicrobiae bacterium, assembly GCA_963755455.1. Lineage (GTDB taxonomy): Bacteria > Verrucomicrobiota > Verrucomicrobiia > Limisphaerales > UBA11358 > UBA11358. The sequence continues at coordinate 572,364 of CAVWJH010000004.1, forward strand.
CGAGAACGGCCTGACTTACAAGCCGTCGCAAATCATCGTCTCCTGCGGCGGCAAACATTCCTGCTACAACGTCATTCTCGCGACGTGCGAGGCGGGCGACGAAGTCATCATTCCCGCGCCGTATTGGTTGAGCTATCCCGGAAATGGTCAAGCTCGCGGGCGCGAAGCCGGTGATTTTGCAGACCACCGACAAAACGGAATTCAAAGTCACGCCCGAACAATTGCGCGCCGCCATCACGCCGAACACGCGCTTGTTCATCCTGAATTCGCCGAGCAATCCGACCGGCAGCGTTTATACGCCGGAAGAAGTCAAAGCGCTCGGCGACATCTGCGTCGAGAAAAACGTCCTCATCATGAGCGACGAAATTTACGAGCATCTGCTTTACGACGGCGCGAAAGTAAAAAGCGTCGCCAGTTTTTCGCCGGCGCATTACGACGCACACCATCATCGTCCACGGATTTGCGAAAGCGTATTCGCATGACCGGCTGGCGGCTGGGATTTCTCGCCGCGCCGGAGCCGATTGCCAAGGCCATTGACGCCGTGCAATAGCCACAGCACGAGCAATCCGACGTTCGTTCGCGCAAAAAGGCGGCGTCGCCGCGCTCACCGGCCCGCAGGATCATCTGCCGATCTGGCTGGCGGAATACGACAAGCGCCGCCGCTACGCGCACGCGAAACTGAATTCCATTCCCGGCATCACCTGCGTGAACGCGAAGGGCGCGTTTTATTTGTTCCCGAACATTTCCAGAACCGGCCTCAAATCCGCCGACTTCTGCGCGAAATTGTTGGAGCAGGAAAAAGTCGCCGCCGTTCCCGGCATCGCGTTCGGCGCGGACGATTACATCCGCTTGAGCTACGCGACCAGCATGGCGAACATCGAAAAGGGCCTGGACCGGATTGAAAAATTCTGCAAGAGCCTCGTTAAATAGTGTCTGGCTGGAAACAACCGAAATCCAATCCTTCTTGTCTCATTCTCGTCCTCGATTTTCCGTTTATTTTCGAGGACGAGGACAAAAACAAAAAGGCGCGTTTCCGGCCAGACGCTAAATAAATGAAACAGCCGGAACGGATTTCCCGTCCCGGCTTTGTTTCTTTCCTCTCCGCCGCGAACAAGAGGGCGCAGGGTGAGGTGTCGAACAGCAATCACTTCTGCGGCGCAGCCGGCGGCGTGGGCGGAGTTGGCGTGCCCGCCTTGTGACCGCCACGATCAATAATCACCCGCGCGCTCAAATAACCCGCGTAAAACTCCGGATTGCTCTTCTTGAACATCAGCATCTCCTTGTCCAGATGGTTCCGCAGCAGGCTAGTCACGCTCTTGACCGCCGGTGGCAAGGTCTTCGTCTGGCCCGCGCGCTTGGCAATGGCCGTGCGCGGCCCAGTCTTCACCTTGTCAAACTGCGCCGTCATGCCGTCCAAACTCGTCACGTCCGTTTGCGTGATGTTGTAATCCGCCAGCGCCGTGAGACCCGCGGTGGCCAGACCGGAAACACGCTTGCCCGCCCGCTCCAGGTCATCGGCGGACATCTTGTCCAGTTGCGACAGAGTGAATTCCGTCTGCCCGGCCGTGACCGTGTCCCCGGCCTTGGTGGCCATGGAACAAACCTGCCCGGCGATGCGCATGATTTCGTCCTCGTAATCATGGCGCGTCAAAACTTTCAGATCCTCCTCGCCCACGATGGGCGTCTCCTGCGCCTGCGCCTTGGTGTCCACCGTGTCCAACGCGGCGTTGACCTGGGACATGGTATCCGTGACCGCCTTGTTGCCGGCCCAGATGGTTTGATTGTTGTTCATATAGGCAGCCGTGGCGGCCCCCATTCCGGTCGTGTTCAGATATTTTCTTTTCATCGGTAATGGCGGTTTAACTCTGTCGCCGCGACGGGTCAACCATGAAATTATAAAATGTTTTTCATGCTCGCGGTAAATGCTCCTTATGACTCTCGGCAGGTCATGTCGTCCGCGAACCGGGCCGCGTCAGCCGCAAATGGTTCCCGGTCACCCGCGCCGCCGGCCGCATCGTCCGCCAGGCCGGCCCGCCCGTCCGCAACTCTGGCCGGTGCATCCGCAACTTCATTCCGATGCCCCGCGAAAATGGCCCACCCCTCCGCGAAGCTGGCCGGGTCACCGGTGAATTGATTCCGCCCATTCGCGACTTTGGCCCGGTCATCCGCGAAGCCAGCCGCATCGTCCGCGAAAGCGGCACGGTCGTTCGCGAGGGTGGCCGCATCGTCCGCGAGGCCGTTTGTGGTCAAAATTCGACAGCCAACGGCATCCGCGAGGCGGAAAGGGTTGTTTTTGAAGAAAAGGCCGGGTTTAATTGCGCGGATTTTTGGCGTCAGACCGCGAGCAGTTCGCAGCCGTGGACGAAATGATGCGTTCTCCATCTCCGCCTTGGGGAGCGTCCGTCGCCACCCTCTCTAATCGGATTGGAGAGGGGCTGGGGGTGAGGTTGGGTGAGGTGTTGTTTGCGAACCTTTTTTGGCCGGGACAACGGTTGCGGCGGCAGGGGCGCGCCGACTTTGTAACTGTCCGGCAGGTCGCGGAACAGCGCGGGCTGCTCTTTGGCCAGCACACCGGCCAGCCAATGCCGCATGACCGCCAGCAAATGTTCGCGCCCAGCCGCGCTTTGAAACCTGCGCTGCCACAAGGGATGATTGGCAAAGACCCCTTCCGCGCGGCGGGCGAATTCTGCCGCGTAGCTTTCTGGAATCTCCGCGCGGAAATAATCCCGCGCCTCGTCCAGGACCAGCCACGCGATATACAACGGGCGATGGCTCGTTTGCCGTTCAAACGGCGTCACCGGCGCATAATTTTTCTGTTTCATTCGCGTTTAATTTATCCCATGCCGTGCGACAAAGGCTGTCCAAGCTTATTTTCTCCGCGCGCTGCGCACGCGGTAGAGCCGCTCCGTGAAACCGCCTTCTTCCAGAAATGATTTTTCAAGACTGGCGATTTGCCGGTCAAGAAAGTAGCACGCCAGATTTAGCAGCGAGAGCGCACCATTGGCCACCAATTGGGCGGAAGACACCGACCGACACTGACTTTCATGGACGGACACTGCTTGTGTGCGTCCGTGTTTGTCCATGTTTGTCCTGCCTTTTTCTTCTTTTACCCAATCCTGCACTTGTTTCAATGTCGAGCAGCGTCTGGCCTTGAAGCGCATCAGCGCCGGATGTTCCGGCGGCCACATTTCCAGCCCGCGCTGCCGCAAAAAATCCTCATAATCCAGCCGCAGTTCCTCCTGGCTGGCCCGCGCCACGTTCGTGAGCTTGAGTTCCATTTTCTTGGAAGTGCCGCTGGCCTGGCTGCCCTCCGCAATGTTCTGCACGCCGCTCCGCGCCGCCTGCACCATCTGATCGTGCGTGCGGCTACGCTTCTCAATGTAACGGTCGCAGAAACGCACCGTCACATCATAGGCCAGTTGCGCCACCTGAAAGCTTTTCAACTTCCGGTAGCCGCCATGCAGCGGAATCAGTTTTTCGGGAGCATTCATAATTGTCTGCGGCAAAGTCATTCCCTGTATTTTATTTCATCCGCATTATCAAATTAAAAGTTCAACTTCGCATCTATTGCTGGCTCCCGCTCCGTTTTCATCGCGTGAATGTAGGTGAACTTCCACGCATCGCGCACCTCGACGATTGCAAATCCAAGTTGTTTCAATCCCGCAGCGAACGTCTCACGGTTTCCGAACCGCGACGTAGCCTCGAAGATGTGAAGTTGTCCATCGAGCTTGAGCACCCGCCACGCTTCGCGCAGATAATCCGTGAAGTTTGCGCCCATCAGCGAGAGCGAGAACAACGCCACATCGAGCGTTCCATCCTCCAATGGCGTCTTGGTCATGTCACAAGCAACCACGTCATCATTCGCCGCAACATAATCGAAGCTGTGAACCGTGTGCCGGTCGGCCAACGCCTCCGCCACTTTCGCTTCGCCGCAGCCGAAATCTCCAATCACATAGTCGCTCCGTTGCTGCGCCCAGCGGATGAATTCCTCGAACGGCACGACCGACCAATCCTTGCGCGCCTCGCGATAGAGCGTGTGATACTGCGCCCACTCTTCGGGATTCTGTTGCAGCCGCGTTTGTGTGGTTGAACTTCGGCTCTGATTCCATGTCCGGTTCATCGCCGAGAAATCGCCATACGTCCGCGCACGCCGTTCGACTTCGCTGCTGTCGCCTTGCGGCAACGGCACGACGATTCTTGGCCGCTCAATCACTTCGACTTTTCCAGTCGTCAGCCGTTCCAGCCAGCCCATCACGTCCTGATACGCCTGTGCCGACGTGCGCAAATGACCTTCCGGCACGATGCCATCCACCGCCGCGTCGGCGATGGATTTCTTGAAATGCAGCCGCCGCATTTTCGAGCCGCACCACGACCACCGCTCGCCATTCACATTCGCGTAAGTGATCGGCACGATGACCGTCACCTTGTCCGCGTGCTGGCCTTGCCGGAAGATGCGGCCTTTGAGTTGTTCAAATTCCGCGTTCGTCCACGGCAGCACGTTGATGATGAGCCGCTGGCAAACTTCCTGAAGTCCATCCACGCCCGTGCCGATGGCGCTGGAGCCAATCAACACATCCACGTCGCCATGCAAAAACCCCTCCAGCCCGCTCTTGTCGTCGCCCGTGAAAAAACCAACGCGCCAACCGTCCGCGACCAGCGCCTTGTAGAGCGCCGAATCAATGTCCTGAATGTAATGCGTGTAAAGCAGCGTCTTGGGCTGGATGTTTTGCCGGATGATCGGCAGGCGCACGCGCGTGAGAATCTGCTCCAACGCCAGCGGCGAACCACTCCGCCCCAGCGCCTTGATCTCCTCCACGCTCTCGCCGCAATCCACCTCCGGCGTCTGGAGTTCGCACACCATCTGGTATTCCGGCAGCCAGCGCGTGCCGAGCGTCACCAACCGCTGATGCAGCTTCATGCAATGCGCCACCGTCGGGCGAGTGTTCAGGTCGTCGTGCGTCAATCCCGACACCATCTCCACCAGACTTTTGCCCTCCTGCAAATTGTTGATCACCGGCGTCGCCGACATCCCCAGCACGCACAATTGCGACTGCCTCGCGGCGGCCAGGCTGATGAGCGCCGTCACCAGCTTCTTGCGCTTGGAAAGATTTTCCACCGTCCGCTGCTTGGTGAAATGAATTTCATCCACCACCACAAAATCAATCGTCTCCTGCTCCGCGAACCGCCGCACCTTGCCCTCGGAATCTTCCTGCTGAAACGCCTCGTAATTCAGGACAACGTAACGCTGCGCCGTCGCCGACTTGCCGATGCCGCGTCGCGTCTTCCGCAATGGCCGTCCAATCCGGCGCGAACGTCTTCGTCGCCACCAGACTGTCGGGATACGCTTTCAAAATCGCCGTCTTCCATCCCTCCACCACGCTGTTCGGACAACAAATCACCGTGAGCTTTGCGCCGACCACGCGGCTGGCCAGCACCGCCGACAGCGTCTTGCCCGCGCCCGTGCCCGACCAGTTTCCTTCCCGCCGCTTCTGCTGAATCCGCGACGCCACCAGCCGCTGCATGAGATTCGGCAGCGCCGGTCTGCCCTCCACCGTGAACGCATAGCCTGCCGGAATCGGCAGCGATTTCACGCGCTCATATTCGGCCAGAAATTCCGTGCGCACCCGCTCCGCGTAGGCGTCGCCCTTGAAATCCCGCGCCTGCGCCACGGCGGCGGCTTCATTCCGAAACGCGTGCTTCCAGATTTTCGCCAGCGCCGAGGCCACGAGAAAATCAATCGCCTCCTGATCGGCGGAGACAATCACCGGCGACGACAACGATTTCAGCACGTCCGCCGTGTCCGCCGAGGGCAGCTCCGCGCTTTCTTCCTGACTTTCGCCGACCGCGCCCAATTCAGCTTCCGTGGCCGGTTTCGGCTCGTCCAGCGATTCCAGCGTGAGCGTTGAATCCGCGAGGAACGAATCCACCAACGACGACTCGCCTTTGCAAAACTTCTCAATCTCCCCGAACGGAAACCGGCCTGTCGCCAGCGCATCCACAAACGCCTGACTCTTGCGGTCGCCGCTCAACAAACCATTTTGCTGGAACAAAACATAAAGCTCGGCGGGCGTGAATGCCGCAAGATGATCCTTGAGCGAATCAACGAAGCTGCGGATGCCTGCCACAGTCCAGCCGACGCGACAAATCGGACAACCTGTTTTGCGAATCGTCCTGTTCGTAACTCGCGTTGGCCATTCATGGCTATTGTTGGCAGAACAAAGCCACCAAATTCTCTTCCCTGAATTTGCCGAAATTTCAGTTGGTTTCAGTTTGCCATTTTTAGTCGGATGCCACTCCTTTGCCAAATTGGGCCATACTTCCGCCAACGAATTGCCAGAAACTGCGCTACCATAGCAATAAGGGCAACCCGTTTTTCCGAGAGTCCGAGCGTCAATGTAGGCTTTCCACGCGTGGCTGGAAACTACGGGACATTTCCACCAAACTTTTTTGGAACTCCCAACGGTAACACCATCTGGTGTCAAATTTCCATTAAGAGTCGGATGCCATTCAGCAGCGATTTCAGGACGGAGAAAAGCCAGTGAATTTGTCTTTGAAACTTTCTGACCAGTGCAGAAAGGACAGCCCGTCTTCCCTTTCGTCCTATTTCGAATACTCGTAGGCCATTCATGCGAAGGGTCCACCTTGCACAACCACCAAACGATCTGTCCAGAATTGTCGAGTTGGTCAGATAAGTTTACTCCTTGGTTTTTTGTCGGATGCCACTCTTTCACCAAATCTGGCCAAGCATCCACCAACTTTACTTTTGCTGCTTTGCCCGAATTTATTCTTGCGCAAATCCGACATCCGCGATCATTGCGTGTTCGTGAACGAATTTGAGTTATCCATTCGTGAGTCAGATTTTTGGGGCACCGCCACCAAACTTTCTCATTGCTGTTTGATGCAAAGTTCTTCAAATCCAGATTCCCGTTTTTCGTTGGATGAAATTCTGCGACAAGGTTTGGGTGCTTGGTTGCTACTGAGTTCGCAACGGACAAAACGCGACCACTGCATACAGACAACCAAGATGCCTGCTGATTCGGCCCCAAATAGATACTCGCCAGACATGAGCACACTTCGAGCAACGCCACCAAACTAACTTGGGGCTGCCAGCACCTACGCGTTCGGGTGTTAGTGTGCCGTTCTTGGTGGGATGCCATTCGGCAGCGAGTTCGGGGTAAAGCGCTGCAATGGATTTTTCCGGTGGAGTCCGTTTGCCAGAACAGAAGGGACAACCATATTTTTCAATTGCGCGGCGGCGGATTTGTTCATCCCACTCATGCCCCTTGTCGCAGCACCACCAGAATTTCTTGCTGTAGTTGGCCCAGACTTCATCCGGCGAGACGTTTCCGTTTTTGGTGGGATGCCACTGCGCCGTGAGCAGCGGATGCGATTGGGAGAGCGGCACAAACGCCTGCTTCCCGCGCGCGGAGGTCCCGACCTGATTCATGGCATCCATGCTAATCGGCCCGGCGTTGCGAGATGCCGTGTTCCTTGCGTTCAATTTTGACTTCTTGTTCGTAGGGATTCTTTTGCCGGTCGTGGTTCACGTCCCAGCCGAGCGCAATCAAAAATTTGTCAATGAACTCCTTGCGGACTTCCGCTTCCTGATACTTGGGCGAGAGGTAGAAGTCTTTTTGCGCGTCAAAATCCTTTGCCAGGAATTTCACCGCAGCAAATGCTTCATCGAAGTTGGACGCCATGGCGATGAGTTTGCGCGGGAAAATTGGCAGCGTCAATCCGCGTTCACATCATTGCACAAAACAAAAAGCCGGGATTTTTCAACCCCGGCTTCAATTGCCGTGCGAACAACATTTTTTGACGAATAGAGTTTTTGAATCCGTCCGCGTTGCGCGCATTTTTTTACTGGAAAAACCAGACGGTTTGGTTAGATTTCAAACATGAGCGCGATTGAAGTCATTTTAGAAATCAAAAAGCTGCCGCAAGTCCAGCGGCGGAAGGTTTTTCAATTCGTGGGCGAACAATTGCATCGCGAGGAAGACCGTCGCGACAACGAGGCGGCGGACCGAGCGCTGAAGGAACCGGGCGAAAACATTCCGTGGAGCGAAAGCCGCAAACGGCTGGGTTGGGCATGAGCCGTTACCGGCTGGAAATCCGACCGTCGGTCGAGAAGACGCTGTGGAAAATCCGGGATGCGAAATTGCAGCAACGGCTGGATGACGCCTTCGACAAGCTTGCAGAAAATCCCCGGCGCATGGGCGCGGAGAAAATGGGCGGATTTGAAAATCAATGGGCGGATTTGAAAATCGTTACCGCTTCCGCGTCGGAGATTACCGGATCATCTACGAAATTCACGACGCCGTCCTGCTGGTTTTGATTCTGGCCGTCGGCGACCGCAAGGAGATTTACCGTTAGGACAATTTTCATTCATCAGCGAAATCTAGCCGGGAAGGCTCCGGTTCACTGCCCGGAAAATGCTGTAGCGGAAACGGATTTTTTCCTTGTTCAGTCCGATGTGGAACCACTTGGAAAGATGGGCGAGCAGGTCAAAATCCTTGTGGTCGTGCAGTTCGCCGATGATCCACTTCACCCGTTTGAGCGCCTCGTCTGGAAAGGCGGTGAGTATGTCGTATTCAGCGCCTTCAGTGTCAATCTTGATCAAGTCCACCGAATCAAGGGAGTTCTCCGCCAAAAATTCACCGACCCGCCGTATTTTGGCCTCCATGTTCAGACGACCGCCGTCCGCGATCAGGCTGTATCCCAAAGGCTAGGCGCAGCCTGCATCCGGGGTCAAGCTGTCTCTGATTATGCGCAGCTTCGCGGCTTCAATTGCCGTCACGAATTTTTCATTCAACCGGCGGAATTTCATTTCAAAAAATCACGCTGAAGCTGCCGCATCAAATCGTTCACGGCCATCATCAGTTCGCCGCGAAGCTCGGAATTGTTTTCCGAGGCCGCCAAATCAACCGGCGCGCTCATCGCCAGCGCGTAACGCTTCGTCAACGCGAGCCGCTCGTCGTTCTGGCCGAGCGAACGGAGCAGTTCGCGCACTTTTTTCACAAGGGTTTTCGCCTTGGAAATTTTCTCCAGCGCGATGCCGGCATTCAATTCACCGGCTCCGGTTTTTTTCAACAGTCCGCACTCGAACGTCCGGCAACGCTTCGGTCGGTTGCCGTAAATCGCGCAAAGTTTTCCGTCAAAGCAGGCGCACGGCTGCGCGAAGGCGGTTTTGTTCCTACCCTTTTTCTCCAGCGACAATCCGAGTCTTGCGAGTTCACGCGCATCGTCGCCCGCGCGCAGTTCCACGTCCGCGAACAGCGTGCTGTCGCAGCACAGCCCGCAGTTCGGACAAAGTTGTTCGACAAAATCTCCATTTGCGTCCTTTCCCGGCGTTTTTTTTGTTTGGTTCATTTGCAGTTTTTTGTGCCGGGCGATTTCATCACGGCGAAAATTCTTGTGAAAAAGGATTGTGAATAACTTGTCGAGATCGTGTGGTTTTGATTCGGGAGAAGATGGCAAACAATTCGTCGTCAACGCGATTGGCCGACTTTAATTTGAATTGCGCGGCATCGGCCAGACGAAAAAAACCGGTGCCGTCGGCAATCGTCGGCGCATTCTGACCGCCAAAAATCTTCGGGCAAACCGTCAAATGCAGTTCGTCCACCAAACCGGCGCGGATCAAAGCCGCGTGAAGCTCGCCGCCGCCTTCGCAAAGCAGGCGTTTGACTTTCCATTTTTCGCACAGCCAGCGGAAGGCGGCGGGAAAATTGATTTCCGTTTTGCCGCAGATTTTCACCTCGTCGGCAACGGCAAGGAGTTCTTTCAGGTTCGCCTTTGAAATTCGCGCCGTTGTGAGAACGACGATTGGGGAAAACCGCTTCTTGAAAATATTTGCGGTGGGATTGATCGAGCCGCTGCCGCTGACGAGGACGCGCAATGGAAATTCAGCCAGCCCATGCTTGAGCCTCAGCTTGCGAAATTTTTCGCCGCCGTTTCCCAAAATGGTTCCGGTCGTTTCAACCGTTCTTGCGCCGCACATCACCGCGTCGGCGGTCGCGCGCAATTCGTAAAGATGCTCCAAGTCGCGCTTGCTGCCGAACGGCGCGAATTTGCCGCCGGCAAAGGCAATCTTGCCGTCGGCGGTCATCGCGAAGTTTGAAAAAACAAACGGCAGTTTATTTTATTTTTTCATAAAATCAGCATTGCGTCACCGTAGCTGAAAAATCGGTAACGCTCGCGGATTGCTTCGGCATAAGCGGACAAAACCATTTCGCGCCCGCGCATTTCGCCCGGCGACGCAAATGCGCTGACGAGCATCAGCAAAGTGGAGCAGGGCAGGTGGAAGTTTGTCAACAGCGCATCCACGATTTGGAATTGAAACGGCGGGAAAATGAAAATGTTCGTTTTTCCAGCATAAACATTGAGTTTTCCGGCGTTTTGCGCGGCGACACTTTCCAGAACGCGGACGGTTGTCGTGCCGACTGCGATGACGCGGTTGCCGGATTTTTTTGCATCGTTCACGGCGCGAACTGTTTCTTCACTAATCTCAAATCGTTCCTCGTGCATTTTGTGGGCGGCAAGCGTTTCGGATTTCACGGGCAGAAAAGTTCCGAGTCCGACGTGCAAAGTCACGAAGCAAATTTTCACGCCGCGCGCGCGGATTTGATCCAGCAGTTCCGGCGTAAAATGCAAACCGGCCGTCGGCGCGGCGACCGAGCCGTCGGTTTTTGCAAAGACGGTTTGATAACGATTCTTTGTCTTCCGGCCAGTTTGTTGTCTCGGTCGAATGTATGGCGGCAGCGGAATTTCGCCGAGCGAATCCAGTTCGTCGCGCAAATGTTTGCGTGCCGGAAAATTTCAGCCGCCGATGACATTCGGAATTTGCGGCCAAAACCGTTGCGGCGATTTTCGTCGGTTGGCCGTTGGCATCGTGCAAAACAATTTGCGTTCCGATGCGCGCCTTCTTGCCGGGACGGAGCATCGTCCACCAGTCGTTTGGCGCATTTTCTTCGAGCAAAAGCATTTCAAATTTCCCGCCGCTTTTGGCGTTCGCTCCGCGCAATCGCGCCGGAATCACGCGCGAATTGTTCAACACAAGCACGTCGCCCGCGCGGAGAAATTCCAGCAAATCGGGAAATTGCCGGTGTTCGACTCGGTCTTCGTTTCGATGCAAAACGAGCAGCCGCGATTCGTCCCGTTTGGTTGCGGGATGCTGCGCGATCAGTTCCGGCGGCAGATCAAAATGAAAATCAGCGGTTCGCATCGCGCGCAAATGTAGCAGAATCAGGGTTTTAAAAACAGCGATTGAGATTTGGCGGCGATTCGCGATGGTTTTGGATTGTGAATAACTTTTGAATAAGCCGTCATTTTTTCGTCACATTTTTGTTGACATTGGTGGGTTAAAGTGGATAAAAGTGTGTCGTTGTGGGTGACAATGACCATTTTTAGATTATTGGTGAATAAATGAGCGCCGCAAAAACAAACGGGCCGAGTTATTACAATTCGCTTTACCGGCATGGAGTGGATGAGAAGCGGCGCGTCCAGGTTCCGGCCAAATGGCGGCCTGAAAAAGCGGGCGACGGAATTGACCGCTGATTCTTTGGCCGCAACATCAGGCCGGAACGTGCCTGCGCGTTTTGCCGCCGGCGGAAATGGCGAAGATGAAGGCGGACATTGACGCGATGCCCAACGGCAACCCGAACAAGGTCGTCCTGAAAAGATTCATCGGCAGCGAATCCGTGCAGGTGAGCCTTGACAAGGCCGGGCGGATTTGTGTGCCGGACGAAATGGCGCGCGCGGCGGGCATCAAGGACGAGGCGGTGTTCGTCGGACTGCTCGACCGTTTTGAAATCTGGAATCCGGAACGTCACGAAAATGTCAAGGCCGCCGACGCGGTGCTGGCGTCCGAAGCCTTCAAACTCATGGAATAAAAAATCAAAATTATGAAACTTGGAAAATTACTGGCGGCTGGAAAAAACATGGTGAGCGGGCGCGGCCCGGTCGCGTATCGCGAAGGACAAACAGACTTATCTGCCGAAATTCGGTTCGCCGAAAAATCCGTTCACGGTTCCGGCGCAGGCCGAAACGCCGAAAACCGCCGATCGGAAAAGAAGTCCACTCCGGCCTGGGCGAAGACGCAAAAGATGCCCGCGATTTCCTCGACGCCAAAATCCCTGGCAACGTGGACCACCAAATTGAACCCGATGACGATGCTGCGCGGGTTCGCAGGAAGAGAAAACTTTTCGCGCCCGATTGTTCAAACCGAGCTTTCTTTGGACAGAGTGAAGGTCGTCCACAACGATTTGACCGACGCGGACGTGGAAATCATTCCGATGAAATCGCGTCCTGCGCGCGAGCTTTGACGCGCCTGATTTGCAGCCCGCGAAAAAATCGTGGGAAATTTTGGGCGAACGGCTTTTGAAGGCGACCGCACTTTAATCAACACAAAATGCGAAGTGCCAGAATTCATTCACAAACCAGTGATGGCGGCGGAGGCGCTGGACGCGCTGAAGCCGAAGCCGGGCGGTCGCTACGCCGACGGCACGCTCGGTGGAGCTGGTCACGCCGCGAGCATTTTGGCCGCGAGTTCGCCGACTGGATGGCTGTCTGGGTGCGATCGCGATGGCGTCGCGGTTGAAGCCGCGAAGAAGCGGCTGGCGGAGAAATTTGCCGGGCGATTTGAAATCCGACGCGGAAATTTTTCGGAAATGGCGGAATGGATTCCGGCGGCAAGCTGCGACGGCGTGCTGTTGGATTTGGGCGTGAGTTCGCCGCAATTGGATTCGCGCGGAACGCGGATTCAGTTTTCAGCACGACGGCCCGCTGGACATGCGGATGGACGACCGGCAAACACTGACGGCGGCGGATTTGGTGAACGATTTGAGCGCCGAAGAACTGGCGAAGATTTTTTGGGAATTTGGCGGCGAACGGGAGTCGCGGCGGTTTGCAAAGGCGATTGTTCACGACCGCGCGCAAAGAAAATTTGAGACGACGCGGCAGTTGGCGGAATTGATCGAGCGGCTTGCGCCGCGTCACGGAAAAAAGTCGCATCCGGCGACAAAAGTTTTTCAGGCGCTGCGGATTGCGGTGAACGATGAAATCGGTTCTTTGAAACGCGGGCTGGAAGCGGCGGTGAAAATTTTGAAACCGGGCGGGCGGCTGGCGGTCATCACGTTTCATTCGCTCGAAGATCGCGTGGTGAAAGAATTTGGCCGCGAAAAAACGCGCGATTACACGTTCAGCGGCGAGGTGGACGTGCCGGAGTTGCGGCAGCCGCGCGAGCCGGAAATGAAATGGGTTTCGCGCAAGGCGATTTTGCCGGGCGAAAAAGAATTGAAGGAAAATCCGCGCAGCCGCAGCGCGCAGTTGAGAGTTTTGGAAAAATGTGAGGAATCGTTCGAGGACGAGAACGAGAACGAGAACGAAAAATTAAAATTAAGATGGCAAAAAATCGAAAAAATCAGTCGGCGGCAATCCGGTTCGGCCCGGCGCTGGCGGCGTTTTTTGTGTGCTTCGTCATTGCGGGCTCGGCGGTCGGTTATGTCTGGCAGAAAGGCCAGATTTACCAGCTCGGCAAGCAAATCCGCCGGAACGAAATCCGCCTCGCGCAATTGCAGAAGGCCGACGACCAGACGCTGGAGACAGACTCGCGGATTTGCGTTCGCCGGTGATGCTGGACGCGCGTGCGCGGGAATTGAACTCGGCCTTGTGCCCGCGCAGCCGATGCAGGTTGTCCGGCTTGCCGGAGCCTTTGATTTCCATCGCCGGAAAATAAAATTTTAACGCGACAGTTCGCCGCGCGGCCAATTGACGCAACGACGCAGTAATTAAAAAGAATTTTGGCCGCCGCTCGTGACGCCGTTGGTTGAGGAACCGATCGCCACGGGCGGCTGGCCGTTTTTAGGATGACAAAACGGGACAACAATTCGGACGATTGCTGGCGCTGCTGGCGTTGGTCGTGGCGGCGTTCGCCGGGCTGGGCTTCCGGCTCGTGGACTTCAAGTGTTGCGCCATGACGAATTGGCGCGCCTGGCGCGAAAGGAGACGCAGCAGACCAAATCCGGCAGGCCGCAAGTCGCGGCGACATTCTGGACGCGAACGGAAACCAGCTCGCGACGAGCGTTTCGGTGAAAACCGTTTGCGCGGATCCGTCGCTGATCGGCGACCAGCAGGCCGTCGTCGCCCGCGCGCTCGCGCCGCTGCTGCAGATGAGCGAGGCGGATTTGCTGCAAAAGTTGCACGCCGCGCCTCATCAAAAATTCCAAAGGCGAAACGGTCACAAACGGCTCATTACGTCCGGCTCTCGAACGAAAAGTTTCCGGACGAAACATGGCAAAAAATTCAGTTGCACGATGAGCAAACTTTCGTTTGGCCGTGGACGAGAACAAAATTGTCAAAGCCGAGCGCACAGATTTCATGAACTTCGCTTACAATCTGCGCCAATATGCGATTTCCGCCGAGCCGGACCAGTTGCGCGTTTATCCGAACGGCTCGCTTGCGGCGCACGTTCTCGGCTTTGTCGGCACGCTGGAAAACGCGAACGGCATTTCTGAAATGTTCGGCTGCGACGGCATTGAAAAATTTTTCAATGACAAGCTTGAGCGGCGCGTCCGGCTGGCGCGTGACGGGAATTGACAGCCGCAAGAACGAGTTGGTCGCGCTGTCGCGACGAGGACGTGCAGGCGCGCGACGGCTTGAACGTCGTGCTGACGATTGACACGGTCGTGCAGAACATCGTGGAGACCGGCGCTGGCCGACGCGATGCGCGAGCACTCGCCCGCGAGCATCACCGGCATCGTCATGCGACCCGCGCACCGGGGAAATTCTGGCAATGGCGTCGCTGCCGGAATTTGACCCGAACAACCTGCAACACCATCAACTCCGACCAACGAGCCGGACCGCGTCATCAGCGACGTGATGGAGCCTGGCTCGACGTTCAAGACAATCGTGATTTCCGGCGCGTTGAACGACCACATCGTGACGCTGAATGACACGGTGTTTTGCGAGAACGGAGTTTTTCATTACGGCGGAATCACGCTGCACGACGCGGAACACGACCATTTTGGCAACCTCACCGTGGAACAGGTTCTGGAAAAATCCTCGAACATCGGCGCGTCAAAAATCGGGATCAAACTTCAGCCGCAACGGCTTTACGATTACATGGAGAATTTCGGCCTCGGCGCGGCCACGGGAATTCCGCTGCCGGGTGAAGTGAGCGCAAGACAGTTTGTTCATCCGCCGGACAAATGGGGCAAGTATTCCATCGCGCAAATCCCGATGGGGCAGGGCGTGGCCGTGACGCGGCTGCAGATGGTGATGGCCGTCGGCGCGATTGCCAACGGCGGCTTGCTGATGCGCCCGATGCTGGTGAAACGGCTTGCAGGACGCAGACGGAAACATTGTGCAAAAATACGAGCCGCAAGCCGTCCGCCGCGTCATCAGCGAAGAAACTGCGAAAGAAATGGTCGAGGCGCTCAAAACCGTCGTGTCCAAGGACGGCACCGCGCCGCAGGCAAGCCTGGCGGATTACATCGTCGCCGGCAAAACCGGCACGGCGCAAAAAGTCGTGGACGGAAAATACTCGGACGACAAATTCGTCATCTCCTTCATCGGATTTTTCCCGGCGGACAATCCGCAAATTTGCATTTCCATCGTGATGGATTCGCCGAAGGAAGGCGGACACGCGTTCGGCGGCGCGTTGTGCGGGCCGGTTTTTCACAACATCGCCGAGCGCTGCGCGAGCTACTTGAACATTCCGCCGGACGAAAATTTGCAACCGCCAAAATCGCAGCCAACGCTCGTGGCTGCCGGCGTTTCACATTGAAATTTTGTGGAAGAACGTTCTTTGAAATTTGTCGCCGAAGCCTGCGACGCCGAAATCCGGCGCGGCGCGGCGGACATGATTGGTGAAAAATGTCTGCACCGATTCGCGTCAGGCGAAAACGGGCGATTTGTTCTTTGCCATTCGCGGTGAAAAATTCGACGGCCACGATTTTCTGGACGAAGTCGCGGCGAAAAATGTGGCGGCAGTCGTCATTGGAAAGTCCAAAGTCCAAAGTCCAAAGTCCAAAGTCGCGCCGGACGTTGCGACGTTGCTTGTGGACGATGCAAGAACTGCGCTCGGAAAATTGGCGGCGGCTTATCGGCGGCAATTCGATTTGCCGGTGATTTGCGTTGGCGGCTCGAACGGCAAAACGACGGTGAAAGAATTGCTCGCGTCGGTTTTGCGCCAGAAATTTTCGACGCTGTGCGAGCGAGGCGAGTTTCAACAATGACATCGGCGTGCCGCTGACATTGTTGCGGCTGGAAAAATCGCATCAGGCCGCCGTGCTGGAAGCCGGCACGAATCATCCGGGCGAACTGGCGCCGCTCGTGAAAATGATCCAGCCGAAATTCGGCGTGCTGACGAACATCGGTCGCGAGCATCTGGAATTTTTTGGCGATGTCGCGGGCGTCGCGCAGGAAGAAGGCCGGCTCGCGGAACTGTTGCCGGCGGACGGAAAATTTTTTGTGAACGGCGACAACGAATGGACGGAAAAAATTGTTGCGCGAACAAAAGCGAAAGTTGTTCGCGTCGGTCTCGGCGAAAAAAACGACTGGCGCGCGGAAAAAATCCGCCTGGACAAAAGCGGCGTGACGTTTCGAGTGAGGACGGCGAAAGAAGAATTTTGCGGCGAGTATCGGATCAATTTGCTCGGACGGCATCAAGGTGATGAATGCGTTGTTTGCGATTGCGGTCGGCGAGGAACTCGGTTTGAGCCGCGCTGAAATTCAGAACGGCTTGACGCGAATGCCAGCCGCCGAAAATGCGGCTGCAATTTTGGGAAGCGAACGGCGTGCGCGTTTTGGACGACGCCTACAATGCGAACGCGGATTCGACGATTGCCGCGCTGGAAACTTTGTGCGATCTGCCGCTGCAAGGCCGGCGCGTGGCGGTTCTGGGCGACATGGAAGAACTCGGCGCGCACAGCGAGGCGGCGCACGCGGAAGTCGGAAGACGCGCGGCGGAATTGAAGATCGGCCAGTTGTTTGCCGTCGGAAAAATGGCGGCAGTCACTGCGAAAGCCGCGCGCGACGGCGGACTGAACCGCGTGATTGAATTTGAAAATGTCGAGGCGGCGGTGAGGGCGGTGAAGAATTTTTTGAAGCCGGGCGACGTGGTTTTGTTGAAGGCGTCGCGCGCGTCGCGCCTGGAAAGAATTGCGGAAACATTGAAGTCGGAAAAATCGTGAAACGAAAATGCTCTATTATTTGAGCCAGCAAATTTTGGATTGGTCGCACGGGACGGCTTGGGAAAGCCGGCTCTCGTTCCTGCGCCTGTTCCGCTACATCACGGTGCGCAGCGCGGGCGCGGCGATCACCGCGCTGCTTTTGAGCTGGTGGCTCGGGCCGAAAATCATCCACTGGCTCAAGACATTGAAATTTGGCCAGGATTACAAGGACAAGGCGGAAGAGGCGGGCGGACTGGCCGCGCGCGTTTTGAGCAAAAAGGGAACGCCGACGATGGGCGGCGTTTTGATCGTCGCGGTGCTGGTTTTTTCGACGATGTTGTGGACGCAATGGAACGCGCAGGTGGAATTGACGCTGCTCGCGGTTCTGGTTTTGTCGGGCTTGGGATTTTACGACGACTACGCGAAAATCATCCAGCAAAGCGGCGGCGGCACTCCGCCGCGCGTGAAACTGCTGGTGCAGACGGCGCTCGGTTTGTTCGTCGGCATTTATCTTTTGGAACTTCCGGCGAAGAGCGAACTGCATTCTGCCCGGAAGGCAAAGTCAGTTTTGAAATATATCACTCCAATCTGGTTTCAGCGATTTGATGCTGCCGTTTTACAAATATCCAATTGAAGCGGGCGCAATCGTCGGCGTGATGGTCGTGCTGCTCGCCATCGTCGGCAGTTCCAACGCGGTGAACTTGACGGACGGCCTTGACGGACTTGCCATCGGCTGCACGCTTATCACGGCGTTTGTGTTTTTGGTTTTCACCTATGTCGCGGGCAACATAAAAATCGCCGGCTATCTGCAAATTCCGTACGTCAGCGGCGCGGGCGAACTGACGGTTTTTTGCGCGGCGCTGATCGGCGCGGGTCTGGGATTTTTGTGGTATCAATTGTCATCCGGCGCAGGTGTTCATGGGCGACACGGGGTCGCTCGCGCTCGGCGGCGCGTTTGGCATCATGGCGGTGTTGATTCATCAGCCGTTCGTGCTGGTCATCGCGGGCGGCGTGTTTGTGATGGAGGCGGTTTCGGTGATGCTGCAAACAGGCTGGTTTCGTTGGACGCGGATGCGGACGGGCACGGGACGCCGGATTTTTTTGATGGCGCCGCTGCACCATCATTTCGAGAAAAAGGGCTGGTATGAGTCGCAGGTCGTGATGCGGTTTTACATTTTGTGCGTGCTGTTCGCGGTCGTCGCGCTGGCCACCTTGAAGCTAAGATGAAAGCTACATTGCCAATGGAGAAAGTGCGTTTTGTTTCTTGCGCGCGGGTCGCGCGGCTGCTAATGATTCTGGCGGAACCGGCGAGGCGCGCAGTGGACGGCGAGGCATTTTTAATTCCCCCCGCCTTTTTGAATTTTAGCGGCGACTTCAGGCTGGCGCCGATGAACAGAAAAAATTTAACCCGCCATGAAATTTTTCGAGGGAAAATTTCGCAGCGGCAAACTCAAACTAACAAAACCGACCTCGAAGAAAGGACGCCACCCGCGCCAAACACATGAACAACCCGAATCCATTCGTCCCCCAAGGCTCGCTTCTGGAGCAAAACAAACGCCGCTCGCGCATGAAGCTCGCCGTCTTCTGCGTGCTCGCCGTCGGCGTCTGCGGCCTGACCGCGATGCTCATCCAGGGCTGCAAACGCGAAAATCCGGAAACCGAAACCCCGCCGCAGCCAGATACAAATGTTGTGTCAACCACCGATACAAATTTATTGCCGGCTCAAACATCAAACTCGATGGCCTACGTTCCGCCGATTCCAACGAGCTCCGTGCCGATTGTCGTTCCGCCGCCAGTGCCTGAACCCACCACGACCGAATACACCGTTGTCGAGGGCGACACGCTTGGGAAAATCGCCAAGAAAAATGGCGTGAAGCTCAAGGCGCTTGAAGATGCGAATCCCGGAGTCGTTCCGACAAAATTGAAAGTCGGACAGAAACTTGTGATTCCAGCCCCGGCTGGCGGAATATCTGCGACCACGACAACTGACGTGACAAGTTTGGCTGAAACCGGCGGGGAAATTTACACCGTCAAGTCCGGCGACACGCTGACCAAAATCGCGAAGGCGAACGGCACGACCGTCAAACGAATCAAGTCCGAAAACAACCTGACCACGACGAGAATCACAGTCGGGCAGAAATTGAAAATTCCGGCAAAGGCTGAAGCCGCAACTCCGCCGCCCATGCCTGCGGCCCCGGTTGCGCCCGCAGTCATGCCGCCGACGCCGGCCTCCACGAATTAGCGGTTGCGTGGACTGCGGCGGATTTCGCATCGCGGAATTTTGAGAAATTGAAATGAAAGTCGCCGTCACAACTCTGGCGTTTTGCGTCGCCGCCCTGCTCGCGCTGGGGCTGGTGATGGTTTATAGCGCGAGTTTGGCGCTGGTCAACGCCCACACGCACGCAGAAGTCGGCGCGCACTTGCTCAAGATGCAACTCATCTGGTGCGCGCTCGGCCTCGTTGCGTGCGCGGTGACGGCAATCCTTGATTACGCAATTCTCAAAAAACTTGCGCTGGCCGATTTTCATTTGCGCGCTGGTTTTGGCCGCAATGGTTTTTCTGCCGAATTTTGGGCAGAAAATTTACGGTATGAGGCTCAACGGTGCGCACCGGTGGATTCATATTCCGGGCGTTGGCAGCATCCAGCCCTCCGAACTCGTCAAGATCGCGCTCATCATCATGCTCGCGTGGTATTGCGACCGTTCACAACGAAAAATGGACACGTTCAAGCGCGGAATTTTTTTTCCGGGAATCATCATCGCAGCGGCGCTCGGTCTAGTTTTTGTCGAGCCTGACCGCGGCACGACCATTCTTCTCGCCGCCGTCAGCGGCATGATGCTTTTGGTTGCCGGCGTCCGATTGAAACATCTTTTTGTTCCTGCGTTCGGCGGCGCGGCGGTTCTGGCCGTTTCCATTTTGCACGACCCGATGCGCATGAACCGCATCGCCGCGTGGCTGCATCCGCAGGATCATTTGAACGGCGCGGCGCTGCAGGCGCAAGCAGGGCATGATCGCGCTCGGCGCGGGCGGCGTGACCGGTCTCGGCCTCGGCAACGGATTGCAGAAGCTCGGCTACGTTCCCGAAATCCAGAGCGATTTTATTTTTGCCAACATCGGCGAGGAACTGGGATTGATCGCCACGCTGTTCGTCGTCGTCGCCTTTCTGCTCATCGCGGTTTGCGGCATTTTCATCGCGCTCCGCTCTCGCGACAACTTCGGCTGTCTGCTCGCGATCGGGCGTCACATTTTTGATTTCATTGCAGGCCGCCATCAACATCGGTGTCGTCACCAGCGTCCTGCCGAACAAGGGACTCGCGCTGCCGTTCATCAGTTCTGGCGGCTCGAGTTTGCTCGCGATGTTGATCGGCGTCGGAATTTTATTGAGCGTCGCGCGCCGCGCGCCCGTGCGGGAAAAAACTGTTCGCGAGAAAAATTCAAAACCCCAAATTGACGCCGACGAAAATCCCTTCGCCGCGAGGGCGACATGACCGCTCCCGGAACAAAACGCCCTTCGTCGCCATCGCCTGCGGCGGAACGGGCGGGCATCTCTTTCCGGGAATCGCCGTCGCCGAAGAATTGAAAAAACGCGGCTGCTGGATCGCGCTGCTCATTTCGCCAAAGGAAGTTGACCAGCAGGCCGTGAAATCCGCGAACGGAATGGAAATTTTCACGCTGCCCGCCGTCGGATTGCAAAATCGGAATTATTTTTCCTTTGCCTGGAGCTTCTGGAAATCGTTTCGCGCCGCGCAGAAAATTTTCAAGCAGCATCAACCCGACGCCGTTCTGGCGATGGGCGGATTCACCAGCGCGCCGCCGGTTCTCGCCGCCAAGAAATTTGGCGCGAAAACTTTCCTGCACGAATCCAACACCATTCCCGGCCGCGCCAACCGTTTTCTCGCGCGATTTGTGGACGAGGCGTTCGTCGGGTTTCCCGAAGCCGCTGCGCGATTGAACGCGCGCAAAAAGTTTCCGTGACCGGCACGCCGGTTCGTCCGCAATTTTCCAGTCACGCGATCGCCGCCGGCAATGCCGGCAATCGGCGCTCGGCCTCGAACCAAATCTTCCGACAATTCTGGTCGTCGGCGGCAGCCAGGGCGCGAGCGGATTGAACGAAATGATTTTGTCCGCGCTGCCGTTGCTCGCCGGAAAAAACTGGCAATGGCTGCATCTGACCGGCGCGAACGATTTTGAAAAAGTCAAAAGTCGCCTATGCCGCGCAAAAATCTGAAAGCCGTCGTCAAACCGTTCCTGGCCGAAATGGATCTGGCGCTCGGCGCGGCGACCGTTTCCGTCAGCCGCTCCGGCGCGTCGTCGCTCGCGGAAATCGCGGCGATGCGGCTGCCGTCGCTGCTCGTGCCGTTTCCGGCGGCGGCGGACAATCATCAATTTTTCAACGCGCTGCGCGTTTGAGAAAACCGGCGCGGCGAAATTGCTGGAACAGAAAAATTCCACGCCGGAAAAAGTCGCCGCAATTTTGACCGAACTGGTCGAAAACGAAACCGTCGCGTTCAAAAATGCAAACCGCGCTCGCGCAATGGCACGCGCCGAAGGCGGCGGAGCAGATTGCGGAAAACATTTTGGCCGCGATCGCGCAGCAACGGAAAACGGCGCACGTCGGCAAAGGTGAAAAAGTGCGGTTGCGGCCATGCGCACGGCCCGGCGAAACACGCGCATTGAACCATGACGCCGACCGCCGACATTTTGGAAAATCCGATGCGAATTGAGAAAAATATCGCCGATGAAATCGCCGGGCGCGTTTCGCGCGCGACGGTGATTCGCCGCGACGAGCCGCTGGCGAAGCACACGACGTTGCGCGTCGGCGGGCCGGCGGATGTTTATGTCGAGCCGGCGGACGAAAATGATTTGGCGAACGTCGTGAAATTTTGCGGCGAAAACGAAGTCAAGTTTTTCATTCTTGGTCGCGGCTCGAATCTGCTCGTGCGCGATGGCGGATTTCGCGGCGTGGTGATTTGCTTGTCGCAGCCGCATTTCAGCAGGATTGAAATTGTCGGCGAGCGAATTGCTTTGCGGCGCGGGCGCGAAGTTGAAAAATGTCTCGGTCGAGGCGAAGCGGAACGATTTGAGCGGCGTGGAATTTCTCGAAGGCATTCCCGGCAGCGTCGGCGGCGCGTTGCGGATGAACGCGGGCGCGATGGGCGGCGCGACGTTTGATGTCGTCGAGTCGGTGCGCGTGATGGATTTTGACGGCAACATTTCTGAAATGTCGCCGAAAGAAATGTCCGTTGACTATCGCAGTTGCGCGGCGTTGAAAAATCACATCGCGCTGGGCGCGGTTTTCAAATGCAGGACGTTGCCGCGCGCGGAGATCGAGAAGCGCATGAAGGCGTTCAGCGAAAAGCGCTGGGAATCGCAGCCGGCCGCGCCGAGCGCCGGTTGCATCTTCAAAAATCCAGGCGACGATTCCGGCGGGAAAATTGGTGGACGAACTGGGATTGAAAGGCGCGCGCGTCGGCGGCGCGGTGGTTTCCGCCGAGCACGGCAATTTCATCGTGAACGACGGCAAGGCGACGGCGCGCGACGTTTTGGAATTGATTGCAATTTTGAAGGCGAAGGCGAAAGCGGAACGCGGAATTGAATTGCACACGGAAGTCGAAATCATCGGCGAAGAAATTGAAAACGACAAAATGATTCGTTGACATTCCAAAATGGTTGCGTTATGGTTGTGCCATGATAACGATCACGCTCAAAGGCGTTCCAAAAGATATGCATCGGGAATTGAAAAGACGTGCTGCGGCGAACCGGCGCAGTTTGAATAACGAGGTGATTATTTTCGTTTGGAATCAAGCCTTTGCGGCAGTTCTCGCGCCGTCCAATATATTGATAAACCGCAAAAGACGATTAATAAATTTCTTCGGCGAAAGTGAACCGCAAAATTAAATATTGTGGTGATGCTCGGCGGCCCGAGCGCCGAGCGCGAAGTGTCGCTGCGTTCGGGCGCGGGCGTGGCGAAGGCGTTGCGGTCGCTCGGTCACACGGTGTTCGAACTGGATCCCAAAACGCCGGACTGGATTTTGCCGCCGGACACGGAGGTCGTCTGTCTCGCGCCGTTGCACGGAACTTACGGCGAGGACGGCACGGTGCAGCGGCAGCTTGGAAAAACTCGGCGTGCTTTACACGGGCTGCGATTCCGAAGCGAGCCGCATCGCGTTCGACAAGGTTTTGACGAAGCAAAAGTGCATCAAGGCCGGCGTGCCGACGGCGAAATTTGCTGGTCGTCAATTCGGCAAAAACTCCGCTGCCGAAAGATTTGCAATTGCCGCTGGTCGTGAAACCGGTGCGGCAGGGTTCGAGCGTCGGTCTGCAATTTGTCGAGCGCGCGGAAGACTGGCAAAATGCGCTGGCGGAAGCGTTGAAATTTGATTCGGAAGTTTTGGTCGAGGAAAAAATCGTCGGGCGCGAGACGACGGTCGGCATTTTGGACGGCAAGGCGCTGCCGGTGGTCGAAGTGCGGCCCGAAAGCCGGCAGCTTACGATTACAAAAACAAATACACGGCGGGCGCACGGAATATTTTTGCCCGGCGGATTTTGATGCGGCGACGACGGAGAAAATTCAAGCCGCCGCGCTCGGCGCGTTTCACGCGATTGGCGGACGCGATTACGCGCGCGTGGACGTGATGGTGCGCGCGAATGGCGAGCCGGTTGTGCTGGAAGTGAACACGCTGCCGGGAATGACGGAAACGAGTTTGTTGCCGAAGGCGGCGGCGGCGGCGGGATTGAGTTACGCGGAATTGTGCCAGCGGATGATTGACTTGGCGTTGAAGAGAAATGCGGCGGTAAAATTGAAAGACGAACAGGACATTCAGCCGCAACTTGTATCGTCATAATGATGCTGATGATCAAATGTGGTTTAAACGCGAACAAAAAAACCGGCGGTTGAATCGCGGGCACGTGCTCGACGTGAAGCTGCGCTCGGACCAGGTGCGCGCGACGCGCACGCGGCTGGTGGCGGTCGCGTTGCGGCGTGATGTTCGGCACGGTGTTCGGGCTTTATCTGTTCTGGCGCGCGGGCGAATGGGCGCTGGACAAGTTCGTCTATGAAAATTCCGAGTTCGCCATCCAGAACATCGAGGTGCAGACGGACGGCGTGATTGCGCCGGAACAGTTGCGCCGCTGGTCGGGCGTCAAGCCCGGCGCAAATCTGATCGCGCTCGATCTGGCGTCGGTGAAACGGAATCTTGAACTGGTTTCGACGATTGATTCCGTTTCCGTCGAGCGCGTTCTGCCGCGCACGTTGAGAATCCGCGTGACGGAGCGCGAGCCGGTGGCGCAGGTGAACGTGCCGACGCGCGACGCGTCGGGCGGCATCGCCGTGTCCGTTTTTCAACTGGACGCGGACGGCTATGTGATGCAGCCGCTGGACCCGCGCCTGTGCGTGATTCCGCTTGTCGCAGATGAACGACGCAATTGCCGGTGATCACGGGCTTGAATGTTTATCAATTGCAGCCGGGGCATCGCGTCGAATTCGCCGCAGGCGCAGGCGGCGTTGCAATTGATCGGCGCGTTCAACCATTCGCCGATGGCGGGGCTGGTGGATTTGCGGCGCATTGACGTTTCGTCGCCGGGCGTGGTCGTCGCGACGACGGGGCAGGGCAGCGAAATTACTTTCGGCTCTGGAAAATTTGGAGCAACAATTGCGGCGCTGGCGCGAAATTTACGATTTGGGACAGACGCATGAACAAGACGATTGCCTCGCTGGATCTGGCGGTGGCCAACAACGTTCCGGTGCGCTGGACGGAAGCCAGTCGCCGTGCCGGTCGCCGCGCTCAGAAAATCCAACCCCGCACACACTCACGGAGGAAAAATGTTTGACGATTCCAACATCATCGTCGGCCTGGAAATCGGCACGTCGAAAGTCTGCGCCGTGGTCGGCGAGCAGAACGCCGACGGCGCGCTGAACATCGTCGGCCTCGGCCAGTCGCCCTCGCGCGGCGTGCGCAAGGGCGAGATCGTGGACGCGGCGCAGGCCGAGGAATGACGTGCGCAACGCCATCGTCGAGGCCGAGCAGATGGCCGACGTGGAAATCCGCAGCGTTTATCTCGGCGTGACCGGCGGGCACATCCGCGGCTTCAACAATCGCGGCGTGCATCCGGTCGTTTCCGCCGACCGCGAAATTTCCGAGGACGACGTTCAGGACGTGATCAAAAACGCGAAGGCGATCAATTTGCCCGCCGAGAACACGGTCGTTCACGCCATCCGCCAGCATTTTTTTGTGGACGGCCAGGACGGCATGACCAATCCCGTCGGGATGCTCGGCGCGCGGCTGGAAGTGGACATGCACGTCGTCCACGGCAACACGAACCGCCTGCAAAACGCCATCCGCCTCGTCAAAGGCTTGCAGCTTGAGGTGGACGAAATTGTTTTCAACGGCCTCGCGTCGTCGCTCGCGCTGCTGACGAACGAGCAAAAGGAACTCGGCGCGCTGGTCATTGACATCGGCGGCGGCACGACGGATTACGTCGTTTATGCCGACGGCGTCATCAAGCACACCGGCGTGCTGGCGGTCGGCGGCGACCACGTTTCCAACGATCTGGGCTCACGGCTTGAAAGTGCCGTTGAGCCGCGCGGAAAAATTAAAGCTGGAACACGGCTCGGCGCTCGTGGACGAGGCGATGAAAGGCCAGACGCGTCACCATCACCAACGAACTCGGCCTGCCGCTCAAGACCGTCAACGTCGAGCATCTGCAGCGCATCATGTCGCTGCGGCTGGAGGAAATTTTCCAGATCGTCGCGCAGGATTTGGAGCAGGCCGGGCTGTTCGGATTATTTGCGCGCGGGCGTTTTTCTCTGCGGCGGCGGCGCGCGCGTTCCGCAAATCGCCAAGCTCGCCGAGCCGATTTTGCAGATGCCGGTTTCGCTCGGCCAGACCAATTCCATCAGCGGCCTCAAATCCGCGCTCGACCAGCCGGAATTTGTCACCGCCATCGGCCTGGCGAAGTTCGGTTCGCTCAAAACGCGCAAGCGCGACGGCAAATCGTCCATTGCGGCAGGGAATCAAAGGCACCATTGCCGGCATTTTTGCGACGGTCATAAATCAATTCGCCATGAAAACCAAAACTGAAATCCAACCGGCGGCGCTCGAACCAAATGCCGCGCGCGCCGATCAAAATCTTCGGCGTCGGCGGCGCGGGCGTCAGCCTGCTCGACGCGCTGAACGGCGAGGAATTTGCCGGCGCAAGTTTTGCGGCGATCAACACGGACGGGCAGTCGCTGGCGGCGTCGTCCGCGACGGTGAAAATTCATCTCGAAACCAAGTTGCTGCGCGGGCTGGGCACCGGCGGCGATCCCGAACGCGGCCGCGCGCATGGCCGAGGAACAATTTGCCACGCTCAAAACCGCGTGCGAAGGCGCGGATGTGGTTTTCATCGTCGCCGGTCTGGGCGGCGGCGCGGGCAGCGGCATCAGCCCGGTGCTGGCGCGCGCGGCGAAGGAAACCGGCGCGCTGGTGCTGGCGTTTGTGACGCTGCCGTTCGTGTGCGAAGGCAACCGCCGCCAGCAGCAGGCGCAGCAAAGTCTGGAGCAGTTAAAATCCGTCGCCGACGGCGTGATTTGCCTGCCGAGCCAGAAGACGTTCAAGCTGATTGACGAAAACACGAGCGTGCTCGACACGTTCCGCATCACCGGCGGATTGCTTGTCGAAGGCGTGCGCGGCGTGTGGCAGTTGCTGACGCGGCCCGGCCTGATTCAGATTCACTTCGACGATTTGTGCGCGCTGGTGCGCGACCGCCATTCCGAAAGCGTGTTTGCCTCCGTCGAAGCCGCCGGCGCCGGCGCGCTCGCGCGAGGTCGTGGAAAAACTGCTCGCGCATCCGCTGCTCGACGAAGGCCGCGCGCTGGCCGAATCCGACGCCGTGCTGGTGAGCTTGATGGGCGGAAAGGATTTGACGATGGCCGAGGTCAACCGCGTGATGGAACAAATCGGCCGCCAGTGCGAACACGCGCAAATCATCATGGGCGCGGCGGTGGACGCGGCGATGAAAAACCGACTGTCCGTGACGGTGATTGCCGCGAAGAAAAATCCTGTTGCTTCCGAAGAATCGCCGGCGGCTGCGGCATCCGGCGATTCGCCGGAGCAAATGGTTTCGCGCGGTGTCGGCTTCGCGGTCATCGGCGCGTTGCGCTTCCCAGCCGCCGGCCGCCGCGCTGGAACAGCGCGAACAATTGCTGAAGCAGCACGCGGGCGGACGCGCGCGCAAGTCGGGTTCCAAGATGCGGCAGGAGCAATTGCCGCTGGCGATCATTTCCAAGGGCCGTTTCGACAAGAGCGAGCCGACGATTCACAAGGGCGAAGACCTCGACATTCCGACTTACATCCGGCGCGGCGTGGCGTTGAATTGAATTTCCTCATCATTGTGAACCCAATGCACGCCTGGATCACCGGCGCGAACGGACTCATCGGAAATTATCTTGTCCAGAACGCGCCGCGATTTGCCCCGCGCTGGCGCGTGCGTGCGGTCACACGCGGGCAGCTTGATTTGCTCGACTTTGAAGCGGTCAAACGCGAATTCAAGAACGACCGGCCACAGCTTGTCATCCACTGCGCGGCCATCAGCGCCGCTGGCGAGGCGCAGAGAAATCCGGCGCTCGCGCGGCGAGTGAATGTTGAAGTCACAAAGTTGCTGGCGGAATTGGCGGCGGAAATCCAGCTTGTTTTCTTTTCCACGGATTTGATTTTTGACGGGCGCAAGGGAAATTACACCGAGACCGATGCGCCGAATCCACTTCACGTTTATGGCGAGACCAAAGCCGCCGCCGAGGAAATTGTCCTGAAAAATCCGCGCCACCTCGTTGTCCGCACGTCGCTCAATTACGGCGCGTCGCGCGCGGGCAACCGCAGTTTCAACGAGCAGTTAAGGATCGCGCTGCGGACAGGGCAGGGGATGACGCTGTTCACGGACGAGTTCCGCTCGCCGATTCCGGCGGTTGAAACCGCGCGGGCAGTCTGGGAACTGGCGGAGAAAAATTGCGCGGGAATTTATCATGTTGCGGGCGCAGAAAAATTGTCGCGCTGGCAGATCGGGCAATTGCTGGTCAAACGCTGGCCGGAAATCAACACGAAATTGGAACCCGGCTCCGCAAGAGATTTTTCCGGCCCGCCTCGCGCGCTGGACACGTCGCTGGACATTTCCAAAGCGCAAAATGTTTTGTCCGCGCCGCTTCGCAGCCTGACTGACTGGCTGGCGTCGCGTCCTGACGAACTCGTTTGAACGACCAATACACAATGGTGCCGAAAAAGAAGCGTGACGTTACGTATTGGCGGTTATTTTTGCTGTGAACAGCCTTGCCGGCACCATCGCACGCCAGTCGTCATGCAAATTTCAGCTTGGTCAGGTGATTTCGAGCTTGCGTTTTTGGGCATCTCACGAAAGATTGCACACACATTATGCAACCACAAGACGCAACGACGGTCTGGTTTTTCAAACTCTGGCCTTGGATCGAAGTCAACGCAAAGCGGATCATTGCCACCGCAGCGATCATCATCGCCGCCGCCCTTGTTTTTTACTATTTCTCCTCACAGCGGGAGCAAAGGGAAATTGACGCGGGGAGGGCGATGACCGAGGCTGTAATTTCCGGCGGCGCTCCATCGGCGGACAGCTTGTTGAAGATCAGCTCGGACTATCCGTCCACGCTCGCAGGGCAGCGCGCATCGTTGCAAGGGGCGGCGGCCTTGTTCGCGGATGGACGATACACCGACGCGCAGGCGCAATTCAAAAAATTTCTGGACGCGCATCCGGACGGCGCATTTTCCGATCAGGCGGCGATGGGCGTGGCGGCGAGCCTCGATGCGCAGGGCAAGGACGATCTGGCGGTTGGCGCTTATCAGCGGGTTCTCAACGGTTCTTCCGATGCCATGGCTGTGAGCATCGCCAAACTTGCCACCGCCCGCATTTATGAATCGCAGGGGAAGCTCAAGGAAGCGCTCGCTTTTTACCAAGATGTCGCGCGCTCCAATCCCAACAGTTCGCTCGGCGAGGAAGCGGCGATGCGGGCGATGGCATTAAATACAAAGTCGCAGCCGGCTCCGGCTTCAAAAACTCCGGCGGCACCGTTTAATTTGGGCCTTTGAAAATATGAAGCTCACGATCATCGGCACGGGCTATGTCGGTCTCGTTTCGGGAACTTGTTTTGCCGAGGTCGGCCACCACGTCATCTGCGTGGACAACGACGCCGCCAAGGTCAAAATGCTCCAGGCGGGCGGCATCCCCATTTACGAACCCGGCCTTGAAGAACTCGTTAAAAAAAATGTCGCCGCCGGACGCCTTTCATTCACGAACAGCACCGCCGACGGCGTCCAGAAATCCGATGTGATTTTCATCGCCGTGCCCACGCCGCCGCAGCCGGACGGCTCGGTGGATTTAAGCTACATTGAAAAGGTCGCACGCGACATCGCCGCCGCCATGACGAGCTATAAAGTCGTCGTGGACAAAAGCACCGTGCCGGTCAAGACCGGCGAGAAAGTCACCGAGACCATCAAGCGCTATTGCCCCGCCAAGGTGGAATTTGACGTGGTGAGCAATCCCGAATTTCTGCGCGAAGGCTTTGCCGTCTGCGATTTGATGAAGCCCGACCGCGTCGTCATCGGTGTCCGTTCGCAGCGGCCTGTTGCGGCGATGACGGAAATTTACAAGCCGTTCAAGGCTCCCATCATTGTCACCGACATCAACTCGGCGGAACTCATCAAGCACGCGGCCAATTCCTTCCTCGCGCTGAAAATTTCCTACATCAACGCCATTGCGACGGTGTGCGAAGCCGCCGGAGCGAACATTCAGGAAGTGGCGCAAGGCATCGGCCTGGACGAACGCATTGGCAGCCGCTTCCTGAATGCTGGCATCGGTTTCGGCGGCAGTTGTTTCCCGAAGGACTTGAGCGCGTTCATCAAAATTGCCGAACAAATCGGCTACGACTTCAAATTGCTCAAGGAAGTTCAGCGCATTAATTCCGACCAGATGGAGCGGTTCGTCAAAAAAATCACCGACACGCTCTGGGTTTTGAAGGACAAAAAAATCGGCGTGCTCGGCCTCGCGTTCAAGCAGAACACCGACGACGTGCGCTCCTCGCCCGCGATTGACCTGTGCCAGCGTTTGCTGAAAGACGGCGCGACGTTGCGCGTCCACGATCCGAAGGCGATGGACAAGACCAAATCGCTTTTGCCAAACGTGACTTACGTTGACGACATGAACGCCGTGGCCGAAGGCTGCGATGCGCTGGTCGTCGCGACCGAATGGGACGAATTCAAAAAACTGGATCTCGATCGCGCCAAGAAATCGCTCACGCATCCCATCATGTTTGACGGACGGAATCTTTTTGACCCCGCCGAAATGGAAAAACTCGGATGGATTTATAAAAGTGTCGGGCGGTGAATTGTTAAATGGTTAAAGCGTTGTCTTGCGGCGAAGTCTCCGATTCAACAATTCAACTTTTTAACCATGAAACAAATCGAAGTTTCCGCCGCCCTGATTTTCCGCGACGGCAAACTGCTCATCACGCAGCGCCATGCAAAGTCGCACCTCGGCGGACTTTGGGAATTTCCGGGCGGCAAACGCGAGAACGGCGAAACCTTCGAGCAATGCCTCGTCCGCGAAATCCGCGAGGAACTGGGCGTGGAAATTTCCGTCGGCGAATTGTTTGAGGAAATTTTCCACGATTACCCGGAGAAATCGGTCCGCCTGAAATTCTTCATCTGCGAATTGATTTCTGGCGAACCGCAGACTTTGGGTTGCGCGGCGTTCAAGTGGATTGAAAAGCCGGAGCTGGCCGCGCATGAATTTCCCGCTGCTGACGCCCGGCTGTTGGAGAAATTGAAAGTTTCACAGGGCGGTCAAAACAGATTCAAGCCTGAATAAAATAATCCGGGTTGTCCGTTGCAAAACCCCCAACTTAAAAATTAAAAATCCTTCTTGACGCCCGCCGTCATTTTTTGAAAACTTCTGCTCGCACTCCATGAGCATCCGGGAAACAGTCGGAAGCCTTGTTGAAAGCCACCGTGCGAAAGGCTCGCACCCTGACCGGAGAAATTTTATACCCCAAACCGACCGGCTTCCGTCCGTAGCGCATTTTCCGCTTCCCCAATTACGAAGCACCGTCCCCAATTCGCCAACGTCCGTCCCCAATTTCCAGACAACCATCCCCATTTTCCAGACGACGTTCCCCAATGCAAAAGCTACCGTCCCCATTTTTCGGAAGGCCGTCCCCAACGAATCGGCGTATGTCCCCAATTTTTCTGCGATTTTCCCCATTGCATCGGCGATTTTCCCCAATTTCCCGGCCACGTTCCCCAATTTTTCTCCGGTCAACCTCATTTCCAAACGACTTTTCCCCAGCCATTTACGGAGTTATTGTCGCGCGAAGACCGCGAAGGATGCGAAGGAGGCAATCTTTTCCCGGTGGGGCGAGCGCTGTGGCCGTCTGCCATGACCGCGAGCCGTTTTCCTTCGCCGCCTTCGCGACCTTCGCGCGACCTGCTTTCGACTCAAAACTAAAAATTAAACACTCAAAACTGACCAAATTATGCCCCACAAACCCCACTGCCCCGTCCCCGTCATCATCTACAATGGCAACCTCATCGTCGCCGCCGCGCAAAAATATCCCGCCGTCGTCGCGCGATTGCCGGATGGCTATCTCACCGAGACGACGACGGCCATCGGCAAACTGCCTGCGGACGTGACCGGCCAGAAAATTGCCCGGGGTGAAACCGGCAACCTCACCGCCGCGCAACAGGCGAACCTCGACAAGCTGCTGCATGGCATGGGCCAGGCGCGCAAGACCGCCAAGCTGGCCTTTCCCGGCCAGACGGTGAAACTGCATCAGGAATTTCAAATCGGCATCCACGATTCGCACGAGCTGAATGCCGTGCTGGAACGCGCCGACATCATTCTGGCCTCCGTGCAAACCACGGCGAATTTGCCCGCGCTGAAACTCAAAGGCTGGACGGATGCCGACACCGCGACCTTTACGACCGTGCGCGGCACATTTCCCGCCAGCACCGCCACGCAGCAATCCGGCCAGAGCGACGCCAAAAAGGCGACCGGCGTGAAAGCCACTGACGCCTCCGACGCCTACGAACACATTTTGACCATCCAAAACGCCGCCGATTTGGAATTGCCCGCCACCGACCCGGCCAACGCCCCCGCCCGCGCCGAATTCAAACTGGGCATCTTCCCGCCAGATCATCACGCCCCGCCCGCAAGCCCGACGCCAACACCACCACAACCAACACCGGCTGCCAAATGAAAACTAAACGAAACTTGATTCAAATTTACTTGCTTGGTGCGGCGTTGCTGTTGCCTGCCGTGACGCAAGCCCAATTCACGTTCACGACCAACAACGGCGCAATCACCATTACCGGTTATGTCGGCACGAATAGTGTGTTAGTCATCCCCGACGCCACCAATGGCTGGCCGGTCACTAGCATTGGAAACGGTGCGTTCTTTAATGGTCAGGGCATTTACTCCCGACTGATCAGCGTCACGATTCCAAACAGCGTCACCAACATCGGGAATGAGGCGTTTGATCAATGCAGCGGCCTGGCCAATGTCATCATCGGCGCCAACGTCATCAGTATTGGGACCAATGCTTTTGAATATTGCAGTGGCCTGACCAACATTGCCATCCCTGCCAGCGTGACCAACATAGGGCCGCTTTCGTTTTTAGCCTGCAATCATCTGTTGTCAATCACAGTGGACAGCAACAATCCCGCCTATAGCAGCTTGGCCGGAGTCTTGTTCGACAAAAGCCAGGCCACGCTCATCGAATGTCCCGGCGTCAAAGCCGGCAGCTACCCGGTTCCCGACACCGTCACCATCATTGCAAACTGGGCCTTCGAATACTGCGGCAACCTGACCAGCATCGCCATTCCCGCTGGTGTTACGAACATCGGAGTTGAGACGTTCAAATATTGCACCCACCTGACGACGATAACCGTGGACACAAACAACCCGGCCTATGCCAGTGTTGCCGGTGTCTTATTCAACGGGAACCGGAGCGTGCTGCTCCAATATCCGGAGGGCATCGCTGGAGGTTATACGATTCCCGGCAGCGTCACCAGCATCGGCGACGAGGCATTCTTTAATTGCGCCGGCCTGATCAATGTCACAATCCCCGCCGGCGTCACCGGCATCGGGATTAGTGCGTTTGGCAAATGCTCCAAGCTGGTTAGCGCAATCCTACCCAACACCCTCACAAACATCGGGGCAGACGCATTCTATGTATGCACCAGTCTGGCGAACAGCCTCACAATTCCCAACAGCGTCACCTATATCGGTGATGGGGCATTCTCGTCATGCACCAACCTGACCAGCGTCACGATTGGCAATAGTCTCACCGCCATCGGTAACTACGTGTTCGAATATTGCAGCCGCTTGACCCAAGTCACGATTGCCACCAACGTCACCAGCATAGGAAAATTTGCATTTGAGGGTTGCTTCAGCCTGACCAGCGTTACACTTCCCGGCAGTGTTACCAACCTCGACGTTTATGCCTTCTCGTATTGTTGGGGTCTGACCAATGTTACCATCCCCGACAGTTTGACCACCATTGGTGACGGCGCATTCTCTGATTGCTCAAAGCTGGTCTCGATCAATCTTTCCCCAGGCACTACCAGCATAGGGGACTATTCATTTGAAGACTGCACCAGTCTGGCCAGTGTCACGATGTCCGGCAACCTCACCAGCATTGGATACAGCGCGTTTGATTATTGTAGTAGCCTTACCAGCATCACAATTCCCAGCAGCGTCACCAACATCGGCGATAGTGCCTTCTATTCATGCACCAAATTGGGCGTGATCACGATCGGCAACAACATCACCAGCATCGCCGGCGCAGCTTTCGAGGGTTGCACCGGCCTGACCAATGTCACGATTGGAGGCAGTGTCACCAACATCGATGACTATGCTTTCTATGATTGCACCAGTCTGAAAATGATCTTTTTCGCGGGCAACGCTCCCGCCGTGGGTTCTTATGTTTTCGACTATGACAACAACGTGACCGCCTACTACTTGCCGGACACGACTGGCTGGGATGTTTTTGCCGCCGCAACCGGAATTCCGACAGTGTTATGGCTGCCACAGGCACAAACGACCGTTGCCAACTTCGGCGTGCAGACGAATCAATTCGGTTTTAATATCCAGTGGGCCAGCGACCAGACGGTTGTGGTGGAAGCCAGCACGAATCTTGTTTATTGGCAGCCGGTGCAAACCAACGCGCTCACGACCGGCTCGGCCTATTTCAGCGATCCGCAGTGGACGAATTATCCCGGACGTTTCTACCGCATCCGCTCGCAGTAATTCCGCCTTCGCCTCACGGCACGGGCAGTTCATCAAAGATTTTCTGGATGACCGTCTCGCTGGTTTTTTCCCCGGCCTCGGTTTGTAGCTGGTCACGGCTCTGCAATTCCCAAATCCCGGCAGATTTTTCGCGCCAGGAAGCGGTTGACTTCCGTGTGGCGCGGGACGGCGGAGCGGCGGTTCAGAACGGGATTTTCCCACCACGAATGGTTTGCGCCCTCGCGGACGAGCCGGCAGCCGTGGCGCGGCCAGATGGCGGATGAGTTCGCGCCGTTTCACACCAGAATCGCGGCTTCCTCGTAATCATTTTGCGCGGCGTTGCGCGCATCTTCGCGGTTGAACTCCAGCGCTTCGCCCAAGGCGGAGCGGAGATTTTTCAACAACTCAACTTTCGTTTTGCCCTGGCTGTTCACTCCGGGGATTTCTTCGACCCAGCCAATCCACCAGTCGGAGTCTTTTTTGATCACTGCGGTAAATTTGTTCTTCATGCTTGTGAAGATAACGGTTTTTACGGCACTGGCAACCCATCAAAGATTTTCCGGATGATGTTTCGCTGGTTTTTTCCCGGCCCCGGCTTCGTAGCGCCAGCGGCGCGGCATATTTGTAGAAACGTCATCGCCAAAGAAATTTCAGCCCCGTCGGGATGGCATCATCCGCCGGTTTGCCCGACACATGCCGCTCCTGAACGGAGCTTGAAAATACGTTGGAATATTTTTTCTACAAAGGTTTCAGCCCTGACGGGCTTTGAAAAATGGAATCCGTGTTCAATCTGTGTTTCATCTGTGGCTAAAAATCAATTTCGCCTTCAACTCACGGCACGGGCAGTTCATCACAGTTTTTCTGGATGACCGGACTGCCAAATTTTAAGTTTTGAATTTTTAGTTTTAGTTCAAACGGCTCCAACTCAAAACTTTCAATTAAGAAATAAAAGCTTTTGCAGAACTCGGCCCCGGCTTCGCCATTGTCAAATTTCGTCGTGTGAGCGAGACTTGCCCCATGCCAATGACACTGGATCAAATTGTCGAGGAAACCCGCGAGATGCCGGGCGAGGTCGTGGCGGAGTTGATTGACCGCATCATGGCCGCGCGGCATGGCGGCATTGAACCGTCCGTGGCTGAATCGTGGAAAACCGAGACCGACCGCCGTATCGCGGAAATCGAATCGGGCAAGGTCAAAGGCGTTCCGCTGGAAGAATCGCTGGCACGCGCGCGTAAAATCGCCGGACTGTGAATCATTTGCTTCATCCCGAAGCGGACGAGGAATTTGCCGGGGCGGTTCGTTATTATTCCGGGTTTCGCCCGAACTTGGCGTGCGCTTTTACCGCGAGATGGAGCGGTTGTTTCGCGAAGTCTGCGCCAACCCGGAACGCTTCCGCAAATTTGATCCGCCCGCTCGCCGGCATTTCAGCCGCGATTTTCCCTACGCGATCATTTTCATGGAAAAGCCAGGACACGTCTGGATTGTCGCCGTGATGCACATGAAACGGCGTCCCGGTTATTGGCGCAGTGCGGCCGGCCTGATTTTAATTTTTATGGCACGGGCAGTCCGCAAAGATTTTCTGGATGACCGTTTCGCCGGTCAGAAAGCTGCGGCGTTTCAGACCTTTCCGAAAGCTTCCTCGACAACCTGTTTGAAATTATTTTCGCCGGGCTTGACGATGCCGAATTCGCGTTTGGCATTTTCGGGCGAATCGCTGGCGTGCGCGGCGTTGACCATGATGGTGGAGCCGAATTCGCGGCGGATGCTGCCGGGCGGCGCCTTGGAAGGATCGGTCGGCCCGAGCACGTCGCGGATTTTGTTGACCGCGCCGACGCCTTCATAGACGAGTGCGATGCACTTTTGCGTGCCGGGCTTGTGCCATTCCGATTCCGGGATTTCACCGGGCGCATGGCCGGACATGAAGCGGACGATGTTGTCGAACTGGTTGTCGCCTTGCAGCGGTCCCAGGATGTCGCCGAGGGCTTTTTGTTCGGAAGCCGGAATTTTGAAGCTGAATTCCTTTTCGAGGATGTTTTTGGCCTTTTCGCTGACGCCGTCCTTGAGCTTGGTGCGGAGAAATTCGCGCACGGGGCCGTAAAATTCCATCGCCTGCGCGGTGCTCATGTGCAGCACCTTCGCGCCGACGATGAAAAGGCCGGTGCGCGAGAAGAAATCAATGACGTTGCCGGGGCGGCCCGTCGCAAAATTAAAATTGTCCGGCTTGATGAGCACCAGCGAGCGCTCGGGCGTTTCGTTGGGCGAATAGGCGATGACATTTTCCAGCAGGCCGCCGTCGCTGTCGGAATAGCGCGCCCACAATTTTAATTTCACCTCGGCTTCTTGAGCGTTTGGCGCGGCCATCACGGCGGGTTCAAAATAGCGGACGTGGCCGTCGTGTTCGTCTATGATCAAATCGCTGTAAGTGTCACGGATGGTTTCGCCGCCGCGCCGGTCGGGACTCAAGTTGCCGACGACCGACCGGACTTTCCGCACCGCATCGTCGCCGCGAAAAACAAGCGCCATCACGCGGCGGCGGCGGCCCGTTTTCGGATCGGGCGAAAGATTTTCGAGAATGTATTGCCGGAGCAGTTCCTGAATTTTACGATCCTGATTTTCGTGGGCGGAGACAATCGTTGCCGCGTATTCCTTCACCAGTTCTGCGCTCGGAGCGAACATTCGCATCGCGGCCAGATCCAGCCCCGTGCGCGAAATAAGCCGGCTCAAGATGCCGCCATTGCGCGATTTGTAGAGCGAATAGGGCGTGAGGAGGACGTAGGCAAGCTGTTGTGACATAATCAACTCGTGGCTGGCGGCGTTGGAATGGCGGGCGCGGCAGGCGCAGCCGGAGGCGTGGCCTTGCCGCCCAGAATCTTGAACATTACCGTGCCGCAGGCCGGGCATTTGCCCTTGATGGCCTTGCGTCCGTTTTTCATCACTTCTTCGACGCCATCGGCGATTTCCCGCTTGGCCTTGCATTTGACGCAATATCCTTCTGCCATAAAATTTCATGCCGTCCGCGCTTCATGCCCGAACGGCGACAACAGAATAGCCAAGCCAGAACCAAAGCGCAACTTTGAAACGAAAGCTGTAAAAGTAATTGAAAATAAGACAGTTGCAGGACGTGGTTGCAATATTGACGCAGGCTTTTTGAATTGCCGGCTTATGCTTATCCCGTTGACTCCTGTAATGTTTGGCGCGAGTTTGGCGGATGGGCAAGCTGAAATTTCCGACCGCTTTGAAAGAGTTTCGCGAGCAATTTTCAGAGGAAGCGGCTTGCTTTGATTATATGGGGCAAAGTCGTTGGCCCGTGGCTTTGTTTGAGAAACACACGTTGCGCTTGTGGCTGCCCACCGTGCATTCGTCCGTGATGCTCGTGCCGCTGGTCAGTTGAACGCAGTTTTTTTCGCCTTTACTTGACCGTTTGAGGCTCCGGCTGGATTACTTTTTCGTTTTCCAGTTTTTCCAGCTTGGGCGCGATGACAACCTGGCAGTAGCCGGCGCTGGAATTGTTGTCGTAGTATTGCTGGTGATAATCCTCGGCTTTGTAAAATTTCTTGAGCGGCACGATTTCCGTCACGATGGGATGCTTGAAATTTTTCTGCGCCTCCGCCTTCGACTTTTCGGCAAGCAGTTTTTGGTTTTCGTCGCGATACAAAATGATGGAGCGATAGGAAGTGCCAACGTCCGCGCCCTGCCGGTTCAGCGTCGTCGGGTCGTGCGCCTGCCAGAAAACTTCGAGCAGCTTCGCGTAGGAGATTTTAGACGGGTCAAATTCGATCTGCGTCACCTCGGCGTGGCCGGTCGTCTCGGTGCAGACTTCCTCGTAGGTCGGGTTTTCCGTGGTGCCGCCCGCAAATCCGCTGGTGACGGAAACGACGCCCGGCAGCCGTTCAAAAACGGCTTCCATGCACCAGAAACAGCCGCCGCCGAGGTCGGCGATTTCGGTTTTGTTGGTCGAGGTCAATTCGGGTTTGTTCATGGCATTGGTCGGTTGCAGTGGCTGGGCCTCCTGGCGCGAGCATGAAAAATTCAGCGCGGCGGCGGCAAGCATAACCCAGGTCAAATGTTTCATATTTATTGGACGCCTGGCTGGAAGTTTTATTCCAAACTCGTTCGCTCATCAATCTTCGGTTTCCGGCCTGTCCAGGTTTTCGCCCGGCGGCAGGTCGGCGTATTTTTCAAAATGCTCCGGGCGCAGCGGTTCGGAAATCGCGTGCTCGCCGTTGAACCATTTGCCGAGGTCAATCAATCTACAGCGTTGCGAGCAAAACGGCCCGAACTTTCCGTTGAACCAGTCGCCGGATTTTTTGCAAACGGGACATTTGACCTGCGGCATGGCTTTACTTGGTTTCCGTGACAATTGTCCCGATGTCGGTGACGACATTGGTGATGTCATCCGCCGCCGCGCCGCCCGTTTGCAAAATTGTTTGGACGTCGTCGAAAATCATCTGCTGCTGCGTCGCGGAAAGATGCGAGCCGTTGAAAACAGCGTGGATGTCCTGCGCGAGTTTCGCGTGCTGCGGCTGCATGGCCGTCTTTCCGACGATGGCGGCGGCGAGATTGTCGGCCAGCGTGGAGGTGGAAGCGGGCGACGGCTTCACGCCTTGAGGCGCAACGGTGAGGTCGTCCAGCAGCAGTTTTTTTTGCGGCGCGTCGGGCTTGAGATCGGTCAACTTGCCGAGGGCGTCGAAATCAACGCTCAGATTGAAAATGTTTTTAAGCGTGGCTTCGAGCGCTGGATTGGGCGGCGGCGTATGCGGAACATTGTTTTGCGGCGGTGGCGTGGCGCCTTGAGGCGGCTCGCCGGCGGCGACATTTCTGGCCTGCTGCTTGGCGATGTTATAAACGCCCTGGGCGGACGCCAAACCTGCCGCGAGAAGCGCGCAGAAAATTATGACTGGCGCTTTCATAAATCACTAATTTGCGATCAGCGTCCGGTTCGAGGACAACGCTGAAATGTAATCTTCGAGGATGTTTTCCGTTTCATTCAGTATCGGGTCAACGGGCTGGGCTTTCGTGACGACATCGGCGAAATGCGAGCCGGCGGCGGGCGTGTTTGTCCCGGCCTGTTTCAAGGGAATGCCCACGGCGACTTCACTGTTGGTTGTCATTATCGTCGCGCTGCCATTTTCATTGGTCGCGATCACCAGCGCGTCATCGTTGGTTGCGGTCAGCGGTTCGGGCGAGGGCAATCCGGGCAATCCGGCGTTTTCAACCGTGATGTCATAAATCTTTTCGTCCGGCAGCGGACGCACGGCACGTTCGGCGGCGCGTGCCATGATGCGGGCATAATTGGTTTGTCTTTCCACGATCTCGTCGTGTTCGTTCAAGGTCGCCGTATTGGCGGCCTGAAGTTTTTTTAATTGAGCGATGTCCTGCCGGATGTAAATGAAATCCTGATTCGTGGCAACGCGCGCCTCCGATTCCCGGCGCAGTGCGGCAAGATAAGGCTCGACAAGGTCCAACTTGTCATAAACCGCGCTCGGAATCGTGTCCCACGGCAGCGGATTTTCCAGCGACGTTTCCCCGACTTCATCGGAATAACTCCACACGTCCGGCAAAATGATGTCCGGCACGACGCCTTTCAACTGCGTGGAGGCGCCGTTGATGCGGTAGAATTTTGCTATCGTGATTTTGACTTCACCCGGATCGTTCGTGGGCGACCAGACAAACGGCTGCAACGACCTGATATCCTGAACCGTGCCTTTGCCGTGCGTGGAAGTGTCGCCGACTACGAGCGCGCGCCCGTAATCCTGCAACGCGGCGGCGGTGATTTCCGCCGCAGACGCGCTCAGGCGGTTGACGAGGACAACGAGCGGGCCGGAGTAAAGCGCGGATGCGTCCGGTGCGGGATACACGGAGATATGACGATTCCATGACCGCGCCAGCACGACGGGGCCACCCTTGATGAAAAGGCCGGTGAGCCTGATGGCTTCTTCGAGCGAGCCGCCGGGGTTGTTCCGCAAATCCAGGACGATTCCGCCGACTTTTTCCTCTTCAAGTTTTCCGATCAGTTTTGCGACGTCAACCGATGCGTATTTCGGTGTCAAAAGGTCTTTGCCACCGGACAAATCGGTCGGGAAATAAAACTCCGGGAGGTCAATGACCCCCAGCCGGTTTGTGCCGCCGTGGCCGTCGGGCGATTCAATCAATTGCGCCTTGGCTTCGGAATCTTCAAGTTTAATTTCGCCGCGTGTCAAGGCCACGACGGGGCGCGCGGCGCGGTCATCCGCCGGGCTGATGGTCAGCCGGACCTGTGTTCCCTTCGGTCCACGGATAAGTTGGACGACTTTGCCAATATCCATGTCCACGACATCCACCGGCGGTTTGTTCGTCTGCGCGACAGCGACGATTTCATCGCCCGCCTTGAGCGTGCTTTTTGCCGCCGGTCCGCCCGGGACAAGCGAGCTGATGATGCAATAGCCGTTTGTCTCGCCCAGTTGCGCTCCGATGCCGAAAAGGCCGAGGCTCATCTCGATGGAAAACTGCGCCGCGTGCTCCGTGTTGAGATAATCCGAGTGCGGGTCGTAGGCGTGCGCGAGCGCGTCGAGGTAAATTTGCAAAACGTCGGCGCTGTCCATGTTCGTCGCCCTGTGCAACATCCAGTTGTAATGCCGCTCGAGTTCGGCGGTGATTTCGGTCAGGTTGGATTTTGTGAGCGGCAGAATGACATCCTCGTTCGTCGTCGAAATTTCCCGGCTCAACTTTTCCGTCAAATACTCGTAGCGCACCCGCTTGCTCCAGAGTTCTTTCGCCGCGTCCAAATCCTTCGGATAGGGCATATGGCGGCGGTCAATGGCAATCCGGTCGTCGCCGGTGAACTTGAAATTGGCACGTTTCAACAATTCCTCCGCGTAGGCCGCGTGCTGCTCGAACCGTTCAAGGTAGCGCTGGAAAATGTCAAACGCGGGCGTGAGGTTGGATTGTTCGTGCCCGCCGGTGGTGAACAGGTCGAGGTTCGTCCGGTAACGCGCGAATTCATCAACGTCCGACTGCAGGAAATTCTCGCGTCCCGGGTCGAGCGCCTCCAGATAGCCGTCGAAAAACTTTTTCGACATTTCAGAGTCCAGCGGCTGTTGCGAATAGTGGATTTCCTCCAGCAACCGCGCCGTCCAGTAGGCGATGCTCCCGTCGCTCGGATCGGGCGTCAGGACGGCGGCAGGCAATGCTGGCGCTGTTATAGCGGGCTGGGGGTTTTCCTGCGCGGTCAGGCAGCCGGTGATGCCCAGCGCGCACAGCAACGCGGCCAGCAGGTAAATTTCGATATTTCTACGACACATGATCATTGGCACAGATTCGACCAATTATAGCCCAATTCGTTCAGCATGGAAAACATTTCGTTCGCGGTGCTGTAATTGTTACAGGCCGAATCACGCCGGACGAAAATCATTTCCTTTATTCGCCGCGCGTTTTAACTTTTGCGCATGGACACACTCCACGCGCCGTGGCGCATTGAATATATTTTGTCGCCCAAGCCGGAACTCAAGGAAGGCCTGTTCACGCGCATCGCGCAATCGTCCGACGACGTGGAAAATCTGGTCATCGCACGCGACCGCACCTGTTTTGCGCTGCTCAACAAATATCCCTACAATGGCGGACACCTGATGGTCGCGCCTTACAAGGAAGTCGCCGATATGCACGGCCTGACGGACGAGGAACTCGCGGATTTGTGGAAGCTCACGCGCCGTTGCATCGCCACGCTAACGGCGGTGATGAAGCCGGACGGTTTCAACGTCGGCATCAATCTCGGCAAAGTCGCGGGCGCGGGCATCGCTGAACATCTGCACATCCACGTCGTGCCGCGCTGGAACGGCGACACGAATTTCATGCCGGTGCTGGCGAACACGACGGTTTTGCCGGAAGCGTTGAAGGAGGTTGCGGCGAAACTGCGGGCGGAATTGGGGAAGTGAATTTAATTTAATCCGGCTTGGCGGGTTGGATGCCTGGACGAATTCACGGCTGTAGAATTACGTTTCAATCCCGTAAGCCTTGATCTTGTTGTAAAGCGTCTGGCGTCCGATGCCGAGGCGTCTGGCGGTTTCGAGCTTGTTGCCCTCGGTTTCCTTGAGCATCTGGATGATGGCGTTGCGCTCGACGCTTTCAAGCAGCGTGAAATTGGAATCCAGTTCGCCCGTGGGCGTGACGCTGGTCCGGATGTTTGAAACGGAAAAATCGCTGGCCTTCACCTCGTCGTCCTCGCACAGCAGGACGGCGCGCTGGATTTCGTTCTGCAACTGCCGGATGTTGCCCGGCCACTCATACGAGGTGAGTCGCTCCTTGGCGTCGAGCGAAAATTCGTTGACGTTGCGGTTGGCCTGCGCGGTGAAGCGCTTCAAAAACGAGTTCGCCAGCGGCATGATGTCGTCGCGTCGCTCGCGCAACGGCGGCAGATGGATGGAAATCGCGCTGATGCGGTAAAACAGGTCGTCGCGCAGCTTCCCGCTCCTGATGGCGTCTTCGGGATTGCGGTTCGTCGCGGCGATGATTCGGCAGTTTGTCTTGTAGCTCACCTTGCCGCCGACGGGCCGGACTTCCTGGTCCTGCAATACGCGGAGCAGTTTGCTCTGCGTTTCAACGGGCATCTCGGAAATTTCGTCGAGAAACAATGTTCCGTCTTCGGCCGTGCGGAAAAGTCCGTTGCGGTCGGCGTTCGCGCCGGTGAACGCGCCCTTGACATAGCCGA
Organism: uncultured Verrucomicrobiae bacterium; assembly: GCA_963755455.1. Lineage (GTDB taxonomy): Bacteria > Verrucomicrobiota > Verrucomicrobiia > Limisphaerales > UBA11358 > UBA11358. The sequence goes on from CAVWJH010000004.1 coordinate 615,495, forward strand.
ACAGTTCGCTTTCGATGAGTTCGCGCGGCAGGGCGGCGCAGTTGATTTTTATGAGCTTGTTTTTTGCGCGCGGACTCAACGTGTGGATGAGGTCGGCGATGACTTCCTTGCCCGTGCCGCTTTCGCCGGTGATGAGAACCGTGACGTCGCTTGGCGCGACGCGCTCGACGGTGCGCAGCACGGCGCGCATGGAGGGGCTGTGAAAAACGGGCGAGATGCCGCCGCCGCTGGTCAGAGCCTCGCGCAATGACCGGGTCTCCTCGCGCAGGCTTTTGTGCTCCAGCGCGCGCTCGACCGTGACCTGGAGGTTTGCAAATTCAAACGGCTTGCTTAAAAAATGGAACGCGCCGCGCCTGGTGGCCTCGAGCGCGGCCTCGACCGTGGTGTTTCCGGTCAGCACGATGACTTCGGTTTCCGGCCAGCTTTTTCTGATCAGCGGAAGCAGTTCCAGTCCGTTGGAGTCGCCGAGATTGAGGTCGAGCAAAATGATGTCGGGCGCATCGTCGGCCAGCAATTTTTTTAGCGCCGCGCCGGAAGCCGCTTCAGTGACGTGGTAGTTGCCTTTCAGAACGTCACCGAGGACGCTGCGGATTTCCGCCTCGTCTTCTACAACTAGGATTTGCTTGTTCATAAATCATGATTGCGGACACAGGCGTTCACAAACCGCGAAAAAATCGCGCGATGCTCCGCAAATTTTTCCACCAGCCGTTCGGGATGAAACTGCACGCTCAAGAAAAACGGCATCCGCCGCGCCGCGTCCTGCCGCAATTCCATCGCTTCCACAATGCCGTCGCTGCTCCGCGCCACGGCCACCAGCGGCTCCGCCGGCTCCAAAACCGCCTGATGATGCGAACTGTTCACGCCCAAAATCCGAGTGCCGGTAATCTTGGCGAGCAGCGAACCCGCTGTCAACGCCGCTTCATGCACGATTTTGCCCGCCAGGTCCAGCCGCTGATGGTTCAGCGCGCCGGGAACCTGCTGGCGGATGTCCGCGATCAATTGTCCGCCGAGCGCGACGTTCAGGATTTGATGTCCGCGACAGATTGCGAGCAGCGGTTTGCGCTGGCGGAAAATTTCGTCAATCAAAATGAGTTCGAGCAGGTCGCGTTTGCCGCCGTCGGGAGAAGGTTCGATGGTCGCGCGGATTTTTTTCGGCAGTTTTTTTGAGTAAAGACCGGGATTGATGTCGTCGCCGCCGGTCAGTAAAACGCCGTCCGCGCGCCGGACAATTTCCGAAAGAATCGCGCGGTCGGATGAAATGGGAACCGTGAGCGGAATGCCGCCGGCTTGAAGCACGGCGTTTTCGTATTTGATGGAAAGGCTGGCGGACAAATCGTGGAACTCGACTCCGCGCTTCTCGGTGCTCGGCGTGATCAGGATCAAAGGCAGTCTGGCCATCTGCATGGAATGTTAAGACCTGCCAAAAATTTGTCATGAAAAATTCGTCTCAAACTCCCGCGTCGGGAAAGCGCTCGCGGATCCGCTGGCGGACGCGCTCCTCGTGTTCCGGCTGCAAACGGCGGCGCGTGATGAGCCGTTGCACGGCGTCGAGCAATTCCAGCCAGTCTTCCAGCGGCGGATCGGCGACAGGCTGCCACTGGTCAAAACGCTTCGCGCGCTGGGAAAATTTCCATTCGCGGCTGACGCGCCGGGCGTTGACCAGGATTTTTTCGCCATCCTCCGTGACGCGCTTCCAACTGATTTCAGCTTTCGTGGCCATATTTTTTATGTGACAAGTGGCGAGTGATCAGTGACAAGAAAAAATGTTGGGCGAACGATTTCAAATTCTTGTCACTTGCCACTCGTCACCCGTCACTATTCCGGCAAATCCACGCTCGCCACGGCCATCGCCGCGATGCCTTCTTCGCGGCCGATGAAACCCATCAGCTCGTTCGTCGTCGCCTTGATGCCGATCTGGGCTTCGCGCAAACCAAGCGCATCGGCGATATGTTTTTTCATCGCGGCGATGTGCGGATAAATTTTCGGCGCCTGGGCGATGACGGTTGCATCCACGTTGACAACATGGCCGCTGCGCCGAAGCACCTGGCGCGCGGCTTCTTCGAGGAACACGCTGCTCGGTGCATTTTTCCAGCGCGGGTCGGTGTTCGGGAAAAAATGGCCGATGTCCGGTTCGCCAAGCGCGCCGAGGAGCGCGTCGCAGATGGCGTGCATGAGCGCGTCGGCATCCGAATGGCCGTCAAGTCCCTTCGTGTGCGGAATCTCGACGCCGCCGAGAACGAGTTTGCGTCCCGCGACCAGCGCGTGAACGTCATAGCCGATGCCAACGTGAACCATGCGAAGATTGTAGAAATTCCGCGCGCAGAAAGCGAAGAAAATCCAAATTTCCACTTCACCGTGCGACGCGTGCCGAAAAATTGACTTCCTCAATCGCCGCTCAAACCAGTTGCAGCGGCTCGAATTGCCGGCCGAGAATCGGCGCGCTTTTCGTCTTGAGCCAGTTTTCCAGAACGCCGGCATAGACGTTGCGGAAATCCACGTTGTATTTGATGTCGCCCTCGAACAAATCCTGCGGCGCGAGGCTCGGATATTTTCCGAGCAACCCGGCCTTCACCTTGTCGCCGACGATGAACATCGGCGCCGCCGCGCCGTGATCCGTGCCGCCGTTGGCGTTTTCCGAAACGCGCCGGCCAAATTCGCTGAACGTCATCACGAGCACGCGCTGCATATTGCCCTGCGCCTTCAGGTCGTCCACGAACGCCTTCATGGAATCGCCGAGGTCGCCGAGCAGACGCTGCTGCGTGTTGACCTGGTTGGTGTGCGTGTCGTAGCCGCCCTGCGAAACGTAATAAATGCGCGTGGGCAGTCCGCCGCCGATGAGCTTGGCGACGAGCTTGAGCGAATTGCCAAGCGGCGAGCCGGGATAAACCGCCTGGTTCTGCACCTTCGCGGCGATGTTGCGGATTTCGTCGGAACTTATGCTGCGCGTCGAGCGCGGTGCGCGTGATGAAATCCACCGCGCGTCCGCCGGTCATCGGCATTCCCGCCGCAAGCGAAGCGATGCTGCCGCCGGAATTGTCGTCGGGCGTCATGCTTGGCCCGCCGTCGGGCAGCGGGGCTGGACATCTCCAGTTCGTTCAATTTTTTGTAGGATTCCTCGGTCATGTCCGTCTGTCCCGGCTTGGGATGCCGTTGGACATGAAACGATAATTTTGCGGATTGGTGAAGCAAACGCCCTTGCGGCGTCTTCGCAAAAAACGCCTCCGGCAACTGGTTGCCGATGGTCACGCCCACCGTCGGGTCGGCACCGGCGCAGGCGTTGTCGAAGTAACGCCCGAGCCAGCCGTATTTTTCAACGCGGTCGGAATCGCTCGCGGTCTGCCAGATTTCCGTCGAGCGGAAATGCGAGCGGTTCGGGTTCGGATAGCCGACGCCCTGCACGACGGCGAGGTTGCCGGAATCGTAAAGATTCTTGAACCCGCTCATCGCGCCGTGAAAGCCGATGTCGTCGTTGATTTTCAAGATCTTGTCGGCTGTCAACCCGATGCGCGGACGCGCCTTGTGATAAAAATCATTTGAGTAAGGCACGACGGTGTTGATGCCGTCGTTGCCGCCGGCCATTTGCAGGACGACGAGAATGGTCGCGTCCTTGCCGGTGACGATTTGCGTGGCGGAATCCGCCGCCTCGGTCTGCAGCGCGGAAAACGTGTTGGCGAGAAACGCCGGCACCGTCCACGACAGCGCGCTGCCGAGAACGGTCGTGCGCAAAAATTCGCGGCGCGTCTGCAGTGTGATTTCATTTTTCATATTTTAATCCTTCTCGTTCTCATTCTCGTCCTCATTCTCAAACTTTTCGATTTATGAGAATGAGGATGACGATGAGGATGAATCATTTTCACGTCACTTGATATTCCGGCGTGGACATCACCAGCCGGATGGCCGTCAGAATGTCCGCGTCATTCAATTGTTCCTTTGCGTCGAGAAATTCGCGCAACGCCTGTTCCTGCTCGCCATCGAGCGTGGTTTGCAACAGCCGGTGTTGCAGCGAGGCGACGAGCGAGTCCTTGTCTGTCGCGTTCTTCCGGCGTCAGGATTTTTTCCACGTTCACGCCGCCCATGCGGACGCGCTGCAAAATCTTCATCGCCTTCTTGCCGCCCGCGCCGCCAGGCTTTTTTGCAAAATCATCCGCGTTCAACGGCGGCAACGTGCCCTGCACCAGCGACTCGGCGTCGTTGTAGCGCGTCGAGCAACGTGTTGGTCGTGATCCAGGTGATGCCGCCGTCCCAGCCCTTGACGTTCGGCGGCGCGAACAAATCCTGGCCGAGCTGGCGCAACATTCCCCAGCTCACGAGCGTCGGCGGCAGGTCGCTTTCCAGCATCCGCACGCTGCCGACGAGCCATTGCACCGGGCTTTTCACCTGGTTGCGGACGATGTCGTCGCCGTAAAATTCCTCGCTGCGGAACATCACGCGCAGCAACGGCTTGAAATTAGTTTCCGTTCGCGCGGAAAACGCCGGCCAGCGCGTCGTTCAATTCTTCCGACGGCGGCTGCCCGGCGAAATAATTCCAGAGTTTGGCGGTGATGAATTTTGCCGCCTGCGGCTGCGCGATGATTTGCGCGATCACGTCGTCGCCGTCCAGATTTCCCGTGCGGCCCAAGAAAAGTCTTGTCGCCGTTGTCGTGAAAGCACGGGCGGTAGACGTATTTTTGATTGAGCCGGTCCAGCGACCAGCCGGTCAGCGCCCGCGCGCCTTCGGTGACATCTTTTTCCGTGTAATGACCTTCGCCGAGCGCAAACAGCTCCATGTTTTCGCGCGCATAATTTTCATTCGGATGCTGCCTTCTGGCTTTGCGCCTGGTCCAGCCAGATGAGCATCGCCGGATCTTTGCCCGCCTCGGTGAGCAGCTGCTGCCAGTTGCCCGTGGCGAGCCGGCGGAACAGTTCATTCTGCCGCCACATATAATAGGCGTCGCGGACTTTGTCCACGCTCGTCGCGAAATGCCCGTGCCAGAACAAGACCATTTTTTCCTGAAACGGCCGCGGCCCGTGCGCCATGCGCTGAAGCCACCAGCCGCGCAATTCCAACATCTGGCGCTGCTGAAGCTGGGACTGTTCCTGCTGCAATCGCCTTCTTCTCCTCCGGCGTGCCGGTCCGGTTGGTTTCGCGGATTTGCAATTGCCGCGCCGGATCGGGCTTTGCCCAGTCGGGATTCGGCGTCGGGTCGGGAATTTTTTCGTAATCAATCAACGAGGAAACCGCCTGCTCCTGGCCGAGGTCGGCCAGCTTCTGAATTTCCGCCGGCGGCCCGCCGAAACCGGCGCGGTTCAACAGATGCGCCGCCATTTCCAAGTTCCAGCTATCTTTTGAAAGCGGTTTGAGCATACAACAGCAGACGTAAAACCAATCGCACAAGTTTCACTCGCGGCAACAAAATTTTGCACCGAAATTATTCCATCCGGGATAATCCGCTAAATCTGCGGGGAAAACCTGTTATGCCGCATTCTGGCATCAGCAGGCGAACGACGGCTCAAACGTGACGACCGCCTCGTCATGAAGCTGACGGGAATGGAACTTCAGATGGCAGGCCGATGACAGCGCACGGCAAAATGCCAGGTGCTGCGTCTGGATGCCGTAAAGTTCAAAGGACATTTTGGACTTGGCCCAATTCCAACAATCCGCTTGCCAGCCCTGTGTCCGCGTCGTTGTCGAATGGATGATGTGTCGCATAAAAAAATTCCCCTGCGTTCTTCTCAGTCCGCTTCTATCCTGATGATTGGAGTCAACCCGAGACGAACCGTTCAAAATTTTCCTCGCACACCCCGCTTTTGGCAAACGGGGGCTGTGAGCCGCTTCGTTTGATTTCCATGTTTTTTCTTTTATTTTTTTAACCAAAAAAATTGGCACAGATGGACACAGATCAAAAATTATGTTGGCGCTCAATTGTTCTGCGTTTCTGAAATTCCAAATCCGTCTTCATCCGTGTCCAACTGTGGTTTAACTGCCCTGTTCCCAATGTCAGCCGTGAAATGCCAAGCCAGCGGGCGGCTTTGGCCTGGTTGCCATGAGCCAGTTCGGGCCGTTGCCGCGCGGCGTGCAGTTCACGCACGAGTTCCAGACCGTTTAGTCCAGGCAGTTTCAAATCCGTGATGACAAGATCAAATCCGTTCGCTTTCGCGCGGGACAAGCCGGCTTCGCCGGTCATCTCAACGGCCACTTCATGGCCTTCCTCGCCAGCACGCCGCGCAAAGTGGCCGCGATGGCGGAATCATCTTCCACAAGCAGGATTTTTGCGGGTGAATTCACTGTTTGTGCAGGGGAAGGATGATACCGAAAGTTGCGCCGCGATCAGCCTGGGTTTGATACTGGAGCGCGCCCTGATTTTTTCAACAATGCGCGCCGCGATGGGCAGGCCGAGTCCCGTTCCAAAATCTTTCGTCGTGAAAAACGGGTCGAACAGCCGCTTTTCTGCCTCCGACGAAATTCCTTTGCCGGTGTCATTGACTTCCAAAATCACAACAGCCGTCTGCCGCTCGTTGAGCCGTTTTTCATCGAGACGGGCGCGCAAGGTCACGGTTCCATTTTTTCCGATGCTGTCGGCGGCATTCTGAATCAGGTTGATCATGACCTGTTTGATCTGCTGCGGGTCAATGCGGATTTGCGCCTGCGCGATTCCATCCAGCGCGAGTTTGATTTTTGATTTTTCAAGTCCAGGTTCCATCAGCGTCTGCACTTCGCGCAACGGCTGTTCTGCGGAGACGACGGCAAATTGCGGCTCTGACGGGCGGGCGAACTGCAAGAAATCCTTCACGATGCGCTCAAGCCGGTTGATCTCGACGCCGATGATTTCTGCGTCGGCGAATTCCGGCGTGCCGGGTTTCAGATGTTTCTGCTGCAGGTAGAGCCACGCCTTGATGGCGGTGAGCGGATTGCGGATTTCGTGCGCGACGCCGGCGGCGAGCATTCCGAGCGAGGCGAGCTTTTCCTGCTGTTCCACAAGCTGCCGGCTTTCCACCAACTGCACCTGTAGCGGCGCAATCATGTCGCGATAGACAATAACCGCCAGCCAGCCTCCGGCGGCGAGCAGCAATATCAGCAAGCCGGACAACATAAACCGCAGAATGTCTAGCGACAAGTCGGCCTGCTTCTGCAGGTCGCCCCAAGACTCCTGATGAACTTTGGACAGTTGGATGCTGACGTTCAGAATATTTTTCGATTGGTTTTCAAAATCAGCCAATTCCACCACGCGAAAGAAGAACTCACGATTGCCGTAAATCCGGGTGTGAATGGCTTTGGCCGCCGCCAAATATTTGGTATAGACGGTCTTGATTTGGTTGAGCAACGGTCGTTCTGTTTGCGGGGATGCAATGGGCTGCTGCTCATCAATCCAACGGCTTAATTCCGCGCTGGTCACTTCAAAATTCGTCCAGTCCTCCGTGTTCTGGTATGCCGCATAACGGAGAATCATGAGATCCATTCCCAGAACGGTCTGCTGCAAATGGTCGGCAATCTGAAAGCTTTTCCATTGCTGCGCCGAGAGATGTTCGTGCAATTCGCCCGTTCGCCGCCATGCAGTTTGCGCTGTCCAGGCAATCAACATCACGAGCAGCACGATTGCCGCGACAAAAATTGAGACCCTGAATTTAATGCTTTGGCTCATGACAGGATTTGCAGCCTTGCAGCTTCTCCGCTCAATCAGCAATAAAAACACCAATTATTGGAAAATAATACAACAAACGTCGGGTTTTGCAAAAATCAGGAGGCATTTTTGGCGATTCCATTGGTCACAAAGTTATCCATGCAGGAACATGAGTTACCACAAACCGTCGTGCGCGGATGTTCCAGACTGTATAAATTCCTCGAAAATTGACGGATATTTTCATTTTCCGCAATTGGCACGCTTCGCGCTAAACATATTTCAGAACGGAAAATGAAATTAAAAAAAATGTGCGGTAAATAATTAAAGTGAAAGAGAGCCTGTTATGAATTCCGTGCTGGAAACACCTATCACCGCGCCGAGCCTGAAAGCCGGGCGGCAGACGAAATGGAAAATACTGCTGATTGACGATGATCCGGCCATCAGGCAACTGCTCAACCGGTTGCTGACTGATGAAGGCTATATTGTTGTCTCGGCGGCCAACGGCTTTGAAGCAATCGAAATGTCCAAAAGCTCGCAGTTTGATCTGGTGCTGCTGGATTTAAATATGCCGCTCCTGGATGGATGGGACACATTTCAGGAAATTTCAAAGAAAAATCCGCTTATGCCGTTCATCGTGATCACGGCCCGTCCCAACCAGCTTTTCCCCGCAGTCGCATCCGGCACCGGCGCGCTGCTGGAAAAACCACTGGATTTCCTGAAGCTTTTTTCAACGATCCGCGCCCTCTTGAATGAACCGGCCAAAGTCCATCTCGCGCGCATGGTCGGCCGGCCTGCGGAATTTCACTATGTCCCTCCAAAGGAAGATGAATATGAGAGGCGCGCTGGCAGAAACGGGAAATGAACATCAACAAAATAATGCAACAACCGGAATCAATTTATGAATGCCGCGATGCAAGCCGTTTCAAAATGGATTGTGCGCATTCAAACGGCAGACCGGATGCTCCTGCCTCTACGACTCAAATAAGTGTCCGGTTTGCCACCCTTTCAATGTTCGAGATTGAAATCAGTCATCTCACAAACACAACCAAAGGAAAAAACATGAAAATGAAAGCATTACTCCTGGCCGCCTTGTCTTTGACAGTGATGGCGGTGGCTGGGTGCGGAAAGCAGAATGCCGAAGAGAACACACCCGGCACGCCTGAAATGACCAATACAGCAGTCGGACAACCTCCAAGCGCGCAACCGATGCCCGGTGCGGAGGTTTCAAACAATGCAGTTGCTCCGACGCCTTCCGGTGCGGGTGACACAAACATTCCAGCCGCCACCAATGCAGCCGGCACAACCACCAACCAATAACCATTGAGAGCAAGGGAAAGACAATTTATGAATAAAATTATTTTTTCCGCTGCTGTGGCGGCGCTGTGCGGATTTTCCGTTCGCGCGGACGAATCTGCGATGTCAAACACGAATTTGAACATATATGCCAGCCCGACTTATTCAACGGACAGTTACGTAGGCAAATTCGGCGCGGGCATCCTCCTCGGCGAGCCGACGGGCGCGTCGCTGAAGTATTGGTTTAATGATACAATGGCGGTTGACGGTGCCATCGGCTGGTCGTCGCACGACGACACGGAATTGTATCTGCACAGTGACGTGTTGTGGCACAACTTCGATTTGATTCCGGTGTCGCAAGGCCGTCTGCCGGTTTATTTCGGCGTAGGCGGACTGGCGCGGTTCCGCGACCACAATCGCGACAACGAGGTTGGCATCCGCGTGCCGGTGGGATTGTCGTATATGTTCGACAACGCGCCGGTGGACATCTTCGTTGAAATTGCCCCGGCAATTGATTTGACGCCGGATGTCCGCGGCGAAATCACCGGCGGCATCGGCATCCGTTATTGGTTTTGACAAAGATAAAATGAACAACAAACGAAAGAATAAATATGAAAACGACCAGAGCAAAAAACTGGATGGCGGTTTGCGCGGCTGTTCTGACGACGACTGCGGTCATTCGCGCATCGGCAGACCAGGCTGCGACGGCTGCCAGACCCGAAAAAAGTTACACGGGCACGGTTGTTTCCGTTGCCCCGCAGGAACACACGCTCAAAACAAGAGGATTCTTGTTCACCAAAAAATTCAACCTCGGTGACGCCTGCACTTACACGCTGCTGGACAACAACAGCGGCACGATGAATGACTTGCGTCCGGGTGAAAAAGTCACGGTCAGTTATCAGGATGCGAACGGCGTGCTGATTGCCGACCGCGTCGAGCAGCAGCCGATGCGTTATGACGGGCATGGTCAAGGCGGTTGACCCGGCCGCGCACACGCTGACGCTGCATATTGGCGGGATGGACAAGACATTCCAGATCGCGGACGGTTGCGGCGTCGTGCTGCGGAATGACAAACCCGGCACGCTTGCCGACATTCAAACCGGCGATCATGTCACGGTGACTTACGAGACGCCGGACGACAAACTGACGGCGCGGCAAATCGCGCAGACGAGCATGGAGTTCACCGGCGCGCTGACGGCGATTGACCTCGGAGAAAAAACTTTGAAGGCCAAGGCAGTTTTTAACTTCAAAGAAATTCAACGTGGCTGACAATTGCGCCATCGTGATCAACGGCAAGGCGGACGGCCAGTTGAGCGACTTGAGGCCGGATGAGAAGCTTGTCTTCAACTATGACGAGATCAACGGCGTCAATGTGGTCAACCGGATCGCCCCGGCGGAAGAGCAGACAAATTCTGTCGCCTCAATTCCCAAGTCATCGCAAATGACCAGCTTATTAAGTTTAGCCCTAGACAACAAAAAGGCGCGTCCCGAATCTCCCTCACAAATGCTTCGGGACGCGCCGCTCTATCAGCGGCAAGCAGCCGTGACGGTCAAGCATGAAACCATTTCCGAACCTCGCAAAATTGGCGGCCATTGGCGCAATCTGTGTCGCGGCCTTTTCCGCGCCAGCCATGGATCGTTTCGCCGCGCTTGCGGAAATTGAATCTGCCGACCAACAACATCCGTTTGGCAGCGATTTTTGCATCGGCCCAGACGGCGAACGCTCGCGCTATCAAATTTCACCGGCGGTCATCGTGGAATTTAACATTGACGCTGCGCGTCTCGCCGATCCTGTTTATGCCCTGGAACAGGCCAGGCGCATCATGCGGGAACGGTTCAGTGCGTTTGAAGACATTCATCATCGTCCCCCGACGGATTTTGAATTTTACGTTCTCTGGCATCGCCCGGCGCGACTGCTCGCCAGTTCGTCTCCCGTTACTTCCGCCGAGGCCGACCTCGCCCAAAGATTTGCCAACCTCTGCCAAGAAAAGTAAAACCGCCGGATATGTATTCAATTTTCCCGTTCCGTAACTTGACGCCCTGCAAATACGGGCAAATTTTAATTCGGATTCCGGCCCGGATTTTGCTCTGGAAATTTTATGGAAAGGCTTTTGCATTATGCCCATGACCGCCCGAACATTGAACGTGCTCATCGCCGAGGATTCTGAAAATGATGCGGCGCTGATGCTGGAGGAGTTGCGGCAAAAAGGCTACGCGCCAGTTCACGAACGCGTGCAGACCGCAATAACCATGGCCTTTGCGCTTAAAAGGCACGAATGGGACGTGGTGATTTCAGATTATGTCATGCCGCAGTTCAGCGGGCCGGACGCGCTGAAATTGCTTCGCGAAATGAATCTGGATATTCCATTTATCGTCGTATCAGGCGCTTACGGCGAGGAGGCGGCCGTGGACATGATGAAGGCCGGCGCGAATGATTACATTACCAAGTCAAATCTTTCCCGCCTTGCGCCCGCGATCGAGCGAGAGATGGAAGCCGCCGAGTCCCGCGCCGCGCACTCGCACGCCAAGGCAGACAGGCAATTTCTCGCCGCGATTGTCGAGTCCAGCGACGACGCCATTTACGGAAAAACCCTCGACAGCATCATTATCAGTTGGAATTCCGCCGCCGAACGCATTTACGGCTATTCCGCCGCTGAAATCATCGGGCATTCGATTGCCGTGTTATACCCGGCAAACCGCCGGGACGAACTGCTTGACATCATGGCGCGCATCCGCCGGGGTGAATTGGTCGGCTTTTATGAAACGGAACGCCTTCGCAAGGACGGCAAGATCGTTCCTGTCGCCGCGACCGTTTCACCCATCAAAGATGGAGAAGGGAAAAGCATCGGCGCATCCGTCATCGCCCGCGACATCTCCAAACAAAAACAAGCCGAGGAAGAACGCCAGCAGCTCATCAAGAAACTTTCCGACTCTTTAAGCCATGTCAAACTGCTCTCCGGCCTGCTGCCCATCTGCGCCTCCTGCAAATGCATCCGCGACGACCAAGGCTACTGGCGGCAGGTGGAAACTTACATCGCTTCACATTCCGAGGCCATCTTCACCCACAGCATCTGCCCCGAATGTTTGAAGCGATTCAAAGCCCCAATCGAAAAGAAAGTTTGAAAATGGTTGAAATGATAAGAGTCTGACCGGGGCGCGCAGCAATCAGGACATTGCAGCGGTCGGGAAATGCCGCACTCCGCCGTCATTGCCCTCGGCTGCATCCCGAAACAAGGTGCAGATTTGGCGACACCCCGCAGAGAATCAGCCTCATCCGCGTCCCCTTGAAAATCCGCGCCGCAATTGAGGGTGATGATGTGCGCGCCGCGCTCCTCGGTGAATATCCGCGCGTGGGATGGAATACAAATCCGCAGATTACGCAGATTGCACAGATTTCTTTTCCCTCATTGCTCGCGCGGTGGGCGCCCTCACGGGTTATTCGGACTGAAGCGATCCCGTTTCCCATATGTGCATATGAGTCCTTGCGGTCGGCGCGCTGCACGGAACGAACAATTGTTCCGGCTGTTTTTTGAACGCAGCGAGTTTAAGTATTTTCAATCAAAACAGGCTTGCAAAGCAAACCATAACTGCTATTCTCCGCGTCCTTTTGAAAAATTTATGTCTGTAAAAATTCGCATGAAACGGGTCGGCACGAAAAACACGCCGGCATTCCGCATTGTCGTGGCCGATGGCCGCAGCCCCCGCGATGGCAAGTTCATCGAGGAGATCGGCACTTACAACCCGCTCAAGCAGGGCGAAAATTTCACGCTCAAACTCGACCGCGCCCAATACTGGATCAGCAAGGGCGCGCAGCCCAGCGACACCGTCGCCAGCTTCATCAAGAAACTGGGCAAAGCCGCGACCGCTCCGGCGGCGGCTTAATAATTTTACACAATGCAGGAGTTCCTCGAATACGTCGTCAAAGGACTTGTGCAAAATCCCGGCGCGGTGACGGTCACGCCGGTGGATCGCGCGGGCATGACGGTTTATGAATTGCGGATGGATGCGGGCGACGTTGGAAAAATTATCGGGCGGCAGGGCATAACGATTAACGCGATCCGTTCGCTGTTGCTCGCGGGCAGCGCGAAGAAAGGGCTGCGTTGCTCGGTGGAGATTGTTGAAGACGGGAAAAGTGACGTGTGACAAGTGATGAGTGATAAGAATTGCAGCGCTCGTCACTTATCACACATCACTAATCACTTGAAGATTGACGTGCTCACTTTGTTTCCGGCGATGTTCGCCGGGCCGCTCGATGAAAGCATCGTCAAGCGGGCGCGAGACGCGGGTTTGCTGGATTTGAAAATCCACAATTTGCGCGACTGGACGCACGACCGGCACAAGACGGTGGATGACAAGCCGTTCGGCGGCGGGCCGGGAATGTTGCTGAAAGTCGAACCGCTCTTTGAAGCGATTGAAAGTTTGCGGCGCGAAAAGATGAAAGTGATTTTGCTTTCGCCTGGCGGAAGAAAGTTTTCGCAGGAAATTGCGCGCGAACTGGCGCAGGAAAAAGATTTGCTGTTGGTCTGCGGCAGTTACGAAGGTTTTGACGAGCGGGTGCGCGAGGCGCTGGCGGACGACGAGTTGTCCATCGGCGATTACGTTCTGACGAACGGCGCGCTGCCCGGCGATGGTGGTGATTGACGCGGTCGCGCGGTTGCTGCCCGGGGTTTTGGGCGACGACGAAAGTTCGCACGACGAATCGTTCAGCGCCGGGTTGCTGGAATATCCGCAATACACGCGGCCGGCGGAATTTCGCGGGATGAAGGTGCCGGACGTTTTGGTTTCCGGCAACCACGCCGAGATCGAGAAATGGCGGCGCGAACAGGCGAAGTTGCGGACGGAAAAACAACGACCGGATTTGATGTAGCAGCCGACGTGAGTCGGCTCAAAAAATAAAAACGCGAAAGTTAGAACCGATTGACATCGGCTGCTACGAAGAAAAAAATTTATGAACCAGGCATTACAAGAAAAAATTGAATCGGAACAATATCGCAAAGACGACGCGAAATTCGGCGTCGGCGACTCGGTGAAAGTGCATACCAAGGTCGTCGAAGGCGACAAGGAACGCATCCAGATTTTCGCGGGCGTCGTCATCGGCAAGCGCGGACACGGCCTGAACGAGACGTTCAGCGTGCGCCGCATCAGCTACGGCGAAGGCGTGGAGCGCGTGTTCCCGCTGCACTCGCCGCGCGTGGACAAGGTCGAGGTCGAGCGCCACGGCCAGGTGCGCCGCGCGAAACTCACCTACTTGCGCAAACGCCTTGGCAAAGGCGCGACGCTGGTGAACGAAAAACAGGAAAAAGTTGCGACTGCGCCTGCGAAGTAATTCCACGAATCCATTTCATAAAGGCGGGGCGCAAGCCTCGCCTTTTTTTGCCTTGTCAGGAAACGGATGAATGAGGAAAGCAGGAATACAGGAATTTTTTCGTGCCTTCCCGCATTTCTTATCCAAAAATTCTTCTTGGTGTCTTTGTGTCTTGGTGGTGAAATGTGCGGAAATTTATGAGCAACATTCCTTTCGATCTGAAATACGCCAAATCTCACGAATGGGTTCGCGTCAGCGGCGACACTGCGGCCGTCGGCATCACCGACCACGCGCAGGCTGAACTGACCGATGTCGTTTTTGTCGAGCTGCCCGAAGCCGGGCGCACTGTGAAGGCCGGCGAAGCGTGCGCCGTGGTGGAATCCGTCAAGACCGCGAGCGACATTTATTCGCCAGTCAGCGGTGAAATCGTGGAGCTGAACCAGCCCGTCACCGACAATCCCGCGCTGGTGAACACCGAGCCTTACGCGGGCGGCTGGTTTTTCAAAATCAAATTGAGCCATCCCGCCGAACTGAACGCGCTGCTCTCGCCGGAGGATTACAAGAAGCAGATTGGCGGATAATAAATGAAAAAGCGCCGCACAATTTTGACAATTTGCATTTCAATTGTTCATTATTTTTGCGGCAAGCTTTTTTGCTCCTTCGCTTATCACGTATCTTTTCCTTCATTCCAAAAAGAAAATCGTTCACAGTCCCGAAGATATTGAAAACGTTCTTTTAGAGGGTGTTCCGAAAGTGATTTGGTGAAAGTGCGGAATTACTTGGAAAATTGGATAATTTGTTTGCGGTTCATTTTTCAACGGGTAGTTCCAATTCCAACTGACGCGGCAGCAAACCGTTCAACAACGCCTCTTCCGGAGGCGTATCCGCTTTGGGACCGACTGCATGGCTGCCTCCTGCGGTTCGGCCCAACGTGCCGCCGATACGTTTTGCCGATTGAAACAATCCCGTAGTCGTTCTCAACCAGGACAAAACATGAACACCAAAACACCCGAATGTTACGCCACTGATACACAGGCGCGGTGCCTACGCGTCGAAATGACGGCGACACGTTTGCTAGTGCTGCCGCTGGATCAATTCGTGTTCGCCGAACTGACCGGAGACGACAAGGAAAAAAACTGCGTCTGGTTTTTGCCACGCATGAAATTTTGATTTCCGGCCCGTTTTGCGCCGGATTGAAACGGCCATCTGCCGGTTGGAATTGTCCGGCTTGATGAAATTGCCGGAGAAATAGCCGAGGGCGGACAGGTGTGGATGCCGCTGACCAAGATTTTAGTCCACCGGGGATTTGACATCCTGAATCTGACATTGAATGATAATGAAACAAATGGGCACTTCACACATGAACGAACCAGCACCTTTCATTCGTAAAGGCCAGATTTGGGAGGTCATTGACGACTGCGATGCGCACATCCAATTTCTTTTTACTGCGCCCATCACCTTCAGCGGTTCTTGCAGACTCACCACTGGCGAGCGAATTCGTATTATGACGGAGACCACCGATTCCGAGGTGGCGGTTCTGAATTTTCTACCGGTCCGCTACGATGAGTTGCATGACAGTCTTGTTCCCCTCGACATACGCGACACACCTCGTTACAAGAAATATATGCTCTCGATGAAAACAGGATACTTTTATGAGCATTTCAGACTTATCGAGGATATGATAGCCCACGACGCAATTCGATATACTAGAATCCCTCTTAAACATGGATCTGGAGCACTGCCGGCTGTGGGGTTTGGCACACTGATCCCCGATCCGGTCGCGACCAAGCAAGCTGTTAAAATTGCATTGGAAGTGGGGTTTCGACACTTCGATTGTGCCGAACGCTACCGTAATGAACAAGCGGTTGGCGATGCCATGCAAGAAGTTTTCAAAGGAGGGGCAATCAAGCGTGAGGATATATTCGTTACCACGAAGCTATGGAACACCAATCATCGTCCGGAGCGGGTCGGGCCGGCCTTCGACGCGAGTTGCCGGCGACTGCAGATTGACTATGTGGATTGCTATATTATCCACACCCCTTTTGCCTTTCGCCCCGGAGATGAGCAAGATCCGAGAGACGAGCACGGCCAGGTAGTCTATGACCCAGGAGTGACGTTGGTTGAAACCTGGCGGGCCTTGGAAGACCTCGTGGACGGCGGTCGGTGCAAGGCGATTGGCTTGTCGGACGTGACTTTGGAAAGGTTGAAAGAGATCGTCGCGGTTTCGCGAATCAAGCCTGCTGCGGTGCAAGTCGAGTCACACCCATATCTTCCCGAATGGGATCTGCTAGATTTCTGCCGGGAGCATGGGATAATTGTGCAGGCGTTCGCTCCGTTGGGCCATGCCATGGACCCCAGAGTGCTGGACGATTCGGTAATCACGAGCATCGCACAACGCATTAACAAGACACCTGCTCAGGTTGCGTTGGCATGGGCAGTCCAGCGCGGAACCGCCTTCTTGACCACCTCGACCAGCTTTAGTCATATCCGGGAGAATTTTGAAATCTCAGCCCTGCCTGAAGACGCCTTGCGGGAGATTAGGGACAACATCAAGACGAGCGTTCGGTTCAACTCCGTGGTTGGAACCGGCGTGCCTGGCTTTATTCCCCGGTCCAAGTAATCGATTCTCGGATTGCCCCACTACCCATGTCTTCACACTAAAATTTGAGCCAAGCGGCGATTCTCCAGGCCATCCTTTAGCTTGATGAACGACCGGTTCGGCATCGGATGGATGGTAGCCGTAGCCGCATGATCATACCGGTCGCTTCAGTCCGATTTTTTTCATCCGCGAAAGCAAAGTGGTCGGTTTCACGCCCAAGAGTTCCGCCGCACCGTCCGCCCCTTTGATTTTCCAGCCGGATTTTTCGAGGACGGCCAATAAGATTTTCGCGTTCGCGCTGCTGCATTTCCGGTTCCGTGAAAAATTCACGGACGGTGTTTGCCTCATCAACCGCCTTGGATGAAGGTGCAATGGGCAAGGCGTCGCTGGCGGCTGGCAGATCAAACTCCAGCGCGCCGCCGCGCGCGAGAATGACGGCGCGCTCAATCACGTTGCGCAGTTCGCGAATGTTGCCGGGCCAGTCGTAACTTTGAAGTTGAACCGTGCCCGCGCGGCGTCAAGCGCGGTTTGGGACAGCCCAGTTCCTTGGCCGACAACTTGATGAAATGTTGCGCCAGCAACGCGAACGTCCTCCCTGCGCTCGCGCAGGGGCGCGACTTGGATGGGAAAAACATTGAGGCGGTAATAAAGGTCTTCCCGGAAGCGGCCGGCGGCGACTTCCTTTTTCAAATCGCGATTGGTGGCGGCGATGATGCGCACGTCGGCATGACGCGTGCGGTCTTCGCCCACGCGTTCATAACGTTTTTCCTGCAACGCCCGCAGCAGCTTGCCCTGCAATTCCAGCGGCACTTCGCCGATTTCATCCAGAAACAAAGTTCCGCCCTCGGCCGCCTCGAAACGTCCGGCGCGGTCTTTGATCGCGCCGGTGAACGCGCCCTTGGCGTGGCCGAAAAATTCGCTCTCGTATAATTCCTTGGGAATGGAAGCGCAGTTGACCCGGACCAGCGCCTTTTCTTTGCGGCGGCTGCGCCGATGGATTTCATGCGCGACCAATTCTTTGCCGGTGCCGGTTTCGCCGAGGATGAGCACCGAAGCGTCGGTCGGCGCGACCAGATCAATCTGGCTGACAATTTGCCGCAGCGCCGCGCTTTGGCCGACCAGATCGCCAAAAGCTTTTGCCTCCACGACTTCTTCCTGAAGATAGGCGTTTTGCTGTTCGAGCTGCGATTTCAGCCGCTGGATTTCCTCGAACGCGCGCGCGTTGGCGATGGCGCCGGCGATGTGGTCGGCGAAAACGCGCCCCCACACTTCCGCTTCTTCCGGCACATTCGCGCGGCTGAACACGGCGATGACTCCCAGCACTTCGCCTTTGTAAATAATCGGCACGCCGTTGATAGCCGCGAATTTTCTCCGCGCTTGAGCCAGGGAATGTAGGCCAGTTCGCCCGGTTCCTGGTCCAAATCCGCAACACCATCTGCTTTCCCGTCGCGGCAATTTTTCCCGGCCGCACCGACGCCGATGGGAATCCGGGCAAACGGATCCGTCATGCGCAAGTATTCTTCTTCCTCGCCGTCCTCGCTCGAGCAAATTGCCGCCGCCGGCGACCGCGTGCAGGCAGCGGGTCTGGTCCGGGACAATCCGGCCGGCGCGCGCACGTCGCGCAGATGTCGCCTTTGTCAATCAGCCAGATGCGGACGCGCGCGACGTGCGGGCCGCTCCAGAATCCGGCGCACCAGTTTTTTCAACAATTGCATCCAGCGACTGTTCCTGCGCAATTTCCAGCAGCAGCTTGCTCGCAAACTCGGGATCAAAACGATTGTTCGTTTTTCCGGCCACGCCCAATTTATAACCAATATCGAGACGAAATTTCAACCTTGAACGGGACGAATTTTCGCACGTTCAATATTTCGTCCCTATTTTTGTTTCTGCCTGAAAATTTGCAATAATTTGAAAACAAATGACTTAACAGGCTTTATCCGGTTGGCACGGAAGCTGTGTTATGTCCCACAGAAAGTGACATAAACGAAACCGTGAACCCAGTCAAAAATATGAATGCCGCCACATTGAACCAAGACGGATGCCCTGTCTTTCAGGAAAGTGACTCCGGCGCATGTTGCCCGCCAACCGGTCGGTTGTTGAACCGAACCCCGGAGCAGCCGAAGATTGCAATGGAAAATCCGCCGGAAACCGGCACGCCCAAAAAAAGCAATCGGCGGCGCAATCTGATCGTCGGCAGTGGCGACGCTGGTGGTCGAGCGTGGCGACGGGAATTTATTATTACGAATTTGTCGCGCCTTACGAATCCACCGACGACGCGTTCATCGAAGCGCACGTCACACCGATTGCGCCGCAGGTCGCCGGTCGGGTCGCGCAATTGCTGGTGCAGGACAATCAGGAAGTCAAAGCGGGCGACGTGTTGCTGCAAATTGATCCGAGCGATTATCAGGCGAAGCTGGATCAGGCACGCGCCAATCTCGCCGCCGGCCAAAGCCGGCTCGAACAGGCGAACGCGCAGTTCACGGTGGATCAGGCCAAGGTCGAACAGGAAAAGGCCAACGTCGTCGCCGCCCAAGCGGAAGCGCAAGCAGGCCGAGGCGGATTACAAACGTTATCAGGCCGTCGGCGATCATGGCGATTTCGGCGAGCCAATTGGATCTCGCCGGCACCAAGGCCCGTTCCGCGGCAGCGCAGGTGGATGCGGCGCAGAACAAGGAACTCGCCGCCGAAGCGCAATCGGCGTTGGACAAAGCCAGCATCCAAACTGCCGCCGCCGAAGTCCAAAGCAGCGAAGCGGCCGTTCACCAGGCGGAACTGAATTTGTCCTACACGCAAGTCAAAGCGCCGGAAGCCGGTTATGTCACGCATCGCACGGTCGAGGCGGGCGCTTATGTCCAGACCGGGCAGGCGTTGCTGGCGATCGTGCCGCACCAGGTCTGGGTCGTCGCCAATTTCAAGGAAACGCAATTGACCGACATGCGCCCCGGCCAGCCGGTCGAAGTGCGCGTGGACGCGTATCCGCAAATCAAATTCACCGGCCATGTGGACAGCATCCAGCGCGGTTCGGGCGCGAGCTTCAGTTTGTTGCCGCCGGAAAATGCCTCGGGCAATTACGTCAAGGTCGTGCAGCGCGTGCCGGTCAAGATCGTGCTGGATAAAGTTTCCGATCCCAACATCGTGCTCGGTCCGGGCATGTCCGTCGTGCCGGAAGTGCGGGTCAACTAATTCCAACGCAACTTTCAACCGTCTGACACCATGAACGACAACGACATCCAACCCAAAGTGAATCCGTGGCTGATCGCGCTGACGGTGATGCTGCCGACGTTCATGGAAGTGCTGGACACGACCATCGCCAACGTTTCGCTGACGCCACATCGCCGGCAGCCTGTCGGTTTCCACCGACGAATCCACCTGGGTGCTGACGAGCTATCTGATTTCCAACGCGATCGTCATTCCCTGCAGCGCGTGGCTCGGGACAGCGGTTTGGCCGGAAAAATTTTCTGATGTTCTGCGTGACTGTTTTCACCGTGGCGTCCTTTCTCTGCGGTCTGGCCACGAGCCTGCCGATGTTGCTCGCGTTGCGCGTCATTCAAGGCGCGGGCGGCGGCGCGTTCCAGCCGATTGCGCAATCCATCATGCTCGAAAGTTTTCCCAAGGAAAAACACGGCATGGCGATGGGCGTTTATGGCATCGGCGTGGTGATCGCGCCGATCATCGGCCCGGTGCTCGGCGGCTGGATCACGGACAATTACAGTTGGCGCTGGATTTTCTTCAGCAAACTGCCGGCGGGCTTTTTGGCGATCTGGCTCATCCAGCGTTTCATCCACGACCCGCACTGGATTCGCAACGCCCGTCCCGCCCGGCTGGATGTCATCGGCTTCAGTTTCATGTCGCTCTGGCTCGGCTGCCAGGAAGTGCTGCTCGACAAAGGCCAGGAAGACGACTGGTTCGGCTCGCACTTCATCGTCCTGATGGCGGTGCTGGCGGTCGTCGGATTGATCGTGTTCATCGTGCGCGAACTTTCGACGGAAAAACCGTTCGTGGATTTGCGCGTGATGAAGAATTACAACTTCAGCCTCGGCGCGGTGCTGATGTTTTTCGCCGGCGTGACGCTTTACAGTCTGACCGCCATCATTCCGTTGTTCCTGCAAACGTTGATGGGCTACACGGCGCTGCAAAGCGGACTGGCGATGATTCCGCGCGGCATCGGCGCGCTGATCGCCATGCCGCTCGCCGGCCGGCTGGTCGGCAAAATTCAGGGACGTTATCTTGTGGCCGGCGGATTTCTCTCGTTCGGCGCGGCGACCTATGCGCTGGCGCAACTGTCGCTCGACCTCACGCCGTGGATTTTGTTCTGGCCGTTGTTTTTCAGCGGCGTCGCGATTGCGTTCATGTTCGTGCCGCTGAACACGCTGGCGCTCGGCGCGCTCAAGCCCGAACAGATCGGCAACGCCAGCGGCATTTTCAATCTGATGCGCAACGTCGGCGGCAGCGTCGGCATTTCGCTGGTCACGACCTTCGTCGCGCGCCGCGCGCAGGCGCATCAAACCACTCTCGTCGCGAACCTGACGCCTTACGACACGACTTATCAATCCAGCTTGCAGACGATGACCACGACGTTTGCCGCGCACGGCGACGCCGTGACCGCGCATCAACAGGCCGTCGGCTCGATGTATCACACGCTGCTCACGCAGGCCAATCTGCTCGCCTACCTCGACAATTTCCGCTGTTCGCGCTGCTGTGCCTCGCGTGTCTCGTCGGCGGCGCTGTTGTTGAAAAATGTAAAAGTCCAGCCGCCCGGTGGCGGCTCATTGAAAGGAAAATCAATTATGAAAATCAATTCATTTATTACTCGTGGCGCTTCTGGCCGTCGCGGCCGGCGGTTGCGCCGTCGGACCAAATTATCAACGGCCCGCCGTCAGCGCGCCGACGCATTGGAGCGAACCGCTGGCCGGCGGCGAAACGAATTCGCACCGGCTTCGACTCGACCGCGTGGTGGAAAAATTTCCACGACCCCGAACTGGATTCACTGATTGACCGCGCCGTGCAATCCAATCTCGATTTGCAAATCGCGCAGGCGCGCGTCCGCGAAGCGCGGGCGCAATACGGCATCGCCGTCGCCAATTTTCTGGCCGACGGTTGACGCTTCCGGTTCCTACGCGCGGACAGAAACCAGCCATCATCAGCCCGTGCTCGGTTCGCTGCCGATTCCCGCCGGTGTTCCGTTTGAAAACGATGTTTATCAGGCGGGCTTCGATGCCTCGTGGGAAATTGACGTGTTCGGCGGCAAACGGCGCGCGGCGGAAGCGGCCAGGGCGGAAGTCGCCGCCTCCGAATATGGCCGGCGCGCCACGTTGATGACGTTGCTCGGCGAAGTCGCGCGCAATTACATGGACGTGCGCGGTTATCAACGCCGCCTGGCGATCGCCAACGAAAACATCAACGCGCAGACCAACGCGCTGGCCATCACGCGCAGACCGTTTCACCAAAGGCCTGACCAGCGATCTCGACGTGCAGCAGGCCAGCACATTGCTGGCAACCACCAAGGCTGAAGTTCCCACGCTGGAAACTTCGCTCCAGGCTTCGATTCATCGGCTCGGCGTTTTGCTCGGCCAGCAACCCGGCGCGTTGCTGGCGGAATTGTCCAACGCCGCGCCCATTCCCGCCGCGCCGCCGGAAGTTCCGGTGGGCTTGCCTTCCGAATTGATGTTGCGCCGGCCCGATGTGCAACGCGCCGAACGGCAACTCGCCGCCGCCACCGCCAACATCGGCGTCGCCAAGGCGGATTTGTTCCCGAAATTTTATCTCACGGGCGTTGCCGGATTTGAAAGCGTCAGCGCGAGCGACTGGTTCACGAGCGGAAGCCGGTTCTGGTCGGTCGGCCCGACAGTGCAATGGCGGATTTTCGATGCCGGCCGCATCCGCGCCAACATCCGGGTGCAAAACGCGCGGCAGGAACAGGCTTTGGCCGCTTACGAAAAAACCGTGCTGACTGCTTTTGAAGACGTCGAAAACGGGCTGGTCTGCTTACGCGAACGAACAAATCCGCCGCCGCTCGTTGGAAGATGCGGTGACTTCCAGCCAGAAATCGTTGGACCTGGCCAACAAACTTTATGCGAACGGCCTGACGGATTTTCTCCATGTGCTGGACGCCGAACGTTCGCTGTATCAGGCGCAGGACGCACTCGTCCAAAGCGACCGGACGGTTTCCGCGAATCTCGTCTCGCTCTACAAATCGCTCGGCGGCGGCTGGGAAAGTTTGGAGCAGCAACCGTCGCCCGCCTTGGCGCAAATCGCGAATCCATCCCGCTGAAAATTTCTTCCGAATCAAAACAGAAGATAAATTATGAAAGCAGTTTATTTGAAAAAAATTGGCGGACCCGAATCGCTGGTGCTGGGTGAAATTCCGCAACCTCAACCCAAAGCTGGCGAGGTGCTGGTCAAAATCCACGCCACCGCCATCACGACCGACGGAGTTTCAATGGTTCCCAACCTTCCATACGCCCTCCGGCGAGTCGCGTCCATTTCCTGTCGTGTTAAGCCATGAATTTTCGGGCGTCGTCGAGTCGCTTGGCGCGGGCGTCGAGAATTTCAAGGTCGGCGACGCCGTCTTCGGACTCAACGATTGGTTCGCGAACGGCGCGCTGGCTGAATTCTGCGTCGCACCAGCCACTGCGTTGGCACGCAAACCAAGGTTGCTCGATCACTTCCAATCCGCCGTGGTGCCGATTTCCGCGCTGACGGCCTGGCAGGGTCTTTTGGAAAAAGCCGGACTGCAAAGCGGCCAACGGGTCTTGATTCACGGAGCCGCCGGCGGTGTGGGTATTTTTGCCGTGCAATTGGCCCGCTGGCGCGGGGCGCACGTCATCGCCACCGCCTCGTCCGCCAACATAGATTTTGTTCGCAGGCTCGGCGCTCGCGAGGTGATTGATCATCGTGCTACCCGATTTGACGAAGTGGTCCACGATATGGATGTCGTGTTCGATTGCGTCGGTGGCGAGACGTTGCAACGTTCTTGGGCGGTGCTAGCCAAGGGCGGAAGCTTGGTGACGATTGCCACTCAAAGTGCCGGCGCGAACGAACAACGTGTTCGCGATGCGTTCATGCTCGTGCGCGCGGACGGTTCACAATTGACGCAGATCGGGAATCTGATTGATGCCGGTGAATTTCGAGTTTTTGTTGCGGCCACCTATCCGTTGGCTGGAGCCAGTGACGCCTATTTGGCGGCGCAGCGGGGAGGCTTGCGCGGCAAAATTTCTTTGCGCGTAGAAAATGAACAGCGGGATGATCACAAGGTTCACAGATTCTCACCTAACACACCCGTTAAATAGGCAGTTCGTTTAGCAGGTGGGAATCCTTCGATGGCATAGCGAAGCATGGTGCGTGGCATTGCCTCATGCTGCTGCCGGAGAAAACCCTCCAGCACAGACTGATTCCGTTTGCCGACCTCCCGCAACATCCAACCGCACGCCTTGTGCATCAAATCGTGTTCATCGCCCAAAAGCTGTTTCGTCAGTTTCAGGGTATCTGTAAAATCATCGGCCCGGATGAATGTCAACGTGGCGAGAATGCCAATTCGCCGATCCCAGAGTGAACGAGATTGTGCCAGTTCATAAAGCAATGACCGGTCTCCCTGGAGCAAATGTGCCCCGACGATGTAGGGAGCCGAACCGTCCACCAGATTCCAATTGTTCACCCGGTGCCGGTTGTTCAAATATATCTGATACACCTTGTTTTTTACACCAACATCTCCCTTTTGATACTGCTCGACCAGAATCAACAAAGACAATAGCCGCTCGTCATTGTAGGCGGATTGCCAATGGTAAAAACCATCACCATCAGGACGATTGCACGTCCAAAGATAACCTTGCCGTGTTTTGCCGTTGCCCGGTTCCAAATAATCAACCGGCGTTTCATCCACCTGCACATAGCCGCCGGCCATCACCCCGGTGCGGATGTGTTCATAAATCGGTTTGAGCCAGTCGGCGGCCAGTTCCACCCAGCGCGCCAGCGTCTGCCGCGGCAGATGCACTCCGTGCCGTTGCGCGTAAATTTGTTCCTGCCGATACAGCGGCAGATGGTCGCAGTATTTGCCGACCAAAATGTGCGCCAGCAGTCCCGGCGCAGGCAGGCTGCGATCCAGCAACCGTTCCGGCAACGGCGCAATCACGGGCGACGGGTCGGGGTCAACGCGGTGAACATATTTTCTGCGGACGGTCCGGCGGCGCAGAAAACGCGCCGGTTCAAAGTCCAGTTGCTCGCTGACTTCCTGCCCGATGCAACGCCAGCTTTGTGGCTGTGCTTTCACCGGCTCCGGGTCAATCACTTCTTCAACCACCGGCAGGTTCTCCGGCAGTCGTGGCGTGCGTTCTTTCCGAGAACTTCGGGAAGTTATTTTGGAAGTTGAAGACTCAATCGGCTCTTCGTTGGCCAAACTTTCCGGCAGTTGCAAGAGCAGTTCCAGTTGCGCCCGATCCAGTCGCTCGCTGCTCGAACCAAACACCCGCCGCACCAGCAAATCAATCTTCTGCCGCAGCAGTGCATTCTCCCGACGGCTCTGCGCCAACGCCTCCCGGCATTCTCCCAACTGGCCCGCGAGTTCTTTTTCGCGCCGCGTCATCGGTTGCGAACTCTGACGCGCTCCACACGCAGGATGTTCAAACTTTCCAAAAGGTTTTTTCGCGGAAAGGTTTTACTCTTCACGCTCATACCACGGACGCAATTTCGCCCCGCGCAAATCCACCCCGTCGGTCAGCATCGCCAGCGCCTGCGGCGTCAACTTCAACTTGGTTGTCCCCGGCTCCACGTTCCTGGGCCACGAAAATGTCCCGCGCTCCAGCCGTTTGGTCAGCACCCACAAGCCCGTGCCGTCCCAGCACAAAATTTTAATCCGCGTATGCCGCCGGTTGCTGAACACAAACAACGCGCCCGCTCGCGGCTCCTCACCCAACCGCTCCGTCACCACGGCGTGCAGACCGTTGAAGCCTTTGCGCATGTCGCACGCCTCCACCGCCACGAACACCTTCAGGCTGCCCGAAAAACTTAACATATTGGTGGCACTCCGCAAGGACCTTGCATCTCACGCACCAATGCCGCCGCCAGCGTGACCTGTTTCAAATCGGCAATCTCCACGCGTGCGCCGCCAGGCAACGCCAGCACCAAGACCGGTTGACCTTGATCGCCGGGATTTTGCCCCCGTTCCATCACCGCCTCCAGCCAACGCAATTGCTTCGGCGCTTTCACCGCCGGATACGTGCCGCGCTTCCGCCGCCGCCGCTACACCCAATTGGCAAAGGTCGAATACTTGACGCCCACCAACGCCGTGAACTTCTTGCCGCTTAAACCACTGCGCTCAAACTCGTCCACCAACTCTTCCCGCCGCGCCACCGGGGTCTGTATCCGCCCTAATACATCCGTCTTTAACACCACCGGTTCATCGGCCTTCGTCGTATTCATCGTAGCCGTTATGCTACGACGCTTATGACTTCACCGGATAGTGGTGCTCCGCGTGACGCTTACCGTTTACCAAACAATGCGTCACCTGGGTTACACTCGACCCTGGCGGGAAAGCGTACTGCTGAATATATTTCAGCAAAACCAGGCGCCGTCGGACCAAAGCGAAAACCTCTGGCTGCGTTAAGTTAATGCGGAGTGAACGGGTTCAGGGACCCAGAATCCGGAAGAACTGAACCGGGTTCGTATAGGACGGAATGACGATCAAACTATTGGTCACGACGCTGGGCATGAGCGTCGAGTACGGTGCCCACGTCAGCAGGTTTGACGAAGACTGCACATAATACGTCAATCCGGCCACCAGATACATGTTGATCTGCACCGTTCCGTTGCCCAGCCGGTTGACGCCCACGAAGCCAAACGGGCCGGAAAGGAGAACCTGGCCGTTCAGGTTGAACACAAACGGCTGGGGTGACGCGGAAGTGTTGGTCACGGCCAGGAAATACGAATAACCCGGCTGCCATGGCCAGTTCGGGGCTTGCAAGGAAACAGTGTAGAAGCTGTTTACCGTATTCTTCGAGTACCAGTCATCCGAAGTAGTCAGGGTGGGCGCGCTGCCCTGATCGAGGAACAGCCATACACTGCTGGCATTGGTCGAGTAATGCGTCCAGCTCATGGCATTGGCCGGCACATCTATCCGATACTTCATCAGTCCGAACGCTGGAATGTTGTTGCTAGTATGGCCATTCACGAACGGAATGACGTTAGTGTAGTCAATGTTCCCGCCATTGGTGCTGCTGCTGAGTGAGAAGGTCGAGTCGTTGACGGCGCGGAAACCCAAATAATAAGTATTGCCCGGACGCAACGGCGGACAGGGCAACGTGTAGGTGCCGGGCGAACTGTACGACAAATAGGGACCGTGGTTCTTGTTGTCGAGGCCGCTGCTCCAGTCGCGATAATCGATGACAGTCGTTGCCTGACCCGGCGGCACGCGGTCGCGCACATACATCACCACGCTGCCGAATTGGACGCTGAAGGTGACGTTCCAATCTACTTGCGAGTTCGTTGGAATTTGAAATGCATAATATAACCAATCGCCGGCGACCATTTGCTGGTTGGTAATGCTACTGCCGTTCAAGACCAGATTGGTAATGATTCCCGTGTCCATGCGGAGGCGGTAGCGGACGTTCGAATTTCCCCCGGCTTGCACCGCGAGATACCAGATGCCGTTCGTCAGCGATGTCTCAAAGCGCCCGTTGAGCGGCACCCAGTTGCCGTATTCGCTGCCGCCGCTGGCACTCAGAGAGCGATCATAAAGAGTCGCCCCGTAATTTCCATATTGATTGTGGCTCAGGGTCGAGGGAGCCCCGGCCCGGATGTAAAGGTTCGGGTTGCCGCTGATGGCATCCAGCCGCGTGCGGAGAATCCCCGTATTGTTGGTGGGAACTATGATGGCATAATAGTCAAACGCCCCCTGCGCGAGATCAATGCCCTGGTCGTCTTCAAGCCCTTGCAGTGGGAGGCCATTCGTGTCCACGCCGGAATCCGCAAACAGCGGCCCCGCCGGCGGCAAGCCAGTGGTCGTCACCGAGGCACCCATCGCCGGCATGATCCATGCCGGACGCGCCAGTTGCAGACTGCTGCTCGTCAATGTATATGCCGTGATTCCGGCGCCTTTCACTTCCACATACCACGTGCCCGGCGTGAGATAAGGCGATACCATGATGGCCTCGCTCGTGTTAAAGGGCGAAGTTCCATCATAATAGTTATAATCATCCGGCAGCATATTCTGCCGCACCCGGATGCTGGGAGTGCCTAAGGTATGCGCCACATCCAGCTTCCAACCGATGACTGGCTGACCGTTGAGCATGGCTGGAACTGTGACTTGATAATAAGCGCTCTGGCCATTGAGCAAGGTGCCGGTGGCAACGTTTGAGATACTGCCCGTGTTCAGGCTGGCATCGAAAGCGAGTGCCGGTGTCGGTATCTGCCGGACATGCACGGTGGAAAAGGCGTCAACGATGACACCATTCAGAGTAGAAGCCTGCACGGTGAGCGAATAATTGGTGGCCGTTGGGTTGGGCAGCGTAATGATCGTGCCAGAATTCCATGAGTACGAAACTCCGCCGTTATAACCATAAGAATTGTATGGCGTTGGTGAATTTGTTCCCGTATTCAAGGTCATGTAAGGACCGCCGGTTACGTTGTCCAGCCGGACTTCAACCGCCGGCACCCCATTGGGAACGCTGAATTGATACAACGCATTCTGCCCGCCATGCAGGTTATTGGTCGAGAGCAGGTCGGTAACGCCAACCGGACCAAGATTGGTAACTGGTTCAACTCCGTAACTATAAAGCGTGAACGAGCTGGAGTTGGTGCCCAGGTACGAGCCGTTCGGGTTCATCCCCTCGCTGGCCACTCCGATGTAATACGTTCCCGCCACAATGTTCGACTGCCCCGACACCGGCATCATCAAATACTGCTCGTTCCCCGCCTTCTGCATCTTCCGACCCCCATACAAAGTATACGGCGGCTGCCCGCCCGCATCCACGTTGGGCAGCGCACTCTCCTGCAGCATCAACAACGATTCGCCCACGTTGTTGCTCAACTCCAGCCGCCAGCTCGGCAGGTTCGTCGGCACCACGATCGAGTAATACGCCACCTCGCGCCCCACCAGATTCGTCGTCGCCACCCCGTTCGTGAACGGCAGGTTGATCACCGGAATGCTGAAGTTCGTCCCGATCCCCCGGCTCACCAGGGTGTAGCTAAACGGGGTCGTGCCGGTGGAACTCATCACGCCCACGTAATAAGTTCCGGGCTGCAGCGGATTCCCCATGCCCATTTCCAGAATCTGTCCGTAGCGGTAAACTCCGTTGGGGTCATAGTATTCACCCGTCCAGTCGTAACCCGCCTGAACCTGGTACGTGCTGGGCCAGGTCGGCTGATAATACCAGTAATAATAGTTCGGATTACTGGGTCCCGGAGCCAAGTCCCGGCACACATAAAGGTACGGATTGTCATTGGTCGCCCCGACGATCCGCAAATCCCAGCCAAACGCATCCGGCGGCACATTGATTTTAAAATACTGCCACGTGCCCGCCGCCTGATTCACAATGTTCGATGCGCCCCCGTCAAACGTCACCGGCAGCGGTCCGATGGCGTGGATGCGCACGCGATAGCTGGCGTTGCCACCGGAAGCAATTGACTGCACCATCAACGTGTAATTCGTCACCGCCGGATTGGCAATGTTAATCAACGTGGAGCTTTGCCACGTGTAACCTTGGCCGCCGTTGTTACCATAACCGTCATAGCCGTACATCAATTGATTGTCCGCCCGCAGCAGCATGGTCGGATTGCCCGTCACGTTCTCCAGCGACACTTGCAACGCCAATGTGGCCGGCGGCACGCTGAACTGATACGCGCTGAATTGTCCCCCCTCGTTGCTGTTAGTCACCAAAATATCCGTCAGCCCAGTGTTGTCCACCGTCCCAATATTGGTTACCCCCAAGGTGCCATAACTCGTCAAGGTGAACGAGCTGGAGTTGGTGCCCAGGTACGAGCCGTTCGGGTTCATCCCCTCGCTGGCCACTCCGATGTAATACGTTCCCGCCACAATGTTCGACTGCCCCGACACCGGCATCATCAAATACTGCTCGTTCCCCGCCTTCTGCATCTTCCGACCCCCATACAAAGTATACGGCGGCTGCCCGCCCGCATCCACGTTGGGCAGCGCACTCTCCTGCAGCATCAACAACGATTCGCCCACGTTGTTGCTCAACTCCAGCCGCCAGCTCGGCAGGTTCGTCGGCACCACGATCGAGTAATACGCCACCTCGCGCCCCACCAGATTCGTCGTCGCCACCCCGTTCGTGAACGGCAGGTTGATCACCGGAATGCTGAAGTTCGTCCCGATCCCCCGGCTCACCAGGGTGTAGCTAAACGGGGTCGTGCCGGTGGAACTCATCACGCCCACGTAATAAGTTCCGGGCTGCAGCGGATTCCCCATGCCCATTTCCAGAATCTGTCCGTAGCGGTAAACTCCGTTGGGGTCATAGTATTCACCCGTCCAGTCGTAACCCGCCTGAACCTGGTACGTGCTGGGCCAGGTCGGCTGATAATACCAGTAATAATAGTTCGGATTACTGGGTCCCGGAGCCAAGTCCCGGCACACATAAAGGTACGGATTGTCATTGGTCGCCCCGACGATCCGCAAATCCCAGCCAAACGCATCCGGCGGCACATTGATTTTAAAATACTGCCACGTGCCCGCCGCCTGATTCACAATGTTCGATGCGCCCCCGTCAAACGTCACCGGCAGCGGTCCGATGGCGTGGATGCGCACGCGATAGCTGGCGTTGCCACCGGAAGCAATTGACTGCACCATCAACGTGTAATTCGTCACCGCCGGATTGGCAATGTTAATCAACGTGGAGCTTTGCCACGTGTAACCTTGGCCGCCGTTGTTACCATAACCGTCATAGCCGTACATCAATTGATTGTCCGCCCGCAGCAGCATGGTCGGATTGCCCGTCACGTTCTCCAGCGACACTTGCAACGCCAATGTGGCCGGCGGCACGCTGAACTGATACGCGCTGAATTGTCCCCCCTCGTTGCTGTTAGTCACCAAAATATCCGTCAGCCCAGTGTTGTCCACCGTCCCGATATTGGTTACCCCCAAGGTGCCATAACTCGTCAAGGTGAACGAGCTGGAGTTGGTGCCCAGGTACGAGCCGTTCGGGTTCATCCCCTCGCTGGCCACTCCGATGTAATACGTTCCCGCCACAATGTTCGACTGCCCCGACACCGGCATCATCAAATACTGCTCGTTCCCCGCCTTCTGCATCTTCCGACCCCCATACAAAGTATACGGCGGCTGCCCGCCCGCATCCACGTTGGGCAGCGCACTCTCCTGCAGCATCAACAACGATTCGCCCACGTTGTTGCTCAACTCCAGCCGCCAGCTCGGCAGGTTCGTCGGCACCACGATCGAGTAATACGCCACCTCGCGCCCCACCAGATTCGTCGTCGCCACCCCGTTCGTGAACGGCAGGTTGATCACCGGAATGCTGAAGTTCGTCCCGATCCCCCGGCTCACCAGGGTGTAGCTAAACGGGGTCGTGCCGGTGGAACTCATCACGCCCACGTAATAAGTTCCGGGCTGCAGCGGATTCCCCATGCCCATTTCCAGAATCTGTCCGTAGCGGTAAACTCCGTTGGGGTCATAGTATTCACCCGTCCAGTCGTAACCCGCCTGAACCTGGTACGTGCTGGGCCAGGTCGGCTGATAATACCAGTAATAATAGTTCGGATTGGCAGGACTAACCACAGTCGGTAGCTGATCCCGGCATACATAAAGGTACGGATTGTCATTGGTTGCTCCGACGATCCGCAAATCCCAGCCAAACGCATCCGGCGGCACCGTGACGGTAAAATACTGGAATTTCCCGGCGGGCTGGTTGGTAACGCTGGTTGTGCTGCCTGCACCATCAAAAGCCACTGGCGGCCCCGTCAACTGGCTTCCGTTCAAAACAAAACTTCCCAGGGCCGAGGCCGGTGTGTAAATGCCGATATACCAGACATCCGCCGGATGATTGGGCTGTTGCAGAAAACCCAGCGTGCTGGAAAGATCCATATATCCGAGGGACGAGTAACCGGTGTAATCGTAGGGATTGTTGCGATAATTCCACTGCCCGGGAACGGCATTTCTGCGAATGGCGATTTCGGTGCCCGGAACTTGGTTGGATAAATCCAGATCCCAACCGAGGGAACCAAGTTGCTCGGCCGTGTTGACCACGGTGTAATACCGCCAGCCGACCCGGGTGGGTGCATCATTGGTAATCTGAAACACATAATCCACCGCCGTGATGACCGGCTGGCCGTTGAACAGAGACACTGTGTATGGGCCGGTCCCATAAACCGTCAAATAAAACGAACCGTTGCTCAACGTCGGCGGCACCAGTGTAACGCTCGCTCCCACCCCCGCCGGCGGTTCGGAAAAGGCGTCGTTGACAAATTCGTTCGGAACATTGTCGCGCCGGACGGCCACATTAGCATTACCGGACATCGGGGTGACATTTACCTGCCAGGCAATCTGCTGCACCGGCACCTGCACCAAATAAGTCGTGTACCCATAGCCGGTCACGGTCAGGTTCGATGTTGTGTTAAATGTCATACTGGTGACCGCCTGCTGCCGCGAATCCAAAGTAAAATTCAAGCCGGGATTGCCCACCACCCCGACGAAATACTGGCTCCCCACATTCAAATAAGTTGGCACCACTAGCATCTGGCCGGGCTGGGTCAGGTCATACGTCGAAGTGCTGTAAGGATGCGGTGCCGCCGACTGTTTGACATACATTTGATTATTGAGGCCATTCAACCAGAGCCGCCAGGCGAGCGTGTTCGTCGAAATGGTCGTCTTGAAGAAATGCATCGCCCTCGGCCCCCATCGTGACGGACGCGCCGCTGCTCGCATCAGCAGCCAAATTCGGCAGTTGTTGCACATAGGCTTCGCCCGTCACCAAGTTCCAAGCCGAGCCGGGCGTGGCATGAACCAAAATATACCAGGTCTGCCCTGGTGAAAACTGCGGGCCTTGTGCAAGGACGAATCCATCGGAACCCACGCGCACGGACCGATAATTATACGAACTCGTGGAAGGCAACGAGCCAAGGAGCGCGTAAACATCGGCTTCATTGGTCTGGACATTCAACGCCGTGCGCCACACCTGATCCGCTGTGTTCTGGGTGGTGATGGCAAAATAGTAATCGCCACCCGTCAAGCTAGTGTTGGTGTACACTTGGGTTCCGGCGTCCGTTGTTCCTGGATCCCATGTCAGGGTAGTGATCGAGGCCATCTCGGTGTTTAAGACATAATTGGCGGAACTCGCCGCGCCGGAAGGCAGATAAACCCCGATAAAGTAAGTGGAATTAGTGGCCTCCACGCTCGTGAAAATAATGGTGTCAATCGGCTGACCTGCCGCCACGGCCTTGTCGTAGGTGCCGGTGGTCGGCAACTGGTTGCGCTTGATATAGAGTCCCGGAGTCGTGGCGTTGGTGGAACTCAAAACAATCCGCCAGCCGCTCAGAAGGTTGGAAGGCACATCCACTTGAAAATAATGCCAGGCACCCGAACCGCTGTTGGTCAGGCTGCCGGTCGTGGAAAAGACGAGGGGCTTGGAAACCGGATATCCGGCCGAGCGCAGGTCCGTCCGGTTTGTGGTCAGCACCACTGTGAAACCCTGCGCCGCCGACGTGGCCGGCGTGGATACCCGCAAACCATAAGTGCCCGTGGCGAATTCGGGTGACTCCAGATTAATCCGGTTGGTCTGGCCATTGAGGCGCGCGGCAAAATCAAAATCGGTGTCGGTCGGCGTTCCGCCGTGTTTCTCCAGCAGATAGGAATAGGCGGACGCATTGTTCGAAATGACCAGCGACAGGTTCGTTGCACCCGCGCCGATGGTGAACGTGTAGTTGGTCGCCAGTCCGGGTGAATTGGTTCCCACAAAAGTTTGTGACCAGGCCGATACCCCGGTAAACAAGAAAAAGCCAAGCCAAAGGCGAGACAATATGGTTTTCATAAGAACTGATTAGATATGCTTCAGAAGTCTATAAAATCAACAAACAGATTGCAAGCTAATTCTTGGCTTGTTTATGGAGAGCCGACTTGTTTCCTGCGAATTTCCCGGCTCAATTCAATGAACAATTCCCAGTTCGGAACCAGCCCTGGCGTAGATGGGGAATTTGGCAGTGACGACCAGATTGAACATTGTTGAAATGCAGATGTTTAGTCCGGCACATTAGAACCAATTTCAAAACCTGCTGCTTGTTGACTTCAGCGGGCGAGTTGGCGGTGCTTCGAGGATGAAAAATCCATTTTCGATCTCCAATCACCGGCTTGGCGGAACGCGTAAATACGCTCCGCCCGCCGCGCCGGGTTTGGGCGCGTGTTTCAGGGCCGCCCCTCGCCGGGGGCGGGCCGTGTGGGCTTCAACACAGCCGCGCGAAGAGCGCGGTGGCGGTCAGGGCCACCAACCCGAACATCAAATGGCACATCACCTTGGCTGCGCCGCGCACGCGCACCCAGCGCCCGCCATAGCGTTCTTTGAGCAAACTGTTCACCCGTTCGCTGGCGCTACGTTCCTTGAAGCGTTGGGCTTCCGCCGGCGCGAACGGCAGTTTTTCCCCGCCGCGCGGGTTGGGGTCAATGATAGGCACATGGCCCGTGCCGCAGAGATTCCGGCCGGAGTCGGTGTGAAAATAAGTGAACGGCGAATACTTCTGTCCGCTTTGATGGTCGGGTAACGGGTAATTCATAATCGCGTGCTTCGTTACCTCCGGCAGCGCGATGTCCTGCGCCATGTCCTCCAAGTCGGCGCGATCGTTCTGGCGCATGATAAAAAACTGGCGGCTGTTGCCAAACACGGCGGAGCGGATGCGCGACTGTTTGAACCGGGCGTATTGCTGAACAATGGAAATGTTCCAGCAATTAAATTTGCGAAGCTGCGCGTAACTTTCCTGAACGATTTCCTGGCCGCCGGGGATGTCGAGGAAACGGGCGACTTCCTCATACACGTTGCGTTTCCGCAAGGGTAACGCGGAATCGCTGAATTCCGCCTCACATGCGCCAGATTGCGGTGCCGACTTCAAACTGACTTTGCAACGTCCCCCCAACTGTCACCGGCGGTGCTTGCGCCCGTCCAATACTTTTGCGAAAGTAGCGCCATAAGCTTGGCGCTTTTCACAATTTTGGTCATTGCTAGTGGCATCACTTGCCTTCATGCCATAACAGTGGCACAAATAGTGGCACAATGTTAAGTATGGAGTGGTAGCACAATCGTAAGTTGTTGTTAATAAAGGTTGCCGGTGTGGCGAAATGGCAGACGCACAGGACTTAAAATCCTGGGACAGTAAAACGTCGTGCGGGTTCGAGTCCCGCCACCGGCACCACTCCACCACTCAATGAGTTTTCGACGAGTAGTGACCACGGCGTAACGCAAGAACCACGGGCTTTTTGCGGTCGAGGACAAGGTTCGAGCCGAATACTTCGAGAGCAAAACCTTCTTTTGTAAAAAGAATCAGCAATCGCATTTACCTGCCGAGTCTGCAATTTGCAATTCCACGGCTGCGCTTTGGTTGCAATTTGCAAAGTTTTTCCTGAAAGAGTATAGGCAAGAAATGAAAGTTTTTTTCTAAACTAATCTTAATCGGCTGCTTTGAAGAGTTTCAAAAAAAATGAAATTGCATGGCATATTTTTTGCTAAAAAATGTGCAGTTAGGCTCGATAAGTCACAGGAACAAGTAACGAGCGGTTGAAGGGATGTAGGATTCAGAAATCAGTTTATTTTCATTATAATGTGCTATGAAAAATGCAACATCGGTGCGCCTCCATGCGAATGGAATTGATTTGGACGGGGAAAATTTCAAACGGCAATTTCTTGCCATGTTGACTTCTCTCACGGAAGGCGATTTTTCTGTCAGATTGCGGTCAGATTTGACCGGCCTGGACGGAAAATTGGCCGACACGTTCAATCAAGTCGCCGCGCGCATGGAACGCTTTGGCGAAAATGTTTCACGCTTGCGAAACGAAGTGGGTCGCAAAGGAAAAATCGGCGAGCGGATGCCGATGGGTGATGCCGTCGGCGAATGGGCGGAACGGATTGAATCCATCAATTCGCTCGTGGACGATCTTTCGCAGCCGACGGTGGACATGGCGCGCGTTATCGGTGCCGTGGCCAAGGGCGATTTGTCGCAATCGGTTCCTTTGGAAGCCGCCGGTCGTCCGCTTCAGGGCGAATATCTTCGCACGGCCAAACTCGTCAACGGGATGGTCGAACAGCTCGCCGGATTTTCCGTCGAGGTCATCCGCGTGGCACGCGAAGTCGGCACGGAAGGAAAACTAGGCGGTCAGGCGCAGGTCAAGCGCGTTTCCGGCGTGTGGCGTGAATTGACTGAATCGGTGAATCAAATGGCGGGAAATTTGACGGCGCAAGTCCGCAACATCGCGGACGTGACGATTGCCGTGGCCAACGGGGATCTTTCCAAAAAAATCACGGTGGATGTGCGCGGCGAAATTTTGCAGCTCAAGGAAGCCATCAATACGATGGTGGATCAACTCCGCTCATTCGCAGCCGAAGTGACGCGCGTGGCGCGCGAAGTCGGCACGGAAGGAAAATTGGGCGGACAGGCCGCCGTGCCGGGCGTCGCCGGAACGTGGAAAGATTTGACGGACAACGTGAATTCGATGGCATCAAATTTGACCGGCCAAGTCCGCAACATCGCGCAAGTGACGACGGCCGTCGCGCGCGGCGACCTCTCGCGCAAAATCACGGTGGACGTGAAAGGTGAAATTCTCGAACTCAAAGACACGATCAACGTCATGGTTGACCAGCTCAACGGATTTGCGTCCGAAGTCACTCGCGTGGCGCGCGAAGTCGGCACGGAAGGAAAACTTGGCGGCCAGGCTGTCGTGCCGGGCGTCGCCGGAACTTGGAAAGATTTGACGGACAACGTGAACTCAATGGCGTCCAATCTCACCGGTCAAGTCCGTAACATCGCCGAAGTCACGACGGCTGTGGCGAAGGGTGACCTGTCGCGCAAAATCACGGTGGACGTGAAAGGTGAAATTTTGGAATTGAAAAACACGATCAACACAATGGTTGACCAGTTGAACGGCTTCGCGGCGGAAGTCACACGCGTGGCGCGCGAAGTCGGCACTGAAGGAATTCTCGGCGGGCAGGCGGAAGTTCCCGGCGTCGGCGGCACTTGGAAAGATTTGACGGACTCGGTCAACGCGATGGCGACAAACTTGACGGCGCAAGTCCGCAACATCGCCGAAGTGACAACCGCTGTGGCCAAAGGCGATTTGTCACGCAAAATCACGGTGGACGTGAAAGGTGAAATTCTCGAACTCAAGGACACGATCAACACGATGGTTGACCAGTTGAACGGTTTCGCTTCCGAAGTGACTCGTGTCGCGCGCGAAGTCGGCACGGAAGGAAATCTCGGCGGACAGGCGGAAGTCCGCGGCGTCGCCGGCACTTGGAAGGATTTGACGGACAACGTGAATTCCATGGCGTCCAATTTGACTTCGCAAGTCCGCAACATCGCCGAAGTCGCAACGGCCGTCGCGCGCGGCGATTTGTCGCGCAAAATCACCGTGGACGTGAAAGGCGAAATTCTCCAATTGAAAAACACGATCAACACGATGGTTGACCAGTTGAACGGATTCGCCTCCGAAGTGACGCGCGTGGCGCGCGAAGTCGGCACGGAAGGAAATCTTGGCGGTCAGGCGCAGGTGCGCGGCGTCGCGGGAACATGGAAAGATTTGACGGACAACGTTAACCTGATGGCGGCGAATTTGACCGGCCAGGTCCGCAACATCGCCGACGTGACGACCGCCGTGGCGCAAAGGCGATTTGTCGCGCAAAATCACGGTGGACGTGAAAGGCGAAATTCTCGATTTGAAAAACACCATCAACACGATGGTTGACCAGTTGAACGCGTTTGCATCCGAAGTCAGCCGCGTGGCGCGCGAAGTCGGCACGGATGGAAAACTTGGCGGACAAGCCGCCGTGCCGGGCGTCGCCGGCACGTGGAAAGATTTGACGGACAACGTCAATTCCATGGCGTCGAATTTGACCGGACAGGTCCGCAATATTGCCGACGTGACGACGGCGGTCGCCAAAGGCGATTTGTCGCGCAAAATCACGGTGGACGTGCGCGGCGAAATTTTGGAATTGAAAAACACCATCAACACGATGGTGGACCAGTTGAACGGATTCGCATCCGAAGTCAGCCGCGTGGCGCGCGAAGTCGGCACGGAAGGAAAACTCGGCGGCCAGGCGCAAGTGCCGGGCGTCGCCGGAACGTGGAAGGATTTGACGGACAACGTCAATTCCATGGCGAACAATTTGACCGGACAGGTCCGCAACATCGCCGAAGTGACGACCGCCGTCGCGCGCGGCGATTTGTCGCGCAAAATCACGGTGGACGTGAAAGGCGAAATTTTGGAATTGAAGAACACCATCAATACGATGGTTGACCAGCTCAACGCATTTGCGTCGGAAGTCACGCCGCGTCGCGCGCGAAGTCGGCACGGAAGGAAAACTTGGCGGTCAGGCGGTTGTGCCGGGCGTCGCCGGAACGTGGAAGGATTTGACGGACAACGTGAACTCGATGGCGTCGAATTTGACCGGACAAGTCCGCAACATTGCCGAAGTGACGATTGCCGTGGCGAACGGCGACTTGTCGCGCAAGATCACGGTGGACGTGCGCGGCGAAATTCTCCAATTGAAAGAAACCATCAACACGATGGTCGAGCAGTTGCGTTCGTTCGCGTCCGAAGTCACGCGCGTCGCGCGCGAGGTCGGAACAGAAGGCCGGCTCGGCGTGCAAGCGGTCGTGCCGGGCGTCGGCGGCACCTGGAAAGATTTGACGGACTCGGTGAACGCGATGGGCGCAAATCTCACGGCGCAAGTCCGCAACATCGCCGAAGTGACGACCGCCGTCGCGCGCGGCGATTTGTCGCGCAAAATCACGGTGGACGTGAAAGGCGAAATTTTGGAATTAAAAAACACGATCAACACGATGGTTGACCAGTTGAATGCATTCGCGTCCGAAGTCACGCCGCGTGGCGCGCGAAGTCGGCACCGAAGGAAAACTCGGCGGTCAGGCGCAAGTGCCGGGCGTCGGCGGCACCTGGAAGGATTTGACGGACAACGTGAATTTCATGGCGGCGAACTTGACCGACCAGGTTCGCGGCATCGTGAAAGTCGTGACGGCGGTCGCCAATGGAAATTTGCGCCAGAAATTGACCGTCGAAGCGAAAGGCGAAGTCGCCGCGCTCGCGGAAACGATCAACAACATGACCGACACGCTGGCGATTTTCGCCGAGCAGGTCACAAACGTCGCGCGCGAAGTCGGCGTCGAAGGCCGGCTCGGCGGTCAGGCGAACGTGCCGGGCGCGGCGGGCACTTGGAAAGATTTGACGGGCAACGTGAATTTGCTCGCGGCGAATCTGACGACGCAAGTGCGCGCCATTGCCGAAGTTGCGACGGCTGTGACGAAAGGCGATTTGACGCGCTCGATTCAAGTCGAAACGCGCGGTGAAGTCGCCGAATTGAAGGACAACATCAACACGATGATCGGCAATTTGCGCGAGACGACTGAACGCAACCAGGAGCAGGACTGGCTCAAGACGAACCTCGCGAAATTCACCGGCATGTTGCAGGGCCAGCGCGATTTGTTCACGGTCGGGCAAATGCTGCTTTCCGAACTTGCGCCGCTCGTGGGCGCGCAGCAGGGCACGATTTACCAGATGGAGGCGGGCGACGACAATAAATGGATGCTGCGACTGCTCGCCGGTTACGCGCAACGACCCAACCAGCCGCAGCACATTCTTGTCGGCGAAGGACTGGTCGGCCAATGCGCGGTCGAAAAGGAGCGCATTTTGTTGACGGACATCAAAACGGATTACACGCGCATCGCTTCGAGCCTTGCCGAGGCGCGTCCGGCGAACATCGTCGTGCTGCCGGTGTTGTTTGAAGGCCAGACGAAAGCCGTGATTGAACTCGCGTCGCTCAAGCCGTTCAGCGTCACGCACCTGACGTTCCTCGAACAACTCACGCAATCCATCGGCGTCGTGCTCAACACGATTGAAGCGACGATGCGCACGGAAAATCTGCTGCAACAATCACAGCAGCTCACCGGCGAATTGCAGTCGCAACAAAAGGAATTGCAGCAGACGAACGAAGAGCTTGCGCAAAAGGCGCGGCAGCTCGCCGAACAAAACGTCGAAGTCGAACGCAAGAGCCAGGAAGTCGAGCAGGCGCGGCGCGCGCTCGAGGAAAAAGCGGCGGAACTTGCGCTCACGTCCAAATACAAATCGGAATTTCTGGCGAACATGTCGCACGAATTGCGCACGCCGCTCAATTCCATCCTCATTCTCGGCCAGCAGCTTGCCGAAAACCAGCGGCGGCAATCTGACAGTCAAGCAGATCGGAATTTGCGCGCAACATTTATTCTTCCGGCTCGGATTTGCTGAATCTCATCACGGACATTTTGGATTTGTCGAAGATCGAATCCGGCACGGTCACGGTCGAGGCCGAGGAAATCGGTTTCACTTCGCTGCGCGATTCCGTCGAGCGCAACTTCCGGCACATCGCGGATTCGAAGAGCCTTCCGTTCCACGTCGAGTTCGATCCATCGCTGCCGCGCGCGATGACGACCGACCCGAAACGGCTGCAGCAGATTTTGAAAAACCTTTTGTCGAACGCGTTCAAGTTCACGGCGCACGGGCACGTCACGATTAAAGTCGCGCCCGCCGCCACGGGCTGGAGCGCCGACCATTCCATTCTCGGGCGGACGCAAAATATCATTTCATTTTCCATCGTTGATATCAGGCATCGGCATCGCGCCGGAAAAACAAAAGTTGATTTTCGAGGCGTTCCAGCAGGCTGACGCCGGCACGAGCCGCAAATACGGCGGCACAGGTTTGGGTCTGGCGATTTCGCGCGAACTGGCGACGCTGCTCGGCGGCGAAATCCGACTGAAGAGCGTGCCGGGCGAAGGCAGCACGTTCACGCTGTATCTGCCGCTGACATTTCCCGGCAACGTCGACGGCCATCACGCGGCAGGCGGCGTCGCAGCCGGTCATTTTGCCCGCGCCGCGCGAGGAAAATATTCCCGACGACCGCGATTCGATCCAGCCGGGCGACAGCGTGCTGCTGATTGTCGAGGACGATCCGCATTACGCGCGAGTTCTGGTCGGCCTCGCGCGCGACAAGGGTTTCAAGGCGGTTTCCGCCACGCGCGGCCACGCGGCGATCGCGCTGGCGCGGCAATTTTTGCCGGCGGCCATCACGCTGGACATTTTCCTGCCGGACATGCTCGGCTGGACGGTGCTTGAACAATTTGAAACTCGATCCGGCGACGCGGCACATTCCGGTTCAGATCATTTCCATCGAGGAAGAACGCCAGCACGGACTTTCGCACGGCGCGTTTTCCTACACGCTCAAGCCGGCGACGACGGAAGGTTTGGTGGAATGTTTCGACCGCATCAAACAGTTCGTCGGGCCGCGCACGAAACGGCTGCTCGTCGTCGAGGACAATGAAGTGGAGCGCAAGAGCGTCGTGGAATTGCTCGGACACGACGACATTGAAATCAGCACCGTCGGCACGGGCGCGGAGGC
Organism: uncultured Verrucomicrobiae bacterium; assembly: GCA_963755455.1. Taxonomy (GTDB): domain Bacteria; phylum Verrucomicrobiota; class Verrucomicrobiia; order Limisphaerales; family UBA11358; genus UBA11358. The sequence continues at coordinate 656,886 of CAVWJH010000004.1, forward strand.
GTTTGACAAGCTGCTCGACCGACCCTTTGACTGCTGCGTGCTCGATTTGCGGCTGCCGGACATGAGCGGTTACGCGCTGCTGGAAAAAATGCAGACCGAACCGAGTTTGCGCGACGTGCCGGTCGTGGTTTTCACCGGGAAAGAACTGGAAGCCGACGAGGAAAAACAATTGCGCACGCTGGCGAAAAGCATCGTGCTAAAAGACGTGCAATCGCCGGACCGGTTGTTCGACGAAACCGCGCTGTTTCTGCATCGCGTCGTGGCAAATCTGCCGGAGGCGAAACAGCAGATGCTCGCGCGGCTGCATAATTCCAACGAAGCGTTGCGCGGACACAAGGCGCTCGTGGTGGATGACGACGCGCGCAACATTTTTGCGCTGACGACGGTTTTGGAAAATCACGAAATGGAAGTCGTGAGCGCGACAAACGGGCGTCAGGCGATTGAGATCATCAAAAACGAGCCCGATTTGAGCGTCGTGCTGATGGACATCATGATGCCGGAAATGGACGGCTACGAAACGCTGCGCGAAATCCGGAAAATCCCCGATTTCCGCTCGTTGCCGATTCTCGCGCTGACGGCGAAGGCGATGAAAGGCGACCGCGAAAAATGCCTTGAAGCCGGCGCGTCGGATTACATCGCCAAACCGGTGAACACGGATCAGTTGGTCTCGTTGTTGCGAGTCTGGCTTTACCGCTGATATGAATGGAAAATAATTTTGAATCTCGAAGAGTTCATCAAAACACAAATCGAATCGGTGGACGAACTCCGCGCGTTGCTCATGTTTCATGCCAACCCGCAGTTCGAATGGGACACGATGGCCATGGCGGTCAAATTATACATCAAGCCGGCGGCGGCGGCGGCGGTTTTGGCGCGGCTGGCAGCCAAGGGATTTTTGGTTGCCAGCGGCGGGCCGAACCATTATTGCTTCAAGCCGCAATCGCAGGAATTGTCGCAACTGGTCAGCGAGCTGGCCGAAGTTGGACCGGCAACGGCCGGTGACGCTGATCAACATGATTTACAACCGGACAAAAGACATCCAGGCGTTCGCCGAAGCGTTCAAAATCAGGAGGGAAAACTGATATGCCAGCGACCATTTACATATTATGCGCCCTGACCGCGTTGATCTGCTGCGTGTTGCTGCTCCGCGGATACCGGCAAAGCCGCGTGCGGCTGCTTTTTTGGAGCGGGCTTTGTTTTGGAGCGCTGACGCTGGAAAATTTCTTCCTGTTTTTGGACAAAATTATTTTTTTACAAAAGGATTTGTCGCTGATATGGATGTCATGTTCATTTGCCGGCGTGGTTTTGCTGCTCTACGGACTGATTTGGAAGGACAAATAAAATGACGCACGATTTTGTCAGAGGCGCGATTGCGATGGGCTTTCTCGTCGCCGCCGGTTTCTTTTTCCGGTTCTGGCGTGAAAGCCGCGACCGTTTGTTTATGCTGTTCGCGTCGGCGTTTCTGCTTTTGGCGGTCAATCGTTTGCTGCTCATGTTGCTTCACGAAGACCAGGAAACCAGTCTTGGACCTTATGTCATCCGTTTGCTGGCTTTCATGATTATTCTTGCCGCCATCATTGATAAAAATTTTCGCCGAACCTGATGTTATGAACGTCACAGTCAACATTCTGCTCGTGGACGACGAAAGCCGGAATCTCGACGTGCTGGAAAGCATTCTCGCGTCGCCGGAACTTCGCCTCGTCCGTGCCAAAACCGCCGAGGACGCGCTGCTTGCGCTGGTGCATGACGAATTCGCGTGCATCGTCCTGGACATCCAAATGCCGAGCATGAGCGGACTGGAACTGGCGCGGCTCATCAAAACCCGCAAGCGCAACCAGCACGTTCCGATTATTTTTCTGACGGCGTATTTTTTGGAGGAGAAGGACATTTTGCAGGGCTACGGCGCGGGCGCGGTGGATTATCTGACCAAGCCGATCAACCCGCAGATTCTCAAATCCAAAGTCGGCGTGTTCGTGGATTTGTTCCGCACGACGCGCGCGCTGGCGGCGGCGAACGGCGCGCTGGAACAGGAAATTTCCCAGCGCAAAAAAGCGGAGGAGGCGTTGCAGCAGGCCAACAATGAATTGGAACTCTCTGGACAAAAAGCGAAAATGCAACTGGCTGCGATCGTGGAATCATCCGATGACGCCATCATCAGCAAAGACATCAATGGCATCATCGTGAGCTGGAACATGGGCGCGGAACACCTTTTTGGCTATGCCGCCGAAGAAGTGATCGGCAAACCCATTACCATTTTGATACCATCGGACCGTCTTGATGAAGAGTCGGAAATTATTTCGCGCATCCGGCGCGGCGAATTTGTCCGGACTTACGAAACCATTCGCCGCTGTAAAAACGGGGATCTGATTGACATTTCTTTGACCATTTCGCCGATTAAAACGGACGATGGGAAAATCATCGGGGCCTCAAAAATAGCGCGTGACATCACTGGCCGCAAATCCATCGAACGCAAGTTAAAACAGGCGAACGAGGAAATGCTGGCCGCCTCGCGCGCAAAGGACGATTTTCTCGCCACGTTGAGCCACGAATTGCGCACGCCGTTGAATCCGGTTCTTTTGATCGCCAGCGACGCCGCGAACAATCACGATTTGCCGCCGCGAACGCGGACGGATTTTGACACGATCCGAAAAAACATCGAACTGGAGGCGCGGCTGATTGACGACCTGCTGGATTTGACGCGTATTGCGCATGGAAAAATCATCCTCGACAGGGTTTTTCTCGACGTCCATCAGGTTTTGCAGGATGCCATCGCTCATGTGCGGGAAGAAATGAACCAAAAACAAATTTCACTCAAAGTGGATTTGGCGGCGGCGCAGCACACGATCTTCGCCGACGCAGTGCGGTTGCAGCAGGTTTTCTGGAACCTGCTCAAGAATGCGGTGAAGTTCACCCCGAACGGGGGGCAAATCACGGTTGAAACCGCCGCCAGCAAAGATAAACTCGCAGTCAAAATCATTGACACCGGAATCGGTATAACTCCCGATGAGGCCAGCCATATTTTCACGGCGTTTTCGCAAGGCAACCATACGAACGACAACAACGGCCATCGTTTTGGCGGATTGGGATTGGGTCTGGTGATTTCGAAAAATCTGGCGGAATTTCATTCCGGAAAAATCCTGGCGACGAGTGAAGGACGCAACAAAGGCTCGACGTTCATCGTCGAACTGCCGCTGGCGGAAACGACGGAGAAAAATGAAGACGGAATCACCCGTTATCTGCGGGGTTCATCGCCGGATTTGCCCGCAAAGGCAAACGGCATCCGCGTTTTGCTCGTTGAAGACCATGAACCGACACGCACCGCCTTGACGCAATTGCTCATGCGCAGGTCTTACAAAGTCATCTCCGCCGGTTCGATTGCCGAGGCGCGGATTTTGGCCTCTGCTCAAAATCTTCATCTTGTCATATCCGACATCGGCCTGCCCGACGGAAACGGCTACGAGCTGATGGCCGAGCTAAAAAAAGATGGAGCGGTCAAAGGAATCGCGCTGACTGGCTACGGCATGGAACAGGACGTCGCGCGCAGTCGCGCCGCCGGTTTTGTGGCTCATTTGACCAAGCCCGTAGGCATACGATCTTTGGAAGCGGCGCTTAACACGGCTATCGAGAATGGGTTTCAAACGGATCGCGAAGTTTCCATCAGATAAGAAATTAGTTTCCCGGCATAATCGGCATTTTGGCTGCTATTGCTGACCTTGAAATCCGAATCAAAAAGTGTAACGGCATCGGGCTTCACTTGCGCCTTAAAATTGCGACTGAATCTGGCGGCAAATTCACTTTGTCGCCGGCAATTTTCACGCTCGGTTCGGAAACCAACAGCTCCCGCCAATCGCCTTCGTCCAAAGAAACCGTTTGAGGTTTGCCTGAAAAATTGCACACAGTCAAAACCGCACCGCGCGCGACGACCAGCCAGAGACCTTCATCATCAAGGCGCGTTCTGACACAATTCATCCGCCCATCTTTTAGATCTGTCTCGCTGCGGCGCAACTGAATCAATTTTTCATGCCATTCCAAAATTTCCGCGTGCGGCGGACGTGAAGCTTCCTGCCAGTTCAATTTCGATTTTTCAAAAGTTTCGCGCGCCTGCGGGTCGGCGGTTTCTTCCGGCTTCCAGCCAAACGCGGCGAATTCCTTGCAACGGCCTTCGCGCACGGCGTTCGCCAGTTCCGGCTCCTGATAATCCGTGAAATAAAGAAACGGCGTGGATGCGCCCCATTCTTCGCCTTGAAACAGCAGCGGCACGAACGGTGAAGTCAAAACCAGCGCCGCGCCGATTTTTAATTTTCCAAGGCTCATCAATTGGCTGCTGCGCTCGCCCTGCGCGCGATTGCCGACTTGATCGTGATTTTGCAGATAGCCGAGAAAACGATGGCCGCTCAAATCTCCCGTCGGACGCCCGTGATTTCGCCGGCGATGCGCGGAAAATTTTCCGTCATAAACAAACGCGTGGCGCAACGCTTTCGCCAAATCCTGCAACTTTCCGAAATCGGAATAGTAGCCGGTTTTCTCGCCGGTCAAAACCGTGTGCAGCGCGTGATGAAAATCGTCGCTCCATTGCGCGTCCAGTTGAAAACCGCCGCGTTCGCGCGGCCAAAGCAGGCGCGGATCGTTCAAATCGCTTTCGGGAATCAAAACGAGATTGCGTCCGAGTTGCGCGGAAAGCTTTTCAACTTCCATTTTCAGTTGCTCCAAAATATGCGTCGCCGACGTATCATACAATCCCGTGAACCGCGTCCAGCCGCAATCCGTCGAAATGAAAATCGCGCAGCCACATCAGCGCGTTGTCGCAAAAAAACCGGCGCACTTCGCCGCTGTCCGCGCCGTCGAAATTGATGCCTTCGCCCCAGGCCGACGCGAATTTTTTCGTAAAATACGGCGCGAATTTCGCCAGATAATTTCCCGACGGGCCGAGATGATTATAGACGACGTCCAAAATCACGGCCAGACCGCGCGCGTGGCAGGCGTTCACCAATTTTTTCAAATCGTCCGGCGTGCCGTAGGCGTGATGCGGCGCGAACAAATCCACGCCGTCGTAACCCCAGCCGTGATCGCCGGAAAATTCCGCGACCGGCATCAGTTCAACATGCGTCACGCCAAGCGCGACGAGATGATCCAACTTTTCGATCGCCGAAAGAAAAGTTCCCTGCCGGCGTGAACGTGCCGATGTGCAATTCGTAAATGATGCGCCGACGACAAGCGGCGACGCCTGCAAATTTTTGTCCGTCCATTGAAATGAGTTTTGGTCAACGAGCCGCGACAATTTGTGAACGCCATTCGGCTGCGACGGCGAGCGCGGATCGGGAAACGGCCCTTCGCCATCCAAAATGAAACCGTAATCATCGCCAGACTTTGCCGACGCAATTTCCGCCGACCACCAGCCGTTTTCGGCTGCGCGTCATCGGAAAATTCTTTCCACCGAGTTGAACTTCAACTTTTTTTGGCAGCGGCGCCCAGACGCGAAATGTCTGCATTATCAAATCTCCTTCTCGAACCAGCAACGCGACTGGAAATTCTTCGAAACAATTGTTCCACGCGAAATTCCGCCGATAAAATTTTCGCCGGTAAATTCATTGCGCCAGTTTCCGGCCGGCAATTCCAGCGTCGTGTCCTGCCCAGTCGTTTTTCAATTTCAACAGGAAATCGCGGAACAATTGTCGACAATTTTTTCGCCGCGCGAAAAAGCGACGATATGCTCCGGCCTTTTCGCCGCGCGCAAAAACCGGTTCGTAATCGAGCGCCGGAAAAATCACGAGTTCGCGCCCGCAACTTCAGCGTTTTTTGAATCAGCCACAATTTTGGCAAGCCCGTCGGCGCGGCGTTTCCAGATTTCTTCGGCGGAAAGATTTTTAGCTTCCGCGAGCAATTGCTTTCGCGATTCAAAATCCACCGGCCGGCGGTTGTCCGGGTCAACGAGGCTGAAATCCCAAAGTTCGCAGCCCTGATAAATGTCCGGCACGCCGGGCGCGGTGAGTTTGATCAAAGTCTGTGCCAGCGAATTGATTTGCGCGGCTTCGGCCAGCGGCGCAATGAAATTGTTCCAGATCAGCGGTGAAATTATTTATCGCGCAGCGTTCCGTCAACAAAATCTTTCAGCGCGGTGTCGTATTCCTCATTGCGATTGTTCCAAGTCCGTGTGCTGTTTGGCTTCGCGCGCTGCTTTTTCCATGTAGGCCAAATCCGTTCGACGAGAAATCGGCCACGCGCCGGCGAGTGTTTGATAAAAAAAATATTCGGCGTTGCGGTCGGGAAATTATTCTGGCGATGACATTCGTTCATTTTCGACCAGCGCAAGACGGTTTCACTCCATTCGCCGGGAATTTCCGAAAGCAAATTGATCCGCGCGCGCACATCTTCGCTGCGTTTGGTGTCGTGCGTGGAAGTGGCGAGCATGCGAATGCGGCCAGCGTGCATTGTTGCTGCCGGCAAAAATCGTGAAATTCTTCCGCGCTCACGCCGAAATTTTCCGGGGTCGCCGCCGACTTCGTTCAGCGAAGCAAAACGGTTGAAGCAATAAAACGCCGTGTCTTCAACGCCTTTGGCCATGGCCGGACCGGTCAATTGCTGGAAACGCGCGACAAATTCGCTTTCCAGTTCGCCGCGAAAAAGCAACAGCATCAAGCCGCTCAAAAAATCGAAAAGTCTCCGGCGACAAATCGGCGCGTAAGTCTTTTGCCTTTGCGATTGCGGCTGTTTGACGAATTGCAAATCGTTTTCGCCGACGAAGTCTTCTTCAGGCCGGACGTAAGTGCGATAAACCGGAAAGCGGCGGCGAATTCGATCAGCGTGTCGCGCAATTGTTCGCGCGAAAATTTTTGATGCGAATGGCGCGCGCGCAATTTGCGCGAGCAAATCCGCAAGCCGGTTCAATTCGGCGATGAACAGCGTTTTCAGGACGAGCCGTTTTTTTTCCTGGACCAACCGGCTCGTAATCCGCCGGTTCGCCGGTGAATTCGGCATAAAAATCGGTCAACACTTTTTTCATTGTTCAGAATCAATGAACAGGCCGTTGACCTGATTCAGAAAATCGTAGCCGGTCGTGCCTTGAACCGGCCACGTTTGGGGCAGCTGTTCCTGTCGGCTGCAGGATTTTTTCGACGACAATCCACAGCATCCGGCGCGAGCGCGCGCAGGCGGCGCAAATATTTTTCCGGGTCGCGCAAGCCGTCGGGATGATCCACCCGCAAGCCGTCAAGCCAGCCTTTTTCAATCCATTTGCGAAGCAGCGCGTGAACGTCGTTGAAAACTTTTTCATCCTCGACTCGCAACGCGGCCAGCGAGTTGACGGCGAAAAAACGGCGGTAATTTAATTTCGCATCGCCGTCGCGCCAGAATGCAAGGAGATAATTTTGCCTTTGAATCAATTCGTCGAGCGCGGCAGGATTTGAATTCAATTGCTCGACGGAACAATTTTGTGAGATTGAATTTGGCGCGAGCGGAAATTGATGTTCAAATAACGCAGAACGAATTCGCCATTTTCATTTTCAATCTTGCAATTCGCGCCTGTTCCAAAACGTGTTTGTATTCATCGTTCAAGAATCGGAACGAGAATTTTTCCGCGCAGTTCTGGATCGGACGATTCCCAATCAATGTCGAAATAATCCGCGAACCGGCTTGCGCGGCCATTTTTCAGAACGTCCCACCACCACAGATTTTCCGGCGAAGCGATTCCCATGTGATTGGGAACAATGTCGAGAATCAGCCCCATTTTGTTTCGCGTGAAGCGCGTTCACGAGTTTTTCCAAATCGGCTTCGGTTCCGATTTCAGGATTCAACTGGTTGAAATCGCAAACGTCGTAGCCGTGGGCGCTGTGCGGCACGGCTTTGAAAAGCGGCGAGGCATAAATGTGCGAGACGCCGAGTTCATGCAAATACGGCACGAGCGCGAGCGCGTCCGCGCAGGCGGAAATGCTCGTTGAATTGCAGCCGGTAAGTCGCGCGCGGAATTTTGCATCGGCGGACATCAAAATTTCAGCCGGGATTTCCGTGACGTGAAAACCGAGCTTGTCGCCGAGCGTGAGGAATTGTTCGACCCACGTTTTGGATTTTTCGTCGGCGCGCTTTTGCATTTCTGGGCAAATGGTGATGCGCAGACTGGTCGTAAATGTTTTGCGTTTTCCACAAGTTGACATCGAACGGCAGCAACGGCAGCAAGCCGGCGGAATGCCGGAAAGTCGCTGGAGCAAATCGAGGTCGTCGGGCGATTTGAGAAATTCGTCGCTCAAGTGGTCGAAATGCTTTTTGACGGCGTAGGCGAGCGTGTCGGTTTCAAGCGCGACTTTCGCGGCGACGCGCCTCGGCGATCAGACTTTTGACGCGCTCGGCGTCGGCGTGGCCGTTTTCAAATTGATGGCGCAGTTCGTTGTTGAGGACAAATTCCGTCGCGGGCGCGAGCGAATTCAGCGGCGGCACGTGGATGTCATCGAGAAACCGCGTGAGCGGCGCGTAACGGTCGGTGAGCAGACGGTAGGTGTTGTGAATTTCATCGCGCGTGGCGGCGAGAATTTGGTTGAGCACTTTGCGCTGCTCGTCGCGGAAAAGATTTTTCAGCGAGTAATGCGTCTGCGCCAAAATGTTTGTCAACAAGCCGGATCAATTCCGGAAAATCCGCGCGCTCAAACGCCGCCGCGCATTTCCTCCACCGATTTTCGGATAAGCTTCCGGGTCGCTGATCGACGCGGACGCCGCAGATTCAAATTATGGTCGCCCATGTGAACGACGGCATAAGTCAATACGTCGGCAGCGCGCGTGACGGCAAACGTGACCTTGATGCGGCCGATGGCGAGCCGCGCGTTGCCGGCCGTGAAAAGCTGCCGGTCTTCCTGCCGGACGATGAACGAATAAATTCTCGCTTCTTCGGGATACGATTCAAACAGCGAGCTGATGGCGTAATGCGCGGCGACGCTTTCGCGCGTCATCACGGCCGGCTTGACGAATTTTTCATAAATGACGCGGCCATTTTGATTTTCAGGAATGTTGCTTTTGGCCTGCTCCAGAATTTCCAGAAAACCAGGCTTCAAGATTTTCCGGCGACAAATTCGTTTGCCAGTTGCAATGCGCGCGCGGCGTATTGGATGACCTGGACGGTTTCGATTCCGGAAATTTCGTCGAAAAACCAGCCGCAACTCGTGAACATCAGCATCGCGTGCCGTTGCATTTCCAGCAGGCGCAACGCGGCGACCTGCTCGGCTTCGCTCAATTCGCGCGCGGCGTGTTCGCTGAAAAATTTTGCAATGTTTTCCGGCGAACGGTCCAGAATGACGGCAATGTAATCGTCGCGCGCCGCCCACGGGTCTTTCAAAAATTCCTTCGCCTTCGTTTCGTAAATCGGCGCGAGTTTGTCGCGCAGCCAGTCCAGCGCATTGCGCAACGGCTCGCGCCATTGCTGATTCCAGCCTTCGTGGCCGCCGGAATTGCAGCCGCAATCGCTCCTTCCAGCGGTCGACGCCGTGCGGACAGCTCCACGCGCTGCCCTGATGGATTTCCACTTCGTGCGTCGGCGGATGTTTTTCCAGAAATTCGCCATAAATCGTCAGTTTCACTTGCTCGTTTTTTTCGATCAGATGGAGCGCGTAACGCCAGCGCCATGTCGCCGTAATGAAAATGATGGCCGTAGGATTCGCCATCGGTCGCGACGTTCGCGAGTTGAGTCGTGATTGCGATTTTCGTCAAACGCGTCCATCAAGCGCCCGGCAAACTGTTCGCCGTTGTCGAGCAAGTTGTTCAAACGCGACGGCCTGCGCAATCGGCGCGTCGTAAAAGAAAACGGCGATCGAACGTCCGGATTTCAATTTCACCAGATACGGCATCGAAGGATCAATCTTGCGCGCCGTTCACGTCCTGCCATTCGGAATTTTCGCGCAGCGGCGCGGACGCGCGCTCGCTTGAAACGGCGAGAGAATCGTGAATTTGATTCCGTGTTCGGCGAGCACGTCGAGCGATTCATTGTCCGCGGCGGTTTCCGCCAGCCACATGCCTTCCGGCTTGCGGCCAAAACGCGATTCAAAATCGCGGATGCCCCAAATGACCTGCGTGCGTTTGTCGCGCGCGTTCGCCAGCGGCATGATCATGTGATTGTAACATTGCGCGAGCGCCGAGCCGTGGCCGGAAAAACGTTCGCGGCTTTTTTTGTCCGCGTCCACAATCGCGTCGTGGATGTCCGGCGCTTTTTCCTTCATCCACGACAGCAGCGTCGGGCCGAAATTGAAACTCATGCGCGAATAATTGCTGACGATGCGCTCGATGCGGCCCGTCGCCGTCGAGCAGCCGCGCGCGGGCGTTCGGCGCGTAACATTCAGCACGTGATGCGCTCGTTCCAATCGTGATACGGCGAGGCCGAGTCCTGCAACTCGACCGCTTCGAGCCACGGATTTTCGCGCGGCGGCTGGTAAAAATGCCCGTGAATGCAGATGAATTTTTCCATGATTATTTCGTTTCTTTGGCGGTTGATTCTTTGGTCGCGGCTGCTGCGGAAGTTTGTTCGCCCATCAAATTCAAAATTCCTTGCAGCGGAATTTTCACCCAATCGGGGCGGTTGTTGAGTTCGTAGCCGAGTTCGTAAATGGCTTTTCGCAGCAGAAACACTTCCATCATCATTTGCAGATCGGCTTCCGTCGGCGGCAAAAACGTCGCGCCAGCCGCGGCTTTCAAATACGCCTTGTAAAAAATCGCGCTGACCCAGCGCGCCCAAAATCGCGCCCACAAAATCATTTGCGGCAATTGTCCCTCCGACCGGCGTGCCGCGCTCGATGTGTTTCAACAGCGCCGCATAAGCCGCATAGTGAAATGAGCGAATCATGCCCGCGACGTCCTGCAACGGCGAACGTTTGAGCCGGCGCTCGCTGATGGAAACCGCCGGTTCGCCCTCAAAATCAATGATGAGAAAATCCTTGCCGGTGTAAAGAACCTGGCCGAGATGATAATCGCCGTGCTGCCGGATGCGCGTCGCGTCGATGCGGCCGTTCGTAAATCTGCGCGGAATTTTTTAAGGATTTCCGGTTCGAGCGCGAGGACTTGCTGCGCCTGCGCCTGAATTTCCGGCGGAAAAGTTTTCAACTGGCGGTTGAGCAGTTGGAAATTTTGCCGCGTCAGATTTCGCATGGATTGGAACAAGTCCGCGTTGCGCGTGCGGCGTGAACGGTTCGGGAACGAAAACGCGGTTTTCCGTTTCGCGACGCGAGCGCGAGGTGCATCGCCGCCGTGCGCTCGCCGAGCAGCCGCGCGCTTTCGATGTAAGTGTCAATCAATTCGCGCGCCTGTTCGGACAATTCGGCCGCCGCGAGTTTCGTGACGCTGGCAACGGGCATTTGCGGTTGCCGTTTTTCCGGCGGCAAGGGTTTGGATGCGCTCGTAAAATTTCCCAAGCGAATCGAGCGTGTATTCCCACGCGTCTTTCGCCTTTGGCACAAACGACGTGAGAATCGCAACCGTGTTCGGTTCGTCTTTGCCAATGCGATATTCCAGCGCGCCTGCAAGCGGCGGTGCGTGGGGAAATTTTTGCGCGGTCAGAAAATTGCACAATTTCCAGATCGGGATTGATTCCACAATCGAGCCGCCGGAAAAATTTCAAAATCAATTTGTCGCCAAAAATGATCGAGGAATTGCTTTGCTCGGCTTTGGCGACGGATGGTTCAAGTGCGCTGCCATTTTCCGCGAGAATTTTTTCAAAGTCGGAGGTATGTGTTGCTTCCAGTTGCCCGGATTTGCCGTCGAGGTTTTTCTGTGCTGAAAACAAGTTCGAGCAGCGCGCGGCAAAAATCTTTGCTGGCCACGCCGTCGTAAATCACGCCGGTCTGGTTCGGCTGGTTGAAATTCAAACGCGCGATGACCGAACGGCGCCGGATTCCCGCGACAAAATTTCCGCCGCTTCGCCGACCGCGCAAGTGAGCGGTAGAACGTAAATGTCCGGCTCCGTCTGGACGTATTCGACCAGTAAAAAAGTCAGGAATGCCTTTTGCGCACCGGCATCTCGGGAGAGCGCCGGATTTTTTTCCTGGCTTGCAGAATCTGCGGCGCTTTGCCGAGACGCCGCCACGGGAATTGGAATCATTTCCTGGATGCGCACGCTTTTGATCGTGCGCGCCTTGCCGCCGAACCAGCGGCGCGACGGCAGCCAGCTTTGCAGCGCACGTTCGAATTGAGCGTGATGCCGGTCGTCCAAAATTTCCTCCCAGTCTTCCTCGGCGTTCAAAATAGTCCGCGACTCGGCACCGACCGGCGCGCCTTTGGTTTCGGCGGAAGTTTTTGCCTCAAGCGAAAACCAATAGAACGCGTGTGGCCCGAGCGTAAGCAGATACGGCTTGTCGGTAATTGGCGGAAATTCCGTGCGGCCAAAAAGCTCAACGGGCACGAGCGATTGAAACGCGGACAAATCCAGTTCGACCGGCTGGACGAAGCGCGACAGATTGGCAACGACGAGGATGATTTCATTTTCATAACGGCGGATGCACGCGAAAATTTTTCGGTTTTCAGGATGCAAAAATTCAATCGTGCCGCGACCGAATGCGTTCTGCCGTTTGTAAAGCGCGATGACGCGACGCATCCACCAGAGCAGCGAATAATTATTGCGCTCCTGCACTTCGACGTTGACGGCTTCGTAATGATTTTCCGGGTCGAGATTGATCGGCAGAAAAAGGCTCTGCGGATTCGCGCGAGAGAACCCGGCGTTTTTGTCCGCGCTCCATTGCATCGGCGTGCGCACGCCGTTGCGGTCGCCGAGATAAATGTTTTCGCCCATGCCGATTTCGTCGCCGTAATAAATCACCGGCGTTCCCGGCAGCGAAAACAGCAGCGCAGTCAGCAAGTTCAATCCGTTTGCGGTCATTGCCGACGAAGCGGCGCGAGGCGGCGGCGGATTCCCAGATTCAATCGCGCCTGATGCACGTGCGCATACATACGATACATATAATCGCGCTCTTCGTCCGTGACCATTTCGAGCGTGAGTTCGTCGTGGTTGCGGAGAAAAAGCGCCCATTGCGCGGTTTCGGGAATCGCCGGCGTCTGCTGCAAAATGTCCACGATGGGAACGCGGTCTTCCATGCGCAGCGACATGAACAAGCGCGGCATCAGCGGAAAATGAAACGCCATGTGGCATTCGTCGCCCTTGCCTTCGCCGAAATATTGCGACCGCGTCGTCCGGCCATTGGTTCGCCTCGGCCAGCAGCATTTTGTCGCCGTATTTTTCGTCAACGTGCGCGCGAAGTTTTTTCAGATACTCGTGCGTCTCCGGCAAGATTTTCACAGCTCGTGCCTTCGCGTTCGTAAAGATACGGCACGGCGTCGAGCCGCACACCGTCCACGCCCATGTCGAACCAGAAATCAAGGACCTTGATCATTTCCTCATGGACGGCGGGATTGTCGAAATTCAAATCCGGCTGGTGCGAAAAAAAACGGTGCCAGTAAAATGCATTCGCCAACGCGTCCCACGTCCAGTTGGAAAGTTCCGTGTCCTTGAAAATCACGCGCGTGCCGCTTGATATTTGTCCTGCGAATCGTTCCAGACATAGAAATCGCGAAACTTGCTGCCGGCGGGCGAACGGCGCGCGCGTTGAAACCACGGATGCTGGTCGGACGTGTGGTTCAAAACGAGTTCGGTGATGACGCGCAGCCCGCGCTTGTGCGCCTCGCGCAGAAAATTTTTGAAATCCGCCAGCGTGCCATACATCGGATGCACGTCGTAATAATCCGCGATGTCGTAGCCGTCGTCCTTGAGCGGCGATGGATAAAACGGCAGCAGCCAAATCGCGGTGACGCCGAGGTCGCGCAGATAATCCAGCCGTGAAGTCAGCCCGCGAAAATCGCCCGTGCCGTCGCCGTCGCTGTCCTGAAACGCGCGGACGTGGAGTTCGTAGATGACGCCGCTTTTATACCACATCGGATTTTTTTCCGGCGTGCGAATGGATTTTTTCTCCGTCGCCTTTTTTATGATTTCAGTCTCAAGGCTCATAATCGCTCAGGCGAAATAATCAAAATTGTGTTCCGTGCGGACGTGCCGGCGCAAACGAAAAATGTGCGCGGAAGTTTTTTCCGGATTCAATTCGACGTAATTTCTTTCGCCGTTCCAAAGATAGCGCGCGTCAGATCAGCAAGTCATGCATCTGATAAGTTTTTTTCGCGTCGAGGCCGAAATCCTCTAGCGGCAATTCCAGCCAGCCGCTGTGCGTGTAATGCGGACTCAAATTGACGACGGTCAAAATCGTGTCCCCGCTGTCGTCCGTGGATTTTGTGTAGGCAATCAATTCAGGATTGTCCATGCGGTGAAATTTCAGATTGCGATTGGATTGCAACGCGGGATTTTCGCGGCGAATTTGGTTCACGCGTATAATTAAATTTTCCAATGGCTGCGCGGCGCGTTCAAATCCCAGCGCTTGATTTCGTATTTTTCGGAATTCAGATATTCCTCGCCGCCCGGTTCGCGCGGCGCGTTTTCGCAAAGCTCGAACGCCGGGCCGTAAATGCCATAGCTCGCGCCAAGCGTCGCGGCGAGAATGAAACGAATCGCAAACGCCGGGCATCCGTCCATCTGCAAAGATGGCGGAAGAATGTCCGGCGTGTTCGGCCACAAATTCGGGCGGAAAAATTCCATAACGTCAGTTTGCGCGAGTTCGGTGAAATACTTTTCCAGTTCGTCCTTCGAGTTGCGCCACGGAAAATAATTGTAGCTTTGCGTGAAGCCGATTTTCGCAAGGTGATACATGACCTTTGGCCGCGTGAACGCCTCGGCGAGAAAAACCAGTTCAGGATTCTCCGCCTTTAATTCGCCGATGCACCATTCCCAGAACGCAAACGGCTTCGTGTGCGGATTGTCCACGCGAAAAATTTTCACGCCTTGCTCGAATCCAGAAATCGAAAATGCTTTTCAGTTCCTGCCAGAGACTTTTCCAATCGTCGCACTCGAAATCGAACGGCACGATGTCCTCGTATTTTTTCGGCGGATTTTCGGCGTGTTGGATTGAGCCGTCTGGACGATGCCGAAACCATTCGGGATGCTCGCGGATGTAAGGATGGTCGGGCGAACATTGAAACGCGGCGTCCAGTGCGATTTCGATTCTGAATTCTTTCGCGCGCGCCAACAAATTTTTGAAATCTTCAAGCGTGCCGAGTTCTGGATGGATTGATTTGTGGCCGCCCTCGCTCGAACCGATTGCCCACGGACTGCCTGGCTCGTCTGGCTTGCATTCGACATTATTGTTTTTTCCTTTGCGATGCGATTTTCCAATTGGATGAATCGGCGGCAAATACAAAACGTCAAATCCCATTTTGGCGATTCGAGGCAATTGTTCTTCGCAACCTTTGAAACCGCCAAACGAGCGCGGAAACATTTCATACCATGCGCTAAATCGCGCGCGTTCGGGATCAACGGCCACGCGCAATTTCTTTTCGTAGTTTGTGGAAAACTGGCGACCTAGATAACGACAAGTCATTTCCGTCAAATCCTTGTCCATCGCGCGTTTTTCAATCGGGCTGCCGGTCATGCTTTCGCCAGCGCTCAATTCCTCCGCCCACGCCAGAAGATTTTCGGCGTCTCGCGTCATTGCACGTTGAGCCGCAGATTCGATCCATTTTATGCCCGCCTGCAACTCGACTGAAATGTTTTGCCCGGCGGCGATTTTTTTTTGAAAACTTTTCTGCCACGACTTGAATTGATCCACCCAAGCTTCAATCGTATAAAAATAATTCCCTGATTTCGCGACGGCAAATTCGCCGCGCCAACGGTCGTTGGCCAAAAGTTCCATCGGCGTTTCGCTCCATTCCGGATTTTCTGCCGGGCGAAATTTTAGAACCGCTGATAAACTGTCATGTCCATCGGCAAAAATGTCCGCTTCGACCGCGACGCGCTCGCCGACAACTCGTTTGATGGCAAAACGCCCGCCGTCAATTTTCGGCGCGACATTTTCAATGGCCACGCGGCAGCGGCCTTCTTGTTTTGGCAATGTCGGGATTTCATTCACGGGCAAAATAATTT
The DNA here is from genome assembly GCA_963755455.1 of uncultured Verrucomicrobiae bacterium. Lineage (GTDB taxonomy): Bacteria > Verrucomicrobiota > Verrucomicrobiia > Limisphaerales > UBA11358 > UBA11358. The sequence continues at coordinate 672,862 of CAVWJH010000004.1, forward strand.
TTTATGTTCGGGCGACCACGTTGATCTGGCACAGCAGCCGACGTGGCGGAAACTCGATTCAAACGATGAAAACAAATCGAGGTGCTGTTCCAGAAAGCGCGGCATGCCGAGTCCGTTCAACAACAGTGTCAGCGACGAAAGCAATTCGGCAACACCGCCGCCGTAGTAGGTGGAATTGATGTTTGCGACGTGAAATCCTTTCAGCGTCCCGGCTTTTTTCAGAATGCGTTCGATCGTTTCAACGCCGACTAGCGGTTCGTAATCTTCGATTCGTGGCAACTGAATTTTCAGGTTCACAATCTTCTGCGGTTTTTAATTGATTTTGTTTTATCGCGCTTCAAATTCTAAAAGCTTTTTAGCTAAAGATATGCCACGGGCGAATGGAAATTTTACGGCTAAAATTGCGTCCAAACAAAGGAAAAAATTGTGCGAACTGCAATCTGCACGAAAACCGCAGTCGCATGGTGCGATTTGCACGGTTTTTTGGATTCGTTGATTGGAAATTTACCGGCAACGCGCGCGGCATCGGGCTTGCTCAAATAAATTCAGCGGATGCCCGACAATGTCGGTTGATTGAGATTTGAAAATATGAAAACGAGCAGATCATTGTCGCTGAGGCGAATTTTGGTGCCGATTGATTTTTCAAAAAATGCGCGGCGGGCGCTGCGTTATGAGACTCCGCTGGTCACAATTACTTTACGGGTGAGATTGGAACCTCAAAAATCCATACAGCCGCAGTAAAATCATCGAAAAATCAAAGCGCGGACGCCAAAGCTTTTTCGAGCGATTGAACGTGGACCGGTTTGGTCAAATGCGTTACAAAACCCGCGGCCAGACTGCGCTCAACATCCTGTTCCATTCCATAACCGGTAAGCGCGATGCCTTTCAAGCCGTAACGCTCGCCGAGATCCTTCATCAAATCGTTTCCATTTCCGTCCGGCAGCCCGATGTCTGAAATGACAAAATCAATTTTTTCATTGCCGGCGATTTTGCGCGCCTCGGCAAGGGAACCGGCGGCAAAGATTTTGTAACGGCGGCGAATCAGCAAAACGGTGAGCGCATTGCGCGTCGGTTCATGATCCTCCACCAGCAAAATCCGGGTGCCGGCATTTTTTGTTTTTTGTCTGGGCGACAAATCTTTGGACGTGCCTTCCACCGGCGGTGAATTTTTATTTTCCATTTTTGCCACCGGCAATTCGATGGTGAAGGTCGAGCCTTGGTTGCGGCCTTTGCTGGCGGCGCGAATATGGCCGGAATGCAGATCCACGATTTGCCGTGAGATGGCAAGTCCCAGGCCCAGGCCGCCAAAACGATGCGAGCCGGTTGCATGATCGCCCTGCGAAAATGCAGTGAAAATGCGGCTCAATTCTTCGCCGGTCATGCCGATTCCGGTGTCGGTTATTTTCACGTTCAATTGTTCGCCATCCGCCGTCACGGAAGTTTCAATGGTGATTTTTCCGCCCGGCGGCGTGAACTTCACTGCATTTTTCAAAATATTCCAGAAAACTTGCTGGAGCCGGATGGCGTCGGCGCGCACCTGGCGTTGTTTGGCTTTTAATTTGAGGTTTAATTCGATGTGCTTTTCCGCCGCGTCAACCCGGATCGCCGTGATCGCGTCCTGCAAAATCGTATGCGCGTCCATCTCGCACATTTCAAAGTTTAATTTACCGCTGGCGATGCGGGTCAGGTCGAGCAAATCATCAATGAGCCGCGCTTCCAATTCTATGTTCTTGCGGACGGCTTCAAAATTCGCGCGGACGCCCGGCGACAGATCGCGATTTTTGGCCGCGTCGCTGGCGATCAGCAGCACGGGATTCAATGGCGTGCGCAATTCGTGTGACAGCGCGGCAAGGAAATCATCCTTCGCGCGATTGGCGGTTTCCGCCGCCTGGCGCGCGGACTTTTCGCGCTGGAAACTTTCTTCCAAACTTTTTTCGGCGCGTTTGCGTTCCGTGATATCGCGGGCGATTTTTGACGCGCCGATGATTTTTCCCTGAACATCCTTGACCGGCGAAATCGTCAGGGAAACATCAAACAGGCTTCCGTCTTTTCGCCGGCGGACGGTCTCAAAATGTTCGATGCTTTCCCCGCGCCGGATGCGCGCAAGAATTTCCGCCTCTTCATTCTGATGCTCCGGCGGAATCAACATGGTGACCGGCCTGCCAATTAATTCATCAACCTTGTAACCGAAAAGCCGCGACGCGCCCTGGTTGCAACTGATTATGACGCCGTTCAGATCTTTGCCGATGATCGCGTCGTCGGAAGATTCCACGATGGCCGCCATCCAACGGTTGACCTCCTCGATTTGCTTCCATTCCGTGATGTCCTCGATGGAAAGCAAAATCATCGGCGCGACACCGGTTTTTTGTTCGAGCCGGCTCGCGTTGAGCAGCATCATGCGCCGGCCGATGGCCGGGAAATTTTGCGACACCTCAAAATCTTTTAATACCGACTTGCCCGATAAAATTTCCGAGAGCAGTTGGCGCAGCTCTGGAATGTTCCACTGGCCGTTGCCCAGTTTGTAAATCAAGCAGTTTTCCGTTTCAGTTTTGGAGACTTGAAACATCTCGCAAAAGGCGTCGTTCACCGTGTTGACCCGCAGATCGGGATGCAGGGCCAGCAGCGGCGCGCGCACGGTGTCCACAATCGCTGCGACATAATCCAAAAGCTTTTCCTGCGCGCCTTTGAGTTCCTGGATGTCCACCAACGTCATGATCACGCCGTCAATCCGGTTGTCCGATGTCCGATACGGATGCAGGCGCAACGAAAACCAGCGGCCATCGCGGTCGCGCATTTCCATTTCCTTGTGCGTCACTTTGGCGATGACTTCCAAAAGTAATTTTTCCAGTTCGGAAGTGATCAATGGCGAATCAATCGCATGGACTGGCCGTCCGGTGATCGCCGGTTTCAAATGGAAAAATTCCACGGCGGCGGCATTGAAACGCCGGACGCGCAGGTCGTTGCCGAGCATCAAAATCGGAATCCGCACGCTCGCCAGCAGGTTGCTCAAATCATTATTAAGCTGGGCCAACTCCGTGTTGCGCGTCTGCAATTCCTCGTTCAACGTCTGCAATTCCTCGTTCGTGGATTGGAGTTCTTCCTTGGCCGTGCCGAGTTGCTCGTTCGTGGACTGCAATTCCTCGTTGCTCGAAAGCACCTCCTCGTTCGCGCATTTTAGTTCCTCGTTGGCCGCGTCCTGCTGCTCGGTGATGGCCTGAAGATACTCGCGCGCGGCGGTCAATTCCGTCCGCAATTGCTTCAACTCGCGGTCTTTTTCGGTCGCGGAAATTTTTCTGTCCGCGATTTCTTTTCTGGCCGGCGGCGTGGCGGCTCGCTCCCTGTCCGCGTCTTCAAATAAGACCAAAAAACAATTTTCGGCCGAACCGGACAATTTGACGGGAAGAATTTCCAAATTCACCTTGCGGATCGTGTCGCTGTCGCGCAAACGGACGTTGCGCCGGACGACCGTATTTTTCTTTTTTGCCTCGCGTATGGCCGTGCCCAGTTCGAGCGACAGGTTTTCGCGCGCCATCTTCAGCAGATTAAAACTGGCCTCGCCTGTGGGCGGTTCCAAATACGGACTGGTGCGGCCACGAAATTGCAGCACTTCCAGATTACTGTTCACCAGCACACCCGCCGGAGCGTAACGACCCAGCAAAATGCGGTCGGCTTCCTTTTGAAAATCCGCCGGCATAGAAGCTTGAACCGGCGCGGCGCGGCCGGTTGCGACGGGCTTGAATTTCAAATCCCGCGCCGCGAAATGCGGGAACGGACGGATGGCCGCGTTTTTTTTGGAATAAATTTTTTGCTTTCGGTCCAACAATTCAAACAGGTCGGAATTTGCGCCGACGGTTTCGGAATTGCCGAGCGCGAGAAAACCGTTCGGATTGAGCGCGTAATGAAAAGTGGAAACGACGTGCCGTTGCAGTGGCGGCGTCAGATAAATCAGCAGGTTTCGGCAACTGACCAGATCCATGCGCGAAAACGGCGGGTCAGACGTGACGTTTTGCTTGGCGAAAATGCAAGCGTCGCGAATCACCTTGCTGATGCGGTAACTGCCGTCTTCCTTCGTAAAAAACCGGCGCAATCGTTCCGGCGAAACTTCGGACTCGATGCTTTCGGGATACAAGCCGCGCCGCCCTTTTTCAATGGAAATCACCTCGCTGATGTCCGTCGCAAAAATCTGGATGCCCGGCGCGTTTGGTTTGTGTTCCAGAAATTCCAGCAGCGCAATCGCCAGCGAATACGCTTCCTGCCCGCTCGAACAGCCTGCGACCCAGACACGAATCGTGTGCGGATCGTTTTTCAGGATTTCTGGAAAAATGCGGTTCTTGAGCGTCTCGAACATTTCCGGGTCGCGGAAAAAATTGGTCACGTTGATCAGCACGTCATCGAAAAGCGCGCTGATTTCGGAGCGATCCTTTTCGAGAAGCTCAATGTAATCCGCGAGCTTATGCCGCGTGCGCACGAGCATCCGCCGTTGGATGCGCCGCTTGATGGTTGTGTCGCGATACTGGCTGAAATCCACGCCCGTGTGCGAGCGCAGCAGCGTGAGAATGCGGCGAAAATCTTTTGCCGTCGCCGCTTCCGCAACTTCGGCTTCGGTTTTTTGCGGCAACGCGAGATACGGGTCGCGTCCGATGCGCGCCAGTTCGAGCGCGATTTTTTCCGGCGGCAAAATAAAATCCACCGAATCGCCCGCCGCCTGCAAAGGCATTCCAGAAAACCGCGCGGATTTTTCATCCTGCGCAAAAGTGATTCCGCCCGCGCCTTTGATTTCCTTCAGTCCAATCGCGCCGTCCGAACCCGTGCCGCTCAAAATTATGCCGATGGCCCAACTCAACTGTTCTTTGGCGAGCGAAGAGAAAAAATAATCCACCGGATGCGGCACGGGCGATTTGCCGCGCGGCGTGAGCTTGAGTTTGCCCGCCGACAAATTTATGTTGGCATTCGGCGGAATGACGTAAATATAATTTGGCTTGATTACCATCCCATTTTTCACTTCATGGACCGGCATGGGCGTCGCTTTGGAAAGCAGATTGGTAAGCTGGCTGGGATGGCCGGGATCAAGATGTTGCACGAGGACGAACGCCATGCCGGTGTCCTCCGGCAAATGACTCAACAATTGAGTGAACGCTTCCAAGCCGCCTGCCGACGCCCCAATTCCGACAATGGGAAAGGTGTTTTGCGCGGCATTCTGTTCGCTGGCAGATGCAGCCGTAACAGATTTAACTCCTTTTGATTTTTTAGATGCAAAACTCATGCGACTAAATTAATTTTGACACAAATAGCCATTTTTGCGAAGGATAAACTTATTCAAAAAACCGTTTTCTGATGTTCATGACCAAATATTTTCAATGTGTGCAATTTGCAAATCAATGACCCGGCATTGTTTGCATTTTGCAAAATTATTTTGACGGTTAAATTAATTAAATGAAAATGTAAAATTTCAATAACGGCTTTATGACGACAATTTTCTTTCAAATTAATTAGCACGCTGATTGCAGTGCCAACGCCACGGCTAGCTTAATGCGCGCCACTTATGAAATTCACGGTATTTCATGCCTTTTGCTACCATCACAATCTGGCTGCACCCGCACGCGCAAGGATATCCCAGCAGGCCGCGAGCGCGCCGCACGCGGAAGGCGAGGAGCCGGTTTCTTTCACGGACGGTAGTTTGGGGGAAACAGGAATTTATTGCCGAAAAAGATTTCGGCGATTTTATCGTCTGGCGGAATGATGACGTGCCGGCGTATCAGCTCGCGTGAGTGGCGGACGACGGGGCGATGCATATCACGGAAGTTGTGCGCGGCGCGGATTTGCTCGCCAGCACCACCGGCAGATTTTGCTGTATCGCGCTCTCGGCTTGACGCCGCCGAAATTTTTTCGCTGTTTGCGGACTTTGCGGATGCGCGGCATTACCCCCGGCTGAACTTCGCGCCGAATGGGGCAGGGTGGATAAGTCTTCCTGAACCAAAAAATTTTGAAAAAAGGCTTGTGAAAAATTTCACGACAGGGCAGATTTTGCGGCTCTGACGCTCCAAAGTTTTCAGCCGAAGTCATTGTTGGCGTCAGAAATCAAGAAATCATATTGTGAACCGATTTGTAAAAATTGTTCTTGTCTTTGCATTTTTTGCCGTGATCACCGCGGTGAACCTGCTTGCCCAGCCGGTTTTGGCAGATGGCGCGGCGAGTCAGGCGTCAGCGTCGGCTTCCGTCTCTGCGGCTGCTCCATCCGGTGCTCCGGCGGAACAGATGGTTCCCGCCGCTCCGTCGGCGGTTTTCTACATCGGTCATCCGCCGGAAAACGACGAGATGGTTCCTTCGATCCTGGCAAATCAAATACCCTCGCGATTTGCCTTGCCGATTACGAACACCATCGTTTGCACATGGATTGTCGCGTTGCTCATTTTGATCATCGTCCGCGCCACCACTCCGAAACAAATCAAAGAAATCCCGTCAGGAATGCAAAATTTGCTGGAGGCGCTCGTGGAAGGCTGGGAGGGTCTGATCGGCGACATTCTCGACAAACGCGTCACGCGCTGGGTTTTTCCGTTCGCCACGACTTTTTTTATTTTCATCGTGATCTCGAATTTGACCGATCTCGTTCCGGGTGTGGGCAGCATCGGCGTTGGAACGCCAAAGCCAGACAGTTCGCTGCCGTTTGCGATTGATGAGGTGAACCGTCCATTTTTCCGTCCGCCAACGACGGATGCGAACCTGACGGTGGCGATGGCCGGGATTTTTCTGGTGATGAGCCTTTATTGGGCGGTTCGTTACAATGGTTTTTTCGGGCTGATCAAGCATATTTTCGGCGTGAAGATGGACACGAACAAATTTGCCTATCCGCTTTTTTTCCTGCTGTTTCTGTTCATTGGCGCGATGGAACTGCTGTCAGTCGGCTTTGCGCGTCCGGTCGCGCTGGCGATGCGGCTTTACGGGAACATTTTTGCCGGTGAAACCATTCTGGACATGATTTATCACAATAATTTTATTGTAGCCGCCGTGCTTTCGACGTTCATGTATTTTTACGAAACGTTCGTCTGCCTCGTGCAGGCGTTTGTGTTTGCGATGCTGGTCGTGGCGTTTGTGGGCACGCTCTGCACGCACACGGACGAGGAACACGCCCATTAAACAATTTTTAATTTGCCCCGGCAGCGGATGCCGGGGCGACAACCAAAACCAACAGAAAGAAAAATTATGATGCTCGCACAAGCAGCCGGCAATATGACCGGCAACATACACATCGGCCTCGCCTTTGGCGGCGCGGCCATCGGCATCGGCATTGCGACCGCCGGCGGTGTCATCGCCATGGCCCGCAATCCCGGCATGTTCGGCAAAATTTTGACGTTCATGTTCGTCGGCATGGCGCTCGCCGAAGGCTGGGCGGTCATCGCGTGGCTCGTCGTCAAATAATACGGCCATGGACAAGCTAGGAATCCAATGGCAGATGCTGCTCGTGCAGACGATCAGTTTTGCCGCCGTTTTTTTCGTGCTGTGGAAGTGGGCCTACGGGCCGATTTTCGCCATGTTGCAAACGCGACGTGAAAAAATCGCCGAGGCGCTCGCCAACGCGGAAAAAATCAAAGGCGACGTGGCGCGAACCGAGGCTGAACGCCAGAAAATTCTGGCCGACGCCGGTGACAAGGCGAACAAGCTGATTGACGATGCTCGCCAGGCCGCCGCCCGCGTGCGCGAAACTGAAACGCAAAAGGCCATTGCCGCCGCCGAGCAGATTGTGATCAAGGCGCGCGAAGCTGCCGCACAGGAACGTGCGCAGATGCTCGCTTCGCTAAAACGGGAAGTCGGACGGCTCGTCGTGCAGACGACTTCGACCGTCACCGGAAAAATTCTCACGCCGGACGACCAGAAGCGCCTTGCGGAGGAAACCGAGAAACAATTGTCCGCATAATTCGGATTCAGATTTCCACGCCGACCAAAACGGAATGAAAATTTCCAAGCAAGCACAGCGCGAGTCCCGGCAACTGTTTCGGAGTTGTTGTGTGAATGGCTTGCTTGACGAGAGCCGCGTCCGGCAGGTGGTCACGTTGTTGTCCACGCAAAAACCGCGCGGCTACGTCGAAATTTTGTCGCGGCTGCATCGTTTGGTGAAGCTGGATTTGGAGCAGCACGCGGCACGCGTCGAAAGCGCAACGGTTTTAGCACCGGACTTGCAAAACGAAGTGGCGGGCGAAATAAAAAAGAAATACGGAGCGGGCTTGACCCTTTCGTTCGCGCAGAATCCGGCGCTCATTGGCGGCTTGCGGATTCAGGTCGGCAGCGACCTTTACGATGGCAGCGTAAAAATGCGTCTGGAACAATTGGAACAAAGTTTTTAGCCACAGAGCCACAGGGCACACCGAGAAAATTTGCTCTGTGTTCTCTGTGTCTCGGTGGCGAATTAAAAAATATGAGTAATCTATTACAGGAAATTGAGGCGCAAATCAGCGGCGCAAAGACCGCGACGGCCAAACAGAATGTCGGCACCGTCCGCGAAATCGGCGACGGCGTGGCGAAGATCGAAGGGCTGACCGATACGATGCTCAACGAAATGCTCGACTTCGGCAACGGCATCACCGGTCTCGCGCTCAACCTGGAAGAAACAGAAGTCGGCGCAATTATTTTGGGCGATTACACCGGCATCAAGGAAGGCCAGGAAGTTCGCACGACCGGAAAACTTTTGCAAGTGCCGGTTGGAAAAGGTTTGCTCGGTCGCGTCGTCAACGCTCTCGGCCAGCCGTTGGACGGCAAAGGCCCGATTCTGGCCGAGGCGAGCTATCCGGTGGAAAAAATCGCGCCCGGCATCATCCGGCGCAAATCCGTCAGCCAGCCGGTGCAGACGGGCATCATGGCGATTGACGCGATGATTCCCATTGGCCGCGGCCAGCGCGAATTGATCATCGGCGACCGTTCGACCGGTAAGACCACCATCGGCGTGGACACGATGATCAACCAAGCCCGCGCCAACAAGTCCGGTGAAGCTGCCGGGGATCAAAGCTTTCGTCCCATTTACAACATTTACGTCGCCATCGGCCAGAAGCAATCGTCGGTCGCGCGCGTCATCGGTGTGCTGGAAGAAGCAGGTGCGCTGCCTTACACGATTGTCGTTGTGGCGGCGGCTTCCGATTCTGCGTCGAACCAGTATCTCGCCCCGTTTGCCGGCGCGGCGATGGGCGAATGGTTCATGGACAATGCCATGGACGCGCTCATCATATACGATGATTTGTCAAAGCACGCCGTCGCTTATCGCCAGGTGTCGCTCATTCTTAAACGTCCGTCCGGCCGCGAAGCGTATCCCGGCGACGTGTTTTATTTGCACAGCCGCTTGTTGGAACGCAGCGCGCGTGTTTCGGAAAAATACGGCAACGGATCGCTCACCGCGTTGCCAATTATAGAAACGCAGGCTGGCGACGTTTCCGCCTACATTCCGACGAATGTGATTTCGATCACGGACGGCCAGATTTATCTGGAAACGGATTTGTTTTATCAAGGTGTTCGTCCCGCTGTGTCTGTCGGTCTTTCTGTTTCACGCGTCGGTTCTGCCGCGCAAATCAAGGCGATGAAACAAGTCGCCGGTCGTATCAAAGGCGATTTGGCGCAATACCGTGAACTGGCGGCGTTCGCACAGTTCGGCTCCGACCTCGACGCAAAAACGCAGGCGATTCTCGAACGCGGCAAGCGCGTGGTGGAAATTTTCAAGCAGCCGCAGTTCAATCCGCTGCCGGTTGAACTCCAAGCCGCAGTGCTGTGGGCGGTGCAAAATAATTTCTTCGACGACGTTGCGGTGGACAAGGTGAAGGATTGCCAGACGAAAATGGCGGATTTCCTGAACACGCGCAAAACCGTTTTACTCGCTAAAATTCGTAACGAAAAAGCCATCAGCGACACGCTCGCGGCGGAGTTGAAGGCGGCGGTGACGGAATTCAAGCAGAGCTACCACTGATTCCGAAACGCTGCAAAATAACAACCAAGTCCTTATGGCTAAATACCAAGTCAACGAAACGGTCAGAATCGAGTCATTGATTCTGTCCGTTCGCGGCTTGCGCGTGATGCTGGACTCCGACCTGGCGAAAATTTATGGCGTCAGCACGATGCGTTTGAACGAACAATTCAAGCGCAACAGCGGCCGCTTTCCTTCTGATTTTGCTTTTCAGCTTACACAGCAGGAGTTTGCAGATTTGATATCGCAAATTGCGATATCAAAGAAAGGGCGGGGCGGGCGGCGTAAATTGCCGTGGGTCTTCACGGAACACGGAGCATTGATGCTGGCAAGTGTTTTGAACAGTCCGATTGCGGTTGAATCGAGCGTCCGCGTGGTGCGCGCGTTTGTTTTGATGCGCGAGCAATTGGCCGCGCACAAGGATCTCGCGCACAAGTTGAGCGAATTGGAAAGCCGCGTCAGCGGCCACGATGAATCAATACAAAATCTGTTTGAGGCGATCCGGCAATTGATTGAGCCGCCGCTGCCGGAAGACCGGAAGCAGATAGTTTTTATGCGCGAAACCTCGCCGCCGTATCGCGTCAAAACAAGAAAGCGATTTTAATTTTTCATGCCCAGCACGCGCGACATACGCCGGCGAATCAAGTCGGTCAAGAACACCGCCCAGATCACCAAGGCGATGCAGATGGTGGCGGCGGCCAAGATGCGCAAGGCGCAGCAGGCCGCGTTGGTCGGCCGCCCGTATGCGGATTTGATGAACGCGATTCTTGCGGAAGCCGGTCCGCGCATCGTGTCGTTCAAGCATCCGCTGATGGAAATCCGCGCTGTGAAGAAGCGCGCGGTCATCGTGGTCAGTTCGGATCGCGGTTTGTGCGGCGGCCTGAACAGCAATTTGTTTCGCGAAGCGGCGAAGCTGGACAAAAACACAACCGTATTTATCACTGCTGGACGCAAGGCGTCGCAGTTCATCGCGCGCACGAAACGGCAGCTCGTGGCGGAATTCACCTACAAGGACACGCCGACGTTTGCCGAGGCGCGGGTCATTTCAAAATTCGCGCAGGATTTGTTTTTGAAGGGCGAGGCGGACAGCGTGGACATTTTGTTCACTAAATTTGTTTCCACTTTGGTGCAGCAGCCAAACACCGTTCCGTTTCTGCCCGTTGGCAAGATCAAGGCCGTCACCGCCGGGGTCAACTCGCCGGCGCAGGAATTGCAGGGTGCCGGCGTGCGGACCGATGTTTTTGAATTTGAGCCGGACGAAAAAACCGTGCTAGGCGCGCTGCTGCCGCACAGCCTGAATTTCCAGATGCACCAGATTTTGCTCGAGGCAAAAGCGAGCGAGCAGAGCGCGCGCATGGTCGCGATGAAAAACGCGACGGACAACGCGAAGCAGCTTATCAAGGACCTGACGCTCGAATACAACAAACTGCGTCAGGCGAACATCACGAAGGAATTGTTGGAAATCACCACCGCACAAATGGCGGTGGGCTAACTGAATTTGAAATCTCAAATTTGAAATTTGAAATCTTAATCTTAATATGAACAAAGGCAAAATCGTTCAAATCATCGGCCCGGTCGTGGACGTGGAATTTTCCGGCCAGCTTCCCGCCATCTACAACGCGCTGATTGTGAACTTCACCGTGCTGGATCAGCCGGTCAAGCTGACACTCGAAGTGCAGCAGCACCTCGGCGACAACTGGGTGCGCGCCGTCGCCATGAGCACCACCGAGGGTCTCAAGCGCGGTTACGAAGTCACCGACACCGGTGCGGCGATTTCCATGCCCGTGGGCGAAGCCGTCATGGGCCGCGTGTTCAACGTGACCGGTGATCCCGTGGACGAACAAGGTCCGGTGAAGGCGGATAAATATCTGCCCATTCACCGCGCCGCGCCGCCGCTCGTGGATCAGTCCACATCGCCGCAAATTCTCACGACCGGCATCAAGGTCATTGATTTGATCTGCCCGTTTTTGAAGGGCGGAAAAGTCGGCGCGTTCGGCGGCGCTGGCGTTGGCAAGACCGTCGTCATCATGGAACTCATCAACAACATCGCGAAGCTGCACGGCGGCATTTCGATGTTCGCGGGCGTCGGCGAACGCACGCGCGAAGGCAACGATCTTTACAACGAAATGATCGAGGCCGGTGTCATCAAGGTTGAGAAGGACGAAAAAGGTCATCCCAAAGTCGGCGAAAATGGCTTGCCGATCATCGCGCCCGGCTCGCGCATCGGCCTCGTGTATGGCCAGATGAACGAGCCGCCCGGCGCGCGTCTGCGCGTGGCATTGTCCGCGCTCGCCGTGACCGAGTATTTCCGCGACGAGAAAAACCAGGACGTGCTCCTGTTCGTGGACAATATTTTCCGCTTCTCGCAAGCCGGTTCGGAAGTGTCCGCATTGCTGGGCCGCACGCCGAGCGCCGTCGGTTATCAGCCGACGCTCGCCGCTGAAATGGGCGACTTGCAGGAACGCATCACATCCACCAAAAAAGGTTCCATCACCTCGTTCCAGGCCGTCTATGTGCCCGCCGACGACTTGACTGATCCCGCGCCGGCCACGACGTTTGCGCATTTGGATGCGACCATCGTGTTGGAACGCTCGATTGCCGAACTGGGCATTTTCCCCGCCGTGGATCCGCTGGCCTCGAACTCCCGCGCGCTCGCGCCGGAGATCGTCGGGCAGGAACATTACGACGTGGCGCGCGGCGTGCAGAAAGTTTTGCAGCGCTACAAGGATTTGCAGGACATCATCGCGATCCTGGGCATGGACGAACTTTCCGCCGAAGACAAGACCGCCGTGTTTCGGGCGCGCAAGATTCAACGCTTCTTGAGCCAGCCGTTCACCGTCGCGCAGGTCTTCACCGGTCGCGAAGGCAAACAGGTTCCGGTGGCGGAAACCGTCCGCGCGTTCAAGGAAATTCTCGAAGGCAAGCACGACGACATCGCCGAGCAGAACTTCTACATGAAGGGCGGCATTGACGAAATCAAAGAAAGCTAAATGGCTGGAACTATAAAACTCGAAATTGTCACGCCGGAGGCGAAGATTTTCTCCGACGACGTGGACATGGTCACGCTGACCGGCGGCGAAGGCGAGATGGGCATTCTGCCGCAACACATGGCGTTGATGACGCAGCTTGTCGAGGGTGAAATCACCGTGCGGAAAGGCGCGGAGAACATTTTCATGGCCGTGGGCGACGGGTTTGTCCAGGTCACCGGCGACAAGGTTTCCATTTTGACCGACATGGCGGTTCGCGCCGAGAACATTGACGAAGCTGCGGCTGAACAGGCGCGGAAAAATGCCGAAACGCGGCTTGCGCAAAAAGTCACCGACGAAGAAGCGGCACAGCTTCAAGCCGCTCTCGCACACGCGACGACTCAACTCAATGTCAAGCGGTCGCGGCGCAAATAGATTTTTTCAGAAAAGCGGCGCGTAGATTTTTCACACCGTTACTGTTTGTGCTCAAAATTAACCGGCAATCACGCCGATTTCCACCGGCTCCACGTTCACGCCCTGTTTCACAAGCCATTTGATAGCGGCTTTTACCTCATCGCGCGGGCCGTCGAGTTCGAGGCAGACGATGCCGATCTCATCAGTCACGCTGGCCTGGCGGATGTTGGTGACGACCTTGAATTTTTGGGCGACCTCCCAGATGAACGGCTTCTTGATGAGCTTAGGCGGATACATCAGCCACAAACGCTGTTGCGTAGGCGAAATTGATGTCGTCGCGACGGATTTTTTCTTGGGCGTGGCCATAATTTAATTTGAAATTTCAGATTTGAAATTTGAAATCAGCCTAGCCGCCGGCGATGGCGGGGATGATGCTGATCTCGTCGCCGTCTTTGAGCGGCGTCTCGCGGTTTTTGAGGAAGCGGATGTCCTCCTCGTTGACATAGACGTTGACGAAGCGGCGCACCTCGCCCTTGTCATCCACGAGGCGTTCCTGGATGCCGGGGAAGCGCGTCTGCAATTCGACGATCGCCTCGCCGATGGTGGCGGCGTTGATTTCGACCAGCTCCTCGTTGTTGGTCAACTTGCGGAGCGGCGTGGGGATGCGGACTTTTTTTGGCATAAATAAAAAATAACTTACGCTGCCAGCGTTTCTTCAAAAGCCTCCCGTTCACTCCAAAGAACGGGAGTAACTTCATAATTTCTCAAAGCATCAAGCACGGCAACCGAAGGCCTCTGTTCAGAATCATTCAAAAAAGCGTATGCGCGAGAATCTGGCGGTCTAACTTCTTTTGTGTCAATCCACGAGAAAGTGACAACTTGAGCCGTTTCTCTGCTCGGCCTGTTTATTGTTTGAATAATTCGTTCTGGCGCTTTTCGAGATTTTGGAATTACAAAATCAAAAAGATGATCATAACCAGTTTTACCAGTGAATTTCGCTTTGGGTGTATATCGAATGTCGTGTAAATCAAGCCAAGCAGAAACATCTTCAAGAAACAAACTGGCTACCATCGGAACGGCAAGATAGAAAAGGTCATTAACCGCCAACATGGCCTGAACTAAGTTGTGCTTGCGAAGATTAAAATTGTCAGGATTGGCGTGAACGGTCAGTGCCTCATGCTCCATTTGAACGCCAAATCCATTCAGCGTCATTTTGAGCAACTCTTGCCGCTTGTCAGTATCAAGTTTGCAGCCGGAATGTTTTAGATCCGTAATAATGTATCCATCATCCGTTAATACATAACCATTTTGATTTCGCTTAACGTAAAATTGAATATAGTCATTGTGACGATCCAAATATGGAGTTGTGACTTCGACCGAACCGTTAATTTCCCGCAGCATGGTTTTTTGTTTCAACCACGCCATATACTGATCCATTAGATTTCTGACGTCATCAATCATGAAAACAATCCTTTACGAACATTCGGAGTGTCCGTGATGTTGCAATGTTGCATAAAATCTTCAAGCGTCTGCCACAAATCTGCAATATTTGAAAATTTGTCCGTCGGTGCTGGCGCTGCCCATTTATCTCCAAATCCTTCGCGGTAAATATGCAAATGCGGACATGGCACTTCTTCACCATCAGGATTTCGGTGTGGCGGACCACCAAAATCTAGCCGCACTAAAACAACAATTTGGCGGGCGCGATTTTGATATGTTCCTTTTAGTAAATCAATCCGACCACGACCAATGTCCAATAAAAAAGATTCACGTTTATCGGATGAAACTAACGGAATTGAAACTGAACCACCTAGACTTGGATAATCATAATCTTGCTCATCCACCTTATGCTTTTCCATTACGATAAGAGCATTGGCTTCGGATTGAGTCAGATTAATATCCGGCATAGCAATTTTTCCAATTAAACCAGACTGTGAAAATTACGCACTCACTTTTTCTTCATGCGCCAGCAGTGCCTCGAACTCGCGCAAACTCGGCTTGATTTCACGCGGTTTGCCGCAATGACCTTGCACGGCGTCGAGCGTCTTCAATCCGTTGCCGGTGACGCAGATGACGGCGGAAGAATCGCGCGGGATTTTCCCGGACGCAATGAGTTTCTTCGCCACGCCCACGGTCACGCCGCCGGCGGTCTCGGCAAAAATGCCTTCCGTCTCGGCGAGCAGCTTGATCGCGTCGCGGATTTCGTCGTCGGTCACGTCGTCGGCGGCAGCGTTGGTGTCGCGCATCACCTTGAGCGCATAAAAACCATCTGCCGGCGTGCCGATGGCGAGCGATTTCGCAATCGTGTCGGGCTTCACCGGCTTGAAGAAATCGAGTCCGGCCTTTTGCGCGACGGAAATCGGCGAACAGCCCGTGGCCTGCGCGCCGTGAATGTGCGTCTCGGAATTCGCGACGAGGCCGAGCTTCGCAAATTCCTGATAACCTTTGTGGATCTTCGTCAGCAACGATCCGGACGCCATCGGCACGATCGTGTGCTGCGGCAGCCGCCAGCCGAGTTGCTCGGCGATCTCATACGCCATGCTCTTCGAGCCTTCGGCGTAATACGGCCTCATGTTCACGTTCACAAACGCCCAGCCAAACTTGCCGGCGATCTCGGCGCAAAGACGGTTCACTTCGTCGTAATGGCCTTTGATGCAGATGACGTTCGCGCCGTAGATAAGCGAGTTCAAAATTTTTCCCTGCTCCAAATCCGACGGTATGAAAACGTAGGATTTCAACCCGGCGCTCGCGGCGTTGGCGGCGACGGAGTTCGCCAGATTTCCCGTGGACGCGCACGCGACGGTTTCAAAACCAAGTTCTTTCGCACGGCTCAACGCGACGCTGACGACGCGGTCCTTGAATGAGAGCGTCGGATAATTCACGGCGTCGTTTTTGACGTAAAGTTCGCGGATGCCGAGTTTCTTCGCAAGACGATCTGCCTTGACGAGTGGCGTAAAGCCGACGAGCGGGCCAACAGTCGGTTCGCCAGCGATGGGCAACAACTCGCGGTAACGCCACATTGTTTTCGGCCGCGATTCAATCGCCGCCTTGGTCAGCGACTTTTTGATGCGGTCGTAATCATAGGCAACTTCGAGCGGACCGAAGTCGAATTCGCAGACGTGCGTGGCTTCCAGCGGATATTCGCGTCCGCATTCGCGGCACTTGAGCGCCTTCATGTAACCGTGTTTATCACTCATAAAATTTAATTTGGTAGGGCGGCGTTGCTGCGCCGCCCTGACTTTTCCGCAAAGGCCGAGCGGCAGCTCGGCCCTACCATTTTTGTTTTTGCTTCTGGGCAACAAAAAAGCCCCGACTCACAAGGAGAAGGGGCTACAAAACTGTTGTGCTCTTCTCATTTTTCCCAAGCTGATGATGCTTGAGCTGGAATTGGCACCTGACATTGAAACCAAAGTTCAATCGGTTGCCGTGGGGTCATCGGGCCAGTCCCTCGTCCACTCGTCATGAGTCCGTCAAATCAACGGATGCGGATACAATGATATAAAAGTTGAAAACTGTCAAAAACTTTTTTGCTGCGAAAGCCGGGCGCGATCAGTCCGGCAGTTCTCCGCCGTTTCCGCGACCGTTACCCGACCACCTCGCGCATGGCGGCGAAATAATCTTTGCCCGTCGCGTCGGAAACCGGCTGCTTGGATTTTTCGTCCGAATGCTCGACGAGTTCTTCCGGCAATTCCTTCAAGAACGGCGACGGCTGGCACGGCAGCAACTGGCCGTATTTTTTCCGCCCGCCACAATGAGAAATCGTCAGCGTCAGCATCGCGCGCGTGACTGCGACATAAAACAATCTGCGTTCCTCGTCCATCGTGCCTTCGAGTTTCGAGCGCGAGTGTGGCAGCAAACCGTCTTCAAGTCCGACGATATAGACGTGCGGAAATTCCAGCCCCTTGCAACTATGCATGGTGATGAGCGTGACAGCGTCGCCTTTGTCCTCCTCTTCTTCACTTTCGGAATCGAGAGTGATATTTTCGAGAAAATTTTCCAATCGTTCGGACAACGGCGTGCTTGGAGAACCTCCGTCCATTGTTGCGATCAATTCTTTCAAATTGCGGACGCGATCATCGCCATTTTCTTTGTCTTTTTCCGATCTGCGCAGTTCGGCGAAATAGCGAACCTCGTCGAGAAATTTGTCAGCCCAACCGGAAAGTGATGAGTGATGAGTGACGGGTGGCGAGCCGGTTGCAGAATTCTTGCCACTTGTCACTTGCCACTTATCACTGGCGAGAATCGCCCGCGTGCGTTCCACAAATTCCACAAACGCCTCGATGCTCTTGCGCGTGTTCGCCTGAAATGAAGTCGTGACGAGCGGATTTTTCATCGCGCTGAAGACGGACGACTTGCGCTCGTGGCTCGCGCCGAGCAGTCGTTCCATCGTCACGTCGCTCAGGCCGCGCGCGGGCACGTTCGCGATGCGCAGCAGGCTGATGTCGTCGTGCGGATTGATGAACATTTTCAAGTAGGCGAGAAAATCCTTCACCTCGCGCCGGTCAAAAAAACTTTGCCCGCCGATCAAATGATAACGCACGCCCGCCTTGCGCAATTCTGTTTCCAGCGGACGCGATTGCTGGTTTGTGCGGAACAGAATCGCGCAATCGCGCCACGGCGCGCGGCGCGTGAGCCGGAGAAATTCGATCTGCACGACGATTTCGCGCGCCTCGGCCTCGTCGTTGTCGTAAGTCTGCAACTGGATTTTTGTGCCCGTGCCTTTCTGCGACCACAGTTGTTTCACGCGACGGCGCACGTTGTTTTTGATGATGGCGTTCGCGGCGTTGAGAATTGTCGTCGTGCTGCGATAATTTTGCTCGAGCTTGACGACTTTGATTTCTGGAAAATGCTTTTCCATGTCGAGCAGATTGGCGACTTCCGCGCCGCGCCAGCCGTAAATGCTCTGGTCATCATCGCCGACGACGCACAGGTTCCGATGCTCGCTCGTGAGCGCGTGAACCAATTGAAACTGCGCGGCGTTCGTGTCCTGATATTCGTCCACCATGACGTAGCGATATTTCGCGCGGCAGGCTTCAAGCGCGTCGGGATGCTCGAGGAACAGGCGCAGGGTGAGCAGAATCAGATCGTCGAAGTCAACGGCGTTGCAGGCGTGCAGCGCAGATTCGTATCGCTTGGCGATGTGTTCGGCCAATGCGCGAATGTTTTCATCGCCGAAGATTTTTGCGTTCTCGCCGCCGTTTTTGAATTTACTCAACATCGCCAGCACCGCGCCGGGATCGGTCTTTTCGCCTTTCGCGGAAATGTTCGCCAGGATTTTTTTCACCGCGCTCAATTGCTCCGATTCATCGTAGATGACAAAATTTCTCTTGTAGCCGAGCTTTTCGATGTGCTGGCGAAGAATCCGGACGCAGAGCGAATGAAAGGTGCAAATTGTCGGACGATCTGCCTTGTCCCCCGGTTTTGAATTTTTAATTTTTAATTTTGAATTGGGAAGAAGTTTGTTCACGCGTTCCCGCATCTCACGCGCCGCCTTGTTCGTGAACGTGACGCCGAGAATGTTTCCGGGTGCAATTCCCTTCGCGACCATGTGCGCGATGCGGAACGTGATGACGCGCGTCTTGCCCGTGCCTGCGCCGGCCAAAATCAAAACTGGGCCGCGAATGGTTTCGGCGGCGAGGCGTTGTTGCGGATTTAGCGTGTTCAGATTCACCATCGGGCGCGGATTCTAATTTGCGGCGAAACGAACGCAAGCGCGCATCCGGAATTTTCTTTTTCTGCCACAGATGAACACAGATGAAACACGGATAAGCATCCGCAGATTGAATCCCTCAAGAAATCTGCGTCAATCTGCGGACAAAATCTTTTCCTATCTGTGTTTCATCTGTGAAAATCTGTGGCTAAAAATAATTGCCCCAAAAAAATATGTTGCGCGAACCATGCAACGCAGCTTAAAGATTCGCACGACAAATGGGCAAAACACTCATCATCGCTGAAAAACCGTCGGTTGCCGGAGACATCTCCAAGGCGCTCGGCAAGTTCACGCCGCATTACGAATCCCAAAAAAGGCAGATTGAATATTACGAGAACGACGATTACGTCATCTCGTCGGCGGTCGGCCATTTGCTGACCATCGTGCCGCCGGAAGGCGTCGAGGCGGCGCGCGGCAAATGGACTTTCAAATGCCTGCCGGTCATTCCGCCGCACTTCGACCTCGAACCGATTGAGAAAACTGAGCCGCGCCTGCGCGTCCTCAAAAAACTCATCAAGCGCGACGACGTGACCGAACTCATCAACGCCTGCGACGCCGGGCGCGAAGGCGAATTGATTTTCCGCAACATCGTCCGTCACACGAAAGCGAAGCAGCCGATCAAGCGGCTCTGGCTGCAATCCATGACGCCCGCTTCCATCCGCGAAGGTTTCACGGAACTTCGCAGCGATGAATCCATGCAGCCGCTTTCAGACGCCGCGACTAGCCGCAGCGAAGCCGACTGGCTCGTGGGCATCAACGGCACGCGCGCGATGACGGCGTTCAATTCCAAGCTCGGTGGATTTTTCAAGACGACGGTTGGCCGCGTGCAGACGCCGACGCTGGCGATTGTCGTAGAGCGCGAGGCGAGAATCCGCTCGTTCAAGCCGCGTGATTTCTGGGAAGTCACCGGCACGTTCGACGCGGCGGCAGGAAATTATACTGGCCGTTGGTCTGACGAAAAGTTTAAGGACAAGGAAACTGAAGCCGAACGGACAATTCGACTGCTTGAAAAATTCGGTTTGAATCTGCCGGATGCGCTGGAGCGTTTGGAGTTAAAATATGGCTCGCTTTGGGATGAGCACAGGTCTGACTGGAGATTGTGGCATTCTGAAATTGCCGAGGCGATTCACGGCAAATGTTTGGGCAAGCCTTGCATTGTCACCGAGGAGCACAGGCCGACAACCGAGCTTCCAAAGTTGCTTTATGATTTAACGAGTTTGCAGCGCGACGCGAATGCGCGCTTCGGTTTCAGCGCGAAAAACACGCTTGGTCTGGCGCAGGCACTTTACGAAAAACACAAAGTGCTGACGTATCCGAGAACAGATTCGCGTGCGCTACCGGAAGATTATATCGGCACGGTGAAAAGCACCCTGACAATGTTGGAAGAGACAGATTATCGCCGGTTTGCCGAAAAAATTCAGAAAAACGATTGGGTCAAACCCAACAAGCGCATTTTCAATAACGCAAAAGTTTCGGATCACTTCGCCATCATTCCGACTTCGCTTGCGCCGCGCGCGTTGTCAGAGCCGGAGCAAAAACTTTACGACCTCGTCACGAAACGATTCCTCGCGATTTTTTATCCGGCGGCGGAATTTTTAATTACCACGCGCATTTCCCGCGTCGAAGGCGAACCGTTCAAGAGTTCGGGCAAGATTATTACGTTTCCAGGCTGGCTTGAAGTTTACGGCAAAGAAGCGCAGACGGACGACGATAATCCGAATCTTGCACCGGTGAAGCCGGGCGAGATTGTCAAGACCAGCGCGGTCGAAGTGAAACAGAGCATCACCAAGCCACCAGCGCGGTATTCGGAAGCGACATTGCTCTCGGCGATGGAAGGCGCGGGCAAACTCGTGGACGACGACGAACTCCGCGAGGCGATGAGCGAAAAAGGACTTGGCACACCTGCGACGCGAGCAGCCACAATCGAAGGTTTGATTTTCGAAGGTTATATTTTGCGAAACGGCCGCGAACTGCAGGCGACGGCGAAGGCGTTTTCATTGATGGAATTGTTGAACGGTTTGGGCATTCCTGAACTGACCAAGCCGGAGCTGACCGGCGACTGGGAATTTCAGTTGAAGGAAATGCAGCGGAAGAAAATTAGCCGCACGGAATTCATGGTGGGCATCGCGGACATGACGCGACGCATCGTCGAGCGCGCGAAGAAATTTGAATACGACACGATTCCCGGCGACTTCGGCACGTTGAAAGTTCCCTGTCCGAAATGCGGCGGCGAAATCCACGAGCGCTACAAACAATTTCAATGCGTGAAGTGCGATTTTGCGTTCTGGAAAACTTTGTGCAGTCGGATGTTCGAGCCGGAAGAAGTCGAAAAAATCATCACGGAAAAAGTCATCGGCCCGTTGCAAGGTTTCCGCAGCAAGAAGGGATTTCCGTTCGCCGCCATGCTGAAGATGACTGCGGAACATAAAGTCGAATTTGATTTCGGCAACGGCGGCAAAGATGGCGCGGACGCTGCGCCGATTGATTTCACGGGCAAAGAACCGCTCGGCAAGTGTCCGAAATGCGGCGCGCAGGTTTTCGACGGCGGGATGAACTACGTCTGCGAAAAACAGGGCGGCATCGAGAAGACGTGCGACTTCCGCACGGGCAAGATCATTTTGCAGCAGGAAATTTCGCCGGAGCAGGTGAAAAAACTTCTGGCCACAGGGAAAACCGATTTGCTGAAAGGCTTCATCTCGAACAAGACAAAGCGGAAATTCGAGGCGTTCCTGATTGTGAAGGACGGCAAGACCGCGTTTGAATTTGCGCCGCGCGAACCCAAGGCGGGCAAAGCGAAGGACGGCACGCCGCGCGAGCCGCTGCCGAAGGTTGATTTCACCGGCAAGGAAGTCGTCGGCAAATGTCCGAAATGCGGCGGAAAGATTTTCGACACGGAACACGGTTACATCTGCGAAAATTCCCAGCTCGATGCGAAGTCGTGCAAGTTCAAAATCAGCAGGGAAATTTTGCAGCAGCCGTTAGAACCGGCACAAGCGAAGAAAATCCTTGCCGAAAACAAGAGTGATTTGCTCGATAAATTCATTTCCAAAGCTGGCAAGCCATTTCCTGCATATCTCGTGATGGACGAGAAGGGCAAAATTACTTTTGATTTTCCGCCGCGCGAATAAGGTCGCGGAGTGACGGATGGAAATTAGCCAGCTACGAAGGCCGCTGTCCTCGTCCTCGTTTATTGAGTAGGTGACGACGAGAGGTGTCTCTAATTTTTCAGATTTAGTTTGAGACTCGTCACCTCGTCTCCTACAAAGAAGCGGATGAACGAGCCGTCTCAAAACAAACCAGCATCAGTTGACAAGTGGATCCAGAAATTTCTCTCGCATCTGGCGGTGGATCGCGGAGCGTCGGTTTATACGCAGCGGAATTACAAGCAGGCGTTGATGGAATTCTCACGCTGGCATCTTGAAGAAAGAAAGTCGCCGCCGGTCTGGGAAAAACTTCAGCGCGATGATTTCCGCAGCTTCGTGAGATTTCTTGGCCGGAACAATTTGAGCCGCGCGGCGACGCAGTTGCGATTTTCCGCGCTTCGGACGTTTTACAAGTTTCTCATCCGGCACGGCACTGCTGAAAGTTCGCCGATAAAAAATCTTTCGCTGCCGAAACCGGAAAAACGGCTGCCGAAATTTTTGACGAAGCAGCAGATGGAGGCATTGCTCATCGCGCCGTTCGAGCTTTTGAAAATTCAAAAGACAAAAAAAGCCGGCCGGCCTGTTTCCCAAATCGCCGCGTTGCGCGATGTGGCCGTTCTCGAAACGATTTATTCCTGCGGCTTGCGCGTGAGTGAGCTGTGCGGATTGCGTGTGGATGACATTGACTGGAGCGGGCAAATTGTGTGCGTGCGCGGCAAGGGCAAAAAGGAACGGCTTGTGCCCATCGGCCAGCCGGCGCTGATGGCGATTCAGGATTACTGGAACACGTTCAAACAGCCGCCGGGCGGGGCGTCGGCGGTCTTTTTTTCCGAAACAAAAAAACGCGCACCGCTTGCGCCGATCCAACTTGCTCGGCGGTTGAAACAATTTCTAGTCATCGCCGGGCTTGATCCAAGTTTGACGCCGCACAAGCTGCGTCACAGCTACGCGACGCATCTGCTGGACGCGGGCGCGGATTTGCGGAGCGTGCAGGAATTGCTCGGCCACGCGCACCTCGTCACGACGCAGGTTTATACGCACGTCACCACGGAGCGTTTGAAGAAGGCCTATGACGCGGCGCATCCGAGGGCGTGAAAGGGTTAGATATGCTGAATTATGACACGCTTTTTTTAAGTTGAATTATTTGAACGCGCGGCTAGATTATTCGTCAAAGTAACCAGATGGTTAAAAGATGAAAATATGAAAACAAGAACGAACATTTGGATTTTTGCGGTGGCGGCTTCATCGGTCGTGCTGACGGGTTGCGTGGATCCGAACGGCAATCCAGACAACACGGGGACGGGTGCCTTGGAGGGCGGTGCCATCGGCGCGGCTTCCGGTGCGATCATCGGTGGACCACGGAACGCCGGTGCCGGTGCGTTGATCGGCGCGGCAGCGGGATTGATTGCCGGGGGATTGATCGGACATTCGATGGATCAGGCGCAGCAGGAACAATTGCGCGCGGAAGCACCGCAGACTTATGTCCGCGTGGATCAAGGCCAGCCGCTGGGACTGGCTGACATCAAGGCGCTGGCCAAGGCGGGCGTAAGCGACGACGTCATCATCAGCCAGATTAAGAGTTCGCACACGGTTTTCCGACTTAGCTCGGCAGACATCATTGATTTGCACAATTCCGGCGTGAGCGACGCAGTTGTTAATTTCATGCTTAACACGCAGAACACCGCCGATGCAGCGTCTTCGTCAACCACGGTTGTCCAGACTGCGCCGCCACCCCCGCCGGATGAAACCGTGGTCGTTGCCGCGCCTGCTCCCGGATATGTGTGGATTGACGGCGAATATATTTGGATGAATGGCGGCTGGTTTTGGGAAGCCGGTCATTGGGGTTATCCGCCGCATCCACACGAAATCTGGGTTGGCGGTGGCTGGGAAAGAGGACCTCGTGGCTGGTATCGGACACCGGGACACTGGCGCTGATTTATTAACGCGAAAGTTTAATTAACGCGAAAGTTTTATGAATGATTTGCGTGGCAATTTTGTCGAGGTCATCGGTGGTCTTTGCTTTCGCCGCCTGCTCGTGCCGCAAATTTTAACGAAAAGTTTAAATTGTTTGTTGACAGCAAGGACAAACTTTTATAATTTTATTGGCGTCGGTAGTCTGCAAAATAACAATTGAGCCGGTCAGCCCTTCAGGTTTTCGAAAGAAAATGATGAGGGGATCGGGTTTTTGTCGTTTTGCGTGTCTGGTTTGAACTGAACGAATGATTTGCGCCCATGTAGCTCAGTTGGTAGAGCACATCCTTGGTAAGGATGAGGTCATCAGTTCAATCCTGATCATGGGCTCCAGACAATTTGCTGAAAAAATAAACTAAACAACGCACCAGAAAAATATGGCTAAAGAGCAATTCCAAAGAACGAAACCGCACGTCAACGTCGGCACGATTGGTCACGTTGACCACGGCAAATCCACCTTGACCGCCGCGATTGTCCACACCCAGAGCAAAAAAGGTCTGGCGACTCCGATTTCTTACGCGGACATTACCAAGGGCGGCACGGTGCGCGACGAAAATAAAACCGTCACCATAGCCGTCTCGCACGTCGAATATGAAACCGCAGCGCGCCACTACGCGCACGTTGACTGCCCCGGCCACGCTGACTATGTGAAGAACATGATCACCGGCGCGGCGCAGATGGACGGTGCGATTCTCGTCGTCAGCGCGGCGGACGGCCCGATGCCGCAAACGCGCGAACACATTTTGCTCGCCCGTCAGGTTGGTGTTCCGGCGATTGTCGTTTTTCTGAACAAGATTGACCTCGTGGACGACAAGGAATTGCTCGACCTCGTCGAAATGGAAATCCGCGATTTGCTGACGAAATATGGTTTTCCAGGCGACAAGACGCCGGTCATCCGCGGCAGCTCGGCGGCGGCGATGGCTGATAAGCCTGAAGGCCAAAAAGCCATTCAGGAATTGATGGACGCGATTGACAATTTCATTCCGTTGCCGGTGCGCGAAGTGGACAAGCCGTTTTTGATGTGCGTCGAGGACGTGTTCAACATTGAAGGTCGCGGCACGGTCGTGACCGGTCGCGTTGAACGTGGCGTGCTCAAGAAAATGGAAGAAGTCGAAATCGTCGGCCTCGGCGACACTCGCAAGACGGTGGCGACGGACATCGAAATGTTCCGCAAGCTTTTGGATTCGGCCAGTGCTGGCGACAACGTCGGCGTTTTGCTGCGCGGCACGAAGAAGGAAGAAGTCGAACGCGGCATGGTTCTGGCCAAGCCCGGCACGATCAAGCCGCACACGAAATTCAAGGCGGAAGTTTATGTTTTGACCAAGGATGAAGGCGGCCGTCACACGCCGTTCTTCACGAATTATCGTCCGCAATTTTATTTCCGCACCTCGGACGTGACCGGCACGCTGACGTTGCCGAAAGGCGTTGAAATGGTCATGCCCGGCGACAATGTCACGGTGGAAGTGGAATTGCAGAAGCAGGTCGCGATGGACAAGGGCCTGAAGTTCGCCATCCGCGAAGGTGGCCGCACCATCGGTTCGGGCATCGTCACGGAAGTCGTCGCGTAAAGCGTCTTGAAATCCGGGAGGCGGAGATTGAACTTCTCCGTCTCCCTTTTTGTCCGAAGATTGGGCGGATACGGCAGTAGCTCAATTGGTAGAGTAGCGGTCTCCAAAACCGTTGGTTGGGGGTTCAAGTCCCTCCTGCCGTGCCAATCTGCGACGGAGAGGTGGCAGAGTGGTCTATCGCGGCGGTCTTGAAAACCGCTTCAGGCGAAAGCCTGACGGGGGTTCGAATCCCTCCCTCTCCGCCAGCTTTGCTGGAAGAGTGGAAGTTGGAAATTTTTGTGAGCAATACGTCAATCATCGTTTGGGCGGTCGTCATCGTAGCAGCCTTTGCCTATTTGTGGTGGCAGGGACAGCTTGCGAGGCTGACTGTCTATGTTCAGGAAACACGCGAGGAGTTGAAAAAATGTTCATGGCCGACCTGGGATGAACTGAAAGGTTCGACCGTTCTGATTGCGATTTCAATTGCGCTGCTCGGACTGTTCACCGTCGTGGTGGATAAAATTTTTCAATATATTTTTTATACGCTGTTTTGATCATGCGCAACCAATGGTTCATCATCCAGACGCTGTCCGGCCAGGAAAACAAGGTCAAGGACGCCATCGAAAAGCGCGTCAAAACCGACGAGATGCAGGACTTCGTGAAGGAAGTCCTCGTCCCGATGGAAAAAGTCGTCGAAGTGCGCAACCAGAAGAAGACCGTGTCCAGCCGCAAGCTGTGGCCGGGCTACGTTTTCGTGGACATGGTTTTGCTGGATGAAAACAACCGCATCATCGAAAAGCCGTGGTATTTCATCAAGGAAACGCAGGGCGTGATCGGTTTTGTCGGCGGCGAACCGCCCGTGCCGACGCCGACGGAAGAAGTCGAGGCAATCAAGGTGCAAATTTCGGCTTCCGAAGAGACGGAAAAACCGAAGGTCAATTTTGCGGTCGGCGAGACGATCAAGATCAACAACGGGCCGTTCCTGAATTTCAGCGGCGTGATCGAGGAAATTGACCCGACGCGCGGCAAGTTGAAGGTGACCGTGAACATTTTCGGACGCAATACGCCGGTCGAACTGGAATACTGGCAAGTCGAGAAAGCTTAAAATTTTATGGCGAAGAAGATTACAGGATACATCAAATTGCAGATTGCCGCAGGCCAGGCGAATCCCGCGCCGCCCGTCGGCCCGTCGCTCGGCCAGCACGGCGTCAACATCATGGCGTTCTGCAAAGAATTTAACGCGGCGACGAAAAACGACGCGGGACTCGTGATTCCCGTCGTCATCACAGTCTATCAGGACAAGTCGTTCACTTTCATCACCAAGTCGCCGCCGGCGTCCATCCTTTTGAAAAAAGCCGCTGGCATCACCGCCGGCTCGAAAGTGCCGAACAAGGACAAAGTCGGCAAGGTGACGCGCAAACAGGTTTTGGACATCATCAAGATGAAGTCCAAGGACATGAACACGACGAACGAAGAAGCCGCGTTCCGCGTCATTTCGGGAACGGCGCGCAGCATGGGAATTGAAGTTGTCGGTTGAAACAAATTGGCCGCAGAGTCACAGAGAAAGAGTTAATTTGATAAAATAAAAATTTCGCCTCGGTGACCTCTGTGTCTCTGTGGCAAAACAAAAGAAAAAAATCGCGGGAGAGCCAAAAGCTCGCATGAACCGCACAAAATAAAATGCCAAGCAAACGATTCAAAAAGGCGCTCGAAATTGTGGATGCGAAAAAAATGTATCCGCTGAAGGATGCCGTCGGCGTCCTCGCAAAATTTCCGAAGGCGAAATTCAACGAGACGATTGACCTCGCGTTCCGCCTCGGCGTTGACCCGAAGCAGTCCGACCAGATGGTTCGCGGCACGGTTCCGCTTCCGCACGGCAGCGGCAAGACGGTGCGCGTCCTGGTTTTCACGCGCGACGGAAATGCAGCCGAGGCCGCGAAAGCTGCGGGCGCGGAATATGTCGGTTTTGCCGACATGATCCAAAAGTGCAATGAAGGCTGGAATGATTTTGACGTGGCGATTGCGACGCCCGAAGCGATGATTGAAGTTCGCAAGCTCGGCAAGGTTCTCGGACCGCGCGGCCTGATGCCGAATCCGAAAACCGGAACGGTCACGGACGACACGGCGAAGGCTGTGAAAGAAGTGAAGGCCGGTCGCGTTGAATTCAAAACCGACAAAGCCGGAAATGTTCACGTCATCGTCGGCAAGGCGTCGTTCAAGCCGGAACAGATTGAAGAAAATGCGCGTGCGGTGATTGAAGCCGTCACAAAGGCGCGTCCGACGAGCGTCAAAGGCATTTACATCAGTTCATGCACGTTGTCGGCGACGATGAGTCCGCCCGTTCGCGTGGATGTGCGCGAGTTCTCAAACAATTAAAATAATTTTATCATGCGTGCTGAAAAACAAATTTTGACGAAGGAATACGCCGCGCGGTTGAACGCATCGCCGTTCTTCATCGTGATCGGCTATCAAGGACTGAAGGTTTCGCATTTCTCGGAATTGCGCCAGCGTTTGCAAAAGGCGGGTGCGGAAGTTCACGTCGTGAAGAATTCCATTTTCCGTATCGCGGCGAAGGAAGCCGGAGTTGCGGAACTGAACGGCTCGCTCGCCGGACAAATGGCCGTCGTGACCGGGCAGAAGGATATTTCCGCGGCGGCGAAGGCGTTGAAAAATTTTGCGGCGGAATTCGACAAGCTGAAAGTGAAGTTTGGTTTCCTGAACAACCAGCGTTTGGAAGAAGCTGGAATCATCGCGCTGGCGGATTTGCCGAGCCTCGACGTTTTGCGCGCGAAAATTTTGGGACTGCTCGTTGCCCCGGCGACGAAGCTGGCGATTTTGATCAACACGCCTGCGTCGCAGTTGGCGCAGGTCATCAAGGCGAAGTCGGAGAAATCCGAATAACAATTTCCGTTTCGTTTTGCGAAACGGATAAACAAACAACAACAACGTAAATCGTCGGTTTGCAGGCTGTGAACTGAAATTCGCCGTAGCTTCGGCGGACGACGAGACGACAGAAAGAAAAGTAATATGGCTGACATCGCAAACATCGTGGAAGAATTGAGCAAGTTGACGGTCTTGGAGGCCGCCGACCTGGTGAAACAACTTGAAACCAAATGGGGCGTGAGCGCCGCCGCGCCCGTCGCGGTTGCGGCTGCCGGTGGCGCTGCCGGTGGTGCCGCTGCTCCCGCTGCCGCCGCGAAGGACACGTTTGACGTGATCCTCGTTTCGGCTCCGGCGGATAAGAAAATCGCGGCGATCAAAGCCGTTCGTGAAATCAAGGCCGGCCTCGGATTGGCGGAAGCCAAGGCGCTGGTCGAAGGTGCTCCGAAGCCCGTGCTGGAAGGCGCGAACAAGGCCGACTCCGACGCGGCCAAGAAGAAGCTCGAGGAAGCCGGCGCGAAAGTGGAAGTCAAGTAATCGCAGTTTATCGGGGCTGCCCCGGCGGATTTTTTCGCCGGGGCGCTCCTTGAAATTTTTTATCAGTTCACAAACGGAAAATTTAGTTTTGGTTTTGGCGGGTTTGTCGCTGAACGCGGCGTGCCTGCCTTGTGTCGTTAGTTAAATTGCAGTGCGGTTTTCGCATTGCGGAAAATAAAAGGTTAAAATGCCATCGAGAGCCACAGAAAGAATCAATTTCGGCAAGATCAAGGAAATCGTCGTGCCGCCGAACATGATCGAGTTGCAGACGAATTCCTACAAGGAGTTTCTGCAAGCCGAAGCGTCGCCGAACAAGCGCGACAAAAGCGCCGGCCTCGAGTCCGTGTTCCGCGAGGTGTTTCCCATCGAGAGCTACGACGGCAAGTGCGTGCTTCAATACGATTCCTACGAAATCGGCGCGCCGAAAATTGACTGGCTCGAATGTCTGCGCGAAGGCCTGACTTATGGCGCGCCGCTCTACGTCACGTTCATTCTCAAGGAAGAATCGAAGACTGCGAAGGAGGAAAAAGTTTTCATGGGCGAGCTTCCGCTGATGACGCCGCAGGGCACGTTTGTCATCAACGGCGCGGAGCGCGTCGTCGTTTCGCAATTGCACCGCTCGCCGGGCATCGCGTTTGAAGCCACGCAGCATCCGAACGGAAAACTGCTGCACAGCTTCCGCGTGATTCCCGACCGCGGCTCGTGGTATGAGGCGCAGTTCGACACGAGCGATCTGCTTTACGTTTATCTCGACCGCAAAAAACGACGCCGCAAATTTTTGACGACGACACTGTTCCGCGCGTTGAGTTTTCTGGAAGGCGATCCCGAAGGCAAAAACACCGACAAGAAGCGCGACGGCACGAAATTTGGCCTCGACGAGGAAATTTTGAAGTTGTTCTACGACATCGAAGAGTTGACGGTCAAGGAAGCTGAGAAGCTTGAAGATTTGCCGAACCGTGTTTTGATCCGCGACGTGTCGGACGAGGAAAAAGGTCTCGTAGTCGCGCGCGCATTTGAGCCGTTGTCGAAAGCCGTCATCAAACAGATCGCCGAACTCGGCGTTACGAAAATCAAGGTCGTGGATACTTCGGTTGACGAAGGCATCATGATCAAGTGCCTCAAAAAAGACCCGGCAAAAAATGAAGAAGAGGCGTTGAAGGACATTTACCGCCGCCTGCGTCCCGGAGATCCACCGACTGCTGCGAACGCGCGCGCATTGTTGAAACGGCTTTTCTTCGACCCGAAGCGTTATGATTTGGGCCGCGTTGGCCGTTACAAGATCAACCAGAAGCTCGGGCTGAAGGACAAGGAATCCTCGCGCATTTTGACGAAGGACGATCTGGTCGCCGCGACGAAATATCTTTTGAAGCTCAAAAAGGGCGAAGGTTCGCTCGACGACATTGACCATCTCGGCAGCCGCCGCATCCGCACGGTTGGCGAATTGCTTTCCAACCAGTGCCGCGTCGGTCTCGCGCGCACGGAACGTCTCGTGAAGGAACGCATGACGCTCTTCGATCAAAGCATCGAGGCGATGATGCCGCAGAAATTGATCAATCCGAAAGCGCTCTCGGCGGTCATTCGCGATTTCTTTGGCCGTTCGCAATTGTCGCAGTTCATGGATCAGATCAACCCGCTCGCCGAATTGACCCACAAACGCCGCTTGTCGGCGCTTGGGCCAGGCGGACTTTCGCGCGACCGCGCGGGCTTTGAAGTTCGTGACGTTCATCCGTCGCACTACGGACGCATTTGTCCGATTGAAACGCCGGAAGGCCCGAACATCGGTTTGATCGCGTCGCTCGCGACCTTTGCGCGCATCAATGAATTCGGTTTTCTCGAAACGCCGTATCGCAAAGTCAAGGACGGTCGCGTGACGGAGGACATTGAATTTCTCACCGCCGACCGCGAGGAACAATACATCGTCGCCCAGGCGAATTCGCCGATTGACGGACGCGGACATTTCACGACGGAACGCGTCGTCTGCCGTGCGCGCGGGGAATTCGTTGACGTTGAGCCGGCTCGCGTGGATTACATGGACATCTCGCCGAAGCAGTTGGTTTCAATTGCGGCGAGCTTGATTCCGTTCCTCGAACACGACGACGCGAACCGCGCGCTGATGGGTTCAAACATGCAACGCCAAGCCGTGCCGCTGCTCGTCACCGAAGCGCCGCTCGTGGCGACCGCGCTCGAAGACCGCGTGGCCCGCGATTCGCGCGCCGTCATGGTTTCTGAAGAAGGCGGCAAAGTCGCCTCGGTCACCGGCAGCCAGATCATCGTGACCGAGGACGGCAAGCTGCCGGAAACGAAAAAGAAAATCAAACACGACCCGGCGAACGGCATTTCCGTCTATCCGGTGCGCAAATTCATGCGCTCGAACGCGGCGACCTGCATCAACCAGAAAATTCTCGTCCACAAGGGCGAGCATATTCGCAAAGGCCAGGTTATCGCCGACGGCCCTTGCACGGACAACGGCGAGCTTGCGCTCGGTCGAAACGTGCTTGTCGCGTTCATGCCGTGGAACGGTTACAACTTCGAGGACGCGATTCTGATTTCGGAACGCATCGTCAAGGAAGACATTTTCACTTCGATCCACATTGACGAATTTGAGGTGGCCGCGCGCGACACGAAGCTCGGGCCGGAGGAAATCACGCGCGACATCCCGAATCTCGGCGACGAGGCGTTGAAGAATTTAAGTGCCGACGGGGTCATCCGTGTCGGCGCGGAAGTGAAACCCGGCGACATTCTCGTCGGCAAAATCACGCCGAAGTCGGAAACCGAACTTGCGCCCGAAGAACGCCTGCTCCGCGCGATTTTCGGCGAGAAGGCGGCGGACGTGAAGGACACTTCGCTCAAAGTGCCGTCGGGAACTTACGGCATCGTGATGGACGTGAAGGTTTCGTCGAAGAAAGACGGCGAGCACACCACGCGATCCGCTTCAAGCGAGGACAAGCGCCACTCGAAGCAGATCGAGGAAGATCACAAAAAGAAAGTCGGCGAATTGACCGATCAATTGACCGAGGCGTTGAGCAACATCCTGCTCGGTGAAAAAATTCCGCTCGACGTGGTGAATTCCGAGACCGGCGAGATCATCATTCCTGCGAACCGCAAAATCACGAAGACGCTTTTGCGCAAGCTTGCGACAGTTTATGACCGCATTGAGATTGACCCGTCGCCGATCCGCAACAAGATCACGGAAATCATCGGGCAGTTCAAAAAGCGCTTCGACGATTTGCAGATGCAATACGACGAGGAAATGGAGCGCGCCGAGGCCGGCGAAGGTTCGGAAGCGGGCATCGTCAAGTCGGTGAAAGTTTATATCGCGTCGAAACGCAAATTGTCCGTCGGCGACAAGATGGCCGGACGTCACGGCAACAAGGGCGTCGTCGCGAAGATTGTCAAAGAAGAAGACATGCCGCATCTTGCGGACGGAACGCCGGTGGAGATAGTGTTGAATCCGCTGGGCGTGCCGAGCCGCATGAACGTCGGACAAGTTTTGGAGACGCACCTCGGCTGGGCGGCGAAAATCCTGGGCTTGAAATTTGCGACGCCGGTTTTTGACGGCATCAAGGAAAAGGAAATTCGCGGCTATCTCAAACAGGCCGGTTTGCCCGAACACGCGAAGACGCATCTTTACGACGGACGCACCGGCGAGAAATTCGACCAGGAAATTGTCGTCGGCTACATCTACATGATGAAGCTCGGCCATTTGGTCGCTGACAAGATTCACGCGCGCGCGGTCGGGCCTTACTCGCTCGTCACCCAGCAGCCGCTCGGCGGCAAGGCGCAATACGGCGGCCAGCGCTTCGGCGAAATGGAAGTGTGGGCGATGGAAGCCTACGGCGCGGCCTACACGTTGCAGGAACTCCTGACCGTGAAGTCCGACGACGTGCAGGGACGCACGCGCATTTACGAAGCCATCGTCAAGGGTGACAACTCGCTCGAGGCGGGCATCCCCGAATCGTTCAACGTGCTGGTAAAGGAAATGCAGTCGCTCGGCCTCGACGTGAAAGTCGGCTATTCAAATCCGGCTGAACACCAGGAAGGAAATGGCGAGGCGGTGGCGGCTTTGACGGCGGTGTAATTGAAATTTTTTTATTATGACAACTTCAAAAGAAAACGCCCGCGAACTGCTTGGCCTTGAAAAAGTCAACCAGGTGGATTACATCGGCATCACGCTGGCGTCGCCCGACGCCATCCGCTCTTGGAGCAAGGGCGAAGTCAAGAATCCCGAGACCATCAACTACCGCACGTTCAAGCCGGAAAAAGGCGGCTTGTTCTGCGAACGCATTTTCGGCCCGGTCAAGGACTGGGAATGTTCCTGCGGTAAATATAAGCGCATCAAGCATCGCGGCATCGTCTGCGACCGTTGCGGCGTCGAGGTGACGCTCGCGCGCGTGCGCCGCGAACGCATGGGCCACATCGAATTGGCCGTGCCGGTGCAGCACATTTGGTTTTTCAAGTGCATGCCCTCGCGCATCGGCCTGGCGCTGGACATGACGGCGCGGCATCTGGAGCGCGTGATTTATTACGAAGATTATCTCGTCATTGATCCGGGCAACACGGCGTTGAAGCCGCATCAATTGCTCAACGAAAGCGAATATCGCGAGGCGAAGGAAACTTACGGCGCGGATTCGTTCACCGCCAAGATGGGCGCGGAAGCCGTGCGCGAAGCGCTGGAGCGCGTGGATTTGTCGAAAGGCGTGGATCAATTGCAGCAGGCGATGACCGAAACCAAGAGCAAGCAGATCCGTAAAAAATTGGCGAAGCGGATCAAATTGCTTCAAGGTCTGGCGATTTCCAAGAGCCGTCCCGAATGGATGATTCTCACGGTGCTGCCGGTGATTCCGCCGGACTTGCGCCCGCTCGTGCCGCTCGAAGGCGGACGTTTTGCGACTTCCGATCTGAACGATCTTTATCGCCGCGTCATCAACCGCAACAATCGTCTCAAGACGCTGCTGCAATTGAAAACGCCGGAAGTCATCATCCGCAACGAAAAAAGAATGTTGCAGGAAGCCGTGGACGCGCTGTTCGACAACGGCCGGCACGGTCGTCCGGTCACGGGCGCGGGAAATCGCTCGCTGAAATCTTTGAGCGATATGCTTAAGGGCAAAGGCGGACGTTTCCGCCAGAATTTGCTCGGCAAACGCGTGGATTATTCCGGCCGCTCGGTCATCGTGATCGGGCCGGAACTGAAGTTGAACCAGTGCGGTCTGCCGAAGAAGATGGCGCTCGTGCTATTCGAGCCGTTCATCATCCGCCGCTTGAAGGAACTCGGCTACGTTCACACCGTTCGGAGCGCGAAGAAAATGATCGAGCGCCAGACGAAGGAAGTCTGGGACGTTCTCGAAGAAGTGACGAAAGGCCATCCGGTCCTTTTGAATCGTGCGCCGACGTTGCACAGACTTTCAGTGCAAGCATTTGAACCCATGTTGATTGAAGGCGAGGCGATCCGCATTCATCCGCTGGTCTGCACTGCTTACAACGCGGACTTCGACGGCGATCAAATGGCCGTTCACGTTCCGTTGTCCGTCGAGGCGCAAATGGAAGCGCGTCTGTTGATGATGGCGACGAACAACATTTTCTCGCCGTCGTCCGGCAAGCCAATCATCACGCCGACGCAGGACATCACGCTCGGTTGTTATTATGTCACCGCCGAGCCGCGCAAGCCGATGCCAGCGGACGTGAAGACATTGCCGTTGTTCGGAACGAAGGTGGAAGTTCAGTTCGCCTACGACGATGGCGGTTTGAAAACGCACGACCGCATTCGTCTGGCGAATCCTGATTTCGGCAAGCCGACAGTTTTTGGAAACGCCGACAAAAAAATCATCGAGACGACCGTTGGCCGCGTCATTTTCAGCGAAATCTGGCCGACTGAACTTGGCTTCCCGAACAAGTCGGTCAAGAAGTCCGAACTCGGCGACATGATTTGGAAATGTTACAAATTTGCCGGCCACGAAAAAACCGTGGTGATGCTTGACAAGTTGAAAGAGCTTGGTTTCCGCGAGGCGACGAAATCCGGCGTGAGCATCGGCATTGACGACATGATTGTGCCGAAGGAGCGCGACGAGCAGATTGAAGCCGCGCAAAAGCAGATCAAGGAAGTCGAGAAACAATATCGCAAGGGCGTCATCACGCCCGGCGAGCGCTACAACAAGATCGTGGACATCTGGACGCACTGCACGGACCAGATTTCCGGAGTCATGTTCAAGACTCTGGAAGCCAACCAGGGCAAGAAGGAATACAATCCGGTTTTCCTCATGGTGGATTCCGGCGCGCGCGGCAACAAGCAGCAGGTGCGCCAGCTTGCCGGTCTGCGCGGTCTTATGGCCAAGCCCAGCGGCGACATCATCGAGAAACCGATTCTCGCAAACTTCCGCGAAGGCCTGTCCGTGTTGGAATACTTCATCTCGACGCACGGCGCGCGCAAAGGTCTGGCCGACACCGCGCTCAAGACCGCCGACTCCGGTTACATGACGCGCAAGCTCGTGGACGTTTCGCAGGACGTGATCATCCAGGAGGACGATTGCGGCACGACGAACGGCATCTGGGTCAGCGCCGTTTATGAGGGCGAGGACGAAGTGGTGAAGCTTGGCGACCGGTTGGTCGGTCGTTTCGCGTGCGACGACATTGTCAACCCGACAAATCCGAAGGAATTTTTAATTCGCGCGAACGAGGAAATTGACGAGAACAAAGCCAAGGCGATTGACAGTGCGGGCATTGAACGTGTGCGCATTCGCTCGGTGCTGACCTGCGAAAGCAAGCAGGGCATTTGCATCCATTGCTACGGACGCAGCCTCGCGACCGGCGCGCTCGTCAAGCTCGGCGAGGCCGTCGGCATCATCGCCGCGCAATCCATCGGCGAACCCGGCACGCAGCTCACGATGCGCACGTTCCACATCGGCGGAACGGCGTCGCAGGTTTTCAAACAGCCGCAAATCAAGTCCAAATTCGACGGCGCGCTTCGTTACAACGATTTGCGCGTCGTCCAGTTGGAAGACGGCAACAACATCGTGCTGAACAAAAACGGCACGATTTCAATCCACGGCGACGATGGTCGCGAACTGGAAAACCACACCGTTGTCATCGGCGCGGTCATTTCCATCAAGGACGGCGCGCAGGTCAAGAAGGGCGACACGTTCGTCCAGTGGGATCCTTACAACGTGCCGATTCTTTCCGAGAAGGCGGGCAAGATCAAATTCCACGACATCATCGAAGGCGTGACGATGAAGCAGGAAATGGACGAGACGACCGGCCAGGAAGCCATGGTCATCATTGACCACAAGGAAGATTTGCACCCGCAGATCATCATCAGCGACGACAAGGGGGAAGTCGTGGCCAATTATCCGATTCCGTCCGGCGCGCACGTCGTCTTGAACGAAGGCGACAAAATTGTCGCCGGGACATTGATGGCGAAAACGCCGCGCAAGACTTCCAAAACGAAGGACATCACCGGCGGTCTGCCGCGAGTGGCGGAATTGTTCGAGGCGCGCCGGCCCAAGGACGCGTCGGAAATTTCCAAAATTGACGGCCTCGTGGACTTTGGCGCGAGCGTGCGCGGCAAGCGCTGCGTCCTCATCAAAGACTCTCAAACGCAATTGGAAGAGGAGCATCTCATTCCCATCGGCAAACACGTCATCGTTTTCAAGGGCGACATGGTGAAGAAAGGCCAGCAGTTGACCGAAGGCCCGATGGACCCGCACGAAATCCTCGAAGTCTGCGGGCCGCAGGAACTACAGGAGCATCTGGTCGGCGAAGTGCAGGAAGTCTATCGTCTGCAAGGCGTGACCATCAACGACAAGCACATCGAGATCATCGTGCGTCAGATGTTGCGCAAGGTGCGCATCACCGAGCCGGGCGACACCGAATTCCTCTGGGGCGAGCAGATTGACCGTCTCGCGTTCGAGGAGGAAAACGAGCGCGTCGAGAAGAAGGGCGGCAAACCCGCCGAAGCCTCGCCCGTGCTGCTCGGCATCACGAAGGCGTCGCTCGAAACCGACAGCTTCTTGAGCGCCGCGAGCTTTCAGGACACGACCCGCGTTCTCACCGAGGCGGCCACGCGTTCCAAGATTGACTCGCTGCGCGGCTTCAAGGAAAACGTCATCATGGGCCACATCATCCCGGCGGGCACCGGTTTTGATTGGCACCGGAAGGCGACGATCAAGGCGCTCGTTGACATTCCCGACGAACCCGAAGCGGAAGAACCGGAAACCGTCGCGGAGGAAAATCCTTTGCTCGCGTAATAACATAATGGCGGAGTGTTCAAATACTTGTTGCAACCATCAATTTATTTGATATATTCCGCGCTCCAATTTTAAGACAAAATGCCGACAATCAACCAGCTCGTTCGCCGTGGCCGCCGCAAGGTGAAGTATAAGTCCAAGTCGCCCGCCTTGGAAAATTCGCCGTTCCGTCGCGGCGTCTGCATCCAGGTAATGACGCGCACGCCCAAGAAGCCCAACTCCGCGATGCGCAAAGTGGCGAAGGTTCGCCTGACCAACGGCTTCGAAGTCATCGCCTACATTCCCGACGAAGGCCACAATTTGCAGGAACACAGCATCGTGCTCATTCGCGGCGGCAAGGTGAAGGATTTGCCCGGCGTGCGTTATCATATCGTGCGCGGAACGCTGGACGCTGCCGGAGTTGAAAAACGCCGCGTGAGCCGCTCCAAATATGGCGTGAAGAAACCCAAGGCAAAAGCCGCCGCCGCGCCCGCGAAATAATTTCCCAGCTTCAACGATTTAACTTTTTAACGATCCAACGAACCCATGTCACGCAGACGACAAGCAACCAGACGGCCGGCGACCAAGGACGGAAAATTCCAGAGCGTTCTGGTTTCCCGCCTGGTGAACACCATCATGCACGGCGGCAAGAAGAGCACCGCGCAACGGATCGTTTATGGCGCGTTCGACACCATTTCCGAAAAAAATCCGGCGAGCAACCCCATCGAGATTTTGCAGCGCGCGGTGGACAACGCCAAGCCGCGCATCGAGACCAAGCCGCGCCGCGTCGGCGGCGCGACGTATCAGGTGCCGCTGGAGATTCCGAGCGACCGCCAGAACGCGCTCGCGCTGCGCTGGATCGTGGATTTCGCGGACGCGCGCAAGGGCACGCCGATGAAGGCCGCGCTCGCGGCGGAAATTCTCGAAGCCTATCAAGGGCAGGGGAACGCCATCCGCAAACGCGACGAAGTCCACAAGATGGCGCAGGCCAACAAGGCGTTTGCACATTTCCGCTGGTAGTCTATAATTAATCTCCGTTGAACCGTTAAATGGTGGATCGTTGAACCGGGGTTCGCGAACACGATTTAACGGTTTAACAATTCAACGGGGTAACGTTTGTAAAAAATGAGTGCTGTCATGGAAGAAAACAAAAAATCAGTGAACGCGCCGGGCCGTCAATACACGATGGAACGCACGCGCAACATCGGCATCGCCGCGCACATTGACGCGGGCAAGACGACCACGACCGAGCGCATTCTTTTTTACACCGGCCTCATCCACAAGATCGGCGACGTGGACGACGGCAACACCGTGACCGACTGGATGGAACAGGAACGCGAACGCGGAATTACAATCACGTCCGCCGCCGTTACCTGCTTCTGGACGCAGAAATGCGCCAAGCCGGGTGAAGACCAGATTTACAAGGCGTTCAAAGACGTTCCGCATCGCGTCAACATCATTGACACGCCGGGGCACGTTGATTTCACCGCCGAAGTCGAACGCTCCATGCGCGTGCTCGACGGTGCGGTCGCGGTTTTTTGCGGCGTCGCGGGTGTGCAGCCGCAATCCGAAACCGTCTGGCGTCAGGCGACGAAATATCACGTCCCGCGCATCGCGTTCGTGAACAAAATGGACCGCACCGGCGCGAATTTTGAAAATGCGCTGAACGATATGCGCACGAAACTGCGCGCGTATGCGTTTCCGATTTTCCTGCCCATCGGCGCAGGCCCGACGGAGGCCGAAGGCAAGCCCGTCACCACCGGCTTTGAAGGCGTGATTGACGTCGTCAACCAGAAGGCCATCGTGTGGGGTCCGACCGAGGCCAACGAAGGTTTGAAT
The DNA here is from genome assembly GCA_963755455.1 of uncultured Verrucomicrobiae bacterium. Classification (GTDB taxonomy): domain Bacteria; phylum Verrucomicrobiota; class Verrucomicrobiia; order Limisphaerales; family UBA11358; genus UBA11358. Next base: position 712,025 of record CAVWJH010000004.1, read on the forward strand.
TATGAGATCAGGGAAATTCCCGACGCGCTCAAGGAAAAAGCAGCGGCTGCGCTCGCGGAATTGATTGACGCGGTTTCCAACAAGGACGACGCGATTGCCGAACTTGTGCTGGAAGAGAAGCCGATTACGCCGGAGGTTTTGAAGGCGGCGATCCGCCGTCTCACCTGCAAGATTGAACTCGTTCCCGTGCTTTGCGGCTCGGCCTTCAAGAAAAAAGGCGTCCAGGTTTTGGTGGATGCGGTCGTGGATTATCTGCCGAGCCCGCTGGATATTCCGCCGGCGGAAGGCCACGAGCCCGGCACGGAAAATAAAGTCGTCGTCGAGGCGGACGACAACGGAAAATTCTGCTCGCTCGCGTTCAAATTGTGGACCGATCCTTACGCGGGCAAGCTGGTTTTCTTCCGCGTTTATTCCGGCCATCTCAAAAAAGGCGACAATATTTACAATCCCCGCACGCGCAAACGCGAGCGCGTCAGCCGCCTCATGGTCATCCAGGGCAGCGAGCGCAAGGACATCAACGAAGTTTATGCCGGCGACATTGCCGCGCTCGTCGGCCTGCGCAACATCACGACGGGCGACACGCTTTGCGACGAAAATTTCGACGTGACGCTCGAACCGCCGACGTTTCCCGAACCGGTCATCTCGATGGCCGTCGAGCCGAAGACGAAACAGGATCGCGACAAGATGTCCGAAGGCTTGCAGCGTCTCGCCGAGGAAGACCCGACGTTCCGCTGTTTCACGAACGAGGAAACCAGCCAGCTCATCATCGCGGGCATGGGCGAGTTGCATCTGGAAATCATCATTGACCGGCTCAAGCGCGAATTCAAGGTCGAGGCCAACACCGGCGCGCCGCAGATTGCTTATCGCGAAACCATCACGAAGAACGCGGACGGCGAGGGAAAATTCATCCGTCAATCCGGCGGACGCGGCCAATACGGTCACGCGTGTATCAAGGTTTATCCGAACGAAAAAGGCAAGGGCGTCGAGGTGCTGAACGAGATTGTCGGCGGCACGATTCCGAAGGAATACATTCCTGCGGTCATTGACGGCGTCGAAGAGGCCATCAAGGGCGGCGTCTATGCCGGTTATCAGGTCATTGACATCAAGGTCGAGATTGTGGACGGGTCGTTCCACGAAGTTGACTCGAACGAACTCGCGTTCAAGATGGCGGGAATTTTCGCGCTCAAGGATGCCTTCAAAAAAGCCGGTCCGATTCTGCTCGAACCGATCATGAAAGTCGAATGCACCACGCCCGACGAATATCAGGGCGATCTGCTCGGCGACATCAACCGCCGTCGCGGCATCATCAACAGCATCGAGGCGAAGAACGGCCAGACCGTTTTGAACGCACAAGTTCCGCTGGCGGAAATGTTTGGTTACGCGACGGCCATCCGTTCGCTCTCGAAAGGCCGCGCGTCGTATTCGATGGAGCCGTTGACATTCGAGCAGGTGCCGAACAGCGTGCTGACGACGATTCTGGATCAGGCTGCCAAGAAACCGGCGGCTCGAACATAAAGTTATCTTTCAACTCACGAAGCCGGAACGAAAGTTCCGGTTTTTTGTTTTCCGAAGCAATGTAAGCGTCACGCGAGGCCCAGGCCAGCCAGCGTTGCTGATCCCATAAAAAAACAGGCCAGCCGTGCGGCTGGCCCTGTAAAACTTGCAAAAGGTTGCTGGTATCAGGCAATGCGAGATTTGCGCAGGCCGCGAATGATGCTGACTCCCAATGGAAGCATTAGAAACACACCAGCGAGTATTGTGGCCGGCTCTGGAACCGAGGCAATCATCAATTCTTGTGGATCATGGCCATTTTCACCTTTTAGATCGTTCTGATCACCATAATTTTTCGTATCAGGTTCAAGAAGAGAGTCCATGCCGCTATAGTTTCCAGTGAGGCCATTAACAAATGCAACCGCACAGTTAACTTCTGTTATCGCCTCGTTCATTGCAGCAGCATCTCCGCTGATCATTTGAAATTCGCCGCTGGTTTCGTTCACCGCGACTGTGGTTTTCCCAGTATGTGGATTTGTTGACGCAGAAGTATCATAGAGCACCATCCACACCGCCAGTTGCAAGGCAGCCATGTCGTCAACGGTGAGTTTGGTTCCGCTACCGGTTCCCATCCCGCCACTTCCAAGGTCTCCATCAGTGTTAAAAAGATAAGATGCTAACGTAAAAGATTCTGTCGAACTCCAACCAGGGGCAATGCCACCGTTCTGTCCGCTAGCAATCGGGACGGCCTGACCGTCATAATGGTAAGTTTGGCCGACATATAAAGTGCCCAGAAAGTCTGTGCAGACCGAAACATAGTTGTTAGGCAATGCATCCTTGCTGCCGATGGGTTGGGAAATCTGAATGCCGCCGGCATAAATGTTGTTGTAAGTAGAGCCATTGAACTTGACATCAAATTTTTCCAAGTCCGACGTTCCACCAACTGTATAGCTCACGTCGGCACTTGCGCTTGAAACGCAACCTCCCATCGCTGCCGCCACTGCCACCAATCTGACAAAATTAACATTCATATTTTTCATATATTTCTGAACCATGCACTTCATAATACAATTATCTTCTTCAATGGAGGTTATACTTTTCCATCACCATGAGAAAGATTAACCCTTGCCTGGTTTTTATCTATACAATTGTCGGACGTGATTGCTCATTTTTAGGACATGGGCTTTTGGAGGATTGGAAACCGGGACGGGCTTATCAACCAAAAAATCTTGAAAAATCTTATTGCGCATGAACTGGAAGCTGGTATATTCCGCGTCCGCTTTGGAAGTCGAGGCGGGAAAATTTAACACAACCATAACCATAAAATTGTTCTTTCTATGGCTGCACAACGCATACGAATTCGATTGAAGGCCTATGACTTTCGTGTCATAGACCAGTCCGCGCGCGAAATCGCGGACACCGTCAAACGCACCGGCGCCCGCGTCGCAGGGCCCATCCCGCTGCCGACCCGCATTGAGAAATTCACCGTCCAGCGCTCGCCGCACTCGGATAAAAAATCCCAGGAAACCTTCGAGCAACGCACCCACAAGCGGCTGATTGACATCCTCGATCCGACCGCCAAAACCGTGGACGAATTGAAGAAACTTAATTTGCCCGCCGGTGTGGACATCACCATTAAAATTTGATTCAAGGAGAACACCATGCCACTCGGACTTTTAGGAAAAAAACTCGGACACACGCGCGTTTATGACGCGACCGGCAACGTCGTCCCTGTGACGGTCGTGCTCGCCGGACCAAACCGTGTGCTACAGGTCAAGACGCAGGCCGGCAAGGACGGCTACAATTCCGTCCAGCTCGGCTTCGACGACCAGAAGGAACAGCGGCTCACAAAAGCCTTGCTGGGCCACATCAAAAAACAAAACGGCGCGGCGGTGAAACGCATCCGCGAATTTCGTGATTTTTCCAAGGACGTGAAGCCCGGTGACATCGTCGGCCCGACACTTTTTGCGCCCGGAGATTTTATTGACGCGATCGGCGTCACGAAGGGCCGCGGCTTTGAAGGCGTTGTGAAACGCCATCGTTTTGCCGGTGGCGATTCGACGCACGGCGCGAAAGGCTGGCATCGTCGCAGCGGCGCAATCGGCCAGCGGCTTTTCCCCGGCACGGTCATGCGCGGAATGCGGATGCCCGGTCACATGGGACAGGACACGCGCACGACGCAGAATCTGCAGGTCATCCAGGTGCGCGAGACGGAAAATCTTTTGCTCATCAAAGGCGCGATTCCCGGCGCGGAAGGCGATTACGTCGTCATTCGCGAATCCAAGAAGCGTCCGAAAGGCTGGAAACCGCCGGTCAGCGTCTCGATCAAGAAAAAGGGAGGCGATAAAAAAGCCGAGGCCAAACCTGCCGCCGCGCCCGCTGCTGCCAAGAAATAACGCGCCATGAAAATTGCCATTAAAAATCTCGCAGGAAAAAATTCAGGCGAACTCGAAGTGAAGTTCGCGCTGATTGAAAACGGAAAAGGCACGCAAGCCGTCCATGACACCGTCGTCGCGCATAACGCGGCGCAGCGCAGCGGCACGGCCTGCACCAAAACCGTCGGCGATGTCCAGGGTTCCAACAAAAAACCGTGGAAGCAAAAAGGCACGGGCCGCGCCCGCGCCGGTTCGTTCCGCTCGCCGTTGTGGGCGGGTGGCGGCGTGGTCTTCGGACCGAAGCCGCGCGATTTCTCAAAAAAAGTTTCCAAGAATACCCGCTCGCTCGCGCTGCGCAAAGCCTTGAGCGAACGCCTCAAGATGGGCGACGTGATTGTCGTGGACGATTTGAAATTGTCTTCGCCGAAGACGAAGGATTTCGTCGGCGTGATTTCCGCGCTGGAATTGAAAGGCACGACGCTCGTCGTTTCTTCCGGCATTGACAAGAATCTGACGCTCGCCTCGCGCAACATCGAAAAAGTCGCGCTGACGACGAGCGATTCGCTCAACACCTACGACGTGCTTCGTCCTGACAAGTTGCTGTTCACGCGCGACGCATTTGAAAAAGTCGAAGCCCGCCTTGCCATTGATTGATGGCCGATTCAACGATTTAACCATTCACGATTCAACGAACCATGAACGCTTTTGAAGTCATCAAGACCGTCCGCCTGACGGAAAAAGGCACGCGCCAGGGCGAAAAATTCAACCAATACACCGTCGTGGCTGACCGCCTCGCGACCAAGCCGCAGATCCGGCAGGCCGTGCAGGAACTGTTCAAGGTAAAGGTTGTCAGGGTCAACACGCTGAACGTGCGCGGCAAGGCCCGCCGCAAGCGCACCGCGCAGGCCGGCGTCACGTCAAGCTGGAAAAAAGCCATCGTGACGCTCAAAGACGGCGACAAGATTATTTTGACCTGATGCGTCCAATTTAACGGACGCTTTAGCACAAGCAAAAGGCCGGCGCTGCGCCGGCCTTTTTCATTTGAGCGTTTTGTAACTTCACGCGGCGTGCAGCAAGGGGCTGCGTCCGCGCTGCGTCTTGGGAATCTTTTCGGTCGCGGGCGGGTTTGTCAATTCCGGCTGATCGGGCAGATAAAGATAACGTCCGCAGTTTTCGCAAAGCTGGACGTCGTCGCCGTGCATCAGCGTCAACACCACGCCGCGCGGAATATGCATATGGCAGGCGGTGCAAACCTGGTTGCGGACGGCGGCCACGCCTTTTTTTCCTCGCGCCATCAGACGGTCGTAGTGTCCGAGGACGGGCGCGGGGATTTTGGCGCGCAGCTCCGCGATTCGTTTTTCCGTGTCCGCCTCCACTTGTTCGTCAAATTCGAGCGATTGAAGTTTCAAAAGATTGTCAATAATTTTGTTCATAGATAAAAGAATGTTAATTCCATTTGTTGATAGTAAAACACTTTCCTGCCGAAATTGCTCGCCATTTTTTGTCATCGGCTTGGACAACTTTTGTCCATGCCGTCGTGCCAAGATTTGACAAGGCACGAATTTAGGTTCAATTAAGGTTTGCCCGTGAATGTAAAAACGCCCAATCGCATTCTGCACGTGGACGGCGACAGCTTCTTTGCAAGCTGCGAAATCGCCTTGAATCCAAAGCTGCAGGAGCGCGCGGTCTGGGTTGGCGGCGGACGGCGCGGTGACGGCATTGTCATCGCGGCGAACCGTGCGGCAAAAAAATTCGGCGTCAAGACCGGCATGGCGTGCTTCGAGGCCAAACGGCTTTGTCCGCGCGGCGTCTTGTGCCGTCCACACTACGATGAATATCGGCGGCTTTCGTCGGAAATGTTCCACGTGCTCGAAGAATATGCGCCGGTGCTTGTGCCGGTTTCGATTGACGAGGGCTTTCTGGATTTCACGACGATGGACAAGCACGTCTGGCGCGGCACGACGCCGGAAAAATATGTGAAGGAAATCTGCGCGCGAATTTTGCGCGAAGTGAAGCTGCCCGTTTCCGCCGGACTCGCCAATTCTTCGCGGCTGGCGAAACTGGCGACGGACGCGGCCAAGCCCGGTTTCATGGAAATCAAATCCGGCGGGGAAAAGGAATTTCTCAAAGACCGCTCCGTGCGCGAGCTTTCCGGCATCGGCAAAAATCGCCAGCGCGCGCTGGCCGCGCTTGGCGCGCTGACGTTCGGCCATGTCTCAAAACTGCCGTCGCATTTGCTGAAACAGAAATTTGGCATCTGGGGACAGCAGCTCTGGCTTTTTTCAAATGGACTTTGGAACGAGCCGCTGCTGCTCGAAGTCAAAGATCGCACGACGATTTCCAGCAACACGACGCTGCCTTACGACGAGCCGGATTACGAGGCCGCGCTGACGTTCACGTTGAGCGAGGCGACGCGGCTCGTCGGCCAGTTGCGCCGCGAGCAATTGCAGGCGCGCGAACTGTCACTGACGATTCGTTTCAATGATTTTTCTGAAGTCGGTGGCAGCCATCGTTTTCGCGAGCCGCAATTTTTGAATTCAACTTTCAACGTGGCGTTGGAGGAAATTTTTCGCAGCGTCATGGGCGGACAATTCAAACCCGTGCGGCAAATCCGCATCGCGTTCTGGAATCTCGCGCGGCTGGACACGCAGCCGACATTGTGGGGCCGCACCGACGCGGAACGCTGGGGCGCGCTCGACGACGCGACGCACAAATTAATTTCACAGTTTGGTTCGACGGCGATCATGACCGGCGCGCAACTGGCCTTGCGCGAGATGGAGGATGCGTTCAAAAATCCGAAGCCAAAATGCCCCTTCGTGCCGCAGCGCGAGATGGTGAAAAAACTCTGGGGCACGGATGCCGACCCGCTGGCGCACAAGGGTGATTGGGAAAAGCACCTGGCCAAGGTAAGCAAACAGATTCAGTTCCGGCATTGAAGATAGAACCGCTGGTATTCCGTTGGCATTGGATGCACAAGAAATGTTTATGTCAATCAGTGAGATAAATGCAATCTGCTTTTGACTTTGCGCTGGTTTGGCCAGAGACTTGTTGCAGCCGGGTTTAACCGTTCAATCACGCCTCTTTCGAGTCGCAGAGCGTTTCACCTAGTCCGATATCAATTCCGATTTCCATGAGCAAATCAGTTTTATTGACCAGTGTCTGCCGTCCGATGGGGCCGCAAAACGGCGATGCGCCGTCCGTCGGCTATGAACTTCTTTACCGCCAGGTCACTCGCGCGCAGGGCATTTTCAGCCCGCGCACGGTGAACGTCTTTTTCGGGCTGGATTACATCGCCGAAAATCTCGACGCGCCGACGGTGGTGCTGCAATACCCGTCGAAGCGCGAGCTGATCAAGGAACTCAAGAAGGGTTACGATTATATTGGCGTCTCGTTCATCATGGCGCTGATGCACAAGATGAAGGAGACGGTCGCGCTCATCCGCAAATACGCCCCGAACAGCAAGATTGTGCTCGGCGGTTACGGCACGGTGTTGAAAGACGACGTGCTCAAGCCGTATGGAGATTTCATCTGCCGCGAAGAAGGCGTGGCGTTCATGCGCCGGCTGCTGGGCGAGCCGGAAATCCCGATGCCCTACAAACACCCGCTCATCGTGAGCTGGCTCAAGGTGTTCGGCTGGAAAGTTTCGGGCACGGGGAAAATCTTTGCCGGCCTCGGCTGCCCGAACGGCTGCGATTTCTGCTGCACGTCGCATTTCTTCTCGCGCAAGCACATCAAGCTGCTGCCGACCGGGCGCGATATTTACAACGTCGTGGAACGTTATCACGATCTCGATCCGAGCCTGGTGTTCCTGATCATTGACGAGGATTTTCTGCTGAACAAAAAGCGCGCGATGGAATTCCGCGAGTGCGTTCTCGCGGGCGGCAAACGGCTTTCCATCTTCGCCTTTTCCAGCATCAAGGCCATCAGCCAATATAAAGTGGAAGAAATTCTGGAAATGGGCATTGACGGATTTTGGATCGGCTACGAAGGCACGCGGTCGAATTACGCCAAGCAGCAGGGCCGGCCCGTTGATGAAATTCTCACTGAATTTCGCGAGCACGGCATCACCGTGCTGGCTTCGATGATTGTCGGGTTCGATTATCAGACCCCGGAAATCGTGACGCAGGAACTGGACGGGCTGATGAAGCTCAAACCTTCGCTGGGGCAATATCTGATTTACGGGCCGGTGCCGGGCACGCCGTTCCACGAACGCGTCATCAAGGAAAACCTGTTGCAGGATATTTATACGACGGAAAAAGATTTATTTTACCGGCGCGCGGATGGATTCAAGACGATGATGAAACATCCGACGCTTTCGCCGGCGCAGATTGAAGACATCCAACGCTGGTGTTTTGAGCAGGATTTCCAGCGGCTCGGTCCGAGCATTTATCGCGTGCTGGAAACGCGTTTCCTCGGCTATCTCAAGCTCAAGGATTCGCCGAATCCAGTTTTGCGGCAGAAGGCTGAATACTTCGCCAATGAATTGCGCTATGCGTATCCGGTGTTTCTCGCGGGCCGGTTGCTCGGCCCGAACGCAATTATTCGGAAATGGATCGGCGATCTGGAGCGGCGCATCCACGCCGAACTCGGTCAGCCGCCGCTCCGGCAGCAATTCAAGTCCGTCATGGCCGTGGGCGCGGCGCTGTGGACGGGCGTTATGCTCAAGCTCGACCTTTTTCAGCATCCGAAATTGCAGCGGACGACATATCGCCTGCCCGAAAAGAGCTGGAGCAAGTTTCATTTGTGGGAGGAATTCCACGCGAAAGTGGCCAGCCCGAATTTTTCCGTCAAAGTGGAATTGCAGCACGCGCGGCAGCAGGTCTGGATGCGGCTCGAAGGCGCGCTTTCGGCCAAGGACGCTGAAGGATTGGGCCAGCGCATCCGCGATTCACTGGAGCGCAGCAAGAACCGGCTGGTGCTGGACCTGAACAAGCTGCACTGGCACAAGACGGACGACCTCCGTCCGTTGTGCGAGAAACTTGCTGCCTACCGCTCGCGCATCCGGGTGGTTTTGCCGAAGCTTTCCGCAGCCCATCCCGAACTGCTGCTGATTGCCAGCATGTTTCATCACTATTAAGTTGAACCAGCGTAAAACTCGTTAGATTTGATTCAGATTGGACGCACTCAAAAATACTTCAAAAAATCTCTTGCATTGAAATGTGCTTTTGATATTTTTTGCGCTCCGTTTTGCCTGAAAAGCCGGGCGGACAGCATGTTTGCGGACCGATAACTGATTTCCCACAGAAACAGGAATGATGGCTCGCCGACTTCAAATGCTGAAAAACTTTTGCAATTTTTTTTGCAATTTATGCCAGTAAAACATTTTAGACCGCTAACGCCGTCCACGCGATACATCACGATCGCGGACTTTAGCGACATTACGAAGACGACGCCGGAGAAGTCGCTGGTCGTCACGCGCAAAAAGTCCGGTGGCCGCAACGCCTACGGTCGCGTGACTGCGCGCGGCATCGGCGGCGGTCACAAGCAGAAAATCCGCCTCGTGGATTTCAAGCGCAACAAGCACGGCGTGGAGGCGACGGTCGCGGCGATTGAATATGACCCGATGCGTTCGGCGCGTCTGGCGCTGCTGGATTACACGGACGGCGAGAAGCGTTACATCATCGCGCCGGTCGGCGTGAAAGTCGGCGCAAAAATTTCCAGCGGGCCGTCGGCTCCTCCTGAAATCGGCAATGCGCTTCCGCTCAAGGCGATTCCGGTCAGCACGGCGATTCACAATCTGGAAATGACTCCCGGTCGCGGCGGACAGATGGTTCGTTCGGCGGGCGGCGCGGCGACGTTGATGTCGCGCGACGAAGGTTACGCGCAAATCCGTTTGCCGTCGGGCGAAATTCGCAAGATCAACGAGGAGTGTTACGCGACGATTGGCCAGGTTGGAAACACGGAGCATGAAAATATCATTTTAGGCAAGGCGGGTCGCACGCGGCATCGCGGTCATCGCGGCATCACGCGCGGCATGGCGCGCAACCCAGTGGATCATCCGAACGGCGGCGGCCAGGGCAAATCCAAGGGCGGCGGCGGCTGGCAGCAGTTGGTTTCGCCGTGGGGCTTTGTCGCCAAGGGCGGCAAGACGCGCGCGAAATACAAATACCTCAAACCGTTTCATCGTGGTTCAGCGAAACGGACTGCCGATGAAGAACAAATAATTTTATATGGGACGTTCGATTAAAAAAGGTCCGTTCGTGGATTTCAGCCTGCTGGACAAAATCCAGAAGGCGAAGGCCGCGAACCAGAAGACGCCGATCAAGACGTGGTCGCGCCGCTCGACGATCACGCCGGATTTCGTCGGCCTGACGTTCACGGTGCATAACGGGAAAATTTTCAACCCGGTGTTCGTGACGGAAAACATGGTCGGCCACAAGCTCGGCGAATTTTCGCTGACGCGCACGTTCAAGAAACACGGCGCGCACACGGCCAAGGCGGAGGCCAAATAGTTTTATGGAAGCTTTTGCAATCATGAAAAACGTGCCGATGTCCGCGCAGAAAATGCGCGAGGTCGTGCGGCAGGTGCAGGGACTCGGCGCGCTCGAAGCGATGGCCGTGCTGCAGATTCGTTCCGCGCAAAGGCGCGCGGCTCGTGGCGAAGACGTTGCAATCGGCGATTGCCAACGCGGAAAACAACAAGAAGTTGAAAGCCGGAAACGTTGCGCGTGAAGGAAGCGGTTGCCGGAACCGCGACGACGCTCAAGCGTTTTCAACCGAAGGCGCGCGGCTCGGCCGGGCCGATTCTCAAGCGCCGTTGCCACATTAAAATCACCGTTTCGGACGAATAATCTCATGGGCCAAAAAACAAATCCAATCGGTCTGCGCGTCGCGGTCAACAAAGACTGGCGCTCGAAGTGGTATGCCAACAAAAAGGAATTTGGCGCGCTGCTGACCGAAGACCGCAAAATCCGCGACGTTTCTGAAAAAGAAACTGGAAGGCGCGTCGGTGCCGAAGAATTTTGATCGAACGCGCGACGAGCCGCTGCCGCGTGACCATTATGACCGCGCGTCCGGGCGTGGTCATCGGCCGCAAAGGTTCGGAAATTGACAAGCTCAAGGAAGAGTTGAGCAAGATGACCGGCAAGGAAGTTTACGTGGACATCGTCGAGGTGAAGACGCCGGAACTCGACGCGCAACTGGTCGCGGAAAACATCGCGTTGCAGACTGGAGCGCCGCGTGTCGTTCCGTCGCGCGATGAAAAAGGCTTTGCAGACGGCGAAGGATTTCGGCGCGGAAGGAATCAAGATTCGCTGCGCCGGCCGTCTGGGCGGCGCGGAACTCGCGCGCACGGAATTGTATCACTGGGGCCGCGTGCCGTTGCACACGTTGCGCGCGGACATTGATTACGGTTTTGCGGAAGCGCTGACGGTTTATGGCAAGCTCGGCGTGAAATGCTGGATTTGCAAAGGCGACAACAAGCCGCAGAAAAAACAGCGAGCAACAGCCGCGCCGAGCACGCCGAAGTCGCGGCGAATTAATTTTTAGAAAGAGATTTTTGTTATGGCAATGCAACCGGCAAGAGTGAAGTTTCGCAAGATGCACCGCGGCAGCCGCACGGGCACTGGCGCGCAGCGGCCACACGGTCGCGTTCGGCGAATACGGATTGATGGCGCTGGAACGTTGCTGGATGGACGCGAAGCAGATCGAGTCCGCGCGCGTGGCGATTGCCCGCAACATGAAGCGCCACGGCAAAATGTGGATCCGCGTTTTCCCGCAAAAATCTTTCACGAAGAAGCCGCTCGAAACCCGAATGGGCAAGGGCAAGGCGCCGCTCGAAGGCTGGGTGGCGGTGATCCGTCCGGCGAACGTTTTGTTTGAAGTGGACGGCGTGACGGAAGCGATTGCGCGCGAGTCCATGCGCCTGGCGGCGACGAAGTTGCCGATCAAAACGAAATTTATTTCGCGGCATCAACACGCGCAGTTGATCGGTTATGAAATTTGCAGAATCAAAAGACATGACGCTGGTTGAGTTGTCGGCCAAGAGCCGCGACCTGCGCCACGAGATGTTCAACCTGCGCTTGCAGCAGGCGAGCGCGCAGTTGGAAAAACCCGCGCGCCTGACGGTGCTGCGCAAGGACATCGCGCGCATCGAGACGCGCATCTCGCAACTGCGGAACAAGGCGAAAACAGTTTAATTTTGTATGGCTGAAATTGTGAATCAACCTGAAGCGAAACGCGGCAACCGCAAGGAACGCGTCGGCGAAGTCGTCTCGAACAAAATGACCAAGACGATCGTCGTCCGCGTCGAGCGCCGTTTTCCGCATCCGCGCTACAAGAAGATCGTCACCGCCTACAAGAAATTTTACGCGCACGACGAGAAGAGCGAGGCGAAAATCGGCGACACGCGTGCGCATCGAGGAAACACGGCCATTGTCGAAAATTGAAATGCTGGCGGCTCGTTGAAGTCGTCGAGCAGCGCGGTTCAGGAAACATCGGTGGCGGCCTAAAAGATTTTATGTTGCAAGTTCGTTCCAGTTTGGATGTCGCGGATAACACGGGCGCAAAAATCGCCTGGAACATCGGCGTGCTGGGCAACAACCAGCGTTATGCCGGCATCGGCGACGTCATCAAGGTTCACATCAAGGTGGCCGCGCCGGACGGCACGGTGAAAAAGGGCGAGGTGCATGACGCGGTGGTCGTCCGCACGCGCCAGATCATTCCGCGCGCCGACGGTTCGTATCTGCGCTTTGACAGCAACGCCTGCGTGATCATTGACAAGGAATTGAACCCGAAGGGCACGCGCATTTTCGGCCCGGTGGCGCGCGAGTTGCGCGAAAAGAAGTTCATGAAGATAATTTCGCTCGCGCCGGAAGTGATTTGAAAAATTTATGAAGTTTCATGTTAAAAAAGGTGATGAAGTGGTCGTGCTGGCCGGAAAAGAAAAGGGCAAGCGCGGCAAGATCATCGCCGTGTTGACGAAAAAATCAGCGCGTCATCGTCGAGGGCGTGCAGATGATCAAGCGGCACACGCGCAAGAGCCAGCAGCATCCGCAGGGCGCGATCGTCGAGCGCGAAGGCACGATCCACATTTCCAATGTGATGAAGGCCGAGCGCGTGCAACAAGCCGGCGGAAGCAACCGCATAAATAATTTTGTCACGGCCAAATCCGTGACGCATAAAAAATGAAAGCCAGACTTTACGAAAAATATACGAACGAAGTCGTGCCGGCGCTGAAAGAAAAGCACAAATACACGAACGTCCACCAGATTCCGAAGATGGTGAAGATCGTCGTGAACATGGGCGTGAGCGCGTCGCTGGAAAAAGGCGCGGTCGAGGACGCGGCGAAGGATTTGTCGCTGATCACCGGCCGCAAGCCGGCCATCAGCAAGTCGCGCCACAGCATCGCGCAATTCAAGCTGCGCGAAAACCAGGCCATCGGCTGCCGCGTGACGCTGCGCAAGAGACGAGATGTATGAATTTTTTGACCGGCTGGTCGCGACGGCGCTGCCGCGCATCCGCGATTTTCGCGGATTGTCGCCGCGCAAGTTTGACGGTCGCGGAAATTATACGTTCGGCGTCGGCGACCAGACGATTTTCCCGGAAATCGAACTGGACAAAATCAAACGGCAGCAGGGCATGGACATCACGATTGTGACGAGCGCGCCGACGAATGACGAAGCGCTGGATTTGCTGAAGATGATGGGTTTTCCGTTCGCGGAAAAATAATTTATATTTTATGGCCAAGAAAGCATGGTTGGAGCGCAACAAGCGCAAGACGGAAACGGTGAAGAAATTCGCCGCGATCCGCGCTGAATTGAAGGCGAAGACGCGATTACGCCGGCCTGGCGAAATTGCCGCGCGACGCCAGCCCGACGCGCGTGGTGAACCGTTGCTCGTTGAGCGGCCGCCGCCGCGGTTATCTGCGCAAGTTTGGCTGTTCGCGTTTGACGTTCCGCGAAGCGGCGTTGAACGGTTTGATTCCCGGCGTCACGAAGGCAAGCTGGTAAGTCAATTACGATTTTAATATGAGCGATCCGATTTCAGACATGTTGACCCGCATCCGCAACGCCGGACGCGCGTTGCTGCCGGCGATTGAACTGCCGCACTCGCGCATCAAGGAAAACGTGGCGAAAATTTTGAAGCAGCGAAGGCTACGTCGCCGAAGTGGCCGTGGACGGCAAGACGATCAAGAAGCTGAAAATCCAGCTCAAGTATCACGGCAAGAAAAATGTCATCGAAGGCTTGAAGCGCATCAGCAAGCCCGGTTTGCGCAAATACGTCGGCGCGACGGAAATTCCGCGCGTGCGCGGCGGCTTGGGCGTGGCGATCGTGTCCACGTCCGAAGGCGTGATGACGGACGCGCAGGCGACGCAAGAAAAATCTGGGCGGCGAACTGCTCTGCTACATCTGGTAAAATTTTATGTCGCGAATTGGAAAACAACCGATTGCCATTCCTCCGAAAGTCAAAGTGGAGGTGAAGGGGCAGAAAGTTTCCGTCGAAGGCCCGAAAGGCAAGCTCGACTGGGAATTGCCGAAGCGCACGAGCCTCAAAGTTGACGGCGGCAACATTGTCGTCAGCCGCGATGGCGAGGACGCGCAGGCCAAGGCGTTGCATGGCTTGAGCCGCGCGCTCGTCAACAACATGGTCAAGGGCGTCGACCGAAGGTTTCGTCAAGAAGCTGGAGATTCAGGGCGTCGGTTTCAAGGCCGCCGTCACGGGCAAGGTTGTGAATCTGTCGCTCGGCTATTCGCATCCGATCAATTACGACATTCCCGACCAGATCAAAGTGACGGTCGAGGAAAACACGAAGCTGACGATTGAAGGCCCGGACAAGATGATGGTCGGCAAGGTCGCTTCGGAAATCCGCGCGTTTTATCCGCCGGAACCTTACAAGGGCAAGGGCGTGCGTTACGTCGGCGAACACGTCGAGCGCAAGGAAGGCAAGACGGTCCAATAATAATTAATTTAGTTCACGGCCAAATCCGTGGACGCAACAAAATGAGAACGGAAAAGAAACAAAAATTGAAGCAGTTGCGCCGCTGGCGCATCCGCAAAAAAGTGACCGGCACGAAGCTGCGTCCGCGCATGGCGGTGTGTTTCACGAACGAAAACATCCACGTCCAGTTCATTGACGACGACGCGGGCAGTGACGATTGCGGCGGCCTCGACGGTCAGCAAAACCGCGCCGAAAGATTTGGCGGCGAATGTGAAGGGCGCGAAGACCATCGGCGCACTCGCGGCGAAAAATGCCCTGGACAAAGGCATCAAGGAAGTCGTGTTTGACCGTGGCGGCGAGCGTTATCACGGCAAAGTCAAGGCGCTGGCGGACGCGGCGCGCGAAGCGGGATTAAAATTTTAACCTGAAAAAATACTGTGGCTGAAATCAACAAACCTGGTGGTGAAGGACAGCGCGGCCCGCGCGGTCAAGGCGCGTCGTGGCGTCGGCAAGCCGTCGCCGGTCGGATGCTCCTGAAAATGGTTTTGGCGGCAGCGGCGAAGAATTGATGGAGAAGGTTGTGTTCATCAACCGCTCCGTCAAAGGTCGTCAAGGGCGGACGCCGTTTCAATTTCAGCGCGCTCGTCGTCGTCGGCGACAAACGCGGCCGCGTCGGCTATGCGCTCGGCAAGGCCGGTGAAGTCGCGGACGCGATCCGTCGCGGCGGCGAACTCGCGCGCAACCAGATGGTTTCCGTTTCGTTGAAGGACGTGACGATTCCGCACGAAGTTTTTTGCCGCTATGGCGGCGCGAAAGATTTTGCTGCGCCCGGCTTCGCCCGGAACCGGAATCATCGCCGGCAAAACAGTCCGCGCGGTTCTGGAATCCGCCGGCATGAAGGATATTTTGAGCAAATCGCTCGGTTCGAACAACGCGGCGAACGTGGTGAAGGCGACGCTCAAAGGTTTGTTGAGCCTGCGTCTGCGCGAGGACATTTACAAGAGCCGCGGTTTGGAAATTAGAAAAGTGAAAACGCCCGAACCGCCGTCGGCGATTCCGCCAACAGCCTAAAATTTTATGCGACTGCACAATCTTAAACCCCGTCCCGGCGCGAAACATCGCACCAAGCGTCTCGGCCAGGGCGAATCCAGCGGCCACGGCAAAACTTCCGGTCGCGGCGGCAAGGGCCAGACCGCGCGTTCCGGCAGCTCCATCCGCATCGGCTTTGAAGGCGGCCAGATGCCGCTCATCCGCCGCATTCCGAAACGCGGTTTCAACAACGCGCGGTTCACGACGAAATACATCGCGCGTGAACGTCGGCGATCTGAACAAATTTGACGACGGTGCGAAAGTGGATGAGACGGCGTTGCGCGCGGTCGGCCTGGCCAACGGCACATCCGCACGGAATCAAGATTCTCGGCAACGGCGAATTGACCAAAAAACTTACGGTGAGCGCGAGCGCGTTCAGCGCTTCGGCCAAGGCGAAAATCGAAGCCAAAGGCGGCACGGTTGAAATCGTCGGCCGCAAACCCGCCGAACCCGCGAAGGCTTGAGCGGGACTGACTCATGTTCCGCAACATCTGCAACACGTTCGCCAACTGCTTCAAAATCCCGGAGCTGAAGTCCCGCATTTTGTTCACGCTTGGCGTGCTGGCGGTCTGCCGGCTGATGGCATGGATCCGCATTCCGGGCTTGAACGGCACGGCGCTGCACAATTATTTCAACAGCCATTCGCAAGGCGGCGGCGTGCTGGGCATGTATCAATATGTTCAACGGCGGCGCGCTGGAGCATTGCGCCATCGGCGCGCTCGGCATCATGCCGTATATCAGCGCCACGATCATCATCCAGTTGCTCACGGCGGTCTGGCCGAAATTGAGCAAGCTGGCGCGCGAAGAAGGCGGTCGCGCGAAAATCATCCAATACGGACGCTATCTGACCGTGCTGCTGTGTTTAGGCAGGGGCTGCGCGACGGCATCAGTTGGGAAAATCCAGGAAAGGCCTTTGGCGGAGACATCAGCCGGCTTGTGCTCTTCAGCGACAACCATCTTTGGTGGTATCGCATCCAGACGACTTTGATTCATGACGACGGGCACGATGTTGTTGATGTGGCTTGGCGAACAAATCACCGAGCGCGGCATCGGCAACGGCGTTTCACTGGTCATCACCATCGGCATCGTGGCGCGATTGCCGCTGGCGGTGCGCGGGCTTCGACGATATGTTTTCGGCCGGCGGCCGTCGCGAACCACAGCTAATTATCGGCGACGGTGATGGTGATGGTGTTGCTGCTGGTCGGCGGTGATCGGCGGGCGTCATCGCGGTCACGCAGGCGCAGCGGAAAATTCCCGTGCAATACGCGCAGCGCGCCGTCGGGCGCAAAATGTATGCGGGCGGAACGTCGTTCATGCCGCTCAAGGTGAATTACGCGGGCGTCATGCCGATCATTTTCGCGCAGTCCATCCTGATGTTTCCGCAGCCGATCTTTCTGGAGCTGCGAGCATTTATTTCTCAGCCAGCCGTTTCTGTCGGATATGTTTCAGCAGCATGGCTCTGGCGCTCAATCGCGCGGCTCGTTCAGGTATCTGACGATTTATTCGCTGATGATTTTGTTCTTCTCCTATTTCTGGGTGGCGACGCAGTTCAACGAAATCCAGATCGCCGACGATTTGAAGAAGAACGGCGGCTACATTCCCGGCGTGCGTCCGGGGCAGGGGCACGAGCGATTATCTGCACAAGGCGATGAGCCGCATCACGCTGGCGGGCGCGATTTTCCTGACCGTCATCGCGACGATTCCGATCATTCTTTCGAGGCAATTGAGCATTCCCTACCCCGTGGCGCAGTTTTTCGGCGGCACGAGCATTTTGATCACCGTCGGCGTTTTGCTGGACACGATGCGCCAGGTCGAATCGCATTTGATGATGCGCCATTACGACGGCTTCCTGAAAAAGGGCCGTCTGCGCGGACGGTTCTAGATCGTTTGTGGGCAAGATCAATCTCAAGAGCGAGGACGATTTGAAATCGATGCGTCCGGCGTGCGCGGTGGCGCGGAAAAGTGTTGGACGAAATCGTCGCGTTCATCAAGCCCGGCGTGACGACGAGGCAGGTGGACGAATTTGCGGCGGAGCGGATCAAATTTTACGGCGCGAAGAGCGCGTTTTTGGGTTATCGCAAGTATCCGTGCCACACTTGCATTTCGGTGAACGAGGAAGTCGTTCACGGACTGGCGAGCGAGCGCGAACTGCGTTTCGGCGACATCGTGAGCGTGGATGTCGGCGTGAGCTACAAAGGTTTTATCGGCGACAACGCGCGGACGGTGGCGGTGGGCGGCTGCGGCGTTCTGGCGCAGCGGTTTTGGACGTGACGGAGCAGTCGCTGTATTTGGGGATCGCGGCGGCGAAACCGGGAAACCGCGTGACGGACATTTCGCGCGCGATTCAGGATTATGTCGAGGGCAACGGTTTCAGCGTCGTGCGCGAATTTGTCGGCCACGGCGTCGGGCGCTCGATGCACGAAGAGCCGCAAGTGCCGAATTTTGTGGACCGGAAGATGAACGACAAGCTGCGCGCGGGCATGACGATTGCGATCGAGCCGATGGTCAACGCCGGGCGGCCTGAAGTAAAAATCTTGAAAGATGGCTGGACAGTGGTCACGCAAGATGGTTCATTATCCGCTCATTTTGAGCACACCGTCCTGATAACGGACGGCGAACCGGAGATTTTGACATGGCCGGAGACGAAGCTTTCAAAGTTGAAGGTCGCGTGATCGAGGTTTTGCCGAACGGCACTTGGCGCGCGGAATTGAAAAACGGCCACCGGCTGACGGCGTTCGTCGCGGGAAAAGCGAAGAAGAATTTTGCCGGGCTGAAAGCCGGCGACAAAGTGAAATTGCAATTGACGCCTTACGATTTGTCCGTCGGGCGGATTTTGGTTGAAACAAAAATTTAAGATGAAAGTCAGAGCATCAGTAAAAAAATTGTGTGAGCATTGCAAGATCGTGAAGCCGCCGCGGCGTCATTCGCGTCATCTGCTCGAACAAACGTCACAAGCAACGGCAAGGTTAAAAATTTATGGCACGCATCATTGGTGTTGAAGTTCCGCCGAACAAGCGCATAGACATCGCGCTGCGCTACATCTACGGCATCGGCCCGGTCAACGCGCTGGAGATTCTCGAGCGCGCGAACATTGACCGCTCGATCCGCGCGAAGGATTTGACCGAGCGCAGCTTTCGCAAATCGTCCACGCGATCCAGGAAGGCAAATACGTCATCGAAGGCGATTTGCGCCGCGAACTCGGCATGAACCTCAAGCGGCTGCAGGGCATCAAATGCTATCGCGGCGTCCGGCACATGCGCAGCCTGCCCGTGCGCGGCCAGCGCACGCAGACCAACGCCCGCACGCGCAAAGGCCCGCGCAAGACGGTCGGCGTGCAGCGCAATCCGAACGCCAAAACGGGCATTCACTGATTTATTTTTGATTTGCGATTTACGATTTGAAATTGAATATGTCTGAAGAAACAAAAAACAAACCGCTCGCAAAAGGAAGCGAAGCCTGAAACCGCTGAAAAGAAAGCTGCCGCCGAAAAAGAAAAAGCTCCGGCTGAAAAAGCTGCCGTCCGCTGAAGCCGCGAAACCGGCTGACGCCACCGCGCCAGTCGCCGTTGTCGCCGCGCCGACCGCCGCCGAACTTTTGGGCGAGGACGCGAACGCCAAAAAGATCATCAAGGCCAAGCACGCGAAAAATGTCGTCGCCGGCGTCGCAAACATTCTTGCCACGTTCAACAACACGCAGGTCACCATCACCGACATGCACGGCAATCTGATCGGCTGGTCAAGCGCCGGGCGCGTCGGTTTCAAAGGCTCGCGCAAAAGCACGGCTTACGCCGCGCAGCAGGTCGCGCAGGACGCCGCGCGCCAGGCGATGGCGCACGGAATGAAGGAAGTCGAAATCCGCGTCAAAGGTCCCGGCTCCGGCCGTGAATCCGCCATCCGCGCGCTTCAGGCAATCGGCCTGGAAATCAGCACGATCAAAGACGTGACGCCGATTCCGCACAACGGCTGCCGCCCGCGCAAAAAACGCCGCGTCTAATCCTCTCAACTCTCAACTTTCAACCATCAACTAAATATGGCTCGTTACACAGGTCCCCGCGTTCGCATCAGCCGCCGGTTCGGTCTGCCGATTTTCGGCCCGTCGAAATATCTTGAACGCCGCAACTACGGTCCCGGCGTCCACGGCCCGAAGTCGCGCCGCAAGCACACCGATTACGGCCTCGGCCTGATCGAGAAGCAGAAGTTCCGTTATTACTACGGCCTGATGGAAAAGCAGTTTCGCGGCGTCTATGAAAAGGCGTTGCGCCGTCGCGGCGTCACCGGCGAGCAGATGTTGCAGATTTTGGAGACGCGCCTGGACAATGTCGTTTATCACCTCGGCTTCGCGAACACCCGCGCCGCCGCGCGCCAGATGGTTTGCCACGGCCACATCACGGTCAACGGCCGCAAGGTCAGCATCCCGTCGTTTGCGTTGAAAGTGAACAACGTGATCGAAGTCAAAAATCACAACGTGTCGCGCCAGCTGGCGACGAAAAATTTGGAAGGCTCCGTCAGCCGCGCCGTGCCGGACTGGTTGTCGTTCAGCAAGGAGGAATTCAAAGGCACGGTTCATGCGGATTCCGACGCGCGACGAAATCCAGCCGATCGCCAACGAACAGGCCGTCGTAGAATTTTATTCCCGATAAACCATAAACAAAAAACAATTACACGGATTTCTCCGGCGCGGGAATAAATCAGCCGGAGAAATCAGATTAAAATTGTTGAAAGGAAAATATGCCAGTCAGACTCGGACGTTTCGAAATGCCCAAGCGGTTGCAGAAGGAAGAATCCACCGCCACGGACACCTACGCAAAATTCATCGCCGACCCGTTTGAAACCGGTTACGGCCACACCATCGGCAACTCGCTGCGGCGCGTGCTGCTCTCGTCGCTCGAAGGCGCGGCCATCACGTCAATCAAGGTGGACGGCGCGATGCACGAATTCACCACGATTGACGGCGTCGTCGAGGACGTGACCGACATCGTCTTGAATTTGAAGAAGGTCAAATTCAAGGCGCACACGCGCGACGAACAGGTCTTTGCTGCTTTCGGTCAACAAGGAAGGCGCGGTGACCGCCGCCGACATCCAGGTCAACCAGAATGTCGAACTGGTGAATCCCGACGCAGCACATCTGCACGCTCGACAAAAAGAAAAAACTTGAGATGGAGCTGACCGTGAAAATCGGCCGCGGTTTTTGCCCCAGCGACGAAAACAAAAAACCCGG
Organism: uncultured Verrucomicrobiae bacterium; assembly: GCA_963755455.1. Lineage (GTDB taxonomy): Bacteria > Verrucomicrobiota > Verrucomicrobiia > Limisphaerales > UBA11358 > UBA11358. The sequence goes on from CAVWJH010000004.1 coordinate 733,077, forward strand.
CCAGGCCATCGGCGTCATCGCGATTGATTCGCTGTTCTCGCCGGTCACCCGCGTCCGTTACAACGTCGAGGCCGCGCGCGTCGGCAACCGCACGGATTATGACAGGCTGATTTTGGAAATCTGGACGGACGGACGCATCACGCCCGACGACGCGCTCACGCAGTCGTCCGTCGTTCTTCAGAAGCACCTCGACGTGTTTGCGCTTTACGACAAGAACGCCATTGAGTTCGAGGAAGCCGCCGACAAGCAGGACGACGAGAAGATGAAGTTGAAGAAACTGCTCAACATGAGCGTCAACGAAATCGAGTTGAGCGTCCGCGCGGCGAACTGCCTGAACAACGCGAACATCACCACCGTCGGCCAGTTGGCCTTGAAGAGCGAGCAGGAAATGCTCAAGTATCGCAACTTCGGCAAAAAATCGCTGAACGAGATCAAGGACAAGCTGACCATGCTCGGCCTTGCGCTCGGGATGAATTTTGAGCCGGGATTGATTGACACCACGGTCAAGGAAGAACCGGCGGCGGAATAGGAATTTTATGCGTCATCTTAAACGAACGGCCAAGCTGGGGCGCACGTCCGAGCATCGCAACGCGATGCTGGCGAACCTCGTTTGCAGCCTCATCAAGCACCACCGCGTGACGACGACCCTGGCCAAGGCCAAGGCCGCGCGTTCCGTCGCGGAAAAAATGGTCACGCTCGGCAAGAGCGGCACGATCCACGACCGCCGCCTCGCGGTGGCGCGGTTGCATCAGGAAGACGCGGCGAAAATCCTGTTCAAGGAAATCGCGCCCGCGTTCAAGGAACGCAACGGCGGCTACACGCGCATCGTCAAGATGAACCAGCGCAACGGCGACGCCGCCCAGCGCGCGATTCTGGAATGGGTGGACTCGACGGTTGCCGCTCCGGCTGAAACTGAAACCGCGCCCGCCGCGGAAGAAACCAAGCCGGAAGAGAAAAAGTAATTTTGTTTCAAACGCAAAGCCCGCTCAAATCGAGCGGGCTTTTTTATTTTCATCAACAAAATCATAATCGTCCTCGTCCTCGTTCTCATCCTCAAATCCAAAAATCGAGAACGGGCAGGAGGACGAGGGCGAACTGAATTTCAACGCCCTCCAAATTATTTTCAAAAATAAAACTTGACGTGCGCCTGCCAGCTCTTCAATGATTCGTCTCAACCTTTATGGCGGGATTCGTAACAGTCAGAGTTTCACCTGAAAGCAACCGCGCAACCGCGCAACCGCGCAACCGCGCAATAAGCGGCGGGAGTCTTTTCTTCACTCGCGGCAAAATTTCCGGCGGCAATTTTCAATTCCAGTTCAAAGGAGTCATTTTCCGGCGCAAGGGAGCGGCAACTCGCGGCAACGGCGTCCTTGTCACAAACAACGGAGCGGCCATCCGGCGCAATGGAGTTCGTTGTCGGAACAATGGAGCGCGACGCCGTTTCAATGGAGCGGCAATCCGAAACGACGGAGTGCCTTTCCGTTGCCTGGGAGTGGACTGTCGCAGCAACGGAGCGCCCTGCCGGAACAACGGAGTTTCCTCAAAAATCAAAGGATTTCCATTAAAATTGCGCCTTTTTGCGCCCTTCGCCGCAAATCTCTCAACTCTCAACCCTCAACCCTCAACTAACCCATGAGCGACCCAGCACCCGCACCCGCACCCGCGCCCAACGGCGGCAAAACACCCAAAACCCACGGCCTTTTGGACAAACACCAGCTCGCCGAAATCAGCCGCACCAACACCATTTACGGCGTCGCCAGCGACCCGGCAACCCTTGCCAAAATCCAGGACGACCAGATCATCACGCCCGCGTTCATGACGCAGTTGGGAACCGATTTGGAAGGCATGAGCCAATACACCGGCGGCGCATCCCAGGCCGCCCTTGATTCCAAACTGGAGACCGGCGACGAAACGACCGCCAAAAAATCCCTGCTCGACAAAATCCATTACATCCAGAGCAAGGGCGGATGAAGTATCCCAATGGCAATCCCGCGCGCGCCGAATACTGCATTGGCGCGAACATAGACATCAGCCGCCCCGCGCTGGAAACCGCCGCCGCAAACATTTTCAACAAGCTCAAGACCGACACCCTGCCCAAAATCACCGCACAGCACGGCGCGGATTTGAAACAGGCGCTGGACGATTACAAGAAAACCAAGGTCACGCAAGTGGGCGGCAAGGGCGACGCCAGGGACACGCGCACGCAGCTCGCGCAAATGGTGGAAAGCCTGGCCGTGCGCCGCCGCCAGTTGCAGCACGCCGCCGACGGCGAATTCCCCTTCAACGATCCCGCCAGCGCCGGCATGAGAAAGAAATTTGATCTGCCCGCCGACAGACCGTTGAATGCGTGAAGCTCTTTCTCCCTCTACTCGTTAAATGAGGAGAGGGCCTGGGTGAGGAGCAATTTTGCAGTTCCAAAAATGAAAAATAAGAAAACAACCGGAGTGCGCGGAGAATTTCTGCCAGGCATATTCCCGCCCGACCACGGCGGCAACCACGCTCCGCCGCCGACTCCACCAGATGCACCTGCAAAATAAAAATAGACTTTAACACTCAAAAAACAAACCATGAAAACCATGAAAAAACAACTAAAAATATTCTCAATTCTCACTGTCAGCGCATCGCTATTGACCGGCTGCGTTGCGCCACAAACATCAACGACTCCTATTCCTACGACTCAAATTAGTTGCCGCATTCCACAAATAGCCGTCATTGCAGATCCTGTGAATACACCAAATCAAACAAAGGGCGGTCTGGATATAACCGTTGTGCCCGCGCTATACAAGGCTGTGCGAATTGATAAAACCACAGTTCAGGCTGTTCAAGCCACCATGAGCGAGCAAGTTCTTTTAGGCATAGGAAGTAGTTCAGAGGACTTGAGAACCAAGGTTTTTGTCGAGCAGAACACCATTCCCCAGCTAGTGGCGCAACCGAACAGACTGGTATTCACAGTGAAAATTCACAATCAATTAAACCGTGTGTTTCACGGTCAAGGAGCGGTGGTTCAATTTAATGTGGATGGAAAGCTCATTCCATTCAACAACACGGACTATAAAGAGTTCAGTGGTGGCATTGTGCCGCCGCTCAATGATGGCGATCTCGAAATTAAAGGCCCGCCGTTGGATGTGCTTCAAGGCAAAGGCACTATCAGCATCTTCTTATACGATGTTGTTACGGCAACCGATGTGGCCGGAAACACCACTGAAAAACAAAACTACACATGGGATTTCACTTACACGATGCAAACGTCCACAGACACGGGCGCGGTTAAAAAGTCACGAGGACTAATGGATGCTGGCCAGTATCAGCAATTAATGATGCAGCAAAATATGCAACAGCAGATGCAAATGCAAAACCAGATTCAGTCACAACAACAATAAACCAAAAAATAAAATTATGATCGCACTAGCAATATTCTGTCCGCCGTTATACTTCCTTGTTGCAAAAAAGTGGGGTATGTTCGTTCTAACATCGGCCATGGCTTTTTTCGCAGCCATTTTCGCAATGATGTTCGTGTTGCTTCCGGGGACATTCATCCTTTGGATAATCGCCATTGTCATGGCCATGCGGCACTGCAAAAACCAAGAAGCGGACAAGCGAATGAAGCAGCACGCCGAAATGGTTGGCAAAGAAGTTGCCGCCAATATGTCCCGGAACGATAAAACACAATGAAAGAGTTTGCGGCCTTTGGTCGGCTGAATGGCATACACTTCGCCCGTGTTATTTCAGTTGCTCTCTGGCTATTTTGCCAGATCACATTAGCCGCCAATCCGCCTACTACCATTTCACCCGGCTATGGAAATTCGCTGGGAATGGCGGTGAGTTCATTAACGCCAACATTCAGTTGGAATTCTACAAGCGGAGCAACTGGCTATGGCCTTTACATTCGGGACATGACAGCGGCAGGAACGCCGCTCATTTATCCGAACTCCATTGGGACAACTGCCCATCCATTGACTGGCACTTCTTTGACTTTGCCGAGTGGTTATTTGGTCAATGGACACATTTACCGTTGGAACATGACAAGTTTCGTCAGCGCGACAGAGGGCAGCGCGGTTTCTGTCGCACTTTATTTTCAAACGCCTGCGGCTGCGGCTTCGGTTGCGGCAACTCCATCGCCAACTATTATCGCAACTCCGCCACAAGCCGTTATTGCAAGTCCGCCGACGATCAATGCGCCGGGCGGCGCGAGTTCGCCCGGAACGTCTGTAAATTCACTGACGCCGACGTTTGGCTGGAATTGGGCAAGTGGCGCAACAGGCTACGGTCTTTACATTCGAGACATGACGGCGGCAGGAACGCCGTTCATTTATCCCAATGCCAGCGGAACAACCTATTCTCCGTTGACCGGTTCATCGCTCACCTTGCCGAATGGCTATTTGGTCAACGGACATATATATCGTTGGAACATGACCAGCTTCACCGGCTCGAAAGAAAGCAGCGCAGTTTCGGGCGCGTTTTATTTTCAAACACCGTCTGCGGCCAGTGCGCCAGCAATCAATACGCCGAGCAGCGGAAGTTTTGTGGCAACGGTGCAGCCACCGCAACAAGTAATGCCGACTTCACCCATAACTCCCACCATGCCACCGCTGGCAGAAGGACAACCTGATTTTTCCAGTAGTTATTACACAACCGCCAATCCTTTTTGGAGGAATGGAAATGCGCCTAATGCAAGTGCCGATGCAAAGGCTCATGCGACTGGCGGCGCATTCGATCCCCTCGCACTAGGCAACTGCACTTGGTATGCGTATGGACATATGCTTGAACTCGGTGCAAATCCAGCACAATTGGCAAGGGCTGTGGCTGGTGACGCGGGAGATTGGGCAAATGAGGCACAATCTGTATTTACTGTTGATAAGATTCCTGCCGTGCATTCGATAGCGCAGCTTGATTCGAAACATGGCTTTTCGCACGGTCACGTTGCGGTTGTCGAAAGTAAAAATGCCGATGGAACAATTACTGTCTCGGAATCAATGTATTCAATAAATCCCGACTACAATATTCAATGGCGACTCCACACTTATTCTTCTTCTTGGTTTGACCATTATATTCACGTCTTCAATGCTTCGCCTTCTTCTGATCCGAACACAACAAGTTCGTTGCCAAATAACGGTGGAACTGTGAGCGGTGTTGCAAAACCTGCCGCAACTTCTTCTCCGCAAATTTCTACGAGCGTCCAGAACCAAACCAAATCGGTTGTTGCTCCAACCACGCCACGAGTCACCTATGTTCCGTTAACGTTGAGCGTGTTGCCAATCAATGGAGGCATATTGAGTGGTAACGGAGTTTGTGCTTTAGGCAGTTCCCAAACAGTGAACGTCACACCAAGCAGCGACTTTATTTTTGAATCTTGGACGGAAAATGGAAAGGTGGTGAGTTTGTCCCCCAGCTATAATTTCACTGTCAATGGCAGTCGAAACTTGGTGGCGAACTTCCGACAGAATTTTATAAATCATTCCTCCACTCCAACATCAAATCCATCGCCCAACAGTCAGAATCGGAATCCTTGGTCCATACAAACTTCCACGCCAAACCACCAGCACCACACGAATCAATTTTTTCACTAACGTCTTTTAACCCACTATTATTATGCGTATAAACTCATTCTGGAAACCATTGTTATTCATGGCCGTCGCGTCATTGATCTGCGGATGTGCCATCACCAAGACTGTCACTATTAAAACTGTGCCTGATAACGCCACAGTCTCCATTGATGGTGCTACAGCCGGTTCCAGCCCGGTCACGCATACGCTGAATTTTAATCCGAGTTCACAAACATTTGAAGCAACGGCGCATCTCAATGGGTATCAGGACGGTTCTGCACGGATCAGCTACAAGCCAACATCACAAAAGGAATACCTTATACAATTGATGCGTTTTCAGAAAACTGTGCAGATTGAGAGCGAGCCGTCCGGGGCGACGGTTCTTATCAACGGACAGTCGCAGGGCGTCACACCATTGGCAAATAATTTGACTTTTGACGACGCGAACCAGCCCATTACGGTGAAGCTCCAAAAGGACGGCTATTTGGATGGGTCAGTTCAAATCGCCTACACACCGGCGAGCCAGATGGAATACACCGTCCAATTGAGCCATTTCCAGAAAACTGTCCAGATAGAGAGCGATCCAGCGGGCGCGACGGTTCTTATCAACGGACAGACGCAGGGCGTCGCGCCATTGGTAACTAATTTGACTTTTGCCGACGCGACCCAGCCCATTATGGTGAAGCTCCAAAAGGACGGCTATTTGGACGGGTCAGTTCAAATCGCCTATTCGCCGGCGAGCCAGACGGATTACAGCGTCTCGTTGAGCCGGTTTCAGAAAACCGTCCGGGTGCAAAGCGACCCGGCGGGCGCGTCGGTGTTTCTGGACGGCCAGCCGGCGGGCATCACGCCATTGACCAAGAATGTGACATTTACGGGCGCGAACCAACCTGTTTCCGTGACGGTGCGAAAAGATGGCTACAAAGACGGGACGAATACTATTACATACGCCCCGACCAGCCAGACGGATTATTCAGTGACACTGGAAAAGATCGAGGCGATTCCCATCCAGTTGGTTACCATCGAGCCACAGCACACAGACAACGGTGTGAAGCTGGCGTTGACGAGCAAGCCGACGCTGGCATATCTGGAAGTGATTGAGCGCTCGCCCAACGTCGCAGCCGTGACGCGCGTGACGGACAATCAGGACAAGGACATCAACATCGGTCCGCCGGTGCTCTCGCCCACCGACGACGTTTTGTTATTCACGGAGATTGTGAAGGAAGATGCCGGCACATGGTATAGCAACATCCAGGAACAGCGGGTTGGCTCGTTTGGCAAGACACGGCTGACTTATGGCAAGTGGCATGATGCGTTTCCGGCCTTTACGCCGGACGGAACGAACGTGGTGTTCAGTTCCAATCGAACCAGCAGCAATCCCACGTTGTGGCTTGTCAAAGCCGATGGCCCCGGCGGAATCACAAAACTGACTTACACGCAGGCGGAGGATTATTCGCCTTGCGTCGCGTCGGACAACCGGACGATTGTCTTTGCCTCCATTCCGCCCAGCGCGGAGGAACCGCAGATTTGGATGCTGTCGAGGGACAACAATCTCCTGACGCAATTGCGCGAGGGTGAATCGCCACGGGTTTCCCCGGACGGGAAGCTGATTTTGTTCGTGCGGCAGGACAAACTTTCCAAGCGGCATCAGTTGTGGACGATGAGCATTGACGGCGCGAGCGAGACGCAACTGACCCAAAACACGGACTACGACATCATTGACCCGCGCTGGTCGCCGGACGGCAAATGGATTGTATATGCGTCGGATGAAGGATTCGACTCGCACAATAATCGCAACGACGACATCTGGCTGATGACGGCCAACGGCAGCCAGCGGACGCAGTTGACGACCAACGGTTCGCGTGACGACAGCCCGTGCTGGGATCACCAGGGCAAGAGCATTTATTTCCGTTCCAATCGCGGCGGCGCGTGGAACATCTGGCGGTTCGAACCGATTTTGTAACGGAACAACCGCTTTCTGAAATGACGATGATCATGGTTCCCGAAAACTTGTAGTGGATGCGAAAGGCGAAGTCATCCGAAGAATCAAGCAATGTGTTTTCCATGCCTTCAGCACTTCAATAAACGGCTCGTGTGGAACCCCACATATGCGCGGTGTTGTCATTTGTTCGTCAATGAAAAAATAGAAATGCGAGAAGCAAAATCAGAAGCACCGCGACCAGCCGCCAGAACCAACTGATGCCGCGCGGTTAATTCATGCCATTGCATTTTCAGCCGTTTTCGTGCAGAGTAATGCCATGACTGCCAAACGAATGGTGCTGGAAACTGTGGGGCAACTCCCGGAAGACGCGAGTTTCGATGAGATCACCCGTCGGTTGGAAGTGGTCGCCGCCATCCAAAAGGGACTGGATTCGCTCGACCGTGGCGAAGGCAGATCCATTGACGAAGTTAAAAAGCTTGCGGCGTCATGGACTGCAAAATAATTTTTTCCGAGCCGGCCATTGACGACCTCGAAGGCATCATCCGTTTCATTTCCCAAGACAATCGGGAAGCCGGTGCGCAGTTTGGCCGAAAATTGATTGAAATCGTCCGGCATCTGGCAAAATTTCCGCGCTTTGGCCGCGTTGTCCCTGAACAGAACGACGAAAACATCCGTGAGATCATTTCCAAGCCGTATCGGATTTTTTACCGCGTGAAGGATGAAGAGAAAGTCGTGGAGGTCATCCGCTTCTGGCACGCAGCACGAGGCGAGCCTGAAATTTAACGCAGGAACGAATATAAAAATAATCCGATGAGCAGCAGTGCGACGAGCCACCAAAGCCAGCTTATGCCGCGCGGTTTTGCGGAGCCGGAGCCGAATTCTTCCTTCACAAATTCGTCGTAATTGAATTCTTCATCAGGCAGACCGAGTTTGCCGGCATAAGCAGTTTCCGACCAGCCGCTGCTTTCGTCGGAGCCGCAGCCGGGGCAGGCCTTGGCGTTGCGCGGAACTTCTGCGCCGCAGTTGGGGCAAATTTCGGGTGTCAAGGTTCGACAGAATTAGCCGTTGGTTTTTCTTTCCAAAACAAGTTTTTCAACTTCGCGCGCACCGTGCAAGACGGCCAGCACGAGAACGGCGTCACCGCGGACTGTAAAAAAGACGCTGTGCGGAAAATGACGCAATTTCACGCGGCGGACATCCTCAAGGCGGACGGAGAAGTGAAGTGGATTTTTCGCGGCTGCAAACATGGCGTGGCGCACTTCGTCAACAAACCGGAAGGCCGCGTCGGGATTGCGCTGGTGATACCAGAAGGCGGCTTCCTCAATGTCTTGATTAACGAGAGGATGCTTTTGCATCGGCCAGCCTGCGTTTCAATTGTTCAAACCATTCGTCGGTGACAGGTTCGGCAAGGCTTGGATTGGCGATGAGTTCATCGCGTCGGCGAAGAATCTCCTCCTTTACGGACGGATGAATGTAGTCTTCATTCTGCGGATTGAGAATTTCGTCCTCGTGCGCGTAAAACCAGTCTGCAAACCGGCGGCGTTCCTCGCCCGGCAGTTGCAGCAGCGTCTTTTCAATTTGTTCCACGCTCATGGCCGTCAATTTACAACCCCAGCTTGGATTTGCGAATAAAAAGATTTCATCCCGCCGCGCTGGTGTATTCCTCGTCCGTCCGCAAGTCGAGTCCCATCAAAATGTAGTCGTGCGAGATCGCCTGCATATCCTTGACGTAATCCTCCAGCCGCATCAACTCGTTGAAGCCGAGTATCGCGAACATTTTCATTGCGGTCTGCTGTTCGCCGATAAATTCCGCCTCGACGCGTTCCAGTCCGGCACCGCGCGCGATTTCCAGTGTTTCGGCGATGAGCGCCCGCGCCAGCCCGCGTCCGCGCGCCGCCGGATGCACCGAGACGCTCACGCGCCCGATCTGCCGCTTCCAGCCGCCCAACTGCTGGTGCAACGTCGCCACGCCGGTGATTTTCCCGGCGAGCAGGCCGATCAGCGGCAGGTTGCGCGCGTAGTCAATGTTGCTGCACCATTCGTGGATGACATTGATGTCCGTGACGCGGTGCTTGATGAACATCCGTTCCGGTTCTGGAATGCCGAGGAACAACTGGTGAAAATCTTTTTCGTCGGCCTTGTGCAGCGGGCGCAGCGTGGCCTTTGTGCCGTCCTTGAGCGCGACGGATTTTGGAAATGTTTGCAGTTCTAGTTCAATGTTGTTTGCCATGATTTTTCCTTTCTGGTTCAATGGCACTCTGCGCCAAACTTTGCGCGCCTGCAACTAATAAAGTTGGGACTAATAAAGTTGGGACAATTCACCCGCCAGTCCGCTCGCGTGATTCAGTGAACTTTCGTCTATAGCCGCAGGGTCAAGGCTCCAGCGCGCCGCCAGCGCCGCGACTTTTTCAAAATTCATCTCGACGGCTTCTGTTGACGGCAAAATGTCGCCGTAAGCGAAACATTTCAGGCCGAGCATGGTTTCCGGCATCGTTTTCGCACCTTGATTCCAGACAATTTCGCCAGCCCACGCATACGCGCGCGTCACGCAGCCGTCGTCCAGCCGCGCCCACGCGTGATGATGCGTGAACTTTTCCGCGTGAAAAAACTGGACGTGGCCGAGCTTGCGGCTCAACGCGGTCAGAAAAAGAAAGCACGCATCCACGTCGTCGTCAGGGCAGGGGATGGCGAGGCCGGTGACGATGACCCAGCCGTTCACGCGCGGGCTGATGAAAAATTCGTGTCCGCCCATCATGCCTTCAGACCACGAACACGGCGCGGAACGGCCCAGACCCAGCGCGGCATGAACCGCCTGGGGGCTTACTGAACGGATGGCCAGCCAAATCGCCGGGCGCTGCGGAAAAATTGGTGCAAGGAAAACCGGGTTTGTGATTTGTGGCGCGATTTTTTCAAGCCGTTGCGCGCGGCGATGCAGGAAAATCATCCAAAGAAAAACCATGACTGCCACTCCCAATGCCAGAAAGTGCGCCATCAGCAGCATCAGTGTCACTGTATCGTTCTGATTCACGGTTTGAATCACGCCCTGAATTTACGCCCGCGCCGCGCAGGTTCAATAAAAAATTGACGATTAACGTAGCGCAGGGCGCAACTGGACACCGCCGCCGTAGCGCCGACTTGCAGTCGGCTGTATCGCGGATTTGCAATCCGCAAGACACGATGAACTCAATGGTTGCAGGAGTTTCGGCACGCTGCCGATTGCAAATCGGCGATACAGCAAGGTTGCAAACCTGCGCTACTTCAAACTTGCCGCCAGCCAGTCGAGATATTTCTTGTTGCCCGCGCGCAACGGCAGAACCAGAAATTCCGGCGTGTCGTAAGGATGTTTGGCGAGAATCAATTTTTCCAGCGCGGCCAGTTTTGATTTCTGCGTTTTCAAAATCAGAAGAACTTCCGCGCCCGATTCAATTTTTCCCTGCCAACGGTAATGCGATTCGATTTTTGGAATGAGATTTGCGCAGGCGATCAAACGCGCTTGCAAAGCGGCCTTGGCCAGCGCGCGCGCCGTTTTCAAATCCGGCGCGGTGACGAGGACGATGGCGAATTTTGCGGCGGGTTTCATGGCTAATTTGCCTGCATCCACAAACCCTGCAATATGCCCCAATCGGCTCGTTGTTCTTCCGAGGAAAAAAACATTTCCTCGTCGTTATTGCCATCAGACTCGACCATTTGAGTTGTTTCGGCGGGGGGAACCTCCAAGGAGAAAATGCGGGTAAAGCTGTTCACAGAATAAATCCCCGCGTTGCCATGACATTGGTAGCAATTTTGAAGCACAATCGGAAGCACAACCGGTTGATTAGTATCTAAATTTCTTTCATTTCTAAATCCGGAGAATTCAAACGGGTCAAGTCCAATGGAAAAAAGAATTTTAGTGAAGTCTCTTTCTTTTTGGCCAAGAGAAATCATTTTTGCGGATGGACTGGTCATTTGAAATTCGTTGAATTGCTGGGGCGGAATAGTTTGGCTGCCAACTGTTCCATCAGCATTGGTTATCTCTACATATTCCGGTTCTCCAAATCCCAAATAAGTTCTTAATTGTATGCTTTCTACAATATGCGTCGTCCGGATTTTTCCATTCGTATCAATCACGCGCATACGCCGCGCCAATGCCCATTGTGAATTGGTGGGAAATTGCGGAAAATGGTTCAAAGTGATTGGAGAATTGGTGTCGCCCGAAGGAACATACATCGGTTCTACTGCGTCAATTTGTTTCAAATAATTCAAGCCAGCCTTTCGTCCGTCGGCGTTATGAAACAAAACCATGAAAGTCGAGCGCCCACCGAAGCTTAAATCATGCGCTGGCACCAGTCCGAGAACATTTTGGATGCCGATATTTATCCAATCGCTATTGGTGTTGAATAATCCACGAGGCAAATCGGTCAAATTATTTTTTTCTGCAAGCGCATAATTATCCGGCAGCGATGCGATTTCATTGGTTGTCAGTTCTAGCCGCTGAATCGCAAAAGCCAGGCGTTTTAGCAAATCCTTTCGCTCGGTTTTGTAATTCCGATTCAAGCCTCCCGCCGTCCAATCAAAAAGTGCCCAAAGGTCGCGCTGCAATAGGGCTTTCTTTAGCGGGTCTTGAATTAGTTTTTCACCATGTGTATTGATGAATTCATCGAGAATTGTGAGAGCTTGCTGATGTGAAATTCCTGCCAGCAAATTTGTCGTTCTATTCCAATAAAGGATGTCCAATTCATCCAAGCCATATTTCTTGCCATCTTGTGCCGTTCGCTCAAACAAAGTTTCATTCAGCCGGTTCCAAAGATGGTTTGGATTTGGATCGTAAATTGTATTTGCGTCCGGCACATCGCCGGCTTTCGAAGTAATTGCGTTGAACAAAACGGCGGCGATTATTATTGCAGCGCGATTTTTCATTTTAAGTTTGTTTGCGGAATCCAATTTATTTCACGGCCAATTTCCGTTCAAGTCAAGACATGGCCGTTTTTGAAAAATCGAAAACTGGCGCATCGTTTGCCGGTTTGTTATCTTGTCGGCGATGGATAGCAAACGCTTGGAATTAAAAGTCGGCCTGTTCGTTTTCATCGGGCTGGCGCTGCTGGCCGTTGCCGTGATCCAGTTCAGCAAGGGCACGAGCCTGTTTCGCGGCACCTACACTTTGCGCCTGCACGCGGTCAACGTGGGCGGACTCAAGCCCCGCGCGGCCGTGTTGCTCGCGGGTGTGCAGGTCGGCAGCGTCTCGGACATCCAGCTCCCGGAAGATGAAAAAAGCGTGACGATTCTCCTGTCCATTTACAAAAACTATAAAATTTACCACGACGCGCGCTTTGTCATCGAGCAGTCGGGTTTTCTCGGCGACGAGTATGTTTCGGTGATTCCGACGGCCAATTCGCTGCCGTATTTGACGAACAACGAGGTGGTCGAATGCGAACCGCCGTTCAACTTGCAGGAGGTCGCGCGTTCCGCCGCCGGCTTCATCCAGCGGATTGACGACACGGCAAAAAAACTCGACGCCTCGGTCTCGGATTTGCAGCGCGTGGTGTTGAATGAGCAGACGCTGACCAATTTTTCCGTCGCCGTCGGCAACCTGCGCACATTCACGGAGCAGGCGATGGGGACGATTGGCGACATCAACGCCATCATCGCGACGAACGGTTCGCAGGCCAGCCTTGCCGTGAGCAATGTCGTCCTGCTTTCACAGGAACTCGACCGGCTCGCGTATTCAGCCGACGTTTTGCTCGCGACGAACGGCGCGGAGATTTCCGTCGCCGTGAAAAACATTGAATCTTCCACCGAAATCCTGACAAACTTGATGACGGATTTGCAGTCTGGCAAAGGACTTGCCGGAACGGTTTTGCAAAACCAGCAATTGTCAACGAACGTGCAGGCCATCGCCAGCAATCTCGCCACCGCCACCGCCAACCTGAACCGGCTCGGCCTGTGGCATTTCCTGTGGCACAAGGAACCTCTGCCTCCAAAGTGGCCAACTCCGGCACCATCGCCGCGCGAAAGCGGTGAACAGCCATGACGCCGCTCTGGACCATCCGCATTTTGTTTTTGGGCCTGTGCGCCACCGCGGGCTACGCCATCAGCCAGAGCGAGGAATATATCACCATTCCGCACAATGGAATGTATGGGATGTTCATCGGCTTCGGGTTCGGGGGGCTGCTGATTGTCGTGGACGAAATGCTCAAGGGCTTTTCACTCCGCGCCTTTTCCGCCATCACTTTTGGACTCTTGCTCGGCACTTGCGTTGCCATGCTGATTGACAAATCCGGCCTTTTTCAAAACGCGGACGACCAGCAGCACTGGCTCATCCGGCTCGGACTGTTTTTAAGCTTCAGCTACATCGGCATCATCCTCGCCATGCGCAGCAACAAGGAGGATTTTTCGCTCATCATCCCCTACGTCCGGTTCTCCCCCCAAAACAAGCCGGACAACCTGCTGCTGCTCGACACCAGCGTCATCATTGACGGGCGCATCGCGGACTTGATCGAGGCGAAATTCATCGAGGGACTCATCATCGTCCCGCGCTTTGTGCTCAAGGAACTCCAGCAGATCGCCGATTCCGGCGACCCGGTCAGGCGTGCGCGCGGGCGGCGCGGACTCGAAATGCTCAACCGCATCCAGCGCAACACCGACAACGAAGTCCGCATACACGAAGCCGATTTTCCTGATGAAAAGGAAGTGGACGTCAAGCTGGTCCACCTCGCGCGCAACCTCAACGCGCGACTTTTCACCAACGATTACAACCTCTCCAAAATCGCCGAGCTGCAAAAAGTCAGCTACGTCAACCTCCACGAAATCGCCAAGGCGCTCAAGGTCATTTTGCTGCCCGGCGAAATCCTGAATTTGAAAATCGCCCGCGAAGGCAAGGACAAGGGGCAGGGCGTCGGCTACCTGCCGGACGGCACGATGGTCGTCATCGCCGGCGGCGAGGGGCACGTCGGCCACCAGGCCGAAGTGCAGGTGCAAAGCCTGCACCAGACCGGCGCGGGCATCATCGTCTTCGCCGATTTGAAAAATGTTTCCGACTCCAAGACCGAAACCACATTCATCACCAAGTGAACCTCGTCACCATTTTCAAAGGCTGGAACTTGACCGAAGCGCGGCTCGTCTGCTCACGCCTTGACGCCGCAGATTTTAATCCCGTTCTCGTCAACGAATACACCGCGATGACGTTCGGCGGAATCTTTCCGGTTCGCATCCAGGTTCCCGAATCCGAGGCCGCCGACGCAAAAGAATTTCTCGACGCACCCGCCACGCCCGCCGAATGACTTGTCCGCAATCCCGCAAGATAGCGTGCCGGCCTTCCGGCCAGTAAAATGGTTTCCCCGGTTTCCTGACAGGGCAATTTATGTGGAATGTCTGGCAAAATATCCTGTGTTAAATTCGCGCCATGTAATTGGAAAGAGGGCGGGATTTAGGCTGCGCCCGCCTTGGCGATTTCCCTCATTGATACATTGGTTGTCTCCATTGCGGTAAAAATGGAGAGGCCGTCAATGTCCCTTATTCCCAGTTCGTTGAGCCGGTGCAAAATATCCAGTTTTTCCTGCAAAACCTCCCATGAGGCAGTCGCGTTGCCGTGCTTGTTGAGCAGGAAATGCCAGCGTGCAATCAGTTTTTTGGTTTCCATTTTATCCGGTTTGTTTTTCGTGCGGAATCAATGTCGGTTCTTCCGATCTTTTCAACGCCTGTCTTCACGCCTAGGCTGAACATGACCATTGCGATCCGTCCGGTAACGGTCATTGCGGATGGCATGGGACCGCCAATCAGCATGGCCTCTTTCCCATCCATGGAAACGATCCAGCCGGAACGGATCACAGAACAGCCAGACATTGCCGGGACCCAGATAGTAATACTGGTCGCCCACGAGACCGACGTATTCGTAACCGTCCCAGACATAGCTGTCAGGAATCATTACCGGGGCCACTGCTGCCGGCGGTGGAGCCACAACCACTGCTGGTGGCGGGGCCACATACACCGGTGCCGGAGCCACAACCACCAAAGGTCGAAACGCCACACGCCCATTGGGTTCAATGACGCAGCCAGACACAAGCCCTCCTGCGGCCATTGACAAAATAAATACACGCAAACATTTTGTTTTCATAAAAAAAACTAACAGACGGGTGACACCTGCACAATGGGGAAACACACAATCATGACAGAATTTCTTTGATGACCGCAGCGCCGTCCGGGTAATCCTTCCGCGCTTCAAGCCGCACGAGCAGTCTGTGGGCGAGGACAACTTCCGCAACAGTTTTAACGTGTTCGATTGAAACAGAATCATTCCCTTGAATCGCCGCGAGCGCCTGTGCCGCGTGAAATAATCCCAGCGACCCGCGCGGACTCGCGCCGAGTTTCAACGCCGGATGCTCCCGCGTGGCGCGCACGACCGCCACGAGATAATCGCACACTCCGGACGGAACGCGGATTTCTCGGACGCTGCGCTGGCATTTCAAAATTTCCGCCGCGTTGCTCACCGGCTGGATGGTTTCGATGGGATGCTGCGTTTGATTCCGCTCGCACATTTTCTTTTCCTCGGCGGCGTCAGGATAGCCGAGGCTCAAGCGCAGGAGAAAGCGGTCCATTTGCGCTTCCGGCAGGCGGAACGTCCCTTCCTGTTCAATCGGATTTTGCGTGGCCATGACCATGAACGGTTTTTCGAGCCGGTAGGAAACCTTGTCCATCGAGACCATCCCTTCGCCCATCGCTTCGAGCATGGCGGCCTGCGTGCGCGGGCTGGCGCGGTTGATTTCGTCCACGAGAACCATCTGAGCGAACAGCGGGCCGAAACGGAAATCCGGTCTGCCAGTCGTCGGATCGAGGATGAAATCGCCGATGACATTTTCCGGCTGTAAATCCGGCGTGCATTGGATGCGCTTGAACGTGCAGCCGATGCTCTGCGCAATGGCGCGCGACAGCATCGTCTTGGCCACGCCGGGAACGTCCTCGAACAAAATATGTCCCTCCGCAAAAAGCCCCGCGATGGCGAGCGTCACCTGCGGCTCCTTGCCAACGATGACGGTCTGGACGTTGGCAATTATTTTTTTGGCGATTTCGGAAAGGTGCGCGGCGGAATAATTTTCAACCGGCGGCGGCAGGACGGTGAGTTTTATTTTCCCGCGGTTTGCGGTGCTGTCCGGCGGCAACATGATGTCTTTTCCGCAGGCCGGGCAGGGGAAGTGATCGCCGATTGCCGAGTCGGGGATTTCCAACGGCTGGCCGCAATGATGACAAACGCGCTTGGGCATGAGTGGGTTTAACGTCCCGCCGCCCAAAACGCAATTCCGTTTTCAAAAATTTCTGCGCTGGTGACGGCTTGATCAATCAATGCGGGAGCTGATGTGAGAAGGTCATCGCATCATCTCTATTTTTTTGGCGGCCAGTCCAAAGTCTCAAATTTTTTGCGGTGTTGAACGGGCGGGCTTGCCTGTCGTGATAAAACAGTCGGCGCGCTCAAATTGCCGGTGCGGTTCACGGCGCGGATGGAAATGATTTCGGGGTTTGAATTTTCAAAGACGTGACCAGTCCGGTTTGCGGGCAGAATTTCCGTCGTCCAGACATTATTTGTTCCGCGAAATTGGAAGACCCAGAGCCATGCGGGTTCGCCGCCGGAATTATCCCATTGCGCCTGTAGATTTGCCCGTGCGTTTTCAGCGACGACCAGCTTCGGCTTATCCGGCGGCGCTGCATCGAGCCACGGAGACGCAGGCACGAGCGCGGCTTGCGGATATGCGTTGCGGATAACGCCGGCCAGCGCGGAATTGCCGCTGAGATTGTTCAAGTGATAAAAAATTTCGCCGTTCACGCCGTATTGCGCGCGTATGGTTTGAATCTGCCGCGCGATTTCATCCGCCTTCCATTTCTCGCCGACGTTGACGGCGGCGAGTCCCGGCCAAAGATTGCGGTTTTTGACATTTTGCCCGTGCCACCATTGCAGCAGCACGGGAAAACTGTGCGGGGGATCGTCAATCGGCCAGTAAAGTTGCGGCGAAAAATAATCGAGCCAACCTTCGGCGAGCCATTTGCGCGTGTCGGCGTAAAGATTGGCGTAGGCGTCGAGTCCTTTGATTTGTTTGGGATAACCGGGACGCCAGATGCCGAACGGGCTGACGCCGAATTTCACCCACGGTTTCACGGCCTTGATGTTTTGATAGACGGTCTGGATGAATTGATTGATGTTTTGCCGCCGCCAATCGTCGCGGTCGAGGCCGTGGCTGTATATTTTCCAAGTCGCGTAATCGGGAAAATCCAGCGTGCGTCCCGCCGAATCTGTTTCGGGATAGGGATAAAAATAATCGTCAAACTGCACACCGTCCACGTCGTAGCGTTTCACGACATCCATGACGACGCGCAGAACATACTGGCGCACGGCGGGTTCGCCGGGGTCGAGCCATAGCAGGTCGCCATATTTGCGGGTGAATTCGGGATGCGTTTTGGAAATGTGGTTTGGCGCAACGGGCAATCTCGTTTTGGCAAGCAGCGCGCGGAACGGATTGAACCAGGCGTGCAATTCCAGCCCGCGCTGGTGCGCCTCGGCGATGGCGAACGCGAGCGGATCGTAAAACGGCTGCGGCGGTCTGCCCATCGTGCCGGTGAGATATTCCGACCAGGGTTCAATCGGCGAGGCATACATCGCGTCGCACTCCGGGCGCACCTGAAGAATGACGGCGTTGAGATGCAATTGAACCGCGCGGTCGAGCAATGCAATCAGCTCGTCTTTTTGTTTCGCAACTGGAAGGCCGGGTTTGGACGGCCAGTCGGCATTGGTCGCGACTTCCGTGATCCACGCGCCGCGAAATTCGCGCGGCGGCTCCGGCGGAGTGATTGCGACCGGCCGGTAAATTTCGCTCGCCGCGAAAAGTTTTGCGGAAATTAAAATGCAAAACGCGGACAAAATTGTGGTTCGAAGTTTCATCGAATGGCGCGCTCAATTTAGACGCAAACGGCGATTGGCAAAGTTTTTTCTCGCAAAAACGCAGTATTTATGCGGCGTTTGTCAAGGCGCGTCATTTTTATTTTGACAAGAACCGGCAGTCATGTTTTTCTATTTGCCGTTGCAGCCGAAGTCTGGCTTCCTTCCTGAAGCCGGACGCGGGAGACCCAAACTCCTCAAGCGATTGAGGACGGGGCGAACGAAGCCAGGCAACTGGTTTCAAGGCCACTTTCAAGGCCAAGCCCGACAGCTAATCTCGCAGGCAATTGGAAGGGCGATCCTCTGATCCGCGAAGTCCGCGGCCTCAAGTTCACCCAAGATAAAAATTGTTGCGGCGTTGTCGCGTTCATCGCGGCTCACGTTGCTTATGGGATAAATTATGTTGGACGCAATCTATATCGGATTGGTTTTCGGGGTTTTCATGTCGTTCTGCATTTATGCAGTCGGCTGTGAAAAGCTCTGACCAAACCGGCTAAATCTATGGAAAACTTCATTCTCGGAATCATTTCCGTCGCGCTGTGCGGCTATCTGATTTTCGCCATGGTGCGGCCTGAAAAATTTTAACAACTGAAAAATTATGAACGCCCATCAATGGCTGGAACTCGTGATTTACCTCGGCGCGCTCGCGCTCATCACCAAACCGCTCGGCATTTATCTCAGCCGCGTGTTCGACGCGAACGGAAAAACTTTTCTCGACCCGATTTTTCGCCCGCTGGAAAAATTGACCTACTGGATTTTCCGCGTTGATCCGGCGAAAGAGCAAGGCTGGAAACAATACACCTTCGCGATGCTGATTTTCAGTCTCGTGAGCTGCCTTTTCACCTACGCGATTTTGCGGCTGCAAGATATTTCTGCCGCTCAATCCGCAAAAACTTCGGCGCGCTGTCGCCAGCATCTCGCGTTCAACACCGCCGTCAGTTTCACGACGAACACCAACTGGCAGAGTTACGGCGGCGAATCCACGATGTCGTATCTCTCGCAAATGGTCGCGCTGGCGATTCACAATTTCTTTTCCGCCGCCGTCGGCATTGCCGTCGCCGCTGCGCTCGTGCGCGGCATCGCGCGGCACTCGGCGCAGACCATCGGCAATTTCTGGGTGGATTTGACGCGCATCATTTATTATTTGCTGCTGCCGATTTGCCTTGTGTTCGCGATTTTTCTCGTGTCGCAAGGCATGATTCAAAATTTCAAACCTTACACGACCGCGAAATTGATTGAGCCACAGACCATTTCCGTCGCACAAAGTTGATGCGAATGGCAAACCGGTTCGTCGACGCCAAGGGCAATCCGGTGATGGAAAACCAGACGCTCGACACGCAGACCATCGTGCAAGGCCCGATGGCGTCGCAGGTCGCGATCAAAATGCTCGGCACGAACGGCGGCGGTTACACGAACGCCAACGCCGCGCATCCGTTTGAAAATCCCACGCCGCTCTCGAACTTTTTCCAGATGCTCGCGCTTCTTTGCATCGGCAGCGCGCTGACGTATCACCTCGGCCGCGAAACAAAAAATCAAAAACACGGCTGGTCGGTCTGGTCGGCGATGTTCGCGATGTGTCTCGCCGGCGTTTTGTTTTGCTGGTGGGCGGAAGCGCAGAGGCAATCCGATTCATCAGCAACTCGGCGTCGCCGTCGCCGATGGCAACATGGAAGGCAAGGAAGTCCGCTTCGGCATTTTCAATTCCGCGCTGTTCGCCACGGTCACAACCGACGCTTCGTTGCGGCGCGGTCAATTCCATGCACGATTCCTTCACGCCGCTCGGCGGACTCGTTCCGCTGTTCAACATCCAAACCGGCGAAGTCATTTTCGGCGGCGTCGGCGCGGGACTTTACGGCATGTTGATTTTCGTCGTGCTCGACCGTGTTCATCGCCGGGCTGATGGTCGGGCGCACGCCGGAATATCTCGGCAAAAAAATCGAAGCCTACGACGTGAAAATGGCGCTGCTCGCGTTCGTCATTCTCGCGTTCATCATTCTCGGTTTCACCGCGTGGGCGTCGCGTGAG
The DNA here is from genome assembly GCA_963755455.1 of uncultured Verrucomicrobiae bacterium. Lineage (GTDB taxonomy): Bacteria > Verrucomicrobiota > Verrucomicrobiia > Limisphaerales > UBA11358 > UBA11358. The sequence goes on from CAVWJH010000004.1 coordinate 753,484, forward strand.
CAATTGGGGCACTGGCCGGTTTGAACAATCAACGGCCCGCACGGCTTGAGCGAAATTCTTTACGCCTACACTTCCGGCGCGGGCAACAACGGCAGCGCCTTCGCCGGCCTCAACGCCAACACGCCGTGGTAGGACACGACGCTGGGCATTGACATGCTGCTCGGCCGCTTCGGCATGATCGTGCCGCTGCTGGCGCTGGCCGGTTCGCTCGCGCAGAAAAAAATCGTTCCCGCCAGCGCCGGAACTTTTCCGGTGAGCGGCTTCACGTTTGTCGTGCTGCTGGTCGGAACGGTGATTCTCGTCGGCGCGCTGACCTTTTTGCCCGTGCTCGCGCTCGGCCCGATTGTCGAACATTTCCTGATGCTGAAAGGCAATTTGTTTTAACCCGAATTTTTATGACTCACAAAATCCGTTTCCATTTTTGACCCGAAAATTCTCGTGCCCGGCCATCGGCGACACATTCAGCAAACTCGAACCCGCGCCTGATGGTGAAAAATCCCGTCATGTTCGTCACGATGGTCGGCGCGGCCATCAGCACCGTGGAAATTTTCCGCTCGCCCGGCCAGACTGTGTTTGTCACGCAAATCGCCATCTGGCTTTGGTTCACGGTTCTGTTCGCGAATTTCGCCGAAGCCGTCGCCGAAGGCCGCGGCAAGGCGCAGGCCAAATCGTTGCGCGCCACCCGCACGCGCACCAGCGCGAACAAAATTTCCGGCAACGGCAAAATTGAAGTCGTGGACGCCGATTCGCTGCGCAAAGGCGATGTCATTCTCGTTCGCGCCAGTGAAATCATTCCCGCCGACGGCGAAGTCATTTCCGGCGCGGCGACGGTGGACGAATCCGCCATCACCGGCGAATCCGCGCCGGTCATCCGCGAAGCCGGCGGCGACCGCAGCGCCGTCACCGGCGGCACGCGCGTGCTTTCCGACGAAATCAAAATCCGCATCACCGCCAATCCCGGCGAAGGTTTTCTGGACCGCATGATTTCGCTGGTCGAAGGCGCGAGCCGCCAGAAAACGCCGAACGAAATTGCGCTCACGATTTTGCTCGCGGCGCTCACGGTCGTTTTTCTGCTCGCTGTCGTGACGTTGAAACCGTTCGGCATTTATTCCGGCGCGAATTTTTCCGATGCCGTTCTCATCGCGCTGCTGGTCTGTCTGATTCCGACAACCATCGGCGGTTTGTTGAGCGCCATCGGCATCGCGGGCATGGATCGTTTGCTCCAGCGCAATGTTCTGGCGATGAGCGGCCGCGCCGTCGAGGCGGCCGGCGACGTGGACGTTTTGCTTCTCGACAAAACCGGCACCATCACGCTCGGCAACCGCCAGGCCACGGCATTTTTGCCCGCGCCCGGCGTCACGGAACAGGAACTCGCCGACGCCGCGCAACTCGCGTCGCTCGCCGACGAAACTCCCGAAGGCCGCAGCATCGTCGTGCTGGCGAAAAAATTCGGCATTCGCGCGCGGACAATTCACGAAATGCCGCACGCGCAATTTGTCCCGTTCACCGCGCAAACGCGCATGAGCGGCGTGGATTTTGAAGGCAAACAAATCCGCAAAGGCGCGGCGGAAGCGGTCAGACAGATTTCTCGGCGGCACGTTGCCGGCGGAAGTTGAGAACGCCGTGGAAAACATTTCGCGTTCCGGCGGCACGCCGCTCGTCGTCGCCACGCCGCGAACGCGCGCTGGGCGTGATTCATTTGAAAGACATCGTGAAAGGCGGACTCGCCGACCGTTTCAAACGCTTTCGCGCGATGGGCATTCGCACCGTGATGATCACCGGCGACAACAAACTGACCGCCGCCGCCATCGCGCAGGAAGCCGGCGTGGATGATTTTCTCGCCGAGGCAAAACCGGAGGACAAACTCGCGCTCATCCGCAAGGAACAGACCGGCGGCCGGATGGTGGCGATGATCGGCGACGGCACGAACGACGCGCCCGCGCTCGCGCAGGCCGACGTCGGCGTGGCGATGAACACCGGCACGCAGGCCGCGAAGGAAGCCGGCAACATGGTGGACTTGGATTCCAATCCGACGAAGCTTTTGGAGATCATTGAAATCGGAAAACAACTTTTCATCACGCGCGGCTCGCTGACGACGTTCAGCATCGCGAACGACGTCGCGAAATATTTCGCCATCATTCCCGCGATGCTCATGGCGACGTTCCCCGTCATCGCGCCGCTGAACATCATGCGCCTGCACAGCCCGGACAGCGCGATTTTGAGCGCGGTGATTTTCAACGCGCTCATCATCATCGCGCTGATTCCGCTGGCGTTGCGCGGCGTGAAATTCCGTCCGCTCGGCGCGGCGGCAAATCCTGCGGCGCAATTTGCTGATCTACGGCCTCGGCGGCGTCATCGTGCCGTTCGTCGGCATCAAGGCCATTGACCTCATCGTCGCCGGATTGCATCTCGCATGAAAATTAACTCAAACAACAATCGTCGTCGTCCTCGTTCTCGTAATCGAATGACGCAAACTTCGAGGACGAGGACGAGTAAGAATTCTAATTTATGAAAAACATTATTGCTGAATTCGGCCGCTCGATTGTGGCGACAATTTTCTTCGCCATCATCTTGTGCGGCTTGTATCCGCTCATCGTTTATGGTGCGGCACAAGCTATTGTTTCCGTATCAAGCCAACGGCAGTTTGCTGGTGGACAAATCCGGCGCGATTCGCGGCTCGGCCTTGCTCGCGCAAAATTTCACCGGCGCGCAATATTTTCATCCGCGTCCGTCGGCGGCGGGCGCGAACGGCTATGACGCCAACCAGTTCCGGCGGCAGCAATCTTGGCCCGACTTCGTCGAATCTTGTTGCGAACATCATGCAAAACATCGCCAATTATCGCGCGGAAAATAATCTGGCGACGAATGCGACTGTTCCCGCCGACGCCGTGACGGCTTCCGCCAGCGGCCTTGACCCGCACATTTCCCCGGCGAACGCGGAAATCCAAATCGCGCGCGTCGCCAAGGCGCGTGGAGTTTCCGAAGAACAATTGCGCAAAATCGTCCAGCAAAACACGAGGGTCCGCGACCTCGGCGTTTTCGGCGAGCCGCGCGTGAACGTGATGACGTTGAACTTCGCGCTCGACCAGTTGGGGCAGAAGTAGTTTCCTTGCGGCATGGAATCGCCGCAGATTGAACGGTTGAAGCCGGAAGATTTCCTGCGGCTCATCGAAAAAAGCCGGCTGGGGAAATTAAAAATTTATCTCGGCCACGCCGCCGGCGTCGGAAAAACCTTCGCGATGCTTGAAGAAGCGCATCGTCTCAAAAGTGCGGGCGTGGATGTCGTCATTGGCTGGATTGAAACGCACGGGCGCAAGGAAACCGAGGCGCTCATAGGCGATCTGGAAATCATCCCGCGCAAAAAAATTCCGCGCGGCGACACCACGATTGAGATTCTCGACGTCCCAAAAATTCTCGAACGCAAGCCGACGGTTTGTGTCGTGGACGAATTACCGTTCACAAATGTCTCCGGTTCGAAAAATCCCAAACGCTATCTTGACGTGCAGGAATTGCTGCTCGCGGGCATCAACGTCATCACTGCGCTGAACATCCAGCATCTCGAAAGTTTGCACGACACGGTGCTGCGCGCGACGGGCGTGGACGTGCGCGAGCGCGTGCCCGACCGTTTTGTGCTGGAGGCCGACCATGTCGTGAACGTGGATTTGACCGCCGAGGAATTGCGCGAGCGGTTGAAGCTGGGGAAAATTTACCCCGCCGACCGCGCCGCCGCCGCGCTTGAAAATTTTTTCACGGAAGACAATTTGAACGAACTCCGCGAGCTGGCCCTGCGCGAAACCGCCAATGCGCTTGACCAGCGCCCGCGTGTCGGAGCAAAGTCGCCGACGGATGTCAGCGAAAAGATCGCCGTGTTCATCAGCACAAATCCGGTGACGACCGCGAGGTTATTACGCTCGGCATCACGGCTCGCCGGGCGTTTGAACCGGGAATGGATGGCCGTTTATGTGCGGCGCGAAACGGAAGACCCGATGCGCATTCCGTCGGATTTGCAACGGCAATTCATGCAGAACGTCCAGATTGCGACCGAACTCGGCGGCAGCGTCACGATTCTGGAAAGCGAAGACGTTTGCAAGGCGCTGCTGGATTATTGCCGCAAAAGCGACGTGAACCTCGTCGTGCTCGGCACGAGCGAACGGCACTGGTGGCAATTCACGCGCCCGAACGTCCTGGAATTTTTCATGCACCACGCGCCGGGCATTGACATCCACATAGTGGATCCGAACAATTAAACCGCGCCGGAAAATAAATTCCCGGCGCGGTTGATTAATTACGCAGTCGTCGCGATTTCCGGTTCCGGCGTGTCGAGGAAGCCCTGCAAATGACGCACGCGGGTCGGGTGACGCAATTTGCGCAGAGCCTTCGCCTCAATCTGCCGGATGCGTTCGCGCGTGACGTTATACATCTTGCCGATTTCCTCGAGCGTGCGTTCGTAACCGTCAAGCAGGCCGAATCGCATTTCGAGAATTTTGCGCTCGCGCTCGGTCAACGTCGTCAGCACGTCGCTCAATTTTTCACGGAGCAAACTGTAGCTTGTCACTTCGGAAGGATTTTCCGCCGATTTGTCTTCGATGAAATCGCCAACGCTCACATCGCCATCGTCGCCGACAGGCGCGTGCAGTGAAACCGGCTGTTGCGCCATTTTCAGCAGCGCGTGGATGCGCGAAACCGGCATGTGCATTTCGTCCGCCAGTTCTTCCGGCGTCGGTTCGCGGCCAAGTTCCTGCGTGAGCTGCTTCTGCGCCCGCCAGAGCTTGTTCATGATTTCAATCATGTGAACCGGAATTCGGATCGTGCGCGCCTGGTCCGCGATGGAGCGCGTGATGGCCTGACGGATCCACCAGATCGCGTAGGTGGAAAATTTGTAGCCGCGGCGATACTCGAACTTCTCGACGCCTTTCATCAATCCGATGTTGCCTTCCTGGATCAGATCAAGGAACGACTGGCCGCGGTTCGTGTATTTTTTGGCGACGGAAACAACGAGGCGCAAATTCGCCTCGGCCATGTGCGTTTTGGCCTTGAGTCCGCGGTCGGCGGCGGCGCGCAGTTCCTTGAACACTTTCAAAAATTCTTCGCGCGGCATCCGCACGAACTGTTCGAGCGTGTGGATTTTCGCGTGCTCGGCTTCAAGCGCGGAGCGGCGTTCAGTCGTCGTTCGGAGCGACTCCAGTTCCTGAATCTGCCGTGTGCTGGCCAGAAACTTGTCGTGGATGTTGCCGGCGACAACGATCATTTCCTCGACGACTTTTTGTTTGTAGAAGAATTTCCCGAACATCTCCTGCAGCTTCGCGCCCATCTTCTTCAGTTCTTTCTCAAGTTTTTCCTTGCGGCTCTTTTGCGCGGCCTTCTGCCAGTTCAAATACTTCGCGTCCACGTTCTGGTCGAAGGCGTGCATTTTTTTGATGAGCTTGCGCAGTTCGCGCAGATGACCGTCGCGGTTGGCAACTTTTTTGTCAACGATGACGCGGTCGAAGCGTTCTTTCGGCGGCTCGGACAACAGTTTTTCCGCGATGGCAATGTGTTCCTTTGCGGTGAAACCAAGCCCGTAAATGATGCTTTTCATCGCGACTTCGGCCTCCTCGATTTTCTTGCAAATCTCGACTTCCTGTTCGCGCGTGAGCAGGGGAACCTTGCCCATCTGGTTCATATACATCCGGACCGGGTCGTCGAGAATTTCAAGGCGCGAGTCTTCGTCCGCCTCCTCCTGTTGAGGCTGCTCGGACTGTTTGGAGCGGTCGGTGCGTTCCGCCTCGGCCTGGTCCATGACGATTTCCACGTCGAGTCCGCGCAATTTCGTCAGCAGCGCGTCGAGGTCGTCGGGACTCAAATTTTCCGGCAGCACGTCGTTGATGTCGTCGTAAGTGACGTAGCCGTGCTCCTGCGCGAGGTGCAAAAGCGTCTTGATCGTCTCCGTCAAGTCCGCCGTCGGCTGCGCGGGCGCGGGTGTCGCTCCATTTCCATTCGCGTGGCCGTTGTGCAAACGCTTTTCCGCCTCCGCAATCGAACTCGCCGAATGCGCGGCCTTGCCGTTTGTTTCCGCCGGCTGGGACAAATCCTTTTTCGCCTTGCTGGAAATGATAAAACGCCGGCGAACCGGCGCGGTTTTTGGCTTTCCGCCGGCTTGACGACTGCTCAACGCCTTTGACGGCGTCGTTGTTTTTCGCTTCAACATAAATTATGAGACCCAAATAGACCGCTTTGGTTCAGAGAAATCATGGCGACTCTGCCTGTGAAAGCGGCGGCCTTGGAATGTTCACCCGAATTCACTCGCCCGTGAATCATGGATACTCCGAACACAGAAGACTGACGCGAATTCAGGATAGCCGCTTTTGCAAAGAATTCAAGCATAATCGCAACTTCAAAAACGGCTGGCAAAAACACGTGAAATTAAACCTAAATATCTAAAGCAAAGTCAAATATGCAAAATTCATTCAAATCAATTTGCGCACGGATTCAACATCCTTGCCAATTTGCTCGCGCAACTCATCCGGCAAATCGAATTTGCGCTCGTCGCGCAGTTTGTCTCCGATTTCAATCTCCAGTTCCTTGCCATAAAGATTCCCGTTGAAATCCAGCAAGTGCGCCTCGACGCGAAGCTGCGGTTTGGCCGAAGCCATGGTCGGGCGAAAACCAATGTTCAGCGCGACGCGATAAAATTGACCATTCAATTTTGTGCAGCCGGAATAAACGCCGTTCGGCGGAAGGATCAGATTTGTCGCGTCAAGATTCGCCGTCGGAAAACCGAGTTTGCGGCCAAGCTTGTCGCCTTCAACCACGCGGCCTGAAATCGCGTAAGTCCGTCCGAGCATCTGGCTCGCCGCGTCAAAATTACCTGCGCGAATCGTCTCTCGAATCCGCGTGCTGCTGACAACTTGTCCGTCCAGCGAAACCGCCGCAAGTCCGTGAACCTGAAAAATTCAAATTTCGCGCCAAGTTTTTTCAGCAACGCAACATTGCCGCTGCGCTTGTGGCCAAAAACAAAATCCGCGCCGACGCAAATGCTGTGGATTTTTCCGAAATCGCGCGCAAGACGGCGAATGAATTCCTCGCCGGTTTGTTCGCTGAATTTTTTGTCGAATTGAATCAGCAGCAGCGCGTCCGCGCCGAGCGATTCAATCGCGCGCAATTTTTGCGGCAGCGAATAAATCAGCGGCGGCACGCCGGTCCGGCGCGACGATGGAATTTGGATGCCTGTCAAAAGTCAGGACAACTGCAATTGCGTCGTGCTGACGCGCGTCGGAAATTGTTTGCCGGATGATTTGTTGATGTCCGAGATGCACGCCGTCGAAAAAGCCGATGGCAAGGCAGACTTTTTTGCCTCCGGCTTTCAATTCATTTGCGGCATGAATGATTTTCATAATTTTTAGCCGCAGATTTTCACAGATGAAATACAGATGGAATGATTTTTATCTGTGTGCATCTGTGGCTGATTTAGGCTGTCGCCAGTTTCAAAAATGGAATCACTCTTTTTTCCAGTTCGCTTGACGACAATTTCAAAATGTCATCAAGCGGCTTTGCATCGGCAACGTCAAATTTTCCCGAAACGCTCCGGCGCAACGTCGCCAGATGCGCGCCGCAGCCGAGCTTCTGGCCGAGATCGTGCGCGATGCTGCGGACATAAGTTCCCTTGGTGCAGGCCACGCGAAATTCGCCGAGCGGCTCGGAATAATTCGTGAACCGAAAATTGTAAATGTGAATCAGCCGCGGCTCGCGCTCGACCTCGATGCCTTTGCGCGCGAGTTTGTAAAGCGGCACGCCGTTCATTTTGATGGCCGAAACCATCGGCGGCATTTGCATCTGGTCGCCGATAAACTTGGCGGCTTCTTCGTTCAATTTTTCAAGCGTCAGCGGCGGAACAGTTTTTGTTTCGAGGATTTCGCCGTCGGCGTCGTAGCTGTTCGTCGTCTCGCCAAATTTGATCGTGCCTTCATAAACCTTGTCGTCGCCCATCAATTTTTCGGAAAGCTTCGTGCCGCGTCCGAGGACGATGATGAGAAGGCCGGTCGCGTTCGGATCGAGCGTGCCGCAATGGCCGACTTTTTTGATTTGAAAGCGGCGGCGAATCGCGTCCACGACATCGTGCGAAGTCGGGCCGGCGGGTTTATCAATGAGAATCGCGCCGTCGAGCGCGGAAAAATCTTGCATGAACAATTTTTATGGAACGACAATTTCCATGTCCGGTGCGACGTGCTGGAAATTGCCAGGATTGCGCGTGATGACGCGGCGCGCGGAATGGTGGCGCGCATATGTCGCGTGCAACGAATCGTAAATGCCGCCGCCCATGACGCCGCGTTGCCGCGCCTCGGTGAGCGCTGTTTCGTAATCGAGCAATGAAAGTGGTTCAATCGCCAGTTTTTCATGCAATCCCAAAGTCAATTCCGCAGCGATGTCGTTTGGCACTTTGTAATGCGAGGTCAGCGTTGAAAAAACTTCCGCCAATGCATGGCCGCAGGTGATGCGTTCGCGCGTCTGCTCAAAAATGGCATGACATTCCTTATGGTTCGGATGCGTCTGAAGTAATGCGCCGACCAAAACCGACGTGTCGAAATAAGTCATCGGAAATAATGACGGGATTTTTCAACGGCTTCCTCGAGCGGGATGGGCGGAACTTTTCCGGTCCAAACTTTCAAGCCGCCCTTTTTGATGATTTTGCCGGACGATTCCGGCTGGACTTCCAAAACAATCCTGCCGGGCGAGGCCGTCAGCTTGATGGATTCGCCGGATGCGATTCCGGCGGCCTTGCGGATGTCGCGCGTCAAAACAATCCGGTTTTGCTTGTCAGGTTCAATGATTGCAGTCATGGCATGAGCGTGCCACGAGAATGGCACGATTGCAAATGAAATTATTTCGCGTTGTTCAACGCCTTCTTCACGGCGGCGATTACCTTGCGCTGAACCGAAAGCGGTTTGCCGGAAATCCGCGCGCCCGCCGCCGCCGAATGTCCGCCGCCGCCGAATTGCGCGGCGATTTCGTTCACGTTGATCTTGTCGCTTTTCGAGCGCAGGCTGATGCGCGTGAGTTCGGGTTCAATTTCCTCGAAGACGCACGCGACGATGACCGGCTCGATGGCGCGGATGTGGTCAATCAGCCCTTCGGAATCGTTGCTCTCCGCGCCGGTGCGGGTGAAATCGCTTTTCTTCAGCCAGAAATACGCGATGCGGTCGTCGGCGGTCAGTCGGAATTTGCTGTAGACGTGCTTGAGCAGTCGCGCGCGCGAGAGCGGATACGATTGATAAACTTCGTCGCAAATTTTCGCGAGGTTCGCGCCGCGCGTGACGAGTTCCGCGCCGGTGTGAAACGTGCCGGGCCGCGTCGTCGGATATTGAAACGAGCCGGTGTCGGTGGAAACGGCGGTGAACAGCAAATCGGCGATCGGCTTGGTGATCGGCCAGCGCGCGACTTTGAGCAGGCGAAAAATCAATTCGCCGCAGGAAGGTTCGCGCGCGGAAACCCAGTTGATGTCGGCGTAGCGCGTGTTGCTTTCGTGATGGTCAATGTTGATGAAAATTTTCCGGTCGCCGACGCATTCGCCGGCTTTGCCAAGCCGCTCAAAGCTCGCGCAATCGGTCGCGATGACGCAGTCGAATTTCATTCCCGTGCTTCGGTTTTTGAAACAAGCCGTCGGGGTCGAGAAATTTTAATTTCTGCGGAATGGAATCTTCGTTCCAGCAAACGACTTTTTTGCCTTCGTTCTGCAACGCCAGCGCGAGGCCGAGCTGCGAGCCGATGCAATCGCCGTCGGGCCGGACGTGGCCGACGATGCAAAAAGTTTTATGCTCGCGGATGACTTCGATGATCCGGTCAATGATTTTGGGATAGCTTTTCACGATTCTTCTGTAGTCGGTTCTTCGGTCGGGCCGCTGTCAGCGGGCGCGGTTTTTTCCAGTTCCTCGATGATTTGCAGCACGCGGTTGCCGCGCACGATGGAATCGTCGAAGACAAATTTCAGCGTCGGCGTGTATTTCAAAATAATCGAGCGCGCCGACAAGACTCTGAATGCGGATGCGATGTTCGGTGAGCAATTGGAAGCCGCGTTTCTGCTGGTCCGGCGTTGCCGAGAATGCTGATGAACACGACGGCGGATTTCAAATCGCCCGCGACGTCCACGTCGTTGACGGAAATCAGGCCGGCTTCGTTGACGTGAAATTCGCGGCGGATGGCCTCGCCGATTTCGCGCTTGAGCAGTTCGCGCACACGTTGGAGTCGGAGGCTGGCCATGTTCTTTCGTTAATCGTTAAATTGTTGAATTGTTGAATCGCTGAACCGATTTAACGATGCAACGATTCACGATTCAACGCGTGTCATAATTTCGCCGCAACTTTTTCAGTCGAGTAACATTCAATCGCGTCGCCGACCTTGAAATCGCTGTAGCCTTCGATGCGGATGCCGCATTCCATTCCGGCGCGAACTTCGTTGACCTCGTCCTGAAAACGGCGGAGCGATTGCGCAGATGCCTTCGTAAATCACGTCCTTGCGGCGGCGCACGCGCACCTTGCCCTTGACGATGCGTCCGCTTGAAACCATGCAGCCGGCGACCGGCACGCCTTTGGACAATTCAAACACCTGCCGCATTTCCGCCGAGCCGACGACGATGTCCTTGACGAGCGGATCGAGCAATCCGGCCATCGCCTCTTTCACCTGGTCAATCAATTCGTAAATGATCGCGTAAAGTTTGATCTGCACGCCGGCGTGCTTCGCTTTTTCGGCGGCGGTGCTGTCCAGCGCGCGTGTGAAAACCGAGAATGATCGCGCTCGAAGCGGATGCGAGCGCCACGTCGTTTTCCGTGATCGTGCCGACGTCGCTGTGGATGATTTCGAGCGAAACTTTTTCCGCCTCGATTTTTTTGAGCGCCTCGACAATGGCCTCGACCGAGCCTTGCGTGTCCGCCTTGACGACGACCTTGAGCACTTTGTCCTGATTCGCGGCGAGCGTGGCAAAAAGATTTTCGAGCGTGACTTTTTTGTCTTCCTGGCCGGCGGCGCGCGCTTCAAGAAAACGCTGTTCGGCCAGTTCGCGCGCGGCTTTTTCGTCTTCGACAACCAGAGAATTCCAAGCCCGCATCCGGCACGCCGTTCAAACCGAGCACGCGCACGGCCACCGACGGCCCGGCTTCCTTGAGCCGCTGGCCTTCTTCGTTGATGAGCGCGCGGACGCGACCGTAAAATTCGCCGCACAAAATAATATCGCCGACATGCAGCGTGCCTTTGCGAACCAGAACTGTCGCCGTCGGGCCGCCGGGTTCGACGCCGGATTCGATGACGTTGCCTTTCGCGTTGCGGTTCGGGATTCGCCTTGAGTTCGAGCAAGTCGGCCTGAAGCAAAATCATTTCAAGCAGTTTATCAATGCCCGTTTTCGTCAGCGCGGAACACTCGACGAAAATCGTGTCGCCGCCCCAATCGTCCGGCACAAGTCCTTTGTCCTGCAATTGCTGGCGGACTTTCATCGCGTTCGCGTTCGGATGATCAATTTTATTTACGGCGACGAGAATCGGAACTTTCGCCGCCTTCGCGTGCGCTCAGCGCTTCCAAAGTTTGCGGCATGACGCCGTCGTTCGCCGCGACGACGAGCACGACGATGTCCGTGACATTCGCGCCGCGCGCGCGCATGGAACTGAACGCCGCGTGGCCGGGCGTGTCGAGAAAAGTGATTTGCGCGAGTTCTTTTTTGCGTTCGGGATGCGGGACGGAAATCGTGTAAGCGCCGATGTGCTGCGTGATGCCGCCGGATTCGCCCGCCGCGACGTTTGCCTTGCGGATCACGTCGAGCAGACGACGTTTTGCCGTGGTCAACGTGGCCCATGATCGTGACGACCGGCGCGCGCGGCTTGAGTTCTTCCGGCTTGTCTTCGATGTCGAGTTCGATTTTTTTCTCGACGGCGTGAACGACGCCCGCGCCGCGCTCGCGTTTTTCGACTTCAAAACGGAAACCGTATTTGGCGCAAAGCTGCTGCGCGATTTTTTCGTCAATCGCCTGGTTGACCGTCGCGAAAACATCCAGCCCCATCAAATCGGCGATGATTTTGAACGGCTTCTGTTTCAACTGCGTGGCGAGTTCGCGCACGACAATCGGCGGCTTGATGACGATGACTTCGCCGGTCGTCGGCGCGACAAATTTCGGCTGCGCCGGCGCGGCAGGTTTCGGCTGTTCGCGCTGCTGCGGCGCGGATTGGCGACCGTCCCGACCGCCGCGTTGAAATTGCTGGCGCGAATCTCCGCGCTGCGGTGCACCATGGCGCGACGGCGGCAATTTGGCGGAGCCGCCCCTTTCGCCGCCGCGCGAACTGGACTGGCGCGATGGTGACAACTGGATGAACCCGACTTTGTCGCCGATTTTCGGCCCGGCAGGTTTTGGCGGAACGGGCGGGATTTTTGGCGCTTCGAGAGCGGCCGGCGGAACGGCTTCGCCGTTTTCACTTTTTGTTTCAGGCACCGGTTCCGCCTTGATTTCCGGTTTCGGCGGCGGCGCGGTGATGAGGACGATTTTTTCCTCGACGGGCGCGGGCTTGGGCGGTTCGGGCGCGGGTTTGGGCGCGAGACGCGCGGCGGCTTCGGGGAAAGTTTTGATCAGCTCTTCTTCGAGCCACTCGGCGGAAATTTTATCGAGCGAACTGGAGGGAACCTTGGCGGCGGCAATGCCCATGGACTTGGCCTTCTCGATGATCTGCTTGTTCTCGAGGCCGAGCTTTTTCGAAATGTCGTAAATACGAACGGGCATAAAAATTTTCAACCGCCGCCGACCAAATTGTGCGAATGGCCTTCATGGCTAAATCGCAGAAACAAACTGTGTTCCGGCCTGCGTCATAAAATCAAGTGTTCACGGGCGCTTCACCGATGCTCAATATGCGTCTTCCCGCTTCCGCGCGCGCGGCTTCCAAAACCGCCGCCGCGCTTTCGCCAATCTGCGGAATGTCCGCGATGTCGCCGGCTTCCGCCGACAGCAAATCTTCGATGCGCGTCAGCCCGGCGTGGACGAGCGCGTCGGCCTGCTCGCGCGAAATTCCGGGAATCGCCGCAATCGCCGCGACCGCCTCGGCGACTTTTTCGTCGAAGCCTTTTGTCACGACGACTTCGGCGTCAATGTCCACTTCCCAGCCGGTGAGCCGCGCGGTGAGCCGCGCGTTCTGGCCGCGCTTGCCGATGGCGAGCGACAACTGGTCTTCGCTGACCAGAATTTTCAGCCGCTTGCGGGCTTCGTCAATCTCAATGCTTTTCAACTGCGCCGGCTCCAGCGCTTTTGTCACAAAAGTTTTGATGTCCGGCGACCACGGAATCACGTCCACCTTTTCGTTGTTCAGTTCGCGGACAATGTTTTTCACGCGCTGGCCGCGCATCCCGACGCACGCGCCGACGGGATCCACTTTCGGGTCGCGCGAATAAACGGCCATCTTCGTGCGGAAACCCGGTTCGCGCGCGATGCCCTTGATTTCGATTGTGCCGTCGTTGATTTCAGAAACTTCCAGCTTGGAACAGCTTGATGATGAAACGCGGATCGGCGCGGGACAAAATGATTTCCGGCCCGTGCGGGCCTTCCTCGACAGCCTTGACGTAGCAGCGGATGCGTTCGCCGACTTGATATTCCTCGATGGAAACGCGCTCGCGGCTCGGCAGCAGCGCCTCGTATTTTCCCAAATCCAGAATCACGTCCGAACGCTCAAATCGGCGGACCGTGCCGCTGATGATGTCGCCGACGCGGTCTTTGAACTCGGTGAAGATCAATGCCTTCTCGGCCTGGCGGATTTTTTGCATCAGCGCCTGTTTTGCAAATTGCGTGGCGATGCGGCCAAAGCCGGTTGGCGTGACTTCCTTTTCAATTTCGTCGCCGACCTGGGCGTCGGGCTTGAGGCGGCGCGCGTCGAAAACGGAAATCTGGTCGTGCTGCGAAATGACCTTGTCCGAGACGATGAGTTTGGCGAACGCCTTGATGTCGCCGTTTTTCTGGTCAATCTCCACGCGCAGTTCGCGCGCCGGGCCGACCGCTTTTTTCGCGGCGGACAGCAGCGCTTCCTGGACAGCGCCGACGAGGACATCACGGTTGATGCCTTTTTCGCGCTCCCAAAATTCCAAAACGGCCAAAAAATCTGCGTTCATAGCTCAAACATGGCGTCCGTCCCGTCCGCATCCGGCGAATAAAAAAGCCGGAAGATGTTTATCTCCGACTTTCACCGCTGGCCGAACCAGCCGACTTTGCCACTCTTGATGGATACGATAATTTTTTTGCGAGAACGCGTCAAGCTCAAATGGACCATGTAAAATCAGGCGAAAGCTGCGGATGAACGCGCGCGGTCAAATTTCGAGCGTTTTCTCAAACCGCGTCAGGTTTTTTGCGCCGTTGCCCGTGACCAGCGCGACGTCTTCCAGACGCACGCCGCCGATTTCGGGATAATAAAGTCCCGGCTCGACGGTCACGACGTGTCCGGATTTCAGGTTGCCGGTGGAAGTTGCGCCCATGCGCGGCGCCTCGTGGATTTCCAGTCCGAGTCCGTGGCCGGTGCCGTGAAAAAATCCCTCCATGCGTCCGTTGCGTTTTCCGGTCTTGTAACCGCGCTGCGCGAAAAACTGCTGGACGCACTGATGGATTTCCGTTGTCGAGGTTCCGGCGCGGACTTTTTGCAGGGCGATTTTCTGCCCGTGAAACACCGTGTCGTAAAGTTTCTTCACGGCCTCGCTCGCGCGCCCGCGCACGACCGTGCGCGTGATGTCGCCGAAATAGCCGGTCTTTTGCGAGCGCGGAAAAATGTCTATGATGATCGGCTCGTTCGCGCGCAGCCGTCCGTGGCCGCGTTCGTGCGGGTCGCAGGCCTGCCTGCCGCCGGCGACGATGGTGTTGGCCGCCAGCCCGCACGCCTGCAAAACCGCGCAGTCAATCACGGCGCGCAGTTTTTCCGAGGTCAGCGGCACGCCGTGGTAAATGAGATTGCGGTTGCGTGCCGATTTTGGAGCGGCGCAGCGACTTCCATGCCCTCGGCCATGCCGACCTCGGCCATCATCAGCGCGGCGGAAATTTTGCGGACTTCGTCGGCGGTCTTGATTTCGCGTTTCGGGAAAAAGCCCGCGCGCGGCTTCAGCTTGATGCCGAGTTTTTTCAAATCCCTCGCCAGGCCGAGCGGGAAATTGTCCGGCACGATGGCGCGGCGGATTTTATTCTCGCGCAAAATGTCGCGGATGACGTGTGCGAAGCGCGGCGATTTCACGCCGTCGCGCCGGAGCTTTCTCTGATAGTCGCTCAACGACGCGGCGCGGCAGTGCGGAGCCTGTCTTGCGGGCGCGGTCAATTTCCAGATCGCTCAAGACGATCAGCGGGCGGCGTCCGAAGCCGAGATAAATGAACGGGTCGGGCGCGAACAGCCCGGTGGCGTAAAGCATATTCGCGTCGCGCTCGCTGTCGGCGACGATGAGCAATGTCTCTGAATTTTTCATCTGATTTTCACGCCGCGGATTAACACGGACAAACTTGGATGCGGAAACACGATCCTGACGCGAATTAAAATCAATCTGGGTCGTCCGCGTCAATTTTTATCCGTATCCGCCGGAGGTCAAGTTCCAAAAAGCCGGTCGCCCGCGTCGCCGAGGCCGGGGACGATGAATCCTTTTTCGTTCAATTTGCGGTCAACGGCGGCGGTGAAAATCGGCACGCGCGGATATTTTTTCTGCACGGCTGCGAATGCCTTCCGGCGCGGCGACCAGGTTGACGAGCCGGATGTGTTTCGCGCCCTGCTCGACGAGCAGGTCAAGCGCGGCCACGGCGCTGCCGCCGGTCGCGAGCATCGGGTCAATCAGGACGGTTTCAAATTCGCCGAGATTTTCCGGCAAACTTTTGTGATAAAACATCGCGCGCAAGGTTGTTTCCTCGCGCTTCAGGCCGATGAAGCCGACGCGCGCGTGCGGAATCAATTGCAGAATGGAATCCAACATTCCCAGTCCGGCGCGCAAAACGGGGACGAGGACGACTTCGCGTTCAAGCTGGAAGCCGTTCGTCCGCGCGAGCGGCGTCTGCACATAAATTTTTTTCACGGCGAAAGAGCGCGTGGCCTCGTAAAGCATGAGCGCGGCGATTTCGCCGAGCAGGCGGCGGAATTCCTGCGGCTGCGTCCGCTGGTCGCGCAACCGCGCGAGGTTGTGCTGCACCAGCGGATGCGCGATGACGGTGACGCCCTTCATTCAATTTCCCGGCGCCTGCCAGAGAAAATACAGCGCGCCGGCCTGCAATTTCGGAATGTCCATGCCCAGGTCGAGCTTGATGTCATGCGCCTGGCTGCTCTGGCCGAACATGGAGAGAAAATCGCCGATGTCGTAACGCTCGCGGTATTCGACCAGATTGGCGTTGCCGATGTGCGCGATTTTTTCCGCGCGGTCCACGGCGTCGTCGAAATCGCCCAGTTGATCCACGAAGCCGAGCGTGAGCGCCTGCTCGCCGGACAGCACGCGGCCGTCGGCGAAATTTTCCCAGTCGAGCGGCGAGCGGACGGCCTTCGTTCTTGTTTTTCTCGTGCGCCTGGTCGCGGCCCGTCGCGCACGACGCCCTTGAATTTCTGGAACGTCTCGTCAATCAACGCCTGCACCATCGCGTGTTCGCCTGCGGGAATTTCATTCGTCTCGCGCATTCCGCTCAACATGTCCTTGTATTTGCCGCTTTTGAAAACCATCGGCTCGACGCCGATTTTGTCCATCAGCCCGCGATAATTCAAACCTTCCATGATGACGCCGATGCTGCCGGTGAGGGTCAGGTCGTTCGCGACAATCCAGCGGCACGGCGCGGAAATATAATAACCGCCGCTCGCCGCAAGGCTGCCCATCGAACAAATCACCGGCTTGTGCGAGTCGTCCTGAAATTTCACGATGGCCCTGTTGATTTGGTCCGAAGCCATCACTTCGCCGCCGGGCGAATCCACTTTCAGAATCACGGCCTTGACACGGTCATCGTCCTGCCGCGCGGTCGAGCTGCGCCTTGATGACGTCCACCATGTTGTTGCCCGCCTGATCCGCCGTGCTGCCGGTGATGATGCCGTCCACCGTGACGACGGCGATTTTGTTGTGCGAATCGTTGTCCTCCAAAACGGCTTCGTCCAGGCGGGGGCCGATCTGCCGCGCGCTGACGCCTTTGAAACCGCGGTTCAGCCCTCCGCCAATCGCGTGCGAAACGGCCTGCATAAAATTTCCCACCAGGCTGAAAGCCAGCAGCACGATCAAAATGATGGAGACAATCATCCAGCCCCAGCTCCGGCGCGGTTTGGACGGCGGCGGCGCGGTGATGACGGGTGGTGGTGTCGTCAACGGCGGCGGCGCGCCGGGCGAAGAAAATGAGTTGTCCATAGTTCGCACAAACTAACGCAAGCCGGGCAGGGGAGCAAGGCGGATTGGCAATCCTACTCCTCGTCCTCGCAATCGAAAATAAAATCAAGGACGTGGACGAGGACGATCGAGGTCACCAATAATGATGCACCAGCGGGCGGATTTCCTTTTCGTAAATCGCGCGGATTTTTTTCATCGTGCCGGCGGACAACGGCGGCAAATCCGACGCCGCGATGTTTTCCGCGACCTGCGCCGGACGTTTCGCGCCGGGAATCGCGCACGTCACGGCGGGAAATTCCAGAATCCAGCGCAAGGCCAGTTGCGCCATCGTCGCATTTTCGGGCGCGAGCAGTTTTAATTCCTCCACCGCGCGCAGGCCGGTTTCAAAATCCACGCCGGAAAAAGTTTCGCCCCGGTCAAACGCCTCGCCGTGGCGGTTGAAATTCCGATGGTCGTCTTTCGCGAACTTGCTTTCGCCCGTGATTTTGCCCGACAACATTCCCGACGCCAGCGGCACGCGCGCGAGGATTCCGACCTTGCGGCGCAGCGCTTCCTTGAAAAACAATTCCGCCGGACGCTGGCGGAAAATGTTGAAGATGATCTGCACCGATTGCACGTTCGGAAATTCAATCGCTTTGATCGCCTCCTCGATTTTTTCCACGCTCACGCCGTAATGCCGCAATTTCCCGGCCTTCACAAGGTCGTCGAGAATTCCGAAAACTTCCGGCATATAATAAACCTCGGTCGGCGGGCAGTGCAGTTGCAGCAGGTCAATCGCGTCCGTCTCCAGATTTCGCAGGCTGCGCTCGATGAACGACGTGAGATTTCCGCGGTTGTAGCCTTCGGGAATTTGCTTGGGCAGCCGGCGTCCGGCTTTCGTGGCGATGTAAAATTTTTCCTTCCGCTCCTTCTTCAGCTTCGCCATCAGCCGCTCGCTGCGGCCGTCGCCATAGACGTCCGCCGTGTCGAAGAAATTCACGCCGCCGTCGAGCGCGGCGTGCAGTGCGGCGAGCGAATCCTGGTCGCTCACGTCGCCCCACGCGCCGCCGATGGCCCACGCGCCAAAACTGATTTCCGAAACCTTCCAGCCGGTTCGTGCCAAGAGTGCGATATTTCATGTGGGGGAAACTAAAGCAAAACTTGCGTTGCGTATAGCCCCAAACTTTTTCGCAGATTCTGCCAGCGAAACGGGTGCAACCCGCCATGAACCCGCCGTTCAATTTTTTGGCCGGGATTGTTTCAATTTAAGGGCGATGGCGAGATTGGCGCGGGACTCGGCAAAATCCGGTTGCAGGCGGATGGCCTCCTGAAACTGGCGGATGGCTTCGTCAAGTTGGCCGGTCGCGCCAAGGGCGATGCCCAGTTTGTCATGTGCGACGGCATAATCTGGTTGGAGGCGGATGGTGTCTTGAAACTGGCTGATCGCGGCACCGTTCTGATTTTGATCGGTCAGGGCAACGCCGAGGTAAAAATGGGCGGATGCCAGATCGGGATCCAGTTTGATGGCGGTTTGAAATTGATCAATGGCCGCGCCGATCTGTTTGTTCTTAAGGTAAGAGTCGCCAAGATTATAGTGTGCGAGAGCATAATTTGATCTGACTCGGATGGCTTCCTGAAACAGATTGATGGCTTCGTCAGTCCGACCTTTTTTCAACAGCAAGCTTCCCAAATTATTGCAGGCATCGGCGAAGTCCGGTTTGATGCGGATGGCCGCTTTGAATTGGCCGATTGCTTCGTCCGGTTGATCGTCTCTGGCAAGCAGGTTGCCAAGTTTATAGTGAAATTGGGCGTCATCCGGTCGGAGGCGAACGGCTTCGCGAAATTGGGCGATGGCTGCATTGGTCTGATCGTTCTTGATCAGAAGGTCGCCGAGCGCGTCACAGGATTCGGCATTGTTCGTCCTGAAATGAAGCGCCAACATTAATTGTTCGACCCCCGCATCGAATTGTCCGCACTTCAAAAGCAGGCTGCCGAAATTATAGTGGGCGTCCACGAAATCCGGCTTCAGTTGGACGGCCTGCTGGAGTTCGTGGAGCGCGGGGGCGGTCTGCCCTTTTGTGGACAACAGGTCGCCCAGATTCATGTGGGCTTCAGCGTAATCCTGGTTGATGCGAAGAGCCTCTTGAAACTGGGTGATGGCGGCATTGGTCTGACCTTGGGCGAAAAGAGCCGTGCCGAGATTGTTGTGTGCGACATCATTGTTATCCGTCACTTGCAGGGCGTGACGAAACAGCGTTTCGCTGTTTCGCCAATAGCCGATTTGTTGCCGGGTTCTCACGGAGCAGAGAATGACCGCAACCGAACCCGCCAAGGCGAAGATTGCAGGCGCAAGGTGCCAACGTTGAGATAATGCAAACATACCCCAACCGATCAGTATGAAAATTCCCACCGATGGGATATACATATAACGATCCGCAATGGATTGTTCGCCAGCCTGCACCAAACCAATCACAGGCACGAGCGTGCCCACAAACCAAAGCCAGCCCACGAGCAAGAATGGATTGCGCCGCCGCCGGAGCCAAAACGCCACGGAAAGGCCGGTTAGCAGCATCAGCGCCGGCAGCACCCATTTGAGCGGCCAATGTCCGGGATATGGATAAAAAACGGCCAGGTCCGTCGGCCAGATCAATTTCAGCAGATAACGGCAATAAGAAATCACGGCGTTTTCGCAGCGGATTCCAAATGACAGGCTGTATAACGCCTGCACCGCACCTTCCTTCCATTGCACCAGATAAGTGACGACACTCGACGCCGCTGCCAGAAGAAAGAATGGAACTTTCTCAACAAGCAAGGGCCACGACCAGCCAGCTTGAAAGCGTCCCAGGGGCCAATAATCAAGCAGGCACAACACACAGGGCAAAGTTACCAGCATCGGTTTGCTCATCAAACCCAGGGCGAAACAGCCGCAGGCAATCCAGTAATCTCGTGACCGGAGAAAAGGCCGTTCGGATGGCCCGGATTTACCCTTCGGGCTGGCGAACCGTTCCCGCTGTGCGTATCGGGTGTAAAACAACAGCGCAAGAAATCCAAAGCAGGTGCTCAATACATCCTTGCGTTCTGCAACCCACGCCACTGATTCGACGTGCAGCGGATGCACCGCAAACAGGGCCGCCACCCAGGCGCTGCGCCAGATTGTTCCGGTCAGGCGGCGAAGTAATAAAAACAGCAGCAAGGTGTTCAGCGAGTGCAACAGCACGCTGGTTAGATGATGACCCCATGGGTTTATCCCGTAAATCTGGCAATCCAGCATATGGGACAGCATTGTGACGGGATGCCAGTTGCTGCTGACCGTATGACAAAAAGCCCACCCTACATTTTCCCACGTCAACCCCTTTTGAACCTGAAGGTTGGACTGGACGTAATCACTATCATCGAAATTCACGAAATCGTTGCGGGTGGCCGGCCAAAAAACCACTGCGGCCATCACTCCAAGGAAAATTGCCAGTGACCATGTCAGCACATTAGAACAACCTGGCATTTCTCCCGATTGCGCGGAGGACGCAAACCTCGATTTCATATCGGGCGTGAACATAGCATTACGGAAATTCTGGCAATGTCAGGGATGTCTGTGCCATACACCTGTCATGTAACTGAAATGAATGGCTCTTTACAAGGTTATAGCAGTTTCAATCAACATTGGCACAAGCAGCAACTTGGCAGGGCTGACCTGCTGGTCAGCCAAAGGCGGCGCAGCAGCGTCGCCCTACCACAAAGCGCCAAAGTTGATTTGATCCGTCGCGCCGTTGATCAAGATCAAATTAAGCCGGCGTGAAGATCAACGCTCTAGTTTCTTGCCGAAATGAATTTTTTGCCGCTACATTTGTGGGGCAGTAATCACGCCATGTTATTCCGCGAACTCAACGAATCACAGATTCTCGCCCTCGCCATCACGGCGGAGGAGGAGGACGCGCACACTTATCGCGACTTCGCCGAATCGCTGCGCGCGAATTTTCCGGCCACGGCGGAACTGTTCACCAAAATGGCCGCCGAGGAGGACGGACACCGCCACCGCCTGACGGAATTGTATCGCCAGCGGTTTGGCGAGCATATTCCGCTCATCCGCCGGCAGGATGTGAAAGGTTTTGTCACGCGGCGGCCGTCGTGGTTCACGCAGACGCTCCGGCCCGAACACGCGCGCGAGGAAGCGGCGTTGATGGAAATTGAAGCGCGCCGTTTTTACGAGGCTGCCGCGAAAAAAACCACCGACGCCGGAATCCGGCAGCTTCTCGGCGATCTCGCACAAGAGGAACAACGGCACGAGGACATCGCCGAGGAAATCACAAGCGAACAGGACAAATCCGGCGCGGTCAGCCAGGAACACGAAGTCGCGCGCCGGCTGTTTGTGCTGCGTTTTGTCCAGCCGGGACTGGCCGGTCTGATGGATGGCTCGGTCTCCACGCTGGCGCCGTTGTTCGCCGCCGCGTTCGCCACCGGCAACACGCTGGACACGTTCAAGGTCGGGCTGGCCGCATCGGTCGGCGCGGGCATCAGCATGGGTTTTGCCGAGGCGATGTCCGACGACGGCAAATTGAGCGGACGCGGCACGCCGTGGATTCGCGGCGTTGTCTGCGGTCTGATGACCACGCTCGGCGGACTCGGCCACACGCTGCCGTATCTCATCCGCAATTTTCACCTGGCCACGAGCATCGCGCTCGTGGTCGTGGCGGTGGAACTGGTGGTCATTGCATGGATTCGCAAACGCTACATGGACACGCCGCTGCTTTCGGCGATATTTCAAGTCGTCGTGGGCGGCGTGCTGGTGTTTCTCGCGGGCTGGCTGATTGGCGCGGTCTGACGCGAACGAACATCAACTTCACCGCTCGCGGTCGGATTTAATCCGGCTGCAAAATTAAGGTGGCGGCAAATTGTTTTTTCAGCCGGAGCAAATCTGTCCGTGTCTTTCAGCCATCGGATTTAATCTTCCAGCGGACGATGAGTTTCAGGTGATTTTTCTCGCGCCGCACGCCGAATGGCTTCCATGAAATGACCAGGTCCTTGATGGCAAAACCAAGAGCCATTGTTCCCGCGACTGCCAGAACAAAATTCCACCGGCCAACCGCCACTTGCATTGAACTGCCCAAACCGGCCAGCACCGCGCCGGCGACAACGCCCGTTGCGCCGACGGTTGATTCCAGACAAAAGCATGGCGCTTCTTTGCGAGGCACATTTGCCGCCGAATGCCGGCTGCGAAGGAGGATGGCGACATCGCGCACCAGGCTTTGGGCGAGCAGCAATGCCGATGCGCCCAGCACGATTTGCCAAAGCGGCATTGTGGACGGAAAAAGTTTTGCCGCAATGCAGCTTGCCGTCGTGACAGCGGCGATCGCCAGCACTTCAATCCATTCCGCGCGCGTCATGGTTTCTGTTTCCTTGCGATTTGCCCATACCAGATTCCCGACGCGATGAAGACGCCGCCGCAACCCGCCGTGAACCAGATCAAAAACGGCGACGGCAGATAAAAATGCGCGCCTACCGCCGCCGCCAGCGACAATCCGCCGCACAAGTAAGAATAAAACGCGCTGGCCCGCGCACTTTGCAAACTTTTCTGGAGTATCAACTGCAACGCCTTGTCGTTGCGCGCGAGCGCGGCCGCGCAATTGTCGGAACACGTCATGCGTTCCGTCGTGGAAGTTTTTGCGCAATCGGCGCACAGCGCGCGTCCGCAACAGACACAGATGCCGACGGCTTCGGAATTGTGCGCGAGGCATTTCATGTTTAGTGAAAGTTTCGCCACGAATTGCGGAAACGCAATTAAGAAACTTCTTTTTCCGCGCGCAACGCCGGTCGCAGTTACATCAAGCACTTTCCCTCCGAAGAAATAAAAAAACTCGCTCAAGCCGGAAAATTTTCCGCAGCGACGGATTTTTCATTGATTGGTAGAAGACGAGGTGACGAGTCTCAAACTAAATCTGAAAAATCAGAGACTGCTCACGTCGTCCTCTCGACCGAATTTACCACAACAAGAGCAGGCGATAGAAACATTGCGTTGGAACGGCGACATCCGTCTTGCTGGAAATGACATTGGTGGCCAAAACATCTCCAGGCAAATCCGTCCAGTTGGCGTCCGTCAAATTGGTTTTGTATTGCACGCGATACGTCCAGTTGGAGACGGAATTCCATGCCAGATTATTCCCCCCCTCGAACGTCGAGATTGCAAACTCGAAATCCGATATTCCCCTGTCAAGGTCTGACATTACAAAGTCACGGTTCGAGATTGCAATGTCCCTGTCCCGTTTCGGGAATTGAATGTCCATTTTTTTGCACTGAAAGCCGCGTCCAAAGGGAATTCCGGCGCGGGCTGAAATTCTTCCCCAAATTCCATCTCTGAAACATTGGCCGCCACCGTCTCCCCATCGGATGGGAGAGGGACGGGTGAGGGCAAAGCCGGAATGCTAAATCGTTCCGGCTGCATCATGTCAAAAATTGAAAACTTGAAACTTCCAGATTGAAACTCTTTACTTCCACAAATGAAATTGCCGCCGCGGATTATTGTTGTTTTTTGCGCCCTCTTTTTTGCCATGCAATCCGTCTGCCGCGCGCAAGCCGCTGTGACGAATTTATGGTCATTGCCGCTGCCCAATTACTATGCCGATTCTTCGCCAGCCGTCGCGCCGGACGGCACAATTTATCTCGGAACGTTTCATGGCAAGCTGCTCGCAGCAACACCGCAAGGCAGCGTGAAATGGATTTTTGAGGCGGGACGTGAAATCAAATCGTCACCGGCGGTTGCGGATGACGGGGCGATTTATTTCGGCTCGCGCGACTGGAAATTTTACGCCCTCACGCCACTGGGAAAATTGAAATGGACTTTTGCCACCGGCGCGTGGGTGGATTCCTCACCGGCGATTGGCGCGGACGGAACAATTTATTTCGGTTCCTGGGACGGAAATTTTTACGCGCTGAACCCCGACGGCGCGTTGAAATGGAAATTCCCGGCGGGCGGGATTGTTGATTCGTCACCCGCCATCGGCGCGGACGGGGCGATTTATTTCGGCTCGCACGACGGGAATTTTTACGCGCTGACGCCGGACGGGAAATTGCGCTGGAAGTTTCCGACGCAGGCGCAGATCATTTCCTCACCGGCCATCGGCGCGGACGGCGTGATTTATTTCACTTCGACGGACGGAAATTTTTACGCGCTGAATCCCGGCGGTTCGGAAAAATGGCATTTGCACACGGGCGGCTGGACGGAATCGTCACCCGTGCTGGATGAAAATGGAAACATTTATCTTGCCGTCAATGACCAGAACGTCTCCATCGGCAGTGACGGAAAAGAGCGGTGGAAATGGGGCTTTCCGGATTTTATTGAAGCGAGTCCCGCCGTGGCGTCGGGCGGCGCGATTTATTTTTCCGCGCCGTGGCGGGATTTGATCGCGATTGGACTGGATGGCCGGCAACAATGGCGGTTAAACACCGACAATAACCTCGAACACGGAAACATCATTGCTTCTCCGGTCATTGGTGATGGCGGAACAATTTATGTCGCCAACATGGCGTTTCTGTGCGCCATCAACTCATCAAACAATCTGCCGTCGCCGGCGAAAAGCTCCTGGCCGATGTTTCGCGCGAATCCACAGCACACAGGCCGGGTGCAAATCGTGAAATAATTCAGAGCCGTTCGCGCCCGCCGTAGCCGGTCTCCAGATCGTGCCAGAATTCAACGGCGTCCTCATCCGATTCCCAGCAGAGAAAAACCTCCCTGCCGCCGATGATGGCTGGAAAATCCAGAAGCCCGCGCGCCAGTTCCTTGATGAAAATCTGTCGGCGTTGAAACTCGGCGAGCAGTTCCTGCATATCCGCGAGCGTGCGGATCCAGTTGTTCACGGTCTCGCCGCCGATGTCGTTCCCCTGCTCAGTCAGGCCGCTCAGTCGTTTTTCGCAGCGGTGCAAATCCTCGCGCAGCCGGTTCAGCTTTTCCAGCCATTGGCGGATTTGCGGCAGCAGGGCGTTGGCCTCCTCGCGCGTGTAATGTTTTTTGAAACGATGTGCCATCGGAATTTACGATATACGGTTAGCGATTGACGCGCAGCCTTGAAATTCAAACGCGCTTCAATTTTCCACCGGCGCGCAAATCATCAATCGCACATCGTAAATTCAAAAGACCGTTCGCGGACGGCTGCAAAATGCGACCGCCCGCGAACGGATGAATTGAACCGCAGGGCGGAATTACTTCTGCCAGGTGCGCTTCTTGTGACGATTCAAGCGCAGCTTCTTGCGCCGTTTGTGCTTGTTGATTTTTGCCTTGCGGCGTTTTTTGATTGAACCCATATAGGATTGCCAATGGAATAAACTAAATTGAGCGCAATGCCAATCTTAATTTCATTCATTCTCGTCCTCCTTCTCGCCATCGTCCTCGATTTTATCTTTCGATTACGAGAACGAGGACGACGATGAGGATGATTGCGGAATCAATAAACCACCTTGTTGAGCGGATATTCAATGATTCCCTCCGCGCCGGCGGCTTTGAGCTGCGGAATCAATTCGCGGACGACGTGCTCGTCAATGATCGTCTCCACGGCGACCCAACCCTTCAAACTCAAGCTGGAAATCGTCGGGTTGCGGAGCGCGGGCAATTCCGCCAGCAGCTTCGCCAGATTTTTCTCGGCAATGTTCATTTTCAACCCGACCTTCGCCTCGGCTTCGAGCGCGCCCTTCAAAAGCATCGCCAGCGTCTCGATTTTTTTGCGCTTCCACGAATCTTTCCATGCCTCGATGTTGACGATCAATCGCGGCGTTGAAGAAAGGAGCGTGTCCACGATGCGCAGCTTGTTCGCGCGCAACGAAGAGCCGGTTTCCGTGACTTCGACAATCGCGTCCACCAGTTCGTGCGCCTTCACTTCCGTCGCGCCCCACGAAAATTCCACCTCGGCTTTGACGCCGTTTTTTTTCAGATATTTTTTGGTCAGGTTGACGACTTCGGTGGCGATGCGTTTGCCTTCCAAATCCTTCACCGATTTCACCGGCGAATTTTCCGGCACGCACAAAACCCAGCGCGCGGGCTGGCGCGTCGCCTTGCTGAAAAGAAACTCGCCGACCTCGTGAATCTTCGAGCCGTTTTCGATCACCCAGTCGTGGCCGGTGATGCCGCAATCCAGATAGCCGTGCTCGACGTAGCGGCTGATTTCCTGCGCGCGGATGAGCCGGATTTCCATCTCGTCGTCGTCCACGTGCGGAATGTAGGAACGGCTGCTGACGGTGATGTTGAAACCCGCCTTCGCCATTTTTTCGACGGTGGCGTCCTGCAAGCTGCCCTTGGGCAGGCCGAATTTTAATTTTTTGTTCATGTTATTTTTGCCACAGAGACACGGAGGCGCAGAGTTTATGAAAGAAATTTTCCCTGTGTCTCTGTGCCTCGGTGGCAATTATTGTTCTTTCTGCTTCTGCAAATCATGCTTCACACGCGGGCGCGAATACTTTTTCGCCGGATCTTTCACGCGCGTGACCGGGTTAATCTGCCAAGTCCGCCGGGGAAACGCCACTTTCTTCTTTTTCAATTTAATTTTTGAACCCGCAAATGAACACGTAGGGACACGGATGAAACAATTTTCCAATTTACTCGGACGAAGCTGAAGCAGCGTCCGCGCACCAGTTGTCGCGGCGTTCTTTCGCCGTGACGAAGAATTTTCCAACCGCCTCGGCGTCGCCTCTTTTGAGCGCGGACTGAAACTTTTTCAATTCCGCCGCAAACACATCCACGGAGCGCGAAACATTTTTCCGGTTGGCCAGCGCGATGTCGCGCCACATTTCCGGCGAGCCGGACGCGATGCGCGTGGTGTCGCGAAAACCGGTCGCGCAAAGCTGCGGCCTCGTTTTCGGATTTGCGGGATTCAAAACCAGGTTTGCCAGCGCCGCCGCGATGATATGCGGCAGATGGCTGGAACGGCTGACGAGCAAATCATGCTGCGCCGCGTCCATTTTCAAAATACGCGCGCCGAGTGATTTCCAGAAATTGTTCCAGTTTGCGGACGGCGTTTGCGCTGGATTTTTTCGTCGGCGTCAAAACGCAGACGGCGTTTTCAAAAAGATTTTCGCGCGCGGCGGCAACTCCGGTCTTTTCAGCGCCGGCCATCGGATGACTGCCGACAAAATGCGCGCCAGCCTTGGCGATGAGCAGACTCCAGTTCGCGCACGACACCAGCTTTCACGCTGCCGACATCGGTGACAATCGCACCGCGATTCAAGCGCCGGCAGAAATTGTCCCTGACGCGCGCCCGCATTTGCGCAAGCGGAGTGCAAAGAATTATCAAGTCCGCATTTGAAACGGCGGCGAGCAGATCGGTCGTGGCGTAATCCACCGCGCCCGCCGTCTCGCAATCCTTCAAGCTCGACGCGCGCCGCACAAACCCGGCGACTTCGCGCGCAAGGCCGCGATTTTTTGCGGCCAGCCCGATGGAGCCGCCGAGCAGGCCGACGCCGATGATCGTTATTTTTTGAAACGGCACGCGCGGAGAATAGCGCGATTCGTTGAATTGTTAAATGGTTAAATCATTTTCAGTTCAACGATCCAACGATTTACAATTTAACGGCGCAACCGCGTCGCGCGGATTCGAGGCAGGCGTCCAGAACTTGCTGCGTTTTCAACGCGCTGTCCGGCCACTCGGCGTTGAGTTTGCCGGAGCGGACTTGCTTTGAAAAATTGCGGATCATGTTCGCGTGTTGCGCGGACTCAAGGCTCCTGGTGTGCTTGCCGCGGCATTGGCAGCATTTGACTCTGATTTCCTTCCGGTTCAATTCAAACGCCGGCTCGTGATCGCTCGTCGGATGGACAAAATCGGGAACGACCAGCGAACCTTTCGCGCCGCTGACGTGAACCCAGTTTTGATATTGCGCGATGAACGAGCAGTAAAAATTCGCCGAGGCGCCGCCATCAAAAATCATTTCGGCGGAAAAATCCAGCGGAACGCCGTCTTTGGTCTGCGAAAGAATCTTTCCAATGACTTCGCGCGGCAGTTGCCATTTAATCGCCCACAGAAAAAAACGGATGGGATACCAGCCAAGATCGCCAAGGCAGCCGGCGGGTTCGAGCGCGCTGTTCACGCGTATGTTGGTGTCATAAACATTTTCCGCCAGATGAAAGCTGAAGTTGGACATGAGCCGTTTGACCTGGCCGATGCTTTTGCCGTCGTCGAGGAATTTCCGGATGCGATTCAGTCGCGGATTGTGCATGAACATCACGCCGTCCATGAACTGCACGCGGTTTTTTTTGCAGGCGGAAATCATTTCCTCGGACATCGGCGCGCGCTCAAACCGCACGGCTTTTCACAAATGACATGCTTGCCGGCTTTGGCTGCGCGCAAAACCCATTCCTTGCGCAAGCCGGTCGGCAGCGGAATGTAAACTGCGTCCACGTTTGGCGATGCAAGCAATTCGTCGTAACTTCCGAACGCAGCCGGCGCGGTTTCAAACGGAGTTTCGCGATTGACAGTTCGTTGATGAATTTTTGCGCCTTCTTTTCAAATCGCGGCTGGCGACGGCGGCAACAACGGAATTGCCGACTGTAATAAATCGAATTCCAATTTTTGCGGCCAATGCTGGCCGTGCTTAAAAATCCAAAACGCACTTTTTTCATAAATAATTTCATTTTGCCGCTTCGCGCACGCGTTCCAAAATCACATCGGCAATTTTCGGTTCGGTGCCGACGGCGGGCGAATACCAGACGAGCTTGCCATTGTTTTCCGTCGGATTTCGCCATGTCGGCTGGCCGTTGGCAAGCCGTTCTTTTACGATTTGCGTTCGGGCGCGCCCAGCAAAACAGGAATGTCTTCCTGCGTGTGCAGGCCGTCGCTGATGAAAAACGGCACGACGACCAGATTTTTCGTCTGCGCCATCGAATAACATTCGGCAATGCGCGGCGATTCTTCGAGAAAAATCGCGTGAACGTCCGCGTAAATTTTCAGCGCGCGGATCAATTCCACCTGCCGCTCGATCGGTTTTGCGCGAATTTTCATTTTTCTCCGTGCCGTGCCCGGCGATGAACAGCGTGATGTCTTCCGGATTTTTTGGCGCGCGCGGAAACGGAAATTTTTTCACGACTTCGTCGGCGCGCGACAAAATGACTTTGGTCATGCTGTCGTGCGAGCCGACGGACGCGCAATAAAATGATTTCTGAATTTTGAGTTTTGAATTTTAAATTGTCTGGAATTCCAAAACCAAGTTCGCGCGGAATCATTCGCTCGCAAAATAGCCTTCGCTGATGAACAGCGGCGCGATGAAAACGCGCGGCGCGGAAATTTCCGCCAGCACCTTTTTGATTTGCGGTTCCTGCTTCCAAAACGCTTCGCGAACTTCGCGGAAAATTTTCCGGCGGCGCAGTTCCGCCGCGTGCTGGAAGACCGGCGCGGCGGACTGGTCATTCAAAGCCGTGCCGTGGCCGAGGACGACCAGCACGGAGTCGGAGAAATGTTCGCTTTCACGCGCCCAAGTTGGCGCAGGCACTTGTCAACCGCAAGCGCGTCGGGCGCATAATTTTTATTGAAACTTTTCCCGGTTTCTGGCGTCTTATCTGCCGAACATTGCAGACCAAACCAAATTGATTGATAAAAACATGAACTTGACCAAACTTGCGCCGGCCATGCTGGCGGCGGCCTTCAGCATCACGATGGCCGCCTCCGCCCAGGACAACATCACCAACACCAACACGCTGCCGCCCGCCTCGACCAAAACCGGCGTGACTTACGCGACCGACATCAAACCCATTTTTGACGCCAACTGCATCGGATGTCATGGCGATAACAGACCAGGGCCACGGGATCGTTCTCACCAGTCTTGAAAGCACGCTCAAAGGCGGCAAGGACGGCAAGCCATCATCGTCGTCGGCGACAGCACCAAAGGCGATTTGATCAAGTCAATCGCGCACGCTGGGCGACCCGCGGTCTTTCATGCCCAGAGCCAGAAAACGAGGTGAAAATGCAAAACCGCTCACGCCGGAACAAATCGGCCTGATCCGCGCGTGGATTGACCAGGGCGCGAAGTAAGCTTCAATTCAGACAAAAGGCGCAGTCCGATGAGGATTGCGCCTTTTTTAATTTAACGGCGCGAGCGGTGCGCGTTTTTGATTTCGCAATTTTTGCTGCATCGCTGTAGCATCTAAATCATTCCGCTTCGGAAGTTTCCGGCTGGCTCTCACGTTGGATGTCAGTGCTGCAATTTGCCGGTCCAGAAATTGATTTCGCAATTTCGAAACTACGGCGGCCATTTGTTTTTGTTCCGGAGAATCATCTTGTTGCTTCATGTATATTGTCCGGATTACTTCTTTTTTCCTAGGTATTGTTCCAACTAATTCTCCAGTTAAAACCTTCGTGATAACTTGTTGATGTTCCTTTACTTCATTCAAGAACACCGAAATACCCTGCCATTGTTTTGTTTCATGTAATTTGATACGCCGAATGAATATCTCTTGAACGATCCTATTAGTGATCCAGCTTGGATTTACATTTTTGGCCGCCCAGTCAACAAATTGATCATAATCCAAAAGAAGTTTGAGCAAATGCAAATTCTTGCGGATGATAGGTGGGACATTTCGGACTTGATTGCGGCCTCGAACTTTTCCTCTTCTCCCGCGACCGGAGCGGATTTTGCCAGAGGAATTTTTTTGAACTCTGCGCGGACGGCTTCCGTCGAAACGCCCAACCGCAGCGCGGTTTTTTGCGCGTAAGTGTCAACCAAAACCGCGCTGCCGGTTTTGTGGACGGCTTCGGCCATCGCGCGCAAAACCGCCAGCCGGCCTTTGTCGGTGTTCAATTTCGTTCTGCGCGCAAAGGCGGTTCAAATAGTAATCAAAAAATCCTTCCGCGTTTTCCACCAGTTTGCGGAATGCCTCGCCGCCGTTGGCCTTGATGAAACTGTCCGGGTCGTGCGGCTTGGGCATCACCGCCACGCGCACGGCAAGTCCAGACGCGAGCAAATGGTCGAGCGAACGGACGGCGGCGTTTTGCCCGGCCTCGTCGGAATCGAAACACAAAACGACTTCGTCAACATAGCGCTTGATGATGCGCGCGTGCTGGTCGGTGAAGGCCGTGCCTTGCGGCGCGACGACGTTTTGCACGCCGGCCATGAAACACGCGATCAAATCCAACTGGCCTTCGCAGACGATGGCGCGATTGCGCGTCGAGCAGCGCGCGTTTGGATTTGTCGAGGCCGAAGAAAACTTTGCTCTTGGTGAAAATCGGCGTCTCCGGCGAGTTGACATACTTCGCCGTCTTTTCGTCGCCGGACAAAATGCGTCCGCTGAAACCAATCACCCTGCCCTGCTCGTCGCAAATCGGAAACATCAGCCGCCCGCGAAATCGGTCGTAGTAATTTCCCGTCTCTTCCTTGCGAATGATCAGCCCGGCTTTTTCGACGAGCGGCAAATCGTAATTTTTGCTTTTCGCCCAGTTCACCGTGTCGTCCCAAAATTCCGGCGCGGCACCGAGACGGAATAATTTTATCGCGTCGTCGGAAACGCCGCGCTTGGCCAGATAATCGCGCGCAAGTTGTCCGGCGGCTTCGTTGAGCAGACAATTTTGCCAGCGTTGCGTGATTTTTTCGTGAATTTCCAGCAAGCTGGTCCTTGAGATGACGCGATTGCTGCTCGGCGGGATTGTTGTCGAATTCGAGCGGAATTTTCGCGCGTTCGGCCAGCCGCC
The DNA here is from genome assembly GCA_963755455.1 of uncultured Verrucomicrobiae bacterium. Lineage (GTDB taxonomy): Bacteria > Verrucomicrobiota > Verrucomicrobiia > Limisphaerales > UBA11358 > UBA11358. The sequence goes on from CAVWJH010000004.1 coordinate 785,416, forward strand.
GCACGGCGTCCACGAAGCCGATGTTTTCGTATTCCTTGACGAAGGTGAAAACGTCGCCGCCCTTGTGGCAGCCGAAGCAGTGGAAAATCTGCTTGTGCGGATTGACGTTGAAGCTCGGCGTCTTTTCCTTGTGAAACGGGCAGAGCGCGGTGAAGTTCGCGCCGGCCTTTTTCAGCGGCAGATGCGCGCCGATGACGTCCACGATGTCGCTGGCGGCGCGGATGCGTTCGAGGGTTGCGGGGGAAATTCCGGCCATGCGCGTTCAGCGGCGCGAGCCGCCGGTCAGTTGCCGGTTCTCGGCGGTGGTATTTTGTGAATTACGTCCAGCCGGCGCGTGTCAATCAGCAGCATCCCAAGATTTTTTTTTATGAATCGTCCGGTGACTGACTGCACGAAGACGGCTGTCTGCAAATCATGCACGCCGGGAAAAAAATTGCCGCTAAACCCCTTTTCCCCGCCGCCAAAGGTTTGTTGCTCATAGGCTTTTTGATCCGCGATTTCCTGCGACGTATAAACAGGCGCGTTCAGCAAGGCGAGCGGTGCCATTAAAATGAACGCAAAACGGACCATCCCCGCCGGCATTCCGAGGTAATATTCGCCGCTTTTGAAAGTGTCATGCTTGACCAGCCGCTCGGTGAAGCGCTCCTTGAGAAACGCAAAACATAATAAAATCACCAGCGCCAGCGCCATATATCCGACAACGTCGGAAATTGTCCTGCTCCACTTCAAGTAGGTGATGCACCACTGCGCGACGGTCGGATAACCCAGTCCACAGGTGATTGGCAGCACTATCCACTGCAGCATCGGCAGCAATTCCCTCGACAGGCCATTGCGCCGGCCGCGAAACACGCCGAAACCCAGCGCAACCAAAAAGACGGCGTCAAACCAGCTGACCGACATATTGTTCGCAACCGATGACGCGGAATTTGCCGCAGCAGCAATCATGGAATTGAAGTTAAAGTTTCCGCGTTGAAACGCCAGTCAATTTTTCACGGCGGATTTGACGCCAGCCAGAAGCGGACGTTGGCCGCCTGTGAATCGCGCGGGCTTAAGTCCAGAAATTTCAAATAATGCGTCCGTGCCGCCGCCGTGTCGCGCAACTGCTGCGCGTCAATGTCCCCCAGCACAAGCTGCGCACGAGCGTCGGACGGATCCGCCGCCGCGATTTTTTCCAATTCCTTCACCGCGTCGGTGACGTAGCCGGACGCCTTGAGCGCGAGCGCGAAAATGTAGCGGGCGTCCGTCTGAATCCGGCCGGATGGCCAGCGCCATTTCGCAGGCGGCGAGCGACCGCCTGTAATCCTTCAGCCGATACGCCAGCACGCTGTAATTGTATTGCGCCTCAAACCACGATGGATCCAGTTGCGCGGCCTTTTGATACGATTGAGCCGCGTCCGCCAGACGCGAGTCCTCCTCAAACACGCGCGCTTTTGCGAATTCGCCCGACGCGGCGGAACGGTCGCCCGCCTTTGGTTTACGCGGCGACAAATAAGCGTATCGCGGAAAAACCGGCGGCGGCGGCGGAACAACTTTCGCGGGCTGCGGCGCGGCAGACGGATTTGAAGCCGCGCCTGTTTCGGCGGATTCATTTTTCAAACCCGGCCCCGGCAGCGGTGTCACTCCGTTTTGGGAATAATTTTCCTGCGCGGAAGAATTGAATCCGCGCGGCGGGTTCAAGTTTTGCATGGCGCCGGTCGTGCGCGGTTCCACCGGCGTCACGGTCGCAACCGTCGTCTTTTGTGGCTGGACTTTCACGGCTTGCGGCTGCGCGTGTTCCGCCTGCTGCATTTTCGGCGGCAAGAACGGACGGACGGCGACGGCCGTTTGATTTTTGGTCTCGCTCACAACCGGCGGCGGAGGCGGGGCGGTTTGATTTTCCGGCGGCGGATTCACAGCCGCGACTGCGGGCGGTTGTTCAAGATCGTTCACGACGGCGTTCACGGCGTCCCAGTCCGCCGGACGCGGCGTGAGCGCGAGATAGGCGCGGTAATTTTCCAGCGCGGTCTTGGTGTCGTGCAGATACTCGGCGTTGACCGTGGCAAGGTTCAGGATTGCGGGCGCAAAGCCGGGATGACGCTGGATTGCGGCGGCGAAAAATTGCGCCGCGTCGCGCGGCTTTCCACGTCGGATGCGCGCGAGTCCCAGGCCGTTCAACGCCTCCGCGCTGTTTTTATCGAGATAAAGCGCCGTGCTGAAACTTTTTTCCGCCGGTGCGATTTCGCCCGCGCCAAGCTGCGCCACGCCGAGCTTCAGCCAGCCTTCCGGCGCGTTGTTCCGCCGCAACGTGCAGGCGGTGAATTCCGTTTTCGCGGAATCGAATTTTTTCTGCTCCAGCCACAGGCAGCCGAGATTGTAATGCGCCTCCGTCAAATCGCGGTCCAGCGTCAGCGCGCGATTGTAAGCCGCCGCCGCATCGTCGGGCTGGCCGGCGTGTTGCAGCGCGACGCCGTAATAATTCCACGCCTGCGCGTTCGACGGCGAAAGCGTCGTGGCCGTTTTCAACTGTCCGACCGCCTGGGTGAAATCGCCTTGATCCAGGAATTTTTTTCCCTTGAGCAGCGCGCGCGGCCCCGGCGGCGTGCAGCCCGCGATGAAAATCGCCAGCATTAAAAAAATTGCGCCGTTCAAAAACCGATTTTTTATGACGAGCATCGGCTTTGGTGTTAGCATCCACGCCCGAAAGTGTCAAGAAACGCGAAAAAATTGTGGCGGGTGACAAGTGACAAGTGGCAGGAATCTCATGTTTCCCGTCACCCGTCACCCGTCACTTGTCACCTGCTGCTGGCAATCAGTTTGATTCTAGGATTTTCACTTCAGGCGGATAATTTTTCCCCTTTCACTCCGACGAATGCAACGTCGCTCGTCGTCATCGTCGGAAACACAAACGCCATCTTGAATTTTCAGCCGGACGAAAATGTCGTGCAAACAATGGTCAATCGCGGCCTCACACATTTCACCGGCAAGGCGACACCCGCCCAGGCGTGGCGCAGTTTGGTTTCGACGCAGGACGTTGTCGGAATAAAAGTTTTTTCCGCAGCCGGCGAATTGAGCGGCACACGGCCTGCAGTCGTCGCCGCCGTGATTCACGGATTGCTTGACGCGGGATTGCCTGCCACAAACATCATCATCTGGGACAAGCACGCGGACGATTTGCGCGCCGCCGGATTTTTCAAACTCGGCGCAACGCTCGGCGTCCGCGTCGCGGGCGTGGTGGAAACCGGCTACGATCCGACGAATTTTTACCTGCCCGACAGCCCGGTCGTCGGCAATCTGGTATATGGCGATCTCGAATTTGGAAAAAAGGGCGAAGGCGTCGGGCGAAAATCTTTTGTCTCGCTGCTTGTCAGCCGCCAGATCACAAAAATAATTTCCATCGCGCCGCTGCTGAACGAAAATGAAATCGGCGCGTGCGGGCAGCTTTACAGCCTCGCGCTCGGCGGCGTGGACAACACGTTCCGCTTTGAAAGCGACGCCGACCGCCTTGCCGTGGCCGTGCCGGAGATTTACGCGCTGCACGCGCTCGGCGACAAGGTTGTCCTCGACATCACCGACGCGCTCATCGGGCAATACGAGGGCAGTTCGCGCGGGCTGTTGCAGTATTCGTTCGTGCTGAACGAGCTTTGGTTCAGCCACGACCCCGTGGCGCTCGACACCCTGGCGATAAAAGAACTGGACCACGAACGCCGCGCGCTCGACGCGCCGGAGTTCAAGCCCAACCTCGAACTTTACGCCAACGCCGCCCTGCTCCAGCTCGGCATGAACGACACGAATAAGATTCAGGTGGAGAAAATCAAATAGCGTTTGAAGCAGCCAACGTGAGATGGCTCAAAAATTAAACCGGAGCAGACCAACTGTTTGGACCAACCATTTCTTGCTCACCGAAACAATTGACCCGATTTTCATGGTATTATTTGTGTTTCAGTGAAACGAAGCCCACGCAATCCCATTTATCACCCGGCATTTTAGCAGGTGTAAGAGCCTTGTCTATAATTATTTGTAAATATTCTGTCAGTCATAAATTGTTCCCGGCATGGCAACCGATAGTTGATGTTTGGGAGCAACCGAAATCCAATCCTTCTGGTCCTCATCCTCGTTTTCATCCTCGATTTTCCCTTTATTTTCGAGCACGAGGACGAACACGAGGACGAAAACAAAAAGGCGCGTTTCCGGCCAGACACTAAATTATCCTGCAAACGCACCATTCCGCAAAAATCCGTCTGGAAGCCACAATTTCACACAGGGGAACGTCAAAATCACCGCAAGAGGAGTCAAATATCCTCAAGGACATCCAGTCCATCACGAACATTGCCGAGGGCAAACTCCAGTTCAAGGTGCAAAGCTGCGGAGCGCGCGCTTATGAACTCTGGGGACGCACCGGCACGGCGGACTTTGCGCACTTCCTGAGCTTTACCGACCCGCGCAACCCGGTGGTGGCCGACCTGACATCCGGCGCGTTATACGACTGGAAGGCGCGGGCGTTATACGCGAACAACACCTACAGCGAATGGAGCGACATCCTCTCGCACCGGGCGACATAAACATTTGACAACCATTAATTATAATGTTGTTGTCAGAAGATTCTCGACTCGGTTTTGAATCAGGCATCAATGAAATCAAGCATTCAAAATGTCTTTCTTATGCTGGCTTTGTCCGCCGGAGCTTGTCAGGCGATCGCACAAGATTTTGTCATCTCCTCCTCGCCCAGCGTGGGGGGCTATCCTGATTCGGTCGTGGCAGCAGATGTGAACGGTGATGGCAAGCTGGATTTGATCAGCGCGAACTACGCTGGCTCCCTGACGGTGCTTACCAACAACGGTGCCGGCGGTTTTATTCTCTCGTCGAATTATCGGCTCGCCGGCAGCCTTATTTCTTCGGTCGCGACAGCCGATGTCAACGGCGATAACAAGTTGGATTTAATCTGTGTGAATAATGATTTATCTGACTCATCTTTGATTGTGTTGACAAACAATGGCAGTGGCGGATTCGTTTTCTCTGCGACATATCCTGTGGGGGGCACGCCAAATTCCGTCGTGGCGGCGGATGTCAACGGTGATGGAAAGATTGATTTGATCAGCGCGAATACGGCTGCCGGCACACTGACCGTGCTAACGAATAACGGAAGTGGCGGCTTCGCGATATCCTCTTCGCCAACCGTGGGTGTGGGTCCACAATGCGTTGTGGCGGCGGATGTCAACGGCGATGGAAAGATTGATTTGATCAGCGCGAATTACGGCGACAATACGCTGACGGTGCTGACGAATAATGGCAAAGGTGCCTTTGTGATATCCTCTTCACCCAGCGTAATCGGTGGTCCTCAAACCGTTGTGGCGGCAGATGTCAACGGCGATGGGAAGGTTGATTTGATCAGCGCAAACCGCACTAACAGCACACTGATGGTCCTGACGAACGACGGCAGCGGCAGGTTTGGGTCGAACGCCACTTACATCGTCGGCAACAAACCCCTGTCAGTTACGGCGGCGGATGTCAACGGCGATGGCAAGCTGGATTTAATCAGCGCGAATAGCGGTGACAACACCTTGACGGTGCTGACGAACGACGGCAGCGGCAACTTCGTGACAGCCTCCATACCCACCGTGGGAACCACACCTTTCTGGGTCGTGGCAGCAGATGTGAACGGTGATGGCAAGCTGGATTTGATCAGCGCGAATTGGACTGACTTCACGCTAACGGTGCTGACGAACAACTTTGAATTTCCACCGCCGCCAGCGCTGAACCTCGCAGTGTCTAACAGTCAAGTATCTGTCGTCTATCCGTGGAGCGGCAAGAATTACACTTTGCTGACGACGACCAATCTGGCCTCACCGGTCTGGTTGCCCGCCACCAATTCAGTAAGCACCAGCAATGGCCCGTCAGTCGTCACCATTACGATCAGCAACACTGCACCCGCAGCTTTCTTCCGCCTGTCAAATCCGTGAGAGAGGGCTTGCTGGTGACGCGCTTTCTCTTTTAAGGCAGGACTGGAGGTTCGAGTCCGGGCAAAACAAAACTCGGATGACAAACTAAAAATTAAAATCTATGAAAACCATCAGGGAGGCAATTATCGGGGCAGTTGCGTTGTCGTTCGCCTCTGCCATTCAATCCTTCGCCGTCGAAGGGCTTCAATTATCAGTTCAATCCTCAAATGTCGTCTTGTCCTGGCCGAGCACGAACACCGAAACCTACATCGTTCGATATCGCCCCACCCTGACGCCGGATTCTTCGTGGCTCACCCTCACGGATTATTTCGCCGCCGCAAGCGATACGAACATCACCGTCTTTGTCCATTCCAACATCGTTCAATATCCTCCAAGTTCACCAGGTGGTGGCGGCGGCGGCAACATTATGCCGGATGGCATGAGCGGCGCCGCGTCCGGTTCAAGCACGACCACTGACCAGGGCGTGCTGATGGCCGTGCCGGCGGACGGTTCGGGCCGCGCCGCGCCGCTGATGATTTATCCGTCTGGTTTTGATTTGTCGGGTTTTACCATTTTCGATCCCGTGACCGGAGAATCGGTGAGCGGCAACGGTTATTCGGTCAAAGCTGCGCCCATGGACACCATGCAGGCTGGCGGAATCCAGCCAATGGATGGAAGCGGAGACACAAACCAATACACCGGCTTTTACCAAGTGGCGCGCGATGGCGTGCATATTTATGGCATGACCAATGGAATGGTTTTGAGCGGTCAGGTGCCGTTGCCGATTGAATTTGGCGATGTGGACACCAATCGGTCAGTGGCTGAGATTTTCCTGTCCAACAATGACAGCGACGATGACATTCCCGGCTCTACCTTTCCAGATTTTCCACTGGGCGCGGGGATTTCTCCCAACGGCGTATGGGATACAACGCAGGTGACCAATGGAACTTACCTGTTGCAAGTGGGCGCAAAAATGAGCGATGAAACCCTTTATATGGATAATCCGGTTTCCGTGACCGTATCAAATGTCATGTGGTTGCCGGATTCCTGGAACGTCGGCGGTCAGGCAATTTACGTTGGCGTGCAGACCGCTTTTACCAATGGCACATGGCATTTGGACATTTATGATGACCAAAACGATTATGTGGGTTATTTGGATGGTTCGTTGGATACCAATGGCTACTGTGCTTATCCTGGCATTTCGGGACCGGGCTTTAGTCTGAACAATACTGATGGTCAGGGAAATCAAAATCCCAGCACGCTTTATACGATGGCAATGACCGTGCATCCTGCCAACACGACTCCGCCCTATCCGACACTCACCAACACCGTCTTGATTGAGCCGTCGTGGAACATTTCCCCCACCTATGCGGTGACCTGTTATATGCAGGTATTCAATCCAATCAAGGAAGGCTACAACGAAGTGATACAAATGATGCAAGCTATTTGGAGTGTGGAGCAGGATTTTCACCCGAATGTGCTCGGAAGTGGTGAAATTCCGTTCCAAGTCCAAACCCTCGGCGATTGGGCGACGGTGGTTTCAAAACTTCGAGACAATGCAAACCGGGATTTTATTTACTTTGGTCATGGAAGCGGCACGGCTTTGGGGCCGGACCAAACCACTTCCATCACCACCAACGAAATTGAAAATACTTTGAAAAACAACTCCAAGAATCCCTTGGACGGCCCGAACCGGCATCCGTATCGGTTTGTCTATATGGATGGGTGCGAAACGGCGGACGGAAACTGGCCGCAGGTGTTTGGTATTCCCAAGAAGGCGGGCATGGTGACCGCAGATTTTACAAACAAGCGCGGGATTCGCCCGCGCGCCTTCTTCGGGTGGAACCGCAAAAAATACTTTAACATGGAGCTTAATACCAGTGGTTTCCTAGACCCGGATTTCTTAAATTGGAGAACCGATTTCTGGCGTGATTTCGCGGAACGTGACGGACAGGGTAATCCCAAATATAACATAACAACCGCAGCAACTGCGGCGGATACAAATGACAACGGCATACACAATTCGTTTGGTGGAGGACGCATGATATACGGTGCCAGCGACCTCGTTATTGACTATTAACATGATGAAAAGGTTTATCTACTGCGTTGTCTTGGGCGTCCTAGCCGCCCAGACAATGTTGGCACAAGGGACGAACCAGATTCGCCTTGTGCCGACCAATAACATCGCCGCCGCCCGGTCATCGGTCTGGGAGCCGGACTTCGGGAGAATCACGACCAATACTTCGGCGTTTGAGGAATACGCCGTCAACTTCATGCTGGAACAGGCCAATGCCATGCGGACGAATTGGAACTTGGATATTCCCAGACCACTCACGGTGAATGACATCTTTTTTTCACTCCAAGCCACGCCTTACGGAATTTGGGGATTCATCAGCACAAGAGATGGTCGGTTTGATTGGTGGTTCGACTGGAATGTAATGGATACTTTTCAAGATCATCAGTATTGGCCGCGTTCGTTCCGCTATCATGACGATGAATCAGCAAGGTTGGCGAAGATAAAAAGTAAAATTGACGCGAAGGAAGCGGAAGCCATTGCCCGTAATGCGCTGCACAAACTCGGCCTGACGGAAAAGCAGCTTCACTTGATCGAGCCGCCCCTGGTCAATCAATACAAATTTGAGGAAACGAACGATACTATTTACCCGTTGCCTATGTTCAATGTCGGCTGGCGGGTCGAGAACGCCGTCATGCCAGAAGATACTTATGTGGTTTTCGACATTTCAGGCATCACTAAAAATGTTGCTCAGTATGGGAATCCACTTACGCCGCGTGTTCCGCTGCCGACGAATTACTTTCAAATGCTCGGCTTGCCGACAAATTACCTGGAAACTTTGCCCCCACGCGAACGTTTCCGGCTGCATCTGCGGCCATTGACCAACTCGCCGCCGCAAGCCACAAACTCGTTGAAATGAATTCCTTCATTTGGCCGAGCACGAACACCGAGACTTACATCGTTCGATATCGCCCCACCTTGACGCCGGATTCTTCGTGGCTCACGCTTACGGATTATTTGGCCGCCGCAAGCGATACGAACATCACCGTCTTTGTCCATTCCAACATCGTTCAATATCCGTTGGTCTTGGGCGGCGGAACGAACTCCGGCGGCGGCAACATCATGCCATTTGCGCCGAATGGGATGAGCGGCACCGCGTCCGGTTCAACCGCAACCACGACCACTGACCAGGGCGTGCTGATGGCCGTGCCGACGGATGGGTCGGGCAGCGCCGCACCGCTGATGATTTATCCGTCTGGTTTTGATTTGTCGGGTTTTACCATTTTCGATCCCGCGACCGGAGAATCGGTGAGCGGCAACGGTTACGAGCTACGATGATTTGTGGTTGTCGTGCTCAAGCAACGGTTCGAGTTTGGGACAATGGGCGCAAGTGGAACGAGCTTTACGACGCATCACGCCAAAGCGTATGCGAGGGGTCAACGTTCTCACCCGCGCCTTCCTCCGCCCGGTTGCAACCGGGCGGAGGACTCCAGCTTGGCTTTCTCTTTCAAGTCTGCCAAGCAGGACAATTAGGAAGATACAAGGGGTCAGTCCCAAGCATTGAAAAATTCTTCCGCGCCGCGTTGTCGCCGTAATTTTCATCCGCCTTTTTAATCCATAGGAAAGAGCGCGATTCAAATTGCGCGGGTGTATGCCGGTCGGCGAAGGAACTTTGTCGGCCAGCATTTTTGGGCGCGGGATTACTGGGTGTCAACGGTCGGCAAGAATGAGGCTGCCGTGCGTCAGTATATCCAGAACCAGGAAAAAGAAGACAAACGCCTCGAACAACTGGAACTGGTGGCGCTTTGAGCGCCTCCTGTTTTTAACCGCTTTGAGCGGTTCACGCTATCTCAAGCCTCCGGCTTTGCCGGAGGTCGCTGACTTGCAGCCTGAATTATTCGGGCCGGTGGACATTTTATGACAACGCTGTCCCGTCCGCAGCATCTTTGTCGAGGCAGTCGCGGACGATTTTGGCGAGGTCGTTGTGCGAGTAGGGTTTTTGAAGGAAGCGCGCCTGCGCCCGCGCCAAGAGTTCGGCGTTGATTTCGTTGGAACTGTAGCCACTGGTGAAAATGATCTTCAAATCGGGCCGGTCGGTCAGCAGGCGTTCGGCGAGCTGGATGCCGGAGATGCCTTCGGGCATCACCATGTCGGTCAGGAGCAGGTGGATTTCGTCCGTGTGCCGGTTCCAGACATCGAACGCCTCGCGGCCTGAAGAGGCCTCCAGAATTTTGTAGCCGTATTCTTGAAGAATTTCACGCGCCATTTCGCGCAAAATTTCCTCGTCTTCGACGATAAGAATAGTTTCGGTGCCGCCGGCAACAAGCGCGTCGTCGGGCGAGGCTTCTTTTTTTGAAGTTGCGGACGGCTCGCCGATTGCCGGAAACATGATGTCGAAGGTCGCGCCTTTGCCAGGCTCGCTGCTCACTTCGATCCAGCCGTCATGCTGTTTTACAATTCCATAAACCGTCGCGAGTCCGAGGCCGGTGCCTTTGCCGACTTCCTTGGTCGTGAAGAAAGGTTCAAAAATATGTCCCAACGTTGCCGTGTCCATGCCGGTGCCGGTGTCCGTGACGCGCAGGCGCACAAAGCGTCCGATGCGCGCCTGCGGATGTCTTTCCGCAAAAACGGCGTCAACGGACATCGCCTCAAGGCTGATGGCCAGTGTGCCGCCCTGCGGCATGGCGTCGCGCGCATTGACGGAAAGATTCAGCAGGACCTGCTCGATCATGCCGGAGTCGCCCTGCACGGGCGGCAGTTCTTCCGGCGGCTGGAATTCGAGCGTGATGTTTTCGCCGATGAGTCGCTCGGTCATTTTGCTCATGTTGCCGACGATTTCGCGGAGATCGAGCGGCTCGATCTTCATGACATTTTTTCGGCTGAACATGAGCAGTTGCCGCGTGAGCCGTGCGGCGCGCTCGGCGGCAAAATAAACGGCCTGGATGGGATCAACGATTTCAGGCGGCAGCGTCGGCTTGGAGAGCAGCAAGCTGGAGTGTCCCTGGATGATCGTGAGCATGTTGTTGAAATCGTGCGCGACGCCGGCGGCGAGCTGGCCGATGGATTCCATTTTCTGCGACTGGCGCAATTGCTCCTCCAGGTTCAGGCGTTCCGTGATGTCTTCGGCGTAGCAATGCACGACGCGGCTCGCCAGCATCGGGTGGAACGACCACGAAAACGTCCGTCCGCAAACCTTCGTCTCCAGCCGGGGACCGCTCCGTCCGGAGGCGATGCAATCCTGCGTCAATTCGGAAACATTTTCCGGCAGCACGTCGCGCGGATGATTTTTTTCCACGGAGAGGGCCAGATTCATGGCGGCGTCGTTGAAATAAATCATAGTCCCGTCCGGCGAGAATTCCATCGCCGCGTAGGGGTTTAACTGCGCGAACGCCGCAAGTTTTTCCCGCTCCTTGATGCGCTGCTCCAGCGTCGCGGCCATGCGGTCGAAAATTTTCGCGAGCTGGCCGAGTTCATCCTCCGACGCCGGCAGCCCGGTGCGTGCGGCCAGGTTGCCGTCCGCGATTTTCTGCGCGGTTTCCGACAATGTTTGAGCCTGCCGCCGGACAAAATACTCGCCGCCCATCCACGCCGCCGCCAGCGCCAGAAATCCCACGACGAACCCGCTCATCGGCAGGTCGTAAATATACAGCACCAGCAGCGCCGGCAGGATGAGCAGCAGAACGGTGCCGACCAGCTTCATCCGCACCGTGGAAAAATTCAAAAATTTGATTTTCATCGCCCGTTCCAAATTCGCCGCAAAATAGACCAAAGCCGCCCGCGCTGGAAGTCATTTCAAGCCTCGCCCGCCAGTGCCGCCGCGCGGCCTTTGGGCAGACGTCCCAGATGAAAAATCAGAAAGCCGTGCAGGAATTGGCGCAGTTCGACCGTTTGCGCTTCCGTCAATTTCAAGTTCCAGGCTGTCGAAAAATCTTTCTCCGCCAGGATCGCCGCTATTTTTTTTGTCCCGGCGGCAAGACCGGATTCCGCCAGATTCGGCTCCAGCCCAAGTTCTTGCAGCAGTTTCAGTTCAAAGGCAAAGACGGGTTGCGGCCGCGCTTTTTGCCCGCAAAGACAGTCCAGAAATTCGCGCAACAATTCAAAAACCGCCGGCAGAGGCGTTTCCGTTTCCGTCGCCTGCCCGATGAAATTTGCCGCGTAAGCCGCCTGCCGCAATTTGCAAATGTCCTGCCGGAGCGCGCCGTGCGTCTCGCGCAAACCCATTTCGCGCAGCGCGTGCAAATCCGAACTGCGGCTGCGGCTGAATGAAAAATCCGCGAGGTAAAACAAATCCAGTTTCCCGGCAAACGGAGACTTCGGCCTGCGCGCGCCTTTGGCGACCGTGGCAATGCGCCCGAAATTGGGCGTCAGCCAGTGGACGATGAGGCTCGTTTCGGTCAGCGGTCGCGTCCGCAAAACGATGCCGGTGGCGGATTCAATCATGTCAAAATCCTGCTCGTTCTCATCCTCGTCCTCGGATTTGATTCATGAGGACGACAAGGATTTCAGTTCCTGCGAAATTGCGCCGACGCTGATGATGTATTTGAAGCCGTCGGCCACGTTCATGTCCAGCTTGATGACGTTTTCCTCCGGCACGACGATCAAAAAACCGCCCGTCGGGATCGGCGTCGTCGGGATAAAAATGCAGACGCATTTTTTGCCGGTTTTCTGCTCCACCTCGTCCGCACGCTCACTCGTGATGAAGCCGACGGAATAAATCCCCTCGCGCGGATATTCCACCAGCACGACGGTCTTGAACGAACTTTTTTTGCCGGACGTGAACGCCTCGTCCACCTGCTTGATCGTGCCGTAAATTTTGTTCAGCACCGGCACGCGCAGCATCAGGCCGTCCGCCAGCGCAATCATCCGCTTGCCAAAATAATACCGCGCCAGCACGCCGACCGACGTCACGATGGCAATCGCCAGCAACAATCGCCAGCAGGCTCCAATACCAAAACATCGTGCCGGCCACGCCGTCTTGATAAATCGATTTTGGATCGAAAAACTTTGGCAGAAAAAAAAGCAGCGTGTCCGTGAAGCTGGAAACGGTTCCGAAAAACCATTTGACGACCGCCAGCGTGATGACGCCGGGCAGCGACGACGGCAAGCCCGGCGAAAAAACTGGCGCGCCAGCGCGCAAAAAACGATTTCTTCACGCGGATATTTTAGAACGCCGCGCGATTTGCGCGAGCGAAAACTTTCTGGAAAGGCCGCGCAGCAGGCGGTTTTCCTCCCGCTTCATTTTGCGCCGCAAATCCGGCTTCAAATCGTCATGGCCAAGCAAATGCAAAACGCCGTGGACGATGTAACGGACAATTTCCGACTGCCAGATCGTCTTGAATTGCTTTGCCTGCACAACCGCTTCATCCACGCAAACAAAAATTTCGCCGCTGCATACATTTCTGTTTTCTGTTTTCTGTTTTCTGCTTTTCCGAATAGTCAAACGTAATCACATCCGTCGAACCTTCATGCTTGAGAAAAGTTCCGTTGATCAAAGCCATTTCGCGCGCCGCCGACAAGATTGATTCCGAGTTCCGCGCTTTCAATTTTCAATTCCGCCAGCAGCGCGCCAGCGATTTTTTTCAGCAGCCGCGAATTGATTTTCTTTGTCCGCTGGCGGTTGGCGATGACAATGTTCATTCGCTCGTTTCTGCTTTGCCGCGATGCTCCTCGTAGGCCGAGATGATCTTTTGCACGAGCGGATGCCGCACCACGTCGCGCTTGGAAAATTCAATGATCGCGATGCCTTCAACATTTTTCAAGCGCGCGATGCGCCTCGATCAGGCCGGAATGTTTGTGCGGCGGCAGATCAATCTGCGTTTCGTCGCCGGTGATGACCGCCTTCGAGCCGTGGCCGAGCCGCGTGAGAAACATCAGCATCTGCTCCGTCGTGGAATTTTGCGCCTCGTCCAGAATGATGAACGCATTGTTCAGCGTGCGACCGCGCATATAGGCCAGCGGCGCAATCTCAATCGTCGCGCGCTCCGTGTGCTTTTGCGATTTCCTCGGCGGGCAGCATGTCGTGCAGCGCGTCGTGCAGCGGACGCAGATACGGCGTGATTTTTTCAAACAGGTCGCCCGGCAAAAATCCCAGCGCCTCGCCCGCCTCGACCGCCGGTCGCGTCAAAATGATCCGCGAAACTTTTCCTTCGCGCAACGCCGACAACGCCATCGCCACCGCCAGATAAGTTTTGCCCGTGCCCGCCGGACCGATGCCGAACGTGATGTCGTGCTTGCGGATGGCGTCGAGATATTTTTTCTGCCCGACGGTTTTGGCCGTGACGCCGGGTTTGCTTCTCGTGCGTCTGCACGCGGTCGCTGACCAAATCTTTCAACGTTTCCGCGCCTTCGTGCTTCACTACGTTCAATGCGTGGGTGAACTCGCGGTTTTTCACCGGCGAACCGGCCTTCAGCATATTTTCCAGCGACGCAAAAAGTTGTTTCGCGCGTTCGACGCCGTCCGCCGCGCCTTCCAGTTTAATCCAGCCGTCGCGCGCCGTGGCCTTGACGCCGAGTTCGGTTTCCAGCGCCTGCAAATTGCGCGGCTCGTGATTGAAAAGCTGCTGCGCGAATCGCGCGTTCTCGAAATGAAGGGTTTCAGTTGCCACAACTAAAAATTATTTTGCCACAGATTTTCACGCATTCAAGATTGCTTTCATTTGCCATTGTTATATCTTTGAAATTGGGTTTCCAGAAGCAATGAATGACGAACCAAAAATCGCTCAATCGGAAGAAATAGTTCTTGAAAAGGACATAGGAAAATTGCTTTCTCTCGAAGAATTACAGGCAATCCCGGCGTGGTTTTTCCCAATTCCACCCGTAGTTTCGCCACGATTTCCTTCAACGCTTCCGGGAAGACCGTTGTATTCGCGAGCACCGGCATGAAGTTCGTGTCGCCGTTCCAGCGCGGCACGACGTGAATGTGCGGATGTTCCGCGATGCCCGCGCCCGCAACTTTGACGGAGATAGCTGACTCATAAAGCAAGAAGGTGGGAACAGAAAATCTTTCTCGTTTCCGCCTTTCATTTTTAACGGTCTTTGCGCTCATGGCGTCTTGGCGGTTTGGATTTGAACAGCAGCAGGCAGGCGAGACAGCCGAGCCAAGCGGTGATTGAAACGCCTGCGCCGATCTGGAACGCGCGGTCTTCGTAGAATAAATGGATTGTGTGCCTGCCCGCCGGAACCTGGACGGCTTGAAACGCGACGTTCGCGCGCAGCAACGGAGGCTGCCAGCCGTCAACGTCAATCCGCGCGTGCCAGTCGTGATAATAAGTCTGCGCGATGACGACGAGCGACGGTTCGGCGGCTTCGACTTCGATGTCCACGGATTGATCGGTGAATTTTGAATTCAGAATTTTCGCGCCGGTTTGATTTGTCACGGTGACGAATTCTTTTTCCTCCGGCGGCAGAAAAACAATTTTGCTTCCGTCAAAATCATTTTGCTGCCAATGCCTGCAACGCCTTTGCGTCGTCGAGGAAAACCGGCTTCTGTCCGGCGGTCACGAGCGGCAGGAAGGTTTTGCGCGGCCTGCCATTGGTAGATTTTTTCCGGGTCGCTGGTTTGCGAGACGCCCATGAAATCTTCAAGGCGCGGAAAATCGGCGTTGGTCGAGCCGTAGAGCAGGGTGTTGACTTCGTCGGCCTCGCGCGGCGTGAGCGAAAGGAAGCCGTCCGTCTTGGGCACGCCGTCGAGCAGGTTGCAGTCGGCAAAATAAGCGAGCCGGTTGACGAGATAATTTTTTCCGGGATCGCTCGCCGCAAAACGGAGGGTCTTGAAAAATGCCGCCGGGGTAATCATGGCGCGGGTTTGCCCGAGCGCGGGCTGCGGATTCATCTTCAAGCGTGTCGCGCGCCAGGTCCGGCTCATAGATGTTCGGCTGCACGGTCGGGTTTTGTGACGGTTCATGCGTCAACACGTCGAGCCACGCGACGAGAATCAACAGCAGCGGCGAAAATTTTGCGACGGTTGAATTGTTCTTGCGGAGCAAAAGCAGCAGGACGCCGCCGGTCAAAAGCAGAAATGCCGCGCGCGACAATCCGTTGAGCAATGTTGCGCTGACATCGTCCGTCGGAAACGGAAACCGCCACGCCCAGAATAAAATCACGGCAAGCAGCAAAAATAGAATCGTCCCGACAACGGCGATGCGCCTTTTAAGGCTTTGCAGATTTGCCAGCGCGAACGCCGCGAGCAATGGCGCGGCAAAAACGGCGAGCAAAACATATTTGATCGGATAAGTGATGAAGCTCAATTGCGGGATGATTTTCCGGACGTCCGGAAGGACAGGCGTGTTTTCACCAAGCGCAAAAATCACGGCGACAACCGCCATCATGCCAAGCAGCCGGACGCGGCGGTCGCGCGACTTCCACAACGCCAGCAGCGCGAGCCAGAGCGCGCCGACGCCGAGATAGTAGGATGATGTCCAGTTCTGTCCGTATTGAAAAAAAACGCCCATGTCCGATGTGCCGCCGAAGGCCATCGGCACGAGAAAATTCGCCCAGCCCCAGCCGGGCATGGACCAGCGCAAATCCGCGTAGCCGCTTTCGCGCTGCGAATGGGCGGCGAGGTCGAGGAACGGCAGGAGTTGAACGGCGGTCAGCGCGATGACCAGGGCGACGACGAATGGAAACCGCCAGAGCATTTTTTTGCGCGGCGATTCGCCGGTCACGAATTGCAGCAAAAAAAATGCGAGCAGGAAAATCCAGGTCAGAAAAATGATTTCCGGCCCGCCGGCGAGCATTTGCATCGCGCCGGCAAACGCGGCCAGAATGATTTTTCGTCCGCCTTCGCGCCACGCAAGTTCGACCGCCAGCACGACCCACGGCATCCAGCGAACGTGGCGATGTGGCTCGGCCACATGAGCAGGTTGAGCGTGAAGCCGTTGAATGAAAAAACGGTTCCGGCGAACGCGGCGGCGAAATTGTTTCCCGTCCAGCGCCGCGCGAGAAAATACATTCCGAGACCGGCGAACCACAAATGCAGCAGGCAGAAAAAACTCAACGACCACGGCAGCGGCAGCAACAGATAAATCAGCGCCGGCGGATAAAGCGGCATCGTGTTCCATTGCGCGAGGAACGGCACGCCGCAGTAATTGTAAGGATTCCAAAACGGCAGTTCGCCGCGCCAGAAACAGTCGCGTTGAAAATGGGCGAGGGGATAGCGAAAAAAATCCGTAGTCGCGCGCGACAAAAGTTTGCAGGCCGAGGATGACCTGCGGGAAAGACGGCGAAAACCAGCAGCGCGAGCAAAATCCCGAAACGCAATGGCGTGAACAAGTTGAAGGCGCGGGTTTCGGTTGGTTCGCTCACGGACGCCAGTTTATTCATGAAGTGAAACCGGCGGCAAGTATTCGCCGACAGGTTCGCGCTTCCACCACGCGCCGGTCGCGCGGCGTTCGGCGAAATTGGTGAAGTGATAATCGTAAAGCTCGGCGCGGATGTAGCGCGGCGGATGGTTGGGAAACGGATTTTTTTCCAGCAACGCCAGAACTTCCGGCGAGCCTTGCAGCAGCCGTTCGCAAAAATTTCCGAACCACGGATTTTGCCGGTAATTGCCCAGCGCGGCGAACCACATCTGCCAGTCCAGTCGCGGCTGGAACGGCTCGATGAAGCCCGGCCGCCGGTTCACGTCGCCGGGTTTGTATTTGAATTCGTAAGGCCAGCCAGTTCGTGCCGTCGTCGCTGCCTTCGACGATGATTTCGTCGCGCGTTCGGTCGTCATCACGGCGAACAGGCCGTAGCTGTTGACGGTGCGGAACGGCGCGAGCCATTCATCCGCAACGCGCCGCCGGAAACAGCAAGCCGGAGCGCGACGCCGAACATTGAAATCATTTGAAAAAGTGAAATGGCAACAACAACGACCGCGAGCGGAATTGTGACTATATGCGGCCAGCGGCGAGACAAAGTTGAAGGTTGAAGGTTGAAGGTTGAAAGAGAACAAACGCCGGACAGCTCGGATGGCATAATCCTTTGCAAGGCGAAATCGTCGAGCAGCAACAGGCAAAGCGCCAGCGTCAGAAAATTGAAGAACGTGTAATTGCCGGTCAGCAAAATCAGAATTTGCAGAAAGGCAATGGCCGCGCCGCCGAAAAACCGGATTCGGCGCGGCGCGAAAATCAGCCACGGCGCGCCGAGTTCGATGGCGAACATCGCGGCGCAGGAAAATTTTTGAAACCACAGCGGCAGTTGGTTCGCATACCAGCCAATCCACGTCGGCAGCGGCTGGGTTTGATAATGAAACGTGAGCGCGGTGAGATTGCGCCAGTTCGGGTCGCCGCTCAACAATTTCACGCAGCCGGACGAAAACATGAGCTTGAACAACAGCAGCCGCAGCAGCCAGAGAACGATTCGTGACGGCGGCGCTTCGCGCGAAAGTTTTGGCAGCCATTGCAGCGGCGCGAAAAAAATCGCGAGAAATCCGGCTTCGAGCAGCAGGTTGTCCCATTGAAAACCGAGAAAATCGCGGCCAACGGTGGCGAGCGAAAGATAAATCAGCCAGAGCAGCGCGAGACACGGCGCGGGCGCGATTCCGAAAATCAAAAGAACTGCGCAAACAGTTCCGGCGGCGCATTGGAAATTTAGAAAACCGTCGGATGAATCGAACCAGCACAATGTCGGCAGCAGATGAAATCGTTCCAAGCCGATGCCTTGCGCGTCGCATTGTTGTTTGACGGCGGACATGAATTGGTCGGCGGGCAAAATGCCGTTGTGGCCGATGAGTCCGCCGATTTGCGTCCAGAGCGAAACGAAGGCGACGAGATAAATCACGCCGAGCGCGCGCAGAAAAATCCAGCGCGTGAGAAAATAATCCGGCAGTTCGACGTGCCTGCCCCAAAACCAGCGCGTGAGCCGTGAAAAAACTGTCCGATGGCTCGGCGACAAACCGTAGGCGCGTTCCGTGATTTCGGCAAAAGCCGGCGATTTTTCGTAAACGCGCAACGGCCATCGCCATTTCGGATTTTTTGCCAGCGCGCGAAAGACGGCTTCCGCGCCGGAATAAACTGCGCCGTCGGGTTCAATGAGTTGAACGGCGGTTTCGAAATTGTTCGCGCGGAATTTCCGGAAATTGTGCGGCGAATTTGCGATCTTGCGACGGCAGATAATCCACGGCGTCGCCGGTCATTTGCTGCCAGCGGCGGATCCAGAGCGTGCAGAAATTGCAGTCGCCGTCGAAAACCATCAGCGGTTTTGGCGGCGGCGTGGCGACGCGGATGTCGCTTTTCATGGTTGGACGTTAAACCAGCTGTGAAGCAGGAGCAAGCTGCCGGCGTTCAACTTGCATCAACTGCGCAGCGTCCGCGCTCAACGTCCGATTGACGCTTTCGCCGCGAGGTCTTACGCTGTCCGTAGATTTATGAGCCAATTGCAAGATTCACTGGTCGAACTGATCCGCCGCACGTCCGCGGAAATTCCCGACGACGTGACACGCAGTCCATCATCGCGTCGCTGGAAAAGGAAAAAAAAGGCACGCTCGCCGAGAGCGCGCTGAAAATCATTGACCGCAACATCGCAACTCGCGAAACAGAAGTCGCAGCCGATCTGCCAGGACACCGGCAGCATTTTGTTTTACGTGGATTGTCCGGTCGGCTTCGACCAGATCACGTTTGCCGAAACCGCGACGCGAAGCCGTGAAGCTGGCGACGAAAAAAGGTTTTCTCCGCCAAAACTCCGTGGATTCGCTGACCGGCAAAAACGACGGCACGAATTGCGGGCCGGGCGCGCCGGCATTTCATTTTCATCAGCATCGTTCGCCGGAAATTTCCGTGCGATTGGTTTTGAAAGGCGGCGGCTGCGAAAACGTCGGCGCGCAATACTCGTTGCCGAACGAGAAGCTCAACGCGAACCGCGACCTCGACGGCTGCCGCAAGGCGATTCTCGACGCGGTGTTGCAGGCGCAGGGCAAAGGCTGCGGGCCGGGCATCCTCGGCGTGTGCATCGGCGGCGACCGCGCGACGGGCTACGAGATGAGCAAGACGCAATTTCTGCGGCTGATCCCCGACCGCAATCCCGTGCCCGAACTCGACGCGCTGGAGCAGGACATTTTGAAGACGGCGAACGAACTCGGCATCGGCCCGATGGGATTCGGCGGCAAGACGACGCTGCTGGGCGTGAAGATTTGCGCGGCGAACCGCCTGCCCGCGTCCTATTTCGTGAGCATCAGCTACATGTGCTGGGCGTATCGGCGTCAGGGCGTGACGCTGGATGCGGAGGGGAAAATTGGGAAATGGCTTTATTGACGTGCAAATGAAATTATCGCCATACGATTAAACATCAGTAATAATCCAAACCGAGAATGCGAACGCTGGAAAAACTGACAATAAAAAACTTTAAATCCATCCGAGAACAAACGCTCGAGCTTGGTCGGCTGAATGTGTTCATTGGTGGCAATGGCGTGGGCAAATCCAATTTGATTGGAGCATTCCGTTTCTTGCGCGAGATTGTTAATCAAAATCTGGCAGACTATACTGGAACAAAAGGTGGTGCGGATACATTGCTTTATTTTGGAAGAAAGAAGTCTCCTGAAATGTCTTTCCGTTTAGAGTTTGGCGAAGGCGACACAGCAAATGGCTATTCCATTCAGTTACAAGGCACGAACGACGACAGCCTGATAATTCAATGGGAAACTGCCTTATATCATGAGCGCAAGAATTACACTCAACCTTATCGACTGGCGATTTCGTCAAACTCAAAAGAGTCGAAATTAAAGCAAACCAATCATATCTGTGCTCGTGAGGCGATGAGCGATTTGGACAGTTACCGGGTTTATCACTTCCACGACACAAGTGACACGGCAGCAATCAAAGGCACTGCTGATGTAGAAGATAACCGCGTGCTCCGTCCACAAGCAGAGAATCTTGCGGCATTTCTTTATTGGATGCAGGAAAAGCAACCGGATCATTTTGCAAACATTCGGGATACTCTGCGGCAGATTGCGCCATTTTTTGAAGAGTTCCGTCTTGCTCCATCCAAACTGAACGAGGGTAAAATCCGACTTGAGTGGAAAGAAAAAGGTAGCGATGCCTATTTTAATGCTTCGTCACTTTCAGATGGGACACTGCGTTTTCTTTGTCTTGCCACATTGTTGCTTCAACCAAAATTACCAAAGGTCGTATTACTTGATGAACCGGAGCTTGGCTTGCATCCAGCAGCGGTGACTTTGCTTGCTGATTTACTTTCTTCGGCTGCAACGCGCACACAAGTAATTGTGGCGACACAATCAGTAACGCTGGTAAATCAATTTGAGCCAGATTCGGTTTGGGCAGTGGATCGACAGGACAATCAGAGCGTTTTCCGCCATCTCAGCCAAGCAGATATGACCACTTGGTTGGATGACTACGGTTTGGGGGAACTTTGGGAGAAAAATGTTCTCGGTGCGCGGCCATGAGCAAGCGAGTGTTGATTCTAGTAGAAGGACAAACCGAAGAACGGTTTGTGAAGGACGTTCTCGGCCCACACTTCTATGACTTACAGTTGTTTTTTTACCCGACCATTCTTGTTACAAAGCGAGTCAAGGACGGATCGAACTTCAAAGGTGGCGTGACGAATTTTGCAAAGTTTGAAAACGATGCACAAAGGCTGTTGAATAGTGCAGGCGATGCGCTGGTGACAACGCTACTTGATTATTACCGCTTGCCTTTAGATTTTCCCGGCATGGATTCCCGACCTGTGCATGGCACAGCGTTGCAACGTGTGAGTCATATCGAGACGGCCATCACACAACATTTTGATTCGCTGCCAAACTTCCTGCCGTTTTTGGCGCTTCATGAGTTTGAAGCGTGGTTGTTTTCTTCGTCAACTGAACTTCCTCGTGCGATGATTGAACCGCTTAAACAGCCGGAGTTTGAAGCTATTCGTAACAGTGTGGCAACGCCGGAAGAAATTAACGAGCGACCTGAATATGCGCCATCCAAACGAATCGTCGCTTTGTTCCCCGCCTATAAAAAGACTTTGCACGGGCCAACGACTGCGGCTCGCATAGGGCTGGATACGATTCGCGCTGAATGTCCTCATTTTGACGACTGGATGAACAAACTTGAAACTTTTGCAAAGCTTGATTAACGATATAACGAGCCATGATTAAACTTTCATTTCCCTTCACCGAAGAAAAAATCCGCGCGCTGAAAGTCGGCGACGAGGTGCTGATTTCCGGCGTCATCCACACCGGGCGCGACGCGGTTCACAAGTATCTGCATGATGGCGGCAAGTTGCCCGACGGCGTGAGCCTGCGCGATGGCATTCTTTATCATTGCGGCCCGGTGATGATGAAGCAGGCCGACGGCAGTTACAAATGCACTGCCGCCGGCCCGACCACGTCCATTCGCGAGGAGCCGTATCAGGCGCAGATCATCCACGATTTTGGCGTGCGCGGCGTCATCGGCAAAGGCGGCATGGGTGACCGCACCGCGGCTGCGTGCAAAGAAAACGGCTGTGTTTATCTGCACGCGGTCGGCGGCGCGGCGCAGGTGCTGGCCGAGTGCATCAAAAAAGTGCGCAACGTGTTTTTTCTGGAAAAGTTCGGTTCGCCGGAAGCCATCTGGGAACTGGAAGTGGAAGATTTTCCAGCCGTGGTAACGATTGATGCGCACGGTCATTCGTTACACCGGGAAATTTTCGCTGCAAGCCAGGCGGAACTGGCGAAGCGGCTCTAAAATTTCAAATTCCATTCGTCGGTCGAATATTTCTCCGCGACGAGTTTTTGGATCTCCGATTTTGGAAAATCCTTCAGTTCTTGAATCGCATTCCAGGATTTTTTTAACGCAGCTTTTACTTTGTCTGCCGGCAGATTCAAATTCGTCAGGAATTCGCCGTGGCTGCGTTCCTTCCGATAATCGGGCTGCTTGGACGGCATCCGCAACAATTCGCCGACAAGCGCGAGATTAAAGTTCAAAAGAAATGTTCCGTGAAAGAGCAGGAAATTTTTTCTGCGCCGCTGGGAGTTGCCGCTGAATTTCAGTCCGCACATCGCCAGATCAGTATGGCCGCTGATTGAAGTTTTGAATTTTGAATTTGGAATTTTGAATTCATCAAAAGCGGCTTCAATCGCCGCGCGGTTGCGTTCCATGATGAATTGGTTCGCGCAGGAAATGTTCGCGAGTCGGGGAGTTTTCCGTGATTCGCAAAATAGCGCATAATTCAAACAGCCCGCGCCTTGTAAAACGGTTCCGCCGCCGGAGCAGCGGCGCAGGATTGGAATTTTTTTCGCTTCACAATTGACGACGTTGACTTCGGTTGCAATTTTGTTCGCATAACCGACGACGACGAAAGTTTCCGGCGATTCCCAGAAGCGCAGGATTTCTTCGCCGCCATTTTCCTCGCTCCAGTCCAGCAGCGCCTCGTCGCAGGCGAGATTTTCGGCGGGCGATGGGAGTGTGAGGTCGAGCAGTTTCATTCGGATTTCGCTGGCGTTCCTGGTCGAGTTGGGTTTTATTGTCTTCGCGCTTTTTGCGTGCCAGGAAGAATTGATTAACACAGTGAACATCGAGACAAAAGAAATTTACGGTTCGCGCCCCGCTTCGTCATCCGGCAACGGCAATGGCGACAAGTTGGAGCGAATCGCTGCAATCGGTTTTTGAGCTGGCCCTGGAAAGCCAGGGGCCGGAGCGCACGGCGCAACTGCTGGAAAAACTGGCCGAGCCAGTTGCGTTCCGCGCCGCGTCCGGCAGCCGGGCTAGACCACGCCTTACCTCAACACGATTCCGTCGAAGCAACAGCCGCCATATCCGGGCGACTGGCGCGTGGAACGGCGCATCAAAAGCCTCATGCGCTGGAACGCGATGGCGATGGTCGTCAAGGCCAACTCGACCACGAATGTCGGCGGACACATTTCGACTTACGCTTCGGCGGCGACGCTTTACGAAATCGGGTTCAACCATTTTTTCCGCGGCGCGACGGAAAATTTTCCGGGCGACATCGTTTATTTTCAGGGCCACGCCGCGCCGGGAATGTATGCGCGGGCGTTTCTCGAAGGCCGGCTGGACGAACAGCATCTGCAAAATTTCCGGCAGGAACTGGCCGAAGGCGGCGGGCTGTCGTCGTATCCGCATCCGTATTTGATGCCGGATTTCTGGCAATTCCCGACGGTCTCGATGGGCCTCGGCCCGATCATGTCGCTGTATCAGGCGCGCTTCAACCGTTACCTGCAGGCGCGCGGCTTGACGAATTGGAAAGAAGAGCCGAAAGTCTGGGCGTTCCTCGGCGACGGCGAATCCGACGAACCGGAAACG
This sequence comes from uncultured Verrucomicrobiae bacterium, assembly GCA_963755455.1. Taxonomy (GTDB): domain Bacteria; phylum Verrucomicrobiota; class Verrucomicrobiia; order Limisphaerales; family UBA11358; genus UBA11358. Next base: position 809,562 of record CAVWJH010000004.1, read on the forward strand.
CTCGGCGCAATCACGCTCGGCGCGCGCGAAAATCTCGACAACTTGATCTGGGTCATCAATTGCAATTTGCAGCGGCTCGACGGCCCGGTTCGCGGCAACGGAAAAATCATCCAGGAACTCGAAGGGCTTTTTCGCGGCGCGGGCTGGAACGTCATCAAGGTCATCTGGGGCAGCGATTGGGACGATATTGTTCGCGCGCGACAAGTCCGGTCTTCTGCTCAAGCGCATGGAAGAATGTGTGGACGGCGATTACCAGAAATATGTCGTCGAGCCGGGCAGTTACACGCGCAAACATTTCTTCGGCAAATATCCCGAACTGCTCGAGCTCGTGAATCATCTCGAGCGACGAGCAGATTCCCAAACTCCTGCGCGGCGGCCACGACACGCGCAAAGTTTATGCCGCCTACAAAGCCGCCGATGGAACACAAAGGCCAGCCGACGGTGATTCTCGCCAAAACGGTCAAAGGCTACGGCCTCGGCGAAGCGGGCGAAGGCAGCAACATTTCGCACCAGCAGAAAAAGATGAACGAGAAGGAGCTGCGCGAATTCCGCGAACGCTTCGAGATTCCCATCAGCGACGACGTGATCGCGGAAACGCCGTTTTATCGTCCGCCCGCCGACAGCGCGGAAATGAAATATCTGCTCGAACGGCGCAAGGCGCTCGGCGGATTTCTGCCCGCGCGCAATCGTCAAGCCGGCGGTGCTCGACGTGCCGAAGCTGGATTATTTTGCCGAATTCTTCAAGGGTTCGGCAAGCGGAAATTTCCACGACGATGGCTTTCGGCAGGTTGTTGAGCCTCTTGCTGCGGCACAAAGGCATCAGCAAAAACATCGTGCCGATCATTCCCGACGAGGCGCGCACGTTCGGCCTCGACGCGTTGTTTCGCGAAATCGGAATTTATTCGTCCAAAGGCCAGCTTTACGAGCCGGTGGACAGCGAGATCGCTTGCTTTATTATCACGAGGCGAAGGACGGGCAGATTCTCGAAGAAGGCATCACCGAGGCCGGTTCGATGGCGTCGTTCATCGCGGCGGGCACGAGCTACGCCACGCACGGCGTGCCGATGATTCCGTTTTACATTTACTACTCGATGTTCGGCCCGCAGCGCGTCGGCGATTTGTTCTGGCTCGCGGGCGACATCCGGGCGAAAGGATTTTTGCTCGGCGCGACCGCCGGCCGCACGACGCTCAACGGCGAAGGCTTGCAACATCAGGACGGCCACAGCCTGCTGCACGCGAGCACGATTCCGACGTGCCTGCCTTACGACCCGGCGTTCGGTTACGAACTTGCCGTCATCGTCGCCGACGGATTGCGCCGGATGTATGTCGAAGGCGAGGAGATTTTTTATTACCTCTCGCTCTACAACGAAAATTATGCCATGCCGCCGATGCCGCCGGGCGTCGAGGACGGAATTTTGAAGGGCTTGTATAAATTCAAGCCCGGCGCGGAAGGTAAAAAAATCAAGGCGCACATTTTCGGCAGCGGGCCGATCATCCAGTCCGCGTTGAAGGCGCAGGAAATTCTCGCGGAAAAATACGGCGTCAGCGCCGATGTCTGGAGCGCGACGAGTTACAAACTCTTGCGCACCGACGCGATCCGTTGCCAGCGCTGGAACATGCTGCACCCGACCGAAGCCGCCGAAGAAATCTTACGTCGAAACTTTGCTGGCGAAAGAGCAGGGGGCGTTCGTCGCCGTTTCCGACAACATCCGCACCGTGCCGGACCAGATTGCGCCGTGGGTTCCGGGCGGATTGTTCACGCTCGGCACGGACGGTTTTGGCCGCAGCGACACGCGCGCGCGGCTGCGGCGATTTTTTGAAGTGGACGCCGAATCCACCGTCATCGGCACGCTTTACGCGCTGGCGGAAAAGAATCTCATCGGGCGCGAAGTCGTGGCGCAAGCCATCAAAGATTTAGGCGTTGATCCTGAAAAGATGCAGCCTCAATTAGTTTGATCGAATCGCAAACACGGAGTTGTTGAAAGGTGGCTCACCGCAAGGTGCGTTGACCCTGAAAAAATCCAGCCGCAACTCGTCTAAAAAATTTGGATCGGCTTCTTGTCAGTCTGCCGCAAGAATTAAACGCCCCTCTTCCGATGCTGGAAACGCTGTCTGGAATCGTAAAGTTGGTCAGGCCGGAACAGTATTCAAATGCACCGTTCCCGATGTTGGTGACGCTGTTGGGGATCGTGATACTGGTCAAGTTGAAGCAGCCATCAAAGGCAACGGCCCCGATGCTGGTGACGCTGCTGCCAATCATAATGTTTGTCAGTCTGGAGCAGCCATAGAACATCCCGACTTGGATGCTAGTGACGCTGCCGCCGACCGTAATACTGGTTAATCCACCACATGATTCGAATGCATAGCTCCCAATGTGGTGACGCTATTGGGGATCAAGATGCTATTCAGGTTTCCGCAACCTTCAAATGCCTCAAGCCCAATATTGGTAACGCCCTCGAGGATGGTAATGTTGGTCAGATCGCTACAATTTTCAAACGCCCAGTTCCCGATGCTGATAACGGTGTCAGGGATTGTTACGCCAGTCAGTCCGCCGCTTGAACTGAACGCACTGTCTCCAATGCTGGTGACCGTCAGGTCATTGATGGTGTCAGGGATGGTCACATCACCATCGCAGCCGGTGCAATTCGTGATGGTGATCGTGTTGTCGGCATTGTTTGTATAAGTGTAAACTTGTGCTTGCACCGCAGCAGGCAGCGCCAATAACACCAGCAACAAGAGCAGAAGCGGTTTCACAATTTTCACTCCAAGATTCTGCTGAATCGTTCAACCCGTCCATCCCAAAATCGCGCCGCCAGAAAAGTTGAAAATTTGCCGGGCTTCTGTGGGTGAATCTGGGAGTTCGGCAGACGGCGATTTATTAGGATGAGAACGAGGAGGAAGCGGGCATGGAAATTTATTTCTGGAAAATGCGGCGTTTTTCTCCAAGCTGTCCGCCGTTATTTTATGGATGTAAAACTTCCCAAACTCGGTGAGGGCGCGGATTCGGGCGTCGTGGTGAACGTCTTCGTGAAAGAAGGCGACACGGTCGCGAAGGATCAGGCCATTCTGGAATTGGAAAATGAAAAGGCCGTGGCGTCAATCCCGTCCACGGGCGCGGGCGTCGTCGCCAAGGTTCATGTGAAGGCGGGCGACCGCGTCGGCGTCGGCGCGCGGCTCATCACGATCACGGAAAGCGGACAGCCCGCTGCCGCTCCGGTCGCGGCGGCTGCGCCGAAACCGGCGGCGAAAAAAGTTGCCGCGCAGGCTGCGCCGGAACCTGAAGAAGCCGACGAGGAATCGATGCCGAGGTCGAAGAAGAAATTTCCAACGAAAATGTCGCCGCGTCGCCGTCCATCCGCAAAATCGCGCGCGAACTCGGCATCAATCTTGGAAAAATCCGTGGCAGCGAATCCGGCGGACGCATCGTCATCGGCGATTTGCGCGCTTACATTCAACGCCTCGTTAAAGCGGCGGCGAAACCCGCGACCGTTGCCGCGAGCGCGGCTCCGGCAAAGCCCGCGCCGGTGCAGATTGATTTTTCGCAGTGGGGTCCGGTTAGTCAAAAAGCCGGTCACGCCGTTGCGCAAGGTCATCGCGCGGCGCATGGCGGAAAGCTGGAATTCCGTCCCGCGCGTCACGCAGTTCGACGACATTGATTTCACGAGCTCGGCGAATTGCGGAAAAAGTTCGCGGCGGCTTACGAGGCGAAAGGCGTCAAGCTCACGCTCACGCCGTTTGTTTTGAAAGCGGTCGCGGAAACTTTGAAGAAGCATCCGATTTTCAATTCGAGCCTCGACGAAGTGGCGAACGAAATCATCATCAAGGAATACATCCATCTCGGCATCGCGGTGGACACGGATCAAGGTTTGATGGTTCCCGTCATCCGCGACGTGGACAAAAAATCCATGCTCGATCTGGCGAAGGAATTGGAATCGCTCGCGGCCAAGGCGCGCGACCGGAAAATCACCGCCGACGAAATGAAAGGCGGCACGTTCACCATTTCCAATCAAGGCGCGATTGGCGGCGCGCATTTCACGCCGATTATCAATTTGCCGGAAGTCGCGATTCTCGGCCTCGGTCGCGGCGCGATGAAGCCCGTCGTGCGCGACGGAAAAATCGAGGCGCGCCTGCTGACGCCGATTGCGTTGAGCTACGACCATCGCGTGATTGACGGCGGCAGCGCGGCGCGGTTCGCGGTGGATTTGGCGAAGGCGTTTGAAAATTTTGATGAAGAAACGGTGAAAGATTTAATCCTCCTCGTCCTCGTTCTCGTCCTAGTAATCGAATGAGCCAAGACCAGACAGAAAAAAATGCGCCAGCCAGCGGGCGGCTTGTGCTGTTCGACCACGAAAAACTGGATGTCTATCGGCTAGAATTGCAGTTTATCGCATGGGTGACACCGTTGCTGCGAGAAGTTTCGCGCGGCACCGCCGCCAGGACGCGCGAGGTTTGCGACCAATTGGATCGCGCGAGCCTTTCGACTTTGTTGAACACGGCGGAAGGCAACGGACAAGTCACGGCATCGCGCGAAATTTTTTGATGATGCGCGCGGCTCGGCGACGGAATGTGCGGCCTGTCTGGATGCGCTGGTGGCCAAATGCGCGGCGGCGGAAACACGGGTTATTGAAGGAAAGAAAATGCTTTTGCGGATTGTTTCGATGCTCTGCGGATTGGTTGACCGTTTTGATTCGGCGAACGGCTTTGCACGAAACGGAAACCGGAATTGAAATCACTAATGACGTTCAGCCTGTCAGTTACTTGAAGGCAAAATCGAGGACGAGAGCGAGAACGAGCAGACGAGGAGAATTTAATATGGATTCGATCAAAACAGAAATCGTTGTCGTTGGCGCGGGCCCCGGCGGTTATGCGGCGGCGTTTTACGCGGCGGACCTGGGCAAGAAAGTCATTCTCATCGAAAAGGAGAAAAAGCTCGGCGGCGTCTGCCTGAATCGCGGCTGCATTCCGTCGAAGGCGCTGCTTTACGCGACGCATCAGATCGTCAACGCGCGCGAATCGGCGCATCGCGGCATCACGTTCGCCGAGCCGAAGGTGGACGTGGCGAAATTGCGCGAGTGGAAGGAATCGCATCCTCGCCAAATTGAGCGGCGGCGTGGCGACGCTCGCGAAAATGCGCGGCGTGGAAGTCATCGCCGGGCGCGGTTATTTTGAAGGCTCGAACAAATTGCGCGTCGAGACGGAGCAGGGGCAGCAGTTCATCGAATACGAACAGGCGATTCTGGCCGTCGGTTCGGTTCCCGCGATGCCGAAGGCGTTTGACCTCGGCAATCCGCGCGTGATGACTTCCACCGGGGCGCTCGAAGTCGAGGACATTCCCGAAAATCTGCTCGTCGTCGGCGGCGGTTACATCGGCATGGAACTCGGCACCGTCTATGCCGCGCTCGGCAGCAAAATTGTTTTGATCGAGGCGCTGGACAACATTCTCGCCGGGGCGGATGCCGACCTCGCGCGGCCCGTCGTGGCGAACGCAAAAAAAATGTTCAAGGAAATCCGCCTCAAAGCCAAGGTCATGAAAATGGCGACCGTCGGAAAACAAATCAAAGTCGAATCCGAATACAACGGCGAGAAATTTTCCGAACTTTACGACCGCGTTCTGGTTTCCGTCGGGCGCGTGCCGAACAGCAAGGACCTCGGCCTGCAAAACACGAAGGTTGAACTGGACGAAAAAGGTTTTGTCAAGGTCAACGCGCACCAGCAGACGAGCGACCCGGCGATTTACGCCATCGGCGACATCGCGGGCGGCATTTTGCTCGCGCACAAGGCGCACAAGGAGGCGCGCATCGCCGTCGAAGTCATCACCGGCGATGACAGCGCGTTTGACAGCGTGATTCCCGCCGTCGTGTTCACCGATCCTGAAATCGCGTGGTGCGGTTTGACGGAAAACGAGGCGAAGGAAAAAGGCTTGAAATACGAAGTGGCGAAATTTCCGTGGTCGGCGTCGGGCCGCGCGCTGACGTTCGACCGCACGGACGGCGTGACGAAAATCATCGTTGATCCCGAAACCGACCGCGTGCTCGGCGTGGGCATCACGCGGCGCGGGCGCGGGCGAACTCATCGCCGAGGCCGTGCTGGCGATGGAAATGGGCGCGACGGTCGAGGACATCGCGCTGACCGTCCACGCGCACCCGACGTTGTCCGAGACGTTGATGGAATGTGCCGACGCCTATTACGGCCACGCGACGCACATCTTCACGAAGAAAAAGGCGGCGGGGTAATTCAACCGCGATAGTGTAATGGAAAGTGTTAGCGGTTGTTGGCTGTTGACGACTTCTCGGGCATCATGGTTTCTGTGTTGTGTTTGTCTCCAAAATATTTGGCTTGGGGTCAGGCGTTGTGAGCAATGCTACAAGCGGTTGAATTTTGGATTTGTCGTTCACAGCCGCCTCTGCTGCCAATCGGATTTGTTCAGCGTCACCACCGGAAACCTGTTTGGCCGCTCCAATCAACTCGTCCCTTTTACTAATCATCAACTCTTCAAAGCGGTATTGCCTTAAGCCTCTCTCTTGGTCTTCTATTAATTGGCGGTAATGTTGCGTAAACGGACCATCATCACCATCGACGAAAAGAATACTATAGGCAACGTGCGGATAAAGATCTTCAGGCGGTTTTGCTGGCAATTGATAGCGAAGACACTCTGCGAGGCCTCGAAGATAGTCTTCCAAGGCAGCCTGCTTACCATCGACTCTCTCCTTGGAATCTCCGCGAAGCAAATAAACTTGAAGCAGAACCGTTGGTGGCAAGTCATGCAACAACGCTTTTCCAAAATATTCAATCGCTTTACGGTCATCGTTGCATCCGCTCCACTGATTATAGCCGATTCCCATGGTTACCTCCAACTCGGCTTGTTCCTGCGGCTTATTAAACTTTGTCAGCATATTTGAAAAGGTGGCCAACGAACCGGATGCCTGGGATATTTTGAGTGCCGCTTCGTAATTGGTTGTGAATTCTTCGGAAAATGGGTTTCCATCAGTTTGGTAGAAATCAATTGACCAAAAAGCCTGAACCGATGCGCAGGACAAAAATGTGGCCAGTAAAACTAAAATGTAAGATGTTTTCATGCTTATAATGACAATGACACTTGAGCAGTTGATTTATTAGAAGATTTTCGCCTGACAATTTTAATTTATTACAACCTTGCCTGTTGAATGGCGGGGGCGTGTCTGGCAGCGTGCCTTCGCAACGGGTCGAAATCTCCCTGTTCGCATCCCGTAACAAAACTTTCCGTCACTGTTTTTAATTCCTCCCAGCGCGCCCGGATTTCCTTGGCTTCGGTCGGCGAGATTTTGTCGTCGCCGGTGGCGGTGGCGATGACGTGCAGCAGGTCCGCGAATTCCTGCACAATCTGGTTCGTGGCGGGAATCAGTTGATGCGGATGCGGCGTGTGCTTCGGGTTTTGGATGAAAAATCCGCCCGCGCGCTGGCAAATCCATTGCACGAGCCGCTGGTCGCCGGTGCTTTTGAGCAGCGCCTCGATGCGGTCGAGCGGATTGCCGATGCCGCTGCCGGCGACGCTCGGCTCGGCCCATTTATAGATCATCGAAGTTGAGAGGTCGAGGTCGGCGGCGAGTTCCTTGGGTTTCTTCTTTTCCAAGACCTCGCGCATGAGTTCGTGGGATTGCATGGGCAAACGATGAAAAACTTGCCGTTGTCTGGCAATCAAAATCATTCTCATCCTCCGCTTCATGCTCATCCCCAAATTGGAATGAGCATGACGATGAGGACGAGGAGAAATCGGCTGATTACAAACCGGTGACAAAATTATAGATGCGCCAGGTGCCAGGATGGTGTTAGCTGTATGCAATCTTATGAAACCCGGATGCAAAATGTGTTTCCCTTTACTGCTTGCATTGGCGGCAAGCGCGGTGTTCTAATTTATGCAACGGCCAAAATGAAGCAAACATATGATGATCTACGCAATCTGTTTGGCGGTCGGTTTGGTGTTCACGTTGTTGAGCGTGCTGTTCGGCCATTTCTTCGGCGGCCACGGTGATCATGTCGGCGGCAGCGGCGGCCACGCGGAGGCCGGCGCGGACAGCAGCGATATGCCGGGCATCTCCATTTTCAGCCCCACGATCATCGCCGCGTTCATCACGGCGTTCGGCGGCTTCGGCCTGATCTTCTCGGAATTTCCCGCAACCAAATCGGTGATTGTCAGCGCGCCGTTGTCGCTGGTCTGCGCCATGGGGATCGCGGGCGTGCTGTTTGTGTTCCTGCGTTCGGTGTTCCGTCACACGCAAAGTTCCAGCGAATCGCACGTCGGCCGACTCGTCGGCATTGAAGCCAGCATTGTCGTCGCCCATCCCGGAAAACGGCGTCGGCGAAATCGCCTATGTCGTCAGCGACACGCGATACACCGCGCCGGCGCGCACGGAAAACGGCGCGGCCATCGGCAATGGCAAGCTGGTCAAAATCACGCGCGTCATCGGCACGCAGTTTTTCGTCAAGGCAATTTGAACTCCTGAAACTCACCAACCCAAAATCATTATGCAAATCAACTTTGTCCCCATGCTCGCCCAATTGAACCTCGTCCAGGGCAGCGTCAGCATCATCGCGGCGGTCGTCATCGTCATCGTCGTGTTCCTGCTGCTTTACATGATCTTCAGCCGTTACACCAAGGTCGGCCCGAACCAGGTGCTGATCGTGTCGGGACGCAAACAAAAACTGGAAGATGGTTCGTCTGTCGGCTTCCGCATCGTCAAAGGCGGCGGCACGTTCGTCCTGCCGATTTTCGAAAAGGTGGACATGCTCTCGCTCGAACTGCTGACGATTGATGTGCAGACGCCGGAAGTTTATACGAGCAAAGGCGTGCCGGTGAAAGTGGACGGCGTGGCGCAGATCAAGGTGAAGGGCGACGACATTTCCATCGCGCACGGCAGCGGAACAATTTCTCGGCAAGGCGCAGGACGAAATTCGCAACATCGCCACGCAGACGCTCGAAGGTCATTTGCGCGCGATTCTCGGCACGATGACGGTCGAGGAAATTTACCAGAACCGCGACGCGTTCGCCTCGAAAGTCCAGGAAGTTGCCGCCGGCGACATGGCGAACATGGGACTTACCATCGTCAGCTTCACCATCCGCGACATCCGCGACACGCAGGGTTATCTCGACGCGCTCGGCAAGCCGCGCATCGCGCAGGTCAAGCGCGACGCCATCATCGCGCAGGCCGAGGCCGACCGCGATTCCGTCATCCGTTCCGCGCAGGCGAATCAGGCCGGGCAGGAGGCGAAGTTCCAGGCCGACACGAAAGTTGCCGAGGCGCAACGCGATTACCAGTCCAACGTCGCGCAATATCAGGCCACGGTGAACGTGCAGAAGGCGCAGGCCGACCTCGCGTATGATTTGCAGAAATTCAAAACCGGCCAGCTCGTGATGGCCGAACAAGTGCAGGTGCAAATTGTCGAGAAGCAGAAACATATTGAGTTGCAACAGCAGGAAATTCTCCGCAAACAGCGCGAACTCGAAGCGACCGTGCAAAAACCCGCCGACGCCGAGCGTTACCGCGTCGAGACGCTGGCGAACGCGAAAAAATTTCAATTGGAAACCGAAGCGGAAGGTGCCGCGTCCGCGACAAAGGCGACGGGTTTTGCCGGAGCCGATGTCGTGAAGGCAACCGGTCTGGCCGAAGCCGACGCCAACAAGGCGCGCGGTCTGGCCGAGGCTTCCGTCATCGAGGCGCAAGGCAAAGCCACCGCCGAGGCGATGCGCGTGAAAGCTGAATCGTTCAAGCAATACAACGAAGCCGCCGTCATCGAAATGATAGCGCGCGTGTTGCCGGAAATTGCGGGCAAGATCAGCGAACCGCTGGCCAAGATGGACAAGATGGTCATCATCAATTCCGGCAGCGGGCCGGGCGGCGGCGCGAGCAAGCTGACGAGCGACGTGACAACCATCATCAGCCAGTTGCCGCCCGTGTTGGAAAGTTTGACGGGAATTAAATTTGAAAATTGATGGAGCAGGTTCCTGCGCTGAAAAAGGCGATGACGAAAGATGACGACGGCAAAAAATAAACTGAAAGGAAAAATATGATCGGTGGAATTATCAGTCTGTTCCTGATTTTATTTCTGGGAACCATCGGCTTGCTGTTGTTTGTGTTCTGGATTTGGATGCTCGTTGACGCCATCCAGAACAAAGGCCTTACTGACGCAGAAAAAATAGGATGGGTGCTGGCGGTCGTGTTCCTGCATTTCATTGGCGCGACGCTTTACTTTTTTATCGGTCATCCGAAACGCAGAACACCGTTGGCAGCAATTTGAACTGGTAACGACGAAACGGTAGGGGCAAAAATTAGTGAAACCATCTTTTTATACGTTATTCCGACGAAGAGAGTTGGAAAATCAAAGTCCGCGGGAAGTTTTTGCGGTGGCGGCAGTCGCTTTTTGTTTGAAACATGACGAATATTTCAGGCGGTCATTTTTGAAGGATTTTTGTTGCCTTCAAGAAAGTGCGATAAATTCTCCAGTTGAAATTGATGTTGATACTCACAAATGGGGCGACATGGTAATTAAAGGTGATTTTTTTGTTTATGTTTTAGAATTCAAAATAGAAAGCGATGTCCGAGATCATCAAAATCCGAACTCGCCGAAATTTGCATATGGAGGAAATATTTCTAATTATCCAGAATTCCGCAATTTTGGGAAAAATTTTATAGTCGTAACGAACGATGACAAAGTAGAACAGATTAAACCGGAACGCCGCCAGCAGGACGGATTATTCTGCTATTGGAAATCTTGGAGTGATTTGAACATAATCCAGCCGACAAGCGAACTTGTTGCAGACCTATTTGATAGTTTTGGAGATTTGGGAATAGAAATTTTCCGCGAAAGACAATTAAAAAGTATGAAACTGACAAACTTTGCTATGAGTTCCTTAAAAGTGATCCAAATTTTAAATGCCGTTTATCAAAACTTGGGATATGGGAAACTGAAAATCGAAAATATTGATGATGAAGGCAAGATGGATGAGGATTGGTGGACAGGCGTTACAATCAAAAATAGCACTTCAGCAGAATTCGAGGGTTGGTTCGGTTTTCAGGGAAAAAAACAAACAGGCAAAATTATTCCCGAGGAAAGTGGCGCGGCTGTTTGGTTTTATTGTCACGATTCAAAAACGAAGAAAGATTGTTTTCAAAAACTACTAAACGAAAAAGGATTCAAAACTGAAGAAAAAAAGGATGGGACGCTGCGACGTTGCAAAATGTGTTTGTAAAATGCCCGATTGAATCCCAAACGGGCGATCTCGAATGGTTCAAATCAGTTTACAAAACGGTTGGTGCTATCAAATAACTAGAATTTCATGCGCCTTTTTGAATCCATCATTGGTGCGAATCAGCGCTGACGTGCATTGAACCGCGCTTGAACTCGCTTTTAATAGAGGCGAGCCGGGAATTTCATCTTCGCCCGTCATACCACATATGCGCCGATTCGCGGCTGCCCATCGCGCGGCGCGTGTCAAAGATTGCGCGGAACAAAAACCAGAGATGCTCGCGTGGCGAATAAAGCCGCATCTTGCGCGCGGAGGTCACGAGCGGATGCCGGTGCAGGATCACGACCTGCCTGCCGGTTTCTTTTCCCAGTTTTTTCAACCGCTGGCTCAATTCCAGTTCCTCCGCGCAAAATAATTCGTTGCTGAAGCCGCCGAGCTTTCGGAACGCGCCCGTCTCACAAAAAATAAACGCGCCGGCCAGAAATCGTTTCCAGCGGCTGGTCAGGTTCCAGAGGCGCGTGATGATTCCGGCGACAAAATACTTTTCGTCCAGCCGCATCGTCGCGCCGCCGGCGACATATTTGCCCGATTGAATCGCGCCGGCAACGTCGGCGAACAATTCCGCGCCCGGATGCGAGTCGGCGTCCACAAATAACAGCCAGTCGCCGGTCGCCGCCGCCGCGCCGGAATTCCGCGCGCGGGCAATCTGGTTGACGGGTTCAAACACGACGGCTGCGCCGGCCGCCCGCGCGATTTCCGCCGTGCGGTCGGTGGAATTGTTGTCGCACACGATCAATTCGGTTTCCCATCCGATCTTTTTGAACGAGTCCGCCGCCGATTTGATATGCGCGAGCGATGCGCCAAGCAGCCGCTCCTCGTTGAAAGCCGGGACGACGATGGAAATTTTCACGGACGTTGCCTTGATTTTGACGGATGACGCATGGACATGATTTTGCTGCGTTGATTTTCGGCGATGCTGCGGCCAATTCAAGCAAAGATCGCAAAAGTTTGAATTTTACAGGTTAGAATCCGCGCAGCTTTTGGCAAAATAGGGTGAGCTTTCTCACGGTTTCCACCGGAAAATTAAAGAATCAAAGATGATCAAAGCAAAGGACACAGCTCGGAATTTTGAAATGATCGCCGGCATGGCGCTTCATTCATTGACTCTGGATTTGCCTTTGCTAGATTCATCGCTCTGTTTTAGGAAACATTCACCACGAACTGAAATTAATAATTAATTTATGGCTAACGCATCTAAATCAAACAAATACGTTTATCTTTTCGGAAACAAGAAGGCTGACGGCGACGGCTCCATGAAGCCGCTGCTCGGCGGCAAGGGCGCAAACCTCGCCGAGATGGGCCGCATCGGCCTGCCCGTGCCTCCCGGTTTCACCATCACCACCGAGGTCTGCACTTATTATTACGACAACAAAAAGACCTATCCAAAAATCCTCGACGCGCAGGCCAGGGAAGGCGTCGCCTTCATCGAAAAAATCATCGGCACCAAATTCGGCGACAAGTCCGCGATGCCGCTGCTCGTCTCCGTCCGCTCCGGCGCGCGCGATTCGATGCCCGGCATGATGGACACGATTTTGAATCTCGGCTTGAACGACCAGACCGTTCTCGCGCTCGTCGCGGCGACGAAGAACGAGCGGTTCGCGTGGGACTGTTACCGCCGGTTCGTCCAGATGTATGGCGACACGGCGATGGGCGTGCAGAAACGCGCCGGCGAAGATCACGAGCCGTTTGAAACCGTCATTCATGGCCTCAAGCACGAGCGCTATCACGCGGACATCGAGGACACCAAGCTCACCGTGGCCGATTTGCAGGAACTCGTCACGCGCTTCAAGGCGCTGATCAAGGAGCGCACCGGCAAGGAATTTCCGCAAGATCCGTGGAAGCAGCTTTGGGGCGCGGTCGGCGCCGTGTTCAGTTCCTGGATGAATGATCGCGCGATTGTCTATCGCCGCAAATATAATATCCCATCCGAATGGGGAACCGCCGTCAACGTGCAGGCGATGGTTTATGGCAACACCGGCCCGACTTCCGGTTCCGGCGTCGCGTTCACGCGCAATCCGGCGAACGGCACGAAGGAATTTTACGGCGAATTTCTCATCAACGCGCAGGGCGAAGACGTCGTCGCCGGCGTGCGCACGCCCGAACCCGTCGCGCAGCTTGCGAAGGAAATGCCCGATGCCTTCAAGGAATTGGACAACATCCGCGGCACGCTCGAAAAACATTTCAAGGACGTGCAGGACTTCGAGTTCACGATTCAGGATCGCAAGGTGTTCATGCTCCAGACGCGCAACGGCAAGCGCACCGCCGCCGCCGCGCTGAAAATTTCGATGGACCTGGTGAAGGAAAAACTGATTGACGCCGAAACCGCCGTGCTGCGGAATCCGGCCGACCAGTTGGATCAACTGCTCGCGCCGATTTTCGATCTGGCCGAGGTCAAGAAGGCGAAAGTCATCGCCAGCGGTCTGCCCGCCGGTCCCGGCGCGGCCACGGGAAAAATTTATTTCAACGCCGACCGCGCGGTTGCCGCCGCCGAGAAGGGCGAGAAAGTTTTGCTCGTCCGCATCGAAACGTCGCCGGAAGATTTGCGCGGCATGATCGCGGCGGAAGGCATTTTGACCGCGCGCGGCGGCGTGAGTTCGCACGCGGCGCTCGTCGCCCGGCAGATGGGCAAGGTCTGCGTCTGCGGCGCGAGCGCGTTGCAGGTGGATTACGACAAGAAGACCGTCACCGTTGAGCGGCCAGGCCTTCAACGAAGGCGATTTTCTTTCGATTGACGGAACGGCGGGCACGGTTTATGCCGGACAAATCAAGACCGCGCCGTCGGAAATCATCGCCGGCCTGATCCACGGCGACAAGGCCGCGCAGGCCACCGAGAAATTCAAGAGCTTCGCGCAGCTGATGAAATGGTGCTCGCAAGTTCACGCGCCTGTCAGCGTCCGCACGAACGCCGACACGCCGGAGCAGACCGCCAACGCCGTCGCGTTCGGCGCGGTGGGCATCGGCCTCACGCGCACCGAGCACATGTTCTTCGAGGGCGACCGCATTGACGCGATGCGCGAAATGATTCTCGCGGACACCGTCGCCATGCGCGAAGACGCGCTCGCGAAATTGCTGCCGTATCAGCGCGACGACTTCTTCGGAATCTTCAAGGCGTTGAAAGGATTTCCGGCGACGATCCGTTTCCTTGACCCGCCGTTGCACGAATTTTTGCCGAACTCGAAGGAATCGCAGATGGACCTCGCGCGGAAGCTCAACATTCCCGTCGAGAAAATCATGCACCGCGTCCACGAACTGCATGAGTTCAACCCGATGCTCGGTTTCCGCGGCTGCCGTCTGGGCATCAAGTATCCCGAAATCACGCGGATGCAGGCGCGCGCGGTGTTCGAAGCCGCCGCCGATGCGACCGAAGCAGGGTTTCAAGGCCAAACCGGAAATCATGATTCCGCTCGTCGGCTTCAAGAAGGAACTGGATTTGCAGGTCGCGATTGTCCACGAAGTCGCCGCGCAGGTGCAGAAGGAAAAGAAGGTGAAGATCAACTACAGCGTCGGCACGATGATTGAAGATTCCGCGCGGCGCATTGACGGCGGACGAAATCGCGCAGACGGCGGAATTCTTCAGCTTCGGCACGAACGACCTCACGCAGACCGGCCTCGGCATGAGCCGCGACGATTCCGGCAGTTTCCTCGGCGCGTATCAGGAAGCGGAAATCATGAAGAAAAATCCGTTCGCCTCGATTGACCAGACCGGCGTCGGCCAGCTCATGGAAATCGCCATCGCGAAGGGCCGCAAGACGCGGCCCGACATCAAGCTCGGCATCTGCGGCGAACACGGCGGCGATCCCGACTCCGTGAAATTCTGCCATCGCATCGGACTGACCTACGTCAGTTGCTCGCCGTTCCGCGTGCCCGTCGCACGACTTGCGGCGGCGCAGGCGGCGATTGAAGAAAAGCGCAAGGCAAAAGTCGCGAAGAAGAAATAAATGCGGCGTTCGTCCTGCGGTCGAGCAGGTCGGGTCACAGACTCGATGCCACAATAAAAGTCGCCCGGAGAAATTCGGGCGGTTTTTGCTTTACTAGATTGCGAAGTAGCAGTCCTTGCGAAATACTCGGAAGGTTGAGCGACACTGTGTCAGACAACCTGGCTTGCAAAGGACTGTGTTTGCGAATTCCGCCCTGGTCGTGGGCGGTTATTGTTTCAGCGCTGGCCTGGCTGGTCATCATCATTGTCATTCCACCAGGCAGGCAGGACTTTCCGCTCGGCGACGACTGGGCTTTTGCGCATGGTGCAATCTGGTTTGCCCACGGGGAGGGGATTCACTATTCGAAATGGGCCAGTATGCCGCAACTGGGCCAATGGCTTTGGTCCTGGCCGTTCCTGATGGTCATTGGCCCGTCTCACTTCGCCTTGCGCATTTCCGTGATCGTGTTGTCTTGGCTGGGGCTTGCCTCCTTTTATGACCTGTTGCGCCGGGAAAATGTTCCGGCACGGCTGGCGGGATTTGCCGCCTGCGTGATCGCGACGAACCCGCTTTTCTTTGTTTCCCAGGGAACCTACATGACCGATGTTCCGGCGTTGTCGTTCGGCCTCGTTGCCTTGAGCTGTTATTCGCGTGCGATTGACCGGAGAAATCTCCGCTGGCTGCTTGGCGCGATCATAACATCGGTTGCCGCTTCCATCACCCGCCAGACTATGCTTGCCGTTCCGGTCGTTGCAGGATTGATGCTGATGCGGATTCCTGAAATACGGTTGAAACCGGTATGGCTGCTGTCCCTGATCGTGCCGTTGGCGGCTGGCGCTGGCACCAGCCTGTGGTTTGCGCAAAGAGCGGACATTGTGCCGATGCACCCGATGTTGAACATGGGGCAGTTACTGTTTCGCCCGTTTCTGGCCGTTCATTTGTGCGGACTGGCAATTCTGCCTCTTTGCCTTTTTACCTGGCACCACGAATCCCGGCTTTTATATCTCACATCCCTCCTGTTCATGCTGCTGGCGGCCAGTTGCCTTTATATGTATGGAGTGGATATGACTTATGGCGGGTTGTTTCCCTATTGCACCGGTATGTTAAGTCCCTGGGGAACTTATTCCGAAGGGCTGGTCGCGGGACATCGTGACATCTTGCTCGCCGAAAATGTCAGGGTGCTGATCAGCATTTTGGGCTGTGTGGGCGGCGCACAAATCCTGACCGCACTCGTCGAAACCGTGCGCGCCGGAAAATTTCCGGGGCCGCTGGTCATGTTCGCTGGCTTGCAATTTTTATTCATTCTTACAATGCCCGTTATTGCAGACCGCTACTTTGAGGTTTTGCTGCCCGGAGCGCTTTTTCTGGTTTTGCAACGATGCTCGCCGTCTCGTCTGGCCTGGTTGCCCGGGATAGGGATGGTTGCAATGTGCGGTCTGATTTCCGTCGCTCTCATGCACGACTGGCTTTCCTGGAACACGGCCCGCTGGGAATTGGGCAGGCAGGCCGTCGCAACCAAAAACATCCGACCGTCCGACATTGAGGGCGGGTTTGAATGGGATGGCTGGTATGCCAGCACCGATCCCAACCGGCCCATGACCGCGCCCGGCCTGAACCACCCGTCCAACAGCGAACCCGGTTTGAGCCTGCCGCTCTCCCGGCGCATTTTCCCGCAGGTCACCGGCCGTTTTGCGCTGGCTTTTTCCAAACCGGAAGACAGCGTGGTTGTGGCCTCACTGCCTTACTCGCTCTGGCTCCCGGCAACGCAGGAGTGCTTTTATTTTGTTCAATATCAGGGACAATAGAAATACTCGAACAGAGGGCGGGCGGCCCGGCTCCGTGAAATTGCCTCCCCAGTAAGGGATTATATCTTTCACAAACCCAACCCGAACCAGTTTTAGAGCGGAAATTTTCATTGGATTTTTTTAGGCGCGACGGGCGGCGGCTATCAGCTTTGTTCTCACCCATTCGGTTTTCGCCATGCCAGATGATTTGACGGCGGCTTCAATCTCCGCATATTCAGGCGGCAACGGTGTTTGCAGCAACGCCTTCAATCCGGCCTTAAAGTCCACGCCGTATAAATTCGGCAGCATGACATCTTTAGCCGGTTTCTTTTTCTGTTTTGATCGCTTTGACACGGATTCTCTTTCTGCCCCACGGTATGTGCGGCATTTTTGGTTTCACTAGACAGTCATATTTTCCATGATACTTGTCCCCTCAATTCGCCTGCCGATACGTCAGACGCTTGCCGACCATTCCAAGCGCGGTTTCCATCCGCTCACCGTCTGTCTGGCCGCGTGTATTCCAGCGGAATCCAAACACATTCGCGTATTTCGGCAAATGCTCGCGGGCCGCTGGTCATGGAAGAACCGGCCACGATTGCCTGGTTCGGAATTCGCCTTGGCCCGGGCCACGTTCGGCATTTTTGACGCCTTCCCGGATGAAGCGGGACGGCAGGCGCACCTTTCAGGAAAAGTTGCGTCGGATTCAAATGTTCACGGGTGCCACGGTGCCTCGCTAATAAGGCCGCACCAACCGGAAGAACACCGAGCAGTTTGTTGAGTTCAGCGGCACCGTCATCTGGTTGGTCTGATCCGAACCGGGCATATTGACCCAGTTCGTGCCGAGACCGTTCGTTTGCGATTGCAACTGCCAGCCTGTGTGATCCGCCGGCCAGCCGAACAGAAGTTGACCGGGCAAGTTGGTCACGCTGATGGCGATGGATGCAACCGAGGTCGGACGCGCGCTCACCTGCGCGGAGTTCGTGCTTTCACCAAAGCTGTTCGTCGCGCTCACGACGAAATAATACAACGTGCCGTTGGCCAAGCCGTTGTTGGTGAATGTGAGGCTTGCGTTGGTGACAATGTTTACATAACCGCTGCCGCTGGTGAGCGAGCGTTTGATTTTGTAGCCGGTCGCAGTGCTCGCGGCGCTCCAGTTCAACGCCACTTGCGCGTTGCCGGCGACGGTGGCGAGACCGGCCGGGGCAGGCGGAACGGGGTTTGCAAGCGCCGCCACTTCCGTCGCGTTCAAGGCGCGGCTGTAAATGCGGAAGTCATCCACGCTGCCGGTGAGATTCGGATCGGCCCACTGCGATTTGCCAATATAGTTTTGCGTTGTGCTGCCGAGGCTCGACGGCTGGAGCGTCATGCTGAGGTTCGTGTTCGCCGGCACGCCGTCCACATAGAGCACGCCCGTGCTGCCGGACAACGTGACCGCGAGGTGATGCCACACACCCGTCGAAAGATTGCCAGCGCGGTTCAACTGCTGCTCGCCGCCGCTGCTGCCGGTGGTGATGGCGTAACGCACGGAAGTGCCGCCGCTCGCAGGCGCGAGGAACATATAAGTGCCCGTGCCGGAACCAAAGTCGAACACGCGCGCCCACGTCGCGTTGGCGTCCACCTTCACCCAGGTCGAAATGGTGAAGTCGTTCAACGCGCCGATCAGTCCCACTGGAAGACTGACGTAGCCATTGGCCGTGCCGTCCAGATGCACGGCGTTGCTGATCGCGCCGACTCCCCACGTCGCGCCGCTCTGCAACGTGCCGGGGTTGCCGCCGGAGCCGGAGTCGGCGGCGGTCGTGCCGCTTGTAGCGTCAAATTTCCACCAGCCGAACATTTCCGCTGGCGTGGCGCTCACTTCAATAGAGTTGGAGCTGACGCCGTTCGCGTTCGTCGCGGCGACGACGTAATAGTAGGTCGTGCCGTTGACGAGTCCGGTGTCAAGATAACTTGTCGCCGTCACGCCGCTCGCAATGGTCACGTAACCGTTGCCGCTGATGGTGCTGCGTTTCACGATGTAACTGTCGGCACCGGCCGATCCATTCCAGATCAATGACACCACGGCATTGGACGCAGTCGCCACCAAGCTGGTGGGCGTGAACGGCGGCTGGTTGGCAGGAATCATCACCATCACCGTGGCGGAGAACGGAGCGAACGTGGCCGAGAAACCGGCTGAGGCCCCAATGAAATTGCTTTGCGCAATATCCGGCGAACCAACCCCGGTTCGCGCCGCTTCGTCCTGCGGAATGCCGTAATTGTAAATGGCGGCATTGCCATAAGGAACGTAGCCCGACAGATTGAAATTGGCCGTGAGAGTGGACGATGCACTTTTGTTGATCACCAGCAGCGTCAAGGTCCCGTTGGCTCGCTTGACTGCATACGTGGCCAGCAGCGGATAATCGTTCGTGGCGCGCACCACCGTGTCGCCATCCGCCGCGAACTTTGGCATCAGCTTCGCGCAATAATAAGTCGGGTAGAGGTTGCCCGCGCCGCCGAGGCCATAGATAATTCCTCCGTCGCTAAGAACGCTGCCGTCCGCGTTCGTGCGCCAGCCGTAAAACGCCGGGTCGGGATTGTCAACGGAGCCGTGACCGTTTCGCAGATCCCACCAAACGCGCGAATTAAATTCCGTCTGCAAAATTTGTCCAATGCTGTCGGCGTAAAATAATCCGCCCGGCAGGCTCACGTTCTGACGATCACCTCCCGTGCCGTTCTCGGTCACTTCCAAGGTCACGTTCGTGGCCGCGCTGCCGAGATAATCGTTCAATATCTGGCGCAAGTTCGCCGCGTCGGACGCCCAGCCTTTGGAATAAAGCAAATCCTGCGTGTCGCCCGCCGCCGGGCCGTAATTGTGTTCGATCACGA
Organism: uncultured Verrucomicrobiae bacterium; assembly: GCA_963755455.1. Taxonomy (GTDB): domain Bacteria; phylum Verrucomicrobiota; class Verrucomicrobiia; order Limisphaerales; family UBA11358; genus UBA11358. The sequence continues at coordinate 829,405 of CAVWJH010000004.1, forward strand.
AGTCCGGGGTGCAATTGTTGCTGCGCATATACGTCAGCATCACCGGCGTCCAACCGTAATGCGTCACGCCGGTGCGCGGATTGACCACTGGATGGTTCGAGTAATTTATGTAGCCGTCCTCGGTGGGATCCACGACCGCGCCGATCTTGATCGTCGGATCAACGGCTTTCATCTGCGCATAATAATTCGTGAAGCGCATGGCGTAGGTCCAGGGATCGTGCGCCTTGAAGGGCGCGTTGGTGTTGTTGTCCGTTTCCCAAGTGCCGAAGTTTTCGTTTCCGATCTCCCAGTATTTAAAATTGCTGTGATTGGTGACATTGAACATCCGCACGGCGTAGGCGGCTTCACTGGCATCGCTGCTGCCATAGTTCACGATGATGAAAGCCTGAGAATGCGCATTGGTGGCGAGGGCGATGAAATCGGTGGAATGAGAACCCCCGCTTGGTTCATTGGTCCAGTGGTAGTCGTCACCATAGGAGCCGCCCGGCCAACGCAGACAGGTGTTGCCGATGTCATTCAAAATCGCCTTCGTTGCGGGCGTGTTCAGATTCCCGTCCCCGGCACCCGTATTAATCCCAAAGACTCTGCCGCTGACAGTTCGAACCGTCTGGTTCGCATTGACACTGACATTAACCGTCGCTGGCTTCGGCGCGGCGATCAACCGCATATCATCAATGAAGAAGGGTTGGGTGGAAGCGTCGTTGTTAAATCCAATACCAGTCAGGTTGGTCTTGTTGACGCCGAGCGCGGCGAGAGAAATGATTACCTGCTTCCATGAGTTCGTTGGCGCCGTCACTGAAACCGAAGGAAGTCCCGAACTTGAGCCGTTCAACTCGCCATAGACCGAGATATTTTGTCCACCAGTCGCCCCGCCATTGATCCAGAAAGTCAGATTCGTATAGAGGGTCGCGTCCACGGTGGTGTAGGGCTTCAGCAACCATACCACATACGGGGCGCTGGGAACCAGGGCCACCGAGTTGCTGGCGACAAAGACTGAATTGCTCGTATAGACCGGATTATTCGTGGGGTAATGCGTCATCCATGACCAACCGTCGCCCCAGCCGTTGTCAAACCTGCCGGAATAAATCTGCATGTCGTCCGACGGTCGAATCAACGTAAGCAACCCCGGTCGCCAGGGGATCTGCGTGTAATTGGTAATTGACGGGTCGTTAACGTTTTTCCACCCTTGGTAAAGAAATTGCAAATTGCCTGGGTCAATCGTCTGCGTCTGGTCGGGGTTGTTGCGAACTATATCACCGTGGCTGATGTCGGACGTCCAAGCGTTGCCGTTGGGGAACGTGACGTTGTTCTTGCCGGCGAAGGGATTGCTCTCGGTCGCTGCCAGCGGAGTCCACGAACCCCCGAGATTGGTCGCGGTAAAGGATCGGAAGTATCTTCCCGCGGCGCCCTCCGCCTCGACGATCATGAGGTATTGGGGGGTCGCCCCCTGAACCGTGTAAACCTGCACGGCCTCGAACAGGTTGGCCGCGGTGTCGGTCATGATGACCGACGAGTTGGTGAAGGTTCCCGGAAAGCTGCCGATGGGCATGGACGCCCGGTGGATGGTGCCGTCGTCATACGCGTAAAACAAATAGGCGTTCGTGCTGTCGCAGATCACCGTCGTGTCGAGGGAGTTTCCCGAGTAGAGAGTCTGTGGCGCCGACCAGCCATTCGGATTGGTGGGATCGGTCGAGGTCAGATACTGGGCACCCCACTGGAATGTTAGAACCCAGATATTCTTCGGGGCGAAATAGAACAGCGTAGGCGCAACGGTGCCTATCGGCATCTGATACTGTGGGGCAGTGGCCATGTCGGACCAATTGGTAAAGGTCATCATGCCCCCGCCCCAACTCCCTGAGCTGTCGACCGTCGTAAAGTAGACGATGTATTTGCCGTTGGAGTGGACGCAAGTGAAGTCCTTCATGGCGAGCGACCCGTTCTGTGGCGTGGCCAGCGGAGCCGTCGAGGTCCATTTGAACGTCGTGGGCAGCACGCTATTCTGGGCGAAACAGACGGGTGATGAACACCAGAAAAGCCAAAGGAGTGAAGCGACCGTAAAAACGCCTTTTCCCAACGTTTTTGCAAATGAGCAGCGCAACGTCAACGAGGTTAATTTAATTCGATTCATAGTTTCAATTCGATTCACTCGTGTTGTTAAGCCGATCCCAATAGATCAGCATATCATCGGAGGTGGCGGCATGAACCGCCAGCGCGGATAAAACAACATGGCTCCAAACAGAAGGGATGGGAACTTCATTAGCATAAAGAAGGTCAGGGTGAGTTGCCGCCTTCCCCGATCCGGAAATAGTCAAAGTCCACACGACCGCCGGCGGTCTTGGTCGAATAATAGAAGAGGGCGAAGCGATAACCCATGAAGTGCGGGACGGTGTAGGTAAGGCGCGAGGGACGACCGATGGGGGTCCAGGATTTGCCGTCGAGGCTGTAGGAGAAGCGGGCGACTTCAGGCGCGGGCTGAAATTCGCATTCGACCTTGAGGTGAACGGTTTTGCCAGAGAGGGGAACGGAGGCGATTTCCTCGGGCGTGTCGGAGTCGGCGCTCACCATGACGAGAGATCTGGCGCCGCCGCTCACCTTTACGCCAACAAAACCATAGCGTTTCTGAAAAGCGGCAATGCCGGCATAGTCGCCGTCTTTCATGCCACTCACGTCAATGCTGGTGGTGGCGGAACTGCTAGGGCCAAAGGTGCGCTGGGTGAGGGTATTCCTGGCGGAAGGTAAATCAGCATCAACCCGGCCCGTAGTCAAACGCAGAAAGCCGGGCCGTTGCGTGACGGACCAAAGCCTGTTGTCGGGATTGTGATTCCATTGCCAGACGAGGGGCAGATCGGGGTCGCCGGGCCGGCGGTCGAATTCGTCGGAGGCTACGATGCCGGAGACGCCGGAGACGCCTTGTCCGCCGGCGGGGATGTCGAGCGTCATGGGCGCCTTGCCGTTTTCGCCGAGAACGGGCCAGCCGTCCTTCCAAGTCACGGGCACGAGGTAAGGGACGCGACCGACGGCGCCGTTGTCCTTGAAAAGATAGGCATACCATTTGCCTTCCGGGGTGTCGATGAGGCCGCCTTGGGCGATACCGCGATCATCGAGCGCGATGCGACTCTCGTAGGGACCGTTGATCTTGTCGGCGCGGCTGATGATGACGGTGCGCGCCCAGCGGCTCCCGGGCGAGGCGATGTTGAAGAGGTAGTAGCGGCCGTTGATCTTGAAAAGCTGCGAACCCTCACCTTTGAGCCCTCCCTGATCGGCACCGAAGACGGCGTTGACGTTTTCGACGAGGACCTTGTGCACGCCACCGGGCATGATTCCGGAGAGATCGGGTTTCAGCTCGGAGATCTCGATGCGAGCATTCCCGTAAATCAGGTAAACGCGACCGTCGTCGTCGAAAAACAGGCTGTGGTCACCGATCGCGGGCTCGAAACTCGTCTCTTTCCACGGGCCGCGCTCCGGATCGCGCGTGGTATAGATATGGGTGCGTCCGGTGGTGGCGGAGAAAGTCGAGGCATAGAACACGCCGTCGTGGTAACGCAGGCTGCTGGCCCAGGAGCCGCGACCGTAGGCGTTTTTGCCGTTTTCGAGGTTGAGGGCGTCGTCGTCGGCGAGGACATTATAGGCGTAGGAGGCCATGCGCCAGTTGACCAGGTCCGACGACTCCATGATCGGGAGGCCCGGGCTCAGGTGCATCGTCGTGCTGCTCATGTAATAGGTTGTTCCAACGCGCATCATTGACATATCCGGGACGTCGGCCCAGATAATGGGATTATGGGCAGGATCCGCCGGTGCCGCCGGAAGGGGCTGAAACGCGACGGAGGCGAGGACGAGGGCAACCATGAGGAAAAGGATCAGGCGGTTCATAGGGATAAAAGTCAATTCAGATTCAAATGTTCAAGGATGCCACGATGCCTCGCTAATAAGGCCGCACCAAGCGGAAAATACCGCGCCCGCGATTTTTCTTTGCCAAAACTTCGAGCAGATGATACAGGCTCGGGCCGTTGGAATTGCCGGTCACGGCCAGCCGGCAGAATTGTTTTGAACTGTTTTTCAATTTCGTCGCCCAAGGTTGAAAGTGCCGGGCGCGGGCGCGGATCATTGATAATGCGCTGCCATTTCGAATCGTCACCCGTTTTGGAAAGTTCAGTAGCAGAGGACATTTTCACGCCAGAGCTTTTGTGCGGCGCAAGCCCGGCGCTTCGGGGAGTCCTTGAATCAATCCCTCAACGTTCAAGTGGTAGTCCAAATCCGGCCATTCAATGCCGTAGCCCGCGCCAATGGGCTGGCAGTTTTTCCGCTCGGCCTCGGTCGCGTGCTGCAGCGTGGGATAATACGCCAGCGGCACGGACAACACGCGGCCATCCATCAACTCGACGGTCAAAGTGTCGGCTGACGTTTCGATGCGCTTGATTTTAAGGTCTGAAAAATTCATTCCATTTCTCCAGTATCAATGTTTCGTTTTCTTCAATGATCCCGGCAATCTCCCGCAAATCATGCGGTCTGAAACCATGATTGACCGCAAGCCGCGCCGGTGACAACCAGAATTTCGCATCATTGCCAGCTTTTGCAATACGCGCGTAGCGGCTTTCGGCAGAAAGCCGCCGTCTGAAAATAAATGAAGTAAAAAATGCGGCGCTCTGCCGAGACGCCGCTACGCGACCGGGCGAGGGGCACGGTGCGAAGAGTTTTGGCAAAGGTGGCGTGCGCTTGTCGCGCCGAAGCACAGCGCAGGCGAATTGGCCGCGTTGGGGGCGATGGATTGTTATCGTCCCGTCCTGTTCCGGCATCGCCCGCCACTTTCCCCACGCCATGACAGACAGCTTCCTCGCCGCTGGTTCCTTTCACGTCGTCACGACGACAAGCTTACACACCGAAACCTCCGGTCACGATGTCGAAACCTCCTGTCAACACGCCACGACATCCCGTCCACACACCGAAACTTCCTGTCACCGTGTGTAAAATTCGGCTCAATACACCGAAACATTCCGTCAACGCGTATAAACCGCGCGTCAACACAACTATACATGGTCTGACCACGCCGATACAGCCTCTCAACACACCGTGACAGCATAGGAACACACCGAAACTTGGAGGCACCGCGCCGTCCAAGGATTTTACTACACCGAAACTTCATTTCCCGGCGTATAGAAATCATTTTTATACGCCGAAAAATCATTTCTACGCACGGGAAAATGGCTCTTATGCGCCGTTAAATCATTTCGCGGCAATGGTTTAGATGGACAGTAGGCCAAAAACATCAAAAACCGGGTGTTTTGGCCAATGGGCGTCGTGGAAAAAGCGGCAGGGGGCTGCCGCAGTCCAAGACGCGAGGCGTTTGAGGGTGACTTACGCATTGCGCGAAGCGTTTTGGAGTGCGCCGGCAGAGCGGGAGCGGCGACGGCGCTTTCGGACGGGCGAAAATCATTCGGATTGGTGAAGAATCTTCGGCATTCCAAAAGCGTTGTCGCGTTTCGCTTGCCACCGCAGTCCAAAATGGCCACTCGTCACAGCGGGGACGGAGGCGAAGGCGCGGCGCAGCACCGTGGAAAGCGAGGGGCGCAGGACGGAGAGCGGATTGTCTCAATCCGCAGCGGGCGACCAGCCGGAGACGCGATCCGGATAATTCTATGCCGATGTGCCAATTGTCCGCACAACTTCACACTTGCGGTTCTCCGAATCATGGATGAGTTTTGAACCATCGGGCATTGCACACCAATTCAAATGGAGGTGCAGGGTAAAAACTTGATGGAAAGGAAAAGAATATGATTAAAACAGCATTGTTCGTTCGACTGGAGGCAAAGGCTGGAAAAGAGGCGGAGGTTGAAACATTTCTGCGTGGTGGTCTGCCGCTGGTCATGGAAGAGCCGGCCACGATTGCCTGGTTCGGAATTCGCCTTGGCCCGGCCACGTTCGGCATTTTTGACGCTTTCCCGGATGAAGCGGGACGGCAGGCGCATCTTTCAGGAAAAGTTGCCGCCGCATTGATGGCCAAAGCGCCTGAACTTCTGGCCAGACCGCCCGTCATTGAAAAAATTGACGTCCTCGCCGCAAAACTTCCAAAATAATTGGCAATGAGTCGCGCGAAGAACGCGAAGCGGGCGATGGATTTTTTAGCCACGGATTGAACTCGGATGAAACATGGATGATAATTTTTCAAGCTCCGTTAGGAGCGATATATTTGTAGAAACCAGAAACAAAAAATCTCAAGCCCCGTCAGGGGCGGAATATGTCGCTCCTAACGGAGCTGGAAAATTATTATGTCTTGTTGCTACAAAGATGTCGCGCCTACGGCGCTGGACGAAACTAGTGCTTTATGATTTTGGAAAATTTGTTTTCGGTGATGTTCCAAATAGGGTTGGTGGTCATCAGTCAGTCCAGAAATGTTAACGGACAAATTCATGCCCATTCGCAAAAGGCGCTCCCGATATTTTTCTGAAACGAGAATGCTTCCGTCATCTCCAAATGAAATATAGCCAAGATCAAACGCCCGATGATAAAGCGGAGATAGCGCGATTCCGTTGTATGGATTTATTCGGTCAAAGTTGGAGGCTTTCCGCCACGGTTTTATGTGTGCCGCATCCACCAAAATATCTACACCTGTTATGGCGCAACAACCTTGCCAGCGTCCAATAACCATTCTGCGGAAACGATGCTGGCCAAGACGCATCTGAATTTGCCCTTGCTTGCTTGTAGCATCTAGCTGGGCTTCCTGAATAATGCTCAACAATTCACTTTTACTGTCTTTCTCAATGCTATCGTTTAGTTCGGCAATAATGTCGTCATATTCATCAATTAGGTGTTGAAGCGGTTTCGCGGCGACAGGTAATCTTTCAGCTTGAAGAAGATTTATCGTTGCATCGCGGCGTGCCTGAACAGCCATCATCAGAGCTTTTGTCTCCCCATGTAATTGAACTGAAAATTTTGCGGTGGCTGGCTCTGGACTATCGGGTCGGGGGCATGTCATCTGCCAACCTCTGGAAATGTTTCCGCTTGGTAAAGTTCGTTCAGAATAATTGACGCCAAGTATTCCACTCCGATTATTACTCGGGAGTTGAGTTCGGAAAGGTGCGCGTAACGCCAGAAATTCTGGATGCGCCTTAAAAAATTCGTTTCGATAATTTCGGGCTTCCGCGAGCGACTCGTCCGAGTGTCGTCCAGAATCGGAAAAGCTCTTGGTATGATAATTTTCCGTTCTTTCGCCAAAGCGAAATTGCCACAAATCTTCTCCACGATAGAGATACTGAATGTCTAGTTGCTCTTTTTCCGCAGTCGTCATTAGCAAATTGAGTTGATGGCTTTTTCAATCCGCGCCAGCGATTTTTCTTTGCCCAAAACTTCGAGCAGATGATACAGGCTCGGGCCGTTTGGATTGCCGGTCAAACCAAGCTCCGTCAGGAGCGACATCTTTGTAGAAACCGCCAGCCAAAAATCATTAGCCCCGTAGGGGCGGCATATTCCGAAATCATTTGTCATCGGTTTTGAAAATATATTTCCGGTCATAATCCACGCCAAACTTTTCCAGCAATTCAATGTATTCCTCGTGGAACGATTTTCTGGTGTGATGCCGTTGCTGGTTTTCAATGTAGCGGATGACCGTTCCCAACTGCGAGCGGGAATACGAAAACGCCCCGAATCCTTCCTGCCACGAGAATCTTCCCGCCACCCACCGCTTTTCTTTGATGAATTTGGATGAACCCGACTTGATGTCGCGCACCAAATCAGAAAGTGACGAATCCGGTCGCAGCCCGACGAGCAGGTGGAGATGGTCCGGCATATTGTTAATGGCGATCAATTTTTGTTTCTGGCCGGACACGATGCCGGTGATGAATTTTTGCAATTCGTTATCGTGTTCCGGCGCGATGAGATTTTGCCTGCCTTCAACGGCGAACACGACGTGGATGTAAATTTGCGTGTAGGTGTTAGCCATGCGCCGAATATGTCGCTCCTGACGGAGCTTGGAAATCTTATTTGTTTTGGTTTCTACAAAGATGTCGCGCCTACGGCGCTAAAAGTTGGTCGCAAGCGCCTTTTCAATCCTCGCCATCACCTTTTCTTTGCCCAAAACTTCGAGCAGATGATACAGGCTCGGGCCGTGGGGATTGCCGGTGACGGCGAGGCGCGTCGGGTGGATGAGCACGCCGGCTTTCACGCCGAGTTGCTTGGCGGTTTCTTTCAACGCGGTTTCCAGCGTCGCGGCGTCGAAGGAATTCAGCGCGGCAAAGGCGTCGCGGAGTTTTTCGAGGCGCGGTTTGTTTTCGGGAATGAAAACTTTTTTCGCGTCGTCGGCGTTGTAAATAATTTCGTCGCGGAAATAAAATCCGGCATAGGCGGGCAGTTCGCTGAACAGTTTGAATTTGCCTTTGCAGGTGTCGAGCGCGGCTTTGACGTAGGCGAGCGGAAATTTATTTGTGTCCATCCCGGCTTTCGCAAAGGCGTGGACGGCGAGTTCGTAAAAGCGGTCGTCGGCCAGTTCGCGCGCGTATTCGCCTTGCAACCACAGGAGTTTTTCGTAATCGAACCGCGCGTTGTGCCGGAGAATCTGCGGCAGGTCGAAGCGTTCGATGACTTCGGCGCGCGACAGTTTTTCGCGATTGTCCTTGGGCGACCAGCCGAGCAGGCAGAGATAATTGATGACGGCTTCGGGCAAAAATCCTTCGTCGAGATAGCTGGTGAGCGATGCGCCGGTGTCGCGCTTGCTCATCTTGGAGCCGTCGCCGTTCAGGATGAGCGGGATGTGCGCGTAGTGCGGCGGCTTGACGCCGAAGGCCTGGAAGAGCGCGATGTGCTTGGCGGTGTTGCTCAAATGATCTTCGCCGCGGATGACGTGCGTGATGTCCATCTCCAGATCGTCAATGACGTTGACGAGATGGAACACGGGCTGTCCGTCGGAACGCAGGATGACGAAGTCGGGATCAACTTCCTCGCGGTCGGTGAGTTTGCGGACGACGTCGCCGACGACGAGGTCGTGAATGGTGATGGGTTCGCGCTGCATTTTGAATTTCACCGCGCCTTCGTGTTCGTAGGCGAGGCCGCGTGACAACAAGCGCTTCGACGCGGCGCTGGTAATTTTCTTTGCGTTGCGATTGGAAATACGGGCCGCAATTGCCTTTGCTCGCGCCGGTGGCGTCGCCGGTGAGCGGGCCTTCGTCCCAATCGAGGCCGAGCCAGCGCAGGCCGTTGAGGATGACGTCCACGGCTTCCTGCGAATTGCGCGCGGCGTCGGTGTCTTCGATGCGCAGGACGAACGTGCCGCCGGTGTGGCGGGCGTAAAGCCAGTTGAACAGCGCGGTGCGCGCGCCGCCGATGTGGAGATAGCCGGTGGGCGAGGGGGCGAATCGGACGCGAGGTTTCATTTTATTTTCCGCAGATTACGCAGATTGAACGCAGATTAAAAATAAAAAAGCCGAACATTGTTGTCACAGATTTGTCTCTAATTAAGAACAAACAAAGGACATATTGTATGAACATGAAGCTGGCGTTTGGTGTTTTGATTTTTTTTGTGGCGGTCTTCTGCCGCGCGGCGGAAACCAACGAGGTGCTGTTCTCGGAAAATTTCGCACACGGCGTCAGCAACCGCTGGCAGCAGGTGAAATTTGGCAACGCCGACGGATTATCACGTCGTGCAGGACGGGACAAATTTTTTCCTTCAGGCCGTTGGCGGACAAAACCTGCTCGGCGTTCAGCGTGAAGCTCAACATCAAGCCGCCTCCGAAATTGACGCTGTGCTGGCGCTGGAAAATTGATTATGCGCCGACGAACGGCTCGGAGCGCGTCACGAGCCGGTTTGACCACGCGGCGCGGGTGTTCATCGCATTCGACACGTTTATCGGGCCGCCGCGCTCGCTCAATTATCTTTGGGCGAACGAGGAAAAGGTTGGTGACAATTCTGCCTCATCCGCTGACAAGCCGCTTTCAACTGGTCATGGTGGAATCCGGCAACTCGCGCGCGGGCGAATGGGTTTCCGAGGAGCGCGACGTGCGGGCGGACTGGAAAAAAGCCTTCGGGAAAAGGAAAATGCCGAAAATCATCGGCATCGGCGTTTTGACGGATGGCGACAGCCTCGGCTGCAAGCTGACCGCCGATTACGCGGACATCCAATTGGTTGCGGAATAAAAAAGGCGCTCCGACAAATCGAAGCGCCTTTGATGAAAACGGTCGAATTACTTTGGTGCCGAGGATGGCGTCCTTGGCGGCCTTGGCGACGCGGAATTTCACGACGCGCTTGGCTTTGATCTGGATGGCTTCCCCGGTCTTGGGGTTGCGTCCCATGCGGGCGGCGCGGTCCTTGAGGACGAGCTTGCCGATGCCGGGCAGCGTGAAGGTGTCCTTCGCGTGCTTGTAGGCGAGCGCGGCGATGTGGTCGAGGATTTCGCCGGCCTGTTTTTTGAGAGCTGCGCTTTTTCAGCGACGGCGGCGACGAGTTGGGATTTCGAGAGTGCTTTTGCCATAATTCGGTTCCTGTGTTGATGGTTGTTGTGTTGTTGTTTGGTTCAAAAAGTCATGTGACTTGACGCGAATTAAAGATTTGCGGGAATCGTGCAAGCAAAAAAACATAAAAAATTCACCGTGTTTTTTGGCATCCGACGGCGGGGCTTGACTTCACGGCTAATTTTACCACCATCGGAGCATGGCGTTGTTCACAATCCAGAGCGATTTTCGCTACGAAATCGTCCGCAAAATTTTTGAGGGCGGCATGGGCATCGTGTTTGAGGCGGAGCAGCACGGCGCGCGCGATTTCGTCAAGCGCGTGGCCATCAAGATCATCCGCCCGAACTTCGCGAGCCAGAAGATGTTCATCGAGAACTTCATCGGCGAGGCCAAGCTCGTCGCCGACTTGATCCACACGAACATCGTCCAGACCTACCATCTCGGCGAGGCCAAGGGCGTCTGCTTCATCTGCATGGAATTGATCCGGGGCGTGAACCTCGAACAGTTCACCCGCCAGCTTGAAGACAAAAAACGCCAGTTGCCGAAGGAACTCGCCGTGTTCATCACCAGCCGCATCGCGCGCGGGCTGGCCTACGCGCATGCCAAGACCGACAAGGACGGCAAGCCGCTCGGCATCGTCCACCGCGACATCAGCCTCAAAAACATCATGATCGCGTTCGAGGGCGACGTGAAGCTGACGGACTTCGGCATCGCCAAGGCGCGCGGGTTTTTGACCGACCAGGAAGGCGAAGTCGTCGCCGGCAAGGCCGATTACATGAGTCCCGAACAGGCGGATTTTCAGATCACCGACAAGCGTTCCGATTTGTTTTCCGCCGGCGTCGTGCTGGCGCACCTGCTGCTGGGCAAAAATATTTTCAAAGGCGAGACTGCCGACGAATCGCGCCAGCGCATCATGAACCAGCCGATCCCCGATTTCCGCGCGCTCGACCCGCGCATTGACAGCAAGCTCAACGACATTCTGCAGCAATGCCTCGCGCGCGACCTGTCCGCGCGCTACGCGACCGCCGACGAATTGATGTACGACCTCGAGTATTACATTTACCACGCCGGCTACGGCCCGACCAACGAGACGCTCGGCAAATTCATCCGCGAACTGTTCGGCCAGAATGTTCCGCCCGCCTCGCAGACTTAGATTCGTCAACGGCAAAACCGACCTGCTCGAACACACCGCCCGCATCGGCAAGACGCGAAATACAATGAAACGCGCCGCCGCCCAAGTCGTAAAATTGGGGCTGATCCAGACTTCCTGCTCCGCCGACCCGGACGCGAACCTGAAGAAAACAATTTCGCTCGCCGAACGCGCCGCGAAAATGGGCGCAAATATCATCTGCACGCAGGAATTGTTCCGCTCGCAGTATTTTTGCCAGAGCGAAGACCACAAAAATTTTGAACTGGCCGAAAAAATTCCCGGCCCAAGCACGGAGGCATTTCAAAAACTCGCGAAGAAGCACAAAGTCGTCATCATCGCGTCGCTGTTCGAGAAACGCGCCGCCGGCGTTTATCACAACACCGCCGCCGTCATTGACGCGGACGGCTCGCTGCTCGGCATTTACCGGAAAATGCACATTCCCGACGACCCGTTGTTCTACGAAAAATTTTATTTCACGCCCGGCGACTTGGGTTTCAAAACGTGGCAGACGCAGCTACGGAAAAATCGGCGTGCTGATTTGCTGGGATCAATGGTATCCCGAAGCCGCGCGGCTCACCGCGATGCAGGGCGCGCAAATTCTTTTTTACCCGACCGCCATCGGCTGGCATCCGAGCGAAAAAAAAGAATACGGCGAACGCCAGCACGGCGCGTGGGAAACCATCCAGCGCTCGCACGCCATCGCCAACGGCTGCTTCGTCGCCGTGCCGAACCGCATCGGCCTGGAAAAAATTTCCGGCGTGCGCGGCGACGGCATTGAATTCTGGGGACAAAGTTTCGTGGCCGGAACCTCCGGCGAAATCCTCGCCAAAGCCTCGACGGACAAGGAAGAAATTTTGATCGTGCCCGTGGATCTTGCCAAAGTGGACGTGACGCGCACGCACTGGCCGTTCCTGCGCGACCGCCGGATTGATGCCTATGGGAATTTGACGAAGCGGTTGGTGGATTAAACTCAAATTTTGCATGGAAACAAATGACATACATTCTTTGCTCGTTGATCCAGATTTTTTAGAAGTCAAACGGAGTTTGGGCACTTCTAATTTATTTAGCACTCTCGCAGTGTCGCATTTAGAGCTTTGGCATAGTGCATTTGTAAAATGGATTATTGATCCGAATTCAGAAATTGGGTTAGGAGATTTCCCGCTCAAACGTTTTCTAAACATTGTGCTTCAAAATTCAGATGGCTCAACCGGACAGTTCCGAGATTTTTCCATTGGAGAATTGGAAGCCTTGGATTTGAGTTCAGTGCATTTCTGGCGTGAAGAATCAATCGAGCTTCAAGCGAAAGTTGGACGCCTTGATATTTACGGAGAATCGGCGTCGGTAATTTCAAAGACGGAAAAAGAATTGGTGAAAAAGATACGGATTATCGTCGAAAATAAAATTAAGAGTGATGAAAATAATGAGCAAACCATTGCTTATGCAAAATGGGCGGATTCTGAAACAGAAGAAAAAGGAGATTTTGATTACGACTTCTTTATTTTTTTAACGCCTCTGGAAAATCAAAAGAAAGGAAGCGACCGTTTTGTCACTGTCACCTACCAGCAATTAGTAGATGATGTTTTAATTCCTTGTCTGAATCACCCGGGTTTGGGTGGAGAAAGCAAATATCTCTTACAACAATACATTTTGAATCTTGGAATAACTGAAGTGAAAGGAAAACGTATGGCCACTACTCGAAAGCAAATTTGCGAAAAAATATACAAGGCGCACAGGGACGTGCTAGACGAAATTTTTGAATGTGCCAAAGGTCAAAAGCCAATTTCAGACCAAGAAAACCGCTCGCGTAAAACTTACAGAGTTTACTTGGACGATTTAGTCGAGCAGGGAATTATTTCCAAAACGGACACTCTTCATGCCAATTACGAAGGAAAACACTATGTTGCAAAGTTAATCGAACTCGAAGATTCATCCATTGGAATCTCTCACTCTGATCGGCAATTTGAAACGCCGAGTAGTGCTGCCAAGGCGATTAACGAAGGCCGCGAGGTAAATGGTTGGAAGTTTTGGGAAGTCAAAGACGCCGATGGAAAACCAAAAGGAACGCTTGCGGAACTGCGCGCTAAAAGCGCTATCCAATAGAAATGAATTTACCGGTTTGGATCACCGGCGCGAACGGACTCATCGGAAATTATCTCGTCCAGACCGCGTCGCGATTCGCCCCGCGCTGGCGCGTGGGTGCGCTGAAGTGTGTGAATTTTGATTTGCCGGATTTCGCCGCCCTCGAACGCGAATTTCAGAATGACCGGACGGAACAGCGGGCGAACCGGCCTCGGGTTTTGATTGGCTGGTCAGAACCGTTCACAGTTTATAAACTTCCGAACAGGACTGAATCCTGATGATATGGCCAAAGACCCCATCTGCGGAATGACGGTGGACGAAGCGACGGCGCCGTGCGCTGAACGCGACGGGGAGACATTCTACTTTTGCTGCGAACATTGCCGGAAAAAATTTCTGTCCCAAGGCGCGTCGCCCAAAATGGGCGGCACCGCTCACGCTTGCGCGCACCACGCTCATGTAGAGGTGAAGCCTGATGCCGCCGCGAAGTATTTTTGTCCGATGTGTCCCGGCGTAGAGTCAGACAAACCGGGTGACTGCCCGAAATGCGGGATGGCTCTGGAACGAAATCCGGCGTGGGTGGCACCAGCAGCGGGCAAAGCCATCTTCACCTGTCCGATGTACCCCGAAGTGCAGCAGGATCATCCCGGCGATTGCCCGAAATGCGGCATGGCATTGGAACCGATGACGGCGACCACCGGCATGGATGACGAGGAGAACTCCGAACTGCGCGATATGACGCGGCGCTTCTGGATCGGTGCCGCGCTGGCGATGCCCGTCTTCGTGCTGGCCATGGCGCATCTGGTTCCAACGATCAGTCCCGATTCCTGGTTGATGAGCGATGCGTCGCGTTGGATTCAATTTGCTCTCTGCACGCCCGTCGTGCTGTGGGCAGGTTGGCCGTTCTTCAAACGCGGCTGGCGCTCCGTTGTGACGCTTCACTTGAACATGTTCACTCTGATTGCAATCGGCGTGGGCGCAGCCTTCGTATTCAGCGCCGTGGCAATGCTTGCGCCCGGCTTGTTCCCACCTACGATGCAACACGAGGGCAAGATCGGCATTTATTTTGAGGCCGCCGCGATGGTCACGGTTCTGGTGCTGCTTGGTCAGGTGCTCGAACTCCGCGCCCGCAGCCGCACGGGTAGCGCGATCAAGGCGTTGCTCAATCTCGCCCCGCCCACCGCGCGACAAGTCGCCGATGGTGGCGATCATGAAGTCCCGCTCGACCAGGTGAAAGTTGGCGACTGGTTGCGCGTGGTGCCGGGTGACAAGGTGCCCGTTGACGGCGCGGTCGTCGAAGGTCATTCGAGCGTGGAAGAATCCATGATCACCGGCGAGCCCCTTCCGGTGGAAAAATCCGTCGGCGACAAAGTGACGGGCGGCACCGTCAACGGCACCGGTAGTTTTGTCATGCGCGCCGAGCGGATTGGCAGCGACACATTGCTCGGGCAAATCGTGAAAATGGTGGCCGAAGCCCAGCGCAGCCGCGCGCCCATACAAGGTCTCGCCGACAAGGTCGCGGCCATCTTTGTGCCGGCAGTGCTGGCGGTTTCCGTGATCACCTTCGTGGCCTGGATGTGGCTGGGGCCGGAGCCGAAACTCTCGCACGCCATCGTCAATGCCGTCACGGTGCTCATCATCGCCTGTCCGTGTGCGCTCGGTCTGGCCACGCCCATGGCCATCATGGTCGGTGTCGGACGCGGCGCGCAACTCGGCGTGCTCGTGAAAAATGCCGAGGCGCTCGAACGTCTGGAAAAAGTCACCACACTCGTCGTGGACAAGACGGGCACACTCACGGAAGGCAAACCCAAGCTCGTGGATGTCCTGCCCGCCGGCGGTTTTGATGCGAAAGAATTACTTCGTCTCGCCGCCTCTTTGGAGCAGAGCAGCGAACACCCGCTTGCCGCCGCGATTGTGCAGGGCGCGAAAGAACAGAATCTCAACCTTGAAACCGTGAAAGAATTTCGTTCGGTAACGGCCAGCGGAGTTGCCGGCAATGTCTCCGGCCGCGCGGTGATGATCGGCAAGCCGGATTTCCTGTGGAACGAAAAAATCACCGGTCTGGAGTCGCTTGAAACGGCGGCGAACAAATTTCAGGAAGAAGGCAAGACCGCGATGTTCGTCGCCGTGGATGGAAAACCGGTGGGAATCCTCGCCGTCGCCGACCCGATTAAAGCCACCACCGCCGAAGCCATCAAAGAACTCCACGCGCTCGGTTTGAAACTCGTCATGCTCACCGGCGACAGCCGTCTCACCGCCGCCGCAAGGGCCAGGCAGCTTGGACTTGATGCGGTGGAAGCGGAAATCGAACCCGCCGGCAAAGCCGCGTATGTCAAAAAGCTGCGCGCGGAAGGCAAACACGTTGCGATGGCCGGCGATGGCATCAACGACGCGCCCGCCTTGAGCGAAGCGGAAGTCGGCATCGCCATGGGCACCGGCACCAACGTGGCCATGCAGAGTGCGGGCATCACTCTTGTGCGCGGCGACCTGCGCGGCATCGCCCAGGCCATCCGCATCAGCCGCGCCACAATGAGGAATGTCCGGCAGAATCTCGTTTTCGCTTTTCTCTACAACGCGCTGGGCATTCCGGTCGCGGCGGGAGCGCTTTACCCGATCTTCGGCTGGCTGCTGAGTCCGGTCATTGCCGGCGCGGCTATGAGCTTAAGCTCCGTTTCGGTCATCACCAATGCGCTTCGCCTGCGGAATGTGAAACCATGAAAGCCGCCGGACTTATGACCTGTGTCTTTTTGCGCCGGTTGCGGCGCCACGCGGCGTCACCCAACCTTTGACACGCGCGGTTTAATTCTTATTCTCTTCGCGTGCGCACCGTCTCCGTCCAGCTTGGAAATCGCAGTTACGCGATTAAAATCGCGCCGGGTCTGCTCAAGCAGCTCGGCGGCGAATGTGCGCGTCTGAAACTCGGCGATCGCTGCGCCATCATCACCGACACCAACGCAGGCAAACATTTCGCCAAGCCCGCTTATGAATCGCTGGCGAAGGCCGGATTTGAAGCGTTTCTTGTCACCGTCCAGGCGGGTGAAAAATCAAAACGCATTTCCGTCGTGGAAAAATGCTGCGACCAGCTTGCGTCGCACCGGCTCGAACGAAAATCATTCATCATCGCGCTTGGCGGCGGAGTCGTCGGCGATCTGGCTGGATTTGTCGCGGCAACTTATCTGCGCGGAATTCCGTTCGTTCAAGTCCCGACAACTCTGCTGGCTCAAGTGGACAGTTCCGTCGGCGGAAAAACCGGCGTGAACTTGCGCGCGGGAAAAAATCTCGTCGGCGCATTTTATCAGCCGCGACTTGTGTTATGCGATCTGGACACGCTGCAAACCCTGCCGGAACGAGAATTCCGCGCCGGTCTTGCCGAGGTCATCAAATACGGCATCATTTACGACGCAAGATTGTTCGCGCAACTGGAACGCGATCTGCCGAAATTGATCAGGCGCGAGCCAAAAGCACTTGCCGCCGTCATCGCGCGCTGCTGCGAAATCAAAGCTGAAGTCGTGAGCAAAGATGAAACCGAAAGCGGCCTTCGCGCGATCCTGAATTTCGGCCACACCATCGGCCACGCCATTGAAAACAGTTTTGGCTACGGAAAATACTTGCATGGCGAGGCGATTGCCATCGGCCAGGTTGCGGCGGCAAAATTGTCGGAAAGAATTCTTGGCCTGCCGGAACGCGAAGTCGGGCGGATTGAAAGATTGTTCGCGCAAGCCGGTTTGCCGGCACGGATCAATTTGAATCCGTCGCAGCGGGAAAAGCTTTTCGCCGCGATGCGCCTTGACAAAAAAGTCAGCGGCGGCGAAATCAAATTTGTCCTTGCAGAAAAAATCGGCAGCGCCGTCTGCGGACAAAAAGTTCCGGCGACGTTGATTGCAGAAGCGCTCGCCGGGTAAATCGAATTGTATTTATCTGTGTTTCATCTGTGTTAATCTGCGCCCGAAATGATTTTGGTTTTGGACAACTACGACTCGTTCACCTACAACCTCGTGCAATATCTCGGCGAGCTGGGCGCGGACATGACGGTGAAACGGAATGATGAAATTTCGCTCGACGAAATTCGCAGCGTTGAAGCCGGAGACGAATTTTGGTCTCGCCCGGCCCGTGCTCGCCGCGCGAATCCGGCTTGTCCAACGAAGTCATTCGCACGTTCGCGAATGAGGGCGTTCCGATTTTTGGCGTCTGCCTCGGCCATCAGTGCATCGGCCACACGTTCGGCGCGGAAGTCGTCGTCAATTACCGCATGATGCACGGCAAAACTTCGCCGATTAAACACAATGGAAAGGATTTGTTCGCCGGAATGCCCAATCCGTTTCTGGCGACTCGCTATCATTCGCTCGTCATCAAGCGCGACACGCTGCCGGATGTTCTCGAAATCACCGCCGAGACCGATGAGGGCGAAATCATGGGCGTGAAACACAAGACATTGCCGATCTGGGGCGTGCAATTTCATCCCGAAAGCATTCTGACAGAAAACGGCCGGACAATCCTGAAAAATTTTCTCAAGTTGAAGTAGCCGCGAGGTGCGCTATAATCAATGGCTCATGCAAATCCATTTGCTCAAATCCAAAATCCATCGCGCGACCGTCACCGGCGGAGACTTGAATTACGAAGGCAGCCTGACCATTTCCACCGATCTCATGGAAAAATGCGGCTTGCAGGAATATGAACGCATCCTTTGCGGCAACATGGCCAACGGCGAACGCTGGGAAACTTACGTCATCAAAGGCAAACGCGGCACCGGCGACATCATCCTCAACGGCGCAGTGGCGCATCTCGGCAAAAAGGGTGACGTGTTGACGATTATGAACTTTGCGGTGGTGGACAAAAAAAAGGCGAAGAAATGGAAGCCGCGCGTCATCGTCCTCGGCAAGGGAAATAAAATTGTGGACTCCCGGGGAACCTGAAGAAACTGGCGGTGGCCGAAGGCTGGGTGAGGGTAAATGCTTCGTTTGACATTCTGCCTTCATCCTTCGCCATATTATGGCGTGTTTTCAAAATGATTTCGGAGTGCGCCCGTCACAGGGCGCAGAGACTTCCGCCGTCCAGTTGGCTCAAAAAGACCGGAAAAACCTGCTTCAGCGGGCATGGCTGTGGCCGGGGACGGCCATACTCAGCATTTTGAAATATGCCCTGATGCGGGCCGGAGCGGGACAGATCACTTTGGCGGCGGCACCGGAATCATAAAATTGACGATGAACCGGTCGCGATGATCAAAGACCTTGTCCCAATCCGGCTTGGAATCCATGTCCTTGTGAACCTGCCGCTCGTCAATGCGCGGCTCCGGCTGGCTGGGCGGATATTCCACCGCGTAAGGGCCGGGGACATGGTCGAGGAAGCTGAAGGTCGTGCCCGGGCCGTGGCCTTTGTCCATTTCACAATCCTTGATAAGGTGCGCCGCCCGGTGCCACCTCAATGCGGCCGGGAGCACCGGCATGACCGGAGGCAACGGAGTCTTGCGCTCCCATTTGGCATAAACATCCATCATCCATTTTGCCGGGAGCCAGTGCCGGATTCGGGGCACGGCATAGGCCGCCCCGTAATGCACATTGAAGGCCAGCGGCGGAATCTGCCGTTCCAGTGAATTCATCTCGTGGATGGTCAGGCAGGTGGTGATGACCAGCTCGTCGTCCTCCAGTTCAAACGGGAAGGCCAGGATGGAATCATGATACGGCGTGATGAACGCCAGGCTCGGCCCGACCGGCAGCGCGATGATGGGCGAACCAAAGAAGATCAACAGCAACATCCCCAGATGCTCTCCCACCCGGTTCGGCACCCGCGCGCCGAACCGCTGGAGCACATGGTCCGTGAACACCAGCGGCCTGCCCGAGATGCGGATGTCCGGCTGGAATTCCGCGCCGCCATGGAACTTGAACCGGTGGCGCACCCCGCGCCGTGTCTCCTCCGTGGCCTGCTGCACCACCGTCAGCCGCGACACCAAGTCCGCGTCCGGCAAGGACTGGAGATGCAGGCCGTCCGGGCGGGCGGCGTTGAACATATTGCAGAACGCCATCCCCGCGTGCTTGAGCAGATTTTTCTGGAAACCGTTTCCCCGTTTGTCCGTTCGGGCGATGTGGTTTGGCAGCGCGTTCAGAAACTCCAGGTTCAACGCCCGGTGCAGCTTCGGCAGTTGCTCCGTGTGCGGATAAAGGCGCACCCGGCCCTGCCGTTCCTCCACCACCTCGAAATCCGGGCGGAAAATGGATTGAAACGGTTCGTGCTTCATGATCCCAGGCTGAAGCCAGAGCTTGTCCCCGCCGCTGCCGCCTGAAAACTTTTCAATTTCCGGTGGCCGCCATGCAGTGAAATTAATTTTTCCGGCTCATTCATTGCTAACTCTTGAGTGTCCATGTTCATCCATGTTTGTCCAGCCAGATTGGTTTATGCCTTGGCATGGCCGGCAGGGACGCCACGATGGTGGGGACATCACACGGCATTTTGATGGCATGGCGGATACGGCTGCCTCAAATGACGGGGCATGATCTGGCGGCGGGCGGATTCCAAAAATTGCCGCAAATGTAATGGCCGGAACGTGACTCTTGTGACTAGACCCGGTTCATGGCCCGGATGTCCAGCCGAGGCACCAGCTTTTTTGTTCCTTGTTCGTTGTCATCGGTTTTGCGCCCCCAAATAAGTAGCAGCCGTCAAAACAATTGTCGCAACCGTTAAATCAGTTGCCACAGTGTTTCGAAAAGTTTTCCCAAGCGTCCAGCCTGGTTCAAGAAGTTGCCCGGCAGACGGGGCAAACTCCCCCCGCCTTGATCCCTGTCCCGGATGAAGTAAGATGGCGGCGTGTTTCGCATTGAAAAAGTTTCCTCTTTCGACCAGCCCGAACTCGCGCCGTATCGCACCATGCGCCGGTCGGCGGAGCATGAGGCTCTGGGCATCTTCGTGGCCGAGGGCATCAAGGTCGTGCGCCGCCTGCTGGAAAGCCGCTTCACCGTCGTCTCCGTCGTGTTTTCCGAGCAGCATCTGGAGGAATTCCGCCCGCTACTCGAGGCGCGCACGGAACCGATCATCGTTTATCTCGCGGAACGGCGGTTTCTGGTGACGCTCACGGGCTTCTCGCTGTTTCAAGGCGTCCTCGCCGTCGGAAAAATTCCCCCGCCGATTTCGATGGAAGAAATTCTAGCGCGCAGTCCAAGCCCGAAATTGCTCGTCGCCATTGATTCGCTGTCGAACGCGGAAAATCTTGGCGCGCTCATGCGCAACTGCGCCGCGTTCGGCGCGCACGCGCTGATCGTCGGCGAAACGAGCGGCAGCCCGTTCCTGCGCCGCGCGGTGAGAAATTCGATGGGCACGATTTTCCAACTGCCCGTCGTGGAACTCAAACAGACACGCGGGCCGCACGAGTCTGAAAATGAATTAAAAAGCCGTGGAATTCCGCCGCCCGAAAAAAAGCCGCCGCTCGCGGAAACGTTGCGCGATTTGCGGGCGCGTGGAATCCGCTGCATCGCGGCGCATCCGCGCGCGGATGGCAAGACGCTTTCGCAGGCGGATTTCACGAAAGATTGCTGCATCGTCTTCGGCAGCGAGGGCGACGGCATTTCCCAAACCGTTCTGGAAAGCTGCGACGAGGCCGTGGCGATTCCGATGCCGCCGACAATTGATTCGCTGAATGTCGGCGCGGCAGCGGCGGTTTTTCTTTACGAAGCGCAGAGGCAACGCGGGAAAAGCTGACTTGCCACAGAGGCACAGGGCCGCAGAGAAAATGTCTTCATCTCGGTGTCTCTGCGTCTCTGTGGCAAAAATCACCGCGCAATTGTTTCCAAAACAACTTCAACCTTCGGCTTGTTTTTCGCACGGTTTAATTTCGTGAACAGTCCGCGCCAGAAACCGATGCCGTAAAGCAGGTGCGTGAGGACGATGAATGGAATTGTCGCCAGACTCCGCAAAATTCCGCCGCGTGGAATCAATACCATTGCCTGCGCCAAAACTGCAAATAAATAAATTCCTAGCGCGGCCAGGCTGATTTTTCCGACAACTGGCAGCATGACGAGCAACGGCAGCGCGACAAGAAAAACGCAGAACAGCGGCGGCACCAGATTCAACGCCGAACCCGAAGTCGGATGGACGCGGACTTGTTCGGCGCGGCCGCGACCGTAAGTCATCAGCATTTTTGCGAATGATTTGATTGTGCCGCGCGGATGGCGATAGACGAACAGTTCGGGATCGTAAAGCAACCGTCCGCCGCGATTTTGGATTTCGTCCATCAGCGCGTTTTCCTCGTTTGGATAAAGCGCCTCGTTGAATCCGCCGCATTCCAGCAGCGCGGCGCGGCGCGCAACGAGGTTGCACAGGATTAGTTCCTTTTCCCCCGAATCGCGCAGCATGCCGACGGGCGCGTAACGCGCGCGGCTCGGGCCGAAGGCGATCCAGTTGCCAAGCGTCAGCGCAAAAATTTGTTCCAGCATCGGAGCGTCGGGCGGGCAGACGTTCGGCCCGCCGACGACCTGCACTTTGGAATCCGCAAAATGCGCGGCGGCGCGGCGCAGGCTGCCGGGCGGAGCAACCGAGTCGTCATCCAGAAAGAAGACGAGTTCGCCGTGCGCCGCGCGCAACGCGGTGTTGCGCTGGACGGACGGCTGCCTGCCGCGCGCGACGATGATTTCCAAAAAGTCCGGCGGATAATCCAGTTGCCGCGCCGCCGCGACCGCCTTGATTTCGGACTGGTCCGGGCGCGAGGCGATGATGACGGTTACGCTCGGCAGGCAGTTGTTCACGGCGCGAGGCTAAAGTCGAACGGCCGCGGTTCAAGTTCAAAATGGGATTTTGAACCAATTTTAATTCGGTGCTGAATTGAAAAACATTTTGACAAGCGCGGCTGAAACTTTAGATTGCGCGTCACTCTGGTTGGGGTCGTAGCTCAGTTGGTAGAGCACCACAATGGCATTGTGGGGGTCGCAGGTTCGAATCCTGTCGGCTCCACCAGTCTTCGGTCCGAGTTTTTTTGCAAATTTTCTCGCAGAAAGCTTGACGCGACAGAGCAATTCAAATAATAGCAAGGGCATCAGCAACAACCGGCGCGCAAGCGTTTTTTTATCTCAACAAAATTATGATTACACCAACCACCTCGACGACTTCAAACCCGCCAGCACCAAAAGGGATGGGAATGTTCCGCCTGCCGGATGGCCGCAATCTTTTCGTCACCTTCGCGCTGGTCACCTCGCTGTTTCTGCTGTGGGGCTTTTGCAACGGAATGATTGACATCCTGAACAAGCAGTTTCAGGATTACGCTGCACATCAACAAGCAAGCAATCGGGCCTCGTGCAGTTCGCCAATTATCTGGGGTATTTCCTGATGGCGGTTCCCGCCGGCTTGATGGCCAGAAAATTCGGCTACAAAGGCGGCATCCTGGTTGGACTGGTTCTGATTGCCAGCGGTGCCTTTTGGATGATTCACGCGGTGGGCATCGGCACCTATTCGGCATTTTTGCTGGGATTGTTCGTCATCGCGGCGGGCATGACGTGCCTGGAAACCATCGCCAATCCTTACACGACCGTGCTCGGCCCGCCGGAAAGTGGTGCGACGCGCATCAACATCGCGCAGACATTCAACGGCGTGGGCTGGATTCTCGGCCCGATTATCGGCGGATATTTCGTTTTCGGCGGCGGCGGTGGATCGAGCGCCGCCACGGGCGCTGCCGCTTCAGCCACCAATGCTGTGGCAGCGACCGTCGGGGCGGTTGTCACAGCCACCAACGCCGTGGTTACCAATACCGCCACCAATGCCAATGCCGGCCTGTCCGCTCCCTATCTGGGCATCGGCATTTTTGTGGCCGTGCTGATTGTCATGTTCATCTTGTCCAAGGTGCCGGATTTGCACGCCGAGGATGAAAGCAAAAAACCACCGATAAAAACAGCTGAAACCTTCCGGCGGCCAGTTGGCGGGCATCGGCGTCGCCCTGGCGATTGTGTGGGGACTGCTGTATTTCTTCATCGCGCCGATTTTGGGATTGGTCTGGGCGCTGCTCAACTTGCCGGCGAATTTGCTCGACCCGACCAAATACGGTCTGATCGTGGCCGCCTACATCGTATCGTTCATTGTCGTCGCAAAAAACTGGGACATGTTCCGGCGGAAACATTTTACGCTCGGCGTCGTCGCGCAATTTCTTTACGTCGCGGCCCAGACGGGCATTTTCAGTTTCTGCGTCAATTATATCATTGAGAACGACCCCGACGTGACGCCCGCGAAAGCCGCCACGATGCTGGGTGCCATTGGTTTTGTGCTGTTCACGGTCGGACGCTTTTGCGGCAGCATCGTCATCAGCCAGTTCAAGCCGCACCTGGTGCTGGCGGCCTACGCGGTCATCAATGTGGTGCTGTCGGCGGTCTGCATGGGCGGCGGCAAGCTGGGACTCTATGCGATGTTCGGCACGTTTTTCTTCATGTCCGTGATGTATCCGACGATTTTCGCGCTGGGCATCCGCGGACTGGGCGACTACACCAAACTCGGCGCGTCGCTCATCGTCATGTCCATCGTGGGCGGGGCGATTGCCGCGCCGTTCATGGGCCACATCGCGGACGTGCATTCGATGCGCGCGGGTTTCATTGTGCCGCTGGTGTGCTTTGTCTTCATCGCCATTTACGGCGCTTTCTGGCAGAAGCTGGAAGCGCGGGATGCAAAAGTATAATGTCTTCCGCAAAATCAAAACGCCCGCGACAAAATCGCGGGCGTTTTTTGTGGATGTTGGCGCGCAGAATCAACCCGAAATCAAAATCGTGTTTGCGTATTGCACCGTGTCGCCGGTGCGGATGAGGCCGATGGCGTGCGGCACGCGCTTCTTGAATTCGACGTGCGGCTCGAAGGTGGTCTGCACGCCCTTCAGTGCAGCGGCGAACTTTTGGCGGACGGCGGGCATATTCTGTTTCAAAAATTCCTCGGCATGGAAGCCTGCGTGAAATTGTGATTGGCGCGGACGGCGGCGATGAGTTGCAGCACCGTCGGCAGACCGTCCACCACCGAAACGTCCACCGTTTCAATCATCGGCCAGAACGGAAAGCCGCGGTCGGCGATGACCAGCGCGTTCGTGTGCCGCACGCGCGCGAGCAGCGAGAGAATTTGCGGATTGAGAATGCCGGAGTTGATCATGCCCCATTCTCCAATAATCAAACCCGTTTTGTCAACGCCACACCGAGCTTCAAAAGTTTCCCCGCGTCGGCGTCCGATTTCGCCTCGGCATAAATCCGCAGAATCGGTTCCGTGCCGGAACCGCGCAGCATCAGCCACGAGGAATCTTCCGCGACAAATTTCACGCCGTCGAAAGTTTTCATTCCGGCCAGCGGCGAGCGCAATAATTTCGCCGGCGGATTGTTTTTCAGAAATTCCATCAGCGCGGCGCGTTTCTCCAGCGGAAAATGCGTGTCAATCCGCCCGTAACGATGCGGGCCGAATTGTTTTTCCAGTTTCGCCAGAATTTTGTTCACGGAAATCTTTTCCGTCGCGAGCAATTCCAGAAGCATCAGCCCGGCGGCGATGCCGTCGCGTTCGGGAATGTGGCCGGGAAAACCGATGCCGCCGCTTTCTTCCGCGCCGAGCAGCACGCCGCCCTTGAGCATCTCCGCGCAAATGTATTTGAAGCCGACGCCGGTCTCGACCAGCGGCAGGCCGTAAGCCGCGCACATCTTGTCCACCATCGAAGTCGTCGTCAGCGCCTTCACGACGCGTCCCGTCTGCCCTTCCGGTTGACGACGAAATGATGCAGCAGCAGGCAGATGATCTGGTGCGTCGTCAGATAATTGCCGCGACCGTCCATGCCGCCCACGCGGTCGGCGTCGCCGTCCGTCACGAGGCAGATGTCATGCGGATGCTTTTGCAGAAATGCCTGGCTGCGCGCGTAATTTTGCACAATCGGTTCGGGATTGATGCCGCCGAACAGGACGTCGTGCGCGCCGTTCAGCGTCGTGACCTTGCAGGTCGTGCCCGGCCAGCAATTGTTCGAAGCAGCCCGCGCCGACGCCGAACAAGGCGTCGTGCGCGAAACGCAATTTCGATTTCGCAATCAGCTTGAAATCCACCAGCTTTTTCAGCGCGGCATAATGCGCGGGGCGAACGTCTTGAATGGAAATGCGGAGTGCGGAATTTGGAGTGCGGAGTTGCGGCGGATTTTTATCGAGAAAACTTTCGACGGCCTTGCACGTTTCCGAATCGCTGGAGCCGCCGTAATATGATTTGAGTTTGAAGCCGTTGAAACTCGGCGGATTGTGGCTGGCGGTGATCATCACGCCGCCGACGGCGTTCAGATGTTTGACGGCAAAGGAAACCGACGGCGTCGGCGTCGGCTCCGGCGTGAGGACGACTTGAAAACCGTTTCCGGCAAAAACTTCCGCCGTCGATTTGCGCGAACCGGTCGGAAAAAAACCGGCGGTCAAAGCCGACGACGACTTTCAATTCGCGCCCGAAAATTTCTGACTTCGGATTTCGGACTTCTGATTTCCAATAGTCCGCCGTCGCCTGCGCGACGCGCGCGACGTTGGCAAAAGTGAAATCCTCCGCGATGACCGCGCGCCAGCCGTCCGTGCCGAATTTGATTTGTGTCATGGAGAAATTCAAACTTTCAAATCCGCGAACGCGGGATCGTTCGCGTGAACAATTTTCCACATCCGGTTCACGGCCACTTTCAAACTGCGCTGGCCGAACAAACTTGTGCCCGCGACAAATGTGTCCGCTCCGGCGCGGGCGCATTCGGCGGCGGTCTGGAAATTGATGCCGCCGTCCACGCTGATGTGATAGCGCAATTGTTTTTCGCGCCGCCACGCCTCGGCCTGCTGGATTTTCGGAAGCGTTTCGTGAATAAGTTCCTGTCCGCCGAAACCGGGATTGACGGTCATCACGAGCAGCAAATCAATTTTGTCGAGGAACGGTTCTGCTTCGGAAATGGCCGTGGGCGGATTAATGGCGAGGCCGACTTTTTTGCCGAGATTTTTGATTTTCCAGATGAGCGGCCCGACCTGTTCGCCAAGCTCGACGTGGATGATGATTTCGTCCGCGCCCGCTTCTGCAAACGGTTCGAGCAAAATTTCCGGCCTGCTGCACATGAGATGAACGTCGAAAAAAATCCTCGTCAGCGGGCGGATGGCCTTGACGACTTGCGGGCCGAAGGAAATGTTCGGGACGAAGTGGCCGTCCATGATGTCGAGGTGCAGCCAGTCGGCGCCGGACTTGGAGACGCGGACGGCGTCCCTGCCAAAGGCGGCGTGGTTTCCGGCGAGCAGCGATGGCGCAATGGTCATTTTAGAATTTTAAGTTTTGAATTTTAAGTTGGCGGCGGGAAACTTAAAACTAAAAATTAAAAATTACTTTGGTTTCCCGTCGAGACACCGGCGCACGGTGATTGCGAGCATTTGAGGATGGTAGGGTTTTTGCAGAAAATTCGTGTCCGAATCGAGCTTGAAATCCTTGCCTACGATGTCCGCGCTGTAGCCGCTGGTGAAAACGACCTTCAAATCGGGCCGCCGTTTCCACAACTCCTCGGCCAGTTCGCGTCCGTTCATGTTGTCGGGCATCACGAGGTCGGTGAGCAGCAGCGCGATTTCGTCCTTGTGCTGCTCCCAGACGCCGACGGCTTCCACGCCGGTGCCGGCCTGCAATACTTTGTAACCGTGCTTCTCAAGGATGCGGGCGACCAGTTCACGCACAGGCTTTTCGTCCTCAACGAGCAGAATGGTTTCGCTGCCGCCGCGGACTGTGATTTGCGTCGTGGGCTTTTCGGCTTCCGGTTGCGTTGCGCCGGCATAGGGAATGTAAATGCGGAAGGTCGTGCCTTTGCCGACGACGCTGGAAACTTCAATCCAGCCCTGATGCTGTTTGACAATGCCATAAACCGTCGCAAGGCCGAGGCCGGTTCCCTTGCCGATTTCCTTCGTGGTGAAAAACGGCTCGAAGATGCGCGATAGATTTTCCGGCTCAATGCCGCAGCCGGTGTCGGATTTGCTGACGCAGACAAAAGTCCCCACGCGTGCTTCGGGATGGCGTCGGACATGATTTTCGTCCACGTCCATGATTGAAATGCGGATGCCAAGCCGTCCGCCGCGCGGCATGGCGTCGCGTGCGTTGACGGCAAGGTTCAGCAAAACCTGCTCCATCATGCCCGCGTCTGCCTCGATGGTCGCGGGCGACTGGCAATAATTCAATTGCAGCGACACGTCCGCGCCCAAAAGCCGTCCGAGCATATCAGTCATGTTCCCGACGATTTTGTTCATGTCCAGCTTCTTGGGCTGGATCAACTGGCGGCGGCTGAAGGTGAGCAACTGGCGCGTCAATCCGGCCGCGCGCTCGGCGGCCAGCGTGATTTGGTGCGCGGATCGCGCGGCGGTGTCATCAATGTCGGAGGTCAGCAACAGAGAGGCGTGCCCGTGGATGACGGTGAGGATGTTGTTGAAATCGTGCGCGACGCCGCCGGCGAGCTGGCCGATGGCCTCCATTTTTTGGGACTGGCGCAGTTGCTCCTCCAGCCGCCGCTGCGTCGTCACATCGCGAAACAGGCTCAACATGAGCAGCGGACGTCCCTGCACCTCTATGAACGACTCGGTGATTTCAAAATAGACCGTGTGGCCGTTGTGCAAAATGTATTGATGCTCGATCTTTGTTTCGCCGGCGCGGTCACGGAAATGGTCGCTGTGACGCTGCATGATTTCATCCAAATTTGACGCCTTGGAATAGACAATGGTAAAAGGCTTGCCTTCCAGTGCCGACGCCTCCATTTCGACAAATTTGCTGTAGGCTTCGTTGACGGCGACGATGACTCCGTTCTCATCGGTCAAACGCATCCCGTCCACCGAATTTTCCCAGACGGAGCGGAACAGCATCTCCGAACTTTGGAGCGCTGTTTCCGTGGCACGCCGCTCGGTGATGTCGCGGACATGAAGCAGCAGCGCGGGCTTGCCGCCGTATTCAACACGGCCCGCGCGGACTTCGACAGGCGTGCTGCGCCCGTCGGCGACAAGGCTTTCGCCCTCGACCCACGACAATTTTCCGCCCGCCAGTTTTTGAAAATCGCGCTGCGCCTCCTCCTGTTTGGATCGTGGAACCAAATCCTTGATCGCCTTTTTCCCGATCAACTGGTCGCGCGTCAGGCCATGCAAAACGCAAGCTGTGAAATTCACGTCCAGCACCGTGCCGTCCATGTCCTCGACAAAAATGGCGTCGGGTGAATTTTCAAACAGGTCGCGGAAACGCTTGTCGCTTTCGAGCAATTGCTCCCGCGCCTGGACGCGGTCAAGCGCGCCGCTGCACTGGTCGGCGAGCGTTTGCAGCATTTGCAGGTCGTCCTGCGCATAAGCGCCGGGCGTGTGGTTCTGGATGAGCAGCACTCCGATGACGCGATCGCCCTTGCGGACGGGCGCGAGCATCGTCGAAGCGGAATAGCTGTCTGCCTCGTGCGGCCGCAACAATTCCGCGCCCTTTTCGATGACTCGGCGGATGAGCGCGTTGGCGGTCTTTGGCTGCGGCGACGACGGCACCTGGACACGCTGTCCCTCGACCGTCGTGATGTTGAGCAGGGAAAAAACCTCGTCGCTTCCGGCGTCATAAGTGTCGAGCGCAAAATCATCCCAGCGGAAAAGCTCGTCGGCGGCCTCGCAAATGATCATCGCCGCCTCCGGCGCGGTCGTGGCCGCGCTCAAACGGTGGCTCAATTTTGAAAAAACCGAGTTGCGATGCTCCACATGACGCCGCTCCGTCACGTCGGTCGCCATCGTCAGCGCGGCGAAACGTCCTTGAAAAGCCATCGGCGTCCAGACGACTTCCGCTTCAATCAGCGCTCCGCTTTTTTTTCGGTGCCGCCACACCAGCCCGCGCCCGGCGACATCCGCGACGGCGTCTTCAAGACGGTTCTTCTTTTCCGGCTCCCGGATGTCCGAAATCTTCATCCGCAGAAATTCCTCGCGCGAATAGCCATAATGCCGGATCGCCGCCGTGTTGACTTCGAGAAACGCGAGCGATTCAAGGTCAAAAACCCACATCGGATTTGGATTGTCCTGAAAAAGCAGCCGGTATTGTTTTTCGCTCTGCACGCAAATCTTCCGCAGCGCGCCAGCGGTCGGTTACGTCGCGCGAATTGACGACTACCGCGTAGATTTCCGGGTCGGCCAGCCGGTTTTGCCCGATGGATTCCAAATGACACCACGAGCCGTCCTTGCGCTGGTAACGAAATTGCAGCGTGACCGGCTGCCCCGGTTTCACCAGCACGGCATGAAATGCTTCCTGCGCCTTTTGCAAATCGTCGGGGTGAATATGTTTGAAGACGCTTTGGCCGACCAATTCCTCCGGCTCGTAACCCAGCACGGTTTTTACCGACGGGCTTTTATAGGTGACCACGCCGTTCTGATCCAGAATTGAAAGGATATCGAGCGAGTTTTCCGTGAGCGCGCGGAAATACTTTTCGCGGCGGACCATTCCATTTCCGCCTTTCGCAATTGCGCGTGCTCCGCCGCCTCCTGAATCGCGCGGCGGACGGCGGATGGCAGGCGTTCCGGCTTTTGCTTGATGATGTAATCCGTCGCACCCGCCCTCAAACTTTCAATCGCCGCCTGCTCGCCAATTGTTCCGGAAACCAAAATGAACGGAAGGTCGGGAAATTTTTGCCGGACGATTTTCAACGCCTCCAGGCCGTTGAACGACGGCAGGTGATAATCAGAAATGATGAGGTCGAATTTTTCAGCGGCAAGCGCGTTTTCCAGTTCTTCGCGGCTGGAAACGCGCTTCACTTCGGCGTCCAGCCCGTCCTGCGCGAGCAGCGAACGAACCAGCTCGGCGAAATCCGGCTCGTCTTCCAGGTGCAGGATGTGCAGACGCTTGTTCATGTAGCGGGTTCAAGGCTGAAACTCGCCGCCACTAAAAGACTATTAAACGCCTCGAAAGTAAAGCGCGGAACAAACTCTTTCTGCGTTGACTTTCCAGCGTGTTCGGCTAAATTTTTTTCCCTTTTACACAAATCGAAAAATAAATTATGCCGAACACAAAGTCAGCCGAACGCCGGATGCGCGGGAATGAACGCAAGCACCAGCACAACCGCAGCGTCAAATCCAGCCTGCGCGGTCTTGAAAAAGATTTCCGCGCCGCCATCACCGCCGGAAAAAAGGACGAGGCCAGAAAACTGCTGCCCGAAGTCCATTCCGCCCTCGACAAGGCCGTCAAATCCGGCGTGCTGCCGCGCCCCACCGTCAACCGGAAAAAATCGCGCCTGACGCTGGCGCTGAATTGATTTCAGGAAAACCATTTTAGCCGGGATTTTTCAATCCCGGCTTTTCTTTTGCAAAATTCGGAAAAGAGTTGAGTTTCTCTGCGATTAAAATTTAACATCACATTTGGATATGCTCAAAGTCACCGAAATCGCGTTCAGTTGCTACGCCGTCACGGATATCAAGCGCTCCCGTGATTTTTACGAAGGCGTGCTGGGATTGAAACCCACGACCATTCTGGAAGGCCAGTGGGTCGAATACGAATTCGGCCCGCATGCGCTGGCCATCGGCTGCGCGCCGGGAATGTTCAAGCCGAATCCCGACGGCTGCATGGCCGCGCTCGAAGTCGAAAATTTCGACGACGCCATCGCGCATCTGAAGCAGCACAACGTAAAGTTCCGCCTGGAGCCGATGGAATGTCCGCCCTGCCGCATGGCGATGGTGTTTGATCCCGAGGGCAACAGCATTTGCATCCACAAACGAAAGGCGAAGTGATTGATTGAAAATTCAAATGCGGCTAAATTGATTCCATGATTGACGCAGAAACATTGGCGCAGATGAACGGCAAATATGTTTGCCCGCCCAATGCCGGCCCCGGCGTGGCGCGCGGCGATGGAATATGGTTTCGACATGTCGCTCATCGAAGACACCTTGCGATTAACACCAGAGCAGCGGCTTGAACAGCACCAACGCGCGCTGGATTTGGTTCTCGAAGTCAAAGAAGCAGGAGAACGCGATGCAGCAAAATGACATGGCCTTGCTTTCGCGGCTTAAAGAACAGAAGGTTGAGTTCGTTATCATTGGCGGCATTTGTGGAGTTTTACATGGCGAATCGCTGGTCACTTTGGTTTTGGATGTTTGCTGCCGGTTTGGCGAGGAAAATGTCCGGCGAATCGAATCGGCAGTGAACGATTTGCATCCGGTTCATCGTCTGACGGCAAACAAACTGCCGCTGGAATTGACGCGAGGTTCTTTTGCGGGTTTGAAAAATTTATATTTGCAGACGGATTTGGGTGTTCTGGATTGTTTGGGCGAAGTCGCCGGCGTTGGCAATTACGAGGACGTTTTGAAACAATCTGTTTCGCACAAACTGTCTTACGGCGAATTTAGAATGTTGAATTTTGGACGCGCTCATCGCCGCGAAGCTTGCCGTCGGACGCGAAAAAGATTTGAGCGCTGTGAAATTGCTTCAGGCCATCAAAGAAAAAAAAGAGCAGCAAAAAGAATTGTTTTGAAACAGTAAATCGCAAATTGGAAATCATAAATTTTATCATGTCCATTCTCGTCAAACCCAGCACCAAGGTTCTCGTCCAAGGCATCACCGGCAGCTTTGGCGCGAAGCACGCGCAGCTCTCGATGGATTACGGCACGCAAATCGTCGCCGGCGTCACGCCCGGCAAAGGCGGACAATTCTTCGAGCACGCCGGCAAGAAGGTTCCGATTTTCGACACCGTGGCCGACGCCGTGAAACAAACCGGCGCGACCGCCAGCGCGGTGTTTGTTCCGCCGCCCTTTGCCGCCGACGCGATTCTCGAAGGCGCGGACGCCGGCCTTGAACTCGTCGTCGCCATCACGGAAGGCATTCCCGTGCGCGACATGGTGCGCGTCAAACGCGCTATGCAGGGCAATTTCAAAACGCGGCTCATCGGCCCGAATTGTCCCGGCGTCGTCACGCCTGGCGAAGGAAAAGATTCGCACGGCGGCTGCCGCATCGGCATTGCGCCCGGTTACATTCACAAAAAGGGCAACATCGGCGTCGTCTCGCGCAGCGGCACGTTGACTTACGAAGCCGTGTGGCAATTGACCTCGCGCGGCGTCGGCCAAAGCACTTGCGTCGGCATCGGCGGCGATCCGGTCAACGGCACGTCGCATCTGGATGTGATTAAACTTTTCAACGACGATCCTGAAACGACCGGCATCATCATGATTGGCGAAATTGGCGGCAGCGCGGAAGAAGAAGCCGCCGAGTGGATCGCAAAAAACTGCAAGAAGCCGGTCGCCGGATTCATCGCCGGAGCGACCGCGCCGCCCGGACGCCGCATGGGCCACGCCGGCGCGATTGTCAGCGGCGGCAAAGGCACGGCCGCCGCGAAAATATCCGCGTTCAAAGCCGCCGGCATCGGCGTCGCCGTCACACCGAGCGAAATGGCGGACACACTGTTGAAGATGATGTGACGCCCGCGTGCCGCCGCCAAAGTCCCGCCGGAAAATTTAGCGGGAAATAATTTTGGTTGGACAGCTCTCGGCGCGTGGTGCGATACGGCGCGAGTTTGGGCTGGTCGAACGAGGAAATTTTTTCGATGCGGAACACGCCGCCATCTTACTTCATACGGGGCGGCGGGAGATTGCCCTGTCTGCCGGGGGTGCATCTGGACACTGTTCTTGCGGCCAGCAGAGGTAGCGCAGATTTGAAATCTGCCGTATCGCCGAATTGCATTCGGCAGCGCGCCGCCAAGCCCAAGCCCATTGAACCGCCGACGCCTTGCGGATTGAAAATCCGCGATACAGCAGATTGCAAATCTGCGCTACTGGTTCAGAAATAAGAACAATGTCCAGATGCACCCGTCTGCCGGGCAACTTCCTCGACGATTGGGACAATTATCCGAACGCTTGCGCCAACTTCCAGGACGGCTGCGATAATTGTCCGGACGGTCTGGACAACTTTCTGAATGCTCCAGCCAATTGGCCGAACGGTTCCGCCAACTTCCCGGACGGTTGCGGCAGTTGCCCGGAAGGTTCCGCAAACTTCCTGAATGGTCCAGCCAATTGTATGGAAGGTTCCGCCAATTGTCCGGACGGCTGAGGCAACTTATTTAACCGTTCCTACAAACCTTGAAACCCTCCAAAAAGCCCAAAATGCTCAAAACCGGCCTCGGAACCCCCAAAATGACCCTTGGCGACCCGAAAAACCGCCGCCAACCCGTCCGGGCAGGGTATGAGCCGGTTGGCAACTGGCGCGCCGTAGGTGCGGCATATTTGCAGGATTGAAATTAAGAACGGATCAAGCTGCGGAGCAGCGGAAGATAGAATCTCACTGTGAAACCGTGGAATTCGAGAATCAAAAATCCAAGCTCCGGCAGGAGCGGCAGAAAAGTCGCGGTGAAATTATATTTGTTCTTTCGCCCCGTCCGGGGCTTGTGCCGTTCCGGCGACGAACCCACGGTTTCACCGTGGGCTACTTTCGGACGCGCCTACGGCGCTAAATCAGCACCGTCAGGTGCGGCATATTTGCAGGATTGAAATTAAGAACGGATCAAGCTCCGTATGAGCGAAATCGGCGGCGGGAGATGCCGCTCCTACGGAGCTTTGGTTTTGGGTCGCGCGGGGGGCTACAAAGATGTCGCGCCTACGGCGCTGGACGCGGTGAGTTTGATTTTTTGGGTGAGGTCAAAAATCTTTGTAACTTGGGTCAATCTCTCGGCCTTGAGTAATCGCCACTCCTTTATCTCGAAGTATTTGTAAAACTTGTTCAAGCATTTCTTTGGCGACAGGAACAGTTTCAACTCTGGAAATTGCAATTCCCACAAGCGGGTTTTCGGATTCGGCCAATGTAAAATCCAAAATATAAAAAGTTTTGTTCCAATGCTTCGTTGGAGAAACTAAACATTCTTCGATTTCTCGATATGCTGAAAAAGCGTTGCCATAGCGTCCAACTATTGAGACGCCATTTTCTGCAAAAAAAGTTACCCTTGAAGCTTTCCCCAAAAGAATAAATAGAAACACAAAAACAAAACCTGTAAACAAAGCAAAAAATATGTCCTTAAACGATGGGGAATATATGTTGTGATTTCCAAGACAAAGGTAAAAAATAATGCCCATGAGTTCGAAAGTAAGATATGGAATGAAGAAAAAAATTCCGTCCCGCTGGTGCAAATAAGCCGTTGGCACAGGACATTTAAGAATTAATTTTCCAGATCTAGATAGACCCATGCCGCAAGGCTAATTAACTTAAAACAATTTGCAAATTTTTATAGAATTAAAGTTTCACAGGCCACGTCCTGCGCGGCGAGCTGGAGGCGGACGTGCGTCGCGCCGATGTGATGGAGTTGCTCGGCCATGACGTGTTGCGCGAGTTCGGGCTTGTTGCATTCGCGGCTCAAGTGGGCGAGGTAAAGGTGGCGCAGCCCGGCGGACATGATCTGCGCGGCGGCTTCGGCGGCGGCCACGTTCGAGAGATGGCCGTGGCGGCCGAGGATGCGCTGCTTGAGCGGCCACGAGCGGCGCGGACAATCCTGCAGCATCTTCACGTCGTGGTTGGATTCGAGGACGAGGACGTTCGCGGCGCGGATGCGATCGAGCACCAGCCTGGTGGTGTGGCCGAGGTCGGTGGCGAAACCGAGGTTGCCGCGCGCGGTGCGCAAAAGAAATCCGACAGGGTCTTGCGCATCGTGCGGGATGGAAAAAGTTTCGACGAGCACGTCGGCGATCTCAAAGCTCGCGCCGGTGGTGAAAAGCTGCCAGTTAATTTTGGATTTGAAGGTGTCGGCGGCTTCGAGGGCGAGGTTGACTTTCTTGCTCCATTTGTTTTTGAACGTCCAGATGGTGGCGTCCTGCGTGTCGCGGTTGCAATAAACGGGAATTTGAAATTTGTCGGCGATGCCGAGCAGCCCGGCGATGTGGTCGCCGTGTTCGTGCGTGATCAAAATGGCGGAGAGATTTTCCGGCGCGCGTCCGATGGAGGCGAGGCGCTGGCGGATTTGGCGCGGCGAAAAGCCGGCATCCACGAGGATGCGGGCAATTTTCGGTTTCGACGTAGGCGCAGTTGCCGCTGGAGCCGCTGCCGAGGATGGTGAATTTGACGGACACGGTTGGAAGTTAATGTCGGGCGCGGGCGCGGGCAAATTTATTTGGCGCGTGGAGTTTGACTTTTGGCGGCTGACAGGGGAAATTCATGCACCTAACAGCGACCAGAAATCAAAAGTGGAACGCGGTCTGCTTGAAGGAAATGTGTTGTCTAATCTGCATCAAATCAGGAAAAGCGGCATTTTAATCCGCAACCGGCTGCTGCTTGGCGGGCTGGCGGCTGTTTGTTTTTTGGGCGCAGGCGTTTCTGTGTTTGCGGCGGACGGCGGGATGCGCAGGTTGCACGGCAATGTGCCGCCGGCGGTGGCGCATTTGACGCCCGTCGGAAATTTGTCTGCGACGAGACAATTAAACCTGGCGATCGGCCTGCCGCTGCACAATCAGGCGGAACTCGACGAACTGCTCCTGGAACTTTACGATCCGGCCAGCCCGAATTTTCACAAATTTTTGACGCCGGAAGAATTTACCGCGCGCTTCGGCCCGACCGAGGCGGATTACGCGGCGGTCAGGGATTTTGCCCGAACGAACGGGCTGGTGGTCACCGGCACTTATGACGACCGTCTGCTGCTCGATGTGGCCGGTCCGGCGTCGGCAGTGGAAAACGCCTTTCACGTCGCGCTGCGAACGTATCATCACCCAACAGAGAACCGTGATTTTTTCGCGCCGGACACGGAGCCGACGGTGGAATCAAATTTGCCGATAGCGGACGTGAGCGGGCTGCAAAATTATTCGCGGCCTCATCCGAAATTTCATTTTGAGCCCAAGTCGTTGTCGCCTCGCGCAGGCTCGGCCCCCGGCAGCGAGTATATGGGAAACGATTTCCGCAACGCCTACGTTCCGGGCACGACGCTGGACGGTTCGGGGCAGATGGTCGGACTGGTGCAATTTGATGGATTTTATGCCAGCGACATCACCGCTTACGAAAGCGTGGCCGGGCGGACGAACATCCCGCTTCAAGTGGTCAAGCTGGACGGATTCAGCGGCACGCCGACGACAGGCGCAAACAGCGGCAATCCCGAAGTTTCACTGGACATTGAAATGGCGATGTCCATGGCACCGGGGCTGGCAAAAATCGTCGTCTTTGAGGGCAATCCGAATAATTTCATTCCGAACGACGTTTTGAACGCGATGGTGGCGAGCAACGCGGTGAAGAATTTGAGCTGTTCGTGGGGCTGGAGCGGCGGGCCGACTGCGACCACGGACAACATATTCAAGATGATGGCCGCAGACGGGCAGTCGTTCTTCGATGCGAGCGGGGACGGCGACGCGTTTCCGCCGGGCTATGTGGACAATTCCGGCAATTCGACCGTGCCGTCGAGCAGCCCCTACATCACGCAGGTCGGCGGAACAACGCTGACGATGAATGGTTCCGGCGCGTCATACAATTCGGAAACCGTCTGGAACTGGGGCTATGACTCCAGTGCCGGCGGTTATGTCGGCTCCAGCGGCGGCGTCAGCAGTTATTATGCAATTCCTGCCTGGCAGCAGGGCGTCAATTCATTTTCAACCAACGGCGGCTCAACGACGATGCGGAACATTCCCGACGTGGCACTGGCCGCCGACAATGTCTATGTCGCTTATGGCAATGGCAGCACCGGTGATTTTGGCGGGACAAGCTGCGCCGCGCCGTTGTGGGCCGGATTCATGGCGCTTGTCAACCAGCAGGCGGCGGCCGGCGGCCAGACCCATGGCATCGGTTTCATCAATCCGGCCATTTATGAAATCGCCAACGAGTCCATTTACAATTCTGCGTTTAACGACATCACAACTGGCAACAACACCTGGCCGTCCAGCCCGGATTCATTTTACGCCGCGCCCGGATACGACCTTTGCACCGGCCTGGGAACGCCGGCGGGAACAGCTCTGATCTACGCGCTGGTCAACCCCGATCCGCTCGTCGTGGTTTCCAATGCCGGATTCAACGCCGTCATTTCGCCCGACGGGACATCCAGCATCGGCTCGCAAACCTTTTATCTCACCAATGCCGGCGCGTTTCCGCTGACCTGGTCGCTCGTCAGCACTTCGTCATGGCTCAATGTTTCCAGCGGCGGCGGTTCGCTTGACGGCGGTGCGAACGCTTCCGTGGCGGTCAGTATGAATATGTTCGTGGCCGGCAGCTTGCCTGTCGGGACTTACAAGACCGGCCTTTGGTTTTCAAACGTCACCAGCGGCGTGACACATTACCGCTTTTTCACGCTGACGGTAAAAGACCCGCTCCTGATTTTGCCGACCAACAACTTCGTTTTCTCCGGCCCGCCCGGAGGACCGTTCTCGCCCGCTTCGCAGGTAATGATTTTGACGAATGCCTCGTCCGCCGACTTGAACTGGAGCATCAACAACACGTCGTCGTGGTTCGCCGTTTCGTCGGACGGCGGAAGCCTTTCAGCCGGCGCGCAAACCGGCGTGACCATCTCGCCA
The DNA here is from genome assembly GCA_963755455.1 of uncultured Verrucomicrobiae bacterium. GTDB lineage: Bacteria > Verrucomicrobiota > Verrucomicrobiia > Limisphaerales > UBA11358 > UBA11358. The sequence continues at coordinate 867,473 of CAVWJH010000004.1, forward strand.
GCACCGGCCGCCACAAATCTGGCTGATGGAACTTATAGCGCCACTTTGCAAGTCATCAATCTCGCCAGCCAGTCGGTGCATACGATTGCGCTCGGCCTGATCGTCAACGAGTCGCTCGTCCAGAACAGCGGATTTGAAACCGGCGACTTTTCGGACTGGACTTTGAACGGCGACGCCGGCAATTACGATTTCGTGGACAATGGTTCTTTAACCGGCATCGCGCCGCACTCGGGAAGCTATTTTGCCGCGCTTGGCGAGGTCGGCACCCAGGCTTATCTTTCGCAAACATTGCCCACCACCGCTGGCCAAAAATATGTGCTTTCCCTCTGGCTGAATAATCCGGTGGCGGGAAGTTCGCGCAGAGCGAACGAATTCAGCGTGTCTTGGAACGGAAGCACGCTTTACGATCAAAAGAACATAGCCCGGAGCAGTTGGGTGAATATGCAGTTCATTGTCACGGCCACGGGCGGCAGCACCGTTCTGCAAATCGGCGGTCGGGATGACAAATCATATCTCGGCCTCGACGACGTCAGCGTCAAACCGGTTTTTCCTCCGACGATTTCCGCGCAGCCGGCCAGCCTGACAGTTTTGTCCGGCAGCAACGCGGTTTTCAACGGGACCGCTGGCGGTTCGGCTCCGCTTGGTTATCAATGGCGCAATAATGGATCCAACCTTGCCAATGGCGGCAACATTTCCGGCGTCACGACAGCCGCCTTGCAGTTCACCGCCGCGACGACCAACAACAGCGGCAATTACTCCGTTGTCATCACCAATAATTACGGTTCCGTCACCAGCGCCGTCGCCACGTTGACGGTCGTGCTGCCGCCGTCGCTCAACAGCCCGTTTACGAACCAGACCATTGAGTGCGGCGGCAACGCCACGTTCACAATCGTTCCTTCCGGCACGCCGCCGTTGAACATTCAATGGAGCCTTGACGGTGCATCGGTTGCCGATGCGACCAACACCAGTTTTGCGCTGACCAACATTCATCTGCCCGGCCACACGGTCGGCGTCGTTGTCACGAATCTTTACGGCAGTATCACCAACAGCGTCGTGCTGACCGTTCAAGACACGCTTGCGCCGGTCATCTCGCTGAACGGAAATAATCCGCTGTTCGTTGAACTTGGCAGCGCGTTCACCGATCCGGGCGCGACGGCCACCGATGCCTGTGCAGGCGCGGTCGGCGTAACCGTCAGCGGCACGGTCAACACAAATTCCACCGGCACAAACACGCTGACTTACACGGCTGACGACGGCAACGGCAACACCAACACCGCTACGCGCACCGTCATCGTGCAGGACACCACGCCGCCGACGATCTTGTGGAGCTTTACCAATCTAGTTCTGGCGGCGGACACGAATTGCAGCGCGGCGATGCCCGACGTGACGGGAACGAATTACATTCTGGCGACGGATTTGTCCGGTGCGCCGACAATAACGCAAACGCCGACGAACAGTTCCATTCTGTCACTTGGAACGAATATAGTTGTCATCACCGTGACGGACGCCTCCGGCAATGACGCTTATTCGACCAACACGATTGTCGTGCAGGATGAAACGCCGCCAGTGATTTTGATCCAGCCGCAAAGCCAGACGAACACGGCCGGCACGACGGCGAATTTCAATGTTGCCGCGTCCGCCTGCACGCCGGTTTCCTACCAATGGTTTTTCAACAGCGCGGTTTTGACAAACGAGACCAACTTCGCGCTGGCGATAGTTTCCGTTGACCCGACCAACGCCGGAAATTATTCCATCGTCGCCAGCGCGTCCGGCGGCTCCGTCACAAGCAGCGTTGTGACGTTGACGGTGTATGTGATCCCGCCGACCATCAGCCAAGTCGCCGCAGTTCCTGGCGGCGGGTTCAACTTGAGTTTCGTTGGCACGCCCGGATACAGCTATGTTTTGGAGGTGACGGCGGACTTGACTTCGCCCGCCAACTGGCTGCCCGTCGCCACCAACAAGCTCGACGCGGACGGCGTCTGGCAGTTCAGCGACACGCAGGCGACCAACTACCCGCATCGTTTTTACCGCATCCGCGAGCTGCGGTGAGTTAAACTCCTGGCGCGCCGCTCTTGCACCTCAGTTTTATTGAAGTAAAATCCACCCGTGGCCGATTTGCTCCAGCGCATAGAAAATCAAATTCAAGACCGCCGCCTCCTCAAACGGGGGCAAAAAATCCTCGTGGCGGTTTCCGGAGGGCTGGACTCGATGGTCTCGCTTCACGCGCTAAAAAAACTTGCCGGGCGGCACAAATGGAAAATAGTCGTCGCACATTTCAACCACCAGTTGCGCGGTCGCGCAAGTGACGCGGATGAAAGGCTGGTCCGGTTGACGGCGGCGAAAATGAAACTGCCGTTGCTTGCAGAACGCGCGGACGTGAAAACGTTCGCCCGCCAGTCAAAATTGTCCATTGAAATGGCCGCGCGGAAATTGCGCCACGAATTTTTTGCGCGTGTTGCGCGCGTGCAAAAAATCAAATCCGTCGCGCTCGCGCATCACGCGGACGACCAGGTTGAATTGTTTTTTTTAAGGCTGCTTCGCGGTGCGGGCGGCGAAGGTCTGGCGGGGATGAAATGGCATTCGCCGTCGCCGGTTGACAAGACAATTTCAATCGTGCGTCCGCTGCTGGATTTTCCAAAATGCGAACTTGCCGAATTTGCGCGCGTTAACAAAATTTCTTTCCGCGACGACGCGACGAATTTTTCGTCTGACTTTCTGCGAAACCGGATTCGCAACGAATTGCTGCCGCTGCTCCGCAAAAAATACCAGCCCGGTTTGAACAAAACGGTTTTGCGCTTGATGGAAATTATTGGCGCGGAATCGGATTTTGTCGGCGCAGCAGCGGTGGAATGTTGCAGGAGACGAAGTGACGAGTCTCAAATCAAAAACGGAAAGCGGAAGGTGGAAGACGGAAACAAATTGGAGACTCCTTGCGTCGTCTCCTGCGGTTTTGAAAAATTACCCGTCGCAATCCAGCGGCGCGTGTTGCAACGACAGTTGGTTGAAAATGGAATCGCGGCGGATTTTGAATTGATTGAATCGCTCCGGCAGTCGGCAAATGTTTTTGTCAGCGTCGGCGCAAAATTGTCCGTTTCCCGAAATAAATCCGGCGAAATCAAATTGCGGATGGAATCGAAGCCGGAATTCAACGCGGACGAACTGGCGGTGAATTTGGCGGGCAGGGCAGGGGAGGCGGTTTTTGGCGGAAGGAAATTCGGATGGCAAAAATGTTTCGCAGGAGACGAGGTGACGAGTCTCAAATCAACAAAACAGAGACTCGTCACCTCGTCTCCTACAACAAAAGGAAATGAATTTTTTGACGCGGACAAAGTTGGAAGCAAAATTGTTCTTCGGCATTGGCGTGCGGGCGACCGGTTTCAGCCGATTGGCTTGACGTCGGCGGCGAAGTTGCAGGACTTGTTCACGAACGCAAAAATTCCGCGCGAGCGGCGGCGTAAGTTGATTCTTGCCGAAGTAGCGTGCGGCGAAATTTTCTGGGTGGAAGGATTGCGGATTTCGGAAAATTTCAAAATCACGCCGCAAACGAAGCGGCAATTGGTTTGGAATTTTAAGGGCGGTCTCGGAGCAATGCGCCGGGCCGGTTGAACCGCCGCCTTTTGCCTTTCAAAATCGGTTGGGAAAAGTTCTTTACACGGGCTTGTGAACAACTATAATTTTCCGCTCTAATTGATATGGAAGCGAAGACAAAGACGATTGAACAATTCAAGACGCACGCCAAGGACACGGGTTCGGCGGACGTGCAGGTCGCGCTGCTCACGCAGCGCATCAACCATTTGACCGAGCATTTGCAGACCAACAAAAAGGATCACAGCTCGCGCCGCGGGCTGCTGATGATGGTCAGCCAGCGCCGCCGCCTGCTCGAATACTTGCAGACGATTGACTTGGGACGCTATCAGGCGGTCACCAAAAAACTGAAGCTGCGCCATTAAAATTTTGCGAGGGCGCGGTTTTCATTTTTCACAGACTGCACTTCGCTTCAGATTTGGGCCGGAAACGCGAACGGCCCGATTCTTCAACCAAACTTCGCGAAAGAAAAATTCCGCTGCCTCCGAGTGATTTCATTCAGTCCCGAAATGTTCGGGATTCACTGAAGTTCCTCCGGCGGCAGCGGGCAGATTAATATGTCCAGAAAAAATAACCGCCCCACTGGGCGACAAGCAGATCATCATTGAAACCGGAAAACTCGCCAAACAGGCCGACGGAGCCGTCACCGTCCAACTCGGCGAAACCATCGTCATCGTGGCCGCCGTCGCCGCGACCAAGGCCAAGCCCGGCCAGGACTTTTTTCCGCTGACCGTTGACTATCGCGAAAAAGCCGCCGCCGCCGGAAAATTTCCCGGCGGTTACTTCAAGCGCGAAGGCCGTCCGACGGAAAAGGAAATTCTCACCTGCCGTCTGACCGACCGCCCGATCCGTCCGCTGTTTCCGAAAGGCTGGTATAACGAAGTTCAAGTCCAGACCGTGCTGTTGAGCGCGGATGGCGAGAACGATCCTGACATTTTGAGCATCATCGGCGCGAGCGCGGCGTTGATGGTCAGCGACATTCCGTGGGCCGGGCCGCTCGGCGCGGTTCGCGTCGGTCGCATCGGCGGAAAATTTGTCGCCAATCCGACGCACGCGGAAATGGCCGAAAGCGATTTGGATTTGGTTTATGTCGGCAACGACAAGGACATCGTGATGTATGAAGGCGCGGCCAAGGAAATCACCGAAGCCGATTTCAATGCGGCGTTGAAATACGCGCAGGAAGTCATCCAGCCAATCATCGCCGCGCAAAAGGAACTGGTCGCGAAGGCCGGCAAGAAGAAACGCGAAATCACGCTCAACATCGTTCCCGACGAAATTCTCGCGGAGGCAAAAAATCTCGCGGGCGACCGTTTTGTTCCCGCGCTGCTCACGCCCGGCAAACTCGCGCGCGAGGCGGCGGTCAAGGCGATTCAGGACGAAGTCGGCGCGAAGCTCGTCGAAAAATTCGGCGCGGAAAAAGTCACGGAGTTCGTCATCAACGACGCTTTTTACTACATCCAGAAAGAAGCCGTCCGCAAATTGATTCTGGAAAGCGGCAAACGTCTCGACGGCCGCGCGTTTGACGTGGTTCGTCCGATTTCCAGCGAAGTCGGCATCCTGCCGCGCGCCCACGGCTCGGCGATTTTTGCCCGCGGCGAAACGCAGGCCGTCACGCTCGCCACGCTTGGCACCGGCGACGACACGCAGGAATTTGATTCCTACACCGGCGGCGAAACCGAAAAGAAATTCATTTTGCACTACAACTTCCCGAATTTCTCCGTCGGCGAAACCGGAAGAATTTCCGGCCCCGGCCGCCGCGAAATCGGCCACGGCGCTTTGGCGGAACGCTCGATTGAATCCATGCTGCCCAAGGATTATCCCTACGCCGTCCGCGTCACCAGCGAGATCATGGAATCGAACGGTTCCACCTCAATGGCGACCGTCTGCGGCGGCACACTGGCGTTGCTGGATGCCGGTGTTCCGTTGACCCGTCCGGTCGCCGGCATCAGCGTCGGCATCTGCACCGAATACAGCGGCGAGAAAATTTCCAAGTATCAATTGCTCACCGACATCATCGGCTGGGAAGATCATTACTGCGACATGGATTGCAAGATCGCCGGCACGGAAAAGGGCATCACCGGCTTCCAACTGGATTTGAAGCTCAAGGGAATTCCGTTCGCGCTCATGGCCGAGACGGTGGAAAAAGCCCGCGTCGCGCGTATGCACATTCTCGCCGAAATGGCCAAAACGCTCGCCGCTCCGCGCAAGGAATTGAGCAAATACGCCCCGCGCATCGAAGTCATCCGCATCAACCCGGAAAAAATTGGCGCGCTCATCGGGCCGGGCGGCAAGAACATCAAGCGCCTCGTCGAGGAATCCGGCTGCGAAATCAACATCGAGGACGACGGCACGGTCAACATCTTCTCCGTTTCGCCCGAAGGCATGAAGATTGCCGTGGATGCCATCAACGGCATGACGGCGGAAGCCGAGATCGGGAAAATCTATCGCGGCAAGGTTGTGACCGTGAAGGAATTCGGCGCGTTCGTTGAATTTCTGCCGGGCAAGGACGGTCTGGTTCACATCAGCGAGCTGGCGAATTTCCGCGTCGCGAAGACCGAGGACATCGTGAAGGTCGGCGACGACATCACCGTCAAGTGCCTCGGCGTGGACGAAAAAGGCCGCGTGCGGTTGTCGCGCAGGGCCGCCATGCAGGAACGCGACCAGGAAATGGCGAAGAAGGAATAAACCGCCCTTGAATTCAACCGGCGCGGACGGCGAAGGCTGTCCGCGTTTTTTTATTTTGCTATTCGGAAAATGGAAAACTCTGCGTCTTAAGAATTCCGTTTGACAAAAAATGTTGTTCGCGCGGCAATTGAAGCCGGGATTAAAAAATCCCGGTTTTTTTGTTTTAATACAAGGACTGACCCTTTTACTTTTACGGCGGATGAACGCGGATTGACGCTGCTAAATTTCCTGCGCAAACTTATCGCCATGCCGGATGGGACAAAACTCGCAGAATTCGTCGCGTGGTGTAAGAAAAACATCACGGGCGATGAAAAGGGGCAGGCGCAAATCTTCCTCGACCGCCTCTTCCAAGCTTTCAGTCAATCCGGCTGTCTCGACGTGGGCGGCACGACGGAATTCCGCATCCGCAAAGCCGATGAAGACGGCGGCGGAACCGCATTTGCCGATTACGTCTGGAAACCCGTCGTGCTGATTGAAATGAAAAAGCGCGGGACGGATTTGCAGAAACATTACCGGCAGGCTTTTGATTATTGGACACGCCTCGTTCCCAACCGCCCGCGTTATGTCGTGCTGTGCAACTTCGACGAGTTCCGCATTTACGATTTCGACACCGACCTCGACACACCCAAAGACACGCTCGCGCTCACGGATTTGCCGGAGCGCTGGGGGCCGCTCGAGTTTCTCGCCCCGGGCAATCCCAAACCAAATTTTGAAAACGACCGCGTCGCCGTCACCAAGGAAGCGGCGGACAAGCTGGCCGAGTGCTTCAAATGGATGACGCGCAAAGACCGCCAGCCGCAGGTCGAGCGTTCCGTCGCTCAAAAATTCATCCTGCAAATGCTCGTCGCGCTCTTTGCCGAGGACATTGATCTGCTGCCAAAGTATTTCGTCACCAATCTGCTCGATGAATGTTCGACGCCTGCTGACAGCTACGAATTGCTCGGCGGACTGTTCAAAGCGATGAACCAGTCCAAGGCGGCGGGCGGCGGACGTTACAAGGAAGTCCCCTATTTCAATGGCGGCCTGTTTGCCAATCCCGCCCAGATTGAAATCCAAGGCCATGAACTGGTGCTTCTGCGCGCCGCCGCAAAATTCAACTGGAACAAAGTTCAGCCCGAAGTTTTCGGCACGCTCTTCCAACATTCGATGGCTGACGACGAACGCCATGCGTTTGGCGCGCATTTTACCAGCCCGTCCGACATCATGAAAATCGTCAAGCCGACGATTACCGATCCGTGGAAAGAGCAGATTGAAAATGCCAGGACGCTCAAACGGCTCATTGAACTTCGTGACCGGCTGAATCAATTTCGCGTGCTCGACCCCGCTTGCGGCTCTGGCAACTTCCTCTACATCGCCTACCGTGAACTCAAGCGCGTCGAGGCGCGGCTCATCGAACGGATGCAGGAATTTCCCAGCCGCGCCGAACCCGGCCAGCGGATGTTGAGCTTCTTGAGCGTCCAAAACTTTTACGGCCTCGATATCCTGCCGTTCGCCGTCGAGCTGGCGAAAGTCACGATGATGATTGGCCGCAAGCTGGCGATTGATGAATTGCACATCACCGAACCGGCCTTGCCGCTCGAAAACCTTGAGAAAAATTTCATCGCCGCCGACGCCTTGCTCACGCCCGAAGGTTTGCCCGCGCAATGGCCGAAGGCCGATGTCATCATCGGCAACCCGCCTTTCCTCGGCGCGAAACTTCTCAAGCCCGAGCGCGGCCCGGACTATGTGAACACCTTGCGCCGCGCCTACGCCGAAGTGCCGGGCATGGCCGACTATTGCGTCTATTGGATTCGCAAAGCCGCCGACCATTTGCCCGCCTGCACCGCCGCCGATCCCGTCGCTGGCCGCGCCGGACTCGTCGGCACGCAGAACATCCGCAACAACCAGTCCCGCGTGGGTGGACTCGATCACGTTGTGCAGACCGGCACGATTGTGGAAGCCGTGGAAAACCAGCCGTGGTCGGGCGAAGCCAATGTTCACGTCTCCATCGCCAACTGGGTGAAAACACAGGACGCCGCGCTGCTGCCCAAGACGCGCAAGCTCTGGTTCAAAGTCGAGCCGTCCGCTGGCGCGAACAAACTCCGCAAACGCGGCAGCGGTTCGGCGGCAAAAGAATACGAACTGGATGTCCGCGATTGCGATGAAATCAATTCGGCGTTGTCATACCAAACAGACGTGAGCGGAGCAAAGACGCTCCAGTGTAATCTTGAACCGCCGATTTCGTTCAACGGGCAAATGCTCGGTCATAAAGGATTTCTCCTTACAGCGGAACAAAAAGCAAAGATCATTGCGGGCGACGCGGCTTCCAGCGAAGTCATTTTCCCCTACCTTAACGGAGATGAAATGCTGACGGGCGGCACGCCGGATCGTTTCGTCTTGGATTTTGAAACGAAGAACCAACTCGAAGCGGCTGCGTATCCCAATGCTTTTACATGGGTAAAGACCCACGTTCTGCCAGACAGGGAACGCAAAGCAAAAGAAGGCGCGGACAAAGACGGAAACATGCGCCCACACCATAAAGCGTTCCTCAATCGCTGGTGGCAGCTTTCGTTTGGCCGGCCAGAACTTGTTGCACTCATCAAAAAGCTGCCGCGCTATCTCGTTATTTCGCTGGTCAGCAAGCGCCCAATTTTTGTCTTCGTCAGTTCGGAAATTCGGCCAAGCAATCTACTTCAAGCGTTCACGCTTGCCGATGATTACAGCTTCGGTGTTCTTTCGTCCGACATTCATTGGCGGTGGTTTCAGTGCAAATCATCCAAGTTGACAGAGCGTTTCAGGTTTGGAGAAGGAATTTGGAACACATTCCCGTGGCCGCAGACGCCGACGGTGAAGCAGATTGATGACGTGGCCGCTGCCGCCCGGCGGTTGCGCCTCGTGCGCGCGGCGGCTTTGGAGAAGATGAAGGGCGGGCTGCGCGCTCTCTACCGCACGTTGGAATTGCCCGGCGCGAATCCGTTACGCGACGCCCACGCCGCGCTCGACATGGCCGTCCTCGGTGCCTACGGCTTCAGCGCGAAGAAAGATTTGCTCGCCCAACTCCTCGCCCTCAACCAGCAAGTCGCCGCGAAGATTGAGAAAGGCGAGACCGTCACGGCTCCCGGCGTGCCGAAGCAATATCCAACCGTCGCGCAGTTGGTGACGGAGGACTGTATCACGCCGCCCGGCGTGCCGAAGCCGCGTCAGCCCGACGATTCCACGGCTCAATCGTTCGCCGACGCCGCGCACTACTACGCGATCAAGGAAGAAGGCCCGCCCTATGGCATTAAAAAATAAACCAGGTTGGACCGCATTTGTCCAAGCACCCCGGTTAGACTGCGGAAAAAGTCTATGGGACTGACCATTCATTACATATTAAGCACGCGCCGCCGGCTGAACCTCGACGCGATTAAAAAATGGCTCGCGCCGCTGCGAGCCAGGGCCATCGTTCTGGAGTTTGAGCACGTGGGCGAATGGATGGAAATCGGGCCGGATTATCCCGGCGCCTACCATTGGCCGCGCGGGGCCAGGAAAGCGGCGGACCTATTGCCGCCCGTGGAGGGATGGATGTTCCACGCCACGCCCGGTGACGGGGTGGAAACCGTCCGGATGGGTTTGTGCCGGTTCGCCGGGATTCCAGGCTGGCGTCTGGAGTCGTTCTGCAAAACTCAATACGCTTCCCGCCACGGGTGGGAACATTTTCTCAAATGCCATCGGGGCGTTACTGAACTGCTCCGGGCGGCGGAAAGCCTGGGGATTCAGGTCAAAGCCGAAGATGAGGGCAAGCTTTGGGAAACCGGCTCGCACCGGGTGCTGCGGCGTAATCTTGAGGAATACGACCAGTGCATCGCGGCATTTTGCGGCGCGTTGACGGATGCTGATGAGTCGGGAACAGGCGTTGTCAGCCCGATCTCCGACCATCCGCAATTTGAACGGCTGGAAGCCGAAGGGTTGGCGGGGCGCGGGGCGGAGATTGCCGGGGCCGTCCGCCTCGTGAAGCGGATGGCCGCGTCCCGGCGGTAATAAGCGAAAAACAATTCCCGATGCAAGAAACTGGTGACGTAAGACTGGATCATGCCGCCCGGCGCGCCGAAGCCGCGTCAGCCCGACGATTCCACCGCTCAATCGTCCGCCGACGCCGCGCATTACTACGCGATCAAGGAAGAGCCACTACCCTATCGCACGAAATGACCGTGAGCACCACATCCAACGCCGTTTTCGACACGTTTCCGTGGCCGCAGTTTGACGTTTCGCCCAGCGCCGCTAGGCGCGACATCATTGTAGAACCGCCCGCGAAAAATCGTCCAAGCTCCGTAGGAGCGACATCATCGGAATATACCGCTCCTGACGGAGCTAAAACCAAATCCACCACCGCCGGCTACAAAGATTCCGCCCCTGACGGGGCTGCGCTGCCCAAAGACGCCATCGCAAAAATTGACGCCGTGGCAGCGGCGGCGCGCGAGTTGCGCCGCGTGCGCGCCGAGGCATTGCCAAAAATAAAGGGCGGCTTGCGCGCACTTTACCGCACGCTGGAATTGCCCGGCACAAATCCGTTGCGCGACGCCCACGCCGCGCTCGAAAACATCCACGACGCCATTCAAGGCTGCCTCGAACTCTACGGCAAGCCGGAATTGCATTGAGAAATCCGTGAAATGGAAGTGACCGCTGCGTGATATGCCCAAGCTTCCGGGCGTCAACCACCTTTGCGCTGTGAAGGCGCTGGAAAAAGCGGGCTTCCGCATTGATCGCCAGAGCAGGCACATCTTCATGTCCAAAGGTTCGGTTCCCCGCTTTTCCAACCACGGAACTGTCTCTTTTTAGACAGCGACTTAAGCTTGTTCGTCACGGACTTAAGCTTGTTCGTCACGGACTTAAGCTTGTTCGTCACGGACTTAAGCTTGTTCGTCATGGACTTAAGCTTGTTCGTCACAGACTTAAGCTTGTTCGTCACAGACTTAAGCTTGTTCGTCGCGGTTTTAAGCTTTTCCATGACGAAGGTAAGCTTGTCCGTTTTAGACCGGAGCTTCTTAAATGGATCATAAAATGGCCTAAAATGGTCAATTCTTGCTGGATTTGGCCGGTCAATGGTGAGCGAGGAAACGCAAAACGGACGTGGCGGGTCTGAACACTTTGACGACGCAGTTTGACGGATTGAAAACCGCGCCGCGCACGGCGATTGCCGGACGCTCCGGCCAGACGCGCACGATGCCGACGGCGATCCAGACGATCATGAGCATTTTGCGCAACCGGCTGGACAAGCAGATGGTGATGTTCAAGAAGTCGAACCCGGAGTTTTACGCGGGTTATTTGAGCGTGCGCGTGATTATTGACCGTGGCGGTCACAATGGCGGTCCGCCAACCCCGCCCGCGCCGCCGGCTGCGCCGCAGAAGTGATTTTCATTTGTTTTATTCAACCGGCGTGGACGGCGAAGGCTGTCCGCGTTTTTTATTTTTAACAGAAACGTTACAACAAGTTTGACTCGACTCCGCCGCGAAAGTAGATTTGGGCGAATGCTGGCTGCCGAAACAAAGGTGGCAGTGCCGGACTCAAGCGGCGCGCCAAGTGAAAACTCAAACTGTTCCTGGAAACAAATCGTGGAACACGTTGAGCCGTTCCTGCAAACGGTCAACCGGCGTCTGACCCAGCAGGCGCACGATTTTGACCCGAAAATCGTTCCCTTACGCCCAGCACGCGCTCAACAGCAGCGGCAAGAATCTGCGCCCCACGCTCGTCGCGCTCGCGGCCAATTCCATCGGCAAAATTTCCGACGCGCACGTCACGGCGGCGGTCATCATCGAAATGGTCCACCTGGCCACGCTCGTCCACGACGACGTGATGGACGAGGCGGAAATCCGTCGCGGCCAGCTCACGCTCGCGGCGAACTGGGGAAATGAAATCGCCGTGCTGTTCGGCGACTGCCTTTTCGCGCAGGCGCTGAAACTGGCGGCAAGTTTTCCGACGCCGGAAGTCTGCCGCGCGGTGGCGATGGCGACGAACACGGTCTGCACCGGCGAAATTTTGCAGACGCAGCATCGGCGGAATTTTCCCGTTTCGCGCCGCGAGTATTTCCGCGTCATCGAAATGAAGACCGCCGAACTGTTCACGCTCTCGTGCGATTTGGCGGCGTTTCTGGGCGGGACGCCGCCGGAACAGCGCGCGGCGCTGCGCGAATTCGGCGCGGCGTTCGGCACGGCGTATCAGGTTTATGACGACTGCGTGGATTTGTTCGGCATCGGAGGCGGACGCGGGCAAATCGCTCGGCACGGATCTGGCGAAGGGCAAATTGACGTGGCCGGTCTTGCTGGCGTGGGAGCGCGCGAATGCCGCTGACCGCGCGCAACTGGAAAATTTGATTGAGAACTGGCAGCCGGAGAATTTTTCCGCCGTGAACGGATTGCTGGCGCGTTACGAAACATTTGAGCCGTCGCTGGAAGTCATCGCAAAATATCTGGAGCAGGCACGCCGGGCGTTGCGCGTGCTGCCGGAATCAGGCGGGCGGGCGGGGCTTTTCAACCTGGCCGATTTTTTGGCGCAACAAACCGGCACTTTGGCTGTTTGTATTGAATGACCATGATTATGGCCGAACCAGTTGAACCCACGGAGCCGGAGTCGCCCGCGCCGGAGGAGGAATCCGACGCTGGTGCGTCGCGCGCGTCGCGGCGAATTGGAGGCTTACGACGAACTCGTGAAGCGCTATCAGGAGCGCATTTACGCGACGATTTACCACATGACGTCCAACCACGAGGACGCCAACGACCTCGCGCAGGAGTCGTTCATCAAGGCGTTTCAGGCGTTGAAATCCTTCAAGGGCGGCTCGAGTTTTTACACTTGGCTCTACCGGATTGCGGTCAACAAGACGATCAATTTCCTGAAACAGCGGAAAAACCGGACGCACATGAGCCTGAACGACATTGACTTCAACGCCGAGCACGATCCTGACCTGATGGCCCTGATTTCCGACAACACGCCGCGCCGCGACGCCGGTTTGACGGAATTGCAAAAAAAATTGAACGAGGCGCTGCTCAAGCTGTCTGAACCCCATAGACTGGTCGTTATTTTGCACGATGTGCAGGGTCAGTCGCATGACGAGATCGCGGAAATCATGGATTGCAACATCGGCACGGTGCGGTCGCGGCTGTTTTACGCGCGGCAGCAGATGCAGGCGTGAACTGGCCGACTATTTGAAATGAAATGAACGAAAACGAAAACAACTTCGAGCCGCTGCGGCGGCTGCTAGCGTTCAAAAACCGCGAAACGCCGCCACCCGGATATTTCGACAATTTTTCCACCCAGGTCGTCAACCGCATCCGCGTGGGCAGATCCCACGGGCGGACGAAAGCGAGGGAAGAGTTTTTTTCTGAAGCGCCGTGGCTGTTGAAATTCATTCAAATCTTTGAATCCAGGCCGGCGTTTGCGGGCGCGTTCGCCGCCGCGCTTTGCTTGGTGCTGGTGTTTAGGGATTGTTTTTGCGGAACAGCCCGATGATGGTTCCGCGCCACAGCCTTTTATGGCGCAGTTGGCGGAAAACTCCAGCCCGCTCGCCCAGGTTTCGACGACGACGCTTTCCCAGCCGTCCGATTCAATGATTCTTCCGTCCGATAACACCAATCCCGCGACCAGCCTGCAACCCGTCGCCTCGCTTTTTGGCCAGCAAAATCCTTTCTTCCAGCAGGTCGGCTTTACTGTTCCGGCCAACTGAGGCAAATTTGCGATTCTGAAATTCGCGGTGCGCGCTTGAAACGCCGCCGCGTTTTTCATTTAATCAGAAAGTGCCAGCCAAAGTCATCGCCGTTGCCAACCAAAAGGGTGGAGTTGGGAAAACCACCACCGCCGTCAACCTTTCCGCGTGCCTTGCCGCAGTCGGGCAAAGAGTCCTGCTTTTTGACCTCGACCCGCAGGCCAACGCGACCAGCGGCGTGGGCCTGGAAAAAATCGAGGGCGCGAGCGCGTATCGCGTTCTGCTGGGCGAAGGAAATCTGCTCGAAAAAATCAGGCCGACCAGCTTCGAGAGGCTTGAAATGATTCCGAGCGAAGTGGATTTGTGCGCCGCCGATCTGGAAATCGCGCGGATGGAAAATCATTTGCAGCGGGTTTCGCAATCGCTTAAACCGGTTTTGGACAGCGGACGATTTGATGTTGTGCTGGTTGACTGCCCGCCGTCGCTCGGCATTTTGACGCTTGAACGCCTTTGCCGCCAGCGACGGCCTGCTCGTGCCGCTTCAATGCGAGTATTACGCGCTCGAAGGCATCTCGATGATGAACCGCGTGCTCGGCCAGCTTCGCGACGCGGGCGTCAATCCGCGGCTGGAAATCTTCGGGGTCGTGATGACGATGTTTGACGGCCGCACGAAGTTGTCCAACGAAGTCGTCGGCGAAGTCCGCAATCTGCTCGGCGCAAAGGTTTTTGAAACCATGATTCCGCGCAGCACCAGGCTCGCCGAAGCGCCGAGTTTCGGCAAGCCGATCATTCATTACGACAAATACAGCTCCGGCTCGGCGGCGTATGAACTGCTGGCGCAGGAAGTTTTGGAGCGGTTAAAGGCGTAGGACGGGAGAAATGCAATGAAACTTTCCGGATTTGTCCATCACGGTGGCGGCAAACGGAACCGGCCTGGCACGGGTTTGCATCCGCCCGCCGGGGAACCACTTCAAAATTTGCGCAAAGTTTGACCTGTCCACCTTGCCGGCCATCATCACGCTGGCGAACAAGTGAAAAATTTCACAAACTTTTCTTGCGACGCGGATGACAATTTAATTACTATTTCGCGCGGCACGGTTTTTGGAACTGAATCGTGTCATTTTTAATTGAAGGAATTTGGCCGCGCGGCGGCCGCTCGAAATGTCAGCAATTTTTCCGAAGTGGACAAACTGGTTGCCGCTGGCGCTTGGCGTGGGAGCCGCGCTGGCGGGCGGCGGCGTGACGGCGGGCGTGACTTATTATTTCACGCCCAAATACACGCGCGTCGGCTACGAGCCGGTGCAGCCCGTGCCGTTTTCGCACAAGGTTCACGCGGGCGAACTGGGCATTGATTGCCGCTATTGCCACAACATGGTGGACAAATCATGGTTTTCAAATATTCCCGCCGCTTCGACCTGCATGAACTGCCACAGCACGGTTTTGAAGGACGACCCGCGCCTGGCCATCGTCCGCGAAAGCGCCACGAACAACACGCCGATCCCGTGGGTGCAGGTTCACATCACGCCGGATTACGTTTATTTCAACCACTCCGTCCACGTCACGCGCGGCATCAGTTGCGTGGAATGTCACGGGCGCGTTGACCAGATGGACGAAGTTTATCACGCCAAGCCGTTCAGCATGAGCTTCTGCCTCGATTGCCATCGCGATCCGGCGGCGTACATCCGTCCGGTGGACAAGGTCACGGACTTGGGCTGGCAATGGAGCACCAACGCCGCCAAAAACGCGGAAATGCAGGAAGTCGAAGGCACAAAAACTGGTGGACCATATGCACGTGGAATCGCTGCAAAACTGCTCGGCCTGTCACCGATGAAATTACGAATTTCTGAAATCCATATCGCAACTCCAGCGCCGGACAACTGGCCGCCGTTACTGGCGCAGCCTGGACGAACTGGCCGACACGCCGGAGTTCAAGGAATGGCTGCACCGCGAATTTCCGCAGGGCGCGAGCGAAATGGTGGACGGCCAGAGCCGCCGCCATTTTCTGAAAATCATGTCCGCGTCGTTTGCGCTCGCGGGTTTGGGGTCTGGCGGGCGCGGGTTGCCGCCGGCCGGAGGAAAAACTGGAACCGTTCGGCCAGCAGCCGTCGCAGATTACGTTTATGGCAAGCCGGAATATTATGCGACGGCCATGCCGACGCGCACCGGCGCGATTCCGCTGGTCGTCAAATCTTACGAAGGCCGTCCGATAAAAATCGAAGGCAATGCGCTGTTATCCCGGCAGCAACGGCGGCACGGACCGTTACGCGCAGGCTTCGATTCTGAATCTTTACGATCCCGACCGCGCCAAACGTTTCACGCACGACGGCAAAACGATTTCGCGCGACGAGGCGTTGAAATTCCTCGATGACTTGTCGAAGAAATTTTCGGCGAATCAAGGCGAAGGCTTGGCGTTTCTGGCCGAAAGCAGCACTTCGCCGTCGCGTGCGCGGCTGCAAAAAATCATCGCGCAGAAATTTCCGAAATCGAAATGGTTCACTTACGACGCGATTGATTCCGGCATTCATCAACGCGCGGCGACGCAGGCGTTCGGCCAGCCGGTGAAGCCGGTTTTCCATTTCGACAAGGCGAAAGTGATTTTGTCGCTCGACTGCGATTTTCTCGGCGGCGAGGACGACGCGCACAATCACATCCGCAAATTTGCCGCTGGCCGCAAAGCGGGCGGCGGCATGAGCCGGCTTTACGCGGTGGAATCGCTGTTCACTTTGACTGGCGCAAATGCGGATCATCGGTTGCGAGTGGCGGCAAAGCATGTGGCTGATGTAGCGGGATTAATTCTGAATCGCCTTACCCCAAATCTTGTTGCAAAAGTCGCGAAATCCAGAAACGGAATGGATTTCTGAATGCGCGAAGGATTTGATTCGTAACCGAGAAAATGTTTTGGTCGTTGCTGGCCAACGTCAGCCGATTGAGGTTCATTTGCTTGCATATGCAATCAATTCCGCGCTCGGTGCGATTGGCAACACAGTAACTTTAATGCCGACAACTGAAGCTGCTGAGTGCTGATTTGAAGACTCTCGACAACAGCGCAACCGACACTCTGGTTATTCTTGGTGGCAATCCCGCTTACAATCTGAATTTGTTGTCGAATGCCAAGACGGTTGTTCGTCTGGGCTATTACGAAGATGAGACGGTAGAAAAATCCGATTGGAATTTTCCAGCGGCGCATTATCTCGAATCTTGGGACGATGCTGTAACCAGCGACGGAATGTATGTTCCGATTCAGCCGTTGATTCAACCGTTGTTCGGCGGAATTACAGAACTGGAATTTCTTGCGCGAATTGCTGGTGAAATCGCAAACGAATGCTTACGACATTGTTCAAACAACGTTTCAATGGTTCGGGGGAAACATGGAAGAAATTTTTGTTCAATGGATTTTCCAAAGGGACGTCAACGACATCAATTGATGCAAATATAAACGATTCAGCGGTTGGTAGGGCGTTTAATTTAGTAATGCCAAGCGGATCCAACATCCCAGGCGGATGGCCGCAAGATAAACTTGGCGCAAACAATCTCGAAGTCATTTTCTACCGCGATGCGAAAGTGGACGACGGGCGTTACGCGAACAACGGCTGGATGCAGGAGTTGCCCGATCCGGTCACGAAAATCACATGGGACAACGCCGTGCTCGTCAGCCGCAAGACGGCGCGCGAACTTGGCGTGGCGAACGGCGACATCGTTGAAATTTCGTTGAACGGAAAAAAAGTTTCCGGCCCGATCTGGACGCAGCCGGGCATGGCGGATTATTCGCTCGGCCTTGCGCTCGGTTACGGACGCGAGAGGGCCGGGCGCGTCGGCACGGGCGTCGGCTTCAACGCGTATAAAATTTTCAGCGGAAAATATATCGAGACCGGCGCGACGATCCGCAAGACGGGCGAGACTTATGTGATTGCGACGACGCAATCGCATTGGTCAATGGAAGGCCGCCCGGCGGTGCGCGAGGCGAATCTGGATGAATTTACCGAGACGCCGGATTTCGCGCAGGAAATGCACGACAAAGAGCCGCCGGTGGTCAAATCGCTTTATCCGAATCCGTTTGACGAGGCGAAGAAAAAGGCGACTGCATCAATGGGGTTTGGTCGTGGATTTGAGCTCGTGCGTCGGTTGCGCCACCTGCGTGGTCGCGTGCCAGAGCGAAAACAACATTCCGATTGTCGGCAAGGACCAGGTCAGTCGCGGCCGCGAAATGCACTGGATGCGCATTGACCGTTATTACACGAGCAGTCCGAAGGCGAAAAATAATCCGACCCTTTTTGATCCGAACGCCGACGAAAATCTGTCGGACGCGGAACAGCAATTTGCGAAATGGATTGACGACGTGCAGGCGGTGAGCCAGCCGATGCTCTGCCAGATGTGCGAGGCCGCGCCGTGCGAAAACGTCTGTCCGGTCAACGCCACGTCGCACGACGACGGAAGGCTTGAACGTGATGACTTACAACCGCTGCATCGGCACGCGTTATTGCTCGAACAATTGCCCCTACAAGGTCCGCCGGTTCAATTATTTCGATTACAACAAGCGCCCAATCAGCGCGCTCAAAGGGCCGTTTTATCCGACGCCGCTCACGCACAAGACGGACGGCAAATGGGATTTGTTGACTGGTTCAAAGCGCCGGAAGCCAGCGGAATGCGCGAGGAGGACGAATGGGACTTGATCAAGATGGTCAAGAACCCGGACGTGACGGTGCGGATGCGCGGCGTGATGGAAAAATGCACCTATTGCATCCAGCGCATCCAGCACGCGGAAATCGCGCAGAAGGTCAAAGCCGGTGGCGACGGACAATGTTCGCTTGAAAGAATCGGAAGGCACGATTCCGAAAACCGCGTGCCAGCAGGCGTGTCCGGCGGGCGCGATTGTGTTCGGCGACATCAGCGACCCGGACAGCACGGTGACAAAATGGAAGGCGCAGCCGCGCAATTATTCCGTGCTCGGCGAATTGCTGACGAAGCCGCGCACGACGTATCTGGCGCGCGTCCGCAATCCGAATCCCGCGATGCCGGATTATCACGCGCCTTACAGCACGGAAGAATATGAAAATCGCGGCGGCGAATTTCACCCGCCGAGAAAAAAAGATTTAACGCAAAATGCAAAGACGCAAAGAACAATTGAACGGTATGCGGCGGAAACCTTCCGTAGCGCAGATTTTTAATCTGCCGTATCGCAGAATTGCATTCTGCGAGCCGCCGAACATATCAGGCGGGTTGGAAAGTTTCATTGCCCCGCCGATTACAAATCGGCGATACGGCAGGTTGCAAACCTGCGCTACTTTGGCCGCGCCTTTGCGTTAAGAATGATTTAACTCAATGCCTGAATCCGCAACCAATCTGGAATCGCTCGCGCCGCCGGCGGAACTGCGGCGCATGGAGGCCGTGCCCGCCAACCGGAGTCTCGGCTGGCTGACGGACAAGCTCACGGCGTTCAACGAAGGCAAGACGCCGTTGTGGTGGTGGATTTTATTTTTCCCGGCGGCGTTTTGCGCGACGGTTGTTTTGCCGGCGACGTTGATTTACAAAATTTCCGCCGGCGTCGGTGTTTGGGGCAACAACATGCCGGTCATGTGGGGCTGGGACATCATCAATTTCGTCTGGTGGGTCGGCGTCGCGCACGCCGGCACGCTGATTTCGGCGATGTTGTTCCTGACGCGGCAGCACTGGCGCAACGGCGATTGGCCGCGCGGCGGAGGCGATGACGGTTTTTTCCGTGATGATGGCGGGATTGTATCCGGCCATCCACGTCGGACGTTCGTGGTTCGACTGGTTCATGTTTCCGGTTCCGACTTCAAACGGTCTGTGGCCGCAATTCCGTTCGCCGCTGATGTGGGACGTTTTCGCCGTCAACACCTACCTCATCGTTTCGACGACGTTCTGGTATATGGGCTTGATTCCCGATCTGGCCTTGATGCGCGACCGCGTCGAAAACGCGCGTGAAAAAATTCGCTTTACGGCCTGTTCGCGCTCGGCTGGACCGGCTCGGCCCGGCACTGGCACAATTACGAAAAAGCCTATCTCGTGTTGTCCGGCCTCGCGACGCTGCTGGTGTTCACCGTCAGTTCCATCGTCGGCATGGACTTCGCCACGGCGCAAATCGCCGGCTGGCACGAAACGATTTTCCCGTTCTACTTCGTTGCTGGCGCGGTGACCTGCGGTTTCGGCATGGTGCTGGTGCTGCTGATTCCGTTGCGGAAATGGTGCCATCTGGAAGACATCATCACGATGGCGCACATTGACAAGATTTGCAAAATGCTGCTGCTGATGGGCTGCATCATGGGTTACATCTACGCGGTGGAATTTTTCATGGCGTGGTATTCGGGCAATCCCTACGACTCCTGGGTTTTCGGCCACCGGATGTTCGGCCATCAATACTGGTATGGCGGCTGGATGATGATTGTCGTCAACGCCTCGCTGCCGCAACTGCTCTGGATCAAAAAAGTCCGGCAAAATCTGGCGGTCGTTTTCATCATCGCCATTTTGATCAACATCGGCATGTGGTTCGAGCGGTTCACCATCATCGTCGGTTCGCTCTATCAGGATTTTCTGCCGGCCAACTGGGGCGTGTATTATCCGACGTGGGTGGACGCGGGCGTTTTCCTCGGCACGCTCGGCGCGTTTTTCATGCTGTATCTGCTGTTCGTGCGGTTCCTGCCGATGATTCCGGTCTCCGAAGTCAAGGCCATCACGCCGCAGGCCAATCCGCATCCTGTCGGGCGAAAGGAGAGAAGCCATGAGCGAAAAAACTTACGGCCTCATCGCGGAATTTGATTCGGCCGGCGTCCGTTTTAAGCGCGGCGGAAAAAGTGCGTGACGCTGGCTACCGCCGATGGGACGTCTTCTCGCCATTCCCGGTTCACGGCCTGGACAAAGTGATGGGATTAAAAAATTCCCGTGTCGGCGCATTTTCACTTCTTTTCGGCGCCGGCGCGTTCATCGGCACGATGGGACTGATCTGGTTTTGCAATGATTTTGACTACCCGATTCTCATCGGCGGCAAACCCATGTTCAGCGTGCCGATGTCGGTGGTGCCGGCGTATATTTTGCTCGTGCTCGCCGCCGCGCTCGGCGCGTTCATCGGGATGGTCGCGCTGAATCAACTGCCGCGCCACCATCATCCGCTGTTTGGCAAGAAACGCTTTGAACTCGTCTCGCGCGACAAGTTTTTCCTCGTCATCGGCGCGACAGGATGAAAAATTCAACGCGACCGGAACGCGCCAATGGCTCGAATCCATCGGCGGCGCGCACGTCGAACTTGTGGAGGACAACGACTGATGCGCTACCTCGGCCACATGATTTCGATTGCCTTGATCGGCGCGGCGCTCGGCGCGGCGATTGTCGGCATCGCCGGATTTCGCGGCGGCCTTTCGCGCAAGCCGCCCATCGAGGTTTTTCCCGACATGGACCGCCAGTTGAAATTGCGTCCGCAAAAGCCCGATGACTTTTTTGCGAACGGCATCAGTTCGCAATTGCCGCCGTCCGGAACCATTGCCCGCAGCCAGCCGATTGAAACTGTGAACGGCGCGGTCTATTCATTTGAAGATTCGCCGGTCAACACGGGAAAAATCACCGGCACGACGAATTTCATTGAAACCAATCCACTGCCGGTTAACGCGCAATTGCTCGCGCGCGGCCATGAACGCTTCGACATTTATTGCGCGCCGTGCCACGGCCAGCTTGCCGACGGCAACGGCATCACCAAAAAAATCGGCGATATGCCCGCCGTGGCAAACTTGCACGACAAACGAATCGTGGAAATGCCCGATGGCGAAATTTTCAACACGATCACTTTCGGAAAAAATACAATGGGCGCTTACGGCCCGATTGTTCCGACACAAGACCGCTGGGCGATTGTCGCCTATTTGCGAGCGTTGCAATTAAGCTGGCTTGGCTCGACGAATGATTTGACGTCCGCGCAATCGGCCGAACTGAAATAACATGAGTTCGCACACTGAAACAACTTATTTGCCGCCGCCGCTGGACTTGTCCGGCTGGCGCAAGCTGCCCGCCGTTTTGATGGCCGTTGGCGGAATTCTTTCCGTCATTGGACTCTGCGCGAATCGTCAGGAATTCGGCTATTCCTGGCTGCTGGCGTTCATGTTCTTTTTGACACTCGCGCTTGGCGCGTTGTTTCTGGCAATGGTTCATCATTTGACCGACGCCGGCTGGTCGGTCGCCACGCGGCGGCTTTGCGAGCACATTGGTTCGCTTCTGTTTCCGTGGCTGGCCATTTTATTTGTGCCAGTCATTTTGCTCGCGCCAACAATCTACCATTGGCTCACTCTCAATCCAGCCAATGACCGCGCTTTGAGCGCCAAATGGCCGTTGTTCACTTTGCCCGGATTTTGCGCAGCTTCGGCAATCTTTTTTGGCATCTGGTGGCTGTTGACCGCGCGCATTAATTATTGGTCGTTGCGGCAGGACGTGACCGGCGATGCGCTTTGCACGCGCAAGATGCGTTTCCATTCCGGCTGGGGCATTCTCGCGTTTGCCGCCACCGTCACCGTCGCGCCGATTTTGTGGATGAATTCACTGGAATACCAATGGTCGTCAACCATTTACGGCCTGTATATGTTTGCCTCCTGCGGCTGGATCGCGCTGGCCACCATTTACATCATCACGATGGTCTTGCAGCGCCAGCGCGTGCTGACAAAGGTGTTGCACGACAACCAATTTTATTTCCTCGGCGTCCTCTTTTTCGCCTTCACATTGTTGCAGGCTTATTTTGAGTTCGCGCAATACTTTGTCATCTGGAACGGAAACGTGCCTGAAGAAACTTACTTTTACTTGATTCGAGAAAGCGGTTCGTGGTGGTGCGTCAGCATGGTTTTGATTTTCGGCCATTTTTTGCTCCCGTTCATTTTGTTGCTGCCGGCTCAACGTCAAAATGAATTTCAAAATCATGCTGCCCGTCTGCCTGTGGGCGTGGCTGATGAATTACGCCGATTTGGCGTTCAACATTCTGCCCGTGCTGCATCCGCAAGGCTACCCGTTCAAATGGATATGGCTGCAACTCGGCTGCTTTCTTTTCATGGGCGGATTTCTGGCGCGCGTGTTCCTGAAAAAATTCCAGAGCCATCCTCCATATCCGCAACGCGACCCGCGCGTGCTTGAAGCGATGGGCATCGCGCACGTTGACCCCGAAGAAATGCCCGACACTTTGCCGGAGGTGGCCAGTGAATAACGAACAAATAAACCGCGCATCCGGCGCGGCCGTCGGCTTCATCCTCGCGAGTCTAATTTTCATCGCGCTGGTCGCGTTCGCGAAATTTTCCGTGCGGGTTCCGGCCATTGACGCCGACCGCGCCTCGGCCATTTCCAAGGCGCTGTTTGAAATCCGCACGAACGAAACCGTGTCCCTGAACAATCCCGGCTGGGTTGACCAGCCTCGCGGCATCGTGCGCCTGCCGGTTGTGGACGCGATGAAGCTCGCCGCGCAGGAATGGCAAAATCCGGCACAGGCCCGGGCAGACTTGATTGCGCGCGAGGAAAAGGCAAGCGCGCCTTTGCCGAAAGCTCCCGCAAAACCGAATCCCTTTGAATGAACGACATTGAAATCCAAGACGCCGGAGCCGGGACGCCAGACGCGATGATTGACGCTTCCTGCCGCGTGCCGCTGCTTGCACTTTTTGGCGGAGCGGCGTTGTGGCTCGTAGTCGGGCTGGCGCTCGCGCTGGTTGCCTCGCTCAATTTCCACATGCCGGAAAAATTTGGAAATTGCGCGTGGCTGACTTATGGCCGCGTCCAGCCCGCCGCCAACGACGCGATCCTTTACGGTTTCTGCATTCCCGCCGCGCTCGGCGTCATGCTTTGGATTTTTGCACGGATGGGAAGGACCGAACTCATCCTGCCGCTCCTGCCGGTTGCCGCCGCGAACATCTGGCATCTCGGCGTGTTTGTCGGCCTCGTTGCAATCCTGATTGGTGACAGCACCGGCTACACATGGCTTGAATTTCCGCGCGGCAGTTCAGTTTTATTGTTCGCCGCTTTTTTTCTGATCGCCATTTCCGCCGTTGCCACATTCGGCGCGCGACGGCAGCGTGAGTTGTATCCGTCACACTGGTTTCTGCTGGCGGCGCTGTTCTGGTTTCCGTGGATTTATTCGACGGCCAACCTGTTTCTACTCGCCCATCATCCCGTTCGCGGCGTCACGCAGGCCGTCATCGGCTGGTGGTTCGCGGACAACTTGGTTTTCGTCTGGCTCGCGCTGGCCGGCATCGGCACGGCGTTTTATTTCCTGCCAAAACTCGCCGGACGCCCGCTGCAAAGCCACTACTCCGCGCTGTTCGCTTTTTTGACATTGATGCTCTTCGGAACATGGTGCGGCATTCCGCAGGGCGCGCCCGTGCCCGCATGGCTGCCCGCGTTGAGCGCCGCCGCATCCGCGCTGCTGCTGGTGCCGCTGTTCGTGATTGAAATCACCGGCTTGAGAACCGCGTGGGGTTCGGTCAAATCGAAATGGGACAACGGGCCGTTTTGTTTCATCGGCTCAGGCACGGACTTTTTCTTCATTTCCGGGCTGATGCTGGTCGCGATGGCCTGTCCGCAAATCAGCCGCGTGACGGAATTCACATGGTTCGGCTCCGCCCAAATCCAGTTGCAACTGCTTGGCTTCTTCGCCATGACGATGTTCGGTGCGGTTTATTACATCCTGCCGCGCGCCGCTGGATTTGAATTTCCGTTCCCGAAACTCGCGCGTGTCCAATACTGGATTTCTCTGGCCGGTCTGGCGCTTTTCATTTTGCCGCTGGCCATCGGCGGCGTGGAGCAGGGGATGAAACTGCAGAACCCGCAAATTCCGTTCGCCGACATTTCAAATTCGTCGCTGATGTTTTTACGGGTGAGCACGACCGGCCAGTTGCTGCTGCTGCTCGGCGGTTTGATTTTCGCGCTGAACATCTTTGGGCTGACGTTCAAATGGAAAATGGCACTGCTCAAATCGTTGATTACCGCCATCAAGTCGCCGCTGGAAATTTCGGAGGTGAAGCCGTGAAAAATGGATTTTCAGTTTTTCTGGCCGCGTTTGTGGCTCTCGGCGCTTCGTGGTGCGGCTTTGTGCTCGCGCCGGTTTTGCAGCTAGGCACGCTGAAACAGGCCGCCGTTCTCAATTCATCCGACATTTATCCAAACCAGCGTCCCGGTGACGCGACGCTTGGCCTGCAGATTTATCGCGCCAGCGGTTGCGCCGCCTGCCACACGACGCAAGTTCAGCAGGACGGAGTCTCCTGCGAAATTGCGCTGACAAGCCTCGGCAAAAACCAGCCGCAAGAATTCAAAAAATTCATCGCCTCGCTGCTGGAATTGCCGCTGCTCCACTCCCGCTCCAACTCCGTTACAGCCCAGTTGCAGGCCTGGAACGGCGCCGTGCCGCAAGTCATCGTCACCAACCTGGACGTGGACGCCGCCAACGATATGCTTCAGCACATCAACGCCGCCGGTTGCAAGGCCGAGGTGCAGGTGGTCGCAACCGGCACGGACATCGCCCGCAACTGGGGAGTCCGCCGCAGCGTCGCCGAAGATTTCCTGTGGGACGACCCCGTCCAGCTCGGCGACATTCGCGTCGGACCGGATCTGGCCGACGTCGGCGAACGCCTGGGCAACGCGGACTGGCAGTTGCTCCATCTTTACGCGCCGCAAAGCGTCGTGAAAGGCTCCGTGATGCCGCCGTTTAGTTTCCTGTTTGAAACGCGGAAAATCGCCGGCGCGCCTTCGCCGGACGCCTTGCGATTGCCAAAGGAACTCGCGCCGCCCGCCGGTTACGAAGTTGTCCCCACGGACGACGCCAAAAATCTCGCGGCGTATTTGTTAAGCCTGCGCGCCGGCGTGCCGCTGTATGACGCGCCGTTCACGGCGCTGCAAGCTTCAACCAATTCCCCTTCAAACAAATAATGAGCGACGAACCAAAAATTTCAAATTCGCAGCCCGACGCCGAGCCGGCGGCGGCGCGCTCGATTGTGCCGATGTGGGTTTTGTCGCTGACCATAGTGCTGCTCTATCTAGGCGCGGTTTATTTCGACCATCATGGCGGCTGGTTCGACGCGAATGTCTATGCGCCTTATGCCTCGGCGGCGGAACTGGATTCCTATCAGCCGAAATCGGGCGCGGCGGCGGTTCTTGCGCAGGGCAAAAAATCCTACGACATGGTCTGCGGCATTTGTCACGGCGTTGACGGGCAGGGCAAGCCGGGGCAGTTTCCGCCGCTGGCCGGCTCGGAATGGGTCAACGCAAAAGGCGTCCAGCGCCTCACTCACATTCCGCTGATGGGGCTGACCGGGACGATCACAGTCAAAGGACAGCAAATGAACTTTCCAGCCGGGATGGCCGCGATGGGCGCGGGACTGTCCGATTCCGACCTCGCCGCCGTGCTGACCTATATCCGCAGTTCGTGGGGAAACAAAGCCGGACCCGTCACCGCCGACGATGTCAAAAATGTCCGCGCGGAGATCGGCGGCCATGCGCAGCCGATGACCGGCGAAGAAATGACAAAGATGCCGGAATAAACTTTCAGCCCGTAATTTGATTCCGTCCGGTTTTTTGTTCTTACTCTCCTCCGCTATGGAGTGTCTGGCCGGAAACGCGCCTTTTTGTTTAGCTTAATACCTCCCGCAACCTTTCCAGCGGCAAACCGACGACATTGCTGAAAGAGCCGGAAATTTCCCCGACAATTTTGTCGCCGTGCTCCTGAATCGCATAAGCCCCGGCCTTGTCCAGAGGATTAATTTTTGAAAGATAGTCGCTGATTTGTTCCGCCGACAGCGGAAGAAATGTCACGTCGGTGCTGACTGCAAAAATGCGTTCGCGATGCGCACGCAGGTGGATCAAGCTGACACCCGTAACGACTTGATGCGTCCGTCCCTGAAGTTTCATCAGCATTTGCTTCGCTTCAGCAAAATTGCGCGGCTTGCCAAAAATTTCGCGCCCCAGAAAAACCAGCGTGTCCGCGCCCAGCACGAGCGCATCGGGAATTATTTTGGCCACGGCGCGCGCCTTCCGATGTGCGTTAAGCTGGCAAAGTTCGAGCGGAGACAATTGGTCGTCGAAAGTTTCCTTTGCATCACCGGACACGACTTCAAATTCCAGTTCCAATTGGCGCAGCAGTTCCGCGCGGCGCGGCGACGCGGAAGCCAGGATGAGCGGCGGCAGTTTCACATAGGCAATTTAAGCAAGATTAAAGAATTGTCGAGCGCCTCAAATCATCGTCGTTCCAGTCTCAATTATTGATTGATGAGGATGACAATGAGGATTTGCCGCTTGAAACTTGAAACTTGAAACTTGAAACTGCTTGAATGCAAAGTGACCGCCGCATCGTCAATCTCGCGCTCATCGGTTTCATGGGCACGGGCAAGACTTCCGTCGGCAGGCTCGTTGCCGAGCAGTTGCATTTCGAATATCTCGACACCGACGAACTGATCCAGTCCCGCACAGGGCGCGTCATCAGCGATATTTTCAAGACCGACGGAGAACCGGCCTTTCGCGCGCTCGAGGAAAAAACCGTCGCCGGGCTTGCGGATCGAACGAAAACTGTCATCGCCACCGGCGGCGGACTGCCTGCGAATCCCACGAATCTCGCCAGCCTCAAAATCCACTCACTCGTCGTCTGCCTATGGGCGTCGCCGGAAAAAATCTGGGAGCGCGTGAAGAACCAGTCGCACCGCCCGTTGCTGCACGATCCCGACCCGCAGAAAAAAATCCGCGAACTGCTCGCCGTTCGCGAACCATTTTACAAGCAGGCGGACGTTTTGTTGAACACGGAACTGCGCTCGCTGCGCGAGGTCGCGCAGCAGGTCATCCATCAATTTCGCCTCGAAGCCGCCCGATGAAGGAAAACATCCGCCAGCGCGCGTTGGAATTGGGCTTCGACGACTGCCGGTTCACTTCTGCCACTCCGCCGGAAAGCGCCCCGCAGCTTTCAAAATGGCTCGAAGGAAAACAACACGGCGAAATGAACTGGCTGGAGCGCAACGCGTCGAAACGGATTGACCTGCAAAAAGTTTTGCCCGGCGCAAAAAGCGTCATCGCACTGGCGGCAAGCTACCAAGCTGAAACTTCGCACTTCGCACTCCGCACTCCGCATTGCGGAGTTGTCGCCCGCTACGCGCAGTTTGACGATTACCATGATGTTTTGGCCGTCCGGCTAAAAGCATTGACCGGCTTCATTGATTTGATGGCCGACCGCAAGGTCCATTCGCTGTGGTATGTGGACACCGGCCCGGTTTTGGAGCGCGACCTGGCGCAGCGCGCCGGACTTGGTTTTGCCGGCAAACATACAAATTTGATCAGCAGAAAACTTGGCAACTGGTTTTTTCTCGCGGAAATTTTGACGACGCTGGAACTTGAACCGGACGCGCCGGAAAAAAATCACTGCGGAAATTGTTCGCGTTGCATTTCAGCCTGTCCGACCAACGCCATCACCGCGCCGTTTCAACTGGACGCGCGCAAGTGCATTTCCTATCTGACTATTGAACTCAAAGGTTCGATTCCCGTTGAATTTCGCCGCGCCATCGGCAACCGCATTTACGGCTGCGACGACTGCCTGGCCGTTTGTCCGTGGAACAGGTTTGCGCGCGAGGGAAAATTGATGAAGCCGCACGCGCGAAAAGATTTGGAGCAGCCTGACTTGATTGAATTGCTGCAACTCGATGAAGCCAGCTTCAAATCGCGCTTCGCCGGTTCGCCGGTTTTGCGGACGAAGCGTCGGGGTCTTCTTCGAAATGTCTGCGTTGCCCTGGGCAATGTCGGCGGTGAATCCGCCATGCCCCATTTGCAGAAAGCCGCCACTGACCCGGAACCGTTGATCGCCGAACACGCGCATTGGGCGATTGGACAAATTCAGGCTTTATCGAACGGCTAACAGTCCGCTAAAAAAAGGCGCCAAGTTTTCGTGAACTAGGATCATCGTTATTTCAGAAGACAATTATTCCGCAGGCAAAAATCGGATCGAACCGCCAGATGTTCACGCGCCGCCGCGATTGGATCGGAAATAAACCGTCTTGCCCTCGTGATCCCAGCACGGGCTGTCTTGTCTCGATTATGGTTTTGTTTGTTGTTTCATTCGAGCCGCCCCGTTTCCCGAAGCGTCTTTGTTTTGAGTTATGGCATCACCGCCCGATAAAAACGCTCCTTGGAGTTAGGCGGCAGAAAGCGTCTGAACAAACTCCCATCTAAATAGTCAAAGCACCTATGAAAACAAAATGGTTCAAACGATTCGGTTGGTTTTATCTGCCAGTGTCAGTTCCCGGAGCATTTGCCTGTCTATTTGCCGCGTTATTTTGCTTTACAGTTTTTCGGGCAATTGACAGACATTCGCATTCGGTGAGCGATACGCTTTATGGGATATTCCCGTTTTTTGTCTGCAAATTTTTATTGCTTGATTGGCTCGGCAAAAGGACGAGCGATGATGCCGCCTAACACCGCGAGAGGCTGTGTTAAAACTATTGGGCCGGAGTTGTGAAGTAAGTTGGCAGGTTGGAAAGTGGGGTTATTTAACCCGGCGGGTTGAAGGCGGGCATCGGGCAATAAGGTGAATGATCCGGTGTATGGGATGGAACGGGCCGCTTTTTTCGAGGGCAGGCGTCTCCGCCGGGCTTTTTAAGCCACCGCCGCCATCAATGTCTCGAACCTCACGAGGTTCAGCACGCGTTTGAGGTTGTAGGCCAGCGTGGTCAGGCTCCATTCGCACCGCACCTTCTCCAGTCCCTTGAGCAGGAAGTGGGTGTAGCCAAACCACCGCTTGATCGTCCCAAAAGGATGTTCGGCCAGCGTCTTGCGCAATTTGAACTTCCCCGGCTGTTGTTTCATCCGTGCGGCCATCGCTTCCATCAAATGTTCGTTCTCCTCCCGCGTGATCGTCCGGCTGCCTTTGTTCCGGGTGCAGCGGCTTTTCAACGCGCAGGTGTTGCAGGCATTGGTGCGGTAGTATCTGATCTCCCGGCCTTTTTCAAAGGTGGGAAAACGATAGGTTAGTGTGTCGCCCGCCGGACAGACATAGACATCCTTGGTGGCGTCATACTGGAACCGGCTTTTGCCATACAGGCCGCACGCCGTGTTCGCGCTGGTGTCCGCTTTCGGAAGGTAAGGCGTGATTCCCTGTTCCACGCACCGGCCCACTTCCGCCGTGTTGTAATAACCCGCATCCGCCACCACTTCCATTTTGGCCAGTTCCAGATTGGCCTTGGCCTCCAAAGCGACATTGGCCAGTTGCTGGCAGTCCGTCCCCTCGTTGGTCACGTCCGCCGCCGCGATGAGCTTGTGTTTGGCATCCACGGCCATCTGCGCGTTGTAGCCCACGATTGTCCCGTGCGCCGCGGGCATCTTGCGCGTGTCCGGGTCGGTCACGCTGATCTGCTTGTGCTCCGCATCCAGTTGCGCCAGCAGTTCCTTGTGCCAGTCCTGCCGGTCTTGGAGCGCGGCAATCTTGGCAGTCAGATCACCTTTGCTGGGGGCCACGCCGCCCGGTTCCGCCGCGTCCGCCGTGTCCAGTTCTTTCAAATACCCGGACAGCCGGGCATCGGCGCGGGCAATCAAATCCTGAAGCTTGTCCGCATTGAAGTTCTGGTCGCGCGCATTGACCGCCGCGAACTTGCTGCCGTCAACGGCCAGCAGCTCCCCGCCAAAAAGTTCCAGCTTGCGGCACAACAAGGTGAACTGCCGCGCCACGGCCTTGAGCGGCTGGAGATTGTCTTTGCGGAAGTCGGCAATGGTCTTGAAGTCGGGCGTCTGTTTGCCGGTGAGCCAGATCACCTCCACGTTGCGGTGGCACTCGGCTTCCAGTGACCGGGACGAGCGGACGCGATGCAGATACCCGTAGAGATAAAGTTTGAGCAGCGCCCCCGGATCATAAGGCGGACGCCCGGTGTCCGCGCAACGGGCCTTGTCAAAACCCAGCGCGTGCATATCCAGCGACCCGACGAAGGCGTCGAGGAAGCGCACGGGATTTTCAGGCCCGATGTAATCCTCAAGCCGTTCCGGGAAGAGCAGTGTTTGAGAGCGATCCAGGCCGGCGCGATGTTTCATGCTTGATTAAGACCATCCACCGGCGTAAAGGTTTCAACAATGTCAGCGTTTTCACACAGCCTCGCGATGGAGCCAACGGCGGCTGCTCCTTCGTTTGGAGGATTGTTCGCAAATTCACGCTTGCAGTTATTCGCGCCGTGACTCAGCTTTGGATCGTTAGGCTGCATTACGCACCAGAGGTTTTGCGAGCTGGATTTGAGGTTTTTTGCGACAGATTTGAGGTTTTATGAGTGAGATTTGAGGTTATTTGCGACGGATTCGAGGTTTTATGAGTGAGATTTGGGGTTTTATGAGTGAGATTCGAGGTTTTATGAGTGAGATTTGAGGTTATTTGCGACGGATTCGAGGTTTTGCGAGCCGGATCTGAAGTTATTTGCGACAGATTTGAGGTTATTTGCGACAGATTTGAGGTTTTTGACGCTGGATTTGGGGTCAGAGGCCGTAAAGTGGCAGATTATCGTGATGTTTGAGTATGACCTTGCAGCCTAACCAGTCGCCGGAGCCAACCGCCGTTGGCGCTGGCAGTTCCGCTGTCGCGGTTCACGTCGCGAGTCGGCGGTGGTTCAGCTTTCTACGTTAGGCCGCTTGGCGCTATGAGCGAATTTTCCAGCCAACGGCTTTTTGCGGACGCCCGCCCCACTGGTAGCGGCTGAATATAGTTGTCTTTTCCGGCGCGAATTGTTCAATAGGCCGCCATGTCTTTGGATGATCCCAGATTGAAACCGTCCCGCTTTGCGGAATTGTGGCCAAAGGCGGCGCAGTTCGGCGCGGCCTATATTCTTTGCGCCGTGGCTGGAAATCATTTGTCCGTGCGCGGAAGCCCTTTCATCACTTTCTGGCTGCCAGCCGGCTTGTATCTGGCGGCGCTGCTGTTGAATCCGACCCGCAACTGGCCGTGGCTGGCGCTGACGGCGCTGGCCGCAAATCTTGTCTTCGACCTTTTGCATGGAACGAAGTTTCCCGTGACCCTCAGCTTTTTTTGCGCGAACACGGTGCAGGCGCTGACCGGCGCGTGGCTGGTGCGAAAATTCGTGGCGGAGCGTCCGATGCTGGCGACGCTCAAGGAATTTTTCGGGCTGGCCGGCTTTGCCGCCCTTTTCAGCACGATGCTGGGCGCGACCATCGGCGCGGCAACGCTGGTTCATTTTGGTTTCAGCCGTTCGTTCGAGCAGTCGTGGAAGACATGGTGGGGCAGCAACGCGATGGCAATCTTGCTGCTGACGACGTTCATCTTCGTGTGGCTTTCAAAGTCAACCGGAGCGGGCGGCGCCTTCCGCAGGCCGAAAAAAATGGCGGAGGCGGTTTTGCTGTTCATCGGAATCAGCCTTTACACCTGGTATTTGCTGACCACGGAGAAAGGAATCATGTCGCCAAACAAAGCTTTGGCGATACCGTTTTTGCTGTGGGCGGGACTGCGCTTTGGGACACGCGGCGCGACGGCGGCAAGCCTTTTTATCGCGCTGTCACTGGCGTTTTTCACCACGCAGTTTTCCATCGGCCTCGACGCCGGAGCAGATTGCAAAGGGCGATTACATTTTCCCGCTGCAAACAGTCCTGGCGATGGCGAGCCTTGTGGCATTGATTCCGGCACTTGTCATCAGCGAGCGCAACAGGACGCTGGCGGAATTGAAGGAGAGCGAGGAACGGTTCAAAAACCTTTCGGCGGCGGCGTTTGAAGGAATCTTCATCAGTGAAAACGGACGGATTCTGGACGCCAACGACCAGGGCCTCAAAATGTTCGGCTATGAACGCGGCGAAATGATCGGGCGTCAAATCTTGGAACTCGTCACGCCCGAACATCGGGATTCCGTGGCGGAGAGAATCCGCACCGGGCAGGAAACGATTTATGGACACCGGTTGATTCGCATGGACGGAAGCATTTTTTCCGCCGAGGCGCGGTCAAAGACGGTTCGCGTTGGCGGACGGAATGTGCGGGTGACCGCGCTGCGCGACATCACCGAGCGCAAGCGCGCGGAAGAGGCGTTGCAAAACAGCGAGGCGCTATTCCGCAACTATTTTGAGCTGGCCATGGTCGGCTGCGCCATCACTTCCATTGAAAAGGGGATTCTTGCCGTCAACGACCAGTTCTGCCAGATGCTCGGCTACCCGCGTGAAGAACTGGCGAAAATGACCTGGGCGCAACTCACCCACCCAGACGATGTCGCGGCGGACGTGGCGGAGTTCAACCGTCTGCTCGCGGGTGAAATTGATTCCTACACTTTGGACAAACGATTCCTGCACAAGAGCGGGCAGGAGGTTTTTACCACGATTGCCGTCCGCTGCGTCCGACATCCCGACGGTTCGCCGGATTATGTTGTCGGCATGGCGATGGACATCACCAAACGAAAGCGCGCGGAAGAGGCGTTGCGCGAGTCGGAGGAAAAGTTTTCCAAGGCGTTTCAGGCCAGCCCCGACGGGATTTGCATCACGGAATTGGAGACCGGCCGCTTCATGGAAGTCAACGAGGGTTACTGCCGGCTTTTTGATCACACGCGCGAAGCGTTGATCGGCCATACTCCCGTGGAGCTTGGCATATTTGAAAACAAGGAAGAGCGGCGGCGCTTTCTGGACGCCCTGCTTGCTCAAGGTTCGGTCCGCGACATGGAACTGACCACCCGCAGGCGCGATGGCCAGAAAAGGCTTGTCCTCGCCAGCGCGGAACGGATGGAACTCAGCACCAGACAGTGCATCGTCTCGGTGATTGACGACATCACCGACCGCAAACGCATCGAGGCCGAACGCGCGGAGTCCATCGCGCGCGAACAGCAGGCGCGCACGGAATACACGTTCCAGCTCATCGCGTCGCAGGAGGCCGAGCGCACGCGCATCGCGCTCGAGCTTCACGACAGCCTCGGCCAAAACCTGTTGCTCATCAAAAACCGCGCGCAACTGGAAATGGCCCGGAAAAAATTGTCGAAGCATTCGCGCGAGGAATTTCAAAGCATCAGCGACCTCGCTTCGCAGACGATTGCCGAAATCCGCCAGATTTCGCACGACCTGCGTCCGCCCCAGCTTGACATTCTCGGCCTGACACGGGTGCTTCAGTCGTTGATTGAAAGCGCCGGCGAATCCAGCGCAATTGCGATCACCGGAAAATTTGATGCCGTGGACGATGTCTTTTTGCGCGAAGCCGCGACCAATGTCTATCGCATCGTCCAGGAAAGCCTGAACAACATCCTCAAACATTCGTGCGCGAGGAAGGCGCGCATCACCCTTGAACGCGACGTGCATGAAGTGCAATTGCGGATCGAAGATGACGGCTGCGGATTCACAAGCGGCGGCGACGGGAAAGGCCTGGGATTGAAAAACATCGCCGAGCGTGTGCGAATGCTTGATGGCAAAATGAAACTGGATTCGCAGCCGGAAAAGGGCGTCCGCATCGAAATAACAATTCCCATTTCCGCCGAACAAGGTTAAATCTGTGGCAGGTTTCACGCAGACGAACAATTTTCAGCCATGCCGAATCGCATCACGGTCTTGATTGTTGACGACCATCCGCTGTTCCGCAGCGGACTGCGCCAGGTCATCACCGCCGATCCACGCTTCGAACTGGTCGGCGAAACCGGCGACGGCGAGGACGCGCTGCTGTTGATCCAGGAAAAAAAGCCGGACGTGGCCGTGCTGGACGTGAACCTGCCCGGACTGTCCGGCCTTGAAATCGCGCGCAAACTGCAATCCAGGCGCCTGCCCACGCGCGTCATCATGCTCACGATGCACAAGGACGAGGATACCTGCAACCGCGCGCTGGATTTCGGCGCGGGCGGTTTCGTGCTCAAGGAAAACGCGGTCGAGGAAATTTTGAAGGCGATTGCCGCCGTCGCCGATGGCGGGCATTATTTAAGCCCGACCATTTCCGGCTACCTGGTCCGCCGCCGCAACCGCGCCGAGCTGCTCGCCGCCAAAAAACCGGGGCTGGACGATTTGACGAAGGCCGAGTTGCGCATCCTCAAGCTCATTGCCGAAAAGAAAACCAGCCGTGAAATCGGCGCGGAACTCTTCATCAGCCCGCGCACCGTGGAGGCGCACCGCGCGAACATCTGCGCCAAGCTCGAACTGACCGGCAGCCACAGCCTCTTGCAGTTCGCCCTTGAAAATCGCTCGGCGATTTAGGGCGTTTCTTCCGTTCCCTCAAAATCCGGGCTCAATCACAATTAACATGGAAATAAAATTTGCGGGCAAGTCTGCTCTGTATTTTGCCGGGGCGTGATGCCTGCCTTTGGTTCCTCAACTGTCCGTTCTCAAAACTGGCCACCAGTTCTGTTCTCAAAAATCAAAATCAGCGTAATGCAGCCAGCGACCAGCAGTGCCACAAATACTATTATTAAAAACGACCGCAATTTTTGCCGCTGCCGCCTGGCTCTCGGCAAGTCTGAAAACAACATCTCTCCGATATCAAGTTTCATAACGGTGAAAATAAGTAGGGTTTTGCCTGACACGATACGCATCGGATCAAATGAAAACAAGGGAAAAAATGATATATGATAACCGGCTTCCACCCGAATTTCAGCACCTCCTAAAAACGATGTGATTAAGGCGCTTAGGTAGTTCCACCTAGGAAAAATAGCGGTGACCACCTACTGCAAAATATGTGGCGGCAACAATTACGCACCGCACGCCCATGGTGCAGATTGCACCCATGAGATTGATGATCGTAGATGACCACGCCAGCACGCGGGAAATGATACGCAAGTTCCTGGATTTTCCTGGCATGACGTATTGTGAATGTGCCAGCGGCGACGAGGCCGTGTCGCTCGCGCGCGAGTTCAAGCCGGACTGGGTCACAATGGACGTGCATATGCCCGGACTCAACGGCTTCCAGTCCGCCAAGGCGCTGCGCCTGGCACATCCGGCGGCGCGCGTGATGATCGTCACGAGCGACAGCCAGCCGCATTTCCGTCAGCTCGCGCGCGAGGTCGGCGCCATCGGACTCATCGCCAAGGAAAACCTCATGGCGCTCCGAATGATGCTCGCGCAGGAAATCGCCAACAAAGCCCTTGCGCGCGAAATCACCAAAATCAATTCCGCCGAAAAACTGGCACACGCAGTTCCATGACGAAATTCAATCCGCAGACCCGCCCGCGAATCCTTCTTGTTGACGACGAAAATGAACTGCGAATGTTGACGGGAATGATCCTGTCCGATGAAGTCTACGAAGTCAGCCAAGCCACCAGCGTCAGCGAGGCGATCCGGTTGCACCGCGAAAATCCGTTCGACCTCATCATCGCCGAGCTGGTCATGAAGGACAGGAACGGCTTCGAGACGCTCGCCGAATTGCGCCGGCAACCCGCGCCGGCACGGTTCATCGCCACCGCCAAATCAAGCTGGCTGCCGGCGGAATATATTCTGAAAATGGCGCGGCAGCTCGGCGCGCATTCCGCCCTGTCCAAGCCGTTCCAGCACGAAGAAATGATCGCCGCCGTCCAGGAAGCGCTTGCGTAAATTTTGTCCGCTATGTTTGCGCGCGGCTTTTGAAGACTTGCCACCTGTCATGGTCATGCAATTTTGCAGGGAACCGTTGCCAAATCCGTCACGAACCAGTGCCTGGCTGCTCTGAATAGACGAAGAGTGAAATTGATTCAACCGGACGGTTCATTTGCCAGAATTTCTGCCCGGCTGTCTGTTGATTCGTTGTTCGCAATAATTTTATATTGAATGGAATTGTTTTCCAATCTGTCCACTGGAAAGACGGACTCAATTTTGGTAACGTGATTTTATGAAGCGTTTATTATTCATCGGTTGCGGACTGCTGTTCGGTCTGGCGGGGTGCGCCACGGCGCAGGAGCAAACCAGTCAAACGGATGTCATTTCCCAGCGCGCGGAGCGGGTATTGCGCTCGGCTTGTGATTTTCTCGCACACACGCGCGCCTTCAGCTTGAGCGCGGAAATCTGGCGGGAGCATGTGAATGAGGCGGGCCAAAAAATCCAGTTCAGCCATTCGGTGGAGATGGATGTGAAGCGGCCGGACGGCCTGCGGCTGGAAATCAGTTCACCGCTGTCCGCCCGCGGTTTCTGGTATGACGGCAGGACGCTGACGATTTTGGATCGAAAGCATAATTTTTACAGCACCAACGCCATGCCCGACACGCTGGATGCAATGGCAGTGGCGGCGCATGACCTGGGAATTGACCTGCCGCTGATTGACATGGCGATGAGCGACCCTTACAAAAACGCCACGGCCAAGGTGGAGCAAGGACGGTATTTTGGAATCTCGCCGGTGCTGGGCGTTTTATGCCATCATCTGGCGTTCACGCAGGACAATGTGGACTGGCAGGTGTGGATCGAGGACGGCCCGCAGCCGCTCATCCGCAAATTCATCATCACCTACAAAAACGAGCCGGGCGCGCCGGAATTCACGGCGTTGATCACGCGCTGGGATGTGACAGACCGCGTCGCCAATTCCGATTTTGTGTTCCAGCGGCCCACGGGAGCGACCCTGATTGAAATGCTGCCGGATGAAGACGGCGGAAACACCCATTCCGCGACAACCGCTCCAAACGAGAAATAATTGCGCCTATGAAACATCCTATTTACAACCGCATCACCTTGCCGTTCGCGTTGCTGGCCATTGGCGCGTTTTGCCCGAACCTCCACGCTGGCTGGGGCAGTCTTCAGGGAAGCAACCGCAGCGCCCCGGTGCAGTCTGCGCCACGGCAGCAACCGCAGATCAATCGCGCGCCGCAGCCGCAGGTTCGCGGACCGGCACGGGAGGCAAGACCTGAACCGCAGCCTGCGTATCACCAGCAACCGCAGCCAGCGTTTCATCCGCAACCGCAGCCGGAAGCCCGTCCTGAACAACCGCGTGAACCACAATCTCCGGCACGACCTGAACCTCTGGCGCGGCCCGAAGCACCGCGTCAGGAACAGCCAGCAGCGGGGGTGCAGCCGCGATACCGGCAGCCAGCCGTGACGGTTGAACAGGCCCGCGCCGGTGAAGCGGACCGCCGCCGGATGAACATTGACGAGGACCGCCGCCAGTCTTATTTCTGGTCAGATTACCACAGGGGAATGCACGTTGACCGATTGCCGGACGGGTATCGCCGTTTTCGTTTTCGTGACCACGACTATTTTTATTTTGAAGGTGTTTTTTACGATGACGAACCGTCGGGTTATGTGGTTGTGAATGCGCCGGTGGATGCGGATGTTCCCGATTTGCCACCGGGCGTGGAAACAGTGGTGGCCAACGGCGTGGTTTATTATTACGCGGATGGCGTTTTCTACGTTCAGCAGGCGGATGGCAGCTATGCCGTCGTGGCCGCGCCGATGGGTGTGACCGTATCCTTGCTGCCGCCCGACGCGGTCGAGACGGACGTGAACGGGATTGCTTATTATCTGGCTGACGGGACGTATTATCTGCCGGTGATGCAAGATGGCGTGACCGTATATCTCACCGTGCAGCAACCCTAAAGGAAAAGTCACTGGCCGAACTGAAGTTTGCTCCTGCAAAGCCGGAATGAGAAATCATTTCCGGCTGAAGCCGGACGTGATGCTGCTCAAGCCAGCACTCGACGATTACACCAGCCGCCATCCGCAACCGGACGATATTTATCTGCTAAATTGAAGACCGATTCCACGCCAGGATGTTCCTTTTCCTTATTGCACGCTGACACGGTAGAAGTAGGGGCCGCCGTTCGTGGCCGAGATGTCTGTGAAGCTTAATGTAGTTAGCAGTTTGTTGAATCCTATGAAATCAAAAGAAGAAATTATCCGTGAGGAAATGAGGGCAACAGGTGATTCAGTAATGAAGCTTTGTCAGTGGGCGGTCACGACTACAGACAGCGATATTTTTCTTACGGAGTGCTACGTTAAGCGCCGGCATTCGCTTTGAGCAAAATTGCCGACGGCTTTGAAGATTGACGGAAGTTGTTCCCGGAGCATGGCGCATCTTGGGACAGGGAGCTTTTAATGCAATCTCGTTGGATGGATTTTGGCTTGCGCGTTTCGCAGGCTTTGGACGAAGCGTCTATGGGTCATCCACCGCCACGCGATAGAACATGGCTCCGACGCCGGTTAAATCGCGCAGGTCGGTGAAGGTGATTTCGCCGCCGGTGCCGGCGATGCCGTCGCGCAAGACGGTCCAATTGCCGCTCAAACTCTCGGCCCATTCAATGCGATAGGTTCGTCCGACGACGGTGTTGAAGACAATTTGCGGCGGATTTTGCGCCGTGGTCATTTGGACGGCGAACGTGGAATTGGTGTCCAGCGGATCCAGCCCGGCCAGATAGTCCTGCCATACCTGCATACCGTTTCCATTCGGGTCAAGCAATTCCGCGCTGGCGTAATTCGTCGTGAATCCGTATTCCATCAGCCACGGTATCGGCGTGCCGTGCGGTGGCGGCAAAACATAGTAAGTGATAAAGTTGGTGCTGTTTGTCAGCGTGAAACCATAGAAGTTCGTCCCGTTGGCGTTGGTGTAAATGGTGTTGTCCACGTCAAACTCGCTGAAGGCGTTGCTGGCAGCGATGGGATCGCGGAACGAAAATGTCAGCAGATTGCCAAACGACGAAAACGGAATGCTGTCCTCCAAGTTGGATGGATCGGGACTGCTCAACAGCGCCCATTCGCCGCCCGCGCCGTCGTTGGTTTGCGTCAAGGTCCAGCCGTCGAGCATTTCGCCGGTGTTGGTGGATTCCAAGTTCAACGACGCCGGCCAGTTGGCGCGATAATGCAGGCGCAATTGGCGGATGTATCGCGGCGCGTAAGTGGTGCGCAATGTGATTTCCGAAGGTTGCACGTCGGCGTCCGACACCAGGCGCAGCGAGCCGGCCAGGATATTGCCCGCATAATGGGTCGGCATATAGGGCGAAATGATGATGTTGGTGGTATAGACCGTCACATTTGTCGTCACAGCCACGCCGTTGTTGGTCAAGGCAACACCGTTCGTGTCGAGGACGGGAATGTTGGTGATGCTGCTGTAAATCGGATTGGTTGGCGAGTCAGCCGTAATTCCCTGATAAGAAATCTGGAACGACGGCGTGAACGAATTGGCGGAGCGATTCAGAGTCGCCCACCGCAAAACGTATTCACTGCTGAGATCCTTGCCGACCTCGGCGAAACCAAGGGCCAAATCCGTCAGATTTGTCGCCGCATAATATCGCCCCATGGTTGAAGTTGAAATGGTCTCAAGCGTGTTCATGTCCACTTCATCGCCAAATCCGACGGTGTAAATTTGCACGCTGGCGTTGGTCGCCGCCGCGATTACATTGTCAACAGTGTTGGTGCTGGAGTCATCCTGACCGTCGGACATGAGCACAACGTAGTGACTTTCGTCGCTGTTGGCCTTGCCCAAGGCACCGACCGCATCGCCCAAAGCATCCCATGCACGGGAGCCGGCCGGGAAGTCCTGAACGTAATTGGTCCAGATGCCCGCGATGGATCTGTTCAGGAGATTTTTGTCGGTGGTCAACGGAACCACCTGCTGCGGCGCCTCGTCGTCACGGTGAAATTCATAAACGCCAATTTGAGAATCCGCAGGCTGTTGATTGATAAAATTTTCTGCGGCGGAGACTTCGGCGTCCACCGCGTCTGAAATCCCGTTGCTGTTGGCATCGCCATTGGCCAGCGA
This sequence comes from uncultured Verrucomicrobiae bacterium, assembly GCA_963755455.1. Taxonomy (GTDB): domain Bacteria; phylum Verrucomicrobiota; class Verrucomicrobiia; order Limisphaerales; family UBA11358; genus UBA11358. The sequence continues at coordinate 907,976 of CAVWJH010000004.1, forward strand.
AGCAACGCTTTCGGTGAAATCGAGAACCAGATAGCCCTTGAGCACTTTGGAGCCTTGGCTGTCCACGCGCTGGAGTATGACGGAGGTTTCCGACGGGCTGACCGGCACGTCATCTTCAAATGCCGTCACAGTCATCAAAGACGGCGAAGCGACGACGGCGTGGCTCGTCGCTGGATCGCTGCCATCGCGCAGTGAAAAGGTGAATTCCAGCAGATAGGGCGACGAGTAATTAGTCATGACATCGTCAATGGCCAGATCGGTGATAACCATGTTGGTGATGGTCAATTGCAGCGTGGCGGTTCCTACTCCCCATGCGTTGGCGGCAAACAGCGGAATGCTGTAATTGCCGGCGTAAAGCGGCGTGCCGGTAATCGCACCCGTATTGGTGTTCGCCGTGAGTCCCATCGGCAAGTCTGTCGCCCAAAATGTCATCGGTGAATTGCTCGCCTTGATGGTATAACTAAAATTCGTCTGCTCCTCCGCGCCATTGGCCGTCAGCGAACTGGTGATGACCGGCTCGCCGGTCGCCAGATTCAACATCAGCGTCTGGCTGTCGGAACCGAACATATTCGTCACGCCAATGGTGACGGCGAACGAGCCGCTGACCAGCGGCAGGCCTGAGATGACGCCGCTGGCCGTGTTCAGAGTCAAACCGACGGGCAACGGACCAGTGCTGAACAAAACGGGATTGTTGCTGGCCACGATCGTATAACTAAACGATTGTCCCTGCTTTCCATTTTTCACCAGCGAACTGGTGATGCCTGGCACGCCGGAAGACAAATTTAATGTCAGTGTATTGCTGTCGCCTCCGTAGGCGTTGGTCGCGCCAATTGCAATTGAGAAAGAGCCGCTGACCAATGGAATGCCAGAAATCGCGCCGTTCGTCGGATTTACGCTCAAACCGTCGGGCAACGGGCTGGCGCTAAACAAAGCCGGGTCATTGCTGGCCGCAATCGTGTAGCTGAACAAAACTCCTTGCTGGCCGACCGCGTTCGTCGCGCTGGTGATGACAGGAATATCATCCGCCAGTGTAAGCATCAGATTTTCCGCCGCCGTCTGCGCGCCATTCGTGGCGAATAAAGTAGTGTCAAAAACACCCGAAACCGACGGGACGCCTGAAATCGCGCCGTTCGTCGGATTCACGCTCAGGCCATCCGGCAAGCCGTCCGCGCCAAACGTGATGGGCGGTGTGCCGGTGGCGGTGATCGTATAATCGAAAGCATACCCTTGTTTTCCAACCGCGTTGGTCGCGCTCGTGATGACCGGCGGAATCAGCACCACTTGCAGCGTTGCAACCAGGCTTGTGATTGAGCCGTAGGCATTGGTCACCACAATGTCGTAATTGCCCGAATCGCCGTTCATCAAATTCTCAATGTCGAGGTTCGTTCCGGTGCTTCCCGCAATGCGGACATTGTCCACCAGATTCGACCCGTTAAGCCGCCACTGAAAATACAGAGGCAATGCCCCCCCGGCCGCAACGCTGAAAACCGCATTGCTTCCGGCAGAGTTGGTCAAACCCGCCGGCTGAATGAGGATGCGCGGTTTGACGTCCACGGTGAGTTGGACCGTCGAACTGGACAAAGTTTGCTGGCTGCCGCCTGACAGGTAGGTGACTTTCACATAATAATATCCGGCGTCGCCCACTTGAACATTGTTCAGGAGTAAAGTTGCCGCCGTCCCGTCCACGGTGAAAGGTCCCTGGCTGTTGGTGGACATGAACCACTGATAACCCGTGACGGTTTCTCCTTCCGTCGCGGTGACAATCGCGCCGAAGGATGCATTTCCGCCCGCCAGCACTGTTTGGCTGGCCGGCTGAATGTCAACGGAAACGGCGGCATCGGCACGTTCAATTTGGAGGGAAAAAATCAGAAGGATGGCCAAACGAACTGCGCTGCGAATTGTTGGTTTCATAGAATGCGATTTTCAACTTTGGCCTAAAATTGCGTGAATTTCAAGACTAAATTATTTTAATCTTCTGGCCGGTTTTGAAAGTCAATGGCTGGCGGAGAAAACCAGATTCTCGGCATTATTTATGACTGTTCTGTATCGGAGCCTTCGGGATTGGGGAGGTGAACAGACGCCGCTTCATGGCTGGAATTTAATTCCAGCCATGAAGGAAACAAGCGTGCGCTATTTTTTTGGCAGCGCGCTCGTGCCGGCATAAACCGCGTTCTTGCCAAGCAACTGCTCAATGCGCAAAAGCTGGTTGTATTTCGCCAGCCGGTCGCTGCGGCTCAATGAACCGGTTTTGATCTGGCCGCAATTGGTCGCGACCGCGATGTCGGCAATCGTCGAATCTTCCGTTTCGCCGGAACGATGCGAGAGAACGGCGGTATAGGCATGCGTCTTGGCGAGTTCGACACAATCCAAAGTTTCCGTGAGCGAACCGATCTGGTTCACTTTGACGAGAATTGAATTGGCCGTGCCGGTGTCAATTCCCTTTTGCAGGAATTTCACGTTCGTGACAAACAGATCGTCGCCGACGAGTTGAATTTTGTCGCCGATTTTGTCCGTAAGATTTTTCCAAGTCGTCCAGTCGCTTTCGCCGCAGCCGTCTTCGATTGAGACAATCGGATATTTCGCCACCAGCTTCGCGTAAAAATCCACAAGGTCGTCACCGCTGACCGTTTCGCCCGTGCTTTTTTTGAAAGTGTATTTGCTGTTGCCGTCATAAAATTCCGACGCCGCCGGATCGAGCGTGAGATAAATATCTTTGCCCGGCTTGTAACCGGCATCTTTGATGGCTTGAATAATGGTTTCAAGCGCCTCCTCGACGCTGCCTAGTTTCGGCGCAAAACCGCCTTCGTCGCCGACGGCGGTGCTGCAGCCTTTTTTCTTCAGCACGGCCTTGAGCGCGTGAAATGTTTCAGTGATTGCGCGCAGGCCTTCGCTGAACGTCGGCAAACCAAGCGGCATGATCATGAATTCCTGAAAATCAATCGGCGCGTCCGAATGTGCGCCGCCGTTGATTACGTTGGCCATCGGCACGGGCAGCACTTTCGCGTTCGGCCCGCCGAGATATTTGAACAGAGGCTGGTTCAGCGCGGCGGCGGCGGCTTTTGCGTTCGCTAGCGAAACGGCGAGAATGGCGTTCGCGCCGAGCTTGGACTTGGTTTCCGTGCCGTCGAGCTTGAGCATCGTGGCGTCCACGGTCAGTTGATCTTCCGCGTCGAGGCCGATGAGCGCGGGCGCAATTTTGCCGGTGACATTGGCGACGGCTTTGGTGACGCCCTTGCCGCCGAAACGCTTTTTGTCGCCGTCGCGCAATTCGATGGCTTCGTGTTCACCGGTGCTGGCGCCGCTGGGAACCGCCGCTCGGCCAACTGCGCCGCAGCACAACGTCACGTCCACTTCCACCGTCGGGTTTCCGCGCGAGTCAAGAATTTCGCGCGCCTGGATGTTTTGAATTTTGCTCATAAATAATTTTTGTTGCTGATCTGTTAAAATCAAAAAACGATCATAAGTTTTGCGCGCCGCGAGTCAAGAAAGCATTGGTTAAATAAATGTGCTGCAAGAGCCTTCCGTGCCGAAGATGGGTGCGCCAGCGTCCAAACGGCCGGCGAAAATGAGTAGCTATCCCGCAACCGGCGCGTGAACGTCGTAGCCGACGCCAACGTGAACCGTGCCGCGCAATAAAAAGTCCGCGTGAAATAAAAGGAATTTCGGCTGGCAAACTTTAGTCAGGCCGCCGCCAGCGAACAAACCTCCTCGCACCATTGCTCGATTTTTTTCTTGATGGCGTCGCGCACTTCGCGGGTCTTCGCCAACTTTTCCGCGTCTTGAAATTGTGACGGGTCGGCAAAACTCCAGTGCAATCTCTTGGTGATGCCGACAAAAATCGGGCAGCGTTCCGCGCTCGCTTCGTCGCAAACGGTGATGACGTAGGCGAACATTTTGCCGGACTTGATCATGTCGAAAACGGACTTGGTCTGGTTGCCGGAAATGTCAATGCCGACTTCCTTCATCACCTCAACAACGGTTGGATTGAGTTTGCCGGGTTCGAGTCCGGCGCTGTGCGCTTCAAATTCGTTGCCGCAGATTTGATTCAGGAACGCCTCGGCCATCTGGCTGCGCGCGCTGTTGTGGATGCAGACGAACAGGACTTTTTTCTTCATAATTTCAGGATGCGGTTTGTGGTTTCTGTTCATACCAGCCGCGTGACCGGTTGCAAATGTTGCAGACGGAAAGCATGACCGGCACTTCCACCAGCACGCCGACGACGGTGGCCAGCGCCGCGGGTGAATCCGCGCCGAACAGCGTGATGGCGACGGCCACGGCCAGCTCGAAAAAATTGCTCGCGCCGATGAGCGAGCCGGGCGCGGCGACGTTGTGCTCCACGCGCAGCCGCCGCATGAGCAGATACGTCAGGCCGGAATTGAAATAGACCTGAATGACAATCGGCACGGCGATGAGCAGCACGGCGAACCAGCGGCTGGTCAGGTTTTTCGATTGAAAGGCGAAAATCAGCACGAGCGTCAGCAGCAGCGCGCCAATCATCACCGGATGAAATTTCGGCAGGAAATTTTTCTCGAACCAATCCTTGCCGTGCGATTTGAGCAGAGCCGTCCGCGTCAGCCAGCCCGCCGCCAGCGGAATGACGATGAAGACGACGACCGACGTGATGAGCACTTTGGCCGGCACGACGACGTGCGCCACGCCGCAGAGAAACATCACAATCGGCGCGAACGCCACGAGCATGATGAGGTCGTTCACCGCCACCTGCACCAGCGTGTAGGCCGGGTCGCCGTCGGTCAGATACGACCAGACGAAAACCATCGCCGTGCAGGGCGCGGCGGCCAGGATGATGAGGCCGGCGGTGTAATTCTTCGCCGTCTCCGGGTCAATCCACGCGGCGAAAACGTGCTGCATGAAAATCCACGCCAGCAGCGCCATGCTGAACGGCTTGACCAGCCAGTTGACGAACAGCGTCACCAGCAGTCCTTTTGGCTTGCGCGCGATGCCGCCGATCGCGCTGAAATCCACCTTGAGCATCATCGGATAAATCATCAGCCAGAGCAGCACGCCGATGGGGATGTTGACCTGCGAGCCCTGGCCGAATTCCATTTTGCTCAACGCCGCCGTCAGGTCCGGGCAGCAATTTTCCCGAGCAGCGACGCCGGCGATCATGCACAGGAAAACCCAGAGCGTCAGGTAACGCTCGAAAAAAGCGAGGCGTTTGGGTGTGGCGGTTGCGTTGCTCATTATTTTCTAACGGCACTGGCGGCGGCAGATTTCCTTCAGGTCCATTTTTAAAATTTTCTTAAGCCGTTTTGCATCGGCAATGGCTTCGTCTGATTTGCCCAGCGACTTTTTAGCCCAATCAAAAGCTTCGCGCACGACGACAGGGGCGGACTTATCCGGCAATCGGTAATAAACCCAGCGCTCCGACTTGCGGGAAAGAATCAATCCGGCGTGCTGGAGAATGGAAAGGTGTTTGGAAATGGTGGACGGCGCGAAGACTGAACAGTTCGGTGATCTGGCAGACGCACAGTTCGCCCTTGCGCAAGGCCAGCAGAATCCGCACCCGGCTCGGGTCGGACAACGCCTTGGTGATGGTCATGAACTCGCGCATTCGTTTATATTTCGCCAAATGACGAAATGATTATTCCTTGGCGCTCCACTGGATGCAAGGAATAATTACGCCGCTTTTGCCGCCGGCAGCGTGAAGAAAAACGTCGCGCCTTTGCCGAGTTCGCTTTTTACCCAGACTTCGCCGCCATGCGCCTGCACAATGTGTTTGACGATGGAAAGTCCGAGTCCCGTGCCGCCCTGGTCGCGCGAGCGCGCCTTGTCCACGCGGTAAAATCGTTCAAAGACGCGGTCGAGGGATTCGGCGGGAATTCCCGGCCCGTCGTCCTGCACGAAAATTTCCAGCCTGCCGTCGTCGAGATTTTTTCCGCCGACGGTGACGCGGCCTTGCGCGCGTCCATATTTGATGGCGTTGTCCACAAGATTGGCGAGGACTTGTTCAAGCCGGCTGGAATCGGCGGTAGCGGTCAAGGCGGGCATGGCAACGGAAAGCTCGACGTTCTTGTTTTGCGCCGGCGGTTTCAGATCGGCAAAGATTTTTTCGACGAGAGGGCGCAATTCGACGGGTTGAGGTTCAAATTGATCCGCTCGGATTCCATCGCGGAAATGGTGAGCAAATCCTGGATGAGCAAATCCAGCCGCTGGGCGTTGCGCTCGATGATTTTAAGAAATCGCTCGGCGATGGCGGGGTCGTTGCGCGCGCCGTCTAGCAAAGTTTCAACGTAGCCTTTGATGAGCGAAAGCGGCGTGCGGAGTTCGTGGCTGACGTTGGCGACAAATTCCTGCGCGCGTGCGCTCGAGTTTTTTGAGCCGCGTCAGATCGTGGAAAACAAGAATTGTTCCTTCGCGCTCGCCGGCGGAATTGTTAATGACGGCGGCGTTGACCTGCAGCCAGCGTTCGCTCAAGTCCGGCAGTTTCAACTCATAATCGAGAACCTGTTTTTCGGTTTCGGCGCGCTCGACGAGTTCGGCGAGTTCGTGGACGCGCAACGCCTCCATCACGGTCTTGCCGCGCAGTTCGATTTTGAGGCCGAAAAGATTTTTGAAAGCGCGGTTGGCAAGGTAAATTTTCCGGTTGCGGTCGAGGAGCAGCAATCCTTCGAGCATGGAATTGAAGAGCACCTGCTGCTGCGCCTTGGCGTCAATCGTCGTCTGCTGATGCTTGCTGTTGATATTCTTCCAGCTCGGCGACTTGCCGCCGTGACTGCGCGCGCAATTTTCTCCGCCACCAAAAGTCCAGCGCGATCATCACGACGAATCAGAAAAATGGAAATGAAAAACCACACGGGAATTATTTAGCCACAGATGAAACACAGATGAAACACAGATTTTTATTCACGGTGCTAACGAAGAAATTTATCTGTGTTTCATCTGTGAAAATCTGTGGCAAAGAATCATTCCACAAACCGGTATCCGACGCCCCGCACCGTGTCCAGATGCTTCGACGCGCCGCCGAGTTTTTCGCGCAACCGCCTCATGTGCGTGTCCACCGTGCGCGTGTCAATCAGGCTGTCATATTCCCAGACATCGCGCAGCAGGTGGTCGCGCGACTGGACGCGCCCGGCGCGTTGCGCGAGGACGGTGAGCAGCTTGAATTCCGTCGCCGTCAATTCGATCGTCTTGCCCTTCCAGCTTGCGATGTGGCGCGGAATGTCAATCAGCAGTTCGCCGAAGCGCAACTGGTCCTTCGGTTTTTCCCCGGGCTCGCCGCGCGCAAGGATTTTTTTGATTCGCAGAAGAAGTTCGCGCGGACTGAACGGCTTTGTCAGGTAATCGTCCGCGCCAAGTTCGAGGCCGAGCACGCGGTCAATCTCCGCAGCCTTGGCGGTGAGCATGATGATGGGGACTTTTGCCGTGGCCGGGTCGAGCCGCAAAACCTTGCACGCCTCGAAGCCGTCCATTTCCGGCAGCATCACATCCAGCACGATCAAATCCGGCGGCTGTGCGTGCGCCTTTTTGAGCGCCTCCGCGCCGTCGGCGGCCGTGCTGACGACGTAACCGGCCTGTTTGAGGTTGAACTCGACCAGTTCCACCGCTTCCGGCTCGTCGTCCACAACTAAAATCCGTGGCTTCACGCCGTTTGAATAACACGCCGCCGGTCGTCACACAATCTCAACCAAGCGAAAAGCAGGTTACGGAAATGTGTCGGTTGCGTGACGGCGCAATTCTTCTTTTGTCGGCGCGAGAATTGCTTAAACTCGTGCCATGTCAGTTCCAGTCATCAATATCGGGCAAATGCGCGAATGGGAACGCGCCACATGGGCCGGCGGCCAGACCGAGGCCGAGGTCATCCGTCGCGTCGGAAAACGAATCGGCCGCCGCGCGCGAAGACTCACTTGCCAGGACGACTTGATTTTGATCCTTGCCGGAAAAGGCAACAACGGTGACGACGCCCGCGCCGCGCGGGAATTTCTGGACGGGCGCAAAATCGAACTGCTCGAAATCGCCGCGCCGGAAAATTTCCTGCCCGCGCTCGAAACCGCGCTGGCGCAGAAACCCGCGCTCATCATTGACGGGCTTTTCGGCGTCGGCCTGAACCGCCCGCTCGACATCGGCTGGATGAAATTGATCCACCGCGTCAACCAATCGAAAATTCCAGTCCTCGCGATTGACGTTCCGTCCGGTTTGAACGCGGACACCGGAGAAAATTTTGGCGCGGCGATTGAGGCCGCAATCACGCTGACCGTCGGCGCGCCGAAAATTGGAATGCTCACGCAGGCCGCGTGGCCGTTTGTCGGGCGGCTGGAAGTCGCGGACGATGTCGGTCTGGCTGTCTGCCCGCATAAATCCGAATTGAACTGGACGCAGCCGGATGATTTCCAGGATTTTCCGCCGCGCCGCGCCGTCGCCGGGCACAAGGGTTCGTTCGGGCATCTGGCGATCATCGCGGGCAGTTTTGGATTTCACGGCGCGGCGGTTCTTGCAACCCGCGCCGCGCAACGCGCGCAGCCCGGACTCGTCACGCTCTTTGCGCAGGAAAAAATTTATCCCGTCGTCGCGGCGCAGTTGCAGTCCGCGATGGTCAACGTCTGGAAACGGGAGATGCAATTCCAAAAATCCACGAGTGCCATTTTGATCGGCTGCGGCCTGGCCGGGATTGATCTGCCGGATTTGCCGGACAAGATGAAGATTTTCACGAAATGGCTTTGGAACGAGTCGGAAAAGCCGGTCATCGTGGACGCGACCGCGCTCGACTGGATTCCGGCGGGCGAATTTCTCAAGAACACGGTCCGCGTCGTCACGCCGCATCCGGGCGAGGCCGCGCATCTGCTGAAAACGACGGTGCCGAAAGTCCAGGCGGACCGTCCGCAGACGCTACGCGAAATTTCAAAAAGATTTGGCAACTGCTGGGTTGTGCTGAAAGGCCATCAGACCTTGATTGGCAGGAGCGAAGGCGAAATCTTTGTGAATCCGTCCGGCAATCCGCATCTGGCGCAGGGCGGCAGCGGTGACGTGCTGGCGGGATTCATCAGCGGGCTGCTCGCGCAGAAGCCGTTGCAGGCGGACGTGGCGCAGACCCTCCGCTACGCCGTCTGGCAGCACGGCAACGCGGCGGACGGATTGCAGGTGTCGCGCGCGAACTGGGTCGTGGAAGACTTGGTGGATGAAATCGGAAATGTTGCTTGAGCGCGGTTTTGCGACGTGGCGGCGTTGTCGAAATAAACCGGCGGCTGGCCATGGACTTTCTGGTCGAGGATCGGCAACTCCTTTTGCAGCGCAGACCGGTCAATTGCAGCACTCATTCAAAAAATTTAACCACAGATTAACACGGATGGACACGGATTAAAAACGCGGATGAAAATTAAGGCCACAACTCGGTGCGGATGAATTTTCCGCAGCGCCGTAGGCGCGACATAGTTGTAGAAAAAATTCCGAAAATAAATTAGCTCCGTAGGAGCGACATCAGAATATGCCGCTCCTACGGAGCTTGATTTGTTTTGGGTTTTGGGTTCTACAAAGATTTCGCGCCTACGGCGCTGGCTAATTTCCGGTTGTCCCGTTGGGACGAAATCATCAAAAAATTTAACCACAGATTAACACGGATGGACACGGATAAAAAACACGGATGAAAATTAAGGCAACAACACGGCGCAGATGAATTTTTCAATGCTTGGGACTGACCCTTTTACGTCCTCATCCTCGTTTTCATCCCCGATTTTCCCTTTATTTTCGAGCACGAGCACGAGGACGAAAACAAAAAGGCGCGTTTCCGGCCAGACACTAAATTATCCTGCCAACGCACCATCCCGCAAAAATCCATCTGGAAGCCACAATTTCACACAGGGGAACGTCAAAATCACCCCAAGAGGAGTCAAACATCCTCAAGGACAGGTGACAAATCCATGAGGAGGGATGACAATTACACAAGGAGAAATCAAAATCACACAAGGACAGATCAAATATCCTCAAGGAGAAGAGACATTTCCTTGAGGACAAATCAAAAATCCTCATGGAGAAACGATAAATCCAAGAGGAGGAATCAAAAATCCTTGAGGAGGGATGACAAATCCAAGAGGACAAATGAAATATCCTTGAGGAGAAATGACACGTTCGTGAGCAAAATCGGGCTTTTCTCAAACGGAAACATCAATTATGTGAGGAATTTGACCGGCTCACTCGCCGGACAGGCGGATTCTTGTGTTTGTCCATTCATGGGACAAATCGGGTCGTCTGTTCCGCACGGATTGATTTCGAGGCTGCGGGAAGGATTTTTGCCGGCACGGGACGGCAAGCCGGATTGTTCCGGTAATTTTAATTCGACCCGCCGCGTTTTCATTGTTAGCCTTCACGCATTATGTCACCCGACGATATTTTACTGGAGGCGGAGGAGAAGATGATCAAGACCGAGCAGGTGGTCGCGAACGAGTTCGCGGGCGTGCGCACGGGCAAGGCGTCCGCGTCGCTCGTCGAGAACATCGTCGTGGATGTCTATGGCTCGCAGATGCGCATCCGCGAACTCGCGGGCATCACGACGCCGGAGCCGCGAATGCTGGTCGTCCAGCCGTGGGACATGACGGGCATTCAGGCGATTGAGAAGGCGATCCAGAAGGCGAACCTCGGCCTTTCGCCGGTCGTGCAGGGGAAAATCATCCGCATCGCGTTCCCGGAATTGAGCCAGGAACGGCGGCAGGAGTTCGTGAAGATCATCAAGAAAATGTCCGAGGACGGGCGCGTGGCGATCCGCCATGTGCGCCGCGACGCGCTGGAACTTTTGAAGAAGGCGAAAATTTCGGGCGGCGTCGGCGAAGAGGAAATTGAATCGGCGGAAAAGGAAATCCAAAAGCTGACCGACCAATACATCGCCAAGATTGACGCGCACGTTGTGAACAAGGAAAAAGAAATCATGACGGTGTAATGTCGGTGCCGTGTGCCGATCAATTCGAGCCGCAGACTCGACGTTGCAGAAATCAGGATGCGTCTCCGCCTGAATTCACTTTACTAGCGCGTCTTCTGTTTTATCATTACTGCTCGGTTTTTTTGGAAACTAAAATTTATTTATGGCTAAACTCACTGTTCGAGATTTGGATGTTCGCGGCAAGCGCGTTTTCATGCGCGTGGATTACAACGTGCCGCTGGAAGAAAAAGACGGCAAAATGGTCATCACCGATGCGACGCGCATCGTCGAAACGCTGCCGACGCTGAAACTGCTCATCGAAAAAGGCGGCAAACTGATTTTGACCGCGCACCTCGGCCGGCCAAAGGGCAAGCGCGAAGCCACCATGTCGCTTGCGCCGGTCGCGGTGAAACTTTCACGAACTGCTCGGCAAGCCCGTCGGCGTTCGTGGACGATTGCATCGGCGAAAAGGTTGAAAAAGCCGTCGCCGCGATGAAGGACGGCGACGTGGTGCTGCTGGAAAATGTCCGTTATTACAACGAAGAGGAAGCCAACGATCCGGCGTTCGCGGAAAAACTGGCGAAGGTCGCGGACGTTTATGTGAACGACGCTTTCGGCGCGGCGCATCGCGCGCACGCTTCGACGGAAGGCGTCGCGCGCGTCGTCACCAAGCGCGGCGGCAAGTGCGGCGGCGGGATTGCTGATGGAACGCGAATTGAAATTTCTCGGCGACGAACTGGAAAATCCGGCGCGTCCGTTTGTCGTCATTCTCGGCGGCGCGAAAGTTTCCGACAAAATCAAGGTCATTGACCGTCTGCTGGAAAAGGCGGACACGATTTTGATCGGCGGCGCGATGGCTTACACTTTCAAGCTGGCGCACGGCGTCAAGACCGGCAAATCGCTTGATCGAACCGGATCACAAAGGCACGGCGCTCGCGGCGGAAGAAAAGGCGAAGAAGCTCGAGCGTGAATTTTCAACTGCCGACGGACGTGATCGTCGCGACGCCGGTGGACACGGGCAAGCTGAACAAAAAGGGCAAGCCGGTGTATCGATTTCGCGAACATCCGCACGGTGCAGCGGCGACATTCCCGACGACGCGGAAGGTTTCAGCATCGGCCCGGAAACGGCGGCGAATTACGCCAAAATCATTTCCAGCGCGAAAACGATTTTGTGGAACGGCCCGATGGGCATGTTCGAGGACGCGCGGTTTGCCGCCGGCACAAACGCCGTGGCGCAGGCCGTGGTGGACGCCACGCAAAAGAACGGCGCGAAGAGCATCATCGGCGGCGGCGACAGCGTGAAGGCGTTGAACAAGGCCAGGCTCGGCGACAAGGTGACGTTCATGAGCACCGGCGGCGGCGCGAGCCTGGAATTTTTGGAAGGCGCGGTGCTGCCCGGCGTGGCGGCGTTGAGCGAAAAATGAATTGATCCTCCTCGTCGTCGTCCTCGTTCTCATAATCGGGAATTTCGAGGATGAGGGGCGAGAACGAGGACGAGGACAATTTAACAAATGAACAAAGAACGAAAATTGATCATTGCGGGCAACTGGAAGATGAACAAAACCGTCGCCGAGGCGCTGGCCCTGGTGGGCGATCTTCAAGCGCGAACTGGCCACCGTGAAGGAAGTGGACATCGTGGTCTGCCCGCCGTTCACCGCGCTGGAATCGGTGTCGAAGGCGATTCTTGAATCCAAAAACATCAGCTCGGCGCGCAGAACATGAGCGAGAACAATTTCGGCGCGTTCACCGGCGAAATTTGCGCGGGCATGTTGAAGGAATTTTCCGTGCGCTACGTCATTCTCGGCCACAGCGAACGCCGGCAGTTTCAAAAGGAATCCGACGCGCTCATCGCCAAAAAAGCGGCGGCGGTTCACGCGGCGTCGCTCAAGCCGATTGTCTGCGTCGGCGAAACGCTGGCCGAACGCGAAGGCGGCCAGATGGAAAAAGTTCTGGAAACGCAGGTGCGCGGCAGCCTCGCCGGTTTGACCGGCGAACAGATGCTGGAAACCGTCATCGCCTACGAACCGGTCTGGGCGATTGGCACCGGCAAAACGGCGACGACGCAGCAGGCGCAGGACGCGCACGCGTTCATCCGCGCATTGCTCGTGAAGATTTTCGACGAAGCCGTCGCCAAAAAAGTCCGCATCCAATACGGCGGCAGCGTCAAGCCGAGCAACGCGAAGGAATTGATGAGCCAGCCGGACGTGGACGGCGCGCTCGTCGGCGGCGCGTCGCTGGAGGCAAGAAGTTTTGCTGACATCATCAAAAATTCAATATAAGATTGCGATATGAGTTTTTTCGTTGGAATTTTGACATTGTCTGCTGATTCTCAACTGCGTGGTGTTGATCCTGCTGGTGCTGGTGCAACTGCCGAAGAAGGACGCGGGCGCGGGCCTGGCGTTCGGCGGCGGCGCGGCGGACGCGCTGTTCGGCGCCGGTTCGGGCAACGCGCTGACCAAGATCACCAAATGGACGGCGGGAATTTTCTTCGGGCTGGCCTTGGTGCTCGGCTATGTGCAGGACAGCTTGCATCGCGGTCCGAACTCATCCGCATTTGAGAAGGCCGTCCAGCAAAAACAAATGCAAACGCCGGTCGCGCCGCAGACCACAGCGCCGCTGACTTCGCAACCGGCGACCACGCCTTCAACAAACAGCATGATGACGCTGCAAATTCCGACGTCTGCAAATACAAACACGCCCGCCCCGACGGCGCCGGCAAAGTAACGCGATGGCCATTTTCAAGCGCGCCCGGCGGTTTTTTTCGCGGGCGCGTTTTGTTTTTTTCTCGCCGCCGTGTGTTTTGATTTCCGGCTGCGCCAGACACGAGCCGCCCGCCGACATCACCATCATCAATCAAGCCGAACCGGAAACACTTGATCCGGCGCTTCATGACCGGCATACCGGAAATGCGCATTGCCATCGGGATGTTTGAAGGCCTGGCGCGATTGGACCCAAAAACGGCACGGCCGATTCCCGGTCTGGCGCAAAGCTGGGACATTTCGCCGGATGGAAAAATTTACACGTTTCATTTGCGAACCAATCTCGTCTGGTCCACCGGCGAACCCATTACGGCGGACGACGTGGTCTATTCCTGGATTCGCACGCTCGATCCCGCGACCGCCTCCGATTACGCCGGCCAGCTTTATTATGTGAAAAACGCCGAAGATTTCAACGCCGGCAAAATCAAGAACCCGTCGCTCGTCGGAATTCACGCATTGGACAAATTCACCGTGCGCGTGGAATTAAACATTCCGACGCCATTTTTTCTCGACATCTGCGCCATGCCGCTGGCCTACGTCGTGCCGCGGCAGACGATTGAAAAATACGGCGACCGCTGGCTGATGGCCAGACCCTTGCCGAGCAGCGGGCCGTATGAACTGGCCTATTGGCGGCTCAACGACAAAGTCCGCCTGGTAAAAAATCCGCGTTATTGGGACGCGGCAAACACGCAATCGGACATCATTGACATCCTGCCGATTGGTTCGCCGTCCACGGCGTTCGATCTTATACGAACAGGGCGCGGTGGACATCATCTGGGACAAGGAAATCGGTTCCGGCGGAATTGCTCGACGTGTTGAGAAAACGCCCGGATTTTCACCCGTTCAATTATCTCGCCACATATTGGGTCAGCTTCAACGTCACGCGCAAACCGTTTGACGATCCGCGCGTCCGCAAGGCGCTGGCGCTGGCCGTTGACCGCGAGCGCATCGTGAAAAAAATCACGCGCGGGGGCGAGCGTCCGGTTTCGCATCTCGTTCCCGATGGCACGGCGAATTACACCTCGCCGCCGGGACTCGGTTACGATCCCGCGCTGGCGAAAAAATTACTGGCGGAAGCCGGCTATCCCGGCGGCAAGGGATTTCCGCGCTTCGAATATATTTTCAACGCGCCGGCTGGCGGCGGCGACAAGGTTCACGAAGACATCGCGATTGAACTGCAGCAGATGTGGCACGACACGCTCGGCATCAACATGGAATTGCGGCAGGTCGAATGGAAAGTGTGGTTGAGCGCGACCGCGCATCTGGATTACGACGTCGGTCGCGGCGACTGGATTGGCGATTACGACGACGCAAACACGTTTCTGGATTTGTTTTTGAGCAACAGCGGCAACAACCGCACCGGCTGGAAAAATGCCCGCTACGATGAACTCGTCAACGAAGCAAACGAGCAGACCGATTTGAAAAAACGCGAGGAACTTTTCCAGCAGGCGGAGAGCATTTTGATCCAGGACGAACTGCCGATCATTCCGCTTTATATTTATGCCGGCATCAATTATTACCACACCAACATCACGGGCATCTACCAGAACATTTTGGACGACCACCCGCTCAATTACATCCGCAAAATAAAAACAAAGTAAATTTTTTTGCAATAAGACCGCCTGAACAGTTTCCGCTCCGGCGGTCTGAATTCCTCGTTGACGTGGGTGAAATCCTCACGTCGCCATGTGGCTGACCGGGTCGCTCCAATCGCCGCCGCCCAGGGCGCGAAATTTGAAGGTATAAGTGACTCCCGGCGTCAGGTTGGGAACCACCACGCGCCGCGCCTGCCGAAAAAAGCCGATGGATTGCCAGGTCTTGCCGCCGTCAACGCTCATTTTTCCCTCATAGCCGTAGGCGTTGGTCTGCGGGTTCAATCGCACCAGCAGTTGTCCGCTCACTTCATTGATGATCGCCAGAATGGTGGTTTTGACCAGCGGCTGTTGCGGGCTTGTCCCGCGTTCCACCGGATGGAAGACCGTCGCAATCCAATCTACAACTATGACCGACAAGCTTACAACCATCGCGTTCCAGCTTTGAGTCCTCGCAACGCAAAGACTCTACGCCAGGAAAAAAACTTCCTGGCTCTGGAAAAGAACTGTCAGAGGTTTAAGCGGTTCGCAGGACGTTGACAAGTGCTTTCGCAAAAAAGAAAAATCGGGTTGGCCAATTGAAAAAATTCGTGTTCAATGGACGGCGTCCGTCGGAAGCAAAATGAATTGTCCGTTATGAGCCGGTCCGCTTCGCAAATTTTAATTGTCGTGAACGACCCCAAATTGTCGGGGGCGCTGTCATCCGCTTTGCAGGATGACGGCGCTACGCCGTGTTTCGCATTCACCTCTGACGAGGCGCGGCGGTTTTTTCACGACTGGCCGGCCGATGCGATCCTGCTCGACTCGGAACAGACGGAACTGCTGCGCGAGATCAAGGATAATGTGGCCACGCAAAATGTCCCGGTCATCGTGTTCACGTCGGAACCGGCGGAGCGGCTGCGTGCGTTTGAACTGGGCGCGAGCGATTGCGTGGGCAAGCCGCTGGAAGCGGCGGAATTTCGCGCGCGCCTGCGGGTGGCATTGCAGACGAAGCTGCGGTTCGACGAAATGCTGCAGCACCAGCACGAGCTGGACGCAGCGCGGATCGCCGCCGAGTCCGGCGCGCGGGCAAAGTCGGAATTTCTCGCGGCGATGAGCCACGAAATCCGCACGCCGATGAACGGCGTGATCGCGATGGCCGGGCTGCTGCTGGAAACGCCGTTGAACCCCGACCAGCGCAGCTACCTCGACACCATCCATACCAGCGGCGAATCGCTGCTGGGCATCATCAACGACATTTTGGATTTTTCAAAAATCGAGGCGGGCAAGATGGAACTGGACTCGCGCCCGTTCGACCTGCGCGCTGCGCGTCGAGGAAATGCTGGATCTGCTGGCGACCAAGACCGCCGAAAAAAAACTGGACCTCGTTTATCAGGTGGACGGCACCATCCCGGCGACCGTCGAGGGCGATTCACTGCGGCTGCGGCAGGTGCTGGTGAACCTTTTGAGCAACGCCGTCAAGTTCACCGAAAAGGGCGAGATTTTTGTGCAGATCAGGCTGCTGTCCTCGGAACCGGACAGTGCGTCGAACATGTCGGTCCTGCACCTGCATTTTTCCGTGAGCGATTCGGGCATCGGCCTCAAGCCCGAAAAACTGGCGAAATTGTTCAGGCCGTTCATGCAGGCGGAGGCTTCGACGGCGCGGCATTACGGCGGCACGGGATTGGGACTGGTCATCAGCAAAAAACTGGTCGAGTTGATGGGCGGAAAAATGTGGGCCGAAAGCGTGCCGGGTGAAGGCTCGACGTTTCATTTCACTGCAAATTTCCTGGCCGAGCCGCAGGCCGCATTGTCACCGCTTTCAAGCCGGCAGCCAAAGCTGGCCGACTTGAGGATTTTGATCGTGGACGACAACCTGACGAGCCGCCGAGTGCTTGCTGAAAAAACAGCCCGGTGGGGAATGATTCCGCGCGAAGCCGAAAGTGCGGAAGCGGCGCTGGAACTGCTCAAGAATGGCGAAGTGTTTGACGTGGCTGTGGTTGATCTGCAAATGCCCGGCATGGATGGCCTTGCGCTTGCTGCGGAAATCCGCAAACAGCTCAGCGCGGCGATGCTGCCGCTGGTTTTTCTCATGCCGCTGGGCACGCGCTCCGACTCCGCGCCCAACACGCAGGTCGCATTTGCCAACAGCATCACCAAGCCCGTCAAGCCGGCGCAGTTGCTGGCCGCAGTTGAACGCGCGCTGTTCACGCAGAAAAAGGCAGAGGTGCAGGCGCCGCCGCCGCCGAAGGCCGACCTGCCGCTGGCCGGGCGGCTGCCGTTGAGAATCCTTTTGTGCGACGACAACACCATCAACCAGAAAGTCGCCGCGCGCATCCTGGCGCAGATCGGCTACAAGCCCGACGTGGCCGGCAATGGGCGCGAAGGGCTGGAGGCGATTGACAAAAAGCCTTACGACCTCGTCTTCATGGACTTGATGATGCCGGAAATGGACGGCCTGACCGCCACGCGCAACATCCGCGAGCGGCAGAAAAATCCGGCGGCCAACCCGAATTATACCGGGCGCATCCTCATCATCGCCATGACGGCGCACGCGCAGCAGTCGGACAAGGAAAAATGTCTGGCCGCCGGCATGGACGATTACCTGGCCAAGCCGATCCGCCCGGCGGACGTGCGCGGAGTGATTGAAAAATGGGCCGCGCCCGCAACTCCGGCTGCGGAAGACAAATACGCGCCAGCGCCGAAAGTTGAAACTCCCGCCGCGCCCGTCGAGGAGCCGCCGGTGGACATGAGCCGCATGAACGACCTGACCGGCGGCGACCCGGCCATGCTGAATGAACTCGCCGAGATGTTTTACAAGCAGACCACGCAGCAGTTGAAGCAGATCGAGGACGCCGTGCGTGCCGGGGACGCCACGCAGGTGCGCCACGTCGCGCACAGTTGCAAGGGCGCGAGCGCCACGCTGGGCATGACGCAACTGTCGAAGCTGATGCTCGCGCTGGAAAAAATGGGGGCGGAAGGCCAGTTGACCAATGCGCCTAAATTTTGCGAAGATGCGTCGGTCGAATACAAGAAGATAGAAAAGTTTTTGTCGGAACAGCCGGGTTTGAAAAAATGAAAAAAATACTCATCATCGAAGACAACCAGATTGTCGCCAACGTCTATCGCAACAAACTCGCGGTGGAAGGCTATCAGGTGGAGATTGCGCTGGACGGCGAGAACGGCCTGAAGGTGATGCGGACGTTCCAGCCCGACTTGATCATACTCGATCTCATGCTGCCCCAGATGTCTGGTGTTGACGTCATCAGGCAAATCCGCAGCGAGGACGATTTTTCCAGGCTGCCTGTCATCGTTTTTTCCAACACCTACCTGACCAACCTGATCCAGGAGGCGTGGAAGGCCGGCGCGACAAAATGCCTTTCCAAGGCCAGTTGCTCGCCCAAGGAAGTCCTCGAGCTGGTGCGCCATACCATCGGCGACAGCGGGGCGATCCCCCATTTGGAACCGCCGGTCGAAGGCACGCACGAGAAAAAAATCCTGCCCGGCCCCGCGCTTGCCAGCGCCACCGCGGCGGACACCGTGTTTCAGGCCGGCCTGCAAAAATCATTCACCGAAAGCCTGCCCGCCACGCTGGCCACCCTGCGCGCCGGCCTGCAAAGCCTTGTCAAGGCCGACGGCGAGGTCATGCAGCTCAAGCAGATTTACGAACTCCACCGCCGGATGCACGCCCTCACCGGCAACGCGGGCATCGCCGGACTCCTCATCGTCGCCAAAATGTCCGATGCAATCGAGGCGCTGCTCAAGGAGCTTTACGAGAAGCCCAAGAATATCAACCCCTCCACCCTTCGCACCGTCGCCAACTCCATTGACTTTCTCGGCTTCCTGTTTGAACGCGGCACCGTGCCCGACAGGCAGGAGATTCCCGCCGTCAACGTCCTGGTCGTGGACGACGAGGCCATTTCCCGCCGCGCCGTCGTCTATGCGCTTGAAAAGGCGCAGCTCCACACCGTCAACGTCGAGGATCCCGAACCAAGCCCTCAAGCTCCTCACGGAAAACATCTACGACCTCGTGTTCCTCGACGTGGACATGCCCGGCATGACCGGCTACGAACTTTGCACCAAACTTCGCGCGATGCCGCAGCACAAAAAAACCCCCGTCGTCTTCGTCACCGCCTTGAGCGACTTCGACAACCGCACCAGTTCCATGATGGCCGGCGGCAACGACTTCATCGCCAAGCCGTTTCTCTTCATCGAACTTACCGTCAAGGCGCTCATCCACGTCCTGCGCGGCAAATTGCAGCCGCAGAAATAGTTTATACAAGTCGAGCAGCGTCGGTGTCTATTCAGTGATGTAAAAAACATCATTCGGCGGATCACATTTTTTTGCCGATGAAGTGTTATGGGCGAAAACGAACAAACGCCGGAGATCCCGTCTCCTTTGCACACACATCATTATGCAATTCTCTTTGTCAGGCTTTTTTCTAAATGAGTTGCTGCTTTACAGCTTGCGCCGTCCGTTTCCGCGTTTAAGCTGTCACCGTGGCTTGGTTCACTGACCGGCATTTCTTTTTGCTCGCCGTGATTGTTTACGGAATGAGTTCGGCCTACTCGGTTTTCCTGTGGCGAAGAGGTTTTCGCACGGACGACCGCGCGAATTATTTTTTGCTCCTCGCCGCCGCCGCGCTGCACACGACCGCGATGTTCAAGCGCGGGATGCGTTTCGACCAATGCCCGGTCAACAACCTTTACGAGGCCACGACGTTCATCGCGTGGACCATCGTCGTCGCGTATCTCGTCATCGGAATTTTCCACCGGCTGCGGTTTGTCGGCGCGTTCGCCTCGCATATTTTGTTTTTCATGGGTGTTTTTGCGCTCATGCCGGCGCTGGATCCGCCGCACGCGGCGCAGCCGGATTTTTCCAACGGGCTTGTCAGTCTGCACGCGGCGCTGGTTCTTCTGGCCATCGGCGCGTTCGGATTGAGCGCCGTCGCCGCGCTGATGTTTCTCACGGAAGAGCATGATTTGAAATTTCACAAGCTGCGCGCGATCCTTTCCCTGCTGCCGCCCATCCAGCGGCTTGAGCGCGTGATGAGCGGACTGTTGGTCACGGGGATTGTCCTGCTCACGGCCGGATTGTCGTTCAGTCCCTGGTTGTTGAAGGAAAAATACGGCGTCTGGTTCAAGAGCGACCCGCTGCTGGATTATTCCGTCTTCATCTGGGCGTTTTACATTGCGCTGCTGGTGGCGCGCTGGAAGTTCGGGCAGGGCGGGCGTCGCTTTGCGTGGAGCGCGGTCGGCAGCTTTGTGTTTCTCATGCTCACGTTCTGGGGATTTCTATTGCTGTCGCCGGTGCATCACCTATGAACGTCGTCGTCATCGGGTTGAGCCATCATTCGTCGCCCGTCGAGATGCGGGAACGGTTTGCCTTTGCCGCGCCAAAAATTCCCGTTGCGCTCAAGGCGCTGCGCGAATCCGGCGTCGCCAGCGAGGCCGTGATCCTTTCCACCTGCAACCGCGTGGAGATTTACGCGGCGACCGCGCTTGAACCGGCCATGGCATTTTCCGGGCTGAAAAATTTTCTGAAGGATTTTCACGCGCTGGACAATCCGCCGGGCGATGAAATTTACACGTTCTCCGAACCGCAAAGCCTGCACCACCTTTTCAAGGTCGCCGCCGGACTGGATTCGATGGTTCTGGGTGAAACGGAAATTCTCGGCCAGCTCAAAACCGCCTACCAGGTCGCACAACAGGAAAAGCACACCGGCGCGAAGTTGAACAAGGCATTTCAACGCGCGTTCAACGCCGCCAAGCATATCCGCACCAACACGAACATCCAGCGCGGCAGCGTGTCCGTCGCGTCCGTCGCCGTCGAACTGGCACAAAAGATTTTCAGTTCGCTCGCCGGGCACGAAGTCCTCGTCATCGGTGCGGGCGATATGAGCGAGAAGACCGCGCGCGCCCTTCATTCGCGCGGCGCGAAAAGCATCGTCATCGCCAGCCGTTCGCACGAACGCGCACAGGTTTTGGCGGAGGAATTCGGCGGACGCGCCGTGCAATTCGACGACTGGGGCGCCGAGTTTGAAAAAATTGACATCGCCATCAGCAGCACCTCCGCGCCGCATTACATTTTGGACCGCGCGAAACTCGAGCCGCTGATGAAGGTGCGCAAGCATCGTCCGCTGCTGCTCATAGACATCGCCGTGCCGCGCGACATCGCTCCCGAAGTGAGTTTTCTTCAGAACGTATATCTTTACAACATTGACGACCTTCAGGGCATCGCCGCCGACTATTTGAAGCAGCGCAAGGAGGAAATCGCCCGTTGCGAACAAATCATCGCCGAAAAAGTGGAGCCGCTGCTCGAAACAAAAAATGGCCGGCCGCAAATGGACATGGATGCGCGCGGATTCCAAACGATGTCCGCGCAGTCCTGAAATTTGTAGTTCTTTTCATCTGTGTCCATCTGTGTTTATCTGTGGCTAAAATAATGGCTCCCGAACGATCCATCATCATCGCCACGCGCGGCAGCGCGCTCGCGCTCGCGCAGGCGAACTTGATCGCGGAACAATGCCGCAAAACTTTTCCGCGCCTGCGTTTCGAGTTGAAAATCATCAAGACCACCGGCGACAAGCTGCAAACCGCGTCGCTGGCGAAAGTCGGCGAAAGCCTGCCAAAGGGATTGTTCACCAAGGAACTCGAAGTCGCGCTGGTCAAAGGGCGCGCCGACCTCGCGGTTCACAGCCTGAAAGATTTGCCCACGGATTTGCCCTCCGGTTTGATTCTGGCGGCAACCCCAAAACGCGCCGACGTGCGCGACGTTTTGATTTACCGCGACGCGAAATTTCTCTCTCAACTCTCAACCAGCAACTCTCAACAAGATTGGATTCCCGGCCAGAGTTCGCTCAAAGGTTTCAAGCCGCACGCAAAACTGAAGGATTTTCCGGCGGGCACAATCATCGCCACCAGCAGCACGCGGCGTAAAATGTCGCTGCACGCCGCGCGGCCCGATTTGAAGGTCGTCGAAATTCGCGGCAACGTGACGACGCGATTGCAAAAAGTTTCCGAGCGCGACGAACTGGACGCGACAATTCTCGCTCTCGCCGGTTTGACGCGGCTGAATTTTGAAGTTAAGCCGGACGGAAAACTGCTTGGCGACGCCGTGCCGGACGGCCTGCTCGCGACCGTTTTGGATTTGGACGTGATGCTGCCGTGCGTGGGGCAGGGCGCGATCGGGATTGAAATCCGCGCGGACGACGAGCGCATTTCAAAAATTTGCGAGCGCCTGAACCACTTCAACACGTTTCATTGCGTGACGGCGGAACGCGCGTTTCTGCGCGCAATGGGCGGCGGCTGCCAGAGTCCGGTGGCGGCCCACGCGGAAATCACCGGCGGCAACATTTTTATGCGCGCGATTTCATTTTGTGACGAAAATGCGAAGCGCGGCGAAGCGAAGTGCCCGGTTGCCGAGGCCGCGCTTCTGGGCGAACAGATTGCGGCGGAGTTGAAATAAATCTACGGATGTTGCTGGCGCGTGACAAACACCGCAAAGCCGTGGGAATTTGACGAATAATTTCTGTGGAATTGACACGCGCAAATCATTTTTCTAATTTCTTGCGGCAAAGACCCGCGCTTTGCCCCGAATGAAAGTTCGGGGATTTTTATTGCGGTAGGGCGGCGCTGCTGCGCCGCCAAAACAAAATTCAAAATTATGGCAAACACAATTCTCGTCGGCGCCCAGTGGGGCGATGAAGGCAAAGGCAAAATCATTGACGTGCTCACCGAGAAGGCGGACGTCGTCGTCCGCTACGCCGGCGGCAACAACGCCGGGCACACGGTTTTTCTCGGCCCGAAAAAATACGTCCTGCACCTCGTGCCGTCGGGCATTCTGCGCAAAAACAAATTGTGCGTCATCGGCAACGGCGTGGTGGTTGACCCGATTGGTCTCGTCGAAGAAATTAACGGCCTGCAAAAAATCGGCGTCAAAGTCACGCCGAAGAATTTCGTCTTGAGCGAAACGGCGCACGTCGTTTTTCCGTATCATCGCGAACTGGACGCGCAGCGCGAAGTGCTCAAGGGCAAAAACAAAATCGGCACCACCAAGCGCGGCATCGGCCCGGCTTACGGCGACAAGGCCGCGCGCGTCGGTTTGCGCGTGAACGATTTGGTTGATCCGATGCGGCTCGAAGAAAAACTTTCGCGTGCGCATCAAGGAAAACAACATCGTTCTCAAATCGCTCGGCGCGAAACCGCTGTCGTTCAAAAAAGTTTTCGCGGAATACAACGCAGGCCGGAAAATTTCTCAAGCCGTTCGTCCACGAACACCGTTGTTCTTCTGCACCACGCGATGCGCGACAACGCGGACATTTTATTTGAAGGCGCGCAGGGAACATTTCTCGACATTGACCACGGCACTTATCCGTTCGTCACGTCGTCGAACACCACGGCGGGCGGCGCTTGCACGGGTTCGGGCGTGCCGCCGCATCGCATGGACCGCGTCGTCGGCGTGATGAAGGCTTACACCACGCGCGTCGGCGAAGGGCCGTTGCCGACGGAGAACGCGGAGATTTCCGACCTGCTGCACGGCATGGGCCGCGAATTCGGCGCGACGACCGGACGCGCGCGGCGCTGCGGCTGGTTCGATTCCGTCGCCACGCGCCACGCGACGATGGTCAACGGCATTGACGACCTCGCCATCACGAATCTCGACGGCCTCGACACGGTGGAGACGATCAAGGTCTGCGTCGCGTATCGTCACGGCAAGAAGCAATACGACTTCGTGCCGAACGACGCGCAGGTGCTCGCCGAATGCGAACCGGTCTATGTGGAATTTGAAGGCTGGCGCACGCCGACGGACAAGGCGCGCAAGTTCGCCGACCTGCCGCCGAAAGCGCGCGCGTATCTGAAGGCGATCGCGGAACTGACGAATGCGAAATTGTTCATCGCATCCATCGGGCCGGCGCGCGAGCAGACGATTTTTGTTTAATGCAGGTTGTCCGCAGATTTCGTGGATTGACGCCGATAAATTTTTGACGCAAAGAAGCAGAAAATTTATTGCATCAACGCCCGATAGAACCGCGCTGGCTGGACAATGCCTGCGGGATCGAGGAATTGATACGGGCTGGAACACAAATTGGAGACGGAAAGCAGATTGATCCAGTTGCTGCCGGTCAAATTCCTGCCTCAATAAACCAAAACCAGCACCGCCGCTGTTGGTTTCAATAAGGAAAGCATGAAATCAGGAAAAGTCTGTTCCTTGTTTCCTGCCTTCCTTATTTAATAATTTTGGTAGGAGTCGAGGTCACGAGACTCAAATTAAATCAGAGACTCCTCACGTCGTCCCCTACTCAATAAACAAGCACCAGCACCGCCGCATCCTGCGCCGACTTCACCACATCCTCAAACTTCTCATCCGCCGTGTTTGGCGCTTTGAGTTTATTAGCCACGTCTGGGACAGACTCCAGGAAGCTCAACAGCAGGCTGCTCTTGACCGCGTAATTCACTGGTGGCCGTCCGCAAGGACCTCCGGGAGCGAGCCGCTCATGGCCAATGCGGTTGAAGCATTCAGTTTTGCGGAGACGATGCCGATGACGTTGCCCAGCTCATCCACCAGCGGACGATGCTCGTCCTGCCATTTGCCCGGCTGCGTGGTGGCCGTCTGCAAAGACCACGCTGATTTGAAAATAGCGCGGGTCATCCCCCGCGCCGGACAGCGACGCGATTTCCCCCGTGGTGGCCGTGCGCCAGCACCTTGGGTGAAAATCCCTGCAACGACGGGTCGGGAAAACCAATCGTCGCCACCGTGCCGCCCAGATGCGCCGTGCGGCTCGCGGCAATCGGCAGCGGAGAAAATTTTCCATCTGCCTTCAACAAAGCCAGATCATTGGCCGCATCCACTTGAACAACTTTTGCATCAACCGTTCCGGCGCTCGTGACCAGACGAACTTTCGT
Organism: uncultured Verrucomicrobiae bacterium; assembly: GCA_963755455.1. GTDB lineage: Bacteria > Verrucomicrobiota > Verrucomicrobiia > Limisphaerales > UBA11358 > UBA11358. The sequence continues at coordinate 933,076 of CAVWJH010000004.1, forward strand.
CGCCGCCTTGACCACATGATAATTGGAAATCAAATAACCATCGTCCGTGATGAAAAACACCGTGCCGGTGCGGCCTTCTGAAGTCAACGCGGTGGACTCCCTTCAAGTGAAGCCGGATTTACTGAATTGTAAAATTGCCGGTATAAAACGCTGGCGTCCACAAACCGCCGCCAGTATAGACAACTTCCATGCTGGCATACGCATCGCCATAAACATAAACTGTGCTCCATTGCGTGATATAATTCGGTATCCAATCAATGTTTCCGCCATAATGTCCCGCTATTGTTTTGCTTCCATCCGTGCTCATGGCAATAGATGTCCAATAGCTAGAAACCATATTTGGTTGTTTCGCCCAAGTCATACCATAATTGGTGGAAGTATAAATGTAGCCACCATTGGTAATCTGTGAACTTGCATTTATATTTGCTGCCACTATTTTCCTGCCATCCGCGCTCATGGCAACGGATTGCCAGTAATTAGAACCAATGGCAAGTTGCCGAGTCCAATTTACGCCGAAATTAGTCGAGGTATAAACCCAGCCTGGATATTGTGCTGCGACCATCTTGCTGCCATCTGCGCTCATTGCACCGCAATACCAATCACCAGAACCGGCGTCGTTGCTTGTGGACCAACTCACACCGGAATTCATTGAAGTGGCAAGAAAATAAAAACTTAAATACCCACGTTGTCCTCCCAACATCTTGCTGCCATCTGCGCTCATGGCAACAAATCCCCATGAATTTGGGCCAGCGCTGGTTTGCTGAATCCAATTCACGCCATAATTGGTGGAGGTATAAATGTAACCGTAGGGTAGTCCATAACCAAAGGATTGACCTGCTATCAACCTGCTGCCATCTGCGCTCATGGCAACTGTTCCCCATGCGCCCCAACCAGCATCATTGTTTGTGTTCCAATTCACTCCGTAGTTAGTTGAGATGTAAATGAAGCCGGTCGAGCCACCCAACTGTCCGGCCACCATTTTGCTGCCATCGGCACTCATGGCAACGGACACCCATGGGCCAGAACCTGTATCGTTGTTTGTGAACCAGTTCGCCCCGGAGTTAGTTGAAGCGTAAATGTAACCGTTGGTTCCATTATATGTTGATGCCAGCATTTTACTGCCATCCGCGCTCATGGCGACTGATTGCCAATAGTCAGAACCAGCATTTAACGATGCCCACGAAAAACTCGGGGGGCTGATAATGCTCTGGCCGTTATTTGCCACTAAACCAAATCCGCCGGCTCCACCAGTGATACGCACACGATCACCAATGTTGGGATTAGCTGGAAGGGTCAATTGATTCAGCCCCGCGTTAGTGAAAACATAACTGAAATTTGCCACGGCTTGCAGATTGGTGTTGCTTGGCACTTGGAGAGTCAGCAAGCCGGTTGCGGCGGCAGGTGCCAGTTGTATAACGCCAACTGAACCCGGAGCGATTTGAGCCGCACCAATTGTTCCAGTGGCAATCTGATTTCCATTGATTGCCCCGACCACGTTGCTTGCCGTGTTCGCGAACATTGCGTAAGGCGTGGGCGTCAACTGTTGGCGAGGAACCAAGGTGACAAAGTCGCCATTCCCGTTGGTGCGGACGCCAATTTCTAGCCAAGCCGGATTGCCGGTCAAAAAATTACCAAAATCCAGCATGGACATGAAAAGGCCGTTGTTGACGGACACAGATGCGTTTGTGATTGTCTGCGTGATAGGACTGCCGCCGCTGTTTGTCCCGAAAATTGTAAAAGTGAAATCGTAGCTGCCGCTGGCTGGGTTGGTGGAATTGAGCAATCTGCCTTGATAGGTGAAGGCGGTTCCTTGGGCGTGACAGGCTAAAGTGACTATGAGATTTACGAACGCGAATAGAAGTTTCGTTTTCATGACATTGTTTTCATAAAGTAAAGACATTCAACCGCCAAATGCCCCAAACGTCCAACGCAAAATGATTTTGGCACGGCGTTCGTCCCCAGCGCCGTCGGCGCGGCATATTCGGCGGGGAAATTTTCAACGCAAAGACGCAAAGGCGCGAAGTCGCAAGGAATTTTTGCTTTGCGCTCATTGCGTCTTTGCGTCTTTGCGTTAATTCATTCACGGATGATGTCGCTCCTACGGAGCTTGATTCATTTACGCTGCCGTTTCTACAAATAGGCCAGTCCTACGGACTTCGCCGCCTGCGCGTGCTTCGCGCGACAAAAAATTCAAACGCCAAATCCACCGTCCCAAACAAAATCCGTCCAGAATGGGGAGCACAGCCGCCCCGGCTGTCGGGTTCGACGCCCTCGTCGAACCCACTTCCGCCCGCCCAATGTTTCCAGCGGGGGCGCTGGAAACTGCGCCCGTGGCGGGCGCGCTCCCCCCAAACGTCCAACGCAAAATGATTTTGGCACGGCGTTCGTCCCCAGCGCCGTCGGCGCGGCATATTTGTAGAACCAAAACCAAAAAAACTAAATCCCTCACCTGCCTTCGGCATCCTCTCCCATCCGCTGGGCGAGGAACAAGCCCGTCGGGGCGGCATATTCGGCGGGGAAATTTTCAACGCAAAGACGCAAAGGCGCGAAGTCGCAAGGAATTTTTGCTTTGCGCTCATTGCGTCTTGGCGTCTTTGCGTTAATTCTTTCACTGATGATGTCGCTCCTTGTATCTTCCTAATTGTCCTGCTTGGCAGACTTGGAAAGGAAAGCCAAGCTGGAGTCCTCCGCCCGGTTGCAACCGGGCGGAGGACGGCGCGCGTGAGAACCTTTCCTTGAACGTAATTTCCTTTCATGAGTGTTCCTGTGTCTTATAGTTTGCGGTTGGAACGGCAAAACACGCGGTTTTGGCCATTTTTGGCCTGTTTTTGAGCCAAAGCGATGCCGCCGGAAGATTTAGCGGCGTGTAAAAATGATTTCTCCGCGCGGTGAAATGAAGTTTCGGCGTGTTGAAACACAGTTTCCGCGCGGTGGAAGGCTTGGACGGTGTGGTGACACAAGGTTTCGGTGCCGTGACCGACAGTTTCGGTCTGTAAAGATACTGTCACGGCATGGTGAGGAAATGTTTCGGTGCGTAAAAAGGCCGTCGCAACACCGTGACGGACAGTTTCGGCGCGGTGCGAGGATTGGACGGCATGGTGACGGGAAGTTTCGGCGCGTAAAAAGTGTGTCGCGGTGTGTGAACTGGAAGCGACTGCGCCGTCAAAGCATCCGGCGATGCCGCCGGAGCCGCGCGAGGTGTATGCCAGAGTTTTCAGGTGCGCTGAATTGAATCAGCGACGACCCTAGCAGGACTGGCGATGCCGCCGAGAAGTGATTTTCAACTTAAAGTTGAACGGGGCGGACGACGGAATGGCGCTTAACTTTGTGGGGGTTTTTTCAGGAGGCAAAGACGCCGCGTGCATTTGGCGGCCATGAGGCAGAAAAGCCGGCAGGGCGGCAGGCCGGTGTATTGGACGAGCGCCTCGATGTTTTTGCCGCTGGGATAACGGCGGCCCATCTCCCATAAGTTCACGGTGTTGATCGAGACGCCAAGGCCGGCGGCGATTTGTTTCAACAGGAGGCTGTTCCGCTGCCGCCACGTTTTGAAGACGATGGCAAAGTTCTTGCGAATATCACACCCAAACCCTGATTTCCCGGCCACGCGAAAATTTCAGCACAATGGCGGCGTCAAGGAAAGCGCGAAAACAACCGGGGCGGGCCGTGATCAGACGATTTTTATTTAACTACAGGGACTGTCCGCAGATTTCGCAGTTTGGCGCAGATTTTTATTTTTGAATCTGTGGAATCCGCGTAATCTGCGGACAAACAAAATGAGTTCCGCCACTTCACATTTGAGCGCCGAGGCCAACGCGTCGTTGCCGCAGCACGTCGCCGTCATCATGGACGGCAACGGCCGCTGGGCGAAGCAGCACGGCTTGCCGCGCGTCGAGGGTCATCGCGTCGGCGCGGAATCGGCGCGGACGATCATCCGCACGGCGGGCGAACTCGGCATCAAGTATCTCACGCTCTACGCTTTTTCGGCGGAGAATTGGAACCGCCCCAAGGACGAAGTGGACGCGCTGATGAAATATCTCATCCACTATCTCAAAAGCGAAACGCCGGAGCTGAACAAAAGCAACGTGCGGCTCGAAGTCATCGGCCAGATTTATCGCCTGCCGGAAAACGTGCAGGAACATCTGCGGAAATCCATCGCGACACTTTCCAAAAACAACGGCCTGACGCTCGTGATGGCGTTGAGTTACGGCAGCCGGATTGAAATTGTGGACGCCGTGCGTGCGATTGCCGAAAAAGTAAAATCAGGGAAACTTGAAACGGCGGACATCAACGAAAAGGTGATTTCAGACAATCTTTGGACGCGCGGAATTCCCGATCCTGATTTGCTCATCCGCACCAGCGGCGAAATGCGCGTGAGCAATTTTCTGCTGTGGCAGATTTCCTATGCGGAACTCGTGATCACGCCGACGCTTTGGCCGGATTTCCGCAAGCCGCAATTTTTAGCCGCGCTGGAAGATTATGCCAAGCGGGACCGGCGGTTTGGCGGGGTATGATTTTTAATTGCCTAAATCGCGAGTTCACTTAAAATTACATCATCATGGAAAAATTTCTCAAGCGCTTCATTTTGTTCGCCTTGCTTGCCGTCCAAGGCCAAATCTTTGCACAAACTGCCGGCTTACCCGAAAAACTTGCGGATGGGATGGTCGTCCCCATCAACGATACATTTCTCAAAGTGCAGTTTTATGCGCCCGACGTGGTGCGCATTGCCTGCGCGAAGGACCGCGCGTTTTTCGACCGTATGAGCGTCGTCACCGAACCCAAAAAAGCCGTCAAAACGGACTGGACGTTGAAGACCGAAAACGGCGACGCGATTCTGACGACTGAAAAACTGCAAGTCCACGTCAATCTTGCGTCCGGCGCGGTTTCATTTTTTGATGCGGATGGAAAATCAATTCTTGCCGAAAAATCCGGCGGCCGGGAAATCATTCCCGCCGAAGTGCAGGGCGAGCAGACTTTCCATGTCGCCCAGCAGTGGGAGCCGAACGCCGATGAATCGCTTTACGGCCTCGGCCAGCGGCAGATCGGCATCGTGGACATCAAGGGCTACGATCTTGATTTGTGGCAGCACAACACGCACGTCGTCGTGCCGTTTCTGGTGTCGAGCCGCGGCTACGGCATTTTGTGGGATAATCTTTCGTATTCGCGCTTCGGCGATTTGCGGCAGTTTGAAGCCATTCCGACCAATTGCCTGATGGACGCTTCAAACCAGCCAGGCGGGCTGATGACCGGCACATTCACTGCGGCTAATCCGAACGAGTTAAAAAATCCGCACGTTGACAGCCAGATTGTTTTTGCGTCAAGTGGTCAGGGTAATGACCGGAGATGGACGCGCTGGACGGGCGAAATTGTTCCGACGACGAGCGGCGATTATCAATTCAAAACATATTCCAACGGCCACATCAAAATGTGGCTCGATGGAAAGCTGGTCATTGACCACTGGCGGCAGGGCTGGTTGACGGACAATGATCAAATAAAAGTTTCGCTTCAGGCCGGGCAACATTACGCCATCAAGCTTGAATACGGCGGCGACCAGGCGACGACGATGCAGTTGACGTGGAAAACTCCGCCGCCGAATGAAGACACCGCGCTGTGGTCCGAGGTGGGCGACGGTGTGGATTATTATTTTGTCTATGGGCCGGCGCTGGACCGGGTCGTCGCGGGATACCGGCAATTGACCGGGCAGGCTTCGTTGATGCCGGAATGGGCGTTCGGTTTGTGGCAGTCGCGCCAGCGTTACGAGACGGCGCAGCAGAGCCTCGACGTGGTGAAAGAATACCGCCACCGCGCCATTCCCTTCGACAACATCGTGCAGGACTGGCAATACTGGAAACCCGACGCCTGGGGTTCGCACCAGTTCGACCCGTCGCGTTTTCCCGATCCCGTAGGATGGATAAAATCGCTTCACGACCTGCACGCGCACGTCATGATTTCGGTCTGGGGCAAATTTTACCCCGGCACGACCAACTTCGATGCGATGCAGAAGGCCGGTTTTCTTTACCAGCCCAATCTTAAGGAAGGGCTGCTGGATTGGATCAACTATCCCTACACTTTTTACGACGCCTTCAACCCCGCCGCGCGAAAACTTTATTGGGATCAAATCAACACCGCACTTTTCAGCAAAGGAATTGACGCCTGGTGGGAGGACGCCACCGAACCCGATCTCACCGCCTCGCCGCCCACTCTCGAAGGCCAGCGCATCCACATGAATCCGACCGCGATGGGCACGGCGTCGCGGGTGATGAACGGCTACGCGCTGATGAACAGCATGGGAATGTATGAAGGCCAGCGCAGCGTCGCGCCCAACACGCGCGTCTTCATCCTGACGCGGTCCGGCTTCGCGGGAATCCAGCGCTACGCGACGGCCACTTGGTCCGGCGACACGACTTCAACGTGGACTGCGATGAAAAAACAAATTGCCGCCGGCCTGGGCTTTTGCATTTCCGGTTTGCCCTACTGGACAATGGACATCGGCGGCTACACGATGGAAAACAAATTTTCCGCAAAAAACCCCACGCCGGAAAATCTTGATGAATGGCGCGAACTCAACGCCCGCTGGTTTGAGTTCGGGACGTTCTGCCCGATCACGCGGCTGCACGGCGAACTCCAGCCGCGCGAACCGTGGGCTTTTGGCGGTGACACCAGCCCCGCGTATCTGGCCATCGTCAAATTCGACAATTTGCGTTACCGCCTGCTGCCGTATATTTATTCGATTGCCGGCGAAATCACGCAGGACGCAGGCACGATGATGCGCCCGCTCGTCATGGATTTTCGGAACGATGCTGGTTCGCGCGAAATCACGGACGAATATATGTTCGGCCCGGCGTTTCTCGTCGCGCCCGTCACCACCTATCAGGCGCGTGACCGCAATGTCTATCTGCCGCCGACAACGGGCGGCTGGTATGATTTCTGGAGCGGCACAAACATCGCGGGCGGCCAGACTTTGGACGCGCCTGCGCCTTATGACGCCATGCCGCTGTTCATCCGCGCAGGCTCCATCATTCCGTTCGGGCCGGACATTCAATATACCGGCGAAAAACCGGCCGATCCGGTCACGCTCTACGTTTATGCGGGAGCGGACGGCCAGTTCACGATCTACGAAGACGACGGCCTGACTTACGATTATGAAACGAATGCCTTTGCCACCATCCCGATCCATTGGGATGACAAAAGCCGGACGCTCACCATCGGCAAACGCGAAGGCTCGTTCAATGGAATGTTGCAAAAGCGCACGTTTAACGTCGTCCTCGTCTCGAAGGAAAAGCAGGTTGGTTTTTCATTCACACCGACGGCGGATAAATCCGTCTCTTACGACGGCGCAATCGCACAGGTGAAGTTCAATTGAGACGCACGCGGGTTTGGGCGTCCGTGGATAAATCAAATTTCAAGAAATTGTTTCTCGAAACGTCCGATGCCACTGTTCGCAAGTGACTCCAAATTTGTTCTTGCGCGGAAAAGTCATTGAAAATCTGAAATCTTTTTCTAGGCGGCGTAGCAGCAGTTCTGCATTTCGACCATTTCATGGGTTGACGGGGCAGGTGCCATGTTGCGCGAGCCACAGCGTATCGTCTCCCTCGCCGCTGGAATCAATCGTTAGAAATTGGTCGCGCCAGCGATGAAGCTCTGCATGACCATCCGCATAGGAGAACGACGAGGATTGACCATGATTGACCGCCGGCCGGTCATTTATGTCGCTTCCATCCAAAATATACAAGAACCATCCATCATTCAGGCTCAACGGGTTTTCATCCAGGAACACAAAGCAATCCGAAGCACTCATAGCGCTGGAACCAAAATCTGAAAATTTTTTGAATTCCTTGAAATCAACGCCATTACACTGCCCGGCGCCGTAAGTGTTGCCACCGGGTATTGCAAGAGTTCCACATTGCAAGTTCATCGAACACGACCGGACGCGCTGTCTATGCCAGTCCGGGTCCAGATATTTGTCGGCGGGGCAATGATATATATCGGCCGCTTTTGCATAGATTCCAATGGAACCAACCAGCGTTGTTGGTGGATTCCCGCCCGCTTGCCCCTGCACGCCCAGATAAAAAGGATTGGTTGCGCATCCGACGGGGTTCTCGGGAACTGAATATCCAGTGACCTGGTCGTGAGAGAACATGGTGCCGTCCTCCCAGCAGGGTTTGCCGGTGGTCGAGTCACCTCCAAACTCAGGCGAAAGCGGGACGTTGCATGGCATGGAATCGTTGTCGTCAGTTCCGTAAAGCATTGCGGCCAGTTGCAACTGCCTCATGTTGCTGACGCAGCGGATTCCCTGCGCCCTCGCCTTGGCCCGGGACAAGGCCGGCAAAAGCAGGGCGGCAAGGATGGCGATGATCGCGATGACAACCAGCAGTTCGAGCAAAGTGAAACCATTCCCTTCCTCTTTGCAAGCAGGTCGGCGATCTGTCCCGCGTTTGCTGTATCCTGATAATGGGTTCATGATGTTTCCATCTGAACTTTGCTTATACAAGCATATTAACAGCACCGGATAAAATCAGTTGCAACAAAAAAAAATATATTTCTTATCGGGTCTTCACTGCCTTTTCCAGAAAAAACGCGCCAGCGGCTGAATTTGTTCAAAGCGTCAATCTTATATGTCCTCCGCGAGCCAAAATGGGACAAAAAAGACAAAATATTTAGCCGCTCCAGTTGCCGCCAATTCGGTTGATTCCCGGAATGGCCTTTCTATCGCCTGGATTTTATGGAATGCCTATATGCGCAAGATTTCCATGCAGACGCCCGCGCGCGGAAACAGCGCGTCCACAAAGCAGTGGATGAACATCGTGTCGTTCACGCGAAAGAATTTAACTGCGAAACTTACGGAAGACACGAAAAGAATTTTCCGTCCACGCGGGAATTTGGCAGACAGTCCAACTTCGTTGTGTTATTCAAACTGGCGTGAGCAATTCATTTCGATTGGGCGTTATCGGTTCCGGCAGAGGCTCGAATTTTGCCGTCATCGCCGATGCGTGCGCCGCCGGGAAAATTCCGGCGGAGGTCGCCATCGTCTTGAGCGATGTCGAGAATGCCGGGATATTGTCGCAGTCACGCGAGCGGAAAATTCCGGCGCAATTCATCCCGCCGGGAAAATTCCGCACGAAGCTGGAGGATGAATCCGAGCGCGCGTTTGTCGAGGTGTTGCGCTCGGCAAAAGTGGATTTGATCATCCTCGCCGGTTTCATGCGCGTCTTGAAAGGCGAATTTCTGCGCGCATTTGAAGGCCGCATCGTCAACGTGCATCCATCGCTGCTGCCGTCGTTTCCGGGACTTCAAGCGTGGAAGCAGGCGCTCGATCATGGTGTCAAGGTGACGGGCTGCACGGTGCATTTCGTGGATGCAGGCGTGGATTCCGGCGCGATCATCGGCCAGCAGGCCGTGCCCGTGTTGGATCACGACGTGCCTGAAAGTTTGCACGCGCGGATTCACGCGGCGGAGCATGAGTTGTATCCAAAATGCGTCGCGGCGATTGCGCGCGGGGAAATTTCAGTTCAAGCGCGGCGCGTGATTTGGAAAAAACAATCAACCACGGATGGACACGGATAAAAAGCTAAACGCAAAGACGCAGAGGCCGCAAAGAGTCGCAGGGAATTTTTCTCCCGGCGTGTCAGTGCGTTCTCTGCGCCTCTGCGTTTTTCCCCATCCGTGTCCATCCGTGTTCATTCGTGGTTGAAAATGGCTTTACCCGATCTCATCGAAATCGTCCCGCTCGACAAACCCGTGCGCGCGGAAATCACCGTGCCCGGCTCCAAGAGCATCACGAACCGCGCGCTCATCCTCGCCGCGCTCGCGGACGGAGAAGTCACGCTCACCGGCGCGCTCTGGAGCGAGGACACGCAGATCATGGTCGAGTGTTTGCAGAAATTGGGATTTGAGATCCGCGTCGAAAATGATCCGGAAGAATTTTGCAATCGCACGATCACGGTCAAAGGTCTCGGCGGAAAAATTCCGAACGGCGGCACGGTGGAAAAGCCGCTGGAACTGTTTGTCGGTAACGCGGGAACGGCGGCGCGGTTTTTGTCGGCGTTCGTTTGTCTGGGCAATGGCGTTTATCGTTTAAGCGGCGTCACGCGAATGCACGAACGTCCGCAGGCGGCGCTGTTTCAGGCATTGCGCGAATTGGGTTATCGCGTCGAATCGAAAAATGGGAATGACAAGTTGCCGGTTGTAATTTTGGGTAAGAGTCGAGGTAACGAGACTCTGACTGAAAAAGACAATCAGAGACTCCTTACGTCGTCTCCTACAAAGAAATGCCGTGTCAGCATCGAAGAAAGTTCGCAGTTCGCATCGGCACTGTTGCTTTGCGCAAAAGTTGGGAATTGGAAAATTGAAGTCGTTGGCGAGAACGCGGAAGAATCGCCGTATGTGGCGATGACGTCGAAACTGATCGAAGCATTTCCGAAAAATGGCGGAACTTTTCAAATCGAGCCGGACGCGAGCAGCGGGAGTTATTTTTGGGCGGCAGGACAAATGGAAAATAATCCGTCCAACGAATTGATGGTTTCTGAAAAAAGAAACAACCTTGATGGAATATTTACAGTCGGAATAAATTCTTGGCCGGAACTCGGTTGGCAAATTGACACTCGGTTTCCTGGATTTTTGCTTGGCATCGCTCTTCGAAGTTCAGCTTTCAATTCGACTTTAAGTAATTTTAGTTGGCGTAAATTGGAATTTTCAAGAGTCAGGCATTTAGGTGACAGCATTATGACTGCGATTGTCATGTCGCCTTTGGTCGTGCAACCAATTCGATTTACCGACCTTGGCCGCCTGCGCGTTCAAGAATGCGAGCGCGTCGTCGCGTTGCGGACGGAGTTGACCAAGTGCGGCGCGAAAGTGGTCGAGGAAGGCGACACGCTGACGGTTTATCCGTCGCAGCTTCACGGCGCGGAGATTGAAACCTATAACGACCATCGCATGGCGATGTGTTTTGCGATTCTGGGATTGAAAGTTCCCGGCATAAAAATCAAAAATCCCGCCTGCGTGAAAAAAACATTTCCCGAATTTTTTCCAAAAACTCGCCGCGCAGCCGCCGCACGGTCTGGGCGCGACGATTTTGGATGCAAAGACGGGAAGGAAATTAACGCACGAGGAATTGTTTGCGGAATAAATCCTCGTCGTCGTCCTCGTTCTCGTAAACTGAATTTCGAGGACGAGGACGAGAACGATGGAAGAGGACGAAAAGATGAATTTGAAAAACATTGTAATCGCCATTGACGGCACGAGCGCGAGCGGCAAGAGCACGAACTCCAAGCTCGTGGCCAGGGCGCTCGGCTACGTTTATGTGGACACGGGCGCGATGTATCGCACGCTGGCGTGGCATTGCCTCCAGAAAAAAGCGGACGTGGACGATGCGAAGGCCGTCGCCGCGCTTTGCCGCAAATGGAAGACCTCGCTGGAATGCGTCGAGACGAAAAACGGCCTGCGCGCGGTGCATCTGCTGGTTGACGGCTATTTTCCAGAAAAGGAAATCCGCACGCCGGAAACCGCCGCCGCCGTTCCGCACGTCGCCGCAATTCCGAAAGTGCGCGAGTGGATGGTGAAACGGCAGCGCGAGTGTATTGCAATTCGGCAATCTTGTGATGGAAGGCCGCGACATCGGCACGAATGTTTTCCCGGAAACGGATTTCAAATTTTACCTGGACGCGACGCTGGCCGAGCGTTCCGCACGCCGCGCCGCTGATGGCGTGAACGAGAATCTTGCCGCGCGCGACCAGCGCGACAGCCAGCGCGCCGTCGCACCGCTGATGATCGCGCTCGGCGCGAAGGTCATCAACAATTCGCACATGACTTCGGAGCAGACGAGCGGACTGTTAATTGCGGAAATTCAAAAGAGGTTTGCGGAAAAGCGATGATGGAGGATTGAAGATGGAGAATGGAAAGTCACATTTTAGAGACTCGCTTGCCAGAGTCCGTTTTCTATTCGCCATCCTTTTTTTATGAATTTGAGCTATCGCATCGGCTGGACTTGCTTCCGCGCGATGTATGCGACTTATTTTCGCTGGAGCGTTTTCAATCCGGAGCGCGTGCCGCAAACCGGCGGCGTGATTCTCGCGTCGAACCACGCGAGCTTCCTTGATCCGCCGCTGGTCGGTTCGGGATTGAAGCGTGACATCAATTATCTGGCGCGCGAATCGCTTTTCCGTTTTCCGGTTGTCGGCGCGGTGCTGCGTTCCTGGAACGCCGTGCCGGTGGATCGCGACGGCGGCGGCGCGGCGGGCTTGAAGGCTATTCTGGACCGGCTGCTCGCGGGCGGCGGAATCATTTTGTTTCCCGAAGGCACGCGAACGCCGGACGGGCAAATTCAAACGGCGCGTTCGGGAATTGGCCTGACAGTGATCAAATCCAACGCGCCGGTCGTGCCGGTGCGGGCGTTTGGAACATTTGAAGCGTATGGACGCAATCATAAATTTCCGCGCCCGAAGAAAGTTGCCGTGAAATACGGCGAGCCGATGCGCTTTGAAAAATTGCGCGCGGAGGCGAAAAATTGCTCCAAGCCGCGCTTGAAAGAAATTTACCAGGAAATCGCGGACGAAATCATGGCGGCGATTGCGAAAGTTGGAGCCGCGCGAAGATTTGAACAATCATTCTCGATCCTCATGAATCAAAATAGAATTCGAGGACGAGCCGATCGAATCGATGAATTAAATTCCCAGATTCGACAGCGTGTTGCTGATGCTGTTGACGATCTGGACGAGTTTGGGATGCGACTGCTCGAAGCCTTCGACGGATGAGCGCAATTCTTCCACGGAATTTTTTCAGCGGCTGGAGATTTTGGTTCTGGCCCGTCGCGATTTCAGCTTTTCAACGTCGCCAGCAATTGAAGCAGCTCGCTTTTTTGCACGTCGCTGACATTATTCGCGCCGCGAATTTTCGCCTCAATTTCACTGATTGTGTTTTCGATCATGTTGTAAAGTAATTGCTGCTGAAAATTCGGCAAGCGCGTTCACCAGCGTCCGACTTTCGGCAAAACCGGCTGGACGATTTCCCAGATTTTTTCGCAGACAGTTTCCGTCTGGGCCGAGGCGTCCAAAACGCGGACGCGCTTCTGTTCGGCTGCGGCAATGCGCTTCGTAGCCTTTGGCGACGCGCTCAAAAAACTTCTTGTCCGCCTCCTCCATCCGGTCGCGCATGAAGGGCAGGGTGGACTGGCGCATGGCGCGGCGCATCTCGCCGATTTCCGCCGAGACCGTCAGCAGCAGCGTCAGGTCGGGTCGCGTCTCGCCGACGGCAACATCAATCACGGCCTTGACCATCTGCAAATCCAGTTCGCGCCCGTAACCTTGATACGCCGTGGTCGAATCGTAAAAGCGGTCGCACAAGACAATTTCCCCGGCGTCGAGCGCGGGGCGGATGACTTCGCGGACGAGCTGCGCGCGGCTGGCGTTCATCAAAAGCAATTCCGCCTCGGCGGTCATGGCCGCGTTGTTTTTGCTGTGCTTGAGCGTGTGGCGGATTTCCTCGCCGATGGGCGTGCCGCCCGGCTCGCGCAACGTGCGGACGCGATGGCCGAGCGCGCGCAGCCGCCGCGCGAGCAGCTCGACCTGCGTGGATTTGCCGCAGCCTTCCGAGCCTTCAAAGGTGATGAACAAACCTTTTGTCATTTTTGAATTACGATTTACGATTTACGATTTACGATTTCTCAAAATAAAATAGCCGCGAAGGAACGCAGAGAACATAAAGAAATAATTTTATTTTTGCGTTCCTTGTGTCTTTTTGCGGCAGCTCGCAATTCAAATCTTTTTCAACTTCTGGCCTTTCGGCGTATCTTCGATGGTCCAGCCTTTCGCTTTCAATTCGTCGCGAATGGCGTCTGATTTTTTGAAATCTTTTGCTTTGCGTGCGGCTGCGGCGGGCTTCAACAACGTCAAAATTTCTGCCGGAATTTCCGTTTCCGATTTTGTGCCAATGCCAAGAACAGAATCAATTTTTTCCCAAGCGGCTAATTTGCTGGCAGCTATTTTGCCGTGCGACTCGGACTTCAAAAGCTGCATTTTGCAATTGCGAATAGCACTATCTGATTTGTTTCGCGAACCCATTCAAACACGGCGCCCCACGCTCGCGGAAATATTCAAATCGTCGTCGAGCGCGGACGAAAAATTGTTGAATTAGTGTGTCATTTTCTTGAGCTTGGCCTGTGTTTTCGCCAGCCAATTCTTCTGGCAATTCTCGTAGCTTGCCAACGCATTCGTCAATTCGTGCCAATGCCGTTCGCGCGCCGTTCAAACCGTCGAGCGTGAAATTAAACGTCTCGCGGTAATGCGCGGTGAGCAGCAAATAGCGGATTTCGCGTCCGGTAAAACCTTTGGCCAGCAAATCGCGCAGCGTGAAAAAATTGCCGAGCGACTTGCTCATTTTTTTTCCTTCGACCAGCAGATGCGCGCCGTGCAGCCAGTATTTCACGAACGGTTTTTCCGTCGCGCCTTCGCTTTGGGCGATTTCGTCTTCGTGATGCGGGAAAATCAAATCCTCGCCGCCGAGATGCAGATCAAAACTCGCGCCGAGAATTTTCATGCTCATCGCGCTGCACTCGATGTGCCAGCCGGGACGGCCTTCGCCAAACGGACTCGGCCAGAAAATCATCGCCGTCGTCCGGCACGCGCGCTTTCCAGAGCGCGAAATCGGCGACGGATTCCTTGGCGTATTCGTCGCTTTTGACGCGTTCGCCCGCGCGCATTTCGTCGAAGTTCAATTTCAGCAACTGGCCGTAATTGCAGCCGCAGCCGCGATATTTCTCGATGGAGAAATAAACCGAGCCGTCGGCGGCTTTGTAGGCGATGCCGCGCGCGATGAGTTTTTCGATGAGCGAAATGATTTCAGGGATGTGTTCCGTCGCGCGCGGAGTTTGGTGCGGCGCAAGGCAGTTCAGCGTTTTCAAATCCTCGAAGAACGCGGCTTCATATTTGCCGGTGAATTCGCGCAGCGGAGTTTTGGTTTCGCGGACGCGCTTGATGATTTTGTCCTCGACGTCCGTGATGTTCATGACGTGCGTGACCTGGAAGTTTTTGAATTCCAGATAGCGCCGGACGAGGTCGGCGAAGACGAACGTGCGCCAGTTGCCGATGTGCGCGAAGTCATAAACGGTCGGCCCGCAGCAATACATCCCGACTTTGGGCGGAGCGAGCGGCGCGAATTCCTGGACGGAGCGCGAGAGCGTGTTGAACAGTTTTAATCCCATTTGCGTCCGCGCAAGTTAAGCGTGATCGCGCGAAAGAAAAAGGCGAAAATCCAATAAGGAAATCAGGAAGGCATGAAATGAATCCGTTCCTGAATTCTGCTTTCATTTTTCAGTTCTTTAGTGCGTATCCACAGATTTCGGTTTCATTTTCTCAAACCGTTCGACGAACAGAAAAAAAACACCGGGGCCGAAGCAGAGCAGCATGACGGAAATGCCCGTGGCAATTCCCCAAAAAGTTCCGGCGGGCGCGCAGCAATCGTCGCGGCGGCGGACGATGACGTGGCTCGGCACGGCAACGAGCAGTTCCAAAATGCTGCCGCGCAGCAGCCAGCGCACGGCGCGTTTGATCAGCGAGTCGGGTTCGTCGGATTTGGCATAGCGGCTGAAAATGAAAGCCCAGAGCGATCCAGAAAATTCCGACGACAATGAGCGCGCTGGTCGCAAATCCCCAGCCAGTCACGTCAACACCCTGCGGCTGCCCCGCGCCGCCGGTTTTGTGGCCGAGAAGCCAGTCCACAAACGAAAAGGCATAATATGAGTTGTCGGTGAAAATGGCGCAGATGATTGAAAAAATTCCGGCGACAAGCAGGTTCGCCAGAAAAAATCCGGTGACGATGACCGGAACCTTCAGCTTGCGACGCGCGGGCAGGCGGCGTTCTGAGATGTCAATCGGCAGCAAAAGCAGCAATGCCTGTCCGCCGACGAGGACGCCGAGCCAGAGCCAGTAGTCCCATTGCAGATAAAGTTGAAACAGGTCGTGGAAGCTGACGTTCATGTCGTTCTTGCCCCAATTGGCCATGGCGGCGAACGTCACCGGGACGGACAGGACGATCAGCGCGAGCGCGTAGAGCAAGACAGTAAGGACAGCCCAGCGTTTCATAAGTTTTGGAATTCAGCCATGAAGTCCAACACCGCGCCAGTGAAATCGGCGCAAAATAAATTCCCTGCCTGCGGGAACGGGAGCGTGACGGGCTGCGGAGCTTGAACCGGTGGTTTGAGTGCTTCTACAAATAAGTCGCGCCTGCGATGTTGTCCGGCTAACTTTCCGTCCAGGCCTGCGACCATGAAACACGAACCTTTCCAATCCATTTTCCGCCCGGATTTCGAGGTGGTGGAGGAACGGCAGGGGCGTTGCCGGCTGTATCCGCACACGGCGCAACTGCCGCTGCTGCACCGCGCGTTGAACCTCGAGTTTCTGGGCGCGTTGCCCGGCCGCATCGCCCGCGTGGACAAACGCGCCGACGGCTTTCACAAGATCATGCTGCGCCGGGCCGCCCTGATGTATACCGGCTGCCTCAACGAAGCGCGCACCGACCAACTGCGCCTTTACGCCATGCCCGATGCCGACCGTGTCACGCGGCTGGCCATCGCCCAGCAAATCACCGAGAACACCCCGCTGGGCCGCGTCCATCGCTTCCGGTTCTACGGCCCGGACGGCTTCTTTCCCGATGTTCGGCTCTCCGGCAAGCGCATCGCCTTCGCGGAACACGTCCTGCAACGCTTCACCGAGCGCGTTCCCAACGCCGTGGGCACGGACATCACCAACCTGCTCCTGGCCTTTTATGGCAACAACATCATCGGCCTGCCCGTCGGGCCGGGCTGGGCCTTCATCATGGCCTACGACGATTCCATCCTCGGCTTCACCTACAAGGAAACGGAGGATGAATACTTCCTCACCACCTGCCTGACCGTCAACGAAATGAGTTCCCTCCGCGAGGAAACGCCCGTGCGCGCCTATAATTTCCATTACGGCGAGGCCTTCACCGAACCCGCCGACCGCAAGGAACCCACCGGGGCCATGAAGGACTACATAGAAATCTGGCGGCGGCGGACGCCGTTTAGCGACGACGCTCTCAAGACGAAGGCGGCGGCAAAAGAAAAGCGGCTGCCTTGGTCCTACCTGGCGCAGCGCATCCGGGACATCATTTTGATCGAGGGCCACGGCCCCGGCTCGGAGATCGAGTTCGTGGATTACATCCCCGGCCCGCGCCTCATGGAGGCCTACCCACTCGAACCCTGTCCGGAGGGCGAAAAGTTGCGCGCCCGGTTCTTGGCGCAAAATCCCCACATGGAGGCCGTCATGGCCAAGCGCAAAGCCGACGAGCATAAGCTGCTCAATCGTTGACACCTGTTCCAAAACCGTTTGCGCGGCTTTTTCCTATTTGACCGGCGGATGGCCTCACCGAAAGCGCGGCGGACAAAAACGCTAAAGGACTGCCGTGGCGGAAACCGTTGGCGGTTGATAATCGGCCGCCACATAAAACGGCAGCGCCGCCTGGCTGCGTTGAAAGGCCATGATGGCCTTGTCCAAGTCATTCAATGGAACGGGGGCTTTCATAATTTAATTGGCGGGTTTGCCACCAGTCTGATTTCGTCGGTGGTCAGCGCGTAAAGGAAGACGGTGAGGACAGCCCGGCGTTTCATAAGATTTTCAATTCAGCCATGAAGTCCAACAACACAGCCGCCATTTTAGCCACAGATTAACACAGATGGACACAGATTCATTGGCTGCAAAGAAACATAAAACGCACGAAGCTTTCCCCCTCTCCGCCAACGGATTTGGGGACGGGGTGAGGTGGCGCGTTAAACAAATGTGCCGGCACGGTTTCCGTCCGCACAAATTTCCTAAAAAGCCTTTTTAGAAAAGACAATCATTGGAGTGGAGGAAAATCAAAACCGGCGGCGGGAAGTTGCTGCCGAAAAAAGAAAGGTGTGATTTTATTTTGGAAAATAAATAAGAAAAGATTGCAGCAACTTCCCGCCGCAGGGCTGATACCGCTCGTCGCAATGCAGCACGATGGCATCCGTCTCCAGCAGGCCGGAAAGAAAATTTGATGTAATCGTCACCCCGCGCGCCGCGATGATGACCGCCCGGACATCACCCAACGGCAACCGCCGTTCCGCCTGATCATTCACCCGGCAGGTGATGAAGCCGCGTTCACGCCCAAGAATTGCGCCGTGCTGAAAGATGTTAAGATTGAAATGCCCTTTGAATTCGCCGGAGCAAACGGACTTCATTCTTGCGGACAAGCTCATGTTCCCAAATACGCAGCACGCGCCAATTGGCCTGCCGCAAGGCGTGATTTACCAGCCGGTCGCGGGCAATGTTGCGGGCGAATTTCTTTTTCCAAAATGACCGGTTGCCGGCGGGTTGCGTGCCGTGCTTGGGACAGCCATGCCAGAAACACCCGTCCACAAAAAGTGCGAGTTTGAATTTGAGAAAAACAAAATCCGGTTTGCCAAACACCGGCTGATTGCGCCGCCAGCCAGTGATCTCGTGGCGGCGAAACAATTTTGCCATCGCCAGCTCCGTGGCTTGGTTCCCGCGTGAACGGATGCGTGCCATCACCTCTGAACGCTTCGCCTTGGTGAAAACGTCAGACATGCTTGCCGGGAGCTTGGTAGATCAACTGGGCGGCTCCGAGCGTGCGTTTGGAAATGGCGACATACCAGGCGGTCATCCGCTTGTCCCACGAACGGACTTTTACAAAATCTTTCCAGCCGAGTTGATGGATGGATTCCAGCGACCAGTCTTCGGCCAGTTTCGCGATGAGGATATGCTCAAACAGTTGCTTGTTTTTGTCCTGATCGGGCTGGTAGATGGTTCCGGTCTTCTTCGCGTGGCAAACTGTCTTGATTGAATAACGCTCACCGTCACGCGAATTGGCATCCACATTCTTGGTGCCGCGTTGTGCGGGGTGTAGCTTCGGAAGCCCCGGAGTTTTGTGAAAATGTTCGATCACCAATTGTTCGCCGACGCCGCCAACGGAAAAGGCGATTTTCCGCTTGCGCATCTCGGCATCCAGACCGGCGCGGAGCAAAACCAGTTCGTCGTCAGTCATTCTCTGGAGAATGCCTTTGGCGTATTTGGAGGGTTTTGGGTTTTGAACCATGAGATCACTGTTATGCCAATAAACTTCTTATGCTATCCGGTCTGATATTGGGTATCCCAACGCCTGCATAATAAGCCAAAAAGCATGATTGAAGTGATTCCGCGAAGGGCGGTGTTAATGTTGCCAGAGGCGTGAACTTGTCAACTAACTCGGAATAGGGAAGTGATTCGAGTTGTTGAAAATCAACGTATGAATGCGGAATTTCCAACAACGCAGGCAAAAACCAGAATCGTCCTGCTGGTTTACCCACTTCACTGTCACTTGGCGGCGTTGCCCAACTTCTTAACTTCTCATCTCGCTTCGCTGCATCCAAGGCTTTTGCATTGTTTATTTTAACGCCACCCAAAAGCGAATTCGCTTTGCTGGTTTTAATCGTAAGGACGTGCTTTGCGCGCGGCTCCACCTGACCTTGCTGAATAGTCAGATGACAATGAGGTGTTATGACCACACGAATGTCACCGGCTAAAGTCTTGTTTTTGATGACATTGTCCCAGCCTAAACCTACCGCTATGCACTGGCGGATATGTGTAGTATTCCAACCCCGCAATACTGGATATTGGTTCTGGTGCGCCTGGATCGCCGCTAATTTCAGCCAATTGGAGTGCGGCACGGCGTCGGACTAATCGCTCCACCACTTTTGCGTCAGGATTCCCATCGGGCCAAAGCTGCGCCCAGTTTTTTTCGAGAAAGTCCCAGAGAAAACCGCCAGCAGACCCATCCAGTTCGTCATGGAGCTTCCTCGCAAGTTGAGGTATTCCTGTTGCCAACATATTCTTAATGGCCAATTCAATGCCTCCATTCACCGATTTATCGGCCCAAGCCACAAAAACACCGATATTAAGTGCGTCCGGCTTGGCGCTGGCGCTAAAAACGATCAACGGACAGAAACGCCCTTTCCTGTAATTTTCAACCATCTCAATCACTGCAGCATCACGTTTCGATTGGTCACCGCGAAATGTATCCGAAAGAATCAAATCATAACGAATGTGTGTAGACTTTATGAGCCTATATGCCTCCTCAAAATTGTCAGCGGTGTGGATGGTGGCGTTTATGCCGCACTGCTCAAACACCGGTGGAAAATCTCGGCAATAAGCCTTTAGATCAATAGGACTATCCTCAACTAAAAGCACGTTCAGATTCATATATGTTTATAATCCAACTTGTTTTTCAAATCTTGCTTCAAAGCACGCCCCAGATAATGAGCAATCGTCGCGATAAATTAGTTTTCCGTAATGTTCAATAACCTGACGCGCCACATACAATCCAAGGCCCATACCATTTTCCTTTGTTGAAAAATACGGATCAAAAATGCGCTCTCGGTTGGATTCTTCAATTCCTGGTCCGTCGTCACAGAAACGGATGCTGAATCCATTCTCAAGAGCCTTGAGAGTAATATCAATTTTCCCACCTTTCCCATCGCCGTGATAACGAGTAAGCCAGTAAACACTATTATCCAGTAAGTTTGCAAGTATCTGCCCAAGTGCTGATCTAGTCATCTTAACCACCAATGGATTTTTTGGCATATGCAGTTCTGGTTTTATGCCTTGCTTTGACAAAAGATTCTCAAATAACAAAAGGTTGCCCAAGATTTCCTCTTGGACACTAAACGCTGTTGCTCGGCCACGTTTCCCGGCTGTTTTTGGATCAAGTCTAGCCCTCAATGAAACGATTTGTTCCAACCAGCTCTTGATTGAAGTAATACTTTCTTGAGCTTCTTTTAGATGGTCGCCAGATAATTGCCTTTGAATCATTTTTTCAAGAAGAGCGACTTCCCGGTTAGCACGACCAACCGGAGAACCAATTTCATGAATGACCAAATCAACCAACTGTCCGACACCAGCCGTCATCAACAATCGGGAATAATGTTCCTGAAGTCGTTTAACACCCTCGCGAATTTTTTCATCTGATTTCTTAACCAGTTTGGCGACCGGGTGTTGCTTGCCAAGCTGCCGGTCGGCCTCTTCTACAACGGGTGCGAGATCAAAGGCTTCAAATAATGTATGAATTTCGTCCACTTTGTTTTCTTCACGCGGACGGACTTTGTAGCGCTCTTCCTCAAGCAAAGCCAAAATCCGAACAACCCATGTTCCAAGTTGATCGAACGCGCTGTTATGCACTAACCCTTCACGTGTTGTGCGGTCAATCAATTCAGGATTGCTTTCCCTTGAACATTGTATTGCTGCAACAATTTGGTTGTTAGCAAGGCGTGTGGTTGGAGTTTGCCGGCTTCTGTTGTCAAGTTGTAGCCAATCAATGCCTGGGGCACCGTAAGGGTGAACCCGAAAACCGTCACGATAAATACTTAATCCGCAATATTCATCTAACACATCTCTGATTCCTGTCAGAGCTAGGTCATATTTTAACATTAGCGGTGTTAGGCTATCCCTATCACGATCCCACGCACGAAGCTCAATGGAAAATTCACCGCAACCTACTTTTTCATTCTTACTTCCAAGTTGATGCTTTTCAAAATTCTTTATTTGTTTCCCGTTAATACTTATGTCGCCAGAAAACGTGCCGTCTGAAGCCAAAGTGCCATTAAGTCTATAAGGTGGCTTTTGAATAATTTCATGCGGACTGACTTCGCCGGTATATTCTGGAAAACCTGGGACAGTTAATACGATGCTGAAATCCTTGATTTCATCAAATGGAGAAATAAGACGAGACAAACGGTTATGCAGCTCCTTGAAATCGTCACCATCCCAATCTTTTTTGTTTCGTAACCCGAGCAAGGTCAAAGTTGTTCCGTGTTTAATCTCTGGAAGCGGTCTAATGTCATATTGGATTTCGACTTCGTCGAGGTAGCTATTTTCGTCAAATTTGCCCCATTCAAGAAGGACGGTTACACCTTCCTTAGCGCCGCGACATTTGGTTTCAAGAAATAGACCACTTGCCAGGCGAGCAGCAGCAAACCGACCAATACCTTTTGCACCCTGATAAAGCCTTCCCCCTGGAGACATTGAATCTTTCCGCTTCGTCATGGTTCCGGGTTCAAACCAGCCCAATAAAACTGTGTCGAGGGTCATACCAATTCCATCGTCGGTGACAGTCAACGATTCTGGTTTCAAAGGATTGTCACCTTCAAATTTTACCTCCACCTTACTCGCGTCAGCATCATAGGCATTCTTAACAAGTTCAACGACAGCCACAGCTTCATCGCTTATCAACTCTTCGCCGATTAGAGAGATCAACCGTGCCCTTGGCCGCATTTTTGCAGACCCGGATTTAATGATGTTTCCCATAAAGGTCAGCTAGTTCATTTTTTTATGAGGTGCTTGATAACTTGTCTCATTACCGGTGGACAAACCGCGTTGCCAATCATCTTGATGCGGTCGCGGCGTGTGCCAGCTTCCAATTTCATCTTTACCGGCATTCCCATTGCCGCCTGAAGTTCCGGCACCTGCAACATCCGCATGACGTGACCGTGTTCCGTGTCCGGCTTGACCAGGGCAAAGCGGTCCACGGTCGTGATGGTGCGCAATGGCCGGTTCAGTTTTTGCCAGCCGCCGCCACCGTCGGAACCGTAATAGACGAGCAGGAAAGGTTTGTTGGAACCCATTACTGCGATGCCGCGTTCCGCCCGTTCCAGCGTGGCGGTGGCGCGCTTGGGTGCGCGCAACGGCGTCCATTTATATGTGCCGTTCAAATCCACAATGTCCGCCACCTTGCTGACGGTGCGCTTGTGCGGAACGATTTTCGGCGGTTGCTGTTTCAGGTCGGCGGTCAAAAACAAACGGCGGCGGGATTGCGCCACGCCAAAGTGGGCGGAATTCAAAACCTGCTCCTGCAATTTGTAGCCGAGCGTTTCCAGCGCGGTCTTAAACTCGGCGTAGCGCGTCCATTTCCGCATGTTGACCACGTTCTCGATGACGATCCAGCGGGGCTTGAACGCCTTGGCAAAACGCACGACCTGAAACGCGGTGTCCTTGCTCTTTTCGCACCGGGGCTTGTTGCCCTTGGCCGGGCTGTGGTTGGTGCATTCCGGGGAAGCGAGAATGAGATCAATTTTGCCGTATTTTTTGGCGAGAGCATCAACGTCGTGTTCCTCCAGGCGTCCGTGAATGAATTCGGCTTCGGGAAAATTATCGTCGTGGGCTTCGCCGGCCAGCGGCCAGAGGTCAAACGCGGCGACAATCTCAACGCCTGCTTCGCGCGCGCCCCAACTGCTGCCGCCCGCGCCGCAGAAAAGGTCGAGTGCTCGGATTTTCATAATCTAAACAGATGTTGCCAGGTGTTTTTCACAAAGCCAGGCTTAAAATTTTGCGGGAGTATGTAGATAACGCAAATTGCGAATTAGATTTGTCCGCAGGGCGCGGCAAGCGCGTGAAATAAAGCGAATGTTTCACGATGTCTTGTTCTTGAAGCGTCAAAACGGGTTCATTTGCGTTATCTACATACTCCCGAAATTTTGATTGGTGCCTCACCGATTAAAGTTTGCTCGCGCGCCTTGTGTGCCAGCCGCGTGCGCCACATCCGGCGGCGACCGGCGGCGGTTTTGGTTTCGGCAAATTCCGCCGGGATGAGCAGGGATGCCTTGTGCAGAAATTGGGGTATTATGTTCACCGCAGTTTTTTGGCTGGCAGGATTTATGGAGTCAGCTTCATTAAGCCGTCGGCGGCAAGTGGCAATCCCGGATTCGTGGGGAGCACGCCCGCCCCGGGTGTAGCTGGCCGCGCCCTCGCGACCAGCCGCTTGCGGGCGCCGTTTCCACGCATACCTGGAACATTCCACCGTGTTGTCCGCGAGGGCGCGGAAAACAGCACCCGTGGCGGGCGCGCTCCCCCAGACCATTTCATTTGCCGCCGGTTCCGGTTTTTTATTCAGAACGTAATCTTTCATATCCCATTCCAGATTTGTGGAGCCGTCGTGTGGACCGGTTCGCCTGTTTGATTGTCCGGCGATGCTACGCCCGTGCTTTGGCGGGCGAAAGCAAAATGTTGAAAATGTGAAACGCTGCCCGGTGAAACAGGCCAGGCCATTTCACGGGCCGAGGGAAATCAGAAATCTGTGTTTCATCTGTGTTCATCTGTGGCTGTTGGACGGCAGGGCGGTGCTGCTGCGCCCATGGTGCTTTTGAATTCCCCGGAATCTGTGTTCATCTGTGCCCATCTGTGGCTAAAACTCTTTGTCCCACCGGTTCCCTCAAATCTCACATTGCGGCTGGCGGACGGCCACCATCGGAGCACGGCTCGCGGGGACGCTCGCCCCATTGAGGGGGTTTTTGAGCAGAATCGGCGTCTCGGTGTCTCGGTGGCTAATTTTGCTCCTTGCGGAGTGTCACCAAGGTCAGCGCAGCGCGGCGTCCCACCCAAAAATCCGTGTTCACGCCATATATATATTTTGCCACGGCGTTTCCAACGTGACCCCATGATAAAATGGAATTTGCCGTCTTCTGTCCAAAAACCATCCAAACACTGTCCTGTTCCGGTCATTTACACGTCAAACGGGGCAAATCAGCCTCGGAATGGCTAAAAAGAACCATTTTTCAACCTTGATCCGTCACGGAGTTAGTTAAGTCCAACACGGAGTTAGTTAAGTCCAACACGGAGTTAGTTAAGTCCAACACGGAGTTAGTTAAGTCCAAGACGGAGTTAGTTAAGTCCAAGACGGAGTTAATTAAGTCCAAGACGGAGTTAATTAAGTCCAAGACGGAGTTAATTAAGTCCAAGACGGAGTTAATTAAGTCCAAGACGGAGTTAATTAAGTCCAAGACGGAGTTAATTAAGTCCAAGACGGAGTTAATTAAGTCCAAGACGGAGTTAATTAAGTCCGTGACGGATAAAGGCCACTCGCTGGCTCTTTTTGCCCAGTCCAAAGGCGATTGGGGTCAGTCCGTCTTATCATCTCATTAACGATGCTTCAATGTTTGGCTCTTCCTGATGGCTGGCATCGTCCATGCAGTTGTTTTCAGGCGTTAGTCAAACAAACATAAAAAAATAGAACAACAGGAAACACCATGGTTATCTATCATGTATCGCTGGCCTTCGCATCGGATCCAGATCCCGATCTGGATGTCTTTTCATCAAACAACGTCGTCTGCATGACGGGGAACGCGGCGTTTCCCGCGCCCCCAGTCAAGCCGGTGGATTTGGGGGTGTTGCAGGTGAATTATCACACGGCGCTGATCAATGCCAGCAACGGAGGCACGGATTTGACCGCCCTCAAGATGGAGGCGCGCGACACGCTGGTCTCGGCAATGCGGCTCAATGCCGCGTATGTCCAGAGCACTCCCAACCTGACGCTCTCCATGCTGTTGTCGTCTGGCTATGTGCAAACCAGCACCAACCGCTCGCAATCGGAACTGGCCACGCCGGCCATTGCGTCCATCGAGAATGGCGCGAGCGGCCAGTTGATCGCGCATCTGACACCCGTGGCCAACGCACATTTGTATCAGGTCAAGGCGCTGGGGCCGGACGGCAAACAGGTGGCGCTGGTCAATTCGACGCAGGCGCGTTCGGTGGTGGTGCCGGGACTGACGCCGGGCGTGGTTTATACGCTGCTGGCCTGCGCCTTCGGCGGACTGACGGGCCAGAGCGACTGGAGCGACCCGGTAAGTCACATGGCAATGTGAATCAGTTGAGAGTTGAGAGTTGAGAGTTTTGGAAATTCAGCCGGGACGGGAAATCGTTCCGGCTGTTTTATTTTTGCAGAATTCTATTTTCGCGGCTTGCCATTTTTTCATTTCAACGGCAGATTTTCCTAAACGAAAACAAATGCGACAAAGGAGCCAATGAACAAAGAGGCAAAACTGGAACTGGACGGAAAGGTTTTCACGCTGCCGACGGTCGAGGGCAGCGAGGGCGAAAAGGCGGTGGACGTTTCGTCTCTGCGCGCGACGACCGGCTACATCACGCTGGACGACGGCTACGGCAACACGGGTTCGTGCAGCAGCAAGATCACTTTCATTGACGGCGACAAGGGCATTTTGCGCTATCGCGGCATTCCCATTGAGGAACTCGCGGAGAAGTCCAATTTTGTCGAGACGGCCTACCTGATCATTTACGGCTCGCTGCCGACGCGCCCGCAGTTCAAGGCTTTTTCGGACGCGCTGGCGGAACATCAGTTTCTTCACGAGGACATGAAGTATCATTTCGAGGGGTTTCCGACGGGCGCGCATCCGATGGCGATTCTCTCGGCGATGATCAACGCGGCGAGCTGTTTCGATGAAAACATCATGCGCTGGCAGTGGGGCAAGACGAAGGAGTTCGATGTCGTGCGTCGCAAAACTGATTTCGCAGGTGCGGACGATTGCGGCGTATTCCTACCGCAAGTCGCACGGGCTGCCGCTGATTTATCCGAAGAAAGCCTACAAATACACGGCGAACTTTCTGCACATGCTGTTCTCGTCGCCGTATGAGGATTATGAACTGAAGCCGGAAATCGTGAAGGCGCTGGATTTGATTTTCCTGCTGCACGCGGATCACGAGCAGAATTGTTCAACGTCAACCGTCCGCATGGTGGCATCGAGCCAGGCGAATCTTGTTTGCAGTCCGCGTCCGCCGGCGTCTGCGCGCTTTGGGGTCCGTTGCACGGCGGCGCGAACCAGGCGGTGATTGAAATGCTCGCAGCAAATCCACAGCGAAGGCGACGACGGCTCGCGGTTCATCGCGGCGGCCAAGGACAAAAACAGCGGCAGGAAACTCATGGGCTTCGGCCATCGCGTCTATAAAAATTACGACCCGCGCGCCAAAATCATCAAGAAGGCGTGCGACGATGTCCTGTCCAAATTGCACATCACTGACCCGTTATTGGACATTGCCAAGCATCTGGAGGAGGCGGCGCTGAAGGATTCCTATTTTGTGGAGCGCAAACTTTATCCGAACGTGGATTTTTACAGCGGCATCATCATGCGCGCCATTGGGATTCCCGGTGGAAATGTTTCCGGTGATTTTTGCGATTGGCCGGATGCCCGGCTGGATTGCGAATTACAAGGAAATCATGGAGGAACCGAAGAGCCGGATTTACCGTCCGCGCCAGATTTACACCGGGCGCACGCTGAACCATTACGTTCCGCTGGACGAGCGGAAATGAATTTTCATTTGAAATTCTGTTGAAATTGCAAATGCGGTTTGCGTCAAGGCATGGCATTTGCTTCACTTGGGAACGCTTACCTGTGAAAAAAATCCTGGTCATAGACGACGAAGAGTGGTTGCGCGAGATGATGCAGCTCGCGCTCCGGCAGCGCGGCTTTGAAGTCATCGAGGCCGCCAACGGCACCGACGGCATCGAAAAGGCGCGCAAGGAACTGCCCGACCTGATCCTGTGCGACATCAACATGGGCAAGGTGGACGGCTACCTGACGCTCTCCGCGCTGCGCATCGAAGCGCCCACGGCGGCGATTCCGTTTATTTTGATGACCGGCCTGGCCGACAGCGCGAGCATGAGGCACGGCATGGAACTGGGCGCGGACGATTATCTGCCCAAGCCGTTCACGACCGACGCGCTTTACGCCGCCGTGGACGCGCGCCTGAAAAAATCGCAGACGGTCCGCGACGAGGCCGAACGCAAGCTCGCCCATTTGCGCGACAACATCAGCCTGATGCTGCCGCACGAAATGCGCACGCCGCTCAACGGCATTATTGTCGAACGCCGAACTGCTCGCACACTCCTCCGCGACGCTCAAGCCGGAGGAAATCGCCGAGATGGGCCAGGAAATCCACAAGTCCAGCGAGCGGCTCGAACGGCTCATCGAGAATTTTCTGATCTACGCGCAGCTTGAACTGATCGCCGCCGACCCGAAAAACGTCAGCGCGCTGCGCATCGGCAAAACGGAGCATCCCGAGCCGATCATCAAAAAGAACGTCCTCACGCAGGCGGTGCAGGCGGAGCGCGTCAGCGATTTGACTCTGGAGGTGGCGGACATTCCGGTGCCGATGTCCGAGGGATATTTCACCAAGGTCGTGAACGAACTCGTCAACAACGCCTTGAAATTTTCGGAGGCCGGTTCGCCCGTGCGGGTCAAACTGGCCGAAATTTTCAACGGCGTTGCGCTGGTCGTCAGCGACAAGGGGCGCGGATTTTCCACCGAGCAGATCGCGCGCATCGGCGCCTACATCCAGTTCGACCGCAAAAAGCAGGAGCAGCAGGGACTCGGCCTGGGATTGACGATTGCCAAGCGGCTGGTGGAATTGCACGGCGGCACGCTTTCAATTGAAAGCGAGAAAGGCCAGGGCGCGACCATCACCGGCGAAATTTCCCAAGGTCAGGGAACGATTGATCATCTTCAGGGCGAAAGCTGCGCGTAAAGCAAGGCCAGCCCGCGTTCCGCAAGTCCGGCCAGCAAAAACACGAGCGCAATTCCGACGACCGGCGCGAAATCCACCCTGCCCGCGCGCAACGGAATTTTCCCCAGCGGCTTCAAAAGCGTCTGCGCCGTTGCGTTCCACATACTTCCAGAACGGATGCCTGCCAAAATAAATGTAGCTGTTCAGCAGATGCAGCGCGAGCAGCGCGCCGATGGGAAATTTCCAGACGGCATAACTTTCCAAACCGATGACCAGCGCCTCTTCGACGTGGCGCGCCGCCGTCATCGCCGGTTCGGGATGCAGCCAGGCGAACGGCCAGCTCGCCAGCCCCCAAAACAGCGCGGTGACGACCGGCGGCAAAAGGAATTTGATCCAGCGCGGCCAGCCGTCAATTTTGCCAAGCTGCGCTTTTACAAAACGGTGCGTGGGCATCGGCCCGTCCAAAATGGACAGCAGCAGCAGCCACAGGTAAACGATTCCAAGAATCCGCGCGAAACTGAAAAAGGAAAACAAGAGCATCTGGCCGAAATAATTGCTGCGAAAAAAAACCATGGTCACGCCCAGATCCAGCCTTCCGGTCCACGCCGCCGCCGGGCCGACCTGCCGGTAAATCGCCGCGCGCAAAACCAGCAGCGCGCCGATGGCCGCGAGCAGATGCCAGGGACGGAACCGCGTCGGTGTGGCGCGCCGCAGCGTGCCGATGAGCGTCGCGGGAGTCCTTTTGTTGACGGGATCAAACAGAGTTGAACGCCAGTTCGCCCACAGCAGCAAGCCCGCGAGGTTCAGGATGAAATCAATGAAGGTCATGTTGATCGCGGATCAAGAATGGCTGATTTCCTGAAATTCGCAATTCGTCTTTCCGCTGGTGTGCGGGGTGAACTGAATTTAGAGCGTTCGGACCACTGCTTTGTCTAATTTTACGGGATTATGCACTTGACAAGTTAATGATCTGAATCCACCTTGTTTCGCCGTGACAGGGCAAATCACTTTTTACGTCTGGCGGATTTCTTCGACGGTTTGACCCGCACGAGGCGGCGCATGAAATCGTCAAAATCCATGTCCACCTTCAATCCACCATTCTGTTTTTGTGGCTTCGTTTTCACTTTACTTGCCGCGTTTTTACCACTTTTCTTTCCGCATTAAAAGGCAAAATTCAAAATTAAGTTCAATTCCACACCCTCGAATTGATGTTCCGAAAGAAGTCTTTGAACTTTTGTCGCCTTACAATTGGGACTTTAGAACAATCCCAAAATCGCTTCTAAAGTCTGCCGTCGAAGCCGAATATCTCCGTTCGTGGCAGGAATTTCGCACCGCTGCGGTTGCTTGTCTGCATAAGAAAATTTCCGGGCGTTCTATCCGAGATTATCTGATTGAAGCGAACATGAAGAGACTGAATTATCTACCCCCAAAGGTTTATGATGAATTGCCAGAAGAATGGCTTTCTGAATTTAGCTACCTTTTATGGCATGACTGTTATTATCCAATGCCGTTCACTTGGCTACTCGAAAAAGGAATCATTCAAGAACACCAGCGCGCCACTACGGAGTCAGCCGGAACCGAATCGCGGCTGGTGAACATTCATCCAATGAACAAAAAGCGCATGAAACATATTCGTTTATTCCTATCCATTCCTTGGGGATTTTACATACCAAATTATGAGGAGTCTTATGGCTATCATTTTCTAATAAATTTCGACGGGAATCGCAATGAAGATTTGGTGAAGGCATTTTCAGTTTGGGTCAAAGAGGAATCCAAGAAAAGGCGCGAGTTGCCGGTTCACGGCAGGGCTTCATCACCACGCTGGCATAGGCTAAAACAACTCGCCGCCAAACGGCTTTCCGATGCCGGACTGAATTGGAAAGAATCCATGCGGAAAATAGCCGAACACGAAAAGATTTCGCCGCTGGCAGATCACAATAATGTGCTTCCAAAATACAATTCGCCCGGCGCTTGGCACGATGCGGTTAAAGAGGCGAATTTTCTGGTGAAAAAAGTGTCGCAAATGGTTCGTTACCAAGATTGGTAACTTCGCCAATTAATTGCAACATTCAATTCGCCCAATAGCCCCCTCCTTATTGGCGAAACATCCCTGATTGAATCGGAAGGCCGCAAGATTATCGTTTATCTTGTATTTAACGGCCTAGAAACCGTTTTGTCGGCAATTGAAATCTTAAACCGCCGTAACTCCAATCGCGCAAGCGATGCCCTCGCCGTAGGGATTTTCTAGCGGAGTTGCGGCGGTTTCGCTTTTTAGGTGAACAAATGTAAAAATGAAAATAAAAAAGAGCCGAGTTTTTAATTCGGCTCTGTAACCAGATCGGGCGCACCGCGCTCAATCGGTAGAATCTGCTGCTAGACACACAGACTCTACCGGCCTTCTGCGGTGCGCGCAAGAAAAATCAATCTTCAGAAATTAAAATAATGAAGAAGCGCAAGAACCATGTCCAATGCCGGAGAAATCCGGCACGGTATTTGATTCCAAAATGTCCGCCAGCTTACAACTGCGGAATGATTCGGAAGCCGATACCACCAATGCGTCGGTAATTAAACCGATTGTCCGTCAGCCCCGCCGGAGAAATCTGGCGGGGCTATTTTATTTAGGCGCGCTGCGGCGCGCCGCTTCCGCATATATTCTGCGCGCATTGGTCTGATTGCGGCGCGACACTGCGCGCATAGATGAAATAGTTTTCGCGTCTGCAAATTAACATCGCATAGTTCGCCACAGCGCGGACATTTTCCCGTGGCAAGTTTGAGTCGTTGCCATTTTATCTGGCGTGACGCGGAAGATTTTTCTGGCTCGTTTGCCATGAGTTGTTTGCAGGGATATTTTCTTGCCGTGGAATTTATCATGGCATAATACGTCCGCAATCTCCGTTTGCGCTCGGCAAAAGAAATCAGCGGCGATCTAAACCGTGGGCGTCCGCGCAGGATTTTTGGCGGGAGGGTTTTTACCAGTCAGTCAACGGAGTTTTTCAGATGCTTTCAATTTGCTGGCTGGCGATACATAAGTCGTTTCCCCTTCGTTTTTTCCAACCCGATTACCGTTCGTTCGCCGTCTGTCAGAAACCGCGTGTTGTGGCGATGGTCAAATTCCGAAAGATAAAGCGGTAAATGTTGTTCGCTGATATGATGGAATGTCCCCATGACTCCGCGTTTCAGGAGCGAAAAAAATCCCTCGACTCCGTTTGTGTGCGCCAACCCGCGAACGTATTCACGCGCCGAATGTTTCACGGCTTCATGCTTGGCAAAATCTTTTGCCGCGCCGCGATAGGCGAAAAAGTCATCCGTCATAATCGTCGCGCTTTGCTCGACGTTGGCTTTCAAAACTTCTTTGAGATTCTTGCCGGTGACGTGCTTCATCACTTGCGAGCGGACGCGCCCGTCGCGCTCGACCAAAGAAACGACGGGAACTTTGTTGCCCATGAAGTGACGGCCTTGTCCGCGCGTTTTTCCGCCGACGTAGGTTTCATCACATTCGACCGTGCCGGTGAGTTTGTCGCTAAACGACGGGTCTTTCAACGCATGGCGGATGCGATGCGTCATAAACAACGCCGTGCGGTAGCTGCCCAAACCAAGATTGCGCTGTAATTGGAGCGAGCTAATGCCTTTTTTTGAACTGCAAATCATGTATGCCGCTACCAGCCATTTCCGCAACGGGATATGTGAATCTTCAAAGATTGTCCCGATGGTGACGGTAAATTCCTTGTTGCACTCCGCGCAGCGGTGCAAACCGGCGCGGATTTTCTTGGCGGGATTGGCTTGGATTTTGTAAATGCGCTTGGCATCGGCGTTTTTGCAATGCGGACAGACCGCGCCATGCGGCCACAAAATCAATTCAAGATATTCGCGGGCGGTGTCGTCGCTGGCAAAATGAGAATTTATTTTGTCGAGCGTCAGTTCTTTTGGCGTTGGCATCAATGTCTCTTTCATGCGAACAATATGACATAAAGGCTTTCACTTGTCAAGTGCATAATCCCGTAATTTTATTCCCAGAACTCCACTTGATCCGGGACTTTGACTTTGTTCGCACGCTTGCCCTGGTCGTAGTTGGGGCGATCACCGTCACGCTTTTTTTCCCATTGTTCAACCGCCGCTTCGGCTGATCATTCGACTTGCAGGTGATGAAGGCGCGTTCCCGGCCAAGAATTGCGCCGTGCTGAAAGACATGCAGGATGTGGCGGCTCAAATTAATTGAAATCTCAAATTTGAAATTCAGCTTCAGCTTGTGGCTGCGCATTTCAAATCTCCAATTTCAAATTTAAGATTCAGTTGGTTGATGTGAATTTCATTTTTTGACTTCAAATCCCCAATCTCAAATTTGAGATTCCAAATTGGGTTCTTTCGGTCTGCAATTTCAAATTTGAAAATTCGAATCGTCCGCCCAGACCATTTTTTGCCGGTTCCGGTTTTTTTATTCAGAACGCAATCTTTCATGGCCGCGTTTTCCCGCAGGGGTGTTGGGTGCCGGCACACCGGTTCGGCCAGCACGGCCGGCAATCTTGAAAAAGCTTTGAAATCGGGCTGCGGGGGATGATACTCGGCCTGTAATGAAACAGGGCAGACACTCAAACTTGTGCCATGACAAAAATCCTGATCCTCCTCGTGATCGCGTTCTCATTTGAAGCCGTCGGCGTCGTCATCCTAAAAAAGGGGCTTGACCAGATCGGCCCGCGCTACATCGGTCGTCGGGCCAATACCCCGCTGCCGTTAAACGTGCTCAAGCTCGTGGGCGACTGGTTCACGAACAAGAACGTGCTGCTGGGACTGCTGCTGCTGACGATTTTTTTTGCGCAACTGCAATATCTGCTGGGACAGGGCGACGTGAGCTTTATCTGGCCGTTGACGGCGGTGGGCTTTGTGATGACGGTGCTTGCCGCAAGGTTTATTTTGCATGAACACATTGATGCGGCGCGCTGGATCGGGGTCGGGCTGATCGTTCTCGGCACGGCGTTCATCGGATACAGCAATCATGTGAGATCGAAAGACACATCGCCCCCCGCCGCCGCAGACGCGAAAACTGCCCCGGAATAATTCCAAAACACCGGCGCCGGTTTTTTTCCAGTTACGTTTCCGGGGCGGCCGGTTCAAGGGTTCCGTCGCGGAGCAGTGAGTAGCGGCGGCCGGCCCATAAAACTGTTTTGCCGTAATAGGCGCCAAAAAAGGTGATTCCCTCCACGACATCCACTACCGGCAGGAGCCACCAGGCGCGCGGCCAGTCCGGTATTTTTATGATCGCCTGCAATCCCGCTGCAAGCAGCAAGCGAATCACAATCACCAGACCCAGTGCGCTCCACGACCACCATGAGAGCGGGTTGATCAGGGCCAGAACCAGCGCCCAAAAAACCGGGCAGGTGAAAATGACGCCGATATACTGAAGACCACGCGCGCGGCGGATGGTGCGTTTCCAGCGCTGCATCCGGGCGAAAGCATTGCCGAACGATTCCTCCGACATCATGCAATCCACCAGCAACGGCGGAACAATGACGCGCAGGCCGAGTTGCGACACGCGGTTGCCAAGCTCGTAATCGTCGGCCAGATGGTTCAGAAAATTCTTGAAACCGCCCAGCCTCTCCAGCACTTCGCGGGGGACACCCATCGTGATGCCGACGGCCCAGTGGATTCCGGTCGTCCATTGCGCGAGCATCCACTGCGGCAGATAGTTGAAGCCGAAATGCAGCGCTATCATTTTGCCGCCGGCGGAGCGCGCGTTGATTCCGCGGAACAGGCAGGTGAGGCAGCCCACGTCCGGTTGCTCCAGCCTTGGCACGAGCTGGCGCAAATAATCCCTGGGCGCGACGGCATCGGCGTCGGAGAAAAACAGGAACTGCCCGGTCGCCTTTCGCCAGATTGCTTCCATGATGCTCGTCTTGCGGTTGGCGCCTTTCAGTTCGGCAAACACCAGCCGGATGTCACGTTTGGGAAACTCCATGCACAACCGCCCTACCACTGCCACCACCGGGTCATACTGACGGATGGTGCCGATGATTATTTCCACTTCGCCGGGATAATCCATCCTGCAAAAAGAAGCGAGCGCTTCGTAGGTGCCAAGTCCGGCACCCTCAATCGGTTTCAAAATGCTCACCTTGGGGGCGTGTTCCGGCAGGGCTGGCGCAATTGTCTTTGTGAAATGCCGCCATGTGCCCAGATAACCCAGGATAATGGCAACCACACCCATCAGAACCAGGATTCCAATGAGCGCAGTCACGCCATGCCAGAAATTAATCATGAACCTCGTTTTGATCAAACATTTGCCCGGACAAGTGTCAGTCCTCACTCTTGACACAATGCCAGCCTTGAAATTTTTCATCCGCGCGGGCCGCTGTGGCAAACTTCCACGCCCCACCGAAATTGTCAAATAATCCAAATGGGGGGTAAATCCCCACAGAAACCCGAGTCCCGAAGGGACGACAGAAGTTTGCCGGATTAAATACAAGGACATGGCGGAACAACGTGACGTTCGTTCTGCCGTCCTTGCGGGACTCGTGCCGTTGACGACGAATACCCGGCATTAAAACGCCGGGCTATTTTCGGATTGTCCCGTTGGGACGAAGAATCGCAGGAGACGACGTGGGGAGTCTCTGATTGAAAAATTAAAGAACCGGGTTTTGAAATGAGTCTCGTCACCTCGACTCCTACAAAAAGGCAGCGGTGCCTCAAGTCAAATTGAATTGCCCCGCGCTCATTTCCGAATATCCTCTCTTTTCGACTCAATTTGAAATGACAAAAGATTTGACTCGCAATCCCGTCGCTGCCGCCCGGCGTCAAGCTCACCACGCTCGACAACGGCCTCATCATCATCGTGCGCGAAGATCACAGCGCGCCGGTCGTGTCCGCGCAGGCGTGGTGCGCGGCGGGCAGCATCCACGAAGGCCGCTGGCTCGGCGCGGGCCTCTCGCACGTCCTCGAACACATGCTCTTCAAGGGCACGACCACGCGCCCCGGCAGCCGCATTGACCAGGAAGTGCAGGAAGCCGGCGGTTACATGAACGCCTACACGAGCTTCGACCGCACGGTCTATCACATTGACGTGCCGAACACCGGCGCGCACACGGCGATAGATATTTTGTGCGACATCATGCAGCACGCGACGTTGCCGCCGGACGAACTCGCCAAGGAACTGGACGTCATCCGCCGCGAAATGGACATGGGCCAGGACAATCCCGGCGAGCCGCTCCGGCCGCCGACTGTTTGAAACCGCTTACACGAAAAGTCCGTATCGTTTCACCATCATCGGCTATCCGGACATCTTCAACGAACTGAAACCGGAGAACATCCGCGATTATTACACGGAAAAATACGCGCCGAACAATGTCTTCTACGTCGTCGCCGGCGACGTGAAGAACGACGAAGTCGTCGCGCAAATCAAAACCGCTTACGAAAAAACCAAGGCGCGCGCGATGCCGCCAAATTATTTGCCCGCCGAACCGAAACAAACCGCGCCGCGCGAAATCATCGAGGAAGCGCCCATTGAACTCGGCCATTTTCATTTTGCATGGCACATCCCGGAATTGCGCCATCCCGACGTGCCGGTGCTTGACGTGCTTGCCGTGCTGCTCGGCAGCGGACGCAGTTCGCGCCTGTATCAGCAAGTGCGCGAACGTCAGGGCGTCGTGCATCATGTGGACGCGTGGACTTACAATCCCGGCAGCACCGGATTGTTCGGCATGAGCGCGGTCGTGGACGCGGATAAATTTCACCGCCGCGCGCGACGCGATGCTCGCCGAAATTGAGAAGATAAAATCGCATGTCCGTTTCCGCCGACGAAGTGCAGAAGGCCGTGAAGCAATTTATTTCCGCCACATTGTCCGCGCGCAAGACGATGGAAGGCCAGGCGCAAAATCTCGGCGGCAACTGGCTCGCGGCGAACGACCTGAATTTTTCCGAGCGTTACCTCGCCGCCGTCAAAAATGTTTCGCACGCCGACGTTCAGCGCGTCGCGCGCCATTATCTCACGGCGGAAAACCGCACGCTCTACGCGCTGCTGCCCGAACGGCACGACGCCGAAAATTTCCGCGGCGGTTGAAACAAACACCGACCATCCGATTCAAAAATTTACATTGCCGAACGGCCTGCGTTTGCTCGTGAAGGAAGATCATCGCCTGCCGTTCGTGGAATTTCGCGCGGCGTTCAAGGGCGGCGTGCTCGCCGAAACTCCGGCGAACAACGGCATCACGCTGATGCTCGCCAAAATGCTGCTGCAAGGAACGCAAAAACGCTCGCGCGGAAAAAATCGCGACGGAGATCGAATCCGTCGGCGGCCACATTGACAGCTACGGCGGCAACAACAGTTTCGGCGTGAACGCGGAAGTGTTGAGCGACGATTTCGCGACCGGCCTCGATTTGCTCGCCGACGTTTTGCTGAATCCGATTTTTCCCGCCGCGCCGCTCGAACGCGAACGCGAAGTGCAAATCGCCGGCATTTCCGCGCGGAAGGACGATCTGCTCAAAAGCGCGAGCGTTGCCATGCGCCGCACTTTGTTCGGCGAAACCGGCTACGGCCTTGATTCGCTCGGCACAGAAGAATCCGTTGGAAAAATTTCCGCCGCCGACCTGAAATCGTTTCATCGAACATTCACCACGCCGAACAATTGCGTCCTCGCGATTTACGGCGACGTGAAAGCCGGCGAAGTCAAAGCCGCCGTCGAAAAGGCATTTGCGAATTGGGCAACCAACAAAAATTCAGAGTTCAGAAGTTCAGAGGTTCAGAATTAAATCGAATCCAAACGCGTTGAAGAAACCCGCGACAAAAAACAGGCCGTGCTCGTCATCGGTTTTCCCGGCACGACGATGTTTGACGCCGACCGTTACGCGCTCGAACTGATCCAGGAATCGTGCAGCGACCTCGGCTCGCGATTGTTTTTGCGCGTGCGCGAGAAACTGGGGCTGGCTTATTACGTCGGCGCGCAAAATTTCATGGGACTCGCGCCGGGCTATTTTGCATTTTACACCGGCACCGAACCGTCGAAGGCCGAACTGGTCGAAAAGGAATTGCTCAAGGAAGCGGAATTACTTGCGCAACGAAGGTTTGAGCGAGGAAGAATTAAAGCGCGCGAAGGCAAAAATCATCGGCCAGAAAAAAATCGCGCGGCAGGAACTCGGCGGCCTCGCGCATGGCGCAGGCGCTGGACGAACTTTACGGGCTAGGCTTCAGCCTACGGCGACACGGAGGACG
This sequence comes from uncultured Verrucomicrobiae bacterium, assembly GCA_963755455.1. GTDB lineage: Bacteria > Verrucomicrobiota > Verrucomicrobiia > Limisphaerales > UBA11358 > UBA11358. The sequence continues at coordinate 970,576 of CAVWJH010000004.1, forward strand.
CGAAGTTTGAAGCCGTCACGCTCGAACAAGTCAAAGCCGCCGCGCAAAAATATCTGAAGCCGGACGCGTTTGTGGTTTCAATCGTGAAGCCGGGAAACTAAATTCCCGCCATGCGAAAGATTGCTGTCATTCTATTCGCTCTGATTTGCCTGACGTTCCGCGCGTTTTGCGCCGACGCGGATTACAAACAGGTTATTATTTTCACCAATGGCGATTCCATCCGAGTCCGCCTGCCGCTGACGGACGTGACGGGAAAAGTTCGCGTGAAGGAAAAATCCTCCGACGGTTTTGGCCTTCCCGTCGCACCCTCAAAAGTTTCGCTCGGTGAAAAATATTATCTCGAATGGCAGATCGGCTATGACATTCCGAACACGAATAGTCCGACTGTCGTTCCTGAAATTAAATTCGTCCGCAATGGAGAGACGAAATACGGCCACGAGCTTTCCAAAATAATTTTTGAAGCCGTTCGCATCGGAATTCTTTCGACGAACGATTTGATCCGTGAAATTGATTCGCTGAAAAAAGTTCAGCCGAGCGGGTTTGAAGAAAGTCAGGCCGTGCAGGTTGAAGTTTCAACCAATACCGCTGCGGATGGATTTCAAAGCGCCGTCCAGCGATTGCCGCAGTTCACCAAATCCACGCCGCACGGCTGGGTGCAGATCCAGATCAAGCAGAAACAGCGCGCGGTCGGTTATCAGGCGATGGTTTATGTCTGCCTGCCGATGGCTGAAGTGCTGGCGATGGACGGCTCGCCGCGCAAACCCGGCAGCGCCAGATCCAAGGAGACGGTTTATTACGACTTCACCCGCGCGAACTCCGATCTGCTGCTCGACATCATCCACGCCTTCGGCATCGCCTCGCAACAGCACAACGAGGACATCCGGCAGATTCTTGGAAAAATTTTGGAAACGACCGGCGGTTGAAAGGGCGAAGGCTTTTCAAAATCTCCCTGCCAAAGAACGTCAAAATTCATTCCGCAACAATTGCTGCTTGCCAAGAGCGCGATTTCTTCGCTCAATTTTGTCCGACAATGAAAAATTTATCTGGCAAGCCGCTTGTCGGCATCCTGATGGGCAGCGATTCGGACTGGCCGGTGATGAAAACCGCCGCCGATGCGCTCGCGGAATTCGGCATCGCCAGCGAGGCAAAAGTCATCTCCGCGCATCGCGATCCGCACGGGCTGGAAGAATATGCTTCCGGCGCGGGCGGGCGCGGCATGAAAGTTATTATTTGCGGCGCGGGCGGCGCGGCGCATCTGCCGGGCGTCACGGCGGCGTTCACCACGCTGCCGGTCATCGGCGTGCCGGTTGAAAGCAAATCGCTCAAAGGTCTCGACTCGCTGCTGTCCATCGTGCAAATGCCGCCGGGCGTGCCGGTGGCGACGGTCGGAATCGGCGCGGGACGCAATGCCGGATTGCTCGCGGTGCAAATTCTCGCGGTGGCGGACGCAAAACTTCAGAAGGCGCTGGAAAAATTCAAGGTGAAGCTCGCCGAGGAATCGCGCGCCAAGAACAAAACGCTCGCGCAATAATTTTTCATGCAACGGCTCATCGCAGGCGTTCACAAGTTTCGGCAACGACGAGTTTGGCAATTACCGCAAGCTGTTCCGTCAAATTGTCGGAAGACGGTCAGAACCCGCACACGCTGTTCATCACCTGCTCGGATTCGCGCGTGCTGGCCGAACTCATCACGCAGAGCAAGCCCGGCGATTTGTTCGTCGTCAAAAACGTCGGCAACATCGTCCCGCCCGCGAGCGCGAAGGGCAGCACCAATTCCACCGCCGCCGCGATCGAGTTCGCCGTCGGAGACGCTGCGCGTGAGCGACATCGTCATCTGCGGCCATTCGCAATGCGGCGCGATGTCAGCGCTGCTCGGCGAAAATCCGGCGGGCGAATCCATGCCGCACCTGCGCGATTGGTTGAACCTCGCCACGCCCGTGCTGGAAACGATGCGAACGCAATACATCCATCTCACAAAAATGGCTGAACGCATGGACGCCGCCGCCGCCGAGAACGTCCTTGTTCGGCGCTGGAAAATCTGCACGGCTATCCGTGCGTGCAGGACCGGTTGATGGACGGCACATTGCGGTTGCACGGCTGGTTTTTCAAAATCGCCACTGCGGAATTATTCGCCTACGACCCGGAGACCCTGCAATTTCAACCGCTGGTGCGGGAAAAGTAAATCGCAACGCGGCGAATTTCAGTTTGAGAACTTGACAGACGACGGACGCGGTTTTGAAAATCATTTGCCGGAACCATCGCGTTTACCTTCAAACATCCGCTAATTGAATTGAAATGACGCGGTGTGTTTCGCGCGTTGGTGCAGGTCTGCCCATCCGGTGAATGAAAAGGACAAAATCCAAGATGAGGCGCTGGCTCCCGGTCAACTACTCAAATGAGTAGTCTATGCCTTTCACGTTGTCAGATTCTTTCGATTGCAAGAAAGATGTCCGATGAACAGGCAACTCGCGCAAGCAAGCAAGCTCAACGATGATGGTTCTGGAACAACAACAAGGATGTTATCAATCGCCGTGCCGCTGATGTTTGGGCCGTCTGCGGAATAGTTGAAACGAATGGATTGCAGATTCCCGTCGGGGTTAAAAGCGCCAGTCCCAAGAAGTGTATTGTTTTCCATGAACGACCACTGATTAAGAAGGTAATCAAGTTGGATGTCAAAGTGATAGGCCTGCCCCATTTGATAAGCGCCTAAATTCACGGTTAGTGACGAAGGACTCCAGAACGAGATTTGGCCGTTGTCAAAGTAAAAGTTCCTTACCGTTGGGGTATCGAAAAACACCGTTAAGAGGTGACCAGAGCCGGTATCAACCATATCGAATGCAAGGTCAACACTCGGCAGCGGCACATTCGCGAACGCCAACTCGATTTGAGTGTAATAATAACCAGAGCCAATTGGGGACTGACCATCACTATTGAAAACCAAAGGCTGATTGGTGAGAGTCCCGAAAGCCGGAACAACAGTCGGCGTTCCAAACAATATCGCTGAAACGTGGTCTGGAGGTGCTCCGGTCGTCACAGTCTGGTTCAATCCTTGGTCGGCGGATTGGAAATCAACGTCGAACATCTGCGAAAAAGAGGTGCAGGAAATGCCCGCAACCGCCGCGACCGTTAAGACAGCTTTCATAGTGTCACTGTTGTTCGACTGATTTAATTATGCCGCTCAAACTCATCGGCGCATCAAAGATGCGCCTTTATCCAGTCAATTAAGTGGCGGAGAGAGTGGGATTTGAACCCACGGTAGTGTTACCTACGCACGCTTTCCAGGCGTGTGCCTTAAACCACTCAGCCATCTCTCCATACCATTTATTTACAACGCTTTGCTAACGAGAAGCCGCGCCAAACTTGACAATCTGATACTTCAATCTGATACTGTTCTTGTGAAAGAGAGCAAAACAGAATCAAATAATCACTGGCAAAAAACGCCAGTGTCAAATTTAGTTCGTTACGTCGCATCGGGCATATTATTCGCCCGAATCCGCGTTCAGGGCAAGCTCATTCGCCGTTCGCTCAAAACGAAAGTTCTTTCGGTCGCCAAGCTCCGCCTGACCGATTTGGAAAAAGCCGAACGGCAGATGGGCGAGCACGCGCTGGCTTTTCAAGGCGGCAAAATGACGTTTGCTGATGCGCTGGTAATCTATCGCCAACGACTGCATGGCGATGCTTCGCTAAAACCCCGGACCAAAGCGCACCGTGAGGAACGGATCAGCGTTATCCTGAAAACTTGGCCTTCAATTGAAAAAATGGACGTGCGGAAAATCACCAAGCAAGACTGCCTGGTCTGGGCAACGGGCTATAAAACCAGCGCCGTGAACTTTAACAAAACAGTTCAAACATTGCGTTCGATTTTAGACATTCCGATGGAAGCTGGAATCCGTTATGACAACTCGGCTCAATTCATAAAGGGGATGAAAGTTCGCCTTAAGCCGCTTCAGTTGCCCAGCCGGGTTCAATTCCATGAATTGATTAAATTTGTCCGTGCCGTCAATAAACGGTTCAGCAACGACGCTGCCGATCTGATTGAATTTTTAGCCTTTGGAGGCTTTCGTAAAAGCGAAGCGCAGAACATTCGGTGGTCTGACTGCAATTTTGAGCGGGGAGAAATCCTTGTGCGCGGGGACGAAGAAACAGGAACGAAAAATTGGACGGTGCGGATTGTTCCAATGATTCCCGAAATGCGCCGGTTTCTTGAACAACTCAAAACTAAACGCCCGAACGAACTGGCCGACGTTAAAGTGATGCGTGTGTCGCAATGCAGTGGATCTTTAGCAAATGCGTGTCGAAAGTTAAGCATCCCACACATTACGCATCATGATTTGCGTCATTTATTTGCCACTACCTGCATTGAATCTGGCGTGGACATTCCAACTGTCAGCCGTTGGCTTGGACACCAAGACGGCGGGGCTTTGGCGATGAAAGTCTATGGCCATTTACGCAACCAACATTCGACAAGCATGGCGCAAAAGGTGGCGTTCTCGGAAACACCTCAAACGACCATCGTTTCACTGCCATTGCAAAATATTGATTCAACTACCGCAAAGCCGCAGAAAAAAACCCTTGCTCAAGTAAAGGCCAAGTATTCCTATCCGTGGTGGGCATCGAACGAAGCGATTGAAAGTTTTTGGGGACAGGCTAACGAGCCGGTGCAAATCGTGCCGCTGCCGAAATATCTTCAGAGCGCAAAAGCAGCGATGGGGCGCGAAGTATTTGAACAAGAACTGTCAGAGCCGCAAGCGTTGCTGGATGAATTGCTGGAGCGAGTCGGGGCTTCCACTATGGAGAAATTGAAGGCGAAAATATCGCCGTCCATAAAGCAGCAAGCCGCTTAATCGTATTCGCATTCTTCTTTTCTCGGCAGTGTCTGCGGAAACGGACAAGGCCAATGGTTCGGATCGTTTTGATGCCGTTCCAATTTTCTTAAATAATCAAAACCGTCGGTTGAATAAACCTCGGAAATCTCTTTTCGCCAAGCGGGAGTTTGGAGCGGCTTCTGTTCAAATGAAACTGCGTCACGCCGATAGCCGCGCGACTTCGGCAGGTTCGCCACAACCCAGATGGCGACCACCGTTCCAATTCCCATGATGGCAAGGAATTCATTCACGAGTGAATTTTAACACAAGCGCGGGTGGCTTTCACCTTAAAAATCAAGCGTTGGAATTACGACTTTTATCAAGCAAGCCAGCAACGGTTTTATCACCCGTCGGATCATTCGGCGGAAATCCCGGCTGCTTTTTTTGCCCTTCATTGTCGCGTTCCCGCTGGTGCGCTCGGTTGTTGGTTTGCGCCAACGAACCGAGCAACGAATTTCCACCCTCACCCATTGAAGATGTCGCCAATGATTCTCCCGCTGCGGCGGTCGCCATTGCTCCGGCAGCAATAGCGCCTTTGATTCCGGCTGCGCCGCCTTCGGCAAATGTGGTCGCACCAGTCGTTGCCGCCGCCCGCCCCGCCGAAAACCCGCCGCTGAACAAACTTGAAGCGGCGGAATTTCCCGTGGCTATCGCTTTTTGAATAATTACCGGCGCGGCAATCGTGCTGAAAATTATCCAGATGCCGAGAAACGCCAGCCCCATGAGATTTTGCAGCGAATAGCCAATAACACCTGCTGGCACTTTGAGAACTTAAAAAACTTTGGTCGGTCATAAAATCAATCATGCCCTGGGTGATGAGTCCGGCCACGCCCCAGCCGAGCGGCCAGATCATAATGCCGAGCAGATTGAGCAGATAATTACGCCCGACGTTTTGCAGCGATGGAAACGCCAGCATCCCGATGAAAATTGGCGACAGGGAATAGCCGATGAACAAAATCGCGCTTTGCAAAATATACGCCCACCATTCAATCGTGCTGGCGAGCCAGCCCAAAATGATGAAGACAACCGACATCAGGGATTCAATTATCGAGGTGGAAAAATTGAAAAGTTTGTCCCACCAGCTTTGGTTTCCGTCGGCTGGATTTTTTCAGTTCGAGCGCCGCCTGATACTGGTCGTGGATTTTTGCCGGATCAACCTTCAGAACATTTTTAACCGTGTCGTCCACGATGGACACAATTTGGTTTCCCCAAGTCGGCAGAAAAACTATCAGCATGATGAGGACGATCATCTTGCCAATCGCCTGAAGCTGCGCGTTGCCGCTGCGATGGTGGGCGATGGTCGAGGCCATCAAGCCGCCCGTCATGAGTAAAAAGGCAATGGGCGTAAGCAGGGTTTTGAGCGACAAACATTGCGTCAGAAAATTCGGGAACATGGAATTGAAGTCGCCCATAAGGCCGTCTCACATCCGAATTTTGACGCTCTTCGCCGGTTTTTCCTTTTCGCTTTCAACCGGCAACTTGGTTTCCGCAACGCGCCGAAATTGCCCGCACAACCCGGCTGTGATTTTGGCCCGGAAACTTTTCAGAAAGATTTTCTTCCACGGTGGCTTCAATGTCCTTGCGAAAAAGTTGAAGCACGCTGCGCTCGCTTTCCACATAATTTTGCAACAGGACAAATGCGTTGTTGCCCGTCATTTGCAAATCCGTGTCGCCGTGAACACGCGCGTAAGGCGAATTGGGATCGAATTTTTCGACGACACCAAATTGTTTTTGACCATCAACATCGCGCGAACAAAGCAACATTTCGCTTCGGGACGACTTGAACAAGATTTGGCGGATTTCCCAAATCGCTTTCCGGCTGTCCCTTTGACAGTCAAAGATGGCAGGCCGCGCGTTGACTGCGCGGCAACTTGTTCCGCAATTACGGCACTTTGCTTTTCAATTTCCGACAAGGTGGTTGCACGTTCGTTGAACAGCCGCACCTCCTCCGCCACTAAAGGGACGGCCACATTGTAGGCTTTGAATTCGCTCGCCGTCAGTCAGGCCAGGATAATTCGGCACGGGGTGTTCGCAATTTTCTCCATTTCGTTTCAACATAAAATTCTATTCAGTGTTCAAAAGCCGGTCGAGTTCGGCACGGGTGATAAGGAATTTTCCGCGCAAGGCGCGGCACGCTTTCAATTTCCCGCGCTGGACGAGGCGATAGACGCTGAAATAATCCAAGCCCAGCATATCAGCCGCCTCTGGAATGGAATACGCCAGCCGTTCTACTCTCTCTTTTTTTCGCAACTGTTCCGTGATTTGATTGGGTTCGTTGACATCCATAAAATTTTGGTTCTGTTTTACCAGTTTTTGCTTTGGGCAGTTGTTATGATTTCATAACAACTTTTCGATATATGGGCTGAGGACGATTTCATCTTCCAAAGCCGATAAATATGTCCGTCAAATCCGCCCTCAAAGCGCGGGCGAAAAAAGGAATGTCCTTGTCCTTGATGCAGTGAAGCTGCGACTCCATCTGGGCAAGCACAGCCCGGCTGATGTCCAGACCGTTTAATTGAAGCCGCATCGCAAGTTTCGACTGCGACCAGCCGCGAGCTGTTCGTAGCCGCCGAATTTGCGGCCCCACAAGGTTGGGGTGTCCCCTTTCGGCGCTGCTGGTCGGACATGGTTGCGGCATCAAGCCCATGCAAAATTTTTCGCGCAATTACCGCGCGACCTCAAGAAATGGATTATCGGAATTTCCGATACGCACTATCGGAAATTCCGATAGTCCAAAACTCCCCTTTCATCTTAACTTGCTTATGCTGCGGCTGTTTGCTTAAGCGTGGAAACCAACCAATTAAAATATTTATCAACGGTGGCAGAGCGGGGCAGCTTCAGCAAAGCGGCTCTGCATTGCTTTATTTCTCAATCCGCTTTAAGCGATCAAATTCAAAAACTGGAAGAAGAGGTCGGGGCGACGCTTCTAAACCGGAGCCGCCGAATTATTGTGCCAACAGAAGCGGGCAGAATTTTTATCACGCACGCCGGACAAGTTTTGGCGCAACTCGCGCGGGCCACACGGGAAATTCAGGGGTTGAATGTAATCAATGCCGGCAGGGTTGTGTTGGGGGTTCTACCGACGATTGCGCCTTATTTGCTCCCGCAAATTTTGGAGTCATTTGCCGCCCGCTGTTCCAATGTTGAGTTGAACATTCACGAGGACATGACGGTTGCATTGTTGCGGCTGATCGAGGCAGGCGCGGTTGATTTTGGAATTATGAGTTTGCCCATTGACGAGCGTGGCTTTGAAATCAAGGAATTGTTTTCTGAAGACCTACTGGTGGCATTGCCGTCGAAACATCCCCTGGCTGTAAAATCACAAATCCATGTGAAGGATTTACGTTCTGAACAATTCATCTTGATGCACGAAGGGCATTATCTGGGGGATCAATTGCTTGGTTGTTGTCAGCGGCACGATTTCCAACCACGCATTTTAATTCGTAGTGGACAACTGGAGACCATCCAGTCGCTTGTTGGCGCGGGCATGGGCATTTCCCTGATTCCGCGAATGGCGATGCTGAACACGGGAGAGCGCGTTCTGTATCGCCCATTGAAAAATCACAAGCCACGGCGAACCATCGCGATCATTTGGTGCAAACGATGCCCGCTTAAAAAGGTAGCGCAGGAATTCCTTAAGCACCTGTGTGAAGTCGGGAAAACATTTCAATTGGCCTCAACCAATCATCATTCGTTTCGATTGCCCGAAAAGCCGAAGGCTTGATGCTCTGATTCGTGATTTCCTAGAGGCCGCAGATTTTCGACCTGACAAACATCTGATCAATTCCGGCACATTGATTAAGCGCGCAGCATGTGTTGATCCGATAGCCAGCGCCGCCGCCGTTGGCACGCCCGATGCAAATGTTACATAACATTTCTTGAAGAAACCGAACCATCCGGCTTTAATCATCATTATTCGGGAAGAATAGATATGTAAAAAAATAATCGCAAATTTGCGGCTTCGGCTGCTGTTTAACTCGAAACTGGTAATTTCACTCAACGGACACATTCGAGGGACGCCCAAATGGGCGTGTATGAAAACGCAGAAAGGAAATCGCTTATGAAAATATTCCTAGCAAAATTAAGAAAAAATTCCCGTATTGCCGTGTTTGTCTTTGGGTTATTGTTGAGCCAACGTTGCCTGTTCGCAACGGTGGACGTGCAGCCGTTGAATGTCACACCCGGTTCCGGCAGCGTGGCTCCGGGGGGGTCACTTTATGTCAGTTGGCAGATACGCAACAACGGCTCGTCGTCGGCAGGTTCTTCGTATAGCCAAGTGCGCATCACCAGTTCCAGTTCCAGCTATGGCAATTCGGCGAACAATGTCGGCAGCGGGGTGGCGACGGGAACCATCGGTGCCGGAGCAACAATCAACCAGAACGAGACGGTGACCGTGCCTTCGTCCCCAGGCACCTACTACGTCTGGATAATTGCTGATAATACCAGTCTGCTCACTCAAACCACTGTCGCCAACGACGAGGCCGTTTCAACATCGTTCACTGTTACCAGTCCCGGCACGGTGGACGTGCAGCCGTTGAATGTCACACCCGGTTCCGGCAGCGTGGCTCCGGGGGGGTCACTTTATGTCAGTTGGCAGATACGCAACAACGGCACGGCGACGGCATCTTCTTCATACAGCCAAGTGCGCATTACCAGTTCCAGTTCCAGCTATGGCAGTTCCGCCGACAATGTCGGCAGCGGCGTGGCGACGGGAACCATCGGTGCCGGAGCAACAATCAACCAGAACGAGACGGTGACCGTGCCTTCGTCCCCAGGCACCTACTACGTCTGGATAATTGCTGATAATACCAGTCTGCTCACTCAAACCACTGTCGCCAACGACGAGGCCGTTTCAACATCGTTCACTGTTACCAGTCCCGGCACGGTGGACGTGCAGCCGTTGAATGTCACACCCGGTTCCGGCAGCGTGGCTCCGGGGGGGTCACTTTATGTCAGTTGGCAGATACGCAACAACGGCACGGCGACGGCATCTTCTTCATACAGCCAAGTGCGCATTACCAGTTCCAGTTCCAGCTATGGCAGTTCCGCCGACAATGTCGGCAGCGGGGTGGCGACGGGAACCATCGGTGCCGGAGCAACAATCAACCAGAACGAGACGGTGACCGTGCCTTCGTCCCCAGGCACCTACTACGTCTGGATAATTGCTGATAATACCAGTCTGCTCACTCAAACCACTGTCGCCAACGACGAGGCCGTTTCAACATCGTTCACTGTTACCAGTCCCGGCACGGTGGACGTGCAGCCGTTGAATGTCACACCCGGTTCCGGCAGCGTGGCTCCGGGGGGGTCACTTTATGTCAGTTGGCAGATACGCAACAACGGCACGGCGACGGCATCTTCTTCATACAGCCAAGTGCGCATTACCAGTTCCAGTTCCAGCTATGGCAATTCGGCGAACAATGTCGGCAGCGGGGTGGCGACGGGAACCATCGGTGCCGGAGCAACAATCAACCAGAACGAGACGGTGACCGTGCCTTCGTCCCCAGGCACCTACTACGTCTGGATAATTGCTGATAATACCAGTCTGCTCACTCAAACCACTGTCGCCAACGACGAGGCCGTTTCAACATCGTTCACTGTTACCAGTCCCGGCACGGTGGACGTGCAGCCGTTGAATGTCACACCCGGTTCCGGCAGCGTGGCTCCGGGGGGGTCACTTTATGTCAGTTGGCAGATACGCAACAACGGCACGGCGACGGCATCTTCTTCATACAGCCAAGTGCGCATTACCAGTTCCAGTTCCAGCTATGGCAGTTCCGCCGACAATGTCGGCAGCGGCGTGGCGACGGGAACCATCGGTGCCGGAGCAACAATCAACCAGAACGAGACGGTGACTGTGCCTTCGTCTCCGGGCACCTATTACGTCTGGATAATTGCTGATAATACCAGTCTGCTTACTCAAACCACTGTCGCCAACGATGAGGCCGTTTCAACATCGTTCACCATCACTGGCGGTGGCGGCGGTGGCGGCGGCGGCGGAAGTATTGTAGCCGGATTTGACAGCGAATTTTTCCCGGCTCACGCAAGCACACTGGCTGATCTGATACAGAGAACAAATTTAAGGTGGTGCGGTTATTACCTAGATGCACCGAATCAAGGTTCAGATACAGGATGGCTTGGGGAACGGGCTTATCTTGAATCGTTGGGTTGGCAAATCGCGCCGATTTATGTTGGTCAACAAGACGCCGTTTATGTGGCGAACTGGAATGCAGCCCATCCGAACGATCAGCTATCCACCAAACCTCCGTCATTGAACCAAGGTGTCACGGATGGTAACGAAGCGGTGGCCGAAATGGGTCCTGACACTGGTGCAAAGGAGACAGTCTATGATAATGGTGTCCCAAAAAGTGTGACCCAAGGACAAGGGTTCACTTTGGGGACGACCGTATATTTGGATTGGGAAACTGGCGATATCGCCATAGGCGCCGACACCGACTACATCATAGCATGGTGCATGACAGTCGCCGCGAGTGGCTACCAACCAGGCATCTATTGTCCTGCATCAAACGTGCCGATTCTTATGCCACTTCTAGCTCCCTACAATCTCAATGTCAAGTTCTGGGCAGCCAACTTCACGCAACCAAGCGTCCCTTCCACAACAACGCAATTCTTAACCACAGATCCTACCGATGGCCAAGCCAATGCCACTTCATGGCAATATGGCGTGGGATATAGTATTCAAACCGTTAATGGTCTCTTTACTGTTGACCTTGATACTAGCTCTCTCTACGGTAATTCGTCTCAACCTGTGCTGAATGTCAGCACGACCTCGCTCACCTTGCCAGCCACGACCCCGGGCACGGCTGGCGCTACTATAAGTTTCACGGTCAGTGGCAGCGGGCTAGGTAGCAGCGATACAGTGACGCTGTCGTCTCCCACTGGAAGTGAAATTTCGCAAAACGGCTCGTCCGGTTTCGTCAGCACATTCATGCTTTACCCGGACGCCAGTGGCAATCTCTCAACGACTACTGTTTACGCCCGGATCAGTGCGTCGGCTACGGCGAACGTCAGCGGCTTTTTGACGGTTCAGGATGCGCTCCATACCAGCCTGAACGAGTCAATTCAGGTTAGTGGCACTGACAACTCCGGTGGCGGCGGTGGTGGCGGTGGTGGCGGTAGCGATACCACGGCACCGACCCTGTCAATCAACTCGCCATTGAACGGCGCAACTGTGACAAGTGCAAGCTTGCCAGTCAGCGGCACAGCTACGGATAATGGAAATGGAAATGATGGCATCTCGGCGGTGACGGTTAACGGTGTCGCAGTGAATGGGGACACAGCCAGTGGCACAGGCACAGCCAATTGGAACACCACCATCGCGCTTTATTCAGGCGCGAACACGATTACCGTGATTGCAACCGATGGAGTGGGCAATGCTACACAAAACCAAATTAGTGTTACCTATAATCCACCACGACCTGTTTTTGTAGCCTTGTCTGTCAATGGCGGCCAATTGCAAACAACTTTGTCCGGGCTTTCAGCCCAAGAAACAGTTGTGTTTTATGTTTCAAGTGATTTGAAAAATTGGACGCCAGTTCAAACCATCGTCGCGAGTGGTTCAACGTATGTATTTTCATATTCCATCAATCCGGCCATGCCGGGTCAATACTTCCGCGCGGTGGTGCAATAATACAATTTGAATTTAATAAGCAAAAACGGCCTCCGTTGCTGAAGGCAGCTTTACTTTTGTTGAATTGCTTTTACGGATGCGAGCGCGTTTCCACGCTTCAATGAAGCGTTTTTTATCCAGTCACATCAGCACGATTGCATCGAATAAGTGGAAACACAGGTCAAATCCGCAAGAGATTGCGTGCCTTCCTCACAGTGCTTGAGCGTTATGCGGCGGGTGCCGGCTTAATGCTTCTAAAGAATCGAACTGCTTAGTCGGAGCGCGTCACAAATTATTTTTACCCGAAAAGCCGAAGGCTTGATGCTCTGCTTCGTGAATTCCTAGAGGCCGCAGACTTGCGAAGCGCGCATTGGCACAGGAGGAACGGAAGCGGCTGCTTTTGAGCCGACCCGTAGCATCCTTGCCAAGCGCAGCGAAGCATAAAATGCCAGCGGCAAATTCACGAAGCCTTAAACGGATTACAACTGCGACTCTGCGCGGCTGGCAAAAATTCAATGCGCCACAGCCCCACGCATTTTGGCGGCATTTTTTGCAGTCGTAATTTTGCCGCGCGTTTGCCGCACGGCGGTATTGACGGATTCAGTTTCGGCCTTCGTTTCGACCTCGACGGCCTGTTCGGTTACTTCTGCCTCCAATGAATTTGCCGCCTGATTTTTGTTGATGTCCAAAGCCTCCTCCAATTCCTTTTGCCGCACGGCGAGCGATTGCAATTTTGCTTCATGCTCGAACGGCTGGCCGATTTTGGTTTCCAATTCGCCGCACTTCTTCTCCGCATCCGCCAGTTCGCTTTGTTTGTGCGCCAGCCGGTCTTCCAAGTTCTGCACGAAGTATTCGAGCGAGCGAACCGTCCCCAACGAAGTTTCGGTGGCGTCCAAGGCATAATGATTTTTGCCTTTCAGCACAAATTCAACCCTGCCCCAAAGCGATGCACGGACGGAAAGCTCGAAGCCCGCAAACGAACCGATGTCGAATTGGTTTTGCGCGCCGGTGAACGCGGCGCGCGATGCGGGTGAGCAGTTCACCGGCAATGGCGCGGTCTTTGACCATTGATTTTTCCAACATGATTTGAAAGGCGTCGCCCTGCGTGTCTAATCCGTTGCGCCATGTCCAGTTTCAGATTTTCGATGTGATGTTTGAAATCAGGAATCTTTTCGCTCAAGCGGCGCAGTTCGGAACGGATGCGGTATTGCGTTTCGGCGTGTTGGGAGCGCAGCCGGTTCAACCGCATGACTTCAGCGTCCACGGACGCCTTTTCAATCACCAGCGGATTGCCCGACGCAATGGCCTTCACTTCGGCATACGTCAACGCCCGCGAATCAATGTCCTCGATGTGCCGGATGTGCGTGTCGCCGGTCATCACCTGATGGATGAACTTCGCCTTGGTTTCCAAGCGTCTGCCACATATACGCATCAAAACTGCCCTCGGTGACGTAGCGATAAATCTGAATCATTTTGTTCCGATTGCCCTGCCGCAAAATCCGGCCTTCACGCTGCTCCACGTCGGCGGGTCGCCACGGCGCATCAAGATGATGCAAAGCGATGAGGCGTTCTTGCACATTCGTTCCCGCGCCCATTTTCTGTGTGCTGCCCATGAGAACCCGGTTTTTTCCAGACTTCACTTCCTTGAACAAAGTAAGTTTTTGCAACATCGCTGTCGTAATCCTGCATGAAGGCGATTTGCTTCGGCGGGAATGCCGCGCTTCACCAGCTTGTCTTTCAGGTCGTCGTAAGCGCAAAACTGGCGGCGCAGTTTTGAGGGCGTGGACAAATCGCAAAACACCATTTGGGCGCATCGGTTTTCGTGCGTGTCCTGCCAGATTTGAAAAATCTTGTCCGCCGCCAGATTGATTTTGCTTTCGGGCTGATCTTTGTGCTTGCGGGTTTAACACGCGCAAATCCAAAGCCGCCTTGCGGCCCTCGCTCGTGATTTTGAGCATATTATCTTCGCTCGGGTGGAACTCGTCCGCTGCGGATGGCATCGGCGCGGACGACCAGACCTTCACAATCTCCTTCAACTCCGGCGTGGACGGCGCGCGAACAATCATCGGCTTGCCGGTCTGCATTTCCGGCACGGGCAGTTTCAATTTGTCGGCGGTCTGGATGTCGGCAACCTGACAGAAAATCTGCATCAACTCCGGCACATTGATGAAACGCGCGAAGCGCGTGTTGAGCCGGTAGCCCGCGCCGTCCGGCGCAAGCTCCATCGCCGTCACCGGCTCGCCGAACGTCGCCGCCCAGGAATCGAAGTGATGCAACTGCTGTTTTCGCAATGTCCCGATTTGCAGATAACGCTGCATCGTGAACATTTCGGCCACGCTGTTGGCAATCGGCGTGCCGGTGGCGAACACCACGCCGCCGCCGCCGTTGATCTCCTGAATGTAGCGGGTCTTCAAAAACATATCGAAGGCGCGTTCGGATGACGTTTGCGGCAGTCCGGCGATGCGCGTCATTTTCGAGATGTAAAAAAGATTTTTGAAATAGTGCGCCTCGTCCACAAACAGCCGGTCAATGCCAAGTTCTTCAAACGTGAGCGTGTTGTCCTTTTTTTCCTCGGCGGAAAGCAGTTCCAGTCTGGTTTCCAATTTTTTCTTGGCGGATTCCAGTTGCTTCACCGTGCGCCGATTGTCGCTGTCCTCCTTTGATCTCGCGTAGCGCGCTTTCCAAGTCGTCGAGCTGGCTCTGGAAAAAATCGCGCTTGGTATTTTTCGGACATTGGAATTTTTTCAAAACCAGAATGGGTGACGATGATAGCGTCCCAATTTCCCGTGGCGATGCGGCTCATCAATTCGCGCCGCTTGTGCTTTTCAAAATCCTCCTTGGTCGCCGCCAGAATGTTCGCGCTCGGATAAAGCATGAGCAGTTCGGATGAAAACTGGCCGAGCATGTGGTTGGGAACGGTGAACATCGGCTTGCGGGCGAGTCCGAGCCGTTTCAACTCCATGCCCGCCGCAACCATCGTGAAGGTCTTGCCCGCGCCGACAACATGGCCAAGCAGCGTGTTGGGCGTTTGCACAATGCGCCACACACCCGATTTTTGATGAAGATGCAATTGGATGGTGTGGCTTGCTCCCGGCAAAGTCAGATGTTGCGCCGTTGAAAACGCGCAGCCGGACGGCATTGAATTCCTCGTTGTATTTTTTGACAAGCCGTTCGCGCCGGTCGTCATCCTGCCAGATCCATTCCCGAAAACGGTCTTTGATTTTCTGCTGTTTTTCCCGCGCGCCCTCGGTCGAGTTGGCGTTGACCACTTGTTTGTCCTTTTTGCCGTCCTTAACCTTGTCGTAAATGGTCGGCGTTCGCAAATTCAGCGCGTCTTCAACCAATTCCAAAGCCGAGGCGCGGTTCGTTCCCCATTCGGTCGTGTTGGCAACCGAGCCTTTGGTCAGTGGCCCGGCCTGCACCGTCCAAGTGCCAAGTTGCGGCGGTGAACGAGACTTTGATGTCATCCGCCGCCAGCAACTCGCGGGCAAACTTTTCAAAGTCTTTAACCGGAATCCAGCACGCGCCAAGCCGCGCATCAATTTGGGTCGCCGACAAATCTTCCGGCTGAACGGATTTGAGCGCCTCGACATTTTCCTGAAAGCGCGGCTCGGTAAGGCTGGCGGCTTCGGCGATCTGAAGTTTTTCGCGGACATCGCCGGAAAGATAATGGTCTTCGGTTTCCCACAACTGCGTTTGCGGATTGAGAAACAACACGCCCTTGAGTTCCGGCAGAAATTCATCTGCCGGACGGTTCAACAACGAAGCCATGTGTTCCAAATCCACGCGGCCTTTTTCATTCAGTGAAACAATGACGGCTTCTTTTGGCGATTGAACTGACGTGATGGGTTTTTGTTTTTGAATCGTGCGCTCACGGAAAATGGCCGTCTTGACCGCCTTGTTGGTTTCCGAATCGTAATTTTCCAGCGAGAACAAAAGCGGCAAATCAGGGTCGCCGCGAAAGGCGAGCGCGTTCACGCGATCGGACACTGGACCGAAACGGCCGACAAATCGGTCGTAGGTTTGATTGAGTTGGTCGCGCGCCAGTTTGATTTCAGATTCTCGTCGGCGTCTTCCAACTGTGTCCGCAAACATTGGCGCACCGCATCGCGCACCTTGATCATTCCTCGAATCCGCAGTTTCGTTTGAACCGGCAAATGCGGCAGCGGAATCAGCTTGTCGCCTTCGCGCATGCGCGATTTCATCATCGTGAAGCGTATAAGCAGTTGGGTTTGACATGGCCGGGCGCGGGGATGGACTGTTCTCCCGCCGCTGCATCCAGCGAACGATTGAGCGGCTCGTAAATTTTTTGCGGCAATTGCTTTATGGCTTCGGCGAGTGCCTCCTTGATGTCCTTGCCATCACTGACGAGCGTGGGTTGGCTTTGCGAATACATCCGCCCTTTAAGCTGCATCTCACCGAGCATCATGTGCTGGTTGTTGACGAAATACTCGTTAATCGGAATGACTTCGCCGTTGGTCGCTGGTGTAGGGAATGACTTTTTCCCATTTGGCTCCTTTGGTGGTTTCACGCGGACGCAGTTTTTTTAGAATGATGATGTCGGTGGTGACTTCGGTATTGGCGTTGCGTTTGAAGGCCGTGTTCGGCAGGCGGATTGCGCCGATCAAATTGGCGCGCTCGTTCACATATTTGCGAAGCGTGTTGTCCATTTTGTCCATCGTGCCGCGCGATGTGATGAAAATGACGATTCCACCTGGCCGGACTTTTTCGAGTCCTCTGGCAAAGAAATAATCGTGAATGAGAAAACCCTGTTTGTTGAATTTCGGGTCAAAGGGTTTGTAATCGCCAAATGGGATGTTGGAAATCGCCACGTCGTAAAATTCATCCGCCACGTTTGCCTTTTCAAAAGCCTCGTTGCGAATGTCAGCATCGGGATAAAGCGCCTTGGCGATTTGCGCCGTCACCGGATCAATCTCGATGCCGGTGATGACGGATTGCGACTGAATGGACTCCGGCATAAAGCCGACGAAATGGCCGATGCCGCAAGCCGGTTCTAAGATGCGTCCTTCCTTAAATCCCAACCGCTCCAATGCGGCATACATTCCCTGAATGATTTCGCCGGATGTGTAATGGGCATTGAGCGTGGAAGCGCGGGCTAGCCGGAATTCTTCTTTGGAAATCAGTTTGGCAAGTTCCCGACTTTCAGCCTGCCAGTCCGTTGCCGGATTGAAAATTTGCGGCAGTCCGCCCCAGCCGACATAGCGAACCAGCGCGGATTTTTCCTCTTGGGTGGCCGGTCGGTTTTCGGCCTGAAGTTTGCGAACCAGTTTGATCGCGGCAAGATTGGCGCGGCACTTTTCCTTGGGCGAACCTGCGCCAACGCCATCGGCGGGGGAAATCCGATAGTTGTTCCGATTGCGGACTACTCGCTCTGCTCTGGCGGCAACAGGATGAATTCCTCCCGCACCATTTCCCAAGCCCGGTCGTTCGCCTGTTGCGCCGTCAAGCCTTGCTGCTGGAACTTCATGGTCAGGTCGTGCATCTCGCTCGCCGTTTTCTCCTCCGCCTCCAGGAGCATTTCCTGAAGGATGCCCTTGGCTTCCATTTCCGCGACCATGTTCGGAAGGAATTCGCGCCAATGCTTCTCCGCCATTCTGCCGTATTGGGTCAGTGTGATTGCTGTCATTATTATTTTGGTTGAATGAAAATAAATTTAACTGCTCGTCATCCGTCTTTCCGTTTGGTCGTTTCGACGCCATAAAAAATTAGCTCAACCTAAAATTATTTCCAGAAATAAATAAATGTCGTCCGATGCGGTCGCGGTTCACTTCAAGCGACGGCATCGAAAGCCCTTGGTTGCTTCAATGCGGAAAGGCAAAGTCTTGCGGCTTTTGTAGGCTGGGCGCGTAGGTCGCCGCTGGAACGGCGAACGGAGCGCCAGCCGTAGCAAAAGCCGCAAGTCTTTGACCAGCGTGGATTTTATCCTCCTGCGCGCATTCCACCTCCGGCACCTTGCGTTTTGGCACTGTCGTTGCGCGGTGCGCCAAGTTGAAAAACGTGTTTTGCAATGGAAGCGGTCGCCCGTTCGCGCTCGGTCTTCGGGCAACACGCTTCAAAAGTATTTCAAACGCCTGTTTCGCTTCAGGGTCGTCGTTGAGTTTTTGCATGATGCCGGAGTTCATCTTTTGCATTCGTTCATATTTTTCAACCTCATTCAAGACGAGCTTGCGGACGGCGCGCTCATGCGGCATTTCGTCGAAGAATTTGAAGCGGTCGGGATTGTTTTTAATCCACGCATCAATCTTTTCATTGGTGCGCGGGTTTTCACGGTATTCAACTGGTGCAGTAGCGGTGCTTTTCGATTTTGTTTTTTCCATACGTTTTGGTTGTTGCTGTTTTCAAATCACCAATCATTCGTCCCCTTGACGGAAGGGGTGGCTGGTGCGGTGAACGGGGCTTCGGTCTGTGCTTTCCGAAATTCTTCTTCGAGGGCATCCATGCGTTTCTCGGTCGTGGACACTTCACTTTTGAGTTGGACATTCTCCTGGGCAACCTGCGCCGTGACCGAAAGAGTTTTGGAAAGCTGGTTGAGGGCTTGATTCATGCGCTGGCCTTGCACCATCAACGCCATCGTCGCGGCCTTCTGCCGGTCAACTTCCGCGACGACTTCCGGCGTGAGCGGACTGTCCTTGTGCGCCGGATCAATGATGCCGATTACCGGACCGCCCGGAACATTTACGGGCGCGTTGGGGTGAAGATTCCATTTTGCGGTCGTCTCCACGCGATAAACCGTGTGCGCCTCGTGCATCACCAAGCCGTCGTTCGGGTCAACGTAGCGGCCAAACGAATACGCTTTCAGGTTTTCGCCGTAGCGCACCGATTCCATGTCGTCGGTGGCAAGTGTCGTCCCTGACACGGCGGGCGGCATCTGCACGATGACGGGTTTCTTGCTGGCGCAAGCCGACAGCAAAATCAGCGGGATGAAAAATCAGGATTCGTTTCATGGCATGGCTCGGTTCAAATATGCGGCCGCGTTGGGCGGGAAATAATTCCGCGATGACGCGGCGGGTTGATTCGTTTCGGCGGCAAAATCATTTGGCATGAAGCGAGTGCCGCCAATTGCCGCATCCGATTCGTCAATCGTTTGCGTGACGTAGAGATAAAATTGTTTTCCGGCTGGAACGCGGACATAAAAACCGTCACGTTGAATCGAATCATAAATTTGCTTCGCGTAGGCTTGGATGACGCCTTGCGCGCCGGTGAGTGGAGCGTTCTCCAACGTCGGGGCAATTTGGTTGCCATAAACGGTGGTTTGCTGTGTGGTGAACGCCGCCGCTGCTCCGCTCAAAAAAGTCGCGGCAAATAATTTGATTTCCGCCATGTCATCACTTTTGAGAACACGCCCGCGCAGACCGGCGCTGCCGTCCGTGATGGCCCAGCCGTCACCGCTCGGATCGGCTTCACGGTCGAGTGCGATGCCCGAAAGCCGCAATTCCTCGCCGCTCGACCAAACGAGCGTCCAATTGTCGCCGCTGGCGATGCGCTCGCGGGTGCGGTCGGTCTGCGCTTTGCCGTGAACCTCCGTGCCAGCCGGGATAATCAACCGGCCATTGTGATAAATGTCCTCCGTCACCAAACCGATGATGGGTGTCTGAATGCTTGATGAATCCACCGTGACAATCAGTTCGCACGGAATCAACCGGCCAAACGGCGCGTAGTTTTTGCTCAACTGCTTTTGTTCGGTTTGCGGCGTCTCGGCAAACAGGCTGATAGGCAATACCTCTTGTTTTGCCGGTGCGTGATTGGACTGCCTTGCACTTTCCGGCTGTGAAGTCATATCCGCCGTTGACATGGCCGGTGGAAGATTCGGCAATGGCGAATAGTTTGTGTTCTGAAAAGTCTGCATCGTCTGCTTGCTCGCGGCTGCGGCTGCGGCTTTCGTGGAATAAATCAACGGTTGCGGTTTCGTTTCGCCGGGCAAAAACCGTTTGCAGGCAAAAAAGATTCCACCCAGGACGAGGCAGAATAAAATAAACGCCCCAGCCGGAGTTTTGAAAAAATTGATGGCGTTACGGGGATTTATCATTGTCCTCGTCCTTTGGGTTTGATTCGACAGATTCAGCGGGCGCGGATGTGGCAGGCGGAGCCGGTTCAATAACGTGCGCGTCCAGAATCACAAAGAAATCATTCTTGATGGACATATCGTTGCGCCCGCCATTGGGGGTGCCGGTCACGGCAAAATAAGCCGGAGCTTCCGCGTGTGGCGGCACAACGCCGCTGGCGTCGCTGATGGACTGCGGATAAGTGCGCTCGCCGACGCGGAGCGAAAATCCATTGGGCGCGTAGTGAAGTTCGTTGGCGGTTTTATTGGTTACGCCTACGCGAAAGATGAGCGTGTCTTCGGGATTGAAGCGAAACACTTCCTCAATCTTCACGGCGTAATTGGTGCAATCCAAAATGCGCGGCTCTTTTTCAAAATTCCGATAATCCACCTGGGCGACAGCTTCGGAGTGATACGCCTTCAAAAGCGGATAGGCTTTGGCCTTGTCCAGTAGCGCGAGCAAGCGCGACGGCGTTACCGGCTCGGCTTGCACCGCTGCGGAATTATCCGGCGCATTTTCAAATGTGACGGATAAAAATGGCTCGTCGCTTTCGACCAGTTCAAGGACATACGTTTTGTTGTTCCAGCGGATGTTGACGTTTGTGACGGCCTTCCGTGCCTCGGCGCGCACGGAAAAAAACGATGAACCTTTGGTGTGGGCAATAAGGAATGCGGCTGGCTTCTGCGGATCAATCGTCACCTGTGCCGCATCAATCGCGGAAATCGGGCCGGGAAAACTGATGGTCGTAACGCGGAAGCCGGAAACTGGAATGACATAGACCGTCTGCTCGTCCAGAATAAAATCCTGAATGGCTTTGTCCTTCGCACCCGCGATCAGGCATACGCCCATCAAAATACTAATTGCCAGTCGTTTCATATTTGAAGTCATTTACGGCGGTGGGAAACCTTCCGTTCTGAACCATGTTGGGATTGCGTTGCAACCGGAGCGACAACTTGAAAGGAATCGCCTCCGTGAAAGGTTTGTCCTCAAAAACGCCGTCGCGGATAAGCTGGCCGGTCACTTGCGTAAGAACAAAATCTTCGCGCGTGTTGAGAATGTTTATCCCGCTGATTTCGACTTTCTGATGCAACTGCTTGGATTTGAATTCCGGTTGTTCGGCGAATTGATAGGCCGGATGCTTTTTGATAAGCCTGTTTCAAAAACATCTGCTTCAATAAATCCTCGTTATCAAAACCCTTTGGGTTGCGCTCCAAAAAGGCCGTGGCCGCGAGTGTGCTTTGCTCAACATGAAGTGCCTTGGCTTCCTCGAATTTCAGAAGCGGCGAAACATAAAAAGTGTTGGCGGGGTCAATGACGATAACCCGCTCGCGCTGTTTGAAACTTTGGACGAGAAAATAACGGTCAACCGCTGCGCCGACCAGCACGAGCATGGCGAAGCCAAACCAAAACCAGACAAGCCGGTCTTTCTGGACAAAAATCCGCGTCGGATCAAAGCGCGGTTTTGCCTCGGCAACTTTCGATTTGCCTTTATCCGAGACGGCGGTTTCGCGCAGTTCAGTGGGTTGGGTTTCCATTGGTGGTTTGCCCCCAAATCGGGGGTGACGTATTCAGTTTGAAAGTTTTGTTGATAATTGCTGATGGCCGTTGGCAACTGACTTTCCGGCGGCGGAAATTTCAACTGGCGCGAATGTGATTGGATCACCAAAACGGTGATGCTGCTGCCGATGACGGCAACGCCCGCGACCAGTAATAGAATTTTCAGTTTCATCAGTTGCCTGTCGGAAACATCGGCGGCTGGGTGTTGAGTTGAAAATTTGTGCGGTAGTTGTGAAAACGCTTCGACAACTTCCGCCTTTTGCTGCTCCTGGGCGGCGACGGCCTGTTTCTGGGCGTCGTTCCGGTTCTCAATGTCCTGCTCGACGCTGACGGCGACAGCCTGATCAATTTCCTTGTCGGTCGCGGCCAACGCCGCGTTCTGGCCGACCAAAACGCCGGTAAGTTTTTGAACTTCGGATGCGGTCGTCGCCGATTGCAACGCCTCCGTCGTCGAGGCGATGGCGTCTTTCAATGTCTGTCGGCGTTTCAGCACATCCGCCGTGACAGTGGAATAATTGGCGGTCGCATTGTTAATCGCCTCGAAAGGTTTGTAGTCGGCTGTTAATCGCTGGATTTGATTTCCTGACGGCGTGGTAAAGGTCGCGCCGATTTGATTGTAAAGGCCGTTGGCGTCATAGGTGAGCGCGGCCACGCCATCGGAAGTTTTTTCAACCGCCGAAATGGTCTGGCCAAGCGGCGTCTGTGTCAGGTCGGATGTCAGCGCGGAAACGCCGGTGACATTCAAAATTTGCGACGGATCGCCGAACGCCTTGTTGTATTGCTGCAACTGTTGAAGCTGGTCGGAAAGTTGCTGAATCTGCTGAACCTGGTTGTCCACCATGTCAACGTATTCAGCGATGTTTTCGGCTTGGTCGAGAATCTGTTGCGACGTTGCTGTGGGGTCATAAACAATCCACTGTGCGCGGGCGGAAAACGTCAGCGACAGGGCGACGATGGTTAGTGCGATTAGTTTTTTCATGTTTGTTGTCCTTTCATTTTTTTGTTTGCGTTAGTTTTCGATGCGTAGGTATTTGGTGGTCGGGTTCAAAATCACGCCGTCAATGTTTTGTTCGGGAATGGGAATGGCATACAGGCTGATGTTTTCCGGCAGCGTTTTTTGCTGCTGTTGTTGGTGAATCTGAATCCAATACTGCTGCTTCACCGCGTCACTGCGTCCTTTTTCGTAGCCGGTGACGTAGGCTTTGTCTGACTGCTTGCCCGCGCAGATAAAATGCGCCTTCGCTCAACAAAACGCCGCCCGCTGCTCCGGCAGCGGTGATGCCAGGATTGCCGTTTGAAAGGTCGTTCGCCAATGCGCCGCCGCCCGCGCCCAGCGGCCATGTCGGTGACTGGCCGAACCGCCGCGCACCCGGCGACGAGTAACGGCACAAAAAGAATTGAGATGATAATGATGGGATTTCATACGGCTTCCGCGAGTTGTGGTTTGCGTGAAAAAGTTAAAATTCCTTCGGTGACGTTCTTTGCGCCGCGCAGTTCCTTGGCGCGTTTCTCGAAATGTTCGCCGCTCGAACTGGAGCAATAGAGCATTTCGGGCGAAGTGTAGTTGTAAGCTGTTCCGCAAATCGGACGGTTTGAATCAACGTGCAGATAGGTGAACGCGGAGTATTTCTCCCCGGCCTGATGGTCGGGCAGCGTGTAATTCATTATCGTGTGCTTGGTGATTTCAGGAATGGCGATGTCCCGCGCGATGTCGTCCAGATCGGCGCGGTCGTTCTGGCGCATCAAGAAAGAACTGGCGGCTGTTGCCGAAAACGGCGGAGCGGATCGCGACTTTGTTTGAAGCGCGCATATTGCTGGACGATGGAAATGTTCCAGCAATTGAATTTGCGAAGCTGCGCGTAGCTTTCCTTCACGATTTCCTCGCCGCCCGGAATGTCGAGGAAGCGGGCGACTTCCTCATAGACATTCCGTTTCCGCACGGCGCGCGGCAGCGTGATGATGTGTTTGCGGGCGTGATTGGTGATGAGAAAACCGGCGGCGGCTCGCAGTTCCTTTGCCGAATCAGGAATGTAGCCCAATTCAAAATGGGCGATCTTGCCGGTGAGCGAAAGATTGCTCGCGCCGTCAAACAATGCGCCGTAGTTGCCATCCCGACACCACGGCAAAAGCAGCGTGGAGATTTCGATAATCTGGTCGCGTTCCGCGCCGCTCGCATCCAGCGACATCAACTCCTGCAACATCCGGTGCGACGGATACTCGTCGGTTTTGAAATACGCGAAGGCGATATTGCGAACTTCTTTGACCGTGTTCGGGTCTTTCAAAAATTTCAGCACTTCGCCTTCCGCCAATTGCTGCTCAAAAGTTTTTGCTTCGTCTTCGTTTGATTTCAGCCAGTCGCGGAAATCGGCGAACGCTTCCAGCATCGTCGCACCCGGCGGCATTTTCTCTTTGCGATAATGAGCCAGCGCACACGCGCGCCGCGCAACTTCCATCATTTGATTTTCGTTTTTGCGCGTCCAATCTTGAAAAACATCCTCGTAAAGCAGATTGATGTATTTGGCGATTTGCGCCTGCCGCAACATCTGCTTGTCCTCGCTCTGGCTTAAACCAACCATGCGCGCAACGAGCGCGGTCGCCGATGCCAGATGATCCGGCGTCAACGGCAGTCCCTTCGTGTCGAGATAATTGATGGTGATGTCGCCGTCCGGCTGAATCACAATCGGCTTGGCATCCGGCTCAACCGTCTGCGTGTAGATGCCGTAAGAAAGTCCTTCCTCAATGATGACGGTGTAGGCGAAATAATTTTCCGTCTGCGAAAGCAGGTCGCAAATCGTCACGGATTTGCCCGCGCCGCTCATGCCAAGCAAAACCGCGTGTTGCGGCGATTGGTTGCCCGCCGAACCGGAAAAAGTTTTGATGCCGACAAGATTTTGGTTCGGGCCTTCGTAAATCGCCTCGGCTGAATCAAGGTGGCCGGTGAACGTCGAGGCAATCGGCAGCATATCGGCGATGTAACGGTTTTCGCCGTAAAGTTTTCGCGCGTTGTATTTGCTCCACGTCCAGCCCGGCCACGTCTGGTAAAACAATTTTTTGGAAGTGCTGGGCAGCGTGCTTTCCGCATACTGCGCCGAATTCATGCGAATTGATGGCGTTCTTGATGGCGGTCGTTTTGGCAATCAGCCCTTCCTTGCTTTTGTCCCAAGTGCGGATGGCAAACAGCACTTTGAACGGAATCGTATGCCCCTGCATGAGCGCGGCGATTTTCTTTTGCTTCTTGTCCATCACCGTCAACAGCGAAAGTTTTTTCTCGCTGGCATAATCGCCGGCAATGCGGTCGTGTTCCTTTTCCTCCTTGTTGATTTCCTTGCGGACGGAAAGCGGGTCGAGATTCACCGTGATGGTGTAATCGAGCAGACGCAGGCTGGTGAGCCGGTGGATGATTCCTGGATAAGTCATCTTCGGCCAGCGCGACAGCGCGATGATGGAATGATAACGGCCATCCATGAAGAAACCGAAATCGGCCTGTCCCGCTGCCCTCGCTGTGCCAGCAATTTTCCTGAATGGACAGTTGCGGATCAAAACCGTCAATCGGGTCGTAGTCGAACCGCTCGGCCAGTGACGGATTCAAAAATGTTTTGTAGTGCCGGAAATGGTCGGCGTCCTTCATCGGAATAATCCGCGCGCCCTGTCCGGCGAAAATTTCCGTCAGCATTTCGTGCGTATGCTCGAACTCCGAACGGAATTGTCCCAAAAGCTGGTTGTAGTATTCGGAAAGTGCCGCCGCGGATTTGATGCCCTTGGACGAAGTTTCGATTTTCCGCGACAGATAAAAAACGAGCCGTTGCCGCCGCAAACGGCGTTCGGTCATCAGCCGCCAATACCGTTCAAAGCGTTCGTTGCGCGAACGGCGCGTCCAGACGTTTGTCCGCCTTTTGGGTTTCCGCGTGATACCGCAACAATTCGTGCCGATAATCGGAATCGCAATAGTATTGGATTTGCAGCCGTTGATTTTCGGTGAGTGACTGCATCAACAGCGAAAGCTGGTCTTGAAATCCATTCAGCTCCGACACCTGCGCGTTAATCATGTCGGGCGGCTCGAAGATGAATCCCTTCGAGACGTAGCCGCCCGCGTTCAACGAATTGAAAACGATCAGGTCGTTGATGAAGTATCCGTTTGGCGATTCTTCAAACATAAAGGATGTGCCGGTTGCCTTTGAAAATCCGGGACTGAAGCCCGAGCCTTTCAACCAGTAGTCGAGGCAGTCAATGTCGTAGCCCGCTGGTTTGCCCTGACGAAACACGAAGACGTAAATGAGCGCAAAGCGTCAGCGGCACAGCCGCTAAAATCAGCGAAGTGAAAATGCTCATTTTCAACGCGCTGAAGCAAAGCAGCAGAATCATCACGAAGGCGAACCCGCCGCCGACAATGAACCAGAACAATTCGCCTTCCAACCCCCACGTCCGGCCTTTGGAATCGTCGGAACTGTTCGTCTCCGTGAATCGGATTCCGTCTTTCATTGGAAGGTTCCCACGTCCACGGTTGAACTGCCGATGCCAAAGGCGGTGAACAACGCTTTCACGATGACCGGCGCGCCCGCGATGATGAGTCCGCCGATGATGGAAAGTTTTCCGGTGTCGGCGTCGCCGCGCCGGATGGCGAACCCGCCGCCGACAACGCAGATTGTTCCGAAGATGAATCCGATGAGCATGACAATGCCCAACGCCGATGAAGCGCCCGATGAAAGGCTGCCCGTAGTTTGCGCCAGAATGGGAGTGAATCCCGCCAGTTGGTTTGAAATATAATTTTCATACGCTCCTTTTTACCTTCTTTTGCTTTGGCAGGTTGTAATGAAATCATTACAACTTTTTCCCGGCGTTCTGGCAGGGTTGAGGCATGGAAAACGCAATAGACACAATGGAAAAACTCCGCTTCAGCACTTCATTTGAAGCTGCAAGGGCTTGAAAAAATTTTAAGCCAGCGCATTCGCGGGCAGGCTCACGTCATCCCGCGCGTGGTCTCCGTGCTGCAACGCGGCGAACTTGGATTGACCAAGCCGACTCGTCCGCGCGGCAGCTTCATGTTTCTCGGCCCGACGGGTGTTGGCAAAACGGAGATCACGCTGGCGTTCACGGAATTTCTTTTTGGCGCGGACAAACTTTTCCGCTTCGACATGAGCGAATACCAAACCCAGGAATCGCTCGGCGTTCTGCTCGGCGCGCGGCTGGGCGAGCGCGGCACTTTGGGAATGGCCTATGACAAATCGCCCTCCGGCACTTTGCTCTTTGACGAAATCGAAAAGGCGCATCCGCGCGTGCTGGATGTGTTCCTGCAAATTCTGGACGCGGCGCGGGTGACGATGGCGAGCGGCGACACGCTGGATTTTTCCAAGCATTACATTGTGCTGACTTCAAACATCGGCGCGGCGGAAATTTTGCACATTCAACATTCCACCCAAGCCACGATGGAGCGGCACGTCCTCACGCGCGCGCAACAATCCTTGCGCCCTGAAATGTTTGCCCGCATCACGGAAAAACTGGTCTTCAATCGTTTGAGTTACGACAACCAGCTTGAAATCGCCGGCCTGCTGCTGGCAAATGAATTGAAATTTTTGCGGGAAAAAGGACACGAACTTGACGCCGACTGAATCGGTTTTGCCGTTTTTGGTGCGGCGCGGTTTTCATCCGAAACTCGGCGCGCGTCCGATGCGCGATGCGATTGAAAAACTCATCGGCGATGCGGTCACCGAATTTTTATTGACCGGGGAAAATTCCGGCGGCTCGCTCCATGTGAGCGAGCCGCGCGGGTGTCTCGTCATTCGCTGAACAACCGCCTCGTGGCGGCACGTTGCCTCCGCGCGGCCAGCCGTATGATGGATTCACAATAGGGTTTTACCTCTGCTAGGATGAATCCTGACTTCCTCACGGATGGCGGCACGGACTTTCGCTTCGATGCGTTCAATGAAGCTCATGCCGAGCCGGCTGAAGTTATTGGCTGGCCGGATCGCGGCGGCAATTTCCAGCGCGGTTTGTTTCACCTTGCTCCGACAAAGGTGTGGAGTGGTGTTAATGCTTTTGAGCGTGTCCATCATTTCAGTTGTTTCCATAATTTGCTTTCTTGGTTGCGTCACTGATTCATTCAATGACACCACTATTTTATCAGTCGCACTTTTACTGAACTGCGAATCTGGCGACTGAAGCCTTGCAAACATTGAGCGGAACCACTGTCACCGCCGTCACTTGACACAAAAGCACGCTGATTTTACGCGGGGCTAAGTGGCTGCTTTTCAACTTCGACATCATTTTTATTCAATGTTTTTAAGGCGAAAAATAGTTCAAGTTTTTTATCACTGACGCAGACAGCTAGGGTGATTGCCGCGCCAGTTCGGGCATAAATTCTTTCCTTATTTCAGCTCGCTACCTGTGTCCGCCGGATTCGGTGTCGCGGAACGGAACGAAGCGCAAGCAACCAGCGGACGGGCAAAGGTCGGGCGCGGTTGCGAAGCGTAGAGAAGTGAAGCGATCCCGAACCGGACGGACTCAGGTTTTTAATGGCGGCGGCAGTCTGCGGTTTTCAGCAGGTTTCGGAGAAACCAGCGGCGAAGCCCGGTGCGGAAAACCGCAGTCTGCCGACGATCTGCAACTGGCTGAATGTTCGTTTGAAAATCTTTAGAGGCTTCGGTCTGCGGTCGGCGAGCGGAAGAAGTGCAGCGCAGGCGGAGAGACGGCTGGAACGAAGACGGAGCGCAACGCCGCCGCCGAGCCACAGACGGAAGCCCGCCGCTGTTGCGGCCAACACCATTGCCGCTCGTGACGAGCGCGCGGTTTTGCGGAGTGGAACGGGCGTCGTCGAGAGGGATACGGGGCGACGGGCAGCCCGTGGAACGCAGCAAACCGCGCGTTGGTCACGGCGGCGTATCCGGGCGAATAATATTAAATGGCGATGTAACGCTCGAATTGCGGTATGACTTCATCCTCCCCATTTTCGTAGGGGGGTGGATACAACGAGTTTTGTGTCGCAGCCACAATTCGCATTTTTCTTTGCCAGTGAACCACTTTGAAATACCCTTCCGGGCAAGGCACGCGCAAAAAAAGATTATGCACTGGTTTTTTCTAACAGAAAAAAATGCCGCCACGGAGACGGTCAGGAAACCGACTCTGGGACGCCGCCGGACGCGCGACCTGCTGCTGCCACGCCTGCTGTTGGGGCAGCTCAACCTCAAGGAGAATTGAGCGATGAATTCAAAGTCAGATTTATCGCCGCTTAAGCAGATACCAATTATCGAGATAGCGAAAAGACTGGGGATTCAGGTTCGCGGAACGAAGGCGATGTGCTTCAGTGGGCATGACAAGGCATCGCCGAGCTTATCATTTCTCAAAAGCCGCAACACTTGGCGATGCTTTGGCGCATGTGGCAAGCACGGCGACGGCATCACTTTGGTCATGGAGAAGGCACAGGTGGATTTCAAATCTGCCCTTGAATGGTTTGCCCGGAACTTTGCCGTGGATGTCACCCGGCAATTTCGCGGTCAGTCGCGGCGAGGTCGCGTGGTAAGAGCCAAGAAGGCTGTCGTTTTTCAACCGGCGATACCGGAACAACAGGAGTTCACCGCCGACCCCGAGCTTTACGAGTGGCTGATCGGCAAGTGCGCCTCCGTTTCCAGCCCAGCCGGAGTCACCTACCTTAACGAGCACGGCATCTCGCTGGAAAGTGCTACGCGTTTCAATATCCGTGAACTGCGCGACCCGGCGCGCGCGTTTCGCAAGCTCGTCGAAAAGTCGGGCGAGCCACGCGTTTATCGCAGCGGGGTTGCCTGGGGAAAGGACGGGCATCCAGAACGCTTAGTCTGGAGTTCACATGCACTTTTGTTTCCCTTCTACGAACAGGGAGTCCTCACCTACATCCAAGCCCGGATGTTTAAGGGAGAGCCGAAATTCCTCAATCCGCGAGGTGTTGCCAAGCCGATGTTCAACGCGGACAGGCTTCAAAAACTGAAACCGGGACAGTTAATTCATCTCTGCGAGGGCGTTCCTGACGCCATCGCGTTGGAGTCGCACGGACTAGCCGCAGTCGGCATATTGGGCGCAACTTCATTTCGTGCTGACTGGGTTGATCGTTTCCTAAAGTTCAAAGTGGTCGTGCTCGGTGACGGTGATGCGGCGGGAGCAAAGTTTGCGAAGGACATTTCCACGTTTTTCATGGAGCGCGGAAAAGCAGTGCAGTGCAACCCCCTGCCCAAAGGCAAGGACGTGGCGGATGTTCTCGCGCAAGCAAGGAGGTCCAAATGAGCTTTCTGGACGATGTCACAGACCAACTGAATCTACGGTGGGCCTGGGAAAAGGTGCGACGCGCTTCGACGCCGGGAGATGTCTGGATTGACGAAATCGAACTCGCCGGTTTCGAGGTCCAGTTGGAGCGCAATCTCCAGAGTATTGCGGACGAGATACGAAAAGGGCGCTACCGCCTTCGTCCGTTGCGGCCGATGGCGTTCCCCAAGAACCCGAATAAGGACGGCGAACAGCAAGTGCGTCAGTATTTCAACGTCGCAGTTCGTGACCAGGTCGCATGGACGGCGGTGGTGAACGTAGTTGGTCCGCAACTTGACCCGCTCATGCCCGCATGGAGTTATGGCAACCGCCTTTTCCGCAGCATCTGGGTGGACGAAGACGACGGGGTTCGCCGCCGAAAGATTGGCAAGTATCGGCATTCTTCGGGACGGATATACTTGTCGTTTGGCCAAAGCTGGCCGGTCTTTCGCCGCCACGTCTTTTTGGCAACATCGGCAATGACCACCAAAGAAGGGAAATCGTCATCGAATCAAATGACGGACGAAGATGCCGAAGAGCGGGATTTGCAGGAACAGCTAAAAGACGAACATCGCTGTCCGTTCGTTCGGAAGGAGTATTGGAATGAACGCGAACCGACGGCAGGCAAAGAGGATCTTTATTGGTGCAGCGTTGATTTGGAGAAATTCTATCCATCCTTAAAGCTGGATGTAATCCGTCAAAACATCGTTGAGCGCCTTCCAGCAGACTACCTAATCGAGGCCGGGGTTTTGCTCAATTCAATGCTGCACTTCAAGTTGGATACGGCCGGGTGGGCTTCCGAGGAATTGGAGGCAATCGGACTCAGGCCACGGCAGCGAGCGTTTAAGGGTATTCCAACCGGCCTGTATGTGGCGGGGTTTCTTGCCAACGTGGCACTTCTCAAAGTGGACCTCGAAGTTGCTGAACGGTTGAAGAAAAGAAATATCGCCCATTTTCGCTTTGTTGATGACCACGTCGTCTTGGCTTACAGCTTCGAGGATTTGGTGAGTTGGATTGATGAGTATTTGGATTTACTGGCCGCTTCAAAGACCGGCGCGAAGGTGAATCCTGAGAAGGTTGAGCCGGAGGCATTGGCAACATTTTTCACGTCAAGAAGCAGATCTCGGAAAAGATATAAAGATGATACTGGCAAAAGGCTTAAAGCAGCTACCGTCGCAGCTGAAAAAGCCTGCAAGCTAAATCCCCAGTTCCCGACTCCGTTGATGACCAAAACTCTCGCGTTAGTGTCGGCTATTGCGAGAACCGATTTCAATCTTCTCGAAGAAACGGAGCTAGTTGCGCTTACCGATCAACTTGAACACATGCTCTTGGTTGAGCTTCCAGAAGCCGAGATTCCTGAGAAGACACGACTGTCATTCGCCGCAACCAGACTAATGCGGTTGGCGGAGTGTCGCCTTTCCAACAATGCCCGGTCGGCTGAGTTGGCCTGTCGCCGCGAGGCGCTAGATGCCGAGTTGGCTGACAGTGAGCTGGCACCCGAGCGCCGCGAGGTGTTGGAGGCGGAGAACAAAGAGAATCAGAGTTCATTGCAATTCCAAAGCACGAAACTCGACCACGAAGTCGGCAGAGCATTCAGCCTCCTGCGTAAAGTGCTCCAAGAGCGACCTGACCGCGTGCGACTTTGGACGCGAGCAATTCAGATGTGCCGTCAGACCGGGGTGCAAGGACTGAAGGACATTCTGGAAGACATCCACAAGGGTGAACGTGAGCACAAGGCGATGGAGACCACCTTGGCTGCTGAGTATTTGATGGGCAACACACTCGCACTGCTGGGTTCTGAAGCTCTGATTGCTGCACAAATCGTATGTGATCCCGAGGTCGCAGAGTGGCGCAGGAACGCGGCAACTGCATTTCTGAAGGATATTTCTGCTGCACCAATTAAAGAACCAGCAACATCTGGGCGGCGGTGGTTTCTGAAAACAAGTTGGGAGCAATTCTGCTTCGGCCTGTTTTGTGCAAATTTGATTCTCAAGTCATCGCGGTCAGAAGAAGATGGCTTCGACTTCCGGCTTCCAGACGAGTTCCTCGGAATTGGTGAGCAACGGCTCGGCAGCCAGGATGAAGTTGAATACCCGGTGAGTTGGGCGTGGTGGGCTGCGCGCTTGTCTTTGCGTGAGCTCTCGTCCCGAGCCGAAGGCTGGGTTGTTGAGATTGGTCGCCGACTACCACCTACTGTGGAGTCGTATTCTTTCTGGCGCTTCTTTCCGTTTGATGTTCCGCGTGACGTATTGGGGGCCATGCGTTACGACCGAACCCATGCGAAAAATCTCTTTCAGATGGCTGGCTGGTGGCACGATGCACTCAGCGCACAACCTAAAACCATAATCTCGCTTCCGCCGAGCCGCATGAACCGTGACGTTGCCCGCGCAATTAAGAACATCAAGTCTGCCAGCAACACTCGGTCTGTGTCGTTGCAAGAGTGGTGCAACGAGATTCAGGCAACGTCCGAACAAGACACGGCAGACCCGCGAACCGGCGAGTGGTCTGCTCTGGAAATTGTTCGCCAAATTGGGTTTCTAGTTTCGAGCAATCAAGAATTCAGCTTCGGCTACGTCTCCAAGATGGTCGCAGGCAACTCGTCGCCGATATGCTTACACCCTGCGAATTTTAGAGTGCCCCGTGAGTGGTTGGCTGCAAAAGCACCAACTTGGGCTGCGTGGGTCAGCTTGATACGGGCAGTGCAAGTCGAGATTGTTCCTGTGGAGCTTCGAGTTGCGGATTCACGATACACTCCCATTTCAGGCCCAGAGAACACGTTGTTTGAAGAAATTAACCATGTGCGTGGGCTTGGGCTGCTGCTCTACGGACTGTTGAGGCGCAACTTTGAATTGCCATGTGTGTGGAATGGACCAGGGCACAAAGATGTTCTCAGCATGCTGCCCCGATTGCTGCTGCAAGGAATGACTTGCTCGTCTTGGACACTGGGCATCTTGCAAGCGTGCTTGCAGTCGAGAGCAATGGAAAACTCGTTCTTCCGTAGGAAACCATCATTAGCGGTGCAGCTTGATAACGATTCGTTGCACGATCCCATTCCACTTCACACCCCCCAAGAAGTGTGCAATGCCATCAATAAATGCCAATCTATCTTAGAAGAATATCGGCTTTCGACAATTGATCACAGGGCCAGACAGCTAACACCAATTAGCATTCGGCAATTGTCGCGTCCCGATTGGGTAAAGGATTTTGGCGAATCGCCAGAGGGAGGTGGCTTAGATGAGCGTTAAATTCAAATTCGACGAGGAACTTGCTGTCGGCATCATCCAGACGACCGTTAATTGGAAATTTGCTTGGCCCAGAACTTCTGCCAAACCCCGTATGTCCTCTGCCCAAGATGCGCACGCGTGGCAGGAGATTTGCAAGGCCATGCGGGCATTGAAGGACGGCGATGTTGCACCGAAAATCATTGTTCTCCCCGAGTTGTCGTTACCACGAACCCGGCTCGCTGATTTTGAAAAGTTGGTTTGCGCCCTGAATGTCGTCGCATTCGTCGGCGTAGATTATCGACTAAATCACGCCACGAAGCAGGCGCGGAATGAAGGGATGGTTTTCATACCTACCGGATTCTGGAAAGGCCGACCGTCCCGAAACTGCACGAGCATAATCTTCGGCAAATCTCATGCAGCACCAGGAGAGAAGTCGGCTCTTAAGAAACTCAGTCCCTCTTGGTCACATGTTGGTGACGACAAGGTTTACGTTTTCGACGCAGAGAAGTATGGCCGCATTGGCGTAAGCATTTGCTACGACTTCATGGACCTCGAACGAGCAGTGATGTATCGAGGCCGCGTTCACCACCTTTTCGTTCTGGCATATAACCAAGACTTGGGAATGTTTAGATCCCTCGCGGATTCCCTTTCTCGGACAGTCTTTTGCAATGTGATCGTTTGCAACACAGGCTTTTATGGTGGATCGGTTGCGGTGTCGCCTTACCACGCCGCCTACCGGCGAACGCTTTACTCTCACGACGGTAACGGCCTTTTCACGACCCAGGTTGTTAAATTGCCAGTCAGAGGAGTTGAGCAAGCTCTACACGGAAAGGGAGAAACGATTATCATCAAGAAGCGAGACGAGAAAGTTTTCAAAGATCGGCCGCCCGGAGTCGGTGAACCAACCAACCTCACGCTCATAAGCCAGGCGCTCAATCCGCCGTCAACGTAGCCATGAGCGCATCGCCATCGCCGTATATTTCCAAGTCCACGTTTTTGATGGGCTTGCAATGCGCCAAGTTGATCTGGTTTCGTTACAACGCCAAAGACCAGATACCCGCGCCGGACGAGGCAACCCAGGCCATATTTGATCAAGGCACCGAAGTTGGCGAACTGGCCAGACAACTGTTTCCCGGCGGCACGATGGTCGCCCCCGGCATTTTTGCTCCCGATCAAGTCATCGCCCAGACGCGACAGGCAATCCGGGAGCGTCGGCCATTGTATGAAGCGGCTTTTGTTTTCAATGGCGGCTACGCCCGGACTGACATCCTAGTTCCCGTTTCCGGCGATGCCTGGGATTTGGTCGAGGTCAAATCCACCACCAGCTTGAAAGAAGAAGTCCATTTGCCCGACATCGCGTTTCAGGCGTATGTGCTGTCCGGTGCCGGCATTAAATTGCGCAAATGTTTTCTGGCCCACATTAATAATGAATTTGTCCGGCATGGCGCGATTGACCCGCAAAAGTTTTTCACACTCGAAGATGTCACCAGGCCGGTCTCGGTCCTGAGCCGAGAGGTGGAGGAACAGCTTGGTGCGATGCAGCGGGTCATCGGCGCAAAAGCGCATCCTGAAATCCAAATCGGCCCGCACTGCGACAATCCTTACACTTGTCCGCTGCATGAGCACTGTTGGTCATTCCTGCCCGAAGCCAGCGTCTTCACGCTTTATCGTGGCGGCAAAAAAAGTTTCAAGCTGCTCAAACAGGGGGTTCAACATCTGGAAAAAATCCCTGCTGATTTTTCTCTCACCGACAATCAAGCCATCCAACGCGCCGCCCTGCTGGCAGGCAAACCGCACGTTGACCGTCCCGCCCTTGCGGCATTCCTGAGCCAGATTGAATATCCGGCCAGCTTTCTCGACTTCGAGACCATCGGCACGGCGATTCCATTGTTCGATGGGACATCGCCGTTCCAACAGATTCCATTTCAGTTTTCGCTGCATATCCTCCGCGCGGCCAATGGTGAGATCGAACATCGTTCGTTTCTCGCCGAAGGCACGGCTGACCCGCGCGCTGAATTCATGCGGCAGTTGCGCGACGCGTTGCCGGCGACCGGCTCGGTGGTGGCTTACAACGCGAGTTTTGAAATCGGACGCCTGAATGAATGTTGCGAAGTTCTGCCGGAATTTAAGCCGTGGCTCAATAAAGTGACGCCGCGCATCGTTGACCTGCTGCTGCCGTTCCGTGGGTTCCGCTATTATCATCCGCAACAGCACGGCAGCGCGTCCATGAAAGCAGTGCTGCCGGCCATGACCGGCCAGGGCTATGAAAATCTGGCGATTCAAGAAGGCGGTGCGGCCAGCCGGGAGTTTCTGCGGGTGACATTCGGAAAAGTTGAGGAAGAGGAACGTCGGCGCGTGCGGCAACAATTGAACGAATACTGCGGCCTCGACACGATGGGAATGGTTCAAATCATCCGCGAGCTGGCGAAACTTTGACCAGTCTGTCTGGTTTTTCTGTAGTCCGTGACTGGTTCTTACGGATAATTTGACCATCAAACCTCAGTTCTCTTTAAGAATAACACACCACCCACGTCCTGGAGACTGTGGCGCTGCTTATGGATGGCGATTTCAATCGTGTTTTGGGTCATGGCCTCGGCTACGAAGTAACCATTGAATTCCCAAGGTAAGCCTGCCTCCTTGGTGAAAATGGGGATGGTTGTTTTTTGTTCAACGAACAGGCGGGCTTTGGCCAGCCAATCTTTATTGGAAGCGCCGGGCAAGACGATATACGGTGCATCAGGGTTAAAATCTTTCCGAAAGCACCCGCATACGATGGTTTGCCTCACTTGAGTCAGAAAACCATAAGGTTCCTGTCCGACCAAACTGCTAATCTCGCGCCAATGGTAGAAACAATTTTCAACTAGGGCCGCCTGAGTTTCCGGGACATCCACCTGATGGATGGCGTCGTGGCATTTTTCACAGAGGGTGACGAGATCATTGGTTGAATAGTCCCAAGGTTCATGGTTCGGCAAATACCGTTTGTGATGGACCACCAACATCACCCGGTCATTGGGTTTGCCAGTGCAGGCATCATTCGTGCAACGCCAGCCATCCCGGTTCATCACCTCCAGCCGGAGTTTTTGCCAGCGCGGGTCACGAAGTTTTTCACGATAGGTCATCTTTCTATTTCAGTGATTTTTTTACCCAGTGGAATTTCTTCCACGCAATTTCCATGCAGCGATCAAAGACGGCTTTGGATCTAAGAAAATCATAGCGCTCATTGCTTATTTTTTCCGCGTAGGGAGCTTCTTTGACCAAATCATTCAAAAGGAACCGCACTTTGTTTGCGGCCAAACCGCTCACCCAGTTGGTGTAATCCACCTCGACAACCATGCTTTTTCCGAATCGCTCCGCATAATCCTCCAGTTCTTTTTCGTTTAACATGCCTTGGCACACCAATGCCCAAACTAGGTTGCGGGCTTTTCGGGCAAAGAAATAGCGGGTCGATCCTCGCGATTCAATTTCTTGAATCAGTCGGTTAAGGCGGAAGTTGATTTTGTAACATAGCAGAATATGTCGGGTGTCAGCACGGAGTCGGTCTTCATTGAAAACCTGCGTATAGGATTTATCCGTCTCGAATACTTCGCCGAGTTTATTCATTTTGTCCACATCACCATCAGAAGCAAGAAATGTCAGCGCCAACCGGCGAAGTTCGATTGGCTTGGGTTGGGAAATGTCCAGGGCTTCAAGGTCTTCATTGGACAAATTCTCAAAAGCCCCTTCCTGCCGGGCATAGTAAATCCCTTCGTCCAGGTCATCCCGGAACTTTTCCCCGATGCGAAGCTGAATCATGTCATTGGCCCGTAGTGCCCAAGGTTTCACGGGATTCTGGCGATTATTATTAATCGTGACCTCGACAATAAATTCGGGCGTAGCTTTGGTGATTATGCGGCAAAGCACCCAAATATCTTCCACGACGGACTGACGTTCTAACAAGCGCGGGTCTTCCTTTTTCCGTTCCAAAAATCGGCTAAATGTTGTCACGGTCTGTGCGCCGTTCAACAAGCGAGGCTCGGTAACGCGGTAAACATCTCCGGACTGCTCCAACTTTTCCGCCGAAATGGTCACGCCATTATGATTGAATGCAAACATGGAGGCTTCGACTTTGCCCTCCAGAATAATCTGATTCAGGGAACGCGAAATGGCGCGGTTGGGAGCCTCATCTTCAGAAAGTCCGGCGCGGATATTGCGCTCAAAAAAGCGCTGGCCCATGCCGCGAAAAATTCCGATCAAGTCCCAGAGCCGGACGAAGCCTACATTCATTTCTTCTCCCCCCGGCCCCAGCCGCATGATTGGCTTGCTGATGGTCATCGGATAGGTATGGGTAATTTTGTGGTGAACCACCAACCCCGCTTTGCGCGTCTGTGTCGAACGAAACTCAATGGCCAAGTCCACTGGCCGGCCAAAAAATTCATCAATCAAATATTTTTACCTTCCAAATCTTCCCGCAGACGCTCAAGGAGTTTGCTGCGTTCGGCCTCTACCGGATCGCCTTTGAAAACGAAATGAATCAGCACGCGGGAAATCAAATCCTTTTTCTCGAAAAGGTCGCGACGCAGTTGAAGCAGCAACTGGTTTTGTTGGGCATCCTGCAACGAATTGCCGAACATCCGATTCATGCCGCTCTCGATCAGCCGCTCAAACGACGAGGCAAAGAGATTCGCGTTGGTTGACCACTTGAATTGAAATAAATACAAATTGCGGGATTCAGGATCAATGTGGTAACCATCCAGCCCGTAATCATTTCCCCCAAAGGCCACCTGTAATTCGGCGTCTTCACGCGGGATTCGCAGCGTCTGTTCAAGATAAAGCAGGCTGAAGTAATCTTCACGCACGCCGCCACATCTTTTCTTTAGGTCTGAAAACGCCTGTTCAATTTGTTGGTCCGTGAGAATCATATTAACTTTTGGTTCAATTTTTCAGAAAACAGCTAACGCCTTACCGGTTCACTCGGCGACCAAAGACTTCCGGCGCGGCGGCGATTTGTTCCTCGACGTTCCGGTCGTAGCGGATGACCACGACGCGGTAGCCGCGATTGATCAACTCCCGGCGGAGTTCAACGTCTCGCGCGGCCTGAGCGGGTTCGTCATGCACCGAGCCGTCGCAGAAAATGCACACGTTCGGCATGTAGAAAAAGTCGGGGATGCAACGCGGTTCGGGGATGGACTTTTGCGCCTCGTCGGGCAGGCGATGAAAACCGGCTGCCAGCGCCGTGAGGAATGTGCGCTCAATTTCAGAGCGTGAATCCGTGAGCGAGCGCAACCATGCCAGGTGTGCATTCCAATCGCGACCAGCGATGCGTGGGAATGTTCGGCTACCGGACAAATCAAGAAGCTGCTGGCGTAAGTTATGACGGTTTAGCGTGAGTGATTCGTATTGGTTGCCGAAGCTCATCAAGCACTCGTAGCAGGCGGCCAAACACGTTGGCCGCTGGTCGGTGCCGGCGGCATCGAAATGGCATCGTTCAAGTGCCTCGACTGCCAACCGCGCGACCGCGTCTGCTTCATCCACGAGCCGCCGCAAGGCACCGACTCCGCCTTCGCCTGATTCATAGAACAAAATGGCGCGTTGTTCGCCTTCGCCGACGCGCTCCGCGCCAAGTTCGGATTCTTCCAGTTGAAACAACTGCTCCATGCCGCGCTGAAGTGCGTATTGAAGCGTGGCTTCGATGCCAGAATCGGCGCGGAGTTCCGGGCGGAGCAGGCGCACCAAAAGAAGATTCTGCGTGGACTGGACTGCCAGTTGCAATCGCTCCAACCGGCGCGGTCGCGGGGTCGGCCCGGTGGCTGGTGGCACGGCGTTGAGCACTTCGCCACTTTCCATATCCACCAGAAAACCCGGCGCGTCGGCTGTGCGCCATCCGCGATTCACCCGGAGCAAGGTTGAAGCCGGGCCGTAGGTGAGGCGCAACACGGCGGTTTGTCCTACCATAACATCGGCCTCGCGAATCCGTCGTGCGCCGCCGGCTTCACCGGCGAATTGGTAGGCAACCCGCAAATCAAATCCGCGCCGCCGCCGATCTTCCTCGTCGCAAGTGATGCGTTCGCGCCGCCGACAGCGCACGTTGGGTTGTTCCAACAATTCGAGCAACTCGCTGTTTGTGGGATCGAAGCGAGTGTCGCAGTCGGGGCAGCGGTCAAGTGTGGTTTCACAGAAACTTCCGCACATGCTGCAAAAGCGTTTCTGGCTGCGCCGTTCTTCCAAGCCGCCGGGCGGTGATTGGAAGCTGACAATTTCCCATTTTGCGCCCTCGTGATATACGACGTTGTTCGGGCCGAACTCGCGCAAGGCCAGAAAACGCGGGCGGGAAATAAACTCGCCGTCGTCGCGTGGAATCCAAGCGCGCACGGGCAAGGCTGGAAAATTATAGCCGGGCAGGAATCCTTCGCTGGCGAGATAGCGGTAGGGATAAAAATCGCTTTCCTCACGGTTGGTGGATATTTGCCGGAGTAAATTGAGCTGGCGCAATGCTTCCTCCTCCCGCCGCCGCGCATCTTCCTGATCGTCGCGCTGG
This sequence comes from uncultured Verrucomicrobiae bacterium, assembly GCA_963755455.1. Taxonomy (GTDB): domain Bacteria; phylum Verrucomicrobiota; class Verrucomicrobiia; order Limisphaerales; family UBA11358; genus UBA11358. The sequence continues at coordinate 1,010,693 of CAVWJH010000004.1, forward strand.
CGGGCGCGACGAAGCGCAATTTGCGCCTCGGTAAGCTGGCGAATGGCGGCGCGAAACAGTTCGCGCCAGCGGTTGAAGGCGCGATTGAAATTCACGGGGGCTTCGGCGATGACGGCCTGCAACCATGCCTCGCTGAACCAGCCCGCATTGGCGAGCGCCGCGAGATCAAATTGCAGGATGCGCCGGGCGCGTTCGCGCACTTCGTTTTGCGCCGCTTCGGAAAGTTGAATCGCGGCTTCTGCCTCCGGCTTCATCGGCAATAATTGTTCGTCGTCGGTATTGATGACTTGCTCGATGCTGTCGCCAAGTGGCAGCCGCACTTGGGCAAGCCAGACGGCGTGAAGATGCGCCCGCACCAGCGCTTCGTTGGCGATGTCGAGGCGCGGAGGACGCACACTGCCGGCCACCATGTCGGCGCGGCGTTGGAAAAAATACTGGTCATGGCTGTTGATCGAGCCGCAGTAGGTGAACACCAATCCCGGCTGTCCCTGGCGTCCGGCGCGGCCACTGCGCTGCGCGTAGTTGGCGGGCGTGGGCGGCACGTTGCGCATGTGGACGAGGTCAAGATCGGCGATGTCCACGCCGAGTTCCATCGTCGGGGAACAAACGAGGTATGGCAGGCGGCGCAAGCCGTCGCGTTCCTTCGTGGTGTCGCTATTCTCCCAACGGAAGCGACGTTCGCGGCGTTCGCGCTCGCCCGGTTTGACCACTTGGGCGGTGTGTTCGCGAGCTTCAAGCGCGGCGAGTGCATTGGCGGAGTCGCGATAGAAGCCTTGGAAAAATACGTTCACCGGCGGTGGAGTTTCGACATAGCCATCCGCGCCAGTGCGCCGGGCATAAAGCGGATCAAGCGGCGGCGCGCTGCCATCGCCCAAACGCCAGAGCAGGCAACCGGCGTCGAGTTGAAAAAATTGATGGTCGTCAATCGGGTCGAGCCGCCGGAGGAATCCCTGCCCGACCAAGAGTGTGATGAGGCTGTCGAGGAACGTATCGTAGTTTGCCGGGTCGAGGCCAAGTTCGCCGGTCAAAAAACGGCCGAGTTTGCTGCGTTCGCCAAGGCTGAATCCTTCGGCAATGCGTTGTGATTGCCCCTCGCGCACAAACCGGTTGGCCGTGCGCAATTCCGCGCCGGTTTCGTCCAGACCCCAAAACTCGTTAAGGTGTTGTTCCGAACGGCGGCGGATTTGTTGCTGGTTGGTTTCCTGCAAACAGCGGGCGGCGATGGCGAGCTTGCGGCGAAACTGGTCCAGAAACGCCCGCATGAGTCGCTCGCGGTCTTTCGCGGCAACGGCGGCGATGGCCGGATGGAACTGCCAGCGGGGATTGTCGGCGCAAAGCGTTTCCAGTCCGCGATAGCCCACGCGGAGCAGGCCGACATTTTCCAAGTTGGGCTGCACGACACGCCAACCGCGCCGCAAATCTTCGTAGATGCGATACTCGGTCAGTTCAACGAACACCCGCATCACGTCATCGGCGGCGGGTGAAACCGGATCGAGTTCCGGGTTTTTCGCAACGCTACGCATGGTCAGGCCGCTGGCGGCGACGACCGCCTCGGCAACGCGGTCAAAGGTGAGTTCGTTGTTGCGTTGCAACGCTGCGTGCAAGGCGCAACGGAGCAGCGAGACATGGATGAAATCGTTGAAATGGCCTGATTGGAGCGATGCGTCCTGCCGATTGTCGGTAAACGTGAGCAGCTTGTCACGCGAGCCTTCCATGCCGGCGGAGCGGCGGAGCAATGAAGTCGCAAGCACGGTAGTCGCGCTGGTGCGCGCTTCACTGGAAAGCGACGCCAGTTTGGCAAACTCCAGTTCGCGGCGGGAATAAAACTCGCCGCAATTCAGGCAGAGCGAGAACGGCGCGGGCTGCCACCACATCCTGATTGCCCCGGCGCGGGGCATGGTGAAGAAATCGCCGTTGGGGCTGACCCACACGGCCTGCGGCACCCGGTCGCGCCAAGACGGTTTAAGCCGCCCGTTCCGGTCGCGCCATTCGTCCGGGATGCGATCCTCGCTCCAATCGTTTTCCAGCGGCGCGAGCATGAGATAACCGGCCTGCGAGCCTTCTTCAATGCTGTCCATGCCGACGGGATGGGCGCGATACGACGAGCCATCGCGGGAGCGGACGACGTGATAATAATCCTGCCCGCACTGGCGGCAGAATCGGATGGGCACGAACAAGCGACCCGGCCCGGCGAACGCCTGCCCCTCAAGGGAGAATTGCCGCGTGGCCGCCGGTTCAAGGGTGGCATACACGGCGCGGCCCTGGCCGATAAACTGGTGCAGCTTGAAAGCGAACGCCATTCCGCCGTCGTCGCGCCGCAACTGTCCGCCCTGCGTCAGCAATTCACGCAAGCGTTCGCGGCTGACTTCCTGGGTCGCGCCCGTCGCTTCGGTCAAATGGGCGGCGGCATCCGTGAGGGTGCGGGGCAAGCGACGGCGCAAACGACCGCCTGCTTCCATCTCGACGCCGAACTCACCTTCCGACCAGCGGGCCAACGGGTGACGGCGAAATTCCGGCAGGGCTGCGGGCATCGGCGCGGCGAGTGAAGCCGTCAATTCCTGGCGTGAGGGTGCGCCGCCCAAAGTGAATGGTTCAAGCGTTTCCTCAATGACCTGATTCTCCGTGATGGCTCGCCCGAACACTTGTGAGGCGAAGGCCGCGACGGTTTCACGGCGTTGCAACGGTGTTGCTTCACGGCTGGCAACCATCGTGGCGCTCGTGCCGACGCATATTACATTAGGTGCGGCGGAGCGTTCCTTTAGTCGGCGGATGAGCATGGCGACATCCGCGCCCTGACGACCGCGATAGGTGTGCAATTCGTCAAAGACAAAATAGCGCAGTCCGTCCGGCCCGGCGGTGGGGAGCAAGCTCTGATCGTCTGGACGCACGAGCAGCAATTCCGCCATGACATAGTTTGTGAGCAGGATTTGCGGCGGGTGGGTCTGCACTTCGCGCCGGGCGTCCCCCTTCACGTCGCCGGTGTATTTGGCGAAGCTGATGGGAAAACGACGGCCCGTGCGCTGTTCGTAGCCGCGCTTCAATTTCTTCAACGCCTCAAGTTGCGAGTTCACCAGCGCGTTCATGGGATACACGACGAGCGCGGCGACGCGGTCGGGTGCGGTGGGGTTGCGCAGGAACGCATCAATGATGGGCAGGAAATAGGTGAGGCTCTTGCCGGAACCTGTGCCGCTGGTAACAACGTAACTTTCCCGGCGACTGGCATGGGTCAGCGCCTCGACCTGGTGCTGGTAGAGAAAAAACGGTTCGCCGCGATCATTTCGGAATATCTGCGCCGTTTCCGGCAGGATGACGCCGCGAGCGGCGAGGTCGTCCACCGACGAGACGCGGGCATAGGACGGGCTGACCTGAAGCAATGCCTCGGGCCAAAGCCGTGCCTCGTCCAACAATTCATGGTCAATGAACTCGCGGGCGCGGGTGTCTGCCACTGTGAAAAAAGAGCGGACGAAATCGCGGTAGTCCTCAACGACGGTGGAATGGAGATTGAAAATGCTCATGGATTCCAATTATTTTAGTTTTTTCCAGCAGGCGCGGTAAATTGATTTGATAAAATGCGCCCGTATCCGCTGTTCCTTATTTTTTATCCCCGTCTGAAAAAAAGCGATGCCAATCAGAGCTAAGTCCAACAGGGAAAACTTTCCGGTCTTTTTATCCCGCTTAATTTTCAGCCCCCAAACCGGCCCACCACTGACCCCGGCAAAGGTTTTCGGCAATTCAGATTTCTCATCGTGCAAGCAATTCGCCTCAACATAATCCCAGCCTTGACGCGTCGGCAATCCGTCGGCGGCGATTGAGTAATAAAAAGTCATGTGCTTCATTTTGAAACGCGTGACCAGCCCTTCCACACTTTTTTGTGAGAACACTTCAGGAAAACCGATCACTGCGAAGGGAGTGCCGACAATGCCAAAACCCTTCGCGATCTTTGAGGGGTCTTTATCCAAATTCCAAAATGAGCAAGCGGCTTGTAGCGAGCCTAACTGTGGACTGGGCAAAATTTCCAAAAATGCCAAATCGGGGCCGAACTCATCCGTCTTGGGAACAGCCAGGGCATGTTTCACCAAAACTTCGGGAGGGAGTTTCATGGGCTGTCGCCGTTTCAACAGCAACAGAACCGTATCTCCGACGGTATGGCCGACCTGCAAATCACGGCCGGGTTTATGAATGCAATGGTGCGCGGTCAATATCCCGTGGCGTTTGCCTTTACGAATGAGCACGCCGCTGCCAATCGGCACCATTTTAATGGGGTTGCCGTCTTCGGAAAATCCCAGGGCAACTGAATAATCGGCGAGGGTGTGGCCGGTTTCCTCCATGAAATCGCGCGGCAAGTCCCCAATGGTCATCATTTCATTTTTTCCATCACCCATTTTGGTCACTTTAGCTGTTGATTTCATGGCGGAAATTTGACGGATGCCAATTATGAACGAATCGGAATGTTGGAAATAAAGATTTTCTTTCCAGCTTCGGCGACACCAGCTTTTGTCAGCGCGTCAACAAACGCATCAAACATGGCGTAGGGATAGGGAGATGGCCCGATTATCAGGCGGTCAAAGAGTTTGGAAATATCCAGATCAGCAAGAATGGGGTCCACGGTCTTATCCAGTGGCAGCTTGAAAACAATTTGAGGTATCCCGCTGACCGTTTCGTTGAACGACTCAATCAGCGGCGACGGATATAAATGTGGGCAATGGACAACCCGCCATTCCTTTTCTTCATGGAACCCTTCGTGTTTTACGCAAGTGACTCCCAGCAGCAACATTGAAAATATCCAATTTACAATTTCCTGTCGCTCAACAGTTCTCAAAAAGGAAATGTTTTCGTTTATGTGTTTTATCACTTCCGGAATCAGTTGGTCAGCCTCGACATCTTTGAAATAAGTCACGGGACTGAAGGTTAAATTCATGGCTTCTGCTCCCGGCGATTGAAGTGGAACATTAAAAACCAACCCTACACGAGCCGTGTTCCCAAAAGCACGCCACATGGAAAGACGGCCGTGAATATCTTCGTCTGCCTCATGCTCCGAAACGGAAGCAATGAAAGTCCTAAATTGAATCGTGCGTGAACTCCACCAGCCATTGAAATTGTTGATGGCCTCATCGGCAGCGCCGGGTGAAATTCTGTTGATGGCATCCGTAAATGTTTTGGCTTGGACCGGCACAGAAAAAAAACGCTGAAGAATGTCGAAGCCGTGTTGCACTTCCCGGTAATCGGACATGCACGCGATATTTCGCAACCACAGTCTTTTTTGATTGATAATTTTGATCGCAGCCTCGGCAGATGTGTAATGAATAAATCGCTTAAGCGACGCGCCTGTTTGATAGAATTTTACGCGGTGACGATTCGCGTGAGGAACGAAAATGCTTTCCATCATTCGGTTCCGGGCAAATTGATCTTGGTCCGAGAGCGGTTTTTCCATTTCAGATGTCATGTTATAATGGTGGCCTGAATACGGCTTTTTAGTTTCTCCCGCAGTTCAGCCGGGGTTTCCCATTCGATGTGGTAGTATTGCCGGGTGTCAAAATGCGCATTTTTGAGATCGTCTTTGCGACAAGTAAAAATAACTGAACGGCCAAGTCCCAGCATCATGCCAGCCTCGAAATAAACGCCGTTGCGGTGAGTAGTGAAATCTGCGACCAGAAATTTGCTTTTCCGAATCTCGGCGATTATCACGTCGCAAATTTTTTCATTGTGTTGCTTCCGGTCCACGCGCAGCGCGTCGTAACCGCAGTCCTCGATGCCTAATTTCAGGCCATCCGTCCAGGCGGCATCAAGCGATTTGTCGAACGACATGGCGACGAACGCTTGTTTGCTAAATGGACCGAAAAGGCCACGCTTAAGATCGGCCACACGCTCCAGACCTTTCGCGGTCAGTCTGGCAATGCAGGGTATGATTGAATTATAGCCCGCCACATAACCCAACTCAGTCATGGAACTTAAGGTGAAGCTTATCTCCTCAAAATTCTGTGCCATCATTAGCGCTTGAGAACCTTGCTCAATTTTGACTGGTGCGCCAAGGTGTGTTGTCGCCCGTTCCAAATTCAGCAGGATACGGTCAAATCGCTCGGCGACTGATTTCGGAAATGATTCGATGGCTTGCTCGAAACCTGCCGCTCCATTTGGCGCATTGGATGGAATCTGATCTTGTTTCACAAACAAGGCAACCTTCAAGCCCATGCCGGTTTTCTCCCTGACATACGCTGCAACCTTCCACGTTTGTCCGGCGTATTTGTGTTTGCATGGCTCGATTAAGGACATCTCGATCCAGTAGCTTCCGCACCACTCGCAGTTGACTTCGAGACCCGGCGGCTTGGTGGTCGGCGTGCTGGCGATGGGATGATTTTTACAGAGGGGGCAAAGGATTGACATGGCGATTCTCCTATAAATCAGATTGGCGGTAGTTTATCCCACGCCGCCGGCACGATGGAGCGAAGAATCATCTCCAACAATGGCAGCGCGTTTTCGACAACTTTTTGGTCTGTAGCGTCATCGAAGCGTTTGCCTCCATGCAGCAGGTTATTCCTCACTGTATAGAGGAGAAATAGGATTTGACGCGAAAGCAGATTCACCTCGGCTCCGGAAGCGCCGCCTGCTTTGAATCGAGCATAAGCCGGCCGGTCAATTGGAGCCCAAACAGGATTATCTGCTTCGACAGTGCGAGTGATACTCAGCACGCCATTTAGCACCTGCCCCTCAGCATCCTGCTGAATTGGGCCGTGTCCCACCAGTTCCGGTATGCGTTGAACGAAAAACTCTACGCTGGCGCATCCGACCAGTGCCGTTTTCAATACCTGATCAAAATGAGTAAATATGTTTTCAAGTTGATCGCGTTCGCGAGGAACTTTTGAGACTTTTGGAATTTGACTGCTTCCATTTGCAATTCTTGTCACAAGGCCATTGTTGCGCTCCACGATGGTTTGATTTTTGCCATCCAGATCGAAAATGGTGACATAGCAGTTGTTAAACGCAGTCCAGTAGGCTGTAAACCGTGCGAAAGGATTGTCACATTTTTGACCAAATGCGACATTCGCGTAAGCAACTCTCGCTTCGTATTCAAATAGGATTCGCATATTTCAGTTTGTTTGTGACGGCAATTTATCCCATGCCTCCAGCACGAGGCGGCGGGTGCGGTATTCGCCGAATTTGGCGGTTTCCTTTTCCTTGAGCACGCGGAAGGTTTCGCCGGGGAAGTCCGGGCCGTGAACGTCCGCCGGGTCGAGGATGTAGCGCAACTCGTCCTGCGTCAGGCCGTAGGCGCGGGCAAACCAGGCGTCCAGTTCCGCCCGCAGCAACGCCCGCCGCGCGCCGACCAAACGATAAAGCTTGCGTGGGCACAGTCGCAGGGAAAACGACCTGGAAAAATCACGGTTGTCCTTATCAGCACTAAGATGAATGGCGACAATACTCATGAACTTCTTTTTATTCTATTTTATTCATCTCACGAACAAATGAAGCTACTTTGATCTTTCCTTCTAAGAGATCCAGCAGCATATCACCAACTTGGTTACTGGGCTTATAGCCTCTGAGAATCTCTCTAATTCGCTTTCGGTATGATTCATTCAAACGGCCGGCTATGGTTGCGAGTGTTGTTGCTGTAAAAGCGGAATCGTAACCTTTGTAAATGCATGAACACATTACCTCGACCAACGATTCGGGATCCTTCTCCCTCTTTTTCCTAGCAAATAGTCCCTCTGGCAAGCGGCCGTCCAGCAGGAGCGCTTCCGATCCAAATGCCCTTATGAGGCAGAGCAGTGCGAAATGTGAATAAATGGTGTCGATCTCAGAATCAATGATCAGGGACATCAGCCATTTAAACGCAAACTTGTCTCCTTGGAGGAACCTGACCTTTTTAACATTCGCGTCAGAGAGCAAATCAAACGCAAAACCGTATGGCTGTATTTTGCCGATCTCTTTTAACCGTGTAATCTCCCGATAAGCCTCTACTAATTCCTTTTCACTCTCAAAGGCATTTTTCTGACTGACCAATCTGTTTGCAAGTTTGGTAAGCCGATCGTCTCGGACAAAACTCGCACTTTGGCTGTATTCAAGACGTATCGCCGTAAGGATGTTGGTGATGTCAAACTTGGTGGGCGCTCCAATGTGTTGTCGAAGACGCTCCAAAAGCTGAAGCCGGAAGGCATTGCCAGCCTCATGCGGTTCAGCAAGTGCATTAATTAGGCGTTCGCACAAGTCAGAATCGCCCATCGTCCACATGCACGCCAAGATATTCAGTGGGGCATCCTTGTCGGTGCAAATCTGCTTTCTCGAAAGATCCCAGAAACCAGAAACTATCTCCCTAACGAGTTCCGAATCACATGGCACTCCATTGTCGTTGAACAACCGTGGGAGCGGGCATCGAAGTTTTTTCCCCGATTCAAGCGCGGCAGGTAGCATTCGATACATTGTCATGAATCTTAAGTCGAGGTGGATGGCAGGATTCTCAACGACCTCACAGAGAAGAGGCCAGGCGTCTCCAGTGATCATACCAGCTTCTATGATCTCCTTGACGAAATGCAAATAACCTGCGGCAATCTGCGGCCTCCATCCGATTACCGACATTCCCGTAAGAAGTTCAAACAAGAGTGTTCTGAACTGTGGGGAAAATTCGCCGATAGCAATTGCTTTCTTGCAAAGCTGCGTAAAGGGTATGTCGTATACCCACTGCAACGCCTCTTTGACATCTTTATTATCTTCAATGTCGCCGCGAATACGGTCAATTATTGCATTGACGGCGAGATCGAACCTGCTGTCGTATCTCAAATCCACATGGAATTTCTCCCACAGGAATGGAGGAATCTCGCATTCTTCAATGAGGAGAGGAAGCACCACTACTTCTTTACCAGAGATTTCTCGATGCATCGCTGTTCGAAGTTCCTTGAGAACCCAGTTTGAACTGACCGAGTTTTTGGAGAGCAAAATTGCAAAGTAGTCCACATCGTCAATCGCAGCCTCAATCTTGCCGATCAACGAATCTCCCAAACGAATTTCTGCTTCATCAATCCAGACTTGGATGGATCGCGCCCGTAGTTCTGCGGCTAATCTTCGGGCGATGGCCTTGTCTGCTGAACTGTGGCAAAGAAAAATGGACTTAATCACTTTGGTTTCCGCACGTTGATTTCGTTTTGGGTATTTCATAACAAAGCCATATCAGGTTGAAGCGTTTTAAAGAAAATCATGGCGGCGGTAGTTTATCCCATGCCTCCAGCACGAGGCGGCGGGTGCGGTATTCGCCGAATTTGGCGGTTTCTTTTTCCTTGAGCACGCGGAAGGTTTCGCCGGGGAAGTCCGGGCCGTGAACGTCCGCCGGGTCGAGGATGTAGCGCAACTCGTCCCGCGTCAGGCCGTAGGCGCGGGCATACCAGGCGTCCAGTTCCGCCCGCAGCAACGCCCGCCGCGCCTCGTCCCAGCGATACGGCGCGCGGGGGACAGTCGCGGCGAGGGGCGACGCGGCGGCGCGGAGCGCGTCCGCGAGCGGCTGCATGTCGTCCGCCGTATAGACCAACTCCAACACCCGCGACGCCACATACGCCACGTCCGCCGCCCGGTAGAAACTCGGCGGAAGGACGGGAAGCTGATTCAACACACTATACGTCAAGGAGGGCTGGCCGGTGGCGGTGCGGGCGAGATAATCAAAAACCATGCTGTTAAAACAACCTGCAAGACACAAAAATAGGGCCACAGGTTCGGGTGACATTATTAGGTAAAGGCCATATGTCACACCTAGCCGAGGCACAAAAGAGCCAATTACTGTTCTCTCGTTGGTGTTGTTAGTGACTCGACGTATTCCAAAAAGCCAGCGGTTTTGCCAATTTGCTAGCGAAAGCCGCCTCTCTACCTCCTCTGAAGGAACGTAATACTCAGTGAGAACTGGTCGGTTGGGTGACTTGTCCTGAAATTCTTGATAGTCCTTCATCGTCGCATCGAACGAGGCGTATCGATGATCGTAAGACCAAACCATTCGGCCCTCGTAGAGGGGACAATATCCATCGCTCCCTTGCAGTGCAAATAGCGGACTATCGTTGGACTTATGGAACATCGTTGTGAACTTCAATCCCCAAGGATTCTCACCACTGGATTCGTTCACTAGAATTGGCAGACGTTGACGAATCTTTTTGACCAAATCGGCGTCGATTCTGGTTCGGAAAACAGGGCACGTCCGCGTGTTTGGGTTTAAGAGAGCGAGGTCTGCAACCGAGAGATCGAATCGTCGGCGACGGTCTCGTAGGTGCTCGGTGCAAAGTAAATCGTGCGCAATAGCTGTCGTGCCTTCTGTTTTACCGATGGTTACTAATGCGAATGGCGTATCGGGGTGAACCGCAGGAAAAATCTTCCGCGCATTATCAAAACCAAACAGAGAGACCAGATTGTGTCTTTCCACGATATTGCGGAAAAAGACTTGAGTTGTGCTGTCTGTCGCGATCCCTGACGGGACTATGAACCCCGCGCGCCCGTTCGACGCAATTAGCCCACGGATGGTTTCCGCAAAAACGGCGTAGGTGTTGATGTCGCCCGTGGCCGTAAGCGGGAAGCGTTCGCTCTGGCGAAGGAATTTGCTGACGCAATCGGCGGCATGGACGGCAGCAATAAACTCGGCGTGCAAAGCGGGGTTTTTCTGAATGAGTTCCGTGATGAGCCGGGAACGTGCGGCCTTGTTCGGCGCGTCAGCAATGCGCGGGTCGCGCGCAGCGAAAAACTCCTGTTCCTGCAACTTGATGCGTTCCCACGGCGGATTGCTCAACACGACATCGAAACCGCCGGCCGCAAACACTTCGGGAAATTCCAGCGGCCAATGAAAGAACGGTTGGCTGAGTGCAAGCGTCCCGGCGCGGCCATGAAGCCGTGCGTCAATCGGCCTGCCGCCGAGGTGGTCGGCGAGCGCGGCGGACGTGATGACCACGGAATCGGCAGTCAGCGTTTGGAAGAAGGCCGCCGTCCAGAGGTCGCACGCCTGTTTCTGGCGCTGCCAGGCCGGGTCGCGGTGGCTGGCCTCGAACAATTCCTTTTTGCGGCGGATGAGTTCCGGCGAGTCGTCGGGAATGGCGTCCACGTCGCGGCTGTGGCGGGTGAGCGCCTCGGCTTCGCCGGAATCGCGGAGGGCAAACAAATCCTGCGCGCCGCGTCGTTCCTCTTTGTTCTTCTTCGCAGCGGTGCGGGCGGTGGGTTTGTCGTCGCCTTCGCACGGGTCGAATGCCTTTTCCGGGATGCCTTTTGTGAGGACGCCAAGATCGAACACGCCCACGAGCGAGTCGCCACAGCGGATGCGGTGATCGAGAAAAGTGAGGGGTTTGCCGGCGGTGTGGCTTTCCAGCCAAAGTGCGACGCGGCAGAGGTCAACGGCGAGCGGATTGCGGTCCACGCCGTAGATGCAATGGCTGATGACATCACGGATGGATTCGCGGATGCGCTCCGGGGCGGGTTCGTCTTCGCCGGTGCGGAGTTTGGCGAGTTCTTTGCCGACGCGCCGGGCGGCGGCGAGCAGCATGTGTCCCGACCCGCAAGCGATGTCAATAATCTTGAGCGAAAGCAGCGCGGTCTGCTGATGCTTCGTGCCGCCGTCGCGTTTGTCCGTCACGGCAGCGGCGGCAAGGCGCTGGCGAACGACGGGCATGAGCGCGCTTTCAATGAGTTCGTTCACCAGTTCCGGCGGTGTGTAAAATGAGCCGGTGGTTTTGCGTTCCGAGCCAAAAATCAAATCGAAGTGCAACAGCCCGGCGGCATCGGTGGCAACGTCGGGATGAAATTCGAGCAGGCTTTCATAAACCGAGCCGAGTTCCTCGACATCGAGCGCGGAATAATTGACGCGGCGGGCCGGTGCGCCCGCCCGCTCCTGATAATAGGCGAGATACCAGAAGGCGTGGAGGAGGTCGCGGTTGCTCAACGCGCAATCGTCGAGCGTCTGCGGCGCAAACAGTTCCCCGTTGAGCGGCGCGAGATTGAGGATGGAGGCGAGTTTGTCATCGCCGAAAAGTTTCCAGAGTGTGCGCAGGCTCAACCACAAGTCGGCGTGATCCGTCCACGCTGCCTGCACGTCCAGCATTCGGCGCAATCGCGCAATGCCGTAGTGGTCGCGATAGATGAGATTCGGGCTGATGAGGCCACGGTCTTCGGAGACGAGCAGAAACAGGAAGCGATAAACGATGCGAAACAGTTGGCGGTAAAATTGTGCGGGCGTGAGTTGTTTGGAATTGAGTTTCTGGCGGAGTTCGTCGTTGTCCTTGTGCGTGAGAAAACCGTTGCCCAAAAGTTTGAGACATTCCTCGACGCCGTCGCGCAATTGTTCGCGCACACGCCCGCCCTGCTCGATGGTCTGCGCGTAGTATTTTTCGAGCAGACATTCGTTGGCGTCGGCCATCCCGCGTGGCAGGCGACTGCGATGGAGCAAACGATAGAAAGCAGCGAAATCGTGGAAGCGTTGTTCCTCGAAAATCGCCTGAAGATCAAATTCGATGTAAGCCTGCCGGCGAACGAGCGTGGAATCGCGGAGCAACCGGAGCGTGAGGCCGTTGGTGACGATGCCCCAGACGTGTTCGGTGCGGTTGAGATATTCCTGAACGAGCGAGTGCGGTGCCATGCGCGGGCGTCCGCTGGGCGGCACGCGGCCAAGTTCCTGCCCCGCGCCGACGACGTGAATGGGCGGCGTGTCTTCAGCTTCACCGGCGCGATGGGAGACGGCGAATGTCTGGCCGTCCACCTCGAAGGCGCGCGAATTGTAGCGCGCCTGATAACCGAGCAACGCGAGAAACGGCAGCGCCCATTGGTCGCGGGTGACGGTGGTGGCAAGGTCGTTTTCCGGCAGACGCGTGAGACGGCTTTTGAATACGCCCCACAAGGCGCGGGAATCGGCGAACACGGCGGCAATCTCGTCGGTGAGATTGCGCTTGGGTTCAAGGCCGAAGTCGGCGGGCTTCTGGCCGGGCACGTCGGCGGCGATCACCTGGTCAAGCAACTCCGGGCCGAGCAAGCCGCCTTCAATTCGGATGGAAGGAAAGGAGGCCATCAGGAATTTCCGACGAGAGGTTGAAGCACGAGCAGGCCGAGCAAGTCGGGTGGCAACTGCGGTTTGACGGTGAGGCCACGAACTTTCATGGACACGGCCTGACGAATGCGGCGATGGGCTTCGGTCAACGCCTCGGCGCGACCGGTGATGTTTTCCTTGATGGCGGAGTCGAGTTTTTCCCAGCCCGCGAGCGCGGCGGAAACCAGTTCAATTTTTTCCGCGTCCCCAATATTGGCGTCGGCCTGGGCTTTTTCGAGTAGCGTGAGGACTTCGTCACCGGCCAGCCAAATGGGTTTTTCCGCCGTGCCGGTGTGGCCGATGACCAGCACTTCCTCGGCGAGCATCGGCGTGCGGTCGGGCTGCTCGATGAGGAAACGCAACCGCAGCAAATAGAGATTGGTCAACCGAGATACGGCGCGGGTGCGCATTGCCCCGCAACGCGAAGCGCGGGCCGCTGCACCCTTGGTGAGCGCCTCCTCCATGAGGAACTGCGCGAGCGTGGCGACGAAACGGTGATTGCGCCCCAAGTATTCCGCGCCTTCTGGCGTGGGCGAAATGAAACTGACAAACCAATGGCCGGTCTTGGTAATCGGGAGCGCGGCGGCAATGGCGGTGGGCAGGCTGGCGCGAGCCTCGGGGCTAACGATGATACGAAATATGTTCTGGCGGCGGTCGGGCGCGATTTGCACGCCAAGCCGCTGGGCTGCGCTCAAGACAAACAGCCGGACAGCATCGGGGTCGCCAAGGACGGCGTCGGTGGCTTTAAGTTCCTGACTCACCTCGTCAGGTTTCAAGGCGCGTTGGGCGAAGCGGGTGCGGTTCTCCCTTTCGCGCGCTACGTCGAGATCCCAGCTTCGGTGCAACGCGGCGACTTCGGGAATTTCCAAGCCGAGTTCCATCTGCGGGATGGCTTCTTCGACCGTGCGGCCACGGAAAAACAACGCCTTAAGGACAGCCTGCGTCACCGTCTCGCTTTCTTCGGGGACGGGGACGTGCGTGCCGAGCGCCTGATGAATCTCGCGGGCTTTGTTGAGCAGCACACGAATCACGACGCCGTCAACGGGGTTGTCCGGGCTGAAATAGCGGATGGTTTTGACGGTCTTGGACAACGTCTGGCCGAAACGATCCACGCGGCCTTCGCGCTGTTCCAGACGGTTGGGATTCCACGGCAAATCGTAATGCAGCGCGGCGTTGAAAGCGTTTTGCAAATTGATGCCTTCGCTCAAGCAATCGGTGGCAACCAGCACGCGACGTTTTTCCTGCGTGAGTTCGGCAACCTTGGCGCGGCGCTCGTCGTCGCTCAACATGCCGGTGATGGACGCGACGCGGACATCGGCAAACTCGCGGCTCAAGGCGCGCTGCAATCCCTCGGCAACGTAATCGGCGGTGGCGATGTAGCGGCACCAAACGATGGGATAAAAGCCTTCGCGGAGCAGGCCGGCGACCAGCTTGGCGCAACCGACAAGCTTGGTGTCGTCCGGCGTGAGGGCGATGGAAGCGGCGAGGCGCGAAAGTTCGCGGAGTTTGCGGCGGTCGTTTTCCGGCAAGGTCTGTTCCACCGATTCGACTGGCGGCGTGGGCTGGCTGTCATCGGTCTGCTCGTTGGACGATTCAAAAATGTTCTGGCTGAAATCCACTTCATCTTCCGACTGCGGCAATGCCCCGTCACGCTTATCAAGAGCAGCGATGGCTGCCGCCGGGCTGGACATGACGCAGCGCAACAGCGCGAGCGCGGCCCAATAGCGGACGCGCTGCTGGCGTTTGTCCAGCGACTGGCCGGTGCGGACGAGTTCGGTGCAAAACTCGTAGGTGTCTTGAAACAACTTTCCGTATTTGTCGGACAGGCGGTAATGCTCGTCGGATGGGACGCGCTTGGGGAAACAACTTTCGGCTTCCCAATCTTTTTCGATGTCCTTGCGCGTGCGCTGGACGAAATGCCGGGCGAGTTCGATGCGCTGCGGCTCGGTGAGCGCGGTAATTTCGTAGCCAGCAAATTCGGGCCGGAGCAACGCGAGCAACGAACTGAACGCTTCGGGAACGCCGCTGTGCGGCGTGGCCGTAAGAAAAACCATGTGGCGAGTGGGCGAGGCCGCGAGGTCTTTCAAGAGTTCGTGGCGCTGGTGCTGATTGCTGGTGATACCGGCGGCGGACGCCGCGCCGTGCGCCTCGTCCACGATCACGAAGTCAGGGCAGTGCTGGATGAAATTGTCGCGCTTCCGGTCGCCCTTAACGAAATCAATGCTGACGACCTGGAACGGGTAGTAGCTGAAGATGCTGCCCGCACCGGCTGGGATGCGCCGTTCAAGCTGGCTGACTGTGCCGGAACGGATGATTACGGCGTCGAGGTTGAATTTCTCGTTGAGTTCCTTTTGCCATTGCTCGCAAAGATAGGGCGGACACAGGACGCAGAGATTTTTGATTTCTCCGCGATCCAACATTTCGCGCACGATGAGCAACCCCTCGATGGTTTTGCCGACGCCAACATCGTCGGCGATTAGCATTCGGACGGTGTCGAGCCGCAAGGCCATGAGCAACGGCACAAACTGATAAGTGCGCGGGCGGATGGACACACGGCCCAGCGAGCGGAGCGGCGTCGCGCCTTCGCGCAACGTGAGCCGCGCCGCTTGCCAGAGTAAGTGCGCGCCCGCGACGTTTGACAGGTCGCCGGAGTTTGGCGGAGGGAATTTTGCCGAATTAACGCGTTCTTCGGGGAAGGAGTAGCCAACTAGATCGGTAAGTCCCTTGTGGATGGCAACGACTTCGTCGGTCGCACCGGTCAAAGGCCGGAGCAACAAAAGATTTTCCTGGTCGCTCGGCAGGAGCACCCATTCGCGTTCGCGGCATTTGACGATGGAACCGGGAGTCATGGTGTGGCGGTAAACACCGCGTTCAGATTTTTCAGGCGCAGAATGCAGGAAAAAATATCATTCTGCACGGAGAAATTTTACGCGGCGAAGGCGATGGCCGGATTACCGCAATAAATTCGCGTGCTGTTTCAGCCATCGCTCGGCCTGCAAATAATCGGGAAACAGGCGCTCCACTTCCTGCCAGAATTTTTCCGAGTGGTTCATTTGCCGCCGATGCGCCAATTCATGCAGGATGATGTAGTCGCGCACAAATTCGGGTGTCTGAATCAATCGCCAATTGAGCGAAATGGTTCCGCGCCGTGAACACGAACCCCAGCGAGATTTTTGATTCCTGACGGTGACGCGCGACACATTCACTCCATGCAGTGATGCCAATTCCATGACGCGGAGCGGCAGTTCCTTCGATGCAAGATGCGCGAAGGTGTTTTTGGATGGCTGGCCGCAAGTCGGCTTGTGCATCGGAAACATTCATCCGTTCGGTGCTGAAACAGATTGAGCCGTCAGCGTCAGGTTCAATGCGAACCAACTCTCCACGAAAAAGAATCTCCGTTCCCAGATTCCAAGCGTCAGGAATTTTTGGCCGGGCTGCCAGACGTTGGAATTGTTGTTCAAGCCAACCGACGTTTCGTGAGGCGAAATCTCTGGCTGCACTAATGCTTCCGTTGCGTGGGATCGTCACTCGCGCTGTGCCATCAGGACGCAGGCGGAGCAAATAGCGACGCGCTCGCGGATGATGCACCATTAAAAGTGACACCGTTCGCGAGCCGACCTGCATCGCATCGGTCTTCGGTTCTTCTAGCTTTTTGAATCTGAAAAGGTTTTTTAGAATCACAAAATCATCAATCTCCCCACCAAGGTTTTTCAAACATATCCCGGTCAATTTGCGCCGGTTCAATACATCGCGGATCATCTGTCTTCGGGCTGTTGACGAGATTGCTGACCGGATAAATTTTCAACGGTTCTTGCAGCGGGCTGTTTAACGCTGATTGAAACAATTCTCTGCCGGGTTTGTTTTCCAACCACCAACGATAATGCGCCGGTTGCACGATGACTGGCATTCGATGATGCAACGGGGCAATCGCTTCATTTGCCTGTGTCGTGATGATGGTGAAAGATTCGACGGTTTGGCTGGGCGGTGGTTCTTCCAAATCGGTGTCCGGTTGGCCTGAAGATGGCGGCTTAATCCACCGTTCCCACAGACCGGCAAAACAAAACGGTTCGCCACTTTTGAGCATGATCCGAAATGGCTGCCGTTTTCCTTCCCGTTCCTGCCACTCGAAAAAACTGTCAGCCGGAACCAGACAGCGGCGTTTTAGAAATGCCTGTTGAAATGCCTGACGTGTTTTAAGCGTTTCGACCCGCGCATTGATGAGCGCATTTCCAGTAGTCTCGTCTTTCGCCCAGGAAGGAATCAAACCCCAGCGCATCAATTTCACCGCTGGTTTTTTGTTTTCCATGAAGATCACCGGAGCCAACTGCGTCGGGGCGATGTTGTAACGCGGGCCAAAGAAAGCGACGCGCATGACAGCATCCACCAGCTTCATTAGCTCGGACAAATCTTTTGCGTTGGAATAACGACCACACATCGTCGTAAATCTAACCGAGACGGTTGCTAAAAGAAAACCCGTGTTGTCGCCGTAGCTTCTTTGGTCGGCTGAAAACGATTTCATGAGCAAACGCCAAATGATGTGTGGTCTTGAACCGCGAACCATGCGAGCAACGTGAACGTATTGGTTTCAAAACGAAGGAGGGACTCATTTATATATGCATTACTTGGCTTTTCGACCATCAATGTAGAGAAGGCTCTTTTGCGTATATTGCTCAACCTCAACCAAAGATTCATCATACTCTTCGGCAATTAAAACGCTCCTCTTCGCATTTTGCATATTTATTACCTTTCCGCCAAAATCAACACCCTTTGCATCAACAACACTGACTATCAACTGTGTATCCGAAGGCCGATGATCGCGAATAAACTCAAGGATTCTAATGTGGTTTTCCTTGTCCTGCTCCTGTTGGATTGGCGAATCAATCACGATGGGCGCATAAACACTCGTCGAATATTTTCGCATTGTCTGCAAAATGCTAAATCCGTAAGCGAGCAAAGCACGCGGCAAATCACTACCTTGCTCGGTTATTCTTGCTAGAACTGTTTTGTAAGCGTTGTCTGGCATACCCGGAACTGCAAGCAACGAAAGATAACGCCGCATAAAAGAACGATACTCATCAGTAATTTCCTTCCTGCGCTCCTTGGATGTCAGCTTATTCAAACCATGTTTCAGTTCAGACAAATGCGCCTCTGCCTCAAAAAGCATTTTATTTATTGCGTTGAGCTTCCCCTGCAAAACTTCCTTCACCTGTTGTTTGCTTTGGCTTTCAATCAAATCTTTCAATTCAACCTGCTCCTTTTTCTTCGCAAGCAAGACCCGGATTTTAGCTGTTTCAACCTCATGTTCTCTGTGCTTTGCACTTTCCCCTTCAATCTTTTTCTGAACTTGCCATAACTCATCATTCAATCAATTCAAGAGGTCTTCACATTTGTCTTCATCAAGCGCGATTTCGAAAACCTCACCAAAATTATTTTCATAAATTGCGTTGCAGGTAGGGCATGTCACATGGGTGTCTGCCTTTTGAAGGAAGCCATAGTCTTTGTCCAATTCGGACAACGAACTTTTTACGATCTCGGATTGAGCTTCGAGTGAAATCCGTTCATTATGGAGGGAGACCAGTCTGTCACGCACTTTGTCTGCTGTCTTTTGAATTTTTTCACATTCAACTATTAATTCCGTTATTTCCTCTCGAAAAGCATCCAAATCTATGTTGAATGGCAGCGTTTGCAGTTGATCAGAAAGTTCGTCGCGGATACGTCGCACAATATCCAAATCCGCTTGCGCTTGATCGCGCTGTTTTTGAAGCGCGGCTTGTTTGCCCTTCAGTTCATAGAATTGATTCGGTTTTATTCCGGTATGATATTCAACCAAATCGAGTTTCCATCTGGCCATCTGCTCAAGCCTCTCGAAGGAATTCCAGCTTTTGTTCCAACTTCGGTCTTGGTCAAAATAAAAAGGGAGGAAATAATATGCAGGAGGTGGGGTTATCGACTGCCCATCGCTTCGTCCCTGCAACCTCAAACCGAACTTGAGCAATTTTCCAAGAAACGGGCCTAGTTCATTAGTAATAGATTGAAACTGACCAAGGATATTTTTGCGATTATCGAAAACTGTAAATATTGAACCTTGGCGCAAAATAACAAAATCCTGCTGCGCAATTGAAAAATAAAGCAAACTACTGACGCGAGCTTTTGCCCATTCGTCATGTATGGGTGGTTCTGCGCCGAGACAACGGAATATGCTTTTGACTAAAGACGACTTTCCAATGTCATTGTCACCGGTGATTAATGTGGTTTGCTCATGAAAAGTTATTGACCTAGCTTTTCTTTCGCTCACCGAGACCAGCACTAATTTTTTTAGCAAAAAGTCTGGCATATTTTTTCTTTCGTAAATTCCGAACTAGGGTTCGAAGTGCTTTGTTGCTCACGGGTTTGGTGTCGTTATAGATGAAAGTATTGCTCCCAACAGATCTTGGTCGCCGACAGGAACTTTGATTGACGGAAGTCGCTCGCGACAACGAGTGACGCAACTATCCAAAAAAGTTCGCAATGGCTGCGCGGGAATCTGTTCCTTCAATTCCTTTACTACTTGGTCGGCAATCTCCTGAATTTGCCTGATAATGGCATTGGACCCATCAAGCCTAACTAATTCGCGGGTCGCCCAGGCATTTTCATATTGTTTTATAGTGAAAATATCGATTTGTTCTTGAATTAGAATTTGTTCGATTGGCTGCCATTTTTGGCGTTCGCCTGCGCCTGCACACTTTTTAATGAGGGAAGAAAACTCTTTGCGCCCGACTGCTTTTTCTTTGGAAAGTTCCGTCACAGACTGGAGTTGTCCCTCGTAATTATTTCTTCTTCGCAGTTCATCAATCAAAGCATTAAATGCGTGCGAAACATGGTATGGTTTATCCCCAAATGTTTCTTTGAGGTGGCGAGAGAGCTTGCCTTCTGCATGAGTCGCATGATCGTGAACGCTTAAAGAGTCGGTCTTAAAAACAGTTGCCACGTTACAAATTGGCGGGGCAGCTAAATTGTGTTCTTTTTTAAGAGCCTCACCAACTTTCGTGAGCGCTGCATTGCAAAGGTCACTCAATAAACAATGCTCTAAAAGAGCGCCTTCTGGTTTCGCTTTAGTTTCTAAGGAGAATTGTGTAGCGGCGATAAAATTCAAAGAGCGCACCTTGTCGCCAAAATTTATTTGATGTGCATAAAGTTTCCCAAGAATTGAAAACTGACTCCCACTTGCTCGTGATAAAAGCCGTGTCAATGTCCAATGGTTTTGAGTTTCAGTTTTTATTTGATAAAAATCGGCCTCGGTTGGCAAATTTTCAGAATTAAATACAACAACATCATCGTGATAATCTAAGACGAGGAAATAATCTTTGTTCTCACTTTCAAGATCGAGCAGAAGACAAAATGCCCAACTGAGCTGATAATCAAAACGATTCGCCGACCGTGACCCACTTCTTTCTCGTGGCGGCTTTGCTATAAATTCTTCAAGCACTGAAGGCATAATGATAACCAGTAAAGCGTCGTGTGCCCGCATTGGCCTTTGTAGCCCGGATTTTTCAACTGTTGAGTGAATACGCACAATTCCGAACCGAGTCGAGAAATTTTAGACGCGAATTACACGGCTTGTCACGGATTCCAGATCAATCAGTGTCATTTTGACAATAGAGCGTAACGGTGGTGGTGGGACATTGGCTGTCCCTGTGAATAACTATTTTCAACTTGTTTGCTTGGGAAATGTAGCTGGCAAATTAAAGTGGGCGATGCGACATGAGACCGGCCAACCGCATCCTGCACGTTGATGGCGACAGCTTTTTTGCAAGCTGCGAAATCGCCCTTAATCCGAAATTGCAGGAACGCCCGGTCTGGGTCGGTGGCGGACGCAAAGGCGATGGCATCGTCATTGCCGCCAATCGAATCGCCAAAACATACGGCATCAGCACAGGCATGGCGTGTTTTGAAGCCAAGCGCCGTTGTCCAACCGGCGTTCTCTGTCCACCGCATTACGACGAATACCGGCGTCTATCGCTGGCGATGTTCAAGATTCTGGAAGAATACGCGCCCGTCATCGTGCCGATGTCCATTGACGAGGGCTTTCTGGATTTGTCCACGATGAGCCAGCACATCTGGCGGGACACGACTCCGCTGAATTACATGAAGGGCATTGGCGAACGAATCCGCAAAGAGGTCGGATTGCCTGTGTCAGGCGGGCTGGCGAACTCCGCCAAGCTCGCCAAACTTTCCACTGACGCGGCCAAGCCCGGATTCATGGAAGTGCCGCAGAGTCAGGAAAAAGAATTTCTGAAAGACCGGCCCGTGCGCGAACTCTCCGGCATTGGGAAAAATCGCCAGCGTTCGCTGGCCGCCCTCGGTGCGCTCAACTTCGATCATGTTGCAAAATTGCCGTCCATGCTGCTCCGCCAAAAGTTCGGCATCTGGGGACAGGAACTCTGGCTGTTTGCGAACGGCCAATGGAACGAGCCGTTGATTCTTGAAGTAAAAGACCGCACCACCATTTCCAGCAGCACCACGTTGCCGCAAGACGAACATGATTACAAAGCCGCCTTGATGTTCACCTTGAGCGAGTCCATCCGCATCGTCGGTCAATTGCGGCGGGAGCAAATGCAGGCCAGAGAAATTAGTTTGGCAGTCCGGTTCAATGATTTTACGGAAGTCGGCACGAGTCACCGGTATCAGCATCCGCAATTTCTGAACTCTGTCATCAACACTACGCTGGAAGCGATGTTCCGGGATTGTATGCAGAACGCATTCCGGCCAGTGCGCCAAATTCGGATTGCGATGTTTAATCTTGAGCGCCTCGACACGCAGCCAACGCTCTGGGGCAAGACCGATGCCGAACGCTGGGGTGCGCTGGACGAAGCAGCGGCGCAATTAAATGAACAACTTGGCAAAAACGTATTGATGACAGGATCACAACTGGCATTGCGAAAACGCGACGCGGCACACATAACGCCGAAGGCCAAATGTCCGTTCACGCCGCAGCGAGAAATGGTTTTGAATTTGTGGGGCGAAAACCCGCCTTAAACGGTCGCAGGTTTATTCAAAATAATTGTTTCCACCACGGAAACCATTTTGAAATTGTGCCGTCAGGTTCAATCGGCGGTAAGACCGTTTTGTGAAAACCTTTTTCACAGTGAACGAGAACGCATTGATGCTTTCTCAAGTTGCGTATTTCGTAGGGTTTGATTTTGTGTTCTTCGATATGCGTGAAACTGCGCGTCGCCATTCCGCCGGAATAACCATACGTCCGCTGGCGGACTTTTCGTTGCCCAAGAAAATCCGCGCTATCAACTGCGCCTGCCTCGTCCGCTCCTTTGAAAATCATCCGGTTGCGGAGATTCAGCGTCAGCACTTGCGCTTTTTCTTCGCCAAGCGGCGGAATGAAGGACGTTGACGACTGCGCGGCGGCAACCAGCGTTGCCTTCGCTTCGCGCATCACGTCAATGCAGTTGTAATCGCTCATGCCGTCTTCGCTCGCGGTGACGAAGCGTTGCGCTTCATCTGCCCACAGGATGAGCAAATTGTCGGTGGCACGTTCTTCCTTTGGCCGGTCGAAGCGGCGCAAAACGTGCGCGTAAAAAAGCATTTTGAGAAACGTGTTTATGTAACGGCGTTCCATCTGGAATTTCTGCGGCATCGCCACGCAGATGATTTTGCCGCGATCAATCTCCTTGAAGTCGAAACTGTTCTTGGCGTCGCCAAACACCTCAATGACATCGGGCGTCAAAAAGAATTGGAGATAATTGGCGATAGTCTCTTTCACGCCGCCCATTTGCTCGGCTGGCTGACCCCGATAGCGTTCGGAAAAATGTTTGATGAGGGCTTTGTCGCGGTCAGTTGGATAATCCGTCTGCATCTCTCCCAACACCTCATTCATCGAGTTGTCATCGAGAAGAAAATCGCGGACGTTGAACAAGGTCGCCTCCATGTCCAAGCGCGTCAACACTTCGAGAGCCAAGCCGATGTGCGTTTGCGCCTGACTTTTGAAAAAAGATTGCTCGGCGCGTTGTCCCAAACTCGACACTGTGTCCACGACGAATTTTGCGTAGGTGGACGGCGGGATGGTCGGGTCGGAAAGCAGATTGAAAGTGTGCGCCGGTTTCCATTTATCCGGCGGATTGTCCGGCCTGACTTGCAATAAAATCAAATCGTTTTGGCGATGAAACTTCGCAGTCATCTCTACGAGCGTTTCCCAATAGACGCCCTTGTCGTCAATGCACAGCCCGCCCCAATTTGGATCGTTTTGGAAAACCTGAAAGAGCAATTGGTTGATGCCGGAGCGGGTTTTGCCAGAGCCGGTGTCGCCAGTGATGAGCCAGCCACGGCAAAAATCTTCGCGTGTCCACGCAAAGCCCTTCAGCCGGACGATAAATTCGCTCTTGGTGATTTTGTCTTTCGCAGTAACAGCATAAGCGGCGATGGCGGCGAAAATGCCAGCCACAATGAATGAAGCCGGCCTAGCTGGATAAAAAAGTGCGCCTACTGCCAGCAGGAATGATAGACCAGCCGTGATGTAATTTGCCAAACGCATAATCAGAGCAGAAATTTTCCAATTAAAATTCCGGCCAAGAGCGAAGCGACGGCCACGCACAGGAAAGCCACTGTGCGACCGGCGGAAAGTTGTTGGGTGATTTGTGGGACGCTGCGAATTTCCTGCTTCAACTCCCGCGCCTCTTTGGAAAATTCTTTGGTCAATTGAGTCAGCGTTTGCAGCGAAACGCGGACGGTAATCAATTGGATGGAATCGGTATCGGGCGGAATTTCGATTTTGACGTTCTGGAAAAATATCTTCAGCAATTCCAGCATCTGCAAAACGGAGTCATCTTCCCGAATCCCATTTTTGAGCCGCCATTCGGAAACCGCCTCGTCAAAATTGTTTTTGTCTTCGTTCACAAAAGCGAGTCGCCGGATTTTGATTCCTTTTTCGGCTTCTGAATTTTTGGCGGTGGCGGCAGCAACATCCCGCGCACGGTTTCCAGTTCGTCATAAAATTTGTGCAGCCAGTTTTGAAGGCGTCCTCGGTTGAAATAGTCAAAGGCGGGATTTTTGATGGCGGTGGAAATTGTCAGGTCGTGCTTGTTCAAATCCGCGACGATCCAATCGTAAAGTTTCGGCATGGTGATTTCCTTCGCCGCAAGTTCCTCCATCAACCGTGTTCGAGTGGCGCTGCCCTCATAGTTGGCGAAGCGTTCCGACAACACCTCGTTTTTGACAACCAGGTATCGGGCGTTGTGATTGAGCCGGTCGGTGATGTTGCGAATCTGCTCCAAGCTGTCGGTTTCGTGATTCACAGGCATGATGAGATTCAAGGATGCCCCAAACTGTTTGAGCAAGTCGAAGATTCGCACCTCGTCAAAATAATCGAGAAAAATGTCGGTCGAGGCCGCGCGGCAATCCATGACCACCAAATCCGTTTTGTCCAGCATTGCAAAAACCGAATCAATGTCCGTCGGGTCGGCGATGTTAAGAAACCGGGCTTCGGGATGAAATCGCTTCAGCGTTGAATTTTCGTTGTCGGTATCAACGGCGATGTGGGCGATGTCGTTGTCTTTGAGATACTGAACGAAATTGACGGCAAAAAAACTTTTGCCGACGCCGCCCTTGCCGTTGATGACGGCGTTGAATTGTTTTTGCATATTTTAGTTAAAGATTTTTTGAATCGGCGATGCGTGGCCCCGGCTTGCGCCGCGACCACGGGCCGGGGATGAGTTTCCGCTGTTCCCGCAAGCTCGTTTGGATGTTTTCAGGTGGTGGCTGTTGGACTGGCGAAATTTTCAATGGCAAGATTTCCTTCGCGTCTGCGTTGCGCTGGCGGACAGGTTTTCGCCCGATCACTTTGCGGCAAAAGCGATATACGGTGTCTTTGGAAACAGCAATGGCTGCGTCCTCCAAAAGAATCCGAATGTCGTCATAGGATGCCCGCATTGCCAGAAGCTCCTCGATTTGAGTTTTGTGCGGCAGCAGCAAAGCGAGCTTGCGCGGAAGTTTGGGCTGAAAGCCGCTGGCAAGCTTCTTGAAGCGAGCATGGGCTTCCTCGGATGGACTGTTATCACTCATTAAATATCAGATTAAAATCGGATAATTTTCGGACAGAAATCAGAATGGGCTTACGACTGACATCCGCCAGCCTTCGGATAATTCTCGACCGCAAAATCTCTAACGAAAGTTAGAGGTAAGGCGTGCCATGAAAAATGATGCTTCAATGACATATTCATGCCTCCATCTAAACCGATTTCCGGCAGTCAGGTTGTAATGATTTCATTACAACTTTCATGGGCAGGATGAGCTAAAAATTGTGGTGTGCTGTCCACCAAAACACAATGCAACCTGAACAACGCGGAAAAATACTTCAAAGAGCATCTGCAACTCGGCGATTATTACAGTCAGGAAAACATCGTGTCCGGTGAATGGACTGGAATCGGGGCTGAACAGCTTGGACTTACAGGCAGGGTGAAACAGGATCAATTCCTGAAACTCTGCCACAACCAGAATCCACAGACCGGCGAATTGCTGACGCAACGGATGAAAACCACGCGATGGGATTCGGACAAAATGGCAGAGGTTGCCAATCGCCGGATTTTCTACGACTTCACCTTTTCACCGCCCAAATCGGTTTCCATTCAGGCGTTGATTGCCAATGACAAGCGGCTCTTGGAATCACACAGCCGCGCGGTGCGAATTGCAGTGAATGAATTGCAGCACTTCGCCGGAACACGAGATCCATCGAGGGCTGGACAAATCGGAACGGCTCACCGGAAATGTCGTCTGCGCCACGTTCCGGCATGACACTTCACGCGCGCTTGATCCGCATTTGCATACGCATTGCGTCATGTTCAACGCCACGTTTGATGCAACCGAAAATCGTTGGAAAGCACTTTCCAATTACGAAATGCTGCAAGCGCGGAAATTTGCGGAAAATGTTTATTACCACGAATTCGCCCGCGACCTGCGGCAGTTCGGCTACGAGATTGAAAACAAGCCGCGCGGCGATTTTGAAATCAAGGGCGTGTCTCGTGAACTGCAATCGCGTTTCTCCAAACGCCACAACGAAATTGACGCCAGCATCGAAAAGATGCTGAAAGAAAAGCCGGAACTGGCGAAGGGCAATTTGAAGGAACTGCGCTCACAAATCGCGCAAGCGGAGCGCAGCCGGAAAATTGCAGGGAATCGCGCTGCCAGAACTTCAACGCCTCTGGGACAGCCAGCTTACCGGCAAAGAAAGGCAGTCCTTGCGCGCGCTGGCTCGCCAGCCAAAGGCGGCGATTCAATCGCCGTCCGTCACGGCGCAAGCCGCAATCCAGTGGGCGGAAGAACACTTGTTCGACCGCCGCTCGGTCGTCCGCGAAAACGAAGTTTGGAGCGCGGCTTTGGAGCGCGGGCGCGGGTCGGAATTGACGACTGACGACATCAAGGCGGCAGGGCGGGAACGTGATTACATTCGCAACGAACACGCGCCGTCAAAAATCACGACGCGCGAGATTTTAAGCTGCGAATGGGAAATCGTCTGCCTCGCCCGCGACGGGCGCGGAAAGTTCGCGGAGTTCAATCCACGTCACAAGATTTCCGCTGAACTCATGCCGGATC
The DNA here is from genome assembly GCA_963755455.1 of uncultured Verrucomicrobiae bacterium. Classification (GTDB taxonomy): domain Bacteria; phylum Verrucomicrobiota; class Verrucomicrobiia; order Limisphaerales; family UBA11358; genus UBA11358. The sequence continues at coordinate 1,037,295 of CAVWJH010000004.1, forward strand.
AGCGCGCCGCCGCTGAATTGATTCTTGGCGTCGCGTGATTTCGTCACGCTGTTCTGTGGCGGCGCGGGAACGGGGAAAAGCCATACGTTGCGGGAAATCGGCAACGGCTTGAAAGCTGCCGGTCACATTTCTTACGTCATCGCGCCGCAACGCCAGCAAGCCCTTGATTTGAAAAAGAGTTTTGCCGATACCCAAACCGTTTCGGAATTTCTGGCGAAGCGGCAGATGATTCCTGGCTCGGTGGTGATTGTGGATGAAGCCGGACAAATCGGCGGAAAGCAGATGCACGAACTTTTGAGTTTCGTGCAAGCGAATGGTGGTCGCGTCATTCTTTCCGGCGACACGCGCCAGCATGGAGCGGTCGAAGCCTCGGACGCCCTGCGCGCGATTGAACGGTATGCCGGTCTGGAAGCCGCGCGGCTGACAAAGATTCGGCGGCAAAACCCAAAGGCGGGCGAAACGAAGTCCGAGCGGAAGCGCATCAAGCAATACCGCGCAGCGGTTCGCAAGGCGCAGTCGCGGCCAATACGCCGAATCATTCGACCGTTTGGATCACCTCGGCGCAATTGTCGAGTGCCGCACCATTGACGAGCAGCGCGAGCGGCTGGTCGCCGATTATCTGACGCTGGCGGAAAAGAAAAAATCCACCGTGATTGTTTCGCAGACGTGGGGCGAGATTCACGAAATCAATGAGCGGATTCGTATCGGACTGCGAAGCGCGGGACTGATTGACAAGGCCGACTCGACGGTGACGGCGCATGAGCGGCTGGATTTGACGGATGCCCAAAAGCGCGACAAGCGGTTTTATCCGGCCAACGCGGTGATTGTGTTCAACCGCGAGACGAAGGATTTTGCCAAAGGCGAAGTCGGCAAATTGTTGAAAGCAACGCCGACTCATTTGCTGGTTCAAAGCAGGAAACAGAGTTCAGCGAATTCCTTTCAAGCTGTTAAACCGGCTCACGGTTTGCCAGCCGGTTGAAATGACGCTCGCCAAAGGCGATCAACTGCAACTCAAGGCCAATGCGCCGTCGCTGGACGGCAAGGAATTGATTAACGGCGAACTGGTGACGGTCGCGGGCGTCAATCGCAAAGGGACAAATCCAATTGAAGGACGGGCGAGTCCTGCCGGAAAATTATCGGGAGTTCGTGCGCGGTTACGCGATTACGTCCTACGGCTCGCAAGGCAAAACCGTCGAACACGTTTTGTTTTCCGATTCGTCGGTGAAGGCCGCGACGAATAATCAGCAATGGCTCGTCACGATTTCACGCGGAACGCGGGCGGTCAAAATCTTCACCCAGGACAAAGCGCAGTTGCGCGAGAACGTCGGTCGCTTGGGCGACCGCGAACTGGCGATTGAGTTTGCGAAGCAAGATTCGGCGCAGGCGCGGCGTGTGCCGCCGCCGGTTCGCAAATATATCGCCGGACTGATTCAAAGCCGCCGTTCGGAAACGGTTCAACATACCAATTGAGAAAATTGATTTATGGAAACACAAACAAAGCCCTCGAATGACGCCGCAACGGACGCGCGGACAAAGAATCTGACGTGCTGGCGCACGGCCACAAGTCCGCAATGCTTGCGCGTGGAAACCGTCAACGAGATTCACCTGTTTCCCTACGGCTATTTTCAGCACGCAAAATTCATCCGGCAAAGCGGCAAGGACGTTGTTCAAATCCAGTTTCAAGACCGAATCGTCATGGTCAAAGGAAAGGGTTTGGAACCGCTTTGCGATGCGCTGGAACGGCTCGCCGTGGAACGAATCAGGTTGCGGCCTGAAAAATACGAAGGGCTTGGCAAAAGCGAAGGAATTATCGAGGAAATTGAAATTGAAAAGTTGGAAAATTCAGTTTCAACCGTGAAATAAAAACCGATTTCCATGATTTCCACCGTTACGAGCCGGAAGGTGTCCGGCGCGTCGTCACAGAGATGACGCAAAGAACTTTCCCAGAAGAGAAAATGAAATTAGTCTTTTGGGATATGCGCGTGCTTCAGGTCATTCACGGCTACCCAATACGATTCAACGCTGGATCGGAGATTTACACCAGCGTGTTGAGTCGAGCTTTGGCGGCGGCACATGAGGTTCACGTTTTCACTCGCGAAGAAGATTCGTTTTCGCCTGATTACTCCGTTCGTTCAGAACCCGATGCCAGCGATTCAAGAGTTACTTTGCATCTCGTCAACCTCCCGCGCACGAGAGACCGTTACCGTCACGCAGAAGTGGATCAGCGATTTGCGGAGTTGCTGGCGCGGTTTCAGCCCGATGTCGTTCACATCGGCCATTTGAACCACCTTTCGACTTCGCTCGTAACGGAGGCAGCCCGGAAATGCCCCGTGGTTTTTACGCTGCACGATTTCTGGCTGATGTGTCCGCGCGGTCAGTTCATGCAGACCCATCCGCTGAACCCGCAGGAATTGTGGCCTGCTTGCGATGGGCAGGAAGATCGCAAGTGCGCGGAACGCTGTTATGCAAAGTTGTTTGGTGGCGCACAGGACGAATTGGAAATAGACGTGCGGCATTGGACTGAATGGGTTGGGCGGCGCATGAAGCACATTCGTTCAATCGTGGAGTTGGTGGATGTTTTCATCAGTCCGTCACATTATTTGCTGGAACGGTTCGCGCGTGACTTCGCGTTGCCTCGCGCCAAGTTGCGTTACCTGCCTTACGGTTTTGATTTGAAACGACTCTCTGGACGGCAACGTGTGGCGGGAGAACCATTCACTTTCGGTTACATCGGCACACACATTCCCGCAAAGGGCATTCATTTGTTGTTGGAAGCGTTCGCTCGCGTTCCCGCACCTGCCCGCCTGCGGATTTGGGGGCGCTCTCGCTCACCCGAAACAGCGTCTCTGAAACAGGCGACCATGCGCTTGCCTGCGGAAATTCAAGAACGGATTGAGTGGCTACCTGAATATGTGAACGAAGACATTGTGCCTGTAGTATTCAATCGCGTGGACGCCATCGTTGTTCCATCCGTTTGGGTTGAAAACTCCCCGCTCGTCATTCACGAAGCCATGCAAGCTCGCGTGCCGGTGATTACGGCGGACGCCGGCGGCATGGCGGAATTGGTGCGAGACGGTGTAAATGGCGCGACGTTCAAATTCCGCGATACTAACTCTCTTGCTCAAAGGATGCGTTGGCTGGCCGAACACCCGGACGAAGCACACCGCCTTGGCACTCACGGCTATCTCGCCAACATCAGCGGCGATGTGCCTGACTTAAAATCCCACGTCCAAGCGGTGGCAAATCTTTACGGCGAAGTCGTAGAGCGAAAGAAGGCGGCGACGGTTACGCCATTACCCGGCCCGTGGCGGGTGACTTTCGACACCAATCCAGACGACTGCAATATGCACTGCATCATGTGCGAGGAACATTCGCCGTTCAGTTCGCTACAAGCGCAGCGACGTGCCAACGGTCACCCGCCGCGAAGGATGTCCGTCGAGTTGGTTCGCCGTGTGGTTGCTGACGCCGCAAAACGAGGGCTGCGGGAAATTATTCCGTCCACGATGGGCGAGCCATTGCTTTACGAACATTTCGAGGAAATCATCGCCATCTGTCGCGAATACAATGTCCGACTGAATTTGACGACCAACGGCACATTCCCGCGCCTTGGCGCTCGACGCTGGGCAGAACTCATTGTGCCAGTCACATCTGACACGAAGATTTCATGGAATGGGGCGACGGAACAAACGCACGAAGCAATCATGCTCGGCTCGAAATGGCAGCGCGTCATTGAGAATGTCCGCGAATTTATTGTCGTCCGCGATGAACACGCTGCTCGTGGAGGCAATCGTTGCCGTGTGACATTCCAACTGACGTTTCTGGAAAGCAATCTTGCCGAGCTTCCGGCAATTGTCCGCCTAGCGGCGAGTCTCGGCGTGGATCGTGTCAAAGGGCATCATGTCTGGGCGCATTTCACAGAATTGCAACCGCTGAACTTGCGGAGAAATGCTGACTCTATCCGCCGCTGGAATGAAACTGTTCTCGCAGCTCGCGCGGCTGCGGCGGAAGGCCGGTTGCCAAATGGCGAGCCAGTGACGTTGGAAAACTTTCATCTGCTAGAAGATTCATGCACAAAAACCAGTCCGCAATTGAGCCGTTGTCAGTTCTTGGGACGAGAGGCGTGGGTGAGCGCCGAGGGCAGATTCAATCCATGCTGCGCGCCGGATGCACAAAGACGCACTCTCGGAGAGTTTGGGAACTTGAACGAACGCAGTCTTGGTGAAATTTGGGACAGCCCGGAATATCGTCATCTCACACAAACTTATCACAGCCGCCCGTTATGCCAACAATGCACCATGCGCCAACCAGTTTGAATTGGACGGCGATGGCCGTAGCAACTGATGGTTCGCATCACCTGTTGGATGGAACGCCCGCATATCCGAATCGTTATCTTGCTGTCGAAGTGTTTCGACCGCCTGGGCTGGCGGTGGCGCGAGACAAATTCGGCGCGTTTCACATCGTATCTCATGGCGTCCCGGCTTATGCAGTCAGATTCCTGATGACGTTCGGGTTTTATGAGGGGCTGGCAGCAGCGCAATCTACGGACGGCTGGTTTCACATCGAACCGGACGGAAAAACCGCCTACGCTGCACGTTTCGATTGGGTCGGCAACTGGCAGCAAAACCGATGCGTGGTTCGGGCTGCTAACGGTCACTATTTTCACATTCGACGGGATGGCAATCCGGCTTACGATCAGCAATACATTTACGCGGGAGATTTTCGCGAAAGCGCAGCCGTAGTCCAACGCGGTGACGGAATGGCGACGCACATTGACCCGGATGGTCGTCTGCTCCATGACCGATGGCTTCTCGAACTCGATGTTTTTCACAAAGGCTTCGCTCGCGCCCGTGACGCCGCTGGCTGGCATCATGTCAACCGTGCTGGTAAGTCCACTTATTCCGCGCGTTTTGAAGCAGTGGATTGTTTTTACAACGGACAGGCATGGGTCAAGTCTGCTGCCGGGGAGCAATTCGTAATCAATGAGCAAGGCGACGTTGCGCGGCGAATTCGGTAATTTGTGGATTGAGCGGGATTTGAGTTTCTTAATTCCGCATCGGGTCGTTGCCAAAAGTGCGTCGCTTTTCAGAATATAGACGAAGTGTATGTGGTTGCCCCGGATAATCCCAGGCTTCGTTCAGCAACCACTGAATCATTTCCGAATCACGCTTTTTCAATGTGGGGAAAAGACCCGTTTTGCAGGTGCTTAACGCCATACCCAAATCAACGCCATAACTCAGGCGTAAATATAGCATTGTAACCTGCTCGTCTGAAAGTGCGGGCCAATTCTTGGTCTTGGTAAATTCGCGCACAGCTTCGTCAAGAGATTCACGGGTTGCTTTTTCAAGGCGCTTGAAAGTGCCTTCAACTTTTTCCCCAATCCGGGCAAAATCGGAGATTGGCCGGGGTTCAAGGGCTCGCCGTTGCAAATGCAGAAAATCGCTTAATTCACGCCACGTCATTCACGAAGATTAACCCGTCACGAAGTCCACGTCTATTTCACTTTGCTATTTCCGCACGCAAAACGTGTCCGGCAAATCAAAGGGACAAATCTGATACTGCAATCTGATACTGTTTGCCTTTTTTAGGTCATCCCACCTCCCATCAGGACAAAAGCAAAAATGAGTTTCAGTCAATAAAGACGCGGTTTTTGTCATTAGGTCACGTTAGGTCAAATCAGGACAAAAGGACGTTTTACACTTTCCAGGCGTGTGCCTTAAACCACTCAGCCATCTCTCCAACGACCTGCGCACTGTGGCCGACCACGCCAAATTTATCAATTCAAAACTCCGTGGCTTGCCGACGGGTCAATTCGCTGGCAACATTTCGCAAATGAAAAAAAATAAATCCGCCGACCCGTTGCGCCCGCACTCCAGCCTTTTGCTCGACGGCGATGAACGCGCCGCCGCGCGCGCCATGCTTTATCCCGTCGGCTTCACGAAGGAAGATTTTGCCAAGCCCATCATCGGCATCGCCTCGACGTGGAGCAACGTCACGCCCTGCAACATGCACATTGACAAGCTCGCGCTCGAATCCGAGAAGGGCGCGAACGCCGCCGGCGGCAAGGCAATTATTTTCAACACGATCACCATTTCCGACGGCATTTCGATGGGCAGCGAAGGAATGAAATATTCGCTCGTCTCTCGCGAAGTGATTGCCGACTCGATTGAAACCGTCGTCGGCTGCGCGGGCATGGACGGATTTGTGGCCATCGGCGGTTGCGATAAAAATATGCCCGGCGCGCTCATCGCCATTGCGCGGCTGAATCGTCCCGCCGTGTTCGTTTATGGCGGAACGATTTTGCCCGGCTGCATCACCGGCGACACGCGCAAGCTCGACGTGGTTTCCGTTTTCGAAGCCATCGGCGCGCACGCGAATAAAAAAATCTCCGACGAACAATTTCTCGCCGTCGAGCAATGCGCGATTCCCGGTCCGGGTTCGTGCGGCGGAATGTATACGGCGAACACTATGGCCTCCGCCATCGAAGCGCTCGGCATGAGTCTGCCGAACAGCTCCGCGCAAAACGCGATCTCGCCCGCGAAGATGGACGATTGCCGCCGCGCGGGCGCAGCCGTCGTGGAAATGTTGCGGCGCGGAATCAAGCCGCTCGACATCCTCACGAAGCAGGCGTTTGAGAACGCCATCACCGTCGTCATCGCGCTCGGCGGTTCGACGAACGCCGTGCTGCATCTGCTCGCCATCGCGCACGCCGCGAAGGTGAAGCTGACCATTGACGATTTCACGCGCATCGGCAAACGCGTTCCCGTGCTCGCCGATTTGAAACCGAGCGGAAAACATCTCATGTCCGAACTCGTCGCCATCGGCGGCATCCGTCCGCTCATGAAAATGTTGCTCGACAAAAAATTATTGCACGGCGACGCGTTGACCGTCACCGGCGAGACGATTGCCGAGACGTTGCGCGACGTGAAACCGTATCCGGCGCATCAGACAATTATTCAGCCGTTCGACAAGCCGATCAAAAAGGACAGCCATCTCGTCATCTCTTCGCGGCAATCTTGCGCCCGAAGGCGCGGTTGCGAAAAATTTCCGGCAAGGAAGGATTGCAATTCACCGGACGCGCGCGCGTTTTTAATTCCGAAGAAGCCGCGCATGGAAAAAATTCTCGACGGCTCGATCGTCAAAGGCGACGTCATCGTCATCCGCTACGAAGGGCCGCGCGGCGGGCCGGGGATGCGCGAGATGCTTTCGCCCACGTCCGCCATCATGGGCAAGGGACTCGGCAAGGACGTGGCGCTCATCACCGACGGACGGTTTTCCGGCGGCAGCCACGGCTTCGTCGTCGGGCACATCACGCCGGAAGCTTACGCCGGCGGGCCGCTCGCGCTCGTGAAGAACGGCGACGCCATCACGATTGACGCCGAGAAACGGGAACTGACGCTGGAAATCATCCGGCAAAGAACTGAACGCCCGCCGCAAGTCGTGGAAGAAACCCGCGCCCCGCTACACGCGCGGCGTGCTGGCGAAATACGCCGCGCACGTCACGAGCGCGTCGGAAGGCGCGGTGACGGATAAGGATTTGAAGTTGTGAAATAAATTTATGCCCCGTCGCGAACTCAGAAGCGGAAAGCAGGTTGCCGATTGGCTTGCAGAACTTGGCGCGAGTTTGAAATCGCCGGGCAATCTCACGCTCATCGGTTCTGCGGCATTGCTCTGGCACGCGCATGAGCGAGGCATTGTATCTGAACTTCCCGAAGCGAGCATGGATGTTGATCCGGTGACGGACAGTGATGAAGTCGCGATGCTTTGTTACGAAGCGCTCATCGGCAGTGAATTCGAGCGCACGCACGGCTGGCACGTCAATCTCATGCCGGAAACCGTTTTGAATGAATTGCCCGCCGGTTGGAAATCGCGCGCAACACAAAAACAAATCGGAAAACTAAATCTGCTTGTTCCCATGCCTGCCGATTTGCTCGCGCCCAAGTTGAAACGCAACGAGCCGCGCGACCGCGTCCACGCCGAATGGTCGAGGCGCGTGGGATTGCTCGGCTGAATAAATCTGCTATGCTTGAATCATGTTCGTGAACGGCATTCATCTTGAAGAATACGCCAAGCTGGAATATGGCCGGCTGCTCTGGCGCGTTCCCGCCTACCGCGAACGGCTGCTCCGCCACTGGCACGACCCGCGCCATCCTCATGCCGGACGTTTTGCCGAACGCGAAACTGAAGTTGCGCACATTTTGGAAAGCCCGAAAGATTCCGACGCCGCGTTGGATTCAGAATTGCGCCAACGCAATTCCAGTCTGCGCGCCATCGTCAAAGAAATTCCGTCCGTGTTCGGTTCATTTTTTGAATGAAAACAAAACGCGGTGTGCTGGCGAAATACGCGGCGCAAGTCACGAGCGCGTCGGAAGGCGCGGTGACGGATATGGATTTGAAGTTGTGAATCATGCCTGAAACAAAGCCCATCATTTATCTGATTGCCGGTTGCAACGGCGCTGGCAAAACCACGTTCGCGAAACAATTTCTTCCGCACGAAGTCAAATGCCTGAACTTCCTGAATGCGGACTTGATTGCGCAAGGCTTGTCTCCGTTGAACACACGGTCGGCGGCGATTAAAGCCGGCGGCTCTTGCTTGAGGAATTTCGCCGGTTTGTTTCACGCCGCGAGACATTTGCCCTGGAAAGCACATTGAGCGGCAAAACTTATCTTGGCTTGTTGAAACAGGCGCAGAAGCAAGGCTTCCAACTTTACCTGCATTATCTGTGGCTGCCAAATCCAGCCGTCGCCATCGCGCGCGTGCATGAGCGCGTGAAGAAAGGCGGACACGATGTTCCCGTTGCGGACATTCGCCGGAGATTTGCCCGCAGCTTGAATCATTTCATCCGTGATTACGCGCCACTGGCCGACCGTTGGGCGGTTTGGGACAGCCGTCCGATAACACCGCAACTGATGGCCGAATCAGAAACTTGTCGCGTGGGCGAACTTGAAGGTATATTGATTCAGCCATGAAGAACGGCAACAGACATTCAAAGAAAGATAATTTCATCGCTCCTGCCCGGCGTGCTTTCCGCCGCGTTGCACGTCAACTCCGCGTTGAAAATGCCAGACTCGGCCTGCCACTTGTCTTGGGAGAAAAAAATCATGTGCGGCTTGTTCGCGCCCGTTAAATCTCCCGGCGTGCTGGCGAAATATGCCGCCCACGTCACGAGCGCGTCGGAAGGCGCGGTGACGGATATGGATTTGAAATTGTGACGCAACTCCACTGACAACTCATGAACGCAAGCAGGTTTTACGAATCACATCGCGAAGATGCATTGGCAAAACAGATTGCTGCGACGAAATACTCTACTTTCGTGGCGATGCCTTTTCGTGACACGTTCAGTTATCGGTCACAGGAAGTTTACCAAGAAATAATTCTAAAGGCGGCTGAAGTTGCAAACAAACGACGAACTGCAAAGCACGAGTTCGACATTCCTTGGCGGGTGGACAACACACCAGGGCATACAGTCGTCATTACTGATGAAATCGTCATTGGTATTCTCGAAAGACACCTTTTCGTGGCTGATGTCACATTTCAAAATCCCGGTGTCATCTTGGAAGCAGGAATTGCGCTTGGCTTGAAACCTAATCGGCAAATCATCCTCATTTCTCAAGGGACTGAAACGGAAATTCACTTTGATCTCAAAATCGTTAAACATATTTTTTATCGTGATTCGAGTGCTGTTGACGAATTGGCTACAGCCATGATCGCGGCAGCTCAAGCATTCGAGGAAGACGCAAGCAAATATGTAAATTCAGTCGTCAAAACTTTGAGTGGTCCAGCAATACAATGTTTGAGGTATCGCATCCGTCCAAAATCATTTCCAACCCCAACGCGGTTGCATCGCCCCGGAATTTTTGCTTCCCTTCACAGCCGGTTTATGGTTTTCTGTCGCTGTTTCAATTCAACCAAAATTATCTATGAAAAACTTTACCAAAACATTCGGGCTGGTGGCGATGGCACTGGCGGTCGCCGGAGTTGTCCGCGCGGAAGACAGCGTGGTAGGAAAATGGAAGGCCGAGTTTGATTCCCAGATCGGCACGCAGAAATACACCTACGAGTTCAAGATGGACGGCACCAATCTGGTTGGCCGGGCCATCGGCGAGCGGGACAACGGCACAAACGACGTGGCCCTCACCGAACCTCAAGTTTGACAATGACAAAATCTCGTTTGGCGAGCCGCTCACGGTTCAGGACAACAATGTGACCGTTGAATATACAGGCTCGCTCACCAATGATGAACTGCATCTGCACCGCAAGGTCGGCGACTTCGCCGAATACGACATCGTCGCCAAGCGCGTGACGGACTCCGTGGCGACCGTGGCGGGGAAATGGCAGGGACAATTTGATTCGCAGATCGGCACGCAGAAATACACCTATGAGTTCAAGGTGGACGGCACGAACCTGACCGGCACGGCCGTCGGCATTACTGATAACGGAACGAACAGTTCCGCCATAACCGATGGCAAAATCGTCCAGGACGCCATCTCCTTCGTCGAGCCGCTCAGTTTTGGCGGCAATGACATCAGCATTGAATACACGGGCAAGGTGTCCGGCGATGAAATCAAGTTGCACCGCAAGGTGGGCGATTTTGCCGAGGAGGACCTGGTGGTCAAACGGGCAACGGATGCCGTCACCAACTCTCCGCCAGCCCAGCCGTAAAACAAGGCGGGATCGAATCACTTGGCAGTCGGATCATTTTGAACCTGCAAACGGGGTTGCATCTTCGTTCGCGTGCGCATGGGTTCAATTTCAATTGCGCTTGTGATTGTCAGGAACGCGGACAAAACAGCCGCGTTTTTTTGAACGTCTTCGGCGCATCTTCATCATTATTAAGTCCAGTGCGCCGCTTCACGCGGAAAGTCCGCCCGCTGCATATTGCTCCGCCTGCTCAATCACCGCATTTCTGGCAAAAGGAGAATCCGGTTCGACAGTTGCCCGTCTATCGTGTCACAAAACTGGTCTGTCTTTTGGACAGTTGCCAAGAATGCAAGGAATTATCAGCGGTTTATGGCGTAAAATATGTGGCATGAAAGGTGCATACAAATCAAGCTGTGAATATTACTGCAAGTCAAATCAAGGCGGAATGGGAGAAGTCCCGCCGTCAGCCGAAACTCCGCGCAGCCAGCCGCCGCCGATTCTTTGGCAGCGTCCGGGGTGTCTTTGTTTTCCTTTTTGTCTCCACGATATTTGTATTTGCCTTCAACCATCATGTTCAGATTCAAACGTATGCTTCCGCGAAACTCGACAATGCGATGAACCACATCACCACTTCAAAGAGGCTCCGGCAATACGCCGTCAGCTACGAGAAGCAGGTTGACGAAGCGGCGCAATAAATTTCATTCACGCGGACAGCCCGCCCGCGATGTATTGCTCCATCTGCTCAATTGCCGCGTTCTGCGTGGAGATGATCCAGTTCACGAGGTCGCCGATGGAAATGATGCCGAGAAGTTCCTGATTTTGCACCACCGGCAGATGGCGCACGCGGTTTTCGGTCATCAGGCGCATGCATTCCTCGACGGATTCGTCGGGCGCGACGCTGATGACTTCATTGGAGATGATTTCCCAGCACGCGCGTGTTCTTGGACGTTTTTCCCGTGCAGCGCGATTTTGCGCGTGTAATCGCGTTCGGTGAAAATCGCCGACGAGCGTGCCGCCGGACATGACGAGCAGCGCGCCGATGTTTTTTTCCGCCATGAGCTTGATGGCGTCGAAGACCGTGGCCTCCGGCGCGACTGACCAGAGCGCGGATGCTTTTTGATGCAGCATGGAGCTGATGGGATAAGTTGTTTTCATAGGCTTGATAAACTTTATCCGCCCGCTTTGCAAATCTTGCAAGTAAAATTTTCAACAATTTTTGGAAGACTGCCACGCCGTAATTGCTTCCTTTCAAGGCATGAATCTGGTTTGATGCAGTCTCGCGTCAGATTGTCCGACGCCAACTGTTTACAAAACATGGAAACACTCACAACTGTCCTACTGAAACCGGGCGAAGCCGACCGCATCGTCGCCGGTCATCCGTGGATTTATCACGGCGAAATTCTTCGCCTCACCGCGCCCGTCGCCGACGGCGAACTCGTCCAGGTCAAAGACCACCGCCAGCGGCTGCTCGGCGTCGGCTTCTTCAATTCCCGCTCCAAAATCAATGTCCGCATCCTTGCGCCGGAACGCGTGGAGGTGAACGAAAAGTTTTTCGAGGAACGCATCCGCGCCGCGCTCGCCGTCCGGCAAAAGCATCTGCCGGACGCAACGTCGTTTCCGCGTCGTGAATGCCGAGAGCGATTTCTTGAGCGGCCTCATCGTGGACAAATACGAGGACGTGCTGGTCGTGCAAATTTCCGTCGCTCGGCATGGACCAGCGCAAGGCGATGATTGTCGCCGCGCTGCAAAAAATCTTTTCGCCGCGCGCCATCGTGGAACGCAGCGACGTCGGCTCGCGCAAGTTTGAAGGTTTGGCGGAATCGAACGGCATTTTGTCCGGCGAATTCAGCGGGCCGGTTTCCGTGAATCTGAACGGGTTGAAATTTGAAACGGATTTGGTCGGCGGCCACAAGACGGGAATGTATCTGGATCAGCAGGCGAATTATCAGGCCGTCTCGCAGTTTGCGAAAGGCGGGCAGGTGCTGGACTGCTTCAGCTTTCTCGGCGGATTTGGTTTGCACGCGGCGCGGGCAGGGGCGGCGCACGTTCATTTGCTCGACCAGAGCGCGGACGCAATTGAAGCCTCAAAACGAAACGCCGCCGCAAACGGTCTTGCGGAAAAATGTTCGTTCGACACGATCAATGTTTTCGACTGGCTCAAGGCGAACACCGCCGTCAAGCCGCACGAGCGCGTCATTCCGCGCTTCGATTTGATCATCCTCGATCCGCCGTCGTTCACGCGCAACCGCGCGTCCGTGCCGGATGCGCTGCGCGGCTACAAGGAGATTCATCTGCGCGCGTTGAAGCTTTTGAAAGCCGGCGGCACGCTGGCGACGTTTTGCTGTTCGCATCACGTCAGCGCGGAATTGTTTCAGGATACGCTGCTGTCGGCGGCGTTCGACACGCGCCATATTTTGCGCCGCGTGGCCACTTACGCGCAATCGCCCGGATCATCCAGTCATTCCGATGATTCCCGAAACGGAATACTTGAAGGGCTTTGCGTTTGAGAAGGTGCGGTAAAGAATGAACCTGCTGTGCCACTGAGCGGTCATCACGGCCGGGGCCGGGGAAAAACCAGCGAAATGGCCAGCCAGAAAATATTAGCAAACTGCCCTGTCCGTGAGGCGAAGGCAGGATACGCAATAAAATCCGATCCAATCGGAAGCCGACAGGCACACGGAATGTCCATATGCCGTGTGAAGAGAAAGTTGGATTTGACTTATTTTAGGATCAGGGTGTTTTAATTCTGTAAAAGCGCGATGGCCTATTCGTTGCTTCGGTGTCAATGAATGAGGTCACTGCCTGTGTGCTGCCCGTCTGTTCCAACGACTTCACGGAAGCCATTTTCAAACGTTATATCAATCAAAGCATTGGATTCAAAAGCCTTGACCGTGAACGAACCGCCATTGTCGTGCTTACCCGCAAAAAAATCTTCAAAATTGCCACTTAAGACAAACGCTGATTCTTGGCTTGCATTTGAAGTCAGGCACATCACCACGACGAAAAGCATGCAAGATGCAAAACTGATTTGTGTCGCTCCATTTATTTCTATTTTGAACGCGGCAAAATATTTTCACCTCAAATGATTCGCCGCGTCGGCAAAGCCGGCGACGATTTCATCGCGTGACTTCAAGTTGCGGATGCGCACGTAGGATTCGCTTTCCACTTTGGCCGTGAACGCCGCCTTCAATTCCTGCGCGCGTTTGAATTGCTTGTCCGGCTTGGCGGGCGTGAGCGGATATTCGACGGCAAATCCGGCGGCGCGCAATTCCTGGATGAGTTTCAGCGACGGCGCGCGGAGGGTTTCGTCCTCGATCAAAACAAAAACGTCCACGTTCGCGTCGAATTTCGGCAGCAGGCCGCGCGCTTTCAAAATCTCCAGCAGCACCACGTCGCCCATGCCGAAGCCGAGCGCGGGCAGGTTCACCTTGCCGCCGCTGATGAGCTTGACGAGGTTGTCGTAGCGTCCGCCGCCCGCGATGGCGCGGAACTCGCCCTTGCGCATCGAACGCCTCGAACACGACGCCGGTGTAATACGCGAGGCCGCGAATGACGCGATAATCAATCTTCACAAAACTGCCGAGGCCGCGCGCGGCAAGATTTTGCAGAATGTTTTCCAGTTCGGCCGTCGGCTTGCCGGATTCGATGAATTGGTTCACGTCGGCGAGGGAAAATCCGAGCGCGGACAGTTTCTTTCTCGGATTCTTCCTTCGGCGTGCGTTCGAGTTTGTCAATGATTTGAAAGAATTGATATTCGCCTTCAATTCCGCACTCCGCGTTCCGCACTCCGCGTTTGTAAAATTCCTGCCACGCATTTCGGCTGCTCAAGCGGATGACGAAATCCTGTTCGGTCAAACCAAACGCGCGCAGCGTGTCAATGAGCAGCGCGATCAGTTCCGCGTCCGCCGCCGGATCGGTTTCGCCGATGATGTCGGCGTTGAACTGAAAATGTTCGCGCAGGCGGCCTTTCTGCTGGCGTTCGTAGCGGAACAATTGCGGAATGGCGAACCACTTGATGGGCTTTTTGTAATTGCGCTCGTGCGCGGCGACCATGCGCGCGAGCGTCGGCGTCATTTCCGGCCGCAGCGAGACGGCGCGTTCGCCTTTGTCTGTGAAGTTGTAGAGTTGGCCGACGATTTCATCGCCGCTTTTGGTCGTGAAAAGTTCGAGCGGTTCGAGCGGCGGGCCGTCGTATTCGCGGAAATTGTAGCGGCGGGCGACCGTCCGCCATTTTTCAAAAATAAACTGGCGCGCGTCGGCGCTCCACACGTCCTGATGCGGGAGCGGTTCGGGATAAAAATCTCGGAATCCGGGCAATCGTTCCATGCCAGTTAAGGTAAGCACAACAGATGGACACAGATGAAACACAGATTATTCGCGAACAGTAGTTTTATCTGTGAAAATCTGTGTTCATCTGTGGCTTAACTTTTCGCCGGCAGTTTCAAAACCTGCGGCGCGCATTTCCTTGCCGGCTTTGAATTTCACCATTGAGCGCGCGGGAATCGGCACGTCGGTTTCCGGTTTGTTCGGGTTGCGTCCGACGCGCGCCTTGCGGACTTTGACTTCAAAGACTCCGAAGTTGCGCAGTTCCACCTTGTCGCCTTTGGCGAGCGATTCGGTGATGTAGTCGAGCGTTTTTTGCACCACGTCAAAAACCTGCTGCTGGCCGAGGCCGGTTTCATCGCTGATGCGGACGACGAGATCGCGTTTTGTAAGAGTCATAATGTTTTTGTGTTGAATGGATTTAATCATTGAACGACGCGGATTGTCCAGAAATCACTGGCGAGATTTGCGGCGGTCAAATAGGCGTAGGGCAAGGTAAAATAACCTTTCATGCCCCATTTGCCGCCCCAGGAATTTCGGACGACGAACCATTGCTTCGCGTCATCGTAACCGACGCACATCACGGCGTGGCCGCCGACGGGCTGCTCGCCGGATTTCGGCAACGAAGCGTGGCCGGTCTTCGCGACCTGCGCGCTTTCAAAACTTTCATAAACCGTGAAGCCAAAAACAAACGGCCAGCCGGACGCAAGACAGCTTTTCAACTGGCTCAACACCGGCGTCAGACGCTGATACAAAACCGCCTTGTATTTCAGCGCGTCGGAATAGCATTTTTTCGGCGGCTTCGTTTTGAATTTGGCGATGACGTAAGGCCATTCGGTTTCCGGGCAATCGCCCTGTTTGCCGACGCTTTTGATGCCGTCGCGGATTTGCGCGCCGCTGTCGGAAGCAACCGTGTGTTCCATGGCGCGCTCGTTGTAATAAATGAAAAGGCGCGAGGGCGTGAAGATTTCCGCGAGCTTTTGCTTCATCTGGTCGAACTGAACCGCCGCGGCAATGGCGTTGGCCGTGCAACTGCCGAGCTGCCCCTGGTCATAAACCGGCGGACATTGCGCGCGCAGGTCAACGCTTGCTGGCAGCGCACCGGCAACTTCAACCGGCGCGGCGTAAAGATGATCCCGATGATCCGGCAAATCAGGCAGCCAGCCGTAGCGGGAAACCTTGAAGCTCATGTCTTTGTTTATCAAAACCCGGAAAAAATGTCCACAAAAATCAACCTTGCAAAGCGGAACCGACGGCCTTCCGCAGACTTTTGATTCCGGCCATTTTCAATTTTTCACGCAGGCCGGCAACGATTTTTTTCGTGAGTCCCGGCCCTTCATAAACAAGGCCGGTGTAAATCTGCACGAGCGACGCGCCCGCCGTGATTTTTTCCCAGGCGTCGTCCGCGTTGAAAATCCCGCCGACGCCGATGATCGGCAGTTTGCCGTTCGTCTGCTTGAAAATGTGGCGGATGATTTCCGT
The DNA here is from genome assembly GCA_963755455.1 of uncultured Verrucomicrobiae bacterium. Lineage (GTDB taxonomy): Bacteria > Verrucomicrobiota > Verrucomicrobiia > Limisphaerales > UBA11358 > UBA11358. The sequence goes on from CAVWJH010000004.1 coordinate 1,053,739, forward strand.
GCTGCGGGCGCGCAGCGGTTTGCCGCTCAAGCCGCCGGTTTCGGAATAAATTTTTTGCACGGACGAATCATTTGTTTGCGGACGCGCAATGGTCGTGTTCGTCGCGACGATTCCGGCAATCTGGCGCGACAAAGCCAGTTCGAGAATTTCGTCAATCGCTTCAAATGACAAATCCGGCGCGACTTTCACCAGAATCGGCCTCGGGCGAATTTTGAATTTGCATTCTGCTCCTGAATCGCCGCAAGAATTTCGTCGAGCGCGGATTTGTCCTGCAAGTTGGCGCAAGTTCGGCGTGTTCGGCGAACTGACGTTGACGACAAAAAAATCCGCAAGGTCGCGCAGAACGCGAAATGAATTTGCGTAATCTTCGGCGGCCTTTTCCAGCGGCGTGATTTTGGATTTGCCCAGGTTGATTCCGACGGGATGCTCCGGCCAGCGGCCAAGATTTTTCCATTCGGAAAGTTTTTGCGCCAAAACTTCCGCGCCGGGATTGTTGAAGCCCATGCGGTTGACAATCGCTTCATCGGCGACGGCGCGGAACATTCGCGGCGGCGGATTTCCCGGCCTGTGCGTGCCAGGTCACGCCGCCGAGTTCGCAAAAGCCGAAGCCGAGTTTTTCCCAGACCGGAACGGCGGCGGCGAACTTGTCCATGCCGGCGGCGAGGCCGACCGGATTTGGAAATTTCAGGCCGAACAAGTTCAACGGGCAATTCCGGCGCGGAGAAAAATTTCCCGATTGCGTTGCAGATGAATTCGTCGCGGCTGGCGCGGGCAAGGATGTTCAGCGTGAAATCGTGCGCGCGTTCCGCGTCCTGCGCGAAGAGCAGCGGACGGACGAGTTTTTTATACGGCCAGCCCATTTGATATCAGGGGTGCGCGCCGTTTTTCGCCGCCGCGCGTTCGCAGATTTTTTTGTAAGTCGCCAGCGCGAGCAGCGGCCAGGCGTTGCGATACATGTCGTATTTCAGATAGAAAACTTTCGGGAAACCGGTGCCGGTCGTTTCGTGTTCCGTCCACGAGCCGTCGGGATTTTGCGTGCGCGTCAGAAATTCGATGCCGCGTTTGAGCGCAGGATTTTCCGGGTCGTCGAACGCGCACAAACCCATCACCGCCCACGCGGTTTGCGACGCGGTGCTTGGTCCCTGGCCTTTGAAAACCGGGATCGTCGTAAGTGTTGCAGCGTTCGCCCCAGCCGCCGTCTTCGTGCTGGACGCTTTCGAGCCACGCGCGCCCGCGTTGCAGCCAGTCTTCATTCATGTCGAGATTCATCGCGCGCATTCCGCGCAGAACCTGCCACGTGCCGTAAATATAATTCACGCCCCAGCGGCCATACCACGAGCCGTCGTCTTCCTGATGCGCGCGGATGAATTCAAGCGCCTCCTGAATCTGGTGATGCCCGTTGCTCCAGCCTTCGTAGCCGAGCAATTCCAAAATGCGCGCGGTGATGTCGGCGCATTCGGGGTCGAGCATCGCGTTGTGGTCGGCGAACGGAACTTTTTCCAGAATATTTTTCGTGCAATCCTTGTCGAACGACGCCCAGCCGCCGTCCTTGCACTGGAACGTCATCATCCATTTCAGCCCGCGCTGGAAACATTCGTCGCGCTTTTGCGGATTGTCCGTGGGAATTTTGCGCAACGCGAGCAGCACCATCGCCGCGTCGTCCACGTCGGGATTCCATTTGTTGTTGAATTCAAAAACCCAGCCGCTCGGCTCGACCTTCGCCGGATTTTTGTGAATCCAGTCGCCGCGAAAACGGATTTCCTTTTCGATGAGCCAGTTCGGCGGCTTTTTTCAATCGCGGATGATTTTCGGAAATGCCGGATTCGTGCAGGCAGATCAAGACAATCGCCGTGTCCCAGACCGGCGAAAAACAAGGCTCGATGCGGACGGAATCTTTTGTCTCGTGCTCCAGTTTTTTCAATTCATGCGCGGCGCGGACGACCTGCGGATGGTCGTCGGGATAGCCGAGCGCCTTGAGCGCGATGAGCGAATTGAGCATCGCCGGAAAAATCGCGGCGAGGCCGTCCGTGCCTTCAAAGCGTTCGAGCATCCAGTTCTCGCATTTCTTCAGCGCGGTTTTTCGGAACGGATGGATTTTGTGCTCGGCGAACCATTCGGCGAATTTGTGCAGGCGGTCCAGCCAAAGGAAAAAATTCCGCAGCGAAATTTTTTCCGGGTCGGGCGCAAGCGCGAGGTCGCGTTCGTGGATGCCTTCGGGATAAAGTTCGTCGAGGTTCACCTTCACCGGGCGCGTCGGTTTGAAATGGTTGATGATGGCCAGCGGCACGAGCATGGCGCGCGACCAGTTGCTCATGTCCCAGAAATTCACATGAAACCATTTGCCGATAAGCAGCACTTCGCACGGAATCGTCGGGACATATTCCCACGGAAAAAGTCCGATGAGCGCGAGATACAATTTGGAAAACGTGTTCATGCCGCGGCACGCCGCCGAAACGCAGTGCGACTTCGCGCGCGCGCAACATCCGCGGATCGGTCACGGGAACTCCGGCGAGTTTCAGCGCGAGATACGCCTTGATGGTCGCGTTCACCTCCGACGGGCCGCCGTAATAAATGTTCCAGCCGCCGTCCGGCAGTTGCATGGAGAAGATGTGGTTGACCGCCTTGCGCTGCCATTCGCGGTCAATCTTTCCGTTCCAGTGATGGTAGGCAACCGTGTCGGAGACGAGCGTGGAATCCACCATCAGCTCGCCGATCCAGTAACCTTCCGGCTTTTGTTCGCCGAGCAGAAATTCCTGCGACCGCAGGATGGCGGTTTCCAAATTTCTCGCGAATTCGGTTTGAAATCGGGTTGTCGCGGGCGGCTGCGCCGGCTGAACCCTGGCTCCACTTTCAGTCAACACGCGCATAATTTGCCGGTTTTTCCGCCGGTTGAAAAGTTTTTAATCGGCAGTGGTGCTGGCGTCCAACCCGTGGATTCCGGCCAAAATAATTATTTTCGCCGGGCACCATTTTATAGGAGGGATCCCGTGCCACCATTCTCGTTTTGCTCTTTGGACGCGAAACGGTATCTTTACGTTCATGCGATTTTCATTCTCCAAATATCACGCGCTCGGAAACGATTACATCGTGATTGACCCAAAAAATCTGCCGTCACCGCTGACGGCGGAGCAAATCAAAACAATCTGCCATAGGAATTTCGGCGTCGGATCGGACGGGATTCTGCTCGGGCCGCTGCCGACAAAGAAGGCGGAATTCGGCCTGCGCATTTTCAATCCCGACGGCAGCGAGGCGGAAAAAAGCGGGAACGGCCTGCGGATTTTTTCGCGCTATCTCTGGGACAAGAAACTGGCGGGCGACAAGGAATTCTCAATTGAGACGCCGGGCGGCATCGTCCATGCAACGGTCATGTCACGCGGGAAAATCGTGCGCGTGGAAATGGGCGGCGTGAGTTTCTGGAGCGACGAGATTCCCGTGGCCGGGCCGCGCCGCGAAGTCATCAACGAGCAAATCCATTTGCGCGGACTGCAATATCATTTTTGCGCGGCGACGGTCGGCAATCCGCATTGCGTTCTGCCGTTGCCAAAAATCAGCGCGGATCTGGCACGGCAGATCGGGCCGCTGCTGGAGACGCACGCGCGCTTTCCGAACCGGACGAACGTGCAGTTGATGAAGGTTCTCGACCGGAAAAACATCCAGATCGAAATATGGGAGCGCGGCGCGGGCTACACGCTGGCCAGCGGCAGCAGCAGCAGCGCATCGGCGGCGGTGGCGCACAAGCTCGGTTTGTGCGACCGCGAAATTTCCGTGCATATGCCCGGCGGAAAAATCGAGATTGAAATCGGCGACAATTTTTCAATCCGCATGACCGGCGGCGTGACGAAGGTTGCGGAAGGCGTGATGAACAAGGAGATGTTCGGCTGAACTTTGCCCGTCCGCCAAGACCGACAAGGCAGCCGCGACGATTTTCAAAACGGCTCACCGACGCTTATCGGAAAACCTTCTGGCCGCGCAAACCCAACGGTTATTGTTGAGCCGTCGCATTAATAATTTTTTGCAACTTCCGTCCAGTTCACCACGTTCCAGAACGCCTTGAGATAATCCGCGCGCTTGTTCTGGTATTTCAGATAATACGCGTGCTCCCAGACATCGCAGCCGATGACCGGCTTGCCTTCGCAACCGGCGACGGCCTTGCCCATGGGCGGATTGTCCTGGTTTGCTGTGGAAACAATTTCCAGTTTGCCGTTGTGGGAAACGAGCCAGACCCAGCCGCTGCCAAAGCGTCCGACGCCCGCCGCCTCAAACTTCGCCTTGAAATCGTCGAAGCTGCCGAACGCCGCCTTGATGTCGTCCGCGAGCTTGCCGGTGGGCGCGCCGCCGGCCTTGGGCGCGAGAATTTTCCAGAAAAACGAATGGTTCGCATGGCCGCCGCCGTTGTTGCGCACCGCGCCGCGGATGTTTTCCGGCACGGACGCGAGGTCTTTCAGCAGGTCGCAGAGGGATTTGGCTTCCAACGCGGCGTTGCCGGCGATGGCCTTGTTGAGATTGGCGACGTAAGCCGCGTGATGCTTATCGTGATGGATTTCCATCGTCAACGCGTCAAAGTGGGGTTCGAGCGCGGCTTTGTCGTAGGGCAGGGGTGGCAGTTCAAATGGCATAATTTTTCTTTTGTTAAGGTTTAACTGTTAAAATTGCTGGACGCAAAGTGCTTTACCGGCGGATGAAAATCAAGTGCGACAATCAAATTAAAATTTACTGCGATTCGTTTTTCAACGGCAACACGCGAGCGCGAGCGCGGGCTTCATCAAGAACAATCAATGCGCCTTTCTCCAAATCCGGTTGAAATTGCCGGAGCGCATCGGCCACGAGCTTTCCAATCGCCACTGGCGTCACGTCCTGCGTGCGGACTTGAATCACGCTCGGCCCTTCCGCCTGCGTGAGCGCGAGCAATGAACCGAAATCCAAATCGTGCGTGAAGACAACATAACCGCTCTGTTTTGCCCAGGCCATGATTTCGGAATCGGCGGCGCGAAGATTGCCGACCTTCGACCAGTGGATCGCCTCCCAACCGGCTTCCTTGAGAACCGCCACCCAGTCGGGCGAAAGGTTCATGTCCACCAGCAGATTCATGCCGGCTGGAGCGGCAGCTCGACCTCTTCAGCACGCCACGCGGCATACTTCAAAGCCTGCGCGATGTCCTCGTCTTCGAGATACGGATACAACTTCAGAATCTCCGCACGTGCATGGCCGGTGGCGACCAGCCCCGCGATGGTGCCCGCCGTGACGCGCAACCCGCGGATGCAAGCCCGCCCGCCCATCACGTCTGGGTTCAAAGTGATTCGATCCAGCAGTTTCATAAACGCAAAGTGCGCCAACAGCGGACAAAATGCAAGTGCGGTAGAATGAAATTATTTTTTACCAGCTTCTGTTTGAGCTAAATCAAATAATTGTTTTTCAAAATCATTTAGAACTTCCGCTTTGATGACCAGACCCAAATTACATGGAATACCCGTAATAGATTCAGCTTCAAAAGCAGTCGGAATATTTTTGAACTCGACGTGTCCTTTTTCATTAAATTGAGGTCCGGCATAGAGAATGCCAAGAAGTTTCAACTGGTTTCCGCCCACAAGCCCATTTCCTGAAAAATGCATTCCTTCTTGAGCAATTAACACAGGAGAACCGCTTGAACCCGGAAACACGGCTGCGTCAATCATAAATTCTTTTCGTCCTTCATAATCAACGGATACATCTGTGGCAGTCATTCCTTGACGAGCAATTGGCAGATTATTTTGTTCATCTGAAATTCCAATCGGATAACCTATAAACTTCACATCTTGAAACGCTCCAATTTGGGCTAATTCGTTTGTTGTTAACAATTCTCTTTTATCAAAAGGAATTACATCCAGTCGCTTTCCATCATCAATTAATTTTTGCATGACGCCAGCAATTGGAATAATGGCGACGTCAATGTTTGTGTCTGGGTGTTTAATCCATAGTGATTCAAAATTTTGAATCACAACTTGAAAATGCGGCTGGGTTCGGTCAAATGCATTCGTCTTTGCCAGAGCAAAATCAAGAACACCTACAGCGGAATTTGCGATCACATGTCTGCAAGTAACAATGACAGGGATCGAAGAATTTGTGTTTGATGGGTCACGAAAGCTGTAAAAAAATCCTGTTCCGATGTCAGTTGAACCATTTGTTTGGACGCAGACAATTCTAATTGTGCTATGAAGCAGCATTTTTGAAAGTGAAGGCCGATCCTGACTTAAGCAGGGCATTTGAAAAAATGCTATCACGAGTAATGCAGACATTAGTGTTTTCATATTTTTAATCTTTCGCCAGCTCCACGAAGTTCTTCAGCAGTTGCAGGCCGACTTTTTGGCTTTTTTCCGGGTGAAATTGCGTGGCGAATACATTGTCGCGCCAGACGGACGACGCAAAGGTGTCGCCGTAGTCCGTCCGCGTCGCGATGATGGATTTGTCCGCCGGCTGCGGAAAAAAGCTGTGCACGAAATAAACGTAACTGCCGTTTTCAATTCCGCGAAACAGCGGACAGTCCGGCTTCGCAATCTCAATCTGGTTCCAGCCGATTTGCGGAATTTTCAGTCCGGGCTTTTCCGTGAAGCGGACGACGCTGCCTTGAAAAATTCCAAGTCCGGCGGCGCAGGAATTGAACTCCTCGCTCCGCTCAAACAGCGCCTGGTAGCCGACGCAGATGCCGAGAAACGGTTTGCCGGTCTGGATGAAATCGCGCGCGGCTTCGAGCAAATCCTGTTTGCGCAGGGCGTTGATGCAATCGTCGAACGCGCCGACGCCGGGCAAAACCATCGCGCTGGCGTCGCCGATTTCGCGCGGCGTCTGCGCGACGCGCACGTCCGCGCCGACCTTGAGCAGCGATTTGTGGACGCTGCGCAGATTGCCGGAGCCGTAGTCGAGTAAGGCAATCACAAAGACAATTTAGCCACAGATGGGCACGGATGAAACACAGATTTTTCCGGCAAAAAAACTTTTGCCGGAAACGGTTCCGTGTTATTTCAACGCGCAATGGACCATCAACCGGCGGCAAATCTTTCCCGAAATGTTCTGCTTCGTCTCTGGCCGTGGCTGGTGGTTCTAGCGGTTCTTCTTTTCGTCGGTTTTATCCGCGTGCGTTTGCTGGAAATGCCGCTGGAACGGGATGAGGGCGAATACGCCTACGCCGGGCAGTTGATTTTGCAGGGCATCCCGCCCTACGAACTGGCCTACAACATGAAACTGCCGGGGACGTATTATGCCTACGCCGCCGGCATGGCGGTTTTCGGCCAGACGATCAGGGGCGTTCACCTGACCTTGCTCGTGGCCAACAGCCTGACGATCATTTTGATGTTTCTGCTGGGGCGAAAACTTTTTGGAGACATCGGCGGTCTGGTGGCCTGCGCAAGTTATGCAGTCGTGTCTTTGAGTCCGTCGGTTGTGGGACTGGCGGCGCACGCGACGCATTTTGTGGTTTTGTTCGCCGTGCCGGCCACGCTGCTGCTGCTGAAGGCGTGCGAAACCAACCGGCGCGGCATTTTGTTTTTCAGCGGACTGCTTTATGGCATCGCATTTTTGATGAAGCAACAAGGCGTGTGTTTTTGCGTTTTTTCCGGGTCCTTTCTCGTCTGGCGGGCCGTGCAGGACCGGTCCATCTTTTCAGCGGATTTTTTCAAAAGGATTTCCGTCTTCGGGACCGGGAATATTTCTGCCGTTCGCCTTGACGTGCCTGGTGATGGCGCTGTCGGGGGTTTTCTCCGAGTTTTGGTTCTGGACTTTCACTTACGCCAAATCCTATGCGACGGCCATGCCATTGCCGGAGGGAATCCACATTATGGGTGTTGCCGTGAGCACAACATTTGATTTATGCCTCGGTTTTTGGGTGGTGATGGCGGTTGGATTGCCGTGCGCTCTTTTCAACAGGAGCATGAGAAATCGCGCGGCGTTCGTGCTGTTCTTTTATCTTTGTTCGTTTATTGGCACTTGCATCGGCCTTTATTTTCGCCCGCACTATTTCATTCTGATGATTCCCGCCTTTGCGCTGGTTCAAGGCATGGTGGTTGTTTCGATGCAGCAAGCTCTGCGGTTCAAGTTGTTTGAAAATGTCTGGAAAAGCCTGCCCGTCATTTTGTTCGCCACCGTCCTGTCCTGGTTCGTTTTTTACCAAAGCATTGTTTATTTCCAAATGTCTCCGGTCCAGGTCATTGAAAATCTCTACAGTTGGAATCCATTTGTCGAATCACTGACCGTCGCCAGATACATCCGGGAACATTCCCCTGAAAACGCGCGGATTGCGGTCATCGGTTCGGAGCCGCAGATTTATTTCTACGCGCACCGCCATTCCGCCACGGGCTACATTTACACCTACGCGCTGATGGAAGCGCAGCCGAACGCGCTGAAGATGCAGCACCAGATGATGCGGGAAATCGAGGCCGCCAAACCCGAATATCTGGTGTATGTCTCCTACGGGTTTTCGTGGAATTTCAATTCCGACTCGGATCGCACGATCCTGCAATGGTTCAACGAATATGCCGGACGCCTTTACCAAAAAGTCGGGATCGTCCAACTGTATTCCGGCGGCACCACCGAAGGCATCTGGGGCGAAGCGGCGGAAAAAATGCCGGTGCCCGGCGGAAATTACATCGCCGTCTATCAATTAAAATCCGATCTGCCGGCAGCCGCGATCAAGACAAACTAGGCCGGGACATTCTGCAATTCCTTTTCCGTCTTCAGCCGCAACTGCCCGCACGCGGCGTCAATGTCGTGGCCTTTTTCCCGGCGCAACGTGGCGATGACCTTTCCCTTTTCCAGCGCGGCGAGAAAACGTTCGCAAACGTCTTCGCCAGGACGTTCCCACGGCAGTCCCTCGACTTTGTTGTAGGGAATCAAATTCACCTTCGCGTAAAGCTTGCGGGCGAGCGAGGCGAGCGGCCTGGTCTCCGCGAGAGAATCGTTCACGCCCGCGATCAAAATATATTCCAGCGTGATCATGCGCCCTTTTTCATGCTGATATTCCTCGCAGGCGTTGACAAGTTCCTTGAGCGGGTATTTGCGGTTGACGGGCATGATTTTGTTGCGCGTCTCGTCCGTCGCGCCGTGCAGCGAAATGGCGAGGCGAAATTGCACCGGCTCTTTGGCGAGCCTGCGGATTTGCGGCGCGAGGCCGCTCGTTGAAATCGTGATTTTCCGCGCGCCGATGCCGCCGCCCCACGGCGCGTTCAGGATTTTCAGCGCCTTCAGCAGATTGTCATAATTCGCCAGCGGCTCGCCCATGCCCATGACGACGATGTTGTTGATCAAGTGCGGAGTATGGAATGCGGAGTGCGGAGTGGATTTCTTCGGCGATTCCGCATTCTGCATTCCGCGCTCCGCATTTTGTTCATTCCACCGTTCCACCGCCAGAACCTGCTCCACGATTTCATCCGGCGTGAGGTTCCGTTTCCAGCCGTCCAGCCCGCTCGCGCAGAACTTGCAGCCGTAGGCGCAGCCGACCTGCGTGGAAATGCAGAGCGTGTGCCGGTCGCTCGCCTCGCCGTAAAGCGCCGGGTTGGCGGGAATCAAAACGCTTTCGATGAGCGAATGGTCGTGCAGCCGCCAGAGAAATTTCTGCGTGGTGTCGTGTGATCCCTGTTTGCGGACGAGTTCGAGCGTTTGCAGGGAAAAGTTCTCGCGCAATCTTTCGCGCAACGCTTTTGGAAGATTCGTCATCGCGTCCCAAGTCGCCGCGCGCCGGACGTAAAGCCAGTCGAGCAGTTGCGCCACGCGATAACCGGGCTGTTCCCAGGTTTTGAACCGGGCTTCGATTTCCTCGCGCGTCAGGGATTTGATGTCAGTCGGCACACTAGCAGCTTAAACGGCAGGAGACGGAAATCCAAGCGGGTTATGAACGAAACAAACACGCCGGAACGATTTCCCGTCCCGGCTGAATTTCCAAAACTCTCAACTCTCAACTCTCAACTGATTCACATCGCCATGTGCGAGACCGGGTCGCTCCAGTCGCTCTGTCCCGTCAGTCCCGCCGAAGGCGCAGGCCCGCAGCGTATAAACCACGCCCGGCGTCAGGCCCGGCACCACCACCGAACGCGCCACTGGAGTCAGATGCGCTATTAACTGCGTTGAAATGCCGTTGTCAATCAAGCTGATGTTTGACTAACGCCTGAAAACAACTGCATGGACGATGCCATACATCAGGAAGAGCCAAACATTGAAGCATCGTTAATGAGATGATAAGACGGACTGACCCCAATCGCCTTTCGACTGGGCAAAAAGAACCAGCGAGTGGCCTTTATCCGTCACGGAGTTAATTAACTCCGCCTTGGACTTAATTAACTCCGTCTTGGACTTAACTAACTCCGTCATGGACTTAACTAACTCCGTCATGGACTTAACTAACTCCGTCTTGGACTTAATTAACTCCGTCTTGGACTTAATTAACTCCGTCTTGGACTTAATTAACTCCGTCTTGGACTTAATTAACTCCGTCTTGGACTTAACTAACTCCGTGTTGGACTTAACTAACTCCGTGTTGGACTTAACTAACTCCGTGTTGGACTTAACTAACTCCGTGTTGGACTTAACTAACTCCGTGACGGATCAAGGTTGAAAAATGGTTCTTTTTAGCCATTCCGAGGCTGATTTGCCCCGTTTGACGTGTAAATGACCGGAACAGGACAGTGTTTGGATGGTTTTTGGACAGAAGACGGCAAATTCCATTTTATCATGGGGTCATGTTGGAAACGCCGTGGCGTAATATAATATGGCGTGAACACGGATTTTGGGCGGGGAGGCCGCGCTGCGCTGACCTTGGTGGCACTCCGCAAGGAGCAAAATTAGCCACCGAGACACAGAGACACAGAGACGCCGATCTGCCAAAAATCCCATCGGCGGGGTGAGCGTCCCCGCGAGCCGTGCTCCGATGTTGGCCGTCCGCCAGCCGCAATGTGAGATTTGAGGGAACCGGTGGGACAAAGAGTTTTAGCCACAGATGGGCACAGATGAACACAGATTCCGGGGAATTCAAAAGCACCATGGGCGCAGCAGCACCGCCCTGCCGTCCAACAGCCACGGATGGGCACAGATGAAACACAGATTTCCGCTTTCCCTCGGCCCGTGAAATGGCCTGGCCTGTTTCACCGGGCAGCTTTCACATTTTCAACATTTGTCCCAAACTCTCAACTTTCAACTCTCAACCATCAACTAAATTATTGCCGCCACCAATTTTCCGGCGCACAATCGCCCATCAAAAGCAACCGGGTTTCAATATGAGCTACCTCGAACGCGCCATCACCGACGGCCACGCCAAACTCACCGGCGAAGGGGAGCACGCCCGACCCGGGCGTTGCTGGCTGCGCCACGCAGCCGGCAGATTGCGCACGCTGCGGGCAAACAGGTTTGAAACTGTTTCGTGCGTTCGGGGTTTCCCGCGAGGGCGCGGAAAACTGCGCCCGTGGCGGGCGCGCTCCCCGGAGGAATACCGTTTCTACAAGGGCGATCCGAACAACGACATCCAGCCCGTCGGCAAGGAGGCGCTCATCGGCGCGATCAAGAAATGCCACCAGACCCTTTGGGCGGGCGGCAAACTCTCGTCGCCGGTGGCTTTATGAATGGGGGACATGAATCCTTTCCCAAAAACCGCGACCCAAAGCACAACCATGTGTTATCTGAATCGCCAGATTGACGCTGCCAAATTTCCCGCGCACACTTGCCCGCGGTCAAACGTCATGCACCCGCTGGAAACCTATCTTGCTGAAATCGCCACGTTGCGCGGCGCGACAAAGGAAACTTCCGGCTATCCGGCGCTGGCAAATCTCCTCAATGCCGTCGGCCACGCGCTCAAGCCCAAGGTCAAGTGCATCATCCATCCCAAGAACAGCGGCGCGGGCATTCCCGATGGCGGATTGTTCTTGCCCGACCAGTTGAAAAACCGCGACGAGGAAGCATCATTCATTGACCAGAAACCCGCGCGCGGCGTCATCGAGGTCAAATCCACGCGCGATGAAATTGCCGACATCGCCGAAACGAAACAGGTCAAAGAATATCTCGAACACTACGGACTGGTCTTGCTGACGAACTACCGGAACTTTCTGCTCCTGAAACGCGGCGACAACGGCAAACCCATCCGGCTGGAATCCTTTCAACTCGCGCCGGATGAAAAATCTTTCTGGCTCGCCACCGCGCATCCGCGCAAAGCCGCGAACGAACTTGGCGAACGCTTTCTTGAATACCTCAAGCGCGTGATGCTCCACGCCGCGCCGTTGAACAATCCCAAGGACGTTGCCTTTTTCCTCGCTTCGTATGCGCGCGACGCCCGCGCGCGCGTCGAAGCCACCAAAGATTTGCCGCAACTCGCCGCCGTCCGCACCGCGTTGGAAGAAGCCCTCGGCATGAAGTTCGAGGCGGAAAAAGGTGAACATTTCTTCCGTTCCACGCTCGTCCAGACGCTTTTCTACGGCGTGTTCTCGGCTTGGGTTCTCTGGCACAAGGAAAAGCCGCAGCGCAAAGACGCTTTCGATTGGAAATCCGCCGCGTGGACGTTGCATGTGCCGATGATCTAAGGCGCTGTTCGAGCAGGTTGCCACGCCGCACAAAACTCGGCCCGCTCGGCTTGGTTGAAGTGCTCGACTGGACCGCCGCCGCGCTCAATCGCGTGGACCGCGCCGAATTTTTTGAGCGATTTGTCGAAGACCACGCCGTCCAGTATTTCTACGAACCGTTCCTGGAAGACTTCGACCCCGAACTCCGCAAGCAACTTGGCGTCTGGTATACGCCGCCGGAGATTGTGCAGTATCAGGTCGCCCGCGTGGACGCCGCGTTGCGCGAAGAGAGACTGGACATTCCCGACGGCCTTGCCGACCCGCGCGTGTTCGTGCTCGACCCCTGCTGCGGCACCGGCGCGTATCTCGTCGAGGTGTTGCGGAAAATTGAAAAGACGTTGAAGGAAGAACAAAGGTGAAGGTGCGCTGGCGAACTGCCGAATTCAAAGAAGCCGCGCATGAAGCGCGTCTTCGGTTTTGAAATCATGCCCGCGCCATTCGTCGTGGCGCATTTGCAAATGGGATTGCTCCTGCAAAATCTCGCCGTGCCGCTGGACGATGCCAAAGGCGAACGCGCCGCTATTTTTCTGACCAACTCGCTCACCGGCTGGGATGAGAACACGGCAAATCCGTATCTTGCCAATTGGCCGGAATTGGAAGCCGAACGCGAAGGCGCGGGCAAAGTGAAGCAGGAAAAGATTCTCGTCATTCTCGGCAACCCGCCTTACAACGCTTACGCGGGCATAAGTCCGCAAGAAGAACAAGGTTTGGTGGAAATCTATAAGGGCGTCTATTGGACGCAAAAGAAAAACAAGAAGGGCGAAAATTTATTTGACGACGAAGGCCAACCGGTGATGGAACGTCACTACAAATTGTCCGATCCAGTCAGCAAGGGCGGATGGGGAATCAAGAAGTTTAACTTGGATGAACTTTATGTGCGTTTCTTCCGATTGGCAGAGCGACGCATTGCCGAAAAAACTGGCAAGGGCATCGTTAGTTATATCACAAACCATTCATGGGTCAGCGATCCGTCGTTTGTTGTCATGCGTGAACATTTGCTCAATTCGTTCGACAGTTTCTGGATTGAGAATATGCACGGCAATCGAAAGATTTCCGAATACGCGCCAGATGGCCGCACGAGCGAAACAGTCTTTGCTCTTGCTGGATTCTCGCCCGGTATACAACAGGGTGTTGCAATTTCGCTCTGTGTGAAAACTGGCAAGAAACAAAAGAAATCCGTTTTATTCCGGGATGATTTGAACGAGGCAAAAGCCGCAGACCGTCGCGCTCATCTTCTGGAAACTCTTAAGGCAAAAAAATTTGATGCTCAATACGAAGAGTCTAAACCAAGCGAAAAGAATCGTTTTAGCTTCCGCCCTTCAGATGTTGCGGCTCACTATTTGGAATGGCCTGCGCTGATTGACCTTTGCGCCGAAGCGCCGAGCAATGGACTAATGGAGAAGCGCGGTGGTGCGCTCATGGACATTGACCGCGTTGCTTTGGAAAATCGGATGCGGGATTATTATGACCCTAATGTTTCTTGGGACGAACTCAAAAGATTCAAATGTGGTTTGACGGAAGATGCTGCTCGTTTTGGTGCAGAGGGTGCGCGTGAAATAATTCTTAAGGCCGAGGATTTTCTACCGAACCATCTTTTGCGATACGCCCTTCGTCCATTTGACACTCGCTGGTGCTATTACAGCGCCAAACGCCCACTATGGAATGAGCCGCGACCGACACTTTGGCAGCAATGTTGGAAAGGAAATTCATTCCTTTTGACTCGGTTCAAAGCGGCCAAAGACCCAGAGGGAGCACCGTTTTATTTCACGCCGCTTTTGTGCGACGATCATTTTCTTGCGCCAGACGCCGTAGCGATTCCACTACGATTACGCACCATACCCAAAACCAAACCAAAAGAAAAAGACGACGGCAACGGTCACTTCGGCAGCATTTTGCAAGAAGCAGCCCCAGCCTATGAAGTGAGCGACAATAAAACCACCGCCAATCTTTCACCCGTCGCCCGCGCCTATCTCGCCAAACTCAGCGTCAAGAATCCTGACGCTGACGAGGAAACGGCGACATTGATTTGGATGCACGCGCTCGCCATCGGCTATTCGCCTGAATATCTAACCGAGCACGCTGATGGTATTCGAGAGAATTGGCCGCGAGTTCCATTGCCAAAAACACGCGAGGCTTTGCTCTCCTCCGCCAAGTTGGGCAGACAAGTTGCCGCATTACTCGACAACGAAACATCGGTTCAAGGCGTGACGGCTGGAAAAATTCGCCCGGAGCTAATTGAGATCGCCGTTGTGAAGCGGTTGACAAAAGAGACGTTGAATCTTTCGCTCACGGCTGGCTGGGGTCACGCAGGCAAAGGCGGCGTGACAATGCCCGGCAAAGGCAAATTGGGAACGCGCGAATTCACCCCAGACAAAACAGTCGCCGCACTTGGTCAATCCACGCACGACATTTATCTCAACAACTCCGCTTGCTGGCAGAACGTGCCGGAAAAAGTCTGGGATTACACCATCGGCGGTTATCAGGTCATCAAGAAATGGTTGAGCTACCGGGAATTTGAATTGCTCGGTCGCGCGCTCACGCCGGACGAGGCGCGCGAAGTCACGCACATGGCCCGCCGCATCGCCGCGTTGATTCTATTGCAGCCGGAATTGGACAAGAATTATCAGGCCATCAAAGCTGCCACCGTAAATTTGTGACCAGCGCTGAAAAGCCAACCGATATCACGCGCCGCCGGACGGAAGCGCGGCGACTGCGTTCGTCCGCCGGGGCGGAGTGGGCTGCCGCCAAAACGCGTTTCGAGCAGGAACTTTTGGGCGTGCCGCCAGCGTGAGGACATCCATGAAGTCCAAAGTGTCCATTGAGTCCATTGGGTGGCTTGGACAGCATGGACGGTGTGGACGGTAAGAATTGAATTATGAATGAGCCGGAAAAACTGATTCCGCTGCATGGCGGCTACCGGAAGTTGAAGAGTTTTCAGGTGGCGCAACTGGCCTACGACGTGACGGTGCGTTTCTGCGACCGCTATATCGAGAAGCGCAGCCGCACCCACGACCAGATGGTGCAGGCGGCGCGGAGCGGGGTGCAGAACATCGCGGAGGGCAGCCAGGGCAGCGGCACGTCCAAAAAGATGGAGCTAAAACTCACGAACGTGGCGCGGGCCAGCCTGGAGGAGCTGCGGCTGGATTATGAAGATTTTTTGCGGCAGCGCGGGCTGGCGCAGTGGCCCAGAGAAGACGCGCGCCGGGCGGATCTGATAGCAGCACGGCCGCCACCGCTGATGACGTGGCGGCCTGGGTGAAGGATGTGCATGGGCAGAATGGACAACTTGGACGGCGTGGACAGGGTGGACAAAGCAGGCCGGAACAGAAGTCCATTCAGTCTGCGGAGTCCACAAAGTCCACCTATGCTGAAATCTCGGCCAACGGCGCGCTGGCCCTGCTGGCGGTGGCGTGCAGTCTGCTTGACCGGCAGATAGCCGCACAAGAAAAAGCGTTCGTGGCGGAAGGCGGTTTCACGGAGCGGCTTTACAAGGTGCGCAGCGCGCAAAGAAAGCATCCGGTATGACCGGTTTTGAAACCTTGCGCGACTGGACTTGTTTTGATGCCGAGTGGATTTGGCATGGAAGTGCGCGAGTATTTCATCCCCGACTTTTCCAACTTGAAAGTCCTTGCGGACGGCCAGTCTTTGCAGACGGCCACCAGGCCGCCTTTGAATCCGCCTTCGCCCGGTTGAAAAAAGAGATGGAGGCGGAAAATTCAAGGAAATGAGATTTTGGCAAATCGTGAACATCGTGGGCCGCTGCAAAAGCGCGTTTTGAGCAGGAACTTTTTGGTGCAGCTTAACACGGCGGGTTTTGAAAATTGCCCAGCCATTCATGGATGGGTTCACGGTTGGGAAACATCCCAAGTCCCGGCAGGGACGAAAGAAATGTTCTGCCGTCCCTTGACGGGACTTTTTAATTTGATGGACGCTTAAGCCCAGCCTTGAAAGGCTGGGCTATTGTCAGCGGAGGTCGGTCATGATTAAAAAATCCATCGTCGCCGAAGTCGGGTGCATCTGGACACTGTTCTTGCGGCCAGCAGAGGTAGCGCAGATTTGAAATCTGCCGTATCGCCGAATTGCATTCGGCAGCGCGCCGCCAAGCCCAAGCCCATTGAACCGCCGACGCCTTGCGGATTGAAAATCCGCGATACAGCAGATTGCAAATCTGCGCTACTGGTTCAGAAATAAGAACAATGTCCAGATGCACCCGCCGAAGTGACGCGCTGCCGGACGGAAGCGCGCGGCGGCTGCGTGGGCGGAGTGGGCGGCGGCCAAAGCGCGTTTTGAGGCGTGCCGCCAGCGTGATTGCGGACGCATTGGAAGTGCCCTTTTCAAAGTTGATTGAAGAAACTGAAATAGAGCGGCAACGCGCGGAAAAGTGAAGAATCGAAACATTTCATATGCTTATCCCGTTGACTCCCGTAGTATTTGGCGCGAGTTTGGTTGATGGACAAGCTGAAGTTTCCAACAACTTTGAAAGAGTTTCGTGAGCAATTTTCAGAGGAAGCGGCTTGTTTTGAATATCTGGGGCAAAGTCGTTGGCCCGCTGGCTTTGCTTGTCCACGATGCTCCGGCAGGAAGTATTGGGTCAAAGCTCGGCGGTATGTTTACGAATGCTCCGAATGTGGTCAGCAAACTTCCGTTACGGCCGGAACCCTCCTTCACGGCACACACTTTTCGCTCCGCGAGTGGTTTTGGGCCGCTTACTTGGTAGCCACACATACCCCAGGCATGAGCGGCACCCAACTACAACGGCAGATGGGCTGCAGCTATAAGACTGCTTGGTATTTGCTCCACCGGCTGCGACGCAGCATGGTGAATGAAAAGCGGGCGCTACTCAGCGGGCGTGTGGAAGCTGATGAGGTCATTATTGGCGGGCCTGTCAGCGGCAAGACCGGCCGTGGCGTTACCAAGGATGAAAAGAGCACGCTGGTCTTTGGCGCAGTAGAAGTGGTGGCGTTTACCGACAAGCGGGGAGGCCGTTTGGAGAAAGCTGGGCGGCTGCGGCTGGCGGTGACGCAACGGGCAGACGCCCTTTCGATTCGCCATTTTCTTACGACCCATGTGGAGCCGGGCAGTGAAATTTATACGGATGGTTGGAAAGGCTATTCCAAAACCGCTTTGGCCGACTACCGCCACGCATTGCAGCCGATCG
The DNA here is from genome assembly GCA_963755455.1 of uncultured Verrucomicrobiae bacterium. Taxonomy (GTDB): domain Bacteria; phylum Verrucomicrobiota; class Verrucomicrobiia; order Limisphaerales; family UBA11358; genus UBA11358. The sequence goes on from CAVWJH010000004.1 coordinate 1,071,463, forward strand.
CGACTCATGCGCTGCATATTCACCGCGCTTTCGGCAATCTCAAGACGTGGCTCAACGGCACGCACCATGGAGTTGACCCGAAGTATTTACAAAACTATCTCGATGAATTTGTCTTTCGCTTCAACCGCCGCAAGACCCCGATGGCAGCATTCCAAACGTTATTGGGCTTGGCTGCTCACAAAGCCCCGGTCGGTTTCGAGAAAATGATTGGACGGGAGCCAACGGGATAAGCACAACATTTCAATTCCGACAACTCAAAAGCTGTGGTCTCCTTAATTGAAATCTTGGACGAAGCCCGCCTCCATCCGGTTGTAATCGTCCCATTCGTTGGCGGCAACGGGTTGTGCATTACCGCGCGGAACAGTCATCAGCTTTGGCACTTTCCATTTCCAATGTTCAACGTGGCCGTCGCCGAAGGACAGGTTGCATCCTTGGTCATGTCGGTTACCGGGCATATCCCACCAATATCCATAATCCCATGAATCGGTGGCAACAGGAATGCCGAACTCGGTGTCCGTTATTTCGTCTTCGTTCACATCCAGAAAAACGATCAGTCCCAATGCCGTTGGTGTTTTGACTTCGGTAAATTTGCTGTAATGCGGAATTTCTTGGGATATTTGCCCGGCAAAGCTTATGCCGTTGACCGACTGGCTCATGTTGTAACTGCGGATTCGGGGCTGATTGAGTTTGACACCGGCATAGGTTTCAATCGTGGATTGATCCGCCGGACAATGGTAAATGGGGATGCTGGTGTTGTATTGAAAAAGCAGTCCGGCTTCGAGTCCCGCCGGGCTTGCGTCATACGGTGCCAGATTCGTGCACCAAGATGGCCCTTCGTTGCCCGGAACAGGTTGTTGGGTGTTTAGATCATAGACAAAATTGTTCGGCGGCAAACTGTCATTGTTATCTGTGACATAAAGGTGATAGCAAAGCTGGAGCTGTTTCAAATTGTTCAAACATGAGATATTTTGAGCCGCGCTTTTGGCTCTTGAAAGCGCGGGGAGCAGCATCGCCGCCAGAATTGCGATGACGGCAATGACGACAAGCAATTCAACAAGGGTAAAGCCATGCGGAGGAAATTTCTCCCTGCGAACATACTGGCTTTCACTGCAATCTTTCATGCGATCTTTGGCGTTTCTGGCTGAACTTTAATACGCCAGACGCGCGCCTGCCACTTAAAAAATCACCGGTAGGTCAGCAATTCCAGGTCGCGCAAGCCTTCGTTGCCAAGCTCCCAATGGCCGCCGCGCCGGACGACCAGTTTGCGGCAGGGATTCGCCCTTGCCTCGGCTTCGTTGACCGAAAGCAGTTGAAACTTTGCGCCGCCTTTGATTTCCGACGCCGCGCGCGGCATCAGCGCAAACGCGACGCCGTTGTAATTCAGCGCGATTTCGTAGCCGGCCACGCCTTCCTTTTCGGCAACCGGATTTTTCAGGACAAGCGCGGCGTAGCGTTTCAAGTAGGGAAAATCCGTCGCGCGCACCAGCACGCGGCAAAGCTCGGTCTGGCCGCGGATGAAATCCAGCAGGCTGAATTTCCTGACGGGATTGTGCTCGGCGAGCAAAATCTGGCGCGGGTCGAGGCCGTTCAAGTTCATGCCGTTCCATTCGCCGTGGTCGTTGCGCTCGCCGGGCGAGGCGGTTTTGAACCACGCCGCAAAGTTGTCGTTGACCAGGACATTCAGTTCAAAATGGACGTGCGCGCGGTCTTTGGTGATGACTTCGGCGTTTGAAGTCCGTCCCATCGTCGCAATCACTTCGCCGGCCTTGACCTGTTGGCCGGTTTTCAGGCCGGGCTGGATCGCGCTCAAGTGCGCGTAAAGCGAATAAATCTCCAGTCCCTCGACGACGTGGCGGATGACGATGTAATTCCCGTAATTCGACAGCGACGGTTTCACGCTGAAATAAACCACCGTGCCGTCGGCGGTCGCCATGACCGGATCGGTCGGCTCGCCGCGTTTGTCCGTCTGCAAATGGCGGATGTCGAGTCCCTCGTGCATCCGCGTGCCGTTGTCGCGCACGCAGCCGAAGCTGCCGCTCGTCCACGGCTTGTCCGGCGCGGTCGGCGCGAAAAATTTCAACTCGTCGCCGCGCACATACAGAAACTGGTTCGCGGTCGGAAATTGAAATGGTGACTGCGCGAAAAGATTGGCGCAGAAAAACAGAATAAAACCGGGCAGTAGGAGACGACGTAAGGAGTCTCCGATTAAGGTTTTTGCAATTTGGAAAATTTGAGACTCGTCACCTCGTCTCCTACATTTTGAAAAAATCATTTGAGCAGACCCTTCTGCATTTTTTTGGCGACGTTGTTGAGTCCGAGGACAAGGTCGTCGGCCTCTTCGCGCGAGGCGTCGGGAGTGAACGACAGAATGCCGTTGCCGATGCGATGCGTGATGAGCGGCGCGGCGAGCCAGCGTCCGGTGACGGGCTTCTCGCCCCACTCGCCGTAGATGGCAAGATGGCTTCCGGGATAGGTAGCGGTGAATTGTTCGAGCGTTATCGCGCTCATTTCGTCAAATTGAACTTCGATGGCGAAACCGCCGGGCGTCTCAATGGTTCTGGCGGCGATGATGCCAGCCTCCGTCAAAATCGGTTCGGATGCGATGGTCAGCACCACCGGATCGGCGCGCAGCAGAGTGATGGTCTTGCTCGTGCTTTCGGGACCGGGACTGGTTTCCATATAGACGCGCAACGCGCCGGTTTTCTTGTCGGCCTTGTCATGCTGGGACGTCTGGCAGCCGCAAAGCAGCGTCAAAGCCGCCGCCAGTGCGAAATAAACATTGAATCTCCGCGCGCAACCTTTCATAGTGGCAACACAAAACCGCATCACGCGAACAAAGTAAAGAATTATGGGCAAACAACTGAACAAAGCCATCAAACGCCAGCGCCGCCAGAAATACATCAAACGCAAAACGGCGGCGGTCAAAGCAAAACTGGCCGCAAAAGCCAAACCTGCAAAAGCGGCGGCCTGAACGCGCACGGCGCGGAGTTGGCGGCGGAATAATTTGCGCTTTTGGTGGGGCGAGCGTCCCGGCGAGCCGCGCTCCGATGAAACTGGAATAATTTTCTTTTGCGTCCGGCGTTTGAGGTTTCAATGCGTTGACTCGCGATGAACATTCGGCTGCAATCGTCAAATCCTTCCGGCTGGGGAAAATCTTTTCTGTGGCTGGCGCTGGCGGTTGCGTGTTTTCACGCGGCCTACGCTTCAATCAAAATTTCTGCCGCTTGGCCTGTTCATTTTCGGCTACGCCTATTTTCTTGTCCGGCTCACCGATCAGCCGACCGTCCGGCGCGCGTTTTATTTCGGGCTGACGGCGGGATTTCTCTGCGCCGCGCCGCAACTGTTTTTCTTCTGGGAAATTTTCGGCACGGCGGCAATTGTTCTCTGGCTTGTGTTCGCGTTTTGGATCGGATTGTTCGCGGCGATTGTCTGCGGCTGCATCTTGCGCTGGGGAAAAAGCAAGGCGATGTGGCTGATTCCGGTTGTCTGGACGGGAATTGAATACTTCCGCAGCGAACTTTATTATTTGAAATTTTCGTGGCTGAATGTCGGGTATGCGTTTCCCAATTTCCCCATAACTCCATTTGATGTTTTTGGAATGTATGGCGTCGGGTTTTTAGGGTTTTCAATCATTGCAATCTTTTCTCATAGAAAATTGGTCGCAAAGTTCTGGATTGATATATTCGGGATTATTTTGGTTTGCCTGATTCCTTTGTCTTGGTTTTTGACGTTTATTGCCGCGGCCAGATACGAACGCCCTTATCCGCCCGTAAAAATCGTCGGCGTCCAGATGGAATTTCCGCCTCAAAACGCAATTCCAAAAATGCTGAATCAGGCGCTGGCAAAAAACACCAACGCGCAGATTTTCGTCTTGAGCGAATACACGCTCGACGGCACTGTGCCAGATTCGCTGAAAAACTGGTGCCGCACCAATTCGCGATTTCTTGTCGTCGGCGGAAAAGATCTCATCACCAACCACGTTTATTACAACACGGCTTTTGTCGTCGGCACAAATGGTGAAATTGTTTTCAAGCAGGCCAAGAGCGTGCCAATCCAATTTTTTGACGACGGCCTGCCCGCGCCGGAACAGACGGTCTGGAATTCGCCGTGGGGAAAAATCGGCATCTGCATTTGCTACGATTTGAGCTACACGCGCGTCACCGACCGGCTGGTGAAACAGGGCGCGCAACTGCTCATCGTGCCGACGATGGACGTGGTGGACTGGGGACGGCACGAACACGAACTGCACTCGCGCGTCGCGCCCGTGCGCGCGGCGGAATACGGCATCCCGATTTTCCGGCTCGCCAGTTCCGGCATTTCGCAGGCCGTTTCCGGCGGCGGAAATGTCGTCGCGCAAATTCCTTTTGGCAAAAACGGCGAATTCTTTTCCGCGCAATTGCGGCTGCCGTCCTGCGGCTCTCTGCCGCTGGATCGTTATCTCGCGCCGCTTTGCACGGTGTTGGCGGGAATCATCACGGCAATTTTATTGTTCCTTAATTGGAAAGAGAAGCACAAATCAGCCCCAAAAAATCGCAGCTAGTCAAATCAAGGCCGGTCGCTCACTCCGCAGAAAGCGGCAATGATGAATGCCTGATTTTTATTTCGCCGCCAGCGCGGCTTCGATGGTTTTGGTCACTTCGGCAGAGTCCGGTTTCACGCTGGAATCGAAGCGTGCCAGGATTTTGCCGTCACGGCCGATCACGAACTTGGTGAAGTTCCATTTGATGTCGCCGGGAAAAGGCGAATCCTTGCCGGCAAGGGCCACATATAGCGGACTGCGGTTGTCGCCATTGACTTCCAGCTTGTCGAACATCGGGAAAGTCACGCTGTATTTCGACGTGCAGAACTGTTTGATGTCCGCGTCCGTGCCCGGCTCCTGCCCGCCAAACTGGTTGCACGGAAACCCGCACACCACCAGCCCCTGCAACTGGTATTTCAGGTAGGTTGCCTCGAGCGCCGTGTATTGCGGCGTGAACCCGCACTTCGACGCGACGTTGACGACGAGCAGCACCTTGCCCGCATACGGCTTGAGCGAGGCGTCCTTGCCGTCAATGTCTTTCAGCGGAATGTCATAAATCGAACCGGCGGCGAGCGCGGAAAGGCTGGTGGTCATAATCGTGGCGATCAAAAGCAAAGATGTTTTCATGGTCGCCACAATGCACCAAGTCCAGTTATCTGTCAAATGCCGGCCAATGAATTTTTACCGCGCAATCCATCCGCCGCCGACGACCAAATCATCCTGATAAAAAACCGCCGCCTGTCCGGGCGTGACTGCGCGCTGCGGCGAATGCAGCTTCACGCGGACGGAATTATTTTCCAGCGGCGTAATCGTTGCTGCCGTGCCGGGATGGTTGTAACGGATTTTCGCCGTGACTTCGATTGGCTCCGTCAATTTGTCGAACGGATGCCAATTGCAGCGGTCGGCAATAAATTCATCGCGATCCAACGCCGAATCATCGCCGACAATAACGCGATTATTTTCCATGTCCAATTCGACCACGTAAACCGGCTTCGGCGTCGTGATGCCGAGTCCTTTGCGCTGGCCGATGGTGTAGAACGCGATGCCGTCGTGCTGGCCGAGAACGTGGCCGTGCAAATCCACGATGTCGCCGCGATGCTTTTGCACGAGGTTGGCCGACTGGAGAAAGCCGCCGTAATTGTTGTCCGGCACGAAACAGATTTCCATGCTCTCTTCCTTGTCGGCGGTTTTGAGATTGCAATGGCGCGCCACTTCGCGCGTGTCGCTCTTGGTCTTTTCGCCAAGCGGAAATATCGCGCGCGCAAGCTGATCCTGCCGCAGCGAGAAAAGAAAATAACTTTGATCCTTTTTCAGATCGCGTCCGCGCTTCAATAAATATCTCGTAGGAGACGAGGTAACGAGTCTCTGACTTCCTTCGCCGGAATTAGAATGAGACTCCTCACGTCGTCTCCTACTCAATTCAGTGAGAGGAATGTTCGGGCGTTCGATTCTGGCAAAATGTCCCGTGGCAATGAAATCCGCGCCGAGTTGATCCGCGCGGTCAATGAGCCGTCCGAATTTCAAATTTTGATTGCACATCACGCACGGATTCGGCGTGCGGCCGGCCTTGTATTCGTCGGCGAAGTATTGAATGACGTGCTTCTGGAATTCTGCCGCCTCGTCAATGAGGTAATACGGGATGTCGAGCTTGTCACAGACCGAGCGCGCGTCGGTGACGGCTTGCGGGCCGCAGCATTTGTCCTCCGCGCGGTTCACGCAATCCTGCGGCCAGAGCTTGAGCGTGATGCCGATGACATCGTAGCCCTGCTCGATCAAAAGCGCCGCCGTCGCGGAGGAATCAACTCCTCCGCTCATGCCGCAGACGACGCGCGTTTTCTTCGATGCAATCACAATCGGAAAGTGTAAAACGAAAAACGGAAGCCGCAAGTTCAGACCGCGCCTTGTTTTAGCAATGCGGTGAAGCCTGCCTGCTCGAAATGTTTGTCTGTGGTGAGAGCATCATGGATGCCGTGCTTCTTCATCACCACAAAGCTGATGCAATCGGTCAGCGACCAGTCTTTGTCCTGCCGTTCGCCCATGAGTTGCATCCCGCGCTCAAGGAGTTGCGAACCGAGCGGCACGATAGTCGCGCGCGGGCTGGCGCGGAGACCCGCGGCGAGCGCGTGGGGATGCACCGGGTCGTCGGCACGCAACAGCGCCAGATAAAAGGACGTGTCGGCGAAAACGGCACTCACAATTTTTTCGGCTCGCCGCTGACGTAATGGCCGTGGTTGAGGACGAAATCTTTCGGCCAATGCGGGCGCGGCTTGGCCACCTTGAGGACGGCAGCGACAAACGGATCGTCTGCGGGCGCAAGTTCAAGCGTTTCAATTTTCACGTCAGCTCCTTCCGGCAATTTTGTTCCCGGCGGCAGAACGACCGCGCCATTCTTGATTTTTCCGGTAACACTCATGGCTATTATTTACCTTCAACCCGACTCAAAAGCAAGCCGCCGTGGCGGAGAAATCAACTCCTCCGCTCATGCCGCAGACCACGCGCGTCTTTTTCCTTTGAGTCACAATCGGATAGTATAAGCTTAAAGCGGTTCCTGTCCACGGATAGATATTAAAGTTGACGCATTTGCAGCATTTGAAGAAACCACAATATGGAAGAAAATTTATGAAAACTTTGTTCCTTTCCTTCACTGCGGGTTGGATTTTCATTTCGACAGCGGCACACGGCGCGGAAACGGCGCAGGCAAGGTTGTATTGCGAATCGCCGCAGTTTCAACAAGCGACCGCTTCGGATCCCAATGATGGCGGATTTCAGACGACAGTGAATTTGACCACGCTTTCGTCGGGAATCAATGGTGAGCTAGCACCGGGTTTTTTGAACGCGCCCTACACGCATTCTGCCTATGTCCAGGTCTATAGCGAAATATACGACGATACTTTTTCCGGCGACATGGGTTTGGATGTGCCTTCCGCCGCCGGCGACGACGGTCTTCCGATTTTTTTTGAAGTCGCGCAAGGTGTTACAAACTGGACGAGTTCCGGAGAAATCCAGATTCCCGGTTTGAATTACGATGCCACCTTCACCGCGACCTGGAATCGCGCCGCCGGCTCGTCCACAGGCACCTGCACATATCAAGTGCCTGATCCCGCCTACGCAGTCACAATTCAATTCACCCATACCTTCACCATCCTGGAATACACCGGGCCGCTGGCTTACACGCCCGGCTCCAATACGATTTCCGCAAGCATCAACCTGACACAAACCGGCGATTCGTCCGGCACGTTGCAGGGTCCAATCGTTTTTGATAAATCCGTTGCGGATCATTTCAACACGCTGACCAATCGGCCCGGCATCTGGACCAACGCCGCCATGCAGACGCTTGATTTCGACCAGGAAGTGTTCGCGCGCGATGCGAACTGGCCCACCAATTACGCCGGCTATGTTTTCTTTGCCGACGGTGATCCCGGCACCACCGATCCTGATTACCAGCTTTGGGTGCTTTCCATTGATGACACCAACGATGCCAACGCCAACGGCATCCCGGATTTCAGCGACGACCCAGCCAGCGTGACACCACCGCGCCCGCCGCAAATTGCGCTGTCGCAAGGCGCGACCAATCTGTGGCTTGCCATCAGCGGCGACGTGGGCCGCACCAACCTCATCCAGGAAATCGGTTCGCTAATTTCAACCAACTGGCAGACGACATTGTCCTTTGTTTCGACCAACGATCCACAGGTCATTTCCCTGCCGCTGCCTGCCAATTCGCCGACCTTCTGGCGTGTGCTGGCGCAATAATTCATGCCGCAGATGACGCGCTGACGCTTTTGCGAATTCACAGACGGACATTATACAACACGCGGGCGGCGTGTAAAATGGTTTGCGAAGTGCGTTAAAGGAAATGCTACTTGGCTTTTTCGACCACCAGCATTTCGACTGGTTCGTGGCTAATTACAAGTTCGAAGCCGGCCCCATGCAGCTGATCAATGAGTGCCGCAGTGCTGCCCGGCTTATCATGGTTATCCCAGTTCAAATTTAAATCATAGTGTCCTGAAAGACCCGTCCGGTTCGCGACTGGCGACTGTAACAACCATCCTTCCAGTGCATCGGCCAGCGTGTCAACGGATTCGTCTTCAAGCACCGCGATTGTTTTCCCGTCAACATACTTGAGTTCCTCATGTGGGATTTTCTTTTTGCTGACGCTGGCTTTCAACTTGTCGGGGTCACCGGCTTTCAGCACCCAGACATCGGTTTCAATCACCGCCTTGTGCGCTACCACGCCAAATTGTTCTTTGATTTTCCCCTGGAAAGCTGCTTCCGAGCCTTGCGGCAGATTCGCGATATAATCATATTTTCCACCCACCGTTGGTTCGGAGAAAACCATGTGCGTATTCCTTTCGCCATAAGCATTACACAATAGATCTGTGACTGATAAATTCATGCCCAGGCTCCGACCGCTTCTTCCATCAGGCCACCACGTCGCACCATAGTCTGGGTGTATAGTTGGAAGAATTGTGACTTGCGGCGGGGTTTTATTTAAGGTAGCCAGCATCGCGGCCCGGCTTCTAAAATGATCCAGGCTTCGCCAAGAATCGCTCCTTTTCTTGATTTCTTTAATCGTAACCACAGTTGTTCCTGTAACTAAAATCGCTGCAACGCTAACTACAATTGCCGTTTTCATTTTAGTCCATGCCATAATTTTCAATGCTCCTTTGATGAGGGTTAAGGTTGATGCTGAAGCCGTCGCGCCTTTGGCAATCGCCACGGCGGTCACAGATTTTGCCAGCGCCACCGGCGCAACTTGAATCGAATTGGCGGAAATATTTTCGGCGATGGCCGCTGCCGTTGAATCCACGCCGCGTTTCGCGAAAAATGACCGGAGCTTTTCCAGCGCGCGGGCGGTGCGTTTGTGCGCCGCCTCTTCCCGGATGCCCAGCAGCGCGGCGGCTTCTGCGCCGGTTTTGTTTTCGTAAAAGCGCAACGCCAGCAGCGTCCGGTCGCGTTCGGCCAGCCGCGACATCGCCGCCTCCAGATGCGGCGCAAGCTGTCGCCACAGTTGCCCGGAGTCGGGTGCATTCAGATTGGATTGCATAAAAGCCCCCTGTTCCCAAAATTGTCGCCGCCTCTGGCTCCGCAGAAATCCGGCGGCGGTGAGCCGGGTGGTTTCGTAGAGCCAGCCCGTGAGCGCGGTGCGGTCAGACAGGCCGGCGGCTTTCCGGGCAAGCAGAATGAACACCGCCTGCGCCACGTCCTCCGCGTCGCCGGGGTTGCCGGTGAAGCGCACGGCGACGGAATACACCAGGTTGATGTGGCGGCGGACCAGTTCGGCAAAGGCGGGTTCGGAATTTTGCCGGGCGTAATCCCGCACCAACTCCATGTCGTTCGCGTCTGGCATTTACAGATAATGGCCGGACGGCGGCGGAATTGGACAAGTATTTTTGAAACCGACCGGCGCAGTCATCCAACTCAATCTTCGCCCCACTGATAATCGTAATTGTCCGGCGGGTTGTAAAAGCAAGGGAAGAATCCGTTTTGTTGGGAATCGAAGTAGAAATTGAGGTAACTCGCGTGGCCATCTAGGAAAACAGCCGTGTTCATCGAATCATTGATTTCGTTCGGGCCGGGGTCGGTGATGGATTGCGGTTTGTGCCAGGAATAGGCAAAGACGGCCGGCTGGTCCACCACCATCAAAGTTCTGACCTGATTGCGGATGGAGCTGATTTTCCGCCCGGCAACGCCATGGTAAAATCCTCCCGTCGAAGGATCGTTCACCAGGTTCATCCGGCTGAACCAATAGCTTGAATAATCTGCCCACGGGTCGTCGTGCATACTGGTGTGGATCAGCGGCGTGTCGGTGGTGTTGCTGTAATAAAATGTGTCCGCCGGGCAGGCGAATAGCTTGTCGCTGGATGAGGATGGGCCGGTCAAGCCGTCGTAACTCTTTGTCACTTCCTTGAAGAAACGCCATTGGTAAGACCACGGCATGCCGTTGGTGATGACGATGCCAGGCAGCGTGTCCTCGTGATCGCCGGCGTAGAGATGCAGGCCAATGCCGATTTGCCGCAAATTGCTGATGCACTGCGCCCGCCTGGCCGCCGCCTTGGCTTTGGAAAGCGCCGGCAGCAGCAACGCCGCGAGAATGGCGATGATGGCGATGACCACCAGCAGTTCAATCAAGGTGAACGCTCGTTTGCGAATTGCCGCGTTGAGATTCATGGCGACAGCATCCATGACGCGTCGAAAGACGAGATTTGTCCAGCGTTAAATTTTGCCGCAGACGACGCGCCGGCGCTTTTGCGAATTCACAGAAGGACATTATACAATGCACGGGCTGCGTGTAAAATGGTTTGCGCGATGCAAACTTGATTTGCGGTTTCAACCGAAGTATTTTTGAGTCATGCAATATCAAATCATCATGGTTCAATCTGAAGAAGGTTTTGCCGTTTCCTGTCCCGCTTTGCCGGGCTGCCATAGCCAGGGCGCGACACATGATGAAGCGCTGGCCAGCATCCGTGAAGCCATTCAACTCTGGCTCGAAGTCGCCGAAGAAGACGCGCAACGCGAAGCTGAATCCGAAGGCGCGCGTTTCACCCGCGAACTCGTCACCGTTTGAGTTGTGCCAAAAATTCCAGGCATCAGCCAGCGCGACGCCGTCCGTATTTTTGAAAAGCTCGGCTACCGCATCGCCCGGCAAAGTGGACACATCGTGATGACCAACGGCAAACAACGGCTCATCATTCCCCGCCACAATCCCATCAATGCCATCACCATGGGTTCGATTGCCAAAAGCGCGGGACTCACACCAGACGAATTTCGCAGATTACTCTGATCATCTTCCGCTCATGCCGCAGACGACGCGCTGACGCTTTCGCGAATTCACAGTGGGACATTCTACGATTTGCGCGCGGCGCGTGTAAAATGGTTTGCGAAGTGCGTTTAAGCAAAATGCTACTGCACTCTTTCAACGACCAATATTTCAATCGGCATATTTGTCTGCACAAGTTCAAGACCGAGTTGTTCAGACAATGCATGGCCTACTTCTTCAGTGTTCGTGGAAATTCTTGAATTACTTCCGATTGGCGGAACAAAATCAATTCTATAGCCATTTGTGAGACCGGTTTGATCAATTACAATTGTTTCCATATTTTGTTCGAGGCCATGGGCAAATTCATCCATTTTTATGCCCGGCAATTGACCGGATTTAATCGGACTTAAACCTACGCGCACTGGTTTTGGTTCGCGTGCAATTGATAGAAGACGCGAACTTTTAATCTGTTTTGCTTCAAGAACAAGAACATCGGTATTGCGCGTTTCAAAGTATCCAATAAGTCCGAACTGCTTTTTTATAGCTCGTTGCAATGCAATTCTCGAATTTGTGCCGACGTTGGAAAGAAAATCATAGTTTTGCGTTAGCAACGGAGTGTCTGCAACCATTCGATACGGACTGGCCGCGCCATAGGCAGTTTGCAAAACGAAACTCAACGGACAATTGATACCCATCACGCTTCCGTCGTAAAGTTGGCCGGTTCCGCGATGATCTCCTTTGGTTTGGAGTATCATGGTTTTATGAGGCGCATTCTGAAAAGTTCCACTACTCAATCCTTCAGTCTGCCATTCGGTGTCTTCAATATTCTGAATTATTATTTTGCCAGTTCCTGCCGCTAACAAGACGACTGCGCTAGCCACAATCGTAGTTTTCATTTTTGTCCAAGCCATAATTTTCAATGCTCCTTTGATGAGGGTTAAGGTTGAACCGCTGGCCGCCGCGCCTTTGGCAATCGCCACGGCAGTCACAGATTTTGCCAGCGCCACGGGCGCGGCTTGAACGGAATTGGCGGAAATCGTCCCGGCTAGTGCCGCGCTGGAAAACGTCACGCCGCGCTTCGTGAAAAATTTCCGCAGTTTTTCCAGCGCGCGGCTCACGCGCATTTTTGCCGCGTCCTCGCTCGCGCCCAAACTCGCGCCGACCTCCGCGAAACTTTTGTTTTCAAAATAGCGCAGCACAAGCGCGTCGTGGTCTTTTTGACCGAGCTTTTCAAGCGCGCCATCAAGCAGCGGCGCGATTTGATTCCACATTTCCGCATCCGTTTCGCTTTGGCGCGACAAGTCGTTTTGAGATTGTTCGAGTTGCGATTGCATATAAGCCTCCTGTTCGCGTTGTTGCCGACGACGTTGGATGGTCAACGTGTTGGCGCTGGCGTAGCGCGCCGTGCGGCACAACCAGCCGCTTAAGATGATTTTGTCGCCCAGCGAGTCCGCCTTGCGCGCCAGAATGATGAACACCGCCTGCGTGATCTCATCGGCCAACTGCGGGTCGCGCACCTGCCGCAGCGCCACGGAGTGAACGAGGTTGACGTGGCGCGTGACGAGCGTGGCGAAGGCGGCCTCGGAATTGTCCCGGGCAAATTCGCGCAGCAGTGTCAGGTCATCGTTCATTACTTTATTGATATATTTACGCTGCGGTGAAAAGGTAACAGTTTATTTTTACAACGGGCGGTCTGAGGGGCTAATGCAAGCGAGTTGAAAAACTTAAACTCTAATCCGAAAATGTTCGTGATTTTTGAAAACATTTATTGCGCCCGGATAAAAATTGGGTAAAAAATAAGTGAACGCAGGCTAATCCGCCGAACGATGACCAGCAACCTGACAAATAATACTAATGGCCGGCACGCGCAAACGATGATTTCCGCGCCGCCGAAACAGGGACTTTACGACCCGCAGTTTGAACACGATTCCTGCGGTCTCGGCTTTGTCGTCAACATGAAGGGCGCGAAGTCGCACCAGTTGGTTTCCGACGCGCTGAAAATTCTGGTGAATCTCGATCATCGCGGCGCGGTCGGCTGCGAGGCGAACACGGGCGACGGCGCGGGCATCTTGATCCAGGTGCCGCATGAATTTTTTGTCGCGGAAGCGGCAAAATTGAATTTCAAACTTCCCGCGCCCGGTCAATACGGCGTCGGCCAGTTGTTCCTGCCGAAAAATTCTGCCGAGCGTGAGGCGATCAAAAAGGAATTTGCCAAAATCATTTCCGGCGAAGGCCAGACTGTTCTCGGCTGGCGCGATGTGCCGGTGGACAATTCCTCGCTCGGCAAAACCGCCGTGGCCGCCGAGCCGTTCATGGCGCAGGTTTTCGTCGGCAGAAATCCGGCCGTCAAGGACGACGCGGCGTTTGAACGGAAACTTTACGTCATCCGCAAAGTCGCGGAGCAAAGAATCCGTTACGCCGGAAAAATTGCGGGCGGAAACTGGTTTTACGTCTCCAGCCTGTCGTCGCGCACGCTGACTTACAAGGGCATGCTGATGTCCGAGCAGGTGGAAAAGTATTACGACGATTTGCGGAATCCCGCCGTGACCACGGCGCTCGCGCTCGTGCATTCGCGTTTTCAGCACGAACACTTTTCCGAGCTGGGACCGCGCGCATCCAAACCGCTGCATCGCGCACAACGGCGAGATCAACACGCTGCGCGGCAACGTGAACTGGATGAAGGCGCGGCGGATGTTGTTCACCAGCTCGCTTTTCGGCGACGACATCAAAAAACTGATTCCGGTCATCAACACCGACGGCAGCGATTCGGCGCAGTTCGACAATTGCGTGGAATTGCTCGTGATGGCGGGACGCGAACTGCCGCACGCGATGATGATGATGATTCCCGAACCGTGGGAAAATCACGAGAGCATGGACCCGGAGCGCCGCGCGTTTTACGAATTTCATTCCTGCCTGATGGAGCCGTGGGACGGCCCGGCTTCGATGGCGTTCACGGATGGAAAAATGATCGGTGCGTGCCTGGACCGAAACGGCCTGCGCCCGTCGCGTTATTACGTCACAAAAGACGACGTGGTCATCATGGCGTCGGAGGCGGGCGTGCTGCCGGTCGCGCCGGAACGCATCGCGAGCAAAGGCCGTTTGCAGCCGGGCCGGATGTTTCTCGTGGACATCGAGCAGGGCCGCATCGTCGCCGACGAGGAGTTGAAGAAAAAATACGCGAGCGCGCAGCCGTATAAAAAATGGCTCGAGGAAAATCACGTCCTGCTCGAAAACCTGCCCGACCCGGCGGAGGCGACCGTGCCGGATCACCGGAAAGTTTTGCAACGGCAGCAGGCGTTCGGCTACACGTTCGAGGATTTGCGTTTCATCGTCGGCCCGATGGCGCAGACCGGCGTGCAGCCGCTCGGCTCAATGGGCACGGACACGCCGCTGGCGGTTTTGTCGAACAAGCCGCAGTTGCTCTACAATTATTTCAAGCAGTTGTTCGCGCAGGTCACGAACCCGCCGATTGACCCGATCCGCGAGGAAATCGTCACCTCGACCGAGACGATGCTCGGCGGCGAAGGCAATCTGCTCGAACCAATGCCGGAAAGTTCGCGGATGATCAAGCTCAAGCATCCGATTCTGTCAAACGACGAACTGGAAAAACTGCGGCAGGTCAACCGTCCCGGTTTCAAGGCCGTGACGCTCCCGATTTTGTTTGAAGCGGGGAGCGCGCCCGTCCCGGGCGCATCGGTTGGCGTCCCGCCGACTGAAGATTCCCCCGCGTCCGCTGTTGCGCGAGACGCGCAACAAAGCGACCGGGACGGTCGCGCTCCCGCAAAAAGTCTGGAAGCCGCGCTGGAAAAATTATTTGCCGAGGCCGACAAAGCCATCGCCGACGGCGTGAACATCCTGGTTTTGTCCGATCGCGGCATCAGCGGGAAACTCGCGCCGGTTCCCGCGCTGCTCGCGGTTTCGGGATTGCATCATCATTTGATTCGCAGCGGCACGCGCACGAAGGTCGGCATCGTTCTCGAATCCGGCGAACCGCGCGAGGTGCATCATTTTGCGCTGCTCATCGGCTACGGCTGCACGGCCATCAATCCGTATCTCGCGTTTGCGACGCTCGACGATTTGATCCGGCAGGGTTTGCTCGCGAATACCGATCACAAGACCGCGGTCAAAAAATACATCAAGGCCGCGATCAAAGGCGTCGTCAAAACGATGGCCAAGATGGGCATCTCGACGATTCAGAGTTATCACGGCGCGCAGATTTTCGAAGCCATCGGCCTCAACAGCGAGGTCGTGGAAAAGTATTTTACCTGGACGCCGTCGCGCATTCAAGGCGTCGGCCTTGACGTGATTGCCGGGGAAGCGCTCGAACGGCATCGCCACGCATTTCCAAATCGTCCGGTCAACGGCGTGCTCGACGCCGGCGGCCAGTATCAATGGCGCGACAACGGCGAATTTCATTTGTTTAATCCGCAGACGATTCACAAATTGCAGAACGCCTGCCGCACGGGCAGCTACAAAATTTTTCAGGAATACGCCGAACTGGTGAACAACCAGTCGAAAAATCTTTGCACATTGCGCGGCCTGCTGGATTTCAAGTTCGCTGAAAATCCCATTCCGATTGAACAAGTCGAATCCGTGGATGAAATCGTGAAGCGTTTCAAAACCGGCGCGATGAGCTACGGCTCGATTTCCAAGGAAGCGCACGAAGCGCTCGCCGTGGCGATGAACCGCATCGGCGGGCGCAGCAACACCGGCGAAGGCGGCGAAGACCCGGCCCGTTACATTCCCGAACCGAACGGCGACTCGAAAAATTCCGCGATCAAGCAGGTCGCCAGCGGGCGTTTTGGCGTCACAAGCCATTACCTCGTTCACGCAAAAGAACTTCAGATCAAGATGGCGCAGGGCGCGAAGCCCGGCGAAGGCGGCGAATTGCCCGGCAAAAAAGTTTATCCGCCCATCGCCAAAGTTCGCGGCACAACGGCGGGCGTCGGTTTGATTTCACCGCCGCCGCATCACGACATTTATTCCATCGAAGATCTGGCGGAACTGATCCACGATTTGAAAAATTCAAACCGCGACGCGCGCGTCAGCGTGAAGCTCGTCGCCGAAGTCGGCGTCGGCACGATCGCCGCCGGCGTCGCCAAGGCGCACGCGGACGTGGTTTTGATTTCCGGCCACGACGGCGGCACCGGCGCGTCGCCGCTCTCGTCCATCAAGCACGCGGGCGGCCCGTGGGAACTCGGCCTCGCCGAAACGCATCAGACGCTCGTGCTGAACAATCTTCGCAGCCGCATTTATGTCGAGGCCGACGGCCAGATGAAAACCGGACGCGACGTGGCCGTGGCCGCGCTGCTCGGCGCGGAGGAATTTGGTTTTGCGACCGCACCGCTCGTTTCGCTCGGCTGCATCATGATGCGCGTCTGCCATCTGAACACCTGTCCCGTCGGCGTGGCCACGCAGGATCCACGCCTGCGCGCGCGGTTCGCCGGCAGTCCCGACCACGCCGTGAACTTCATGAAATTCGTCGCGCAGGAACTCCGCGAAATCATGGCGAAACTCGGCTTCCGCAAACTCGAAGACATGGTTGGCCGCACGGACAAATTGATTCCGTGGAAGGCGATCGAACATTGGAAGGCGCGCGGCCTCGACCTCACGCCGATTTTGTATCAGCCCGAAATGGGCGCGGACGTTGGCCGTTTTCGTTCGCAGGATCAGGATCACGGTTTGGAAAAATCTTTGGACGTGACGAAACTTCTGGAAATTTGCAAGGCAGCGATTGAGCGCGGCGAAAAAGTCCGCGCTGAACTGCCGATTCACAACGTCAACCGCGTCGTCGGCACGATCACCGGCAGCGAAATCACGAAAAAGCACGGGCCGGACGGATTGCCGGAAGACACGGTGCGGCTGAAATTCAACGGCAGCGCCGGGCAAAGTTTTGGCGCGTTCATTCCGCGCGGCATGACGCTCGAACTCGAAGGCGATGCGAATGATTATCTCGGCAAAGGTTTGAGCGGCGGAAAAATCATCGTCTATCCGCCGAAAGATTCCACGTTCGTCGCCGAGGACAACATCATCATCGGCAACGTGGCGCTTTACGGCGCGACGAGCGGCGAACTTTTTGTGCGCGGCATGGCGGGCGAACGCTTTGGCGTCCGCAACTCCGGCGTTAATGCGGTTGTCGAGGCCATTGGCGATCACGGCTGCGAATACATGACCGGCGGACGGGTGGTGATTCTCGGCAAGACCGGGCGCAATTTCGCCGCCGGCATGAGCGGCGGCGTGGCTTATGTTTTGGACGAAGCCGGAGATTTCGCAACGCGCTGCAACATGGAACTCGTCGGCCTCGAAAAACTTGAGGAAGAAGATTTGACGACTTTGAAGTCGGCGATTGAAGAGCACGCGATCAACACCAAAAGCACACGAGCCGCGAAAATTCTCGCGGAGTGGAGTTCCTTCGCGCCGAAATTTGTGAAAGTGATGCCGCAGGATTACAAGCGCGTGCTGCAATCGCTGAAGAAAGTGCAGTCGCAAGGCTTGAGCGGCGAAGACGCGATCATGGCCGCGTTCGAGGAAAACGTGAAGGGCGGACACTGATTTAATCGGAATCATTTAACCCAAATCAACGATGGGCAAACCAACCGGATTTTTAGAGTTTCAACGCGAGCTGCCGGCGGACCGTTCGGCTGGCGGACGCATCGCCGACTGGAAAGAATTTCATCATCACCTGCCGGAGGCCGACCTCAAGAAACAGGGCGCGCGCTGCATGGATTGCGGCATTCCGTTTTGCCACACTGGCCAGCTCGTCAGCGGCATGGCGAGCGGCTGCCCGATTCACAACCTCATTCCCGAATGGAACGATTTGGTTTATCGCGGCTTGTGGAAGGAAGCGCTCGAACGCCTGCACAAGACGAATAATTTTCCCGAATTCACTGGCCGCGTCTGTCCCGCGCCGTGCGAAGGCTCGTGCGTTTTGGGAATCAACAATCCACCCGTCACGATCAAAAACATCGAGTGCGAAATCATTGACCACGGCTGGGAGAACGGCTGGATCAAACCCGAAACGCCGAAGAAGCGCACCGGCAAAACCGTCGCCATCATCGGTTCAGGCCCGGCGGGAATTTCCGCCGCTGCTCAACTCAACAAGGCGGGGCATCTCGTCACAGTGTTCGAACGTGCCGACCGTCCCGGCGGCTTGCTCATGTATGGCATCCCCAACATGAAACTCGACAAACAAGAAGTCGTGCTGCGCCGCCTGAAAGTTCTCGAAGACGAAGGAATCAAATTCGTCTGCAACACCGAGGTCGGAAAAAATTATCCGGCGGAAAAACTGTTGAATGAATTCGACGCCGTGATTCTCGCGACCGGAGCGACCAAGCCGCGCGATTTGCCGATTGAAGGCCGCCAGTTCAAGGGCATCCATTTCGCGATGGATTTTCTGACGGCGAACACCAAGAGCATTTTGGATTCGCACAAGAACGGCGATTTCATTGACGCGACCGGCAAGGATGTCGTTGTCATCGGCGGCGGCGACACCGGAACGGATTGCGTCGGCACTTCGATGCGGCACGGATGCAAGTCGCTCGTGCAGGTGGAAATTTTGCCGAAGCCGCCGCTCGAACGCGCGAAGGATAATCCGTGGCCCGAATGGCCGAAGACTTACAAGCTCGATTACGGTCAGGAAGAAGCCGCCGCGAAATTCGGCGCCGACCCGCGCATTTATCTGACCACCGCGACGAAATTCGAAGGTGACGCCCATGGTCAGGTCAAAGCCGTTCACACCGTCCAGATTGAATGGACGAAGGAACGACAAAGGCCAGTTCATTCCCAAGAATGTTCCCGGCACGGAAAAAGTTTTACCCGCGCAACTCGTTTTGCTGGCGATGGGTTTTCTCGGACCGGAACAGCCGTTGCTCGAATCGCTCGGCATCGAACGCGACGCGCGCTCGAACGCGAAGGCGGAATTTGAAAAATACACGACGAACATTCCGAAAGTTTTTGCCGCCGGCGATTGCCGTCGCGGCCAGAGCCTCGTCGTGTGGGCGTTCAACGAAGGCCGTGGCGCGGCGCGCGAGTGCGACCGTTTTCTGATGGGCGCGACGGATTTGCCGTAAATTTCGTCCGCAGGAATTTTTCCAAAATCTTTCCAAAAGTTACCGCCGATTTTTTATCGCCGCGAAGATGGAAGGCACATCCACCGGCGGGGAATCCATCAGGAAATGGATGGCGATGATTTCCGAATTGGCGACGAGCGCGACGATGGCGAGTGCGATGATTGCCCAATTTCCCGCGTTGAAGACGAGCAGGGCAATGAGCGCGGCGAGCAGGCAAAGGCCGTAAAATTTCGCGAGCAGCGAATGTGTGGCGGGAAATTTTCCGAACCGGATGAGGCAGATTGAAATGCAGCCCGCTTCCGACAGCAGCATCAGCGCAATCAGCCAGTGATTTCCGGCGATGACGGAGCGGCACAAAATCCACGCGACGGCGAGGATGAACAGGTAATAAATGATGTCCGTGATGCTGTCGTAGCGGCGGAGCGCGGGAGTGGCGATGCCGAATTTGCGCGCGAGGATGCCGTCAAAAATATCCGAGAGCGTGGCGGTGACGAGGATGGGCAGATAAATCCAGCGCGGGAAATTCGTCAGCGCGCAAGCCAGGGCGATTGGGCCGAGCAACAGCCGCAAGGTGGTGAGCGCGAATGGAAGGTGTCGTTTCATTGTTATTTGCGAATCACTTTGCAAACTTAATGCAATACTTGTGTAGCACCGGTGAAGAACTAAAGTTTTTCTGAAACTTCAATAAGCCGTTCAGCAAATGCACCGGCTCGTGTTTTCCCTGTAGCATTTTTAGTCTTCAAATATGTGCCTGAATCAATCAACTTAGCCTTGAAAAAGGCGTTGTTCGGTTCAGACAATTCTTGAAGTGTTCTTTTTAGTTCTGCCCGTGATGCGTCGCTGCGATGGCTGAGGTAATTCCTCAAGGCAACCGCGAAATCAATGAATTGTGCATCAGCTTTATCGAGTGAGAATCGCTTTGCAAATTCCGCAGCCAGAATTTCATTCGCTTTGCTTGAAAGTTTTTCTGCGGATGTAACTGTTATGTTCCAGTCTTTTGGATCGAGAAGGCCGACAATGCGTTCCCATGGAATTGGTTTCTTAACCTTGAAATTTATGCACTTGGCTGCCCGTTCGCCAAATTTCACTTCCACAGATTGCTCGATTCTTGTCTTGAGATTTTTCATTGCCGCTCCGGGTCGCATGACAGCGTAGGCAATAATGATGTCATTTAGAAATGATTCCCACTGCACTACTGACAGCATTGCGAATTGCTCGACAAGCATCGTTTCCAGCGCGGCTTGGTTCAACATTTTGTGAACTGCAAGCATGAGGTCGGAATGGCAATCAACAGCCTTGGACAGGCGGCGCTTAAAATTGGCTTTAACTTTTTCGCTTGGCGTCACGACTTTCCTTATTCAGCTCAAAATTTTCTCCAGAATATCTGTTCGCTCCTGCCGTTTCGCCAACTTATTTGGCCCTTCGATGACAGTCGTGTGGTAGCGTGCTGCGTCTCCTGTCAACTTCTCTGGAGATTGTTCCATTTGCTGCTCCAACTTCTTCAGTTTCGGTTCAGCGCGCTGCAGATCGACAGGTGTGTTGCAATCCCGGTTGAGCTTGACTGTAGCTGCAAAAAGCGCATAGAAATCAGCTTTATTTAAGAAGCGCGTGTTTTTGATTGTGCTCTCGATTGTTCGCAATGATTTAAGTGACTGATGAAATTTCGCGATGTAACTAGATCTTTTTGGGAAAACCACGTCGTAGTTCGCATAGAAATCGTCGAGCGTTTTTTGTTGGTCTTGGATGCCATCGACAACAATGACAAATAACTCGCTGATGAATTCAATATCCTTCATGCGCTGTGAGTCCCTTCGAGAAAACAGTTCTAAATCGTCCCAAAAAGCATCTTCAGCCAGCTTCTCAACGGCAGTTACGAATTCTCCAAAATATTGCGAATGGCGTAATTCCTGTGGATTCAATTTTTCAACCACATAATTTAAGCGGCGAAAGAGAGCTCGAATCTGCGGGTCATTCCAACCACGAAGCTCTTGAACAGCTAACGGATAATTCCATATTGATTCCTGAATGGCAGGCGGCAGTTCGGAGTATTTTTTCTTGATGTGGGGTTTGTAAGCTTCGGAAACGGGGTATGATTTTGCTGTTGTCGCGATGAGTGGCCAATCATCGTCCAAAAATTCTAAAATAGCTCTGAGCCTTTGCTGGCCATCAACGACTTCATACTTACTTCTTCGATTTATCCCGTTCCCCTCTGATTTAATATTCAGAAAGACCTGCGGTAGTGGACATCTCGAAATAACGCTATCAATAAGAAAGCATTTCTGTCCAATCGACCAAATTGGATTCCGCTGATATTTTGGATCGAGTTTGAGCGTGCCTTTCTTGAATTCGCCGTAGAACCAACTTATTGCTTGGGTGTTTGGCTTTGGTGGCTCCGGCACACCCGGTTCTGATGTCGTTGGAGCAACGCGTTTGTATCGAATCATACATGAAGAGTATGGAAGTCTGCGCCGAATGGGAAGCCGCTTTTATTTTCTGAAAAATGCGGCGGTCTGCCGACGCGCCGCTACGGAAATTTTTCTGTCGAACGAAATTTTTCCAAAACTTAACAAACGGAACTTGTTCACCGCAGCCGTTTTTGGTCTGAAAAAGCTGTGAATAATTCGCGTCCGCGAAATGAGAATCGCTTGGTTTGACGGGCTTTTTTGAGTTTTTTGCCGGTTGTTCACACGCGCGTTTCGGTGAACAAGCTGTGCATATCAATTCATTGAAGGAAGCGAAAAATTTGTTATGATGTTCACAGTTCATTGAATGAACGAGGCGGGCAGTGGCGGTCGAAAGATTGAAGCTGAACGTTTCCAGGATAATCCCGGGTGACCGGGGAAAAGTCGGGTCAGGCTGGTTGGCGCGACTCCTCTGAAACCAGATCGCAAGATTTGGCGAGGCATAATTCACCGGTTCCACTGGCGCGTTCGCGCGTGCCAGTAACGCGAAAAAGGAGCCGAGCGGCGAGGGACGATTAGAAACCGTTCCGAACCGGGTCAAGTAGTTCAGGCAGGTTTCGAGCTTGAATGAATCGCAGTTGCCAAAAGGTATTGGTTGCTACTGCGCATCAGCACGGACGGACGACTCTGGCGGGTTTCAAAAATAAAAAGTTGAGCCTGTCAAAAGAAAAACGCCGAAAGGCGGAACAAAACGAGAGTCCGGACCGGGAAGGCCACGCAGGCTGGGCAGGCCGCGTGAAAAACTTCCGGGCGTCGGCGATGTTAAAAACGACACCGCCGGGCTGTGAAAGAAAAGCAACTTGAGAGTGAAGAGGCGAGACCCGTGGCGTCGGGCGAACGCGCTGTGAAAACACGGCGGCTGACCCGGTGCTAATGGTGGAGACGCGAAAGAAAATCATAGGCGTGTCTCAACCTGGTTCGCAGGCCGGTGGCGCAACCACCAGTTGAAGCGAGCTGAAAAGCCTCACTCGAAATTCAGCGACCGCAAGGCGCTGGACGGCCCTGCTACGAGGCCGGAAACTCCGCTTGCCGTGGAGAATGGCGTCGGGAAGCCAGCAGCCCCCGCGAGGGTGCGCGCCTAATGTTGGCTTGGGAAAGAGAGATTGGCGAACTCCCATCCCCAATTTGTCCCCGTTTGACCGAAAGGTCGGGCGGGGACTTATTTTTTCCGGAATTATCCCCGGCCTTCGAGATCGTCCTCGCAATCGAAAAACGGTGACGGGAACGTGGACGAAAAAAAGCCGCCGCTGTATTTCAGCAGCGGCGCTTTTGAGTTTTCAAAGCTTCAGGCAAAATGCCACGGTGCGCGATAGTCGCGCGTCAGCAATTTGGCGGCTTCGGGATCGTGAAGGATTTTTTCACTCCTGACGTTCCAAAGGATTTTCCGGCCAACGAGCATGGAGATCAACCCGAGATGGCCGGGAATGGCGGAGTGATGCGCGGTTTGCGCGGGCGCGATGGTTGGCTGGCGTGACTTGACGCAGTCCAGAAAATTCCGCCAGTGGCCGGGAGAGTCATACAATTTCACTTTGCGCAACTCCTCCGGCAGCGATTTGCCTTTTTTCCAGTCCGGATTTGAAGCCTCGAAGCCGCCGCGATCCACCCAGACCCAGCCATTCGTGCCGATCCATTTGCAGCCGCTCTTGATGTCGTCATAACCGCCGGCGATGGTCATTGTGATGTTGCGCGGATATTTCAATTCGATCCGGTATTTCGTGCAGGCGTTCCAGATGGCGTTGGCGGGCGGGAAATCGCCGCGTCCTTCGATCTCCGACGGTCCGGAATTATCAAAGTCCAGCCCCCAGTGCGCGATGTCGCAATGATGGCCGATCCAGTCAAGCAACTGGCCGCCGCCGGTGTTGTAGTTCCAGCGCCAGTTCATGAAAACGCCGCGATTCGATATACGTCTCCATCTTCGACGGCCCGATCCAGAAATCATAATCCAGATCCGGCGGCGGCTGGGTCAAGGCCAGGTTCCATGCGGCGGTTCCTGGCACGACCTGGGCGGGGCTGTCGAATTTTTCCGGCAGCGACGCTAATTTTTGCATCAGCGCTGGCGCGGTGCCGGCAAAATCATGATGGCCGGACGGCAACCCGACTTCCACGTGTGTTACATCGCCAATAAGCCCGTTGCGGACAATTTCCGCCGCTTTGTGGAAAGTGGGCTGCGAGCGCTGCCACGAACCGGTCTGCCAGATGATTTTGTTTTTTTCAACGGCTCTGACGATGGCCTGCTGCTCGGCGATGGTTTTCGCCAGCGGCTTTTCGCCGTAAATGTGTTTGCCGCGCCGCGCCGCCTCGGTGGCCACCAGTTCATGCCAGTGGTCGGGCACGGCGAGCATCACGGCGTCAATGTCGTCGCGCGCCAACATTTCACGGAAATCGTGATAAGGCCGGCAATCCTTGTTCCCGTAGTGTTCGTTGATCGTGTCCACCGCGCCTTGCAGATGGCTTGTGCTGAGGTCGCACGCCGCAACCACCTGGCAGTCGTCCTCCGCCAGAAACGACTTGGTGTTGCTCGGGCCTCTGCAGGCCCATCCGACGATACCCATCGTGATTTTATTCGATGGAGCGGTCATGCCGTCGGCGCCAAAGACGCTGCCGGGAAGAATGGCGGGCAGCACGATGGCGGCTCCGGCGGTTTTCAAAAATTGTCTGCGGTTGAAATGGTGTTTTTCTTTCATCGGTTCAAGGCAACATTGCGATTGATGGTTTTTGTTTTGGACGGCTTCAATTATCCGAAAGTGTGCCGTCTGAAAAGCTATTTATTTCATGATAACACTACGATTGCGAAAAAAGGACGTTTTGATGCGGGCCATTTTTCAAAGATTACGACCCGGTGAAATTTCATGGCATCCCTGCGAACGGGCATGGGCATGAATTAATGCTTGCCCGCCATCCGCTTTTCGCCAAGATTTCCCCAGCGAAACATACAACCAACAACCAAATATTTTATGGGACGCATCTACAACAACATCGTCGAAACCGTCGGCCGCACGCCGCTCGTCAAACTGAACAAGGTCACCGCCGGAGTGCCCGCCACCATTCTGCTCAAGTGCGAATTTTTCAATCCGCTCGGCAGCGTCAAGGACCGCATCGGCATGGCGATGATCGAAGACGCCGAAAAGCGCGGCGTGCTGAAAAAGGACACCGTCATCATCGAGCCGACCAGCGGCAACACCGGCATCGCGCTCGCGTTCGTCGCGGCGGCGAAAGGTTATCAATTGATTCTCACGATGCCCGAAACGATGTCGCTCGAACGCCGCACGTTGCTGGCGATGCTCGGCGCGAAGCTGGTTTTGACGCCCGGCGCGGAAGGCATGAAAGGCGCGATCGCCACGCGCCGAAGCGCTGGCCAAGGAAACGCCGAACTCCTGGATTCCGCAGCAGTTTAAAAATCCGGCCAACGTGGAAATCCACAAAAAGACCACCGCCGAGGAAATTTGGGAGGACACGGACGGCAAGATGGACATTTTGGTCGCCGGCGTCGGCACGGGCGGCACCATCACCGGTTGCGTCGAAGTCATCAAGCCGCGCAAGCCGTCGTTTCAGGCCATTGCGGTTGACCCGAAAGATTCGCCGGTGATTTCGCAAACGCTCGCCGGCCAGCCGGTCAAACCCGGCCCGCACAAAATTCAAGGCACGGGCGCGGGCTTCATTCCGAAAAATCTTCATTTGAAGGACGCGCAGCGGCAATCCGCAGATTGCCGAATCCATCCAGGTTTCCAACGACGACGCGTTTGCGATGGCGCGGCGGCTGGCGAAGGAAGAAGGAATTTTGTGCGGCATTTCCACCGGCGCAAATGTCGTCGCCGCGATTGAAGTGGCCAAGCGCCCGGAAAACAAGGGCAAGCTCATCGTCACGATTGCGCCGTCCACGGGCGAACGTTATTTGAGCACGCCGCTGGCCGCCGAGGCGCGCGCGGCAGTGGGCGGTTGAAACGTAGCGTCAGAGCGCAGTTCCGATTTCGGAAACTGGCGCTTAGCCGATTTGCTAGAAAATACTTGTTGCGCTTTGCGCGAGTTTCACGCGTAGTTAACTGGCCGTCGAAGGTTTTGTTAGTCCCGTTTTTGCGGGACGCTTTCCCAAGTTCAAAATTCAAAATTGGTTTCGGGACATATTCCGGCCTTCGCGCACACACATACTATGAGCAGTTCAGACAACAACGGTGACAAAATCCCCAACTACGGTTCCGGCTATTTGGAAATTTCCGAGAAGGGCTTCGGCTTTCTGCGCACCGCCGCAAACCATTTTCATCCCAAGCCGACCGACATCTTCGTCACGCCCGACACCATCCGGCGCAATTTTCTGCGCGAGGGCAGCCACGTCGTCGGCACCACGCAGCCGCCGCATCGCGGCACCAGCCCGCAGCTCAAGACCGTCGAGAAGGTCAACGACATGCCGTTCGAGGATTACACCAAGGCCGTCCGCTTCGAGAACCTCACGACGATTGACCCGATTGAAAAATTCAAGCTCGAAACCATCGCCGGACTTGATCGAGACGCGCGTGATTGACCTCGTCACGCCCATCGGCAAGGGCACGCGCGGCATCATCGTCGCGCCGCCGCGCACGGGCAAGACCACCATCCTCAAGCAGATTTGCAACGCCATCACCACGAACCATCCCGAAGTCCACGCGCTGGTGCTGCTGATTGACGAGCGCCCGGAGGAAGTCACGGATTTCCAGCGCTCGGTGAAGGCCGAAGTCGTCGCGTCGTCGAACGACATGGATTTGGAAACGCACGTCCGCCTTTCGCGCTTCATGATCGAGCGCTGCCGCCGCATCGTGGAAGCCGGCAAGGACGTTTTCGTGCTGCTGGATTCGCTCACCCGCATCGCCCGCGCCTACAACAGCGTTCACGGCGGCAGCGGCCGCACGATGACCGGCGGCGTGGACGCCCGCGCGCTGGAAATTCCGCGCAAGATGTTCGCCTCCGCGCGCAAGATTGAGAACGGCGGCTCGCTCACGATTCTCGCCACGGCGCTGGTGGACACCGGTTCGCGCATGGACGAACTGATTTTCCAGGAATTCAAAGGCACGGGCAACATGGAGTTGATTCTGGACCGCAAACTTTCCGACCGCCGTTTGTATCCGGCGATTGACATTCCGAAGAGCCGGCACGCGCAAGGAGGAAAAACTTGTTCCCGGCCAAAAATCTCGAAGCCATCCGCAAACTGCGCCGCACGATGGTGGACTTGAATCCCATCGAGGCGATGGAAACGCTCACCGCCGCGCTCAAGAAGCACAAGACCAACGACGAATTGCTGGCGAAGATGTCGGTCGGGACGTGAATGGTTGAATGGTGAATCGTGAATCGTTAAACCGGCTTCTCATGCAACGATTCAACGATTCAACGAAGAGCAATTTGCATTCGCGTCCGCCGCTGGAGCGGATGCTGCGCATTCATCAGGCGCTGCAATCCGGCAAATTTCCCAACGCCACCACGCTCGCGCGCGAAGTCGAAGTCACCACCAAGACCATCCATCGCGACATCGAGTTCATGCGCGACCGGCTGAACCTGCCGGTTGAATTTGACCCCGGCCAACAACGGCTATTTTTACAACGGTGAAGTCAGCTCGTTTCCGACGATGCAGATCACCGAGGGCGAACTCTTCGCGCTCGTCGTCGCGGAAAAAGCGCTTGCAGCAATATCGCGGCACGAGTTTTGAAAAACCGCTGCTCTCGCGCCATCAAAAAAATGGAGCAGGCGCTGCCCGACACCATTTCGCTCAACCTCGCCGACATCGAGCAGACCATTTCCTTCCGCACGCGCGCCGAGCCGATTCTGGATCTGGAAATTTTCGACGCGCTGGCCAAAGCCGTCGCGCAGCGCCAGCAAATTGAACTGAATTATCGCAAGCCCGGCGCGAAAAATTCCGAAGCGCGCATCGTGGACCCGTATCATCTGGCGAACATCAACGGCGAATGGTTTCTGTTCGCTTCGACCACGCGCGCAAGGACATCCGCACGTTTGTTCCCGCGCGAATTCAATCAGTCAAGCCGACGGGCAAAACCTTCGAGCGCTCGCAGAAATTTTCGCTGGAAAAACGGCTGCGCGACAGCTTCGGCGTCCATTCCGGCGAAGGCGAATTTGAAGTGGTCATCCGCTTCAACGCCCGCGCCGCCGATTACATCCGCGAAAAGAAATGGCACGAGTCGCAGCAGTTGCGCGAATTGAAGGGCGGCGGAGTGGAATTGAAATTGAAGCTGTCCAGCCTCGCCGAAATCGAGCGCTGGGTTTTGAGCTGGGGCGGCGACGCGAAAGTTTTGAAGCCGCGCGAACTGGCGGAAGCGGTTCGCAATTCAGCCGGGAAAATTCTGAAAACCCAGGGCGTGTCTGAAAAATCGGAATCTGACTTTTCTTCATCATCCTCACATCGAGATTGATTCAATCCCGGTGAATTTTCAGACAGGCTCTTAGCCGGTTTTTGGACTGCGGCAGTCCTCTGCCGCTTTTCCCCAGAGGGCCGGCAAATTGTGCCAATGTTCACAAAAACTGACATGGTGCCGTCAACTTCCGTCCGCCTTTTCGCAATGGCGGACCGGACGCCATCGAAAGGAGGACGGACTTTGCCAGCTTCCGACCGGGCTTGGGGAACTCCCGCCTTCCTTTTGCAGGCTCCCGGACGGATTTCGCCAAAAGCCGGTTCCTCTTCGCCAACTCCCGACCGGCGGTTGCCCAAAGCCGACCGGCTTTAGCCAAAAACCGGCCTCGTTTTTTTCAACTCCCGGTCGGATGTTCAAAAAAGACGACCGGATTTTTCAAAAATCCGGTCGGGTGTTGGTTCAGGATGAACGATTTACGCAAAAAGCGGTTATTTGGCCGCTGCGGGGGCGGGGGCCGGTTCGTGGTGGGTGTGATGATCCGCGCCGGTCACGTTTTTGCGGAATTGAAGCACCTGTTTGCCCAGCGGGGTTTCCTTGCCCAATGCGCCGGCCACCACGTCCACCCCGTTGCTGAAGGTCTTGTAATTCACCGCCGCGCTGTCGGCAAAAGTCTGCTGGCTGATGGCCAGCGCCGTCTTGTTGGCATCCCGAACCTTCTTTTTGGCGGTGAGGTCGGTGTCGGCGCCCGCCAGGTTGGTCATGACGGTGGCGGGGACCAGTCCGCTGGCCGTGAGCGCCGCGCCGTTGTCGGTGATGAACGAGGTCAGGCTGTCGAAGTTGCTGTGCAATAAGTCCGGGTCAATGTAGGCCATGATGTTTCCTATGGAATCGTTGTTTGTTTGGTTGGGAACGTCCACGCATGATGCCAGACAATTCGCGGGCAGACTCACCATCCTTTGCGGAAAGTTTTACATTTATTGCCTTGCAGAAAACCGGGTGCCGGAGTAATAGGCAACGTGGTTACAAAAGGGCATTTGTCGTTTAATGCCGGCAAAACAAATCTAAGAAACTGAAAGGCAACTTATATGAAAAACCGCAAAGGAAATCTGTCGGTTGCGCTGGCATTGCTGGCGCTCTCAACCCTCAACCTTCAACTCTCAACTTTATATGCCCAAGACACGGCGTTCACCTATCAAGGGCGGGTGACGGACAACGGCACGAACTTCACCGGCGCGGGCCAGTTCGAGTTCGCCCTCGTCACCAGCACCAATGTCAATCACATGGCCACGGCCACGGCCAAGGCGCCCAGCGGCGGCTACATCACCGGCTACAATCTTATTTCCGCCGGGAAGGGTTACAGCGGTTCCACGGCGGCGATGACGATAACCGGCGGCGGCGGTTCGGGCGCGGCGGCTCATGCCAATATCAGCGGCGGGATGGTGACGAGCATCACCGTTGACAATCCCGGCAACGGCCTTTACACGAGCACGCCGACGGTGACCATTGCCGCGCCACCGGCAAACATCACCTACACGACGTATTGGAGCAACGACGGCACGAGTGTGGCGGGCAGCGAGCCATCCGCCGCCGTGAACGTGACGGTGAACAGCGGTTTGTTCACGGTGGTTTTGGGCGACACCACGTTGCCGAACATGGCGGCGATCAGCGCTTCATTGTTCAATCAGCCGGATTTGCAATTGCGGATTTGGTTCAACGACGGGGTGAACGGTTTTGCGGCGTTGGACCCGGCGCAGAATTTGACGCCCGCGCCGTATGCGGTGAATGCGGCGAATGGTCTGGTCATTCAACAGAATTCGGATGGTGCGCCTAATGTGATTGGCGGGGCATCAGATAATTATGTTTCAAGCGGCGTCCTTGGCGCGACGATTGGCGGCGGCGGCTGCGTGAATGATTTATATAGTATTGTTTACAGCAACAGCGTCACTGCTGCGTTCTTCGGAACCGTGGGCGGCGGCGGCGGCAACGTTGCCGCCGGCAATTTTGCGACGGTGGGCGGCGGCCAAGACAACGTCGCCAGCGGTAGTGATGCGACGGTGCCTGGCGGCTATGGCAACGTCGCCAGCGATAGTGATGCGACGGTGGGCGGCGGCGAAGGCAACAAAGCCAGCAATAGTAGTGCGACGGTAGGTGGCGGCGAATACAACACCGCCAGCGGCGACTATGCGACGGTGCCTGGCGGAGAAGAAAATTTGGCATCTGGCGAATTCAGTTTCGCCGCCGGGCAGGACGCGCAGGCGTTGAATCAAGGCGCGTTCGTCTGGGCGGATTCGCAATCCGCATTTTATTCCTCCGATCGCAATGACGAGTTCAAAATCCGGGCGGGCGGCGGCGTGCAAATGGATGTCTCCGGCAGTTCGGGACTTAATCCGGCGGCGGTCACGATCAATTCCACCTCCGCTAACGGAGTCGGCCTGCATATTAGTCTTGCGGGCGGCAGCAGCGATGCGGCGCTGGTGCTTGGCAACAGCGGCACCGGCGACATCATCAAAGGTTTTAGCGGTGCCAGCGCTAATACCTTGGTGTTTGAGGTGCAAAACGATGGCACGGTCAAAAGCAAAGGCGTCGTTCTGACCAGCGACCGGAATGCGAAAGCCAACTTCACGTCGCTCGACGCGAAAGCCATTTTGGCAAAGATCATCGCCATGCCGGTGACGGAATGGAACTACAAGGATGACGCCGTGGATAAAAAACATATTGGCCCGATGGCGCAGGATTTTCATGCTGCGTTCGGGCTGGACGGCGCAGATGACAAGCACATCTCGGTGGTGGATGAAGACGGCGTGGCGCTGGCGGCCATTCAGGGACTCAACGAGAAGTTGGAAGTTAAAAGTGAGAAGTTAGAAACCGGGAATGCGAAGCTTCAGGCGCAGGTGGCGGATTTGCGGTCGCAACTGGAGAGCCTGCAAAAGGCCGTGGCGCGGCTCGCGGACAAATCGGATGGCAGCCTGGCCCTGAACACTCAACCGCAGGAGGCAAAATGAAAATGAACCCTGAAATGCGGAATGCCGAATGCCGGATGCGGAACCGGAGAACGCGAAGCGTCTTGGAGTGCGGCAGTCCTCTGCCGCTTTTCCAGCGCGGCGGCACATTCGCCGGGGACTTCCAAAGCGCCAGAGGACTGGCGCACTCCAAAACCTGGCGGAGTTTCATCGCAGCGCTGGCGTTGTTCAGTCTGGCCATTGCCGTTCGCGCCCAAAGTTACAGCATTGACTGGTATAAAATCGCCGGCGGCGGCGGCACCAGCACCAACGGCCAGTATGCCGTGAGCGGCACCATCGGCCAGCCGGACGCGAGCCTTCAAACAATGACCGGCGGCAATTATTCTTTGACCGGCGGATTCTGGAGCCTGATTTCCGTGGTGCAAACTTCCGGCGCGCCCACGCTGAACATTTCCCACACCGGCAACACGGTGACGGTTTATTGGCAGAATGTTGCCGGCTGGAACTTGCAGCAGAACGGCAATTTAAGTTCACCTTCCGGCTGGACGGGCAGCAGCGGCATGACGACTTCCAACGGCACGAATTATTTGAGCCGCACCCCGCCCACGGGGAATTTGTTTTTCCGGCTGACGCAATAGCTGTCTGGCCGGTTGGTTGAAGCGCGGCGCTTGGATTCAACCCCACGTCGTCCGCCGCGCAACCTGTCGCCGGCTACGGCGAGACCACGCGATAGAAACGTTCCGGCGAATTGGTTGCGCCGGTGTCGGTGAATTGATACTGGCCGGGCGCGGCTTGCATGACCTCGCCCAGCACCGTCCAGTTGGTCAAGGGCAGCGCCAAATTGGTGGCAGTCAGCACGGTGAAATCGGAGTCGGGCGCGTTGGTGAACATGAATTGGAAGCGGCCGGTGCCGCCACCGCCGCCGCTCCCGGACAGGGTGATGTTTTTCAGCATCGGCGCACTGGACGCAGGCGATTGCACTTCCACCGCGCCGATGTCCGCAGCCAGTCCGACGGGACGTGGATAGCCGCGCTGATCTGTTGTAAAAGTAGTGGTGCCGCCGGCATCAATGGCCAGCGAACCGGGCAGGGGCGGCATCGTGGGTGTGGGGCCGCCATAGTTGCCCAGCGGGGCGAGGAGTGCGTTGATGGGAGAACCAGTGGTTCCGACCTGGTTGCCATTGACTGTGTTGACAATTGTTGAACTGGTTCCATTGCCGATAAGGCAGTTGTTGGCTGAAATGGACGCCCCTGGCTCAACCCAGATATCAGGTCCGTTGGCGGTGGTTGCCGCATTTCCCGATACCAGGCAATTGGTCAGTATAGGCGTGGAAAAGAGAACATCTATACCGCCACCGCCGCTATAGTCTGCGCTCGTCCCAGTGGAATAATTTTGAGTAACGGTGCATTGGTTCATTGTCAACCCAGTGCCATGGCATTCAATTGCCCCGCCATCTTCTGCAGAATTGCCCACAAGGGTGCAGTTGTTCAAAGTCACCGCGCCAAAATAGTCAAGAATACCCCCGCCATTTCCGCCGTTGTCAGCTTGATTGCCGGACACTGTGCAATTGTTCAACGTCGTCGCTCCAGACCCAAACCTATAAATTCCCCCCCCACCGCCCGCATAGGCCTCGTTTCCAGACACGGTGCAATTATTCAGTGTTAACACACCTTGATTAAAGATACCTCCCCCTCCATTACCACTACTTGGGTCGTTAATGGAATATCCGTTCGTGATAGTTAACGAATCCAGCACCACCGCCGTGCCACCGTCCACCAGGAAGATGCGTGCTTGGTGATTGCCGTTGATTCGGATGCCGCCCGGCAACGCCGAGGCGTCAATGGTCACGTTGTTACTCACTTCAATCTGCCCGTTGGTCAGCAGGATGGTCTGGCCGGAAAGGTTTGGCGCAAAACTGATGAGGTCGGTGTTCGTCGTGTTGGCAACGACAACCCGCAGCGAGCCGGCGCTGCCATCGTCGGCCGTCGTGGTCACGATGGTATTGATATTGACCTCGACCGCGCCGATGTCCACCTGCGCGCCGGACAGGCGCGGATAGCCGCGCTGGTCGGTGGTCAGTCCGGCAATGACGATGCCCGCGTCAATGGCCGGAGAGCCGGCCAGCGGCGGCATGGTTTGCGTCGGGCCGCCGTAGTTGCCGAGTGGGGCGAGGAGCGGGTTGATGGGGGAAGCGGTTGTGCCGACTTTGTTTCCATTCACGCCGTTGACGAGGGTGGAATTCATGCCGTCGCCAATGAGACAGTTATTGGCGGTGAGCGATCCGTTTTCCATAAACAGATCCGGGGCGGTTCCGCTGGAGTCCGTGTCGCCGGCAAGGATGCAGCCGGTCAGGGTTAGCGCGCCACCATTGTAATTATCAATGGCTCCGCCGCCACCACCGGCGCTGGCGTTACCGGAGAGCGTGCAATAGGTCAACGAAACCGTGCCGGCGGAGCTGGCAATCGCGCCGCCGTAAGAGGCGGAATTGCCGGAGAGAGTGCAATTTGTCAGCGCCAGATTGTCGCCGGCCTCATCTTCAATCGCGCCGCCTTCAAAGCAGGAATTGCCCAGGAGCGTGCAGCGCGTCAATGACAAGTTGCCGAAGTTATTAATGGCACCGCCGTAGCCGTCGTTTCCACCGGCGCCGTTGCCTCCGGCGAGGGTGAGGCCGAGCAGGGAGACCGTCTGCCCGTTGTTCACATAAAAGATGCGGGTCGAATTGCCGCCGCTTATGGTGAGGCCGGTCGTCAGGGCGGAAGCGTCAATCGTGACATTGTTGCTCAAAACCATTTCGCCGCTGGTCAGCAGGATGGTCTGGCCGGAGAGGTTCGTCGCGAAGTTGATGGTGCTGGCACTCCCAAAGGCGTTCGCGTCCAGCACCGCCTGCCGCAGCGAGCCGGGGCCGTTGTCGCTGTTCGTGGTCACGAGGAACGGCTGCCCCAGCAACTGCACCTGGATCGCGTAGTTCCGCCCGCCGTCGTCATAGAGCGGGTAAGTGGCACCCGGCACCGTGATGGTGGTTCCCACAACGGGCGCAGGAAGATTGTTCGCAATATAAACGGAGGAGGGTCCGCTATCGTGGTTATCAAAGGGAATCCCCCGGCCGTAGTGGGCAATGACATCGCCCACTTGCAACCCGAACGGCGTGCCCGCAACCGCGAAGGTGTTGGTGCCCACATTGG
Source organism: uncultured Verrucomicrobiae bacterium (assembly GCA_963755455.1). Taxonomy (GTDB): domain Bacteria; phylum Verrucomicrobiota; class Verrucomicrobiia; order Limisphaerales; family UBA11358; genus UBA11358. The sequence continues at coordinate 1,105,741 of CAVWJH010000004.1, forward strand.
CCACGGTGAAGTATCCGGTCGCGAACACCACCTGATAGTTGGTGGTGTTCAGCGGGCGCAGCACAAACAACTCGAAATTCTCCCCGATGCCGCTGATGCTCTGACCAGAAGTTTCGCCCCAAGTGAGTATGTTCTGGAGGATGCCCGCCTGGGTGATCGGGAAATCCAGGGTCAACTGGGAATTGGTCGGGCCATTGTCGGAATTATAATTGCGATCGGAAAGGGCATCGCCTTGGATGTAGAGGTTCTGCGCCCGGGCGGATTGCAGGCTGAACAGAGCGACTGTCAGGATCAATGCGCTTCGCACGTGGGCGGCTTTTTTAAGCAGCAGGATCGTTATGGTGAAAAACGGTCGCAGACTGCGGGCCGGTTCGTTTATGTTCCTTGATGTTTTCATTGAAAGCGTGAAGTCAAGCGCGAGGCGGAGTTGTTGGAATGGTTTCATGGCTTCATGGGTTTGAAGCGTTCAAGTGCGAAAACGGATTAAATTGATCCATTAGTCATCCTCTCTGACGCCATTAGCTCATAAATGGCGCTGGCGGTCAAGCCGATAGCGAATTTTTTTCCAGTCGCAACCAGCAGGAAATTTATTTTTCCGCCTGAAGAATTGACCGCGTGCGATCGCGCAACTTGAAATTTCAGCGCTTTCAAAATTGAATCCCGAGCGCTTCGTGTCATAATGAGCCTCGTCATGCAAAAAATCATCCGCCGGTTGTTTTGCGTCCTGGCCTTGCTCGCGCTCTCAACCCTCAACTCGCAACTCTCAACCTGCTTCGCCCAGGGCACCGCGTTCATGTATCAAGGCCGGCTCAACGACGGCGGCGGTCCGGCCACGGGAAATTACGATCTGCGCTTTCAGATTTACGATGCTGTGACCAACGGAAATGCCACCGGCGTTCCGCTGACCAATTCCGCCGTCGCGGTGAACAGCGGTTTGTTCGCAACGACGTTGGATTTTGGCGCGGACATTTTCACCGGCACGAATTACTGGCTTCAGATCGGCGTGCGAACCAACGGCGACACCAATGCGTTCACTTTGCTGTTTCCGCGCCAGCCGGTTCTCCCGGCGCCTTATGCGATCTTCGCCAATTCCGCGAGCAACCTGCTGGGCACGCTGGCGGCGACGCAATTGAGCGGCACGCTGCCCTCAAGCGCGTTTGCCGGTTACACGAACACGGTGACTTTTACCAACAGCGCGAATCTTTTCAGCGGAACTTTTATCGGCACGTTCGCCGGCAACGGGACGAATCTGGTGAACCTGAACGCGTCGCAATTGACGGGCGGCACCGTCGCCGACGCGCGGCTTTCATCCAATGTGCCTTTGCTCAATGGGAACCAGACTTTCAGCGGCGCGAATAATTTCACGAACGAGGGCAACAGCTTTGCCGGCAGTTTTTTTGGAAACGGACTGGTCGGCTGGGTTGCCACCAACGGCACGTCCATTCAGTCGGCGATTGATCACGGCTATTTGTTGGAGAATTCGCAGGTGGTGACGGTGGCATTGCCGCTGACCGCGAACGTCGGCGACATCGTGCGGATTTCCGGGGCGGGCGCGGGCGGCTGGCAAGTTGCGCAAAACGCAAACCAATCAATCCTCGGAAATTTTTCGAGCTTTTCCAACTCGTCGTGGACGCCGGGCGGCTCGGCGGCCTTGAACTGGAATTTCATCGCGTCGTCCGCCGATGGCAGCCACTTGGCGGCGGTTGCCGCTGCGGTCACCAGCGGCACCGGCGGCATTTACACTTCGACAGATTCAGGCGCAACGTGGACGGGGCCGGACGGAGACAGCAGTTCGTCGTGGCGTTCCATCGCGTCGTCTGCGGATGGTGCCAGGCTGGTCGCTGTAATCGGAGGCAGCAGCGGAATTGGCGGAATTTACACCAATTCCGGCACGTCGTGGAACAAGGCTTTGCCAGGCAGCGTTAATTGGTCCTCCGTGGCTTCATCGGCGGACGGCAGCAGGCTGGCGGCGGCCATCAGCAACAGCACCAGCGGCGGCATTTACACTTCCGCCAATTCGGGAGTGACATGGTCGCAAACGGTCGGCACGGCCAGAAATTGGGTTGCCGTCGCGTCGTCCGCCGATGGAACCAAACTTGCGGCGGCGGTTTATGGCGGCGGCATTTATACCTCGGCCAACTGGTCGCAGGCCACCGGCGCCGGAAATGGAAACTGGACTTCCATCGCGTCGTCCGCCGACGGCGGCAGGCTGGCGGCGACGGCCTATGGCGGCCTCATTTACACGTCGCATGATTCCGGTTCGACCTGGGCGGCGGCCAATGTGCCGGCGGCAAATTGGACTTCCATCGCGTCGTCTGCTGACGGCGGCAAACTCGCAGCCGTTGCAAATGGCGGTGGAATTTACCTTTCAAGCAATGGTGGCTCGACGTGGACGCAGACCAACCCGACCAATGGCGCAGTCTGGAGTTGCATCGCCTCATCCGCCGACGGAGGAAGACTTGCGGCGACGATTCTTGGCGGCGGAATTTATCACTCGCAAGCCTGGTTGCAAACCACGACGACCACCGGCACCGGCGGCTACATCAACGGCATTCAAGGATCGGCGGTCGAACTGCAATACATCGGCAACAACCAATGGATGCCCGTCAGTTCGGCGGGAACGATCTGGGCGCATTAAATTTTGAAGTTCGGCGACTGCCTTAAAAACTTTTTCGGGTTTTGGAAAATCACTTTTTCAATCGCGCTTTGCCAGATGGCCGCGCCGTTTCATTTCCAGCGCGGTTTTCGGCACGGCCAGCGGATCGCTCACGCCCCAGTCGCACGCGCTGTTCAGCCAGAGGCGTTCGCTGCCGTAAGTTTCCAGAATGTCAATCGCCCGCGCGGGCGTGCATTTCGTTTCGGGATAAAGCGTCATGCCCGCCCACATTCCGGCGTCCAAAACCATTTCCACGGTGTGTTCCTCGACGTGGTCAATGATGACGCGCTCCGGCTGGATGCGCCGGTCGTTTTTCAAAACGTCCAGAATCAGCCGCGTGCCTTTCAATTTGTCTTCCAGATGCGGCGTGTGGACGAGAATCAATTGGTTGTGTTTCGCCGCGAGTTCGACCTGCATTTCCAGCACGCGCAGTTCGTTCCGCGAATTTTTGTTCAACCCGATTTCGCCGATGCCGAGCACGTTCGGGCGGTTCAAGAAATTTCGGAATCAGCGCGATGACTTCTTCCGCGAGCTTCACGTCCTCGGCTTCCTTGGAATTGATGCAGAGCCAGCAGAAATGTTTCAGGCCGAATTTCGCCGCGCGCTTCGGCTCGTGCTCGGTGAGCTGGCGAGAAATAATCGTAAAAGCCGGCGGGCGAACTGCGGTCGAAGCCCGCCCAGAACGCCGGTTCGCAAACCGCCTCGCAGCCGGCGAGCGCCATGCGTTCGTAATCGTCCGTCGTGCGGCTGACCATGTGGGCGTGGGGTTCGATGTAGCGCATAAATTATTGGACAGCTTTTTGCCATGTCATATCAGATTTCCACCGCACAGTAAACTTGCCTGCGTCCGCTCGAACAATCCGTCCGGTGTCAGAGTGTGGCGTAACTTCGTTTGGATTGGTGCTAGTTTTGATAGTCTCAATCAAATGTCCATTTTCGATAATCCATGTGCCTGTCCGTTGGTATGTGTTTGTGCGATCAGAATGGCTAAACCATGATGACTCAACAAAGCTGCCATCTGCTGCGACGATATTTGTGCATCGCATACTCAATGGCTTGTATGCTCCACGCGGAAGATTATCTTCTTCTCGCAACCAAGTTCCTGCCATGTTTTGGAGAAAAATTGTATCAAGTTCAGAAGTTTTTACGTGCTGCCAATGCAGCAACATACACGCAGCGGCAATAACGATTAGTAGTCCAATAATTGTGAGTTTTTTCATGGCGTGAATCTTTCTAAACATTGTTTCGTTAAATAGACACCGCGCTGTTCAAATTTGTATATTTATTTTTTCAGCCATGCGCCTTGAGCACCTTTACTTTCAGCTTTTGCAATTGGTTTCATCGTCAAATCGCTGAACGTGAGCAAAACATTTTTCGCCTTTTTCCTTTTGTTGCCGGTCAATTCGCCGAGCGCGGCGCGAAAACTTTTCAGGCGGAAATCGTCTTTTCCATCTGCTCGCTTCACGCGGTCGAGGAACGCGGCGAGTTCGATGAGCTTGTGGCGCGCATCGAGAAAGTAGAGGTCGAGAACTTGCTGTTTTGTCATAATTCAATGAGCGAATGTAGCAGCGGACGTTAGTCCGCTCAATTGTTATGAATGAGCCGGCTCACGCCGGTTGCTGCGCCAATTTCGGGAAAAATTCCTTTGCCGTCTTGCAGGTCGCCGCGCTTAATTCTTCAAGCGAACAATTTTTCACCTGCGCGACGGTTTCGGAAATTTCCTTCACATAAGCCGGTTCGCAGCGTTTGCCGCGATACGGCACGGGCGCGAGATACGGACAATCGGTTTCCAGCATGAATTTGTCCAGCGGCGTGGCGGCGACGGTGTCGCGGACGTTCTGCCCGTTCTTGAACGTGACGATGCCGGTGAAGCTGACGAGCGAGCCGATTTCCAAAACTTGTTTCATCCGCTCGACGCTTTCGCCGAAGCAATGAAAAACGCCGCGAACTTTTCCGGCGAACGGTTTCATTTGCGCGAGCGTGTCGTCAAAGGCATTGCGCTGGTGGATGACGCAGTTCAATCCAAATTCGGCGGCGACTTCGATTTGTTGCTGGAAAATTTCCGCCTGCTTTTGTTTGTAACGCGCGTCGTCGGCTGCGGCGAATTGCCGGCTTTCTCGCTTGGCAAATGATGATAATCCAGGCCGGTTTCGCCGATGGCGACGACTTTGGGATGTTTGGCAAATTCGCGCAGGGCAGGGCGCAGATCGGACGGCGCTTTCATCGCCTCGGACGGATGCCAGCCGACGGCGGCAAAAACATTCGGAAATTTTTCAGCAAGGCGGATGGCGCGTTCGCTGCTGTCGAGGCTCGTGCCGATGGAAATGATTTTTGAAATGCCGGCGGCCTGCGCGCGCGCGATGACTTCCGGCAAATCAGTTCGCGTAATCGGGATAATCCAGATGCGCGTGCGTGTCGAAAAAGATCGCCATGACGGATTCAAGGATTTGGTCAGAGCGCGTATCTGCTGCTCGGCTGGATTATCCTTTTGCGTGAGCGCTGGCCAGGTTTTCGTTCAATGGAATTTTTGCCAGGATAATCCGGCGATTCTTCAATCAGTTTTTCGATAATCGTCATACGGCCTCGGCGTCGCGGTTCAGCGCCTGAAGTTTGTCGCCGAGCGTCAGCCGGAGGCGGATGCGTTGTTCCGGCGACGGATTCAGTTTCAGCGCGCGTTCGTAAATTTCAATCGCCGAGGACGGCTTGCCCTGCGCTTCGTAAAGGTCGGCGAGTTTTTCCGTGAGCACGGCGCTGTTGGTGGTCGCGGCAAGATTTTCAAGATAAGTTGCCGTGCGACGTCGGGACGCGCGCGCGACGCGCCAGTCGCCAGATTCGCGAGCCGCAAGTAAGACCATTCGAGCAGCGGGCTGTGGCGTCGCGCAGCAGTTGCGCGTGCAGCAGTTGCGGCGATTTTCCGAACGGCCGGTAAAGCGGGTCGCCGATGACGGTGGTCTGCCAGGACAACGCGGGTTGCGCCGCCCACGCCGCCTCGCCGAAGGTGAATCTGTTGCCGAGCGACCGCGTCGAGAAAGACGGCGACGTTCGGCGTGAACTGGAGATACGGTTCATTCACGCAGCCCATCGTGCAGGTCGCGCCCTTGGCGAGCAGCGGGCCGCACCAGTTCTCGGTCGTGCTGCGGAGCGTCGCCGCGCTGAACGAATGCAGATGATACGCGAACGCGCCGGGCATGAACTCAACCTTGGGCAGCGCGAACGGGCCGGAAACGTTGCCGTCATACCAGCCGCAGTAAATGGCGATCTGGCTCATCGGAAAATCCGCCGGAAACGTCTCCGGCTTGTCGTCCACGACGGTTTCAAATCCCAGCTCGCGGGCAAATTTCCGCCGCGCCAAGAATCCAATCGTCGCCCATGATAATAACTGTTCGGTCTTGTCCAGGCCGCGCGCGTCAAAATAGGCGCGTCCCCACAAGCCGTCGCGCTTCGGCCTGCAGCGCCTTGTCCACGAGGCCGCGCGCGATGTCCGCGCTCGGGCCGTCCAGCCGCGCGACGAGCAAAATGCCGTTGGTCGGATTCAGCAAGTGCGGTGTTGGTCGCGCCATAAACCCAGTTGGGCAACGGCCCGGTCAGCGGAAAATCCATTTCGACCAGCGGCAGCCAGGCGAGTTCGGAATCCACGGCGGCTTCGTTGCGCTGGAATTCCGGCTGCATCTTTGTCCGCAGCGGCTTCGTGCAATGTCCGGGTCGGCGCGATTTTCAGCGGCACGCCGTAGCACAGGACGGCGTAGCGGATTTTGGACGCGACGACGCGGCTGACCACGCGCTCCGGCTGGCCGTTGGTCGCGGGGATGGTGACGCGGCGCAAATTTCCAAAGGCCGTCCGCCTCCAGTTTTTTGGCGAGCGGCAATTGCAGCGAATCGCGAAATTCGTCGCGCGACATCACCTCGTTCGGTCGTCAGCGCGAAACCGTAGATTTGCTTTTTGGGAACCTGCCGCAGCCTTGGCGTAATACTCCGCGACGGCCTTGGATTCCGGCACGCGCGTATTGTAAATCACGACCACTTCATCGCCGCCGGCGCGAACCAGCAGCGGCGCGAGCAGCGAAAAAATCACAAATTGAATCCAAAATATTTCATATGCTTGTCATTTGACCTTCGATCAGGCCGAAACATTCAAAATTTAATTTATCGCCCGTCACTTTTAAGCCCGTCATACGCGAGCGCAGACGCCCGCCGGCAATTCCGCCTGCGCCTTGTCGTGGTCGTAATCATGCGTCAGGTGCGTGAAAAACGTCTGCTCCGCGCCGATGCGCCGCGCGGCCGTCAGCGCCTCGTCCAGGCTCATGTGCGTCGGATGCGGCTTGGGCCGCAGCGCGTCGAGCACGGCGATTTCCACGCCGCGGACTTTTTCCATCGCGTCCGGCGGGAATTTCCTTGCAGTCGCTCAAATACGCCAGCCGCTTTTTGCCGTTTTGCACAAACAGATAACCATTCGTCGTCATCGAGCCATGCGGCAAGGGCAGGGGAATGATTTCCAGATCGCCGAGCGTGAACGGCCCGTCAACGATGTGCGGTTCGGGATGAAAATAGCCTTTCGGAATCGGCCGGCCGTCAAAGGCGTAAATGAAAAACGCGCTTGAGCGCCTCCATCGTTTCCGCGTTCGCATAAATCGGCAGCGCGCCGCCGCGCAAATCGCAGAAGCGCCGGCAATCGTCCAGGCCCATGACGTGGTCGGCGTGCGCATGCGTGAAAATCACCGCGTCGAGCCAGCGTGATTTTTTCGCGCAGGCATTGCATGCGGAATTCCGGCGTCGTGTCCACGACCAGTTTGACTTTTTCCGTGGCGACATAAATCGAAGGCCGCGTGCGGCAGTTTTTCGGATTCGCCAGAAATTCCGGCGGATAATCCTTGCCGATGACCGGCACGCCTTGCGACGTGCCGCTGCCGAGAAAGATGAATGAAAACGACATGATAAAAATTTCCCGCGCCGGAAAGTATCATAACTGTCAAACCTGCGGCGAACGAAATTTCCATCTGAAAACGGGCGCGGCGGAGCATCGGGACGGTTAAAACTGTCAAGGATTCAACGCGCTCGGACATTGCTGCGCCGCCCAAAACGTGTCGTGCGGCGCTTGGTTGAAACTGGGCGCTCCGCTGAACTTGGTGGGACTCATGTTGTTGGCATAAGCGATCGTGGCCGCATCCAGCCATGTATGGGCTGCGACATGTCCGTCGGCAAAACTGAACGTGGTCGTCTTTCCCCCGTGCCAGGCCGCCACCGAATCCACAAAGGAGGCGTTGGCAAAAGCGGTCGGCGTGCCGGGATTGATAAACCACGAACCCTCGTTCTCCCCGCGCGGATCGTTTTCCTCCACCCACAAATACCGGTCGGAGAGATGTTTGATGTCTGTATCCTTGTAAATCTGTAAAGTTGCGGCAGCTTCCCCGTGAAGCGTGCAAACCCCTGAATAGCTGCCCCAAGCAAAGGTTCCAGTAGGGCCGCTGCCGGGATAGCGGCTCCTCTGTCGGAGATCGGCCGGGCAATGCAATACGTTCACGTTGGGGGCATACTGAAACAAGCCTCCTTCCTTGTAACCTTCTTCGAGCAAGAGCCGGTCTTGCATGGACGTGTTCATGTATTGGGCGGGAATGTTCGGCTGCGTCTTCAAGTTACCCGCGTCATAGCGCCACGGCAAACCGTTATCATAAATTGTGTTGAATCCGACAACACGATCCCGGTTGTCGCCGTTATACATGGTCCATGCCAAAGCAAGCTGTTTCTGATTACTCAGGCATACGCCCTCCATGGCCTTCAATTTGGCTTTGCTCAACGCCGGCAGCAGCATCGCCGCCAGAATCGCAATGATGGCGATGACGACCAGAAGTTCGATTAACGTAAAGCCCTTTTGGGCTGAAATGTTTCTTGTTTTCATAATTTATAATTCAATTGCAACTTTGAAGGGAAAGCGCAGATGACCGTTAAAGCTACGACAAAAAACGCGGTTGGCAATACAATAATTTAAAGTTTCACGCATCCGCGCGTTTTTCTGATTGCCCAATCATCCGGCAATCCGCAAAGTGATTGCGCACTTTTGCCGAATGTTGACGACGCTCCGCATCAAAAACCTCGCGCTCGTGCCGGACTTGACGCTCGAACTCCAGCCCGGCTGCAACGTCATCACCGGCGAGACCGGCGCGGGCAAATCCATCATCATCGGCGCGCTCAACCTCGTCCTCGGCGAACGCGCCGACCGCTCGCTCATCCGCAGCGGCAGCGACAGTTGCTCCGTCGAGGCCGTGTTCGACGTGAAAAAACTCCGCGCGCCGCTGAAAAATTTTCTGGAAGAAAACGGCCTTGAACCGTGCGAGGAAAATCAACTTGTCCTCAAACGCACGTTCACCAGCGCTGGAACCAACCGCCAGTTCGTCAACGGCTCGGCGACGACGTTGAACGTCCTCGCGACGATTGGCGAATGGCTCGTGGACATGCACGGCCCGCACGACCATCAATCGCTGCTGCATCCCGCAAAGCAACTGGCGATTCTCGACGCTTTCGGCGGATTGGAAAAGGAACGCGAGGCATTTGGCGAATTGGTTGTCCGCCGCGCCACGATTGAAGATGAAAAATCCGCGCTCGTCGTGGACGAAAAAACTTACGCGCAACAATTGGACTTGCTCCGTTTTCAGGTTCAGGAAATTTCCAGGCTGCGCGGCTTCAGCCCGGCGAAGATGAAGAAGTCGAGGAAAAATTCAATCGTGCCAGCAACGCGGCGAAGCTGTTGCAATTGAGCCAGGCCGCGCTGGATTTGCTGGGCGAGAATGAAAATTCTTTGCTCGCGCAGGCGGGCGCGATTGGCCGCACGTTGCAGGAATTGCAGCGCGTGGATGCCGGCGCGGCGCAGCTGGCTGAATTGCACGCGCAGGCCGCGGCGCGCTCGCGCGAATTGCAGTCGGAACTTTCGCGATACGCGGAAAAAGCGGACGTTGATCCCGCGCAACTTCAGCAGCTCGAAGAGCGGCTGGATTTGCATCCACTCGCTCAAGCGCAAATACGGCGCGACGCTCGCCGAGGTCATCGCGTTCGGCGACGAGGCGAAAGCAAAATTGCAATCGCTGGAATCGCGCGACGCGGAACTGGCGCGGTTGAATGCCGAATTGCAAAAGCTTGACGCGGAAATTTTGGCCGCCGGCAAAAAACTTTCCGCCGACGCGCAAAAAGGTGATTCCGCAACTCGCCAAAGCCGTCGGCAAACAGCTTGACGATTTGGGTTTCAAGCCAAAGCAAGTTTGACGTGGCAATAAAAACAGATTCCGTGGCAGCCGATGTGAATCGGCTTAAATTGAATCCCGAAATTGATCACAGCCTCCTTACGTCGGCTGCTACGATTAAGCAAACCGGCCTCGACGAAATTGAATTCCAGTTCGCACCGAATCCTGGCGAACCGGCCAAGCCGCTGCGCGCCATCGCGTCGTCCGGCGAAATGGCGCGCGTGATGCTGGCTTTAAAAACCGTGCTGGCGGCGGAAGACGAAATTCCCGTTTTGATTTTCGACGAGGTGGACGCGAATGTCGGCGGCGAGACGGCAAATGCCGTGGGCGAAAAGATGAAACAGATTGCCGCCAAGCGCCAGGTGCTGTGCATCACGCATCTGCCACAGGTGGCCGCGCCAGCCGACGCTCATTACGTCGTGACCAAGCAGATTCGCGACGGCCGCACGGTTTCGGAGATCGCCCTGCTGACAAAAAAAGAGCGCGTCACGGAACTGGCGCGGATGCTGGGCGGCCAGAGCGACGCGGCGCGGAAACACGCCGAGGCGTTGCTGAAATAAGATTTGTAACCTCTTGCAACCCGGATGCCTCTAACACTGTGACCCATCGTGCATTGAATTAATGCAAGAAGGGCATAACCAAAAAAACAACAATACAACCAAAGGATCACATGAAAACGAGAGGATTTCTAACAATGTTTAACGGTGGCCGCAGGCTTGCTTTGCGCGACCACGTTTCAAGCTGACGCGCAGGGATTTGGCGGCGGCGGCGGCGGCGGTGGTGGCGGTGGCGGTGGTTTTGGCGGCGGGCGCGGCGGTTTTGGCGGAGTTTTGACCCAGGAACAGATGCAGCAGATGCGCACTGGTATGCAGTCCTTGCAGGATTCAGATGAAATGTCTGCACTGACAAACAAGCTCGCGATTGCCCAAAAGGCGGCGCTGGATGCCGCAGTGGCTCAGGGCGCGACCGAGGCGACCGTTCGTCCCAAGGTTGAAGCCGTGGCTGCAATCGAGACCGACATTGCCATGTTGCGCTACAACAAGGCGGTGCTGCCAATTGTGCCTTCAATCACAGCCGATCAAAAAACCCAGATTGATGCCGATCCGGGCAGGACTTACAATCAACTGTTGGGCGCTGGCGGCGGGTTTGGCGGTCGCGGCGGTCGCGGCGGTCGTGGCGGCCGTGGCGGCGGTGGTGGAGGCGGTGGCGGTTTTGGTGGTGGTGGCGGTGGTGGCGGAGCCAACTAATCTTCCGCATACAGTTTCAGGCCACTGCGCGGGTGCGCGGTGGCTTTTTTATTTTTTAGCGCGGGCGTTGGAACGAAGATGATTTTTGGAGTCTGACGAACACAATGACAATCATCATGCCAACGCAACTCCACCCAAACCAGTCGCCGTGGCGGTTGTAAAATGTCGGCGCGGTTTTTTCATCCGGCAGCGGCAGGTCAAACGTCATCGCGCCCGCGCCATAAATGCCTCCGGTGTCGTCTGTGAAAATCTGCCGCAACGCCCCGTGCGAATCAATCCAGCAGGTCACGCCGTTGTTGCAGCAGCGCACGAGCGGCACGCCGTTTTCCACCGCGCGGAAAATCGCGGCGGCGGCCTGCTGCCATTGCTCCGCGCCCTTGCCGAACCAGCCGTCGTTGGTCAGGTTCACCAGAAAATCCGTGTCGCTCTGGACGGAGTCGCGCGCGGTCTGCGGAAACATATCCTCAAAGCAAATCAACGGCGCGGCGTTGACAGTCTGCCGCGGCGGAACACCGTTCGCCGGACCGTTGTTGAGATTCAATGACGGTTCGCGTCGGACGCTCGCCCCAGCCGCTCCATTTCAAACTGCGCAGGAACATGTCGCCGGCTTCGTAGCTGCCGGTGATGGGCGTGAACCATTTCAAAAACGGCAGCCAGCGAGCGGGATGTATTCGCCGAAGATGACGAGCTTGCGCTTGTGATAAACTTTCACGAATTCGCCGTCGGGATTGAACAGAAACGCGGAGTTGAAAACGTCGTTGTCAAAATTGGTTCGTCGCGCCCGGTCGCGGCACTGTGTCGTCGGCGTTGAAAATCATCCAGACGTGGTGCGTGCGGACGAGGTTGGTGATGGCGGTGTAACTCGCGTCGTCAAAATCCGGCAGCGCGGATTCCGGCCAGATGAGCAGATCGGTCTGGTTCGTGAGCGCGTTTTCAGTGAGCGCGAGCAATTGCTGGAAGCGGTTTGCATTTTCGTTTTCATCCCAGATCATGCTTTGCGGGACGCTCGGCTGGATCAGCGTGATGCGCAATGTCGTGCTGGCCGGGGCGGGTTCGCAAATTTTTATCTCGCCCCAGGCAAACAATCCGGCGACGACGAACAGCGGCAGAAAAACTTCCGGCTGCCACGCGAAACGCGAATTTGGCTTGGCAAAAATCATCCGCCCGGCGGAAAAAAGCGACAGCGAAGCCCACACGACGAGAAATGAAATTCCATAAACGCCCGTGACTGACGCGATCTGGATGAGCGGCGTCATTTTATATTGCGACGCGCCGAGCAGGTTCCACGGAAAGCCGCCGAGCAGCCGCGCGCGGATCATTTCCAGCGCCGACCCACGCCGCCGCGCCGAGCAGCGACCAGAGATTTCGTTGCGCCCAACTGCCGTTTCCGATTTTTCCGGCGAGCAGCCACGTCCAGATTCCAAAATAAATCGCCACGAACGCGCTCAACGCCAGCCAGCCAAGAACCGGATAAACCAGCGACGGGAATCAGCAGCAGCCAGCAGAGCGACGCAAGCCAGAAAGCGATTCCGCCAACGTAACCGGCGCGAAAGGCGTCGCCGGAATTTTTCCCGTGCGCGGCGAAAAGCAAAAGCGCCGGTGCTACCCACGCGAATCCGGCAATGCCGATTTTTGGAAACGCGGCGGCCAGCAAAAGTCCGGCGACGATGGCGGCAAGATAACCGCTGCGGATGAACAGTTCGTTCAGAACGCTTTTAAGAATCGCAAAGGACGAATAACCATCCGTGAACGTCGGGCCGAGTTTTGTGCAGCGCGCGGCTTCCTTCAAAACACTTTGGCTCGCATTGACGACGACGGCTTCGCGCGAGCCGCGCCACACGGCGTAATCGGCGGAGGAATTTCCGGCGTAGTCAAACCCGCGTTCGCCGAATTTTTCCGTGAGCGCCTTGAGCTTGTTTGCGCCGCGCAAATTCGATTTTGCCGTCACTGCCCAGCACTTCATCAAACAGCCCGACGTGATCGGCCACGGGCAGCGCCATCGCGCGGTCGGACGCGGTGGCAAGGATCAGTTTTCGCCCGGCGGATTTTTGTTCGCGCAGCCACGCAAGGAATTTTTCGTGATAGGGCAGGGCGGCGGGATCAATTTTGACCCGCGCGGCCAGTTTTTGTTTCAGCAGCGCGCGACCGCGCGCCCACCAGAAAAGAACCCGAAAAATTTGAAATGGATTTCGCCGGAGCAGCCGCGCGAGAAATTCCCACAGCAAATCGGTCGTGATGAGCGTGCCGTCCAGATCCACGGCGAGCGGGATTTGATTTTTCGTGGACGTTTCTGGCATCAGCATGAGTTTGATTAAGATGAAGCAGGGGTTTTCGCAATTCAAAACAAAAAACCGGAACGATTTTCCGTTCCGGCTTCTGCCCTCATCCTGTCGCTCTCCCATCCGATTGAAGAGGATGGCGCACTCCAAGACGCTCCGCGCACGCGGGAGCCGTGGAATTCGCGCCAGCGTCTTGGAGTGCGGCGGCCCTCCGCCGCTTTTGAATAAATTTTCAAAATAGATTGGCACTTTTTCGCGCCAGCGTAAATGTATAGGCAAGATGATGACCGACGACATGGCGTTGCTGCGGGAATATGCCCGGCACAATTCCGAGGAGGCGTTTGCCGCGCTCGTCACACACCACGTCAGCCTCGTTTATTCCGTGGCGTTGCAGGAGGTGCGCGACGTGCATCTGGCCGAGGAGATTACCCAGGCGGTTTTCATCATTCTGGCGCGCAAGGCGGATTCGCTCGGCGATCAAACCATTTTGTCCGGCTGGCTTTGCCGCACAGCACGCTACGCCAGCGCCAATGCGCTGACCATTCAACGGCGGCGGCAAGAACGCGAACAGGAGGCCTATATGCAATCCGTCTTGAATGAATCAGAACCCGATGTCTGGACTCAAATCGCCCCGCTGCTGGGCGGTGCGATGAAACAGCTTGGACAAAAAGATCACGACGCCGTCGTGCTGCGGTTCTTTGAAGGCAAAAGTTTTCAGGAGATCGGCGCGGCATTTGGCGCGAGCGAAAACGCGGCCAAGAAGCGCGTCGCATACGCCCTGGAAAAATTGCGGAAATTTTTCACCAAGCGCGGGGTCAACTCAACCTCGGAAATCATTGCCGGGGCGATTTCCGCCCACTCCGTTCAAGCCGCGCCCGTGGCGCTGGCAAAATCTGTGACCGCCGTGGCGCTGGCCAAAGGCGCGACGGCTTCCATTTCAACCTTAACCCTCATCAAAGGAGCATTGAAAATTATGGCTTGGACAAAAATGAAGACAGCGGTTGTGGTCGGCGTGGGAGTGCTGCTTGCGGCGGAAACAGCAACCATCTTGGTTAACAAAGAACGGAGTCCTGTGGTGATTAAAGAGCCGTCTTGGACTAGCGATCCATGGCAGAATTTAACCAACACTTTTGAAGCAATGAATGCAATCCAAATGGCAGGATCACAATCGCCGTCAGATGCATCAAGCAGCAATGTGAATCAAAGAACTGACTTTCTCATCAATGATTTTTTCACCCACACTCCCTTTGGAACTATGATTCGGCAGAACCCATTCAACGGAAAAGATGGAAATGGATTTATCTCGGTGAATGAAGGGAAGCTTGCGGCAATGATGGCTCCCTTGTCGAAGTTGCTGGCGGTTGCTTTTGAAACGAACGGAGAGTTTATTTCAACATGCCGGATGATTCTTCCCGCCAACCTGCCTGAAGGGAATTATGATTACATAGTCAATATGCCAGATAATGGATTAGAAAGTTTTCAAGCAGAACTGAAAAAGCAATTTGGTTTGATTGGGCAAATGGAGAGGCGCGAAACAGAAGTGCTCTTGCTCAAGGTAAAAAATCCAGAAGCATTGGGCCGGTTGGCGGAGAGCATCCACACGATAACCAATTACGACCTGTCTATTTATTTGCCATTTCCAACTACCGCAGGAGGGCTCCGAGAGCATTTGGAGGATTTATTTCACCAACCAGTTATTGACGAGACAGGACAGGTTAAAACCAAAACCGGGCTCCTAGGAGTATTCTTTGTTGCCCTGCCTCGGGATTCAAGCGCCTTGAATTTGGCGCGGAAGGTTCTTCTTGATCAACTCGGCCTTGAACTGGTTCCCACGAATATGCCGATTGAGGTGCTGGTGGTTGAAAAAGCGAAATAACCCAATTGAGCTGAATTGCGAGCGTTCGGCCAAAGCGCGGGTAGGGCGCGCAGTCCCCTGCGCACCGCTGTCTGCCAACGGACGCGTTTGGATTTTCCACGACGGCGCGCACGGAGTGACGCGCCCTACCTTCGCACCAGCGTTTTGGACTGCGGCGGCCCTCCGCCGCTTTTGAATTTATGAAAAATCAGAGGGCAGGGGTTATATTAGGGCCGCCGGTGGCTGGCAGAAACCGGCTGCCGGAAAACATGGCGTTGGTGAGGATTGTCCGCCAGCATCGCCAAAGGCTCGGTCTTTCGCTGAACCAACTCTCGAAGCGCACCGGGATCCGCAAAGATAAACCCCAGGTTTCCCGGCAGATGCTCGGCTATTTTGAAGCCGACAAATATCTGCCCGGCCTCGACGTGCTGGGCCACATCGCCCGCGCGCTGGGAACTTCCTCCGCCCACCTGCTGTTCGAGGCGCAGCAATGGATTGCGCGTCTGCCCGCCTGCTGCCATGCCTGCAAGTATGTTTGCATGGCGCACGGGGAATTAATTGAGTTAAGTGTGCATCGTCAATGCACGCGCCCGCAAACAGCACTGCCAGCATCGCCAGCAAGTCTGCCGAACCCATGATTGCAGCGTCCGGCCTGTGGCCGAAATTCCTGCGTCGCTCCGGTAATTTATCAAGGCACAGCCTCGACGCTACAGGGTTTGCAAACATTTCACGCAGCCACCGGAACAACCCGCGCAACGGTTGGAAGAATTATACCGAAGCGCGGGACAATTGTCCCGAAGCCTGGAACAATTATCCCGGAGCTTGCGGAAGTTATACCAGGCTTCCGGCCAGTTGTTTTGACCCCCGCTACAACCCGACGGATGGTCTGGCCAATTGTCCCAGCCTTCCAAACAACCCGACGAACCGTCTGAATAATTCTCCCGAAGGCCGGAACAGTTATCCCAATCCCTAAAACAACCCGACGAAACTTCCATATAAACCCTCAACCCATAAAAAACCCATGTCAAAAGCCTATTTTCTGCCGCGCGATGAAGCGGGCAAACGCAAGTGGCTCAAAAACTTTGCCGCCAAGCTGCCCACCTATGCCGCCACCGTGGGCGTGACCCCGGCGGAAGTCACCCAGGAGACCGCCGATGACGTGTTCTTCAACTTCGTCTGCGATGCGCACGCGGCGCACACCAACACGACGCATGACTGGACGGCCTACAAGCAGCAGGCCGCCCACGGGGACAACCTCGGCGACATCCCGGTGACGCCCACGCCCGGCACGCCGCCGCCCGTCGTGCCGCCAGACATCTTTGGCCGCGCCACCGCGCTGGCCGCGCGCATCAAGAAACATCCCAGTTGCACCGACGCCATCGCGCAGGACCTCGGCATCATCGGCACGGAGGTGATTGTGGACCCCACCACCTACCAGCCGGTGCTGACGCTCACGCTCACCGCCGGGCATCCGCACATCGGCTGGCCCAAGCTGGGCATGGACAGTTTGGATCTCTGGAAGGACTGCGGCGATGGCAAGGGCTTCGTTCCGCTGACTTTCACCACCAACACGGATTACGCGGACAACTCGCCGCTGCCCGCCGCCGGCACGAGTGCGGTCTGGAAATACAAGGCCGTGTATCGCCTCAACGACGCGCAGGTCGGCCAGTGGAGCGACGTGGCCACGATTGGCGTGATGGGGTAAATCGTTCGGCGGTTTATTTTGGAAAAGATTTTCAGGATTCGATTTTAGCTGCGGAGCAGCGGGCGAGAGTAGCCCACGGCGTCAGCCGTGGGTAAAGTCATCAAACCAAGCCAGCCCCAGAAGGGGCGAAAGAAATGATTGAGATTGATCTTCTGCCGCCCCATCCGGGGCTTGAATACATTCCGGCCAGACAACCCACGGTTTCACCGTGGGCTACTTTCTGCCGCGCCTCCGGCGCTCTGCCGGCAAACTGATGCGTGACACCAAGATTTTTCTTCTCTCTCCGGCGGGGCGTTGTAAAGTTCACTGCACTGCCCCAGATGAACGACAGCCTACCTGAACAATTGCGCCGCAACAGGGGACAAAAAATCCTGATGGGATTTCTATGCCTCGGGTTGCTAATCTTCACCGTCGTGCTCGTGATGAACACGAGCGACAAGGGCGGATTGAACAATTATGAACGGCAATGGGAGGCCAAGGGCGAACATTTCGATTTTGCCAGTTTCATTCCCAAGCCGGTGCCGGGCGACCAGAACTTCGCGCTCACGCCCATCGTCGCCAGTTGCTATGAGGGAACGCTGGACAAGAACGGACATCGCGTAGTTCCTCAAAGAACAGACGTCGTCAACCGGCTGGAGATGAGTATTTATGGCGACCAATCGTTGGTGAATTATCCGACCAATGCCGGCAATTGGGCAAAGGGGATCCGGACTGATTTGAAAGGCTGGCAAGATTACTATCGGGCATTGTCGGCAAGGACAAATGAGTTCCCGGTCGCACCGCAACCGCAGTCGCCTGCCGCCGATGTTCTGCTGGCGCTGAGCAAATATGATGCAACCATCGAGGAACTGCACAAGGCCGCCGCGCTGCCGGATTCGCGGTTTCCGTTGAACTACGACGACAAGTTTCCGGCGACCATTCTGCTGCCGCATCTGGCGGCGTTGAAACGGTGCAGTCAGGTGCTTCAGCTTCGCGCCATCGCCGAATTGCAGGACGGCCAGAGTGACAAGGCGCTGGCGGATGTGAAACTGATGTTGCGCTTGATTGACTCCATCCGCACCGAGCCGTTTCTGATCTCGCATCTGGTGCGGATTGCCATGCTAAATCTTACCATTCAGCCGGTTTGGGAAGGTCAGCAAGAACACATTTGGTCGGACGCGCAACTCGTGGAATTGAATCAGGAACTCTCGAAGCTGGATTTTCTGGCGGATTACGAGTTTTCCATGCGCGGTGAACGGGTGATGGACATGGCGAACATTGAATATATGCGCCGCACGCGGAATTTATTTTTGCTTTCTGATGACAACGATACAACGCCGGGCGTCGTCAAAGCTGCCTATCATCTGATTCCAAATTCTGTGTTTTATAAAAACGAGCTGACCATTGCGCGGTTTTATCAAGGATTTATTCTTCCCATCGTGGATGTGATTCAACACGTTGTTTTACCGGCGAAAAAAGATCAGGCGGATTTGAATATTGGACAAGAAAGATCTCACTGGTCACCGAACACAGTTCTTGCCGCGATGCTGCTGCCGGCAGTTGCAGCAAGTTCCAAAAAATTCGCCTACGCGCAAAGCGCGGTGGACATGGCGCGGGTCGCGTGTGCGCTGGAACGTTTCCGGCTCGCGCAGGGCGGCTATCCTGAAACACTCGATGAATTGCAGCCGCGTTACATCGAATCGCTCCCTCATGATGTCATCGGCGGACAACCATTGAAATATCGCCGCACAGACAATGGACAGTTCGCGCTCTATTCTGTCGGCTGGAACGGAACGGACGACGGCGGCGCGGTTATTTTTGGAGAAGGTTCACACGATTACATTGACATCGAAAAGGGCGATTGGGTCTGGACAGGCCAAGTCATGGCAAGCGAGTAATTGCCGGCAGGTCGGCCAGTGGAGCGACGTGGCCACCATCGGCGTGATGGGGTAATAAACAAATATTTTCAGCCGCGCGTTCGCAAGGGCGCGCGGTTTTTGTTTTCCAAAATTTGCAAAGGAATTTTTTGAACGAAAATTGATTGACCGTTCGCACAAACGAATTAACTTCCGCGCATGACTCATTCATCCGGTTTTCTAAAAATTGTTGCCGACGCCAAAACGCGCGTCCGCGAAATTTCCATTGACCAGGCGCGGGCGTGGCTTTTGCAAAATCCAAAAATCGTGCTGCTGGACGTGCGCGAGGAATCCGAATGGAACGCGGGACACGCGGCGGAGGCGTTGCATCTTGGCAAGGGAATCTTGGAGCGCGACATTGAGAAAATGATCCCCGACGCGAACACGGAGATCATCATGTATTGCGGCGGCGGCTACCGTTCCGCGCTCGCGTGCGATGCGGCGCAAAAGATGGGCTACCGCAGCGTCCACTCGCTCATCGGCGGCTACAAGGCGATGGTCGCCGCCGGCTGGCCGTAAATCCATGCCGTCTTTTTGCTTTCAATAACCCTGCCGCACCAGCCACCAGACCGCGAACATGGTTGCGATGCTGATGACTGACAACCACAACGCGCTGAAAACAAGGAAAGTTGCGGCGGTCATCACCACGCCGCCGACAAGCGGAACGGCGGCCTTTTGCTTCCAGCCAAAAAGCAGATAGCCGCCCGCAATCGTTCCCCAGAGAAACGACGCCCAGATGTAATGCATATTCAGCGCGCCGGATTGGGCCAGCTTGTTCAAGAGTGTGTCGTCCATTTGAGCAACTATGCACGCGCGACGCGGCGCAGGCAACTCTTGGCTTTCGACGCGCGGCGTGGTAGGTTTTCCGCGTGAGCCGGTTTTTCAAACCCAACCTTGACCGTCACGGACGCTTCGCGCGCGGCGTCATCGGCGCGCTGTGTCTCATCGCGGGCATCATCGTTGTGGATTATGTGCTGTGGCTTGGTTTGATTTTTGTGGCGGCGGGGTTGTTCGCCATTTTTGAATCGCTTCGCGGCTGGTGCCTCATGCGCGCGTGCGGGATCAGGACGAAACTCTGATTTTGCGCGAAGGATTTTGCACTGGCCGTCGTGTTTCTGTATAAAGACGGAAACAACAACACTTATGAAAATCTCAAAATATCTCGCGCTCGGATTCCTCGCCATCAGCCTCACGCCGGTTTTCGGCCAGCAACCGCCTTCAACATTCCAAGAGCGGCTCGCTGCGGTTCAAGCTGCAAACAAGGAAGCCGCTGACCACGCGCCAGCCCTGACCAAGTTCAACCTCGATTTTCCCGGCGGCACGCCACAAGAACTGGTTGCCGCAATTGAAAAGGCGACCGGCAAGCCGCTGAACGTGATTATTCTCGGTGAAGACGCCGATGCGCAGTTGCCGCCGCTGAAAATGAACCACGTGGATGTCCCCCAATTGTTTGAAGCTTTGGAAGCCGCCAGCCAGAAAGTCGTATCCGTTGTCGGCCCTTATCTCGGCAGTCTTCAATACCAACAACAACGGACCGGTTACAGTTTCATAACACCACCTGGAACCTTGTCGGATGACTCAATTTGGTATTTTCATGTGGAGAAACCATCTTTGCCTCCGGCTGTTTCATCCGAAAAAATATGCAAGTTTTACCCGTTGTCGTCTTATCTTGAAAGCGGCTTAACGGTGGACGACATTACCACGGCAATTCAAACTGGTTGGAAAATGATGAATGAAACTTCCCCGCCGGAAATCAGTTTTCACAAAGAGACCAAACTGTTGATTGCCGTAGGTGAGCCGGACAAACTTGAAGTCATTGACAATGTTCTCAAGGCGTTGCAACCGCAATTACCGTCGCCTACTTTCAATGACCGTTTGCTGGATATAATACATAGATCCCCGCAATCTTCTGTTGCGCCACCAACGGCTCCGCCAAGAATAATGCCGCCAATGCCGAAGTCGCCGGAAAATTCGCTGCCGGACAATAAAAAATAGCGAGTCAACGGGCAATGCGCTTGCTTGGAAGAAAACATTCAATCATCGGTGGGGCGAGCGTCCCCGCGAGCCGCAAACAGCGAAGACGGCTCGCCAGCAGCCTCGCCCCACCAGATTGAGGTGTTGACCCGCGCGATGTCGAAAGGAGATGAAATGGCCTGGCGCACTTTTTACGACACATACTTCGACCGCCTGTGGCGTTACCTGCTGGTCATCGCCGCCGGAAACGAAGACGCCGCGCGCGAAGCGTTGCAAGCCGCGCTGGTTCGCGTGACGCGGCACATCAAAATTTTCCGCGACGAAAACATTTTCTGGAGCTGGCTCACCGTTCTGGCGCGCACGGCCTTCGCCGATGAAACGAAAAAGCAACGCCGCTACTTTTCATTTCTCGATCGTTTCGCGCAGCACGCGGAAGTTGAACTCGACGGCGCAAATGACAATCAAGCTGACGGGCGGCTGCAAATTTTGCTGGAACAAAAAATCGCGCTGCTGCCGCCGGACGAACAAAAACTGGTCGGGCAAAAATATTTCGCGCGCCGTCCCGTCCGCGAAATCGCGGATGAACAACAAACGACGGAAAAGGCGATTGAATCGAAACTGTCCCGAGTCCGCCGCAAATTGAAAGACGCCGTTCTGGCCGAATTGAAAAATGAGCGACCGCAATAACAAAGAAAAACTGCTCAACGACGTGCTGGCTGAAACCTCGCCTGCCGATTTTCGCGAAGCATTGCTCGGCGAGACGTTGCGGCTGGCGCGTCGTCGCCGTCATTTTCGGCAAACGCGGCAGACAATCGGAGTTTTGGGTGTATTCATTTTGCTGGCGATTTTAGGCAGGCAAAACTGGCCGACGCAGTCTGTCGCTTCAAAGCCGGTTGCCAAAAAAACAACGCCGGAAAGTTACAAGCTCGTTCTCACCCAACCGCTGCCCGAAGACGAACTCATAACCACCCGTCCGTCTTCCGTCCAAATTGTTGCGTCAATTTCGGCTGTGGCTCAAATCTCAACCGCCAGCGGCGGATTTCGCCAGATCAATGACAATGAACTGCTGGCTTTGCTTTCAGGAAAGCCGGCTGTCTTGATTCGCACCGGCCCGCATTCGGAAGAACTGGTTTTTGCAAACCCGGAAGACCAAAAAGGATTTTTGAAAAATTGAGCGGACTCTTCTGCGTGCGAGATTAAAACAAAATCCTAAAGTAAGACGAGGTCACGAGGATCTAATCATTTTTTCAATTTGAGTCTCGTGACCTCGACTCCTACAAAGATTTAATTTATCCTTCGCGCATGAATTTATTGCCGTTCGGAAAACTGCCGCCGCACAGGCCGCGAAAGTTTGTTCCTGAAAACATTGACCTCGGCGACTGGCCGCAAATCGCGCCGCTGTTCGACCAACTGGAAAACCGCGCGCCGCAAATCAAATCCGTTTCCGAACTGGAAAAATGGCTGCTGGATTGGAGCGAACTTGAGGCCGCGCTCGACGAGGAATCTTCAAGACGTGAAATCGCCATGACCTGTCATACTGACAATGCCGAGGCGGAAAAGGCGTTTTTGGATTTTGTTGAAAACATCAAGCCCCAGACCAAGCCGCGCCAGTTCGCGCTGGAAAAGATTTACGTCGCGCATCCATTGCGCGGGCTGCTGCCGCAGCCGCGCTTTCAGGTATTCGACCGCGACATCAAAAACCGCGTCGAACTCTTCCGGCCTGAAAATGTCCCGCTCGAAACCGGGGAAACAAAACTGGGGCAGCAGTATCAAAAATTGAGCGGCTCGCTCACCGTGAATTTTCGCGGCGAGGAAAAAACGCTGGTGCAAATGGGCCGTTATCTCGAAGAACCCGACCGCGCGCTGCGGCAGGAAGCATGGGAACTCGTCGCCAACCGCCGGTTGCAGGAAGCGGACAAGTTTGACGATATTTTTGACGAGCAAATCAAATTGCGCCGGCAAATCGCCAGGAACGCCGGCTTTGAGAATTACCGCGACTATTCCTTTCGCAAACTTGGCCGTTTCGATTACACGCCGGACGACTGCGCGAAATTTCATGATGCAGTTGGAAACGAAATCATGCCCATCGTGCGCGAATTGCAATCGCAGCGTCGCGCGCAGTTGAAGCTGGAAAAATTGCGCCCGTGGGACTTGGCGGTTGACCCGCAGAACCGCCCGCCGCTGAAGCCGTTTGCCGAAGTCGGCGAAATGGTTTCGCGGACGCAAAAGATTTTCAATTCGCTCGACGGCGAACTTGCGGGCGGTTTCAAGCAGATGGACGATTTGCACTTGCTCGATCTGGACAACCGCAAAGGCAAGGCCCCGGGCGGCTATCAATCCACTCTGGCGGAATCGCGGCTGCCGTTTATTTTCATGAACGCCGTCGGCTTGCAGCGCGACGTGGAGACGCTGCTGCACGAAGGCGGCCACGCGTTTCACGCGCTGGCGACGCGCGACGAGGATTTGTATGCGTATCGCGGCGCGCCGATTGAATTTTGCGAAGTCGCCTCCATGAGCATGGAACTGCTCGGCAACGAATTCATCGAGGAATTTTATCCGCCGGCAGAAGCGAACCGCGCGCGGCGCGTGCATCTTGAAGGCGTCGTCGGAGTTTTTCCGTGGATTGCGACGGTGGACTCCTTTCAACACTGGATTTACACGCATCCAGACCACACGCGCGACGAGCGGAAAGCGGCGTGGCTCGAATTGATGGACCGTTTTGGCGGCGATGTGGACTGGAGCGATTTTGAAAATGCGCGTGCGAATTTGTGGCACCGGCAACTGCACATTTTTCTCATTCCGTTTTACTACATCGAATACGGCATCGCGCAGCTCGGCGCGTTGCAGGTCTGGGCGAATTCAAAGCGCGACAGGACGAAGGCGCTGGACGATTACAAAAAATCCCTCGTGCTGGGAGGCTCGCGTCCGCTGCCGGAACTGTTTTCCGCCGCCGGCTGCCGGTTTGAATTCAGCGAAAGAACAATCCGTCCGCTGGCAAAAATGCTGCGGGAAGAATTGAGAAAACTTTGACGTGGAATCGGCGGAGACGCGACCGGTGACAGCGGGGTGATTGCAATTGAAAATTGTCCAGGGCGGAACGCCGCGCTTTGTCTCGACAACGATTGAAATTTGCGGCAACCTTTCCTTGTCAGGGCCCATGGAATGTGGACTTACGAACCCCGCCAGGGCCGGAAGGCAGCAACGGTAGTTTGCTCGGCATCTGCCGTGGTCACCCTGACACTTTTGTATTTTGAGCGCGGAGTTGCGGAGTGCGGAATGTTGCACTTCACCCGGCGGTAAACTTTTCCGCATTTTGCACTCCGAGTTCCGCATTAAAATGAGTTATCAGGTCATCGCCCGCAAATATCGCCCGCAGCGTTTCGCCGACGTGGTCGGACAGGAGCACGTCACGCAGACGCTGGCCAACGCCATCGCGCAGAAACGCATCGCGCACGCGTATCTGTTTTGCGGGCCGCGCGGAACCGGCAAGACCACCATCGCGCGCATTTTTGCAAAATGCCTGAACTGCACCGGCGGGCCGAAAGTGGATTTTGACGACGCCGACACGCGCGTTCAGGAAATCACCGAAGGCCGCGCGCTGGACGTTCTGGAAATTGACGGCGCGAGCAACAACGGCGTCGAACAAGTCCGCGAATTGCGCGAGACCTGCAAATACGCGCCGGCCAATTCGCAGTTCAAAATCTACATCATTGACGAAGTCCACATGCTTTCGACGGCGGCGTTCAACGCGCTGCTGAAAACGCTGGAAGAGCCGCCCGCGCACGTGAAATTCATGTTCGCGACGACCGACCCGGAAAAAGTTTTGCCGACGATTTTGTCGCGCTGCCAGCGGTTTGATCTGCGCCGGATTCCCGCCGCGCTCATCACGAAACATCTCGCGCAAATTGCGAAGCTGGAAAAAGTCAAGATTGACGAGGCCGCGCTCCACGCCATTGCGCGCGGCGCGGACGGCGGGATGCGCGACGCCGAATCCACGCTGGACCAGCTCATCAGTTTTTGCGGCGACAAAATCGAGGAGGCCGACGTGCTTTCGATGTTCGGCCTCGCCGCGCAAAATCAAATTCTGGCAATTGAGCAAGGCGGTTCTCGCCGGCGAAATCCAGACCGCGCTCACGCAACTGGATGAACTCGCGCAAAACGGAAAGGATTTGGGACGGCTGCTTTCCGATTTGCTGAACCATTTCCGCAACCTGCTGATTTTCCAGATTTCGCGCGGCGATTTGAACCTGCTGGAAGTTTCCGAAGCCGAAGTTGCCGCGCTGAAGGAACAGAACGCGCTGGCCAACACCGAATCGCTCACGCGCGTCCTCGAAGTCCTGTCTGACGCCGAACTGCGCCTGCGCGACGCCGCGTCCAAGAAAATTCTCCTCGAAATCACCGCGCTCAAGGCCATCGAAGCGCGCAACGCCGTCAGCTTGAAGCCGTCTTGAAACAGTTGAATCAATTGCGCGGCGGCGGAATGGTGGCGCAGGAGTCCCGCCTGCTTCCGCACCCGCAGCCGCGAATGTCAATTCGCGCGACGGCCGCGCCAGTCGAAACCGCACCGGCCAAAAATCCGCAGCCTCCCGAAGGCGGCTACGATTTCTCGGAGCCGACGCCCGTCTCCGCCGATTTGGCGGGATTGTGGACGCAACTCATCGAGGCCGTTGGCCGAGTCAGCCCGTTCACGCGCAGTTATCTTGTGGACGCGCAATCCGGTTTCGTTCGAGAAAAATATTCTGGTCATCGGCTTCGATCCCGAATTTGAAGACCATCTCGGTCTCGTGGACAACGCGCGCAACCACACGTTGCTGCAAACGAAGCTTGCCGAACTCGGCCACGCCAACTGCCAGATCAAATTCATCAAGGCCGAAGCTGTCGGTCGGCCGCGCACCAGTTGCCGCGCCTGCCATTTCATCCGCGCCCGCCGCTGCGGCTCAACCGCGCCAGTTGCGGCCAAAACAATTGCCACGCCGCCGGCAGCCGAGAAAAAATCCGCGCCCGTTCCGTTCAACAAGGACACATTCAAGAACGATCCGCTGATCCAGAAGGCGCTGGAAATTTTCAAAGGCCAGATTGTCGAAGTGCGCGCGTGATTTCAGTTTTGACTCTCAACTCTCAACTCAACAACTTTCAACTAAAATGAGCAGCATCGGAAAACTCATGAAACAGGCTGCGCGAATGCAGCAGCAAATGGAACCGTCCAGGCGCAGCTCGCCGCGCGCACGGTCGAGGCCACCAGCGGCGGCGGCGCGGTCAAGGTCGTTGCCAAATGCGACGGCTCGCTCGCGTCCATCAAAATTGATCCGCAGGCGCTCAATCCATCCGACGCGCAGTTGCTCGAAGACATGATTCTCACCGCCGCAAACCAGGCACTCGGCCAGGCCAAGGATATTTCCAACACGGAAATGGGCAAGGTCACGGCAGGCTTGAGTTTGCCGGGAATGATGTGAAGCAAGCGGTTCGGCGATTTGAAAACCGGCGGTTGACTTTGCAGGAACATCACGAAACAATTTGTCATTCACAGACACAAACTTTCACCTCATAACCATTCATTGCAACAGCAAGCATTCCCATGAAAGATTCTGTTTCCCGTCGTCAATTCCTCAAACGCGCAACCTTGGCAGGTGCCGCCGGGCTGACCGCTCCATGGCTGTCGTCTTGCTCCTCATTGGGTGGCTCCGCTTCGGGCAAACCGATTTCCGGCCCATTCGCGCCGAACTGGGAATCTTTGGCCGGGAATTATCAATGTCCCGAATGGTTCCGCGACGCAAAATTTGGGATGTGGGCGCATTGGTCCGCCCAATGTGTGCCGGAGCAGGGCGACTGGTATGCGCGCCAGATGTATATTCAGGGCAATGGCCAGTATAATTACCACGTTCGCACCTACGGCCATCCGACGAAATTCGGGTTCATGGAAATTGACAACCTCTGGAAGGCCGACCAATGGGAGCCGGAAGCGCTGATGAAACTTTACGTCAACGCCGGCGCAAAGTATTTCGTCTCGCTGGCGAACCACCACGACAACTTCGACAACTACAACTCCAAGCATCACGCTTGGAACTCCGTCAACGTCGGACCCAAGAAAGACATCGTCGGCACCTGGGCCAAGGTCGCCCGCAAACACGGCCTGCGTTTCGGCGTGAGCAACCACTCCGCGCACTCCTGGCATTGGTTCCAAACCGCCTACGGCTACGACGCCGAAGGCCCGCAGGCCGGGATCCGTTACGACGCCTACACTTTGAAAAAGGCCGATGGCAAGGGCAAATGGTGGGAAGGTCTCGACCCGCAGGAACTTTACACTGGGCCGAACATGGTCATTCCCGATGGCATCACCACCGCCCAGGCCGCAGCCCGCTGGCACGAACAGAACGACCGCGTTTGGACCGAAACGCCGCCAGCGAACAACCCCAATTTCACGCGGAAGTGGTTCCTGCGCTGCCAGGACTTGGTGGATCAATACCAACCTGACTTGCTCTATTTCGACAACATCGGCCAATTGCCCCTCGGCCAGGCCGGACTGGACATCACCGCGCATTTTTACAACGCGAGCACTCGTTGGCACGGCAACAATCAGGCGGTCGTCAATGTGAAGGGCATCAATCCCCCGCGCCGATCCGGAATCGTGGAAGATTACGAACGCGGCGCGAGCGACATCATTGAGCCGGAACCGTGGCAGACGGACACCTGCATCGGCGACTGGCATTACAACCGCATCCTTTTCACCCAGCACCGATATAAAACGGTGGCCACGGTCGCGCGAATGCTGATTGATATTGTGAGCAAAAACGGCAACCTGCTATTGAGCATCCCCGTTCGCGGCAACGGCACCATTGATGCCGACGAACTTGCCTTCCTTGAAGGCATGGCCAAGTGGATTGGCGTGAATGGCGAAGGCATTTATAGCACGCGCCCGTGGAAGATTCCCGCCGAAGGTGCCGCGCACGCCGGCGGCGGAATGTTCAACGAAGGCCGCACCACTTACACCGCCGCCGACATCCGCTTCACCACCAAGGGCGACACGCTCTATGCGTTCCTGATGGGCTGGCCCGGTCAGACTCCATCCGTCATCAAGGCGCTGGCCACCAATTCGCCGCAGCTTCAGGGACAGAAAATCGGCCAAGTCACCTTGCTCGGCCACGATGGGAAATTGGATTGGAAGCAGGACGAAACCGGTCTGACCGTTAATATGCCGGTCCAGCCCCCGTGCGAAAACGCATACGCGCTGAAAATTTCAGGGCTGAAATTGAGTTGACATCGCCGTCCACACTGTCCAGCCATTCCATGTCCGCCCTTCCCGATTTCATCGCCTCACTGATCGCCGCGCTTGCCCGGCTGCCGGGCGTCGGCCCGCGCTCCGCCGAACGCATCGCTCTGCACTTGGTGCAAACCGATTCGGCGATTGTAAAACAACTTGCCGACGCCATTTTGCTCGCGCGCGAAAAAATCCAGTTCTGCACAATTTGCGGCGCGCTGACGGAAAAATCCCCGTGCCCGATTTGCGAAGATTCGCGGCGCGATTCCGCGCTCATTTGCGTCGTCGAGCGCGCCGTGGACATTTTGAGCGTGGAAAAATCCGGCACGTTTCGCGGCAAGTTTCACGTCCTTGGCGGAAAAATTTCCCCGCTCGACGGCGTTGAACCGGAAGATTTGAGGATTGCGGAACTGGAAAAGCGTTTGTCGAATGAGCCGGTCAAGGAAATCATCATCGCGCTCGGCACCGACGTGGAAGGGGACGCCACGAGCAATTATCTCGCGAAACGGCTCGCGCGAAGTGGGTTGAAAATTTCGCGCATCGGCTTCGGCCTGCCCGCCGGTAGCGGGCTGGAATTTGCGGATGAATTGACGCTCAACCGCGCGCTTGAAAGCCGCCGTGAAATGACATGAACACGGCTGTCGTTTTCGATTTGGGCAAAGTCCTCGTGGATTTCGATTATTCGATTGCCGCGCGCAAGGTTGCCGCGCGCAGTTCCAAAGCGCCGGAAGATTTGCATATGTTTTTGAGCAGTTCGCCTTTCCTGGTTGAATACGAAAGCGGGCGGCTCACGCGCAAACAATTCTTCGACGCCGTGCGTGAAGCTGTCGGTTTTCACGGCGACATCACCGAATTTGGAAAATTCTTCGCCGAAATCTTTTCGCCGATTGAGCCGATGATTGCGCTTCATGCGGAACTGCGGCGGCGCGGTTTGCCGACTTATATTTTCTCGAACACCAACGACCTTGCCGTCGAGCACGTCCGGCGCGACTTTCCATTCTTCGGGCATTTCGACGGCTACATTTTGTCCTACGAAGTCGGCGCGATGAAGCCGCAGCCGCAAATTTACGAGGCATTGGAGAAAATGTCCGGCAGGCGCGGCGCGGAAATCGTTTACATTGACGACCGGCTAGAAAATGTCCAAGCCGGAAGCGCACGCGGCTGGCGGACAATTCTGCACGAGACGCCGGAGAAAACCCGCGCGGCGGTGGAGAAGTTTCTATTGTAGCAGCCGACGTGCGTCGGCTCTGATTTCTGAAAAATGAGCGGACTGACGTCCGCTGCTACGAGACTTTGGGCGGCTCAACTTTCTTCTAACCCACCTCCTGCGCGATGTCGTTGAACTCCTCGCGCGTGACGGTTTCGAGATGCTTGCCGCGCGCCTTGAGTTTTTCGTTGATTTTGACGGCCTTCTCGGTCATCTGCTCGTGCGTTTCCTGCGAGCCGCCGACGAGCGCGAAATTCGGGCCGGTCGTCAGCCGCTTGTGGCCGTCGGAATCAAGACCGACGCCGAGCATCAATGATTTTCTCTTTTTGGGCGCGTTCGACATCAATCCAGCCTAAAGCCCAGCGGCAGGCGGGTCAAGAACAGCGCCATATTCGCTTCAAAAGTTTTATGGCGTTTGCAGTCGGAAGTAGGCGGCGTCATCTGAAATGGGCACCGTGACACTATACCGTCCGTTTTGAAGAATGGGCGTATTAGTAACTTGATTCCAGGCGGCTCCGACACCAAGCGCGTGACTGGATTCAAGAACCAAGTTGGTGGAGGATGATCCCCGGGTAATGGTGAGATTGTTGCTGGCCAAATAATCGTGCAGCACATAATCCACCCCTACCGTATCCGGCCCGGCGGCATAATCTGCGGCCACGTCTGAATCTGACAACAAGCCGCGGTAAATCCGGAATTCGTTGTAGCGTCCGCCAAAATAGGAGTCCTGCGCGAATTGCGATCTGCCCAACCAATTGTTGGTGTCAATGATCGCTGACAGCGGAATGGTTGCTACTCCAGAGGATACCGGCTGGCCATTGATGTAGAATTTTGCGATGCCGCGAACCGGGCTGTAAGTCACGGCCACAAACGAAGTGACATTGAGTGGCAGTGTATTTGTCCAGTCCAAGCGGGGAGTTTCATAGTCAAGGTTGTTCGTGGAGATGGTCGTGCGGGCAACATTTCCGCCAGTTACAAATGTGTCCGCCTCTGTGGTCATGAAAAAATAGGTAATACCCCAAGTGGAGCTTGGGCTGCCGGTGTTATTTCCAAAATCAAAAATCCTTTGCCACGGCCATGATGTTTTTAACGTCCAAGTCACCCAGGCTTCCACGGTCACTTCGCTCAAACTGGAAATGATACCGGGTGGCAAGGCGGCGTAACCGCTGATGGCCGAAGTGGGACCTGCGAGCTTCATCTCCCCTTTGCCGGTAAAAGTAGCGTTCGGAACTCCTGGATTTATTGAAGTGTTGAAAAGCCGTCCATTCGCCCCGTTCACGGAATCATGAAGTATCCAGTCATTGGTTTTCTCATTGAATCCATAACGATGAACGAGCGCAATGTCTTGCGGCAGGCCAATCGTCACCGGCACAGTGTTGGAGAATCCCTGCCAAATCGCCGTGATGTTTGCTGTGCCCAACGAAACGGTCTGAAGCCGTTGATCTGGCGCGAATGTGATCACGTTGGTATTGTCTGAAATCAAAACCAAATCCGGTTGCGTGCTGATGTTGACGTTGGTGACACCGAAGAAATCGGCAAAAACCCCGGCGCGGAACAAGGCACCCGGCCCGGTCGGTGAAGGAATTACCACGCGCACTTGTTGCAACGTTCCGGGGTTCGACTGCGGCTGATCCGGCCCAAAGGCATCAAGCACCGTCGCGTCCAGCGGCGACAACGCGCCTTGATACGTCCGGAATTCCAAAATGCTTCCTTTGAAATTGGTAGCGGCTTTGTTGGATGCACCCGCACCAATAAGATTGTTGGTTGTTGAGCCAATCATGGCCGGAGTATTGGTGAAACCGGCGGTTTGAGCGGCCAGCACTCCATTGATGTAAATGCTGGCGGTTTGCGCCGCGCTGTCCTGCGTCCATATCAGATGATTGGTTCCGCCCACCGCTGGGATTGGCAGAGTCACGAGGTTTGAGGATGTGCCGACAAAATGATTGCCCTGCCCAAATAGACAATAATACATCCCGCCGAGCGGACCGTTGAAATTGTAAAGCTGGTTGTTGGGATTGCTGACCGGCGCATCCGAATACCAAACCTCAAAGCTGATCGAGTTATAATTGGTGAACAGGTCATTCGGAAGCTGGACGCTGCTGTTGGTGCCGTCCAAGACCAGCGCACCATTAGTAACGATGGCGTTTCCCTGCAATGTGCCGTTCGCGCCGATGATCGAGTCACTCGCGTCGGCATCAAAAGAGTAACGGTGGGTTAAGAAGGCGGGCATTGCCGTTTGAAGCGCCAACGAAATAAACAGGGTCACCAATAATGCAAATCGTTTCAATCTCAAGGTATGTAAGCCGATTCTCATACGCTTGGATCAGGCTTTCAGGTTACGCGCTGATGTCAACCGATTTATTCCGCAAACTCGGTGCAGTTAAAGGCTGGCCATTGTCGGCGGAATTTATTTTCAACAGGAACGGCGTGGCGGATTTTGCCCATTCGCGCGGGGCGGAATAATTGATCGCCGCGCCGTGGCGCAATTGCAAAATGTTTTGTTCTCGACAAAACAACCCGGAACGGCAGTTTTAATGTCGTCCATGACATTGCATGAAAGCAAAATATCCAGCTGCAAAAAATCCCGAATCGAAGCGTATTTTTCACATCGCCAGTCGCGAATTTCGCCTTGTTGCCTTGATCGGCTCCGGCCTGTTCATCCACGGCGTCGTTCTTGGAGCGGATGCGCCATTGTATAAAAATGCAACTGCGTCGCTGGAGCAGCGGGTGGACGATCTTTTTGGCCGCCTGACCCAGGATGAAAAACTGGCGATGCTGGGCGGCACCGGGTTCACCGCTCAACCGATTCCCCGGCTTGGCGTGCCGGAGATGGTCATGGCCGACGCCGGCCAGGGCGTGCGCGGTGGACCGCAAGGCACGCTGGGACCGGCCACGGCGTTTCCCGCCGGAGTGTTGACGGCTTCGACATGGGATACAAATTTGCTCTGGCAGACCGGCCAGGCCATCGGCGAGGAGGCGCGCAACAAAGGGCAGGGCATCCAAATGATGCTGGGACCGGCGGTAAATATCCACCGTTCGCCTTTGGGCGGACGCAACGGCGAATTTTTCACAGAAGACCCGTTTCTCAACGCGCGGCTGGCGGTCGCCTACATTCAGGGAATGCAAAGCACCGGCGTTGGCGCGTGCATCAAGCATTACGTCTGCAACAATCAGGAAACCGACCGGGACGACCGTCAATGTCAACGTCAGCGAACGCGCGTTGCGCGAAATTTATTTGCCGGCGTTCAAGGCCGCCGTTCAGGAAGGCAAGGTCTGGGCGGTCATGAGTTCTTACAATAAAATCAACGGTTCGCACGCCACGGCAAATTCGTATTTGCTCAAGGATGTTCTGAAAAAGGAATGGGGCTTCGACGGTCTGGTCATGTCCGACTGGGGCGCCGTCCACGAAACGGATGTCGTGCAGGACGGAAATGATTTGGAAATGCCGACCGGCCAATTTATGAGCGTGCGCCGTCTCAAAGCGGCGCTGGCCGACGGCAGCGTCACGCAGGCGGCGGTGGATGATTCGGTCCATCGCATTTTGCGGACTATCATCCGCACCGGCCTGCTCGACGGCCCGATGCACCCGGATGCAACGCAAGTGAATTCACCCGCGCACAGCGCGCTCGCGTTGAAGGTGGCGGAAGAGGGAATTGTCCTGCTCAAAAATCAAAGCCACATCTTGCCGCTGGATTCGGAAAGAGTTCAATCGATTGCGCTGATTGGAAAGGCGGGTGACGACCTGCAGGTGGACGCGCTGGGCAGCCCGCAGGTTCGTGCCGTTGCACAAGGTTCAAATCCTGGACGGACTCAAGGCGCGAGCCGGCCACACGACCATTGATTACGTTTCCGCCAACACCCAGGGCGAACCGTTGCCCGCTTCGGCGGTCACGCCGCCCGACGGCATCGGCCACGGATTCCGGGCGGAGTATTTCAAGAATCGCGACTTGCAAGGCCCGCCGGCGCTTGGTGCGCGTGGACGAAACCATTGACCTCCATGATTCGCGCCCGCCCGCGCCCGGAATTTCCGACATACAATTTCAGCGTGCGCTGGACCGGCAGGCTCACCGCGCCGGCCACCGGCAAATATGTTTTCGCGTTCACCAGCGACGACGGCTGCCGCGTTTTTCTGGACGGCAAACCGATCATTGACCGCTGGATTGAAAGTGCGGCCACGACCTATCGCAGCCAGGCGGAACTGGTTGCGGGAAAAACTTACGATTTGCGCATTGAGTATTTTCAGGCCGGCGGCGGTTACACCGCGAGTCTGGTCTGGCTGCCGCCGGAAAAGTCGCCTTATGCCGCCGCCGTCGCCGCCGCGAAAAAGGCCGACGTGGCCATCGTGTGCGTGGACACCCGTGGAACGGAAGGCGAAGGCAACGACCGTCCGTCAATGGATTTGCCCGATCAGCAGGCGGGTCTGATCCGCGCCGTGGCCGCCGTGAACAAAAGAACCATTGTGGTGATGAACAATGGAACGCCGGTGACCATGACAAACTGGCTGACGCAAGTGCCGGCGGTGGTGGAAGCCTGGTTTCCAGGACAGGAAGGCGGCAACGCGCTGGCGGCGATTTTGTTCGGCGACGTGAATCCGTCCGGCAAACTGCCCGACACGCTGGCTGCCAGCCGCGACGATTATCCCGATGCCAATAATTATCCCGGCGCGAATCATCAGGTCAATTACGCGGAGGGCATTTATGTCGGCTACCGTCATTTTGACAAGGCGGACATTCAACCGCTGTTCCCGTTTGGCTACGGCTTGTCTTACACGACTTTCGGCTATAAACATCTCCGGCTTTCACAGAATAAACTGTCGCCCGACGGCAGCGTCACCGCCAGCGTGGACATCACGAACACCGGCAGACGCGCCGGGGAAGAAGTGGCTGAACTTTATATCCACGATCTTGATCCAAAAATTGACAAACCGGTTCGCGAACTGAAGGGATTTTCAAAAATCGCGCTTCAACCCGGCGAAACCAAGACTGTTCAATTCACCATTCATCCCCGCGACTTGGCCTATTTCGATACTCCTGGCCATCAATGGAAGGCGGACGCGGGGAAATATGAAATTGAAATCGGCGCATCCTCGCGCGACATCCGGCAGACAGCAGTGCTGCAATTGAATGCAGATTTCAGCGACAAGAATTTGTAGTTCAAGTCAGCCACTTGTGATTGTCGGAATCAAGGCCGGTGCCAAGCATCGAGTTTTTTTTGGATTGGACGCTTTTGACATCAATCCAGCCCATTGCCGGCAACCAACCCGGTCAAACTGACGGTGCAAATGAAAATCCGCTTCTTAAATTATCGCTGCTTGATCCAACTTCTTCACGGCGTTCTAAAGTTCCAGCGCGACTTGTCGCTGTTGGGATCGAACTTGGCCAGCGTCGGCGTGCTGTAGCCGATCGTGGTCAGAACCAGCGGTTCAGTGGAGTTGGGCACCACTTTGGGCATGATGCGGTAGGTGCCGTCTGTCAACTGGTCAATGCGCCAGAGCTGTTCGGGCGCGCCGGTAAAGGCTGGAACCGTAACAACCTCGGCGTCGGCGGTGGCGGCCAGCGCGCGGTCGGTGCCGGCGATTGTGATCTTGAAACAAGACGAACCGGGGAAGCCGGGGGCGTTGGTGACAGCCGAGATTGTCCACTCTTGATGGGGCCGCATCATGTAATCACCTAGGCGAACGTCGAGATTGCCGGACGGCCAGTTGCTTGACACTTCTGCGAGTGTCTGGGCCGGAACCGGGGTCACGGGTCCGCCGCCGCGTCCGCCAAATCCTCCACCGAAACCGCCGCCAAAGCCACCCCCGAAGCCGCGACCTCCGGGAGCATTGGTGCCGCTTGGTGCATTGGTTCCGCCGGGCGGTCCGCCGCGTCCGCGTCCACCGAAGCCACCAAATCCACCGCGGCCTCCGCCCATCCGCACAAAATCCACGGCCAGCTCCATCGCATAGCCGCTGGCTTCGGATTGGATTTCATAGGTGCCTTCCTTGAAGTTGTCGCCGCCAACAGGCCAGCCGTCTATCCAGAGCAACGGGCGGATGTCCAGCACGCTGCGACCGCCGCGATCCAGGTCGGCCTCGTAGTGACAGGAAAATTTTTCCACGCCGTCGCCGAGATCCATCAGGCCGAAATGGCCAAGCCCGACAAATCGGCCGCTGGCGGCCGCGAACAGCTTGCCGCCGCCCTTGAGCATATCGTTGCCAAGGTTGTCAAGGTAGGGTCCCGTGACTGATTTGGAGCGGCCCACACGGAGGTTGTAGGTGGAGTTCGCGCCGTCGCAGCAGGTGCCATGCGTGCCAAAAAGATAATACCAGCCGTCGTGGTAGATCGGGTCGGTGGCTTCGCAATCAATGGCGATGTTGACGGGCTTGTTGCCTTCGAGGTGATGACCTGTCTTTGGATCAAGCTCGACAATCCGGATGAAGCCGAAATAAGTTCCGTAAGTGACCCAAAGCCGGCCACTGGTGGGATCGAGCAGGAATCCGGGATCAATGGCGTCGCAGTCCTCGACGCCGTCAGACGAGGCGACGATTTGATCGTCATTCCAGCCATAGTCAGTGGAATTGGGGTCGAGCGTTTTGCTCCACTTCACATGGATCGCGCCGGAATGTCCTCCACCCAAGCCGCCGCCGGTTCCGGCATAGGCCATGTAGTAACGATCTCCAATATGGATGATGTCGGGGGCCGCCCCGCCCGGAACCCGGACTCCGCTGTGCCAGGTCCAGCCGTCGTCGGAAACCAGGCCGCCGCCGCCGGTGCCCCAAGTGTAATACTTGCCATCGCACTGCAAGACTGTCGAGGGATCGTGAATGTAGGGTTCACCGTCCAAAGCTTTTGCCGGATTGGACGACCAGAGGAAAAGCAGGGCGGGAATTGTTGCTGTCAGAATTTTGGATTTCATAGAAACGTTGAGAACAAAAAATTGGAGGTTTCTGTTGCAGGTTTTCAAGGCTCCAAGGTGATGTCCTTGATCGGCTGGCCATTTTCATCAATGAAGCGGACGCAAAAATCGCTCATGCCGGGGCCATTGATGACGGCGCCGCGAATGACGTTCCGTCCCTGATGGAGCGTGAGACGTTTGGAGACGCAGTCATCCATCACCATGCGCCGGTCACCGGAGAGGATGACGGCTTCCTGTCCGTTGAGCCACCACATGGACGCCGAATTGGAGCCGACGGCCATGCGGACATTCTTAATTTCCTGCGGACAATTGACGACGGTCACTGCCCAAAAGATGACGCCGTATGTCTGCTTGTTCAAGCCGGAGGCGAAGCGGAAGAGTTTGACGTTGAACCCGGTGGCGTCCAAGGCGTGCCAGGCGAGTTCCCCGCCGGCAACCGTCACCTTGTCGCCGTCGTGCGGCACCACGGTGAACTGGTCGGGAAAATACTCGGTGTTGAAGGCATTCCGAATGTAGCTGTCGGTGAACACCGTGTTGCCGCGGTTCGGCTTGTTGATTGGCTCCAGCAGCAGCCAGCGCTGGAGAAAGCCGTCGCTGTTCGGCGACTTGGGGGACGATGTGGCGGGCGTGAAGTAAGGCGCGAGGCTGGGGCCGTTGTCGTCGGCCGCAACAGAACTGGCTTCCAAGGCCAATACAGACAGGACGCCGAGTGCCAGCATCACGATTTTTCTGATCTTATTCATAGCAGGTTTTTAGCTGTGGTCTAATTTTTTATACAAAACGAGAACGGATTCTCGCTTGAAATTTGTTTGATACAACTTGATAGGCATTTCGTGCCGCATTGTCAAGCGTCTTAATCAAGCGCTTTTATCGCCAAGTGTCCGCAGAGGCTGATCGAGGCGAGAACCAACGGCACCGAAAGCCAGCGTTCCCGGTTTTGAACAAGCGAACGCTCACCGGACCGGCACGGTCAATTGCGTGCCATTGTCGGCGGAATTTATTTTCAACAGGAATGGCGCGGCGGTTTTGGCCCATTCGCGCGGGGCGGGATAACTGGCTGCGCCGCCGGCAAAACAGCTTTGCAGCATGGCGGTGTTGATGATGCCGGGATTGAGCGGCACGGCGGCCATGCCCGGCGGCAATTCCTGCGCGAGCGATTGCGTGAGTCCCTCAATCGCCCACTTCGTCGCGCAATACGGCGCGACTTCCGCGTCGGTCGAGCGTCCCCAGCCGGAACTGAAATTCACGATGACGCCGCTGCCGCGCTTGATCATCGCGGGCACAAAATGGCGGATGACGTTCGCCACGCCTTTGATGTTCACGTCAATCACGTCGGAAAATTCCCGCGCGGGAACTTGCCAGAGCGGCGCGTTGCGGTTGATGAGCGCGGCGTTGTTGAGCAGCAAATCCGGCGCGGCGTGCGATGGATAAAATCTTTTTCGCCCACGCGGCGACTTGCGTATCGTCGGCGACGTTGACGACGGAAAAATCGTTCGGCGCGGGAAATTGTTTCTGCAACTGCGCGATTTCCTTTTCCGAACGTCCGCAGCCGATGACGACGTGGCCGAGCCGGATGAATTCTTCCGCCAGCGCGCGGCCAAGTCCGCGCGAGACGCCGGTGATGAGGATGGTTTTCAAGCATAAGTTTGCCGGCAGATTATACAGATTTCCGCAGATTTTTCCAATCAGCGTCGAATCGGCCGAAATCTGCGGATGCGTTAAATTCGCGGATTGAATTTGGATTCGCGTTTCAATTGTTCCCACAATTTTTTCTCCGCATCGGAAATTTTTGCCGGAACGACAATTTTGGTGACGACGAGCAAATCGCCGGTCCGTTGCGGCAGGCCGCGTCCGCGCACGCGGAGTTTCTGGCCGCTTTGCGTTCCGGCGGGAATTTTGATGTTCACCGGGCCGGTCGAGCGTCGGCACGGAAATTTCCGCGCCGAGCGCGGCTTCCCACGGCGCGAGTTCGGCTTCGTAAATCAAGATTGTGATCGTCCACGTCGAAGTCGGGATGTTTGGCGAGCCGCACGCGCAGATACAAATCGCCCGCCGCGCCGCCGCCCTCGCCGGTTCGCCGCGCCCGGCGATGCGCAGTTTTTGGCCCTCGGTGACGCCCGGCGGAATCTTGACCTGATGCGTTTCGGTTGCGAGCGTCCGCATGGCGCACGGTGACGGTGCGCACCGAACCGCGCGCGGCTTCTTCGAGCGTGACCATGATGTCGCCTTCGATGTCGCGGCCGCGCTCGGCAACTTGTTCGCCGTCAAAACCGCCGCGCCCGCCAAAGCCGCCGCCGCGCCGTGCGCGCCGAAAAGCTGCTCGAAGAAATCGCTGAAGCCCGTGCCGCCAAAATGCGTTTCAAAATCCTCGCTGCTCATCGGGCGGCCGCCGCGAAAATTCTGGCCGCCGGGGAAACCGCCATGGCCGGGCGGCGGACGGAATTCCGCGCCGGATTTCCAGTTCGCGCCGAGTTCGTCGTATTTTTTCCGCTTGGCGGCGTCGGAAAGGACTTCGTAGGCCTCGTTGATCTCCTTGAATTTTTCCTCGGCCTTTTTTTTGTCCTTGGCGACGTCGGGATGATATTGGCGCGCGAGTTTGCGGAAGGATTTCTTGATTTCGGCGGCGCTCGCGGTGCGCGGCACGCCGAGGCTTTCGTAGTAATCTTTGTATTGAACGGGCATTGGAAGTTACACGTTTCAAGTTTCAGGTTACAAGTTTGCCGGAAGGGTGGAAACGGAAAACTTGAAACTTTCAACCTGCAACTGACAGCCGCCGTTACTTGGTGTTGTCCACGCTCAAGTAGCGCATGCTGCCAAGATTGCCGTCGCGCCGCCAGATTTTGAGGAGATCCGGTCGCCTTTGGCGAGTTTGCAAGATTGATGGCGTTTTCCGCGTTGCCCGCCGGCTGCCGGTTGATTTCCACGATGACATCACCTTGTTGCAGGCCGGCTTCCGCGGAATTCGAGTCCTGATCCACGTCCGTGACCAGATCACGCCCTGAATGTTGTTGGGAATTCTCAATTGCTGCCGCGCGGCCTGGTCCAAATCCGCCACGGTCACGCCGTCAAGCGCGTCGGTTTCCGAACTGGCTGGCGTTTGAATTGTTCCGGACATTTGTATTTTGCGCGACTTCGCCCGGTATTTCGCCGAGCGTGGCGGTGACGGTTTTTGCGTTGCCGTCGCGGATCAGTTTCAGTGTCGCCTCGGTTCCCGGCAGAGCAGTCGGAAACATCCAGTATGCAGGTTGTTGGCGTCGGTGACGGCCTTGCCGTTGAAGGCGACGATCACGTCGCCGGACTGGATGCCGGCTTTTGCGGCGGCCGAGCCGGGTGTTACATCATCCACCAGCGCGCCATTCTGGTCGGGCAGGCTGAAATAAGTTGCGCAGGCCGGCGTCGAGGTCCTGCAAAACGACGCCGAGAAAGCCGCGCGTGACTTTGCCGCCGGTGATGAGGCGCTCCATGACGTGGCGCGCCATGTTGATGGGCACGGCGAAGCCGAAGACCCTCGCTGCCGCCGGTTTCGGTGGCGATCCAGGTGTTGATGCCGACGAGCCGGCCTTCGGCATCCACGAGCGCGCCGCCGGAATTGCCCTGGTTGATCGCGGCGTCGGTCTGGATGAAATCCTGATAGCCGCTCATTTCCTTGTAGTGACGGCCCAGGCCGCTGACAATGCCCATCGTCACCGACTGTCCGACGCCGAAGGGATTTCCGATGGCGAGAACAACGTCGCCCACTTCCAATTGGTCGCTGTCGCCAAGCGTGATGGCGGGCAGATTGGTCGCGTCAATCTTCAGAACCGCGATGTCGGTTTGCGGATCCGTGCCGACGACTTTGGCGGTGTATTCTTTTTTGCTGTCGTCACCGAAGGCCACCTTGATTTCCTCCTCGCCGCTCACGACGTGGTTGGCGGTGAGGATGTAGCCGTTCGGCGAAACGATGACGCCGGAGCCGAGGATTTGTTCCTTTTGGGTCAGTTCACGGCTGTCCTCTTGGGATTGATTCCCGAAAAACTGGCGGAAAAACGGGTTGTCGCCAAACGGATTGCGCCCGCACGCAGATGGATAATCCGCGTGGTGTAAATGTTCACGACGCTCGGCGCGGCTTTTTTGACGACGGGTGCGTAGCTCGTGACGGGGCTGGCGTCGCGGTTGACGGGCGTGGATTCGACGTTGATCACCGGCGCGGCATCCTTGCCCCAGGACGCGCCGTGAAACAGGGCTGCCATTGCCAGCGCGGCAACCGTCGCCGCAAACGCCCCTGCCATCAGTTTTGAAATTTTTTTCATCTCTCGCTCTTGAAAAGATTGACAGCGAGGCGGGGCGGATGTTCAAAAAACGCGCGGTCACTTGCCCTGCTGATCTTGCGACTGCCGGAGCTTCTGCACGTCTTCCGGCTTCATCACCACCACGTTCGTGCCCTGCACCTTGATGATGTCGCTCGTCAACGGCTGGGGCGGGACTGTCGGTGCGGGCTGGGGCAGCGGACGCTGGACGCCTAGCAGTTCCACTTCAAAAATCAGCGTGGCGTTCGGCCCAATTGATCCGTAGCCGTTCGTCCCGTAAGCCAGTTCCGACGGGATGAACAACTGCCATTTTGATCCAACCTTCATTTGCATGAGCGCCGCCGACAGGCCTCGGATGACGCGGCCCACAGGAAACTGCGCGGGCTGGCCGCGACCGTAGGAACTGTCAAACTCCGTGCCGTCTATGTATGTGCCACGGTAATTCACAGTCACCGTGTCCGCAGGCGTCGGCGAAATGCCGGTGCCTTCCTTGATGACTTTGTATTGCAAGTCGAAAGGCTTGCCGTCTGGAGC
This sequence comes from uncultured Verrucomicrobiae bacterium, assembly GCA_963755455.1. Taxonomy (GTDB): domain Bacteria; phylum Verrucomicrobiota; class Verrucomicrobiia; order Limisphaerales; family UBA11358; genus UBA11358. The sequence goes on from CAVWJH010000004.1 coordinate 1,146,760, forward strand.
GATCACCGGCAGAATCTTGACGTCCGGCTGGTCTTTGTTGGTGGCCAGAAAAGCCTCGCCTTCCGCCTCGTTTTTTACGGTGAGTCCGGCGCGTCTTTTGTCCTGATAATCCTTGACCACCGCCTGCGCCTCCTCCGTCGTCAGCAGGGTCTTGCCGCCGGGCTGCTCGTCTTTGATTCCGCGCAGGAGCATGTCCGGATCCGCATCAATGGCCTGCTGCTGCAAGGTGTGACCGAACATCATGCCGACGGCATAACTCACCTTGGACTTCTCGTCGCCCAGAACATTCGTCCCGTCGTCCGCGAACAGCAACGCCGCCGTCGCCATGAAAATGACCGCCGTAAAAAAAGTTGTTCTCATAAATTGATTCTGCGAAAGACTATTTTCCGAATTCCAGCCGGAATTGCAATCTAATTCTGCAATTCCATAGTTGAATTTTATTTCTTTTGGAATCCGCCGCCGGATTCGGATAGCTTGGGCGCATGGGAACCGAATTGCGCAAAAAAAACGGCGGGCCGCCGCGCATCCTCATCGTGGATGACGACCCCGGCCAGCGCAGCCTGCTGGATTCGTTTTTGCGCAGCCAGAAATTCGAGACCGTGCTGGCGGATTCGGGCAAGGCCGCGTTGGAAACCCTCCGCGCCGGAAAATTCGACATGATGATCTCGGACGTGCGGATGCCGGGTCTCTCCGGGCTGGAGACGTTGCGGCTGGCGCGCAAGGAGCACGCCACGCTGCCCGTCCTGCTCGTCACCGCCTTCACCGACGTTCGCGACGCCGTGGCCGCGATGCGCGACGGCGCGGTCAATTATCTTTCCAAGCCGATTGACCTCGACGAATTGCTCGCGTCCGTCCGCGCGGCCATCGGCATTTCGCAGGCCGCGCCGCTGCTTTATGACAACGAGAAAAAATTGCCGGATTACGTCGTCGCCCGCAGCCCGCTCATGCAGGCCGTTTTTCACGACGCATCGCTGATCGCGCCGTCCGAAACACGCGTGCTTGATTTCCGGCGAAAGCGGCGTGGGCAAGGAAATTCTCGCCGACGTCATCCATGCCTGGAGTTTGCGTGCGAACGGTCCGCTGATAAAAATCAATTGCGCCGCAATTCCCGAAACGCTTTTGGAAAGCGAACTGTTCGGACACGAAAAAGGCGCGTTCACCGGCGCAAGCAGCAAGCGCATCGGCCGTTTTGAAGAGGCGGACGGCGGCACGATTTTTCTGGATGAAATTGCCGAGATGTCGCCGCCATTGCAGGCCAAATTGCTGCGCGTGACGCAGGGCGGAAAATTCCAGCGCATCGGCTCGAACCGCGAGGTTAACACCAACGCGCGCATCCTCGCCGCGAGCAACCGCGTGCTCGAAGACGAGGTCAAGGCCGGGCGTTTCCGCGAGGATTTGTTTTACCGCCTGAACGTGGTGGAGCTGAACATCCCGCCGCTGCGCGAACGGCGCGAGGATATTTTGCCGCTGGCCGCCAGGTTCATCGAGGAACTGACCAAGGGCCGCGCGCGGTTTTCGGAAACCGTTTCCGCGTGTTTGGAAAATTATGCGTGGCCGGGCAATGTGCGCGAACTGCGCAACGCAATGGAGCGTGCCGCGCTGCTTTCCCGCAGCGAACTTATTTTGACGGAGCATCTGCCCACGCGCATGAGGGTCGTCGCGGAGCAGGCCGTCCCGCGCGAAGCAGGCGACGGAGAAAGGCTGGACGAAATTGAACGGCTGGCCATCATGCAGGCATTGCGCCAGCATGATTCCAATCGCACGGAAACCGCCAAGACGCTGGGCATCAGCCGCCGCGCGCTGATTTACAAGCTGCAAAGATGGCGCGAACAGGGGCATAGCGTGGAATGAAACTGCGATTTATTCGTGAGCAATAAAAGCAAACGCATCATCGCAATGGTCGAACAGTTCCGTGACGGGGATATTGATCCGCACTACAGCGGCTTTTTCGAATTGTTCAACCGGCAGAAATTTTACGAGGCCCATGATGTTCTGGAGAATCTCTGGCTGCCCGACCGTCAAGGCGTGAACGGCGCATTTTACAAAGGTCTGATCCAGCTCGCGGGCGCGTTCGTGCATCTGCAAAAAGACCGGACGCGCCCTGCGGCGGCGCTGTTCAAACTGGCGCGGACGAACCTCCAAAAATATCCCCGTTCACACGAGCAACTGGACGTGGCCGCCGTCCTGCAATTGATTGAAGACTGGTTGAGCCAGTTGGAATCGCAGGATTTTAAGACCAACCCGCTGACGGCGGCAAATGTGCCGCAACTGGAATTGTCGCATGGAAAACGACCTGACTAGAATTGGATGCCCGCGATGCCGTGGGCAAGCCCCGGGTCATTCTCGCGGGCGGCACTGGTTTCATCGGCCAGTCGCTTGCCAGACGATTGATCGCACAAAATTATGAAGTTGTCGTTCTCACGCGCACGCCGCGCACGCGCAACGACGGCTTGAGGGAAATCGAATGGGACGGTCGCCAGCCCGGTGAATGGATAAAATGTCTGGATGGTGCGGAAGCTGTTGTGAATCTCACTGGAAAAAACATCAATTGTCCGCACACGCCTGAAAATCTGCGCGAACTCTCCGCATCGCGCGTGAATTCCGTCCGCGCCATTGTCGCCGCACTTGAGAACGTCAAAATCCCTCCACGCGTTTGGATCCAGGCCGGTGCGATTGGATTTTACGGCGACACCGGCAGCCTTTTGTGCGACGAGTCCGCGCCAAACGGATCCGGCAAACTCGCGGAAATCTGCCGGCAGTGGGAAAACGCTTTCAATTCAAGCAGTGTGCCGGCGATCCGAAAAGTTTTGTTGAGAATCGGTTTTGTTCTCGGTCGGGACGGCGGCGCGCTGCCGGTTTTGGAGAAACTGACCAAATGGTTTCTTGGCGGGCGCGCCGGCAGCGGCAAACAATTCACAAGCTGGATTCATGTCGCGGATTTGACGCGGATGTTTGCCGGTGCGATTGAGCGGGAAAATTGGAGCGGCACGTTCAACGCCGTCGCGCCAAATCCGGTGACGAACGCCGAATTCATGCGCGAGCTGCGCCGCGCACTGCATCGTCCATGGAGTCCGCCTGCGCCGGAATGGGCGGTAAAAATTGGGTCGCGCCTGATGAAAAGCGAGCCGTCGCTTGCACTGGCGGGTTGCCGATGCGTGCCGAAAAGGCTCCTCGAAACGAATTTCGGATTTCAATATCCCAGCTTGCCCGACGCCCTGAAAAATCTTTACGAATAGATTTGTGAGCAACGCCTCCAATAGACGTTCCGAAGAATTTCTGAAAATCAGCGGCCAGTTCAAGCTCGGCGCGCTCGTCACGGAAGCGTCGCATCCGGTCACGGCCACCTTGAGCGAGCCGCGCATGAAATCGGATCAAGCCTGTCCGCCGGTGGTGGCAATGGCCGTCATGCGTGCGCGGCATGGATTGACGAACGAGGAGGCGGAAAAGGAACTGGACGAGGATGCGAAGTTGAACAAACAGGTTTGACCCGGATTGACGCAGGTAAACATAGATTCTTCAAGTCCGTAGGACTGGCATCGTTGTAGAATCAGCAACACAAACGAATCAAGCTCCGTCAGAAGCGACATCATCGGGAATGTGGGGGAATATGCCGCCCCGAATGGGGCTGAAATTCATTTTGGTTTTGGTTCTACAAATACGCCGCGCCTAACGGCGCTGGGGACGGCGCGACGCCGAAAACGCCAACCGGGACATCTCCCATTCCCGAATTTCGCAGAAACACTTGGTCGCGCCGGCCCGGGGCGCGGGGCGCTGGCGATGACGGAAATCTGATGCAGGCGGACGGGAACTCTTTTCCGATATTCATTTTGCGATGGACAATTGGGGAAATAGGAGTTGAATCCACGACGGAAAGGAAAACCATGAAAGTCAAACGAAACCTGATTCAAATTTGCCTGCTCTGTGCGGCGATGCTGCCTGCCGTGGTGGAAGCTCAATTCACCTACACAAGTAACGGCGATGGCACAGCCACCATCACGGGATACACTGGTTCCGGCGGCGCGGTAACAATCCCAAGCACAACCAATGGCTTGACAATCACCAGCATCGGGAGCTTGGCATTTTCGTCTAAATCCACCCTGACCAGCATCACGATTCCCGACAGCGTCACCAACATTGGAACGGAGGCGTTCGATGACTGCGAAAATCTGACCAATGTTACGATTCTCGGTAACTTAACAAGCATTGGGGACTATGCATTTGTGTATTGTTATAAATTGAGTAACTTCATAATTCCTAATAGCGTCACCAATATTGGAACTGGTGCCTTCAGTGATTGTGAAAGTCTCACCAGCATTGCTATTCCCACCAGCATCACAAGTTTGGCGTCCTATGTTTTTGTGGAAACCGGCCTGACTAATGTCACGATCCCAAGCGGTGTTACCAATATCGGCGACTATGCGTTTTCATTCTGCCAAAGCCTGACTAATGTCACGATCCCCAGCAGCGTCACGAGCATTGGTAATTACACTTTCTCCCAGTGCAACAGTCTTACCAACATCATAATTCCCGGCAGCATCACCAGCATCGGGCAATATGCGTTTCAGTGGTGCACTGCCCTGAACAGCATCACGATTCCAAATGGCGTTACAAGTATCGGATACGGAACATTTGAATACTGCTACGAATTGACAAATGTTACGATAAGCACCAACCTCACGAGCATCGAGGGTGCAATAGGTTATGCTGGTGCGTTTGAAGGTTGCCCCCTGACTAGCGTTACGATTCCCAACAGTGTCATAAATATCGGGGATTATGCGTTTGCAAACTGCTCCGCCCTGACCAGCGTTACAATAGGCACCAACGTCACTAGCATTGGAGACAGTGCGTTTGAAGGTTGCCCACTGACTAGCGTCACGATTCCAAACAGCGTCACCAGCATCGGAGACGAAGCGTTCTATTATTGCGGCCTTACCAATATCATAATTGGCACCAATGTCACCAGCATTGGACAGGAGGCGTTCGCTAGTTGCACCAGCCTTGGCAGCATCACTATTCCCGACAGTGTCACTAACATTGGAGCCGCTGCGTTCTCTGGCTGCACCAGCCTGACAGCGATTAATGTGGATGCTCAAAATCTTTTTTATAGCAGTGTGAATGGAGTTTTATTTAACCAGAGCCAGACAACGCTGATTGAATTTCCAGACGGCATTGGCGGAAGTTACAATGTTCCGGCTAACGTCACGATCATCGGAAGTCTAGCGTTCGGGAACTGTTACTTCGTAACCAACATCACGATTCCTGCCAGCGTCACTAACATTGGAATCAATGCGTTCTTCGGCACCAGCCTGACAGCGATTAATGTGGATGTTCAAAATCTTTTTTATAGCAGTGTGAATGGAGTTTTATTTAACCAGAACCAGACGACTCTAATTGAGTTTCCGGACGGCATTGGCGGAAGCTACACAATTCCAAGTGGCATCACTAACATTGGGAATGCTTTTGAGGGAAGCAGAATAACAAATGTCGTAATTCCCAGCAGTATCACTGCATTAGATCCATATGCATTCTATGGGTGCTCCAGATTGACTAGAGTAATAATTCCAAACAGTATTACAAGCATTGGAGCTTTTGCGTTCAATTATTGCACCAAGTTGACCAGCATCACAATTCCCAACAATGTCACCAGTATTGGGAACTATGCGTTTTCTTCCTCCGGCCTGACCAGCATCACAATTTCAGGTAGTGTTACCAAAATTGGGATTTATGCGTTCAATGACTGCTTTTCTCTCAAAGGAATTTATTTCAAAGGCAATGCCCCAAGTGCTGATTCGACTGTATTCTACGGAGACACAAACACGGTTTATTATTTGCCGGGAACCACGGGCTGGGGCACGACGTTTGGCGGTCGTCCGACCAAGCTGTGGAATCCGCAGGTGCAAACCAGCGATGCCAGCTTTGGCGTGCGGACAAATAGTTTTGGATTCAACATCACTGGAAGCAGCAATCTGGTCATCGTGGTGGAAGCCTGCACGAATTTTGTCAATCCGGTTTGGTTGCCAATTTCCACCAACACACTCAAAACTTTCGTCGGCACGAATGGCACGTCCTATTTCAGCGATCCGCAGTGGACGAATTATCCCGGTCGTTTCTACCGATTAAGCTCGCCGTAGGCGCAGTCGTCCCTATTCGAGCACAAGCACGAAGACGAGGATGAGGATGACGACGAGGAGGATTCGGGTGGTGCCGGTTTTTTGAATGAGGAAGTCAGGAAACAAGGAAGTGATTTTCCTGATTTCATGCTTTTCTTATTGAAACTAAAGGCGGCGGTGTTGGTGCTGGTGTATTGAGCAGGAGACTCCTCACGTCGTTTCCTGCCGGGATAACTCCCGCCACAACAGCGCGCTCATGCGCTGGCCGTTTTCAAAACAGTCGAGGTCAAATTTTTCGTTGGGCGAATGGGCGTTGTCGTCCGGCAGGCCGAGGCCGAGCAGCAGCGTGTCCGCGCCGAGGACTTTTTTGAAGTCGTTCACAATCGGAATCGAGCCGCCTTCGCGCATCAAAACCGGTTCGCGGCCGAACGCCTCGCGCAACGCGCGCAACGCCGCCTGCGCCTGCGCGCTCGTTGGCGAAACCAAATACGCTTCCGCGCCGTGGCCGGCTTCGATTTCCATCCGCACGGTCGGCGGACAGATTTTCTTGAGATGATCGCAGACGACTTTGCGGATGCGCGCCGGATTTTGGTTCGGCACGAGGCGGCAGGTGATTTTCGCGCGCGCCCACGCGGGCACGATGGTTTTGGTGCCTGCGCCTTGATAACCGCTGGTGAGGCCGTTGATTTCAAACGTCGGACGCGCGCTGCGCTGTTCGGTGGGCGTGAAGCCGCGTTCGCCGAAAAGTTTTTTCACGCCGAGCAATTTTTGCAGATTCGGCATCCTTGATCGGCAGGCGGGCGAATTCTTTCCGTTCGTAGGCGGAGAGCGGCGCAACGTCGTCGTAAAATCCGGGAATGGCGATGCGCCCGTTTTTGTCGCGCAGTTTTCCGAGCAACTGGCTCAAGGCCATCGCGGGATTGTCCACCGAGCCGCCGAAAATGCCGGAATGCAGGTCGCGCGACGGCCCGCGCAGCGTGATTTCAAAGGCGATGATGCCGCGCAGCGCGTAGGTGAGCGCGGGATGATTTTTGTCGGGCATTCCGGTGTCGGAAACGACGACGGCGTCGCAGTCCAGTTCCGCGCGATGGGATTTAAGAAATTTTGCGAGGTTCGCGCTGCCGACTTCTTCTTCGCCTTCGATCACGAAAGTCAAATCGCAGGGCAGGGGAGTTCCGGTTTTCAAATAGGCTTCGACGGCTTTCAAATGCGCGAAGTGCTGGCCTTTGTTGTCGGTGCGAGCCGCGCGCGAAAATGGAGCGGCCTTCGATGCGCGGCTCGAACGGCGGCGATTTCCACAAGTCGAGCGGCTCCGGCGGCTGCACGTCGTAATGGCCATAAACCATGAAGTGCGGGCGTTGCGCGCCCCGGCCACGCATTGCGCTGCTGGCGTTTTGGCGACCACAATGGGATGTCCGGCGGTCGGGCAGATTTTCGCTTCGAGGCCGATTTTGCGGCAATGGTTCACGAGCCATTCGGCGCAGGCGAGCAAATCTTTTTTATGCTGCGGCTGCGCGGAGACGCTGGGGAAGCGGAGGTAGTTCGCACAATTCGGCGACGAAGCGGGTCTGGTTTTGTTTCAGATAATCCAGGACGACTTGCATGGCGGATAGTTAATCCGCGAACGGCGCATTTGCCAAAACAAAATGCATTCGATTTTGCTGGTTAAACCGGGCGTTCCAGAGCAAACTGCGGCATGAAGAAAACCAAGCCCAAGCCGCGCGCACGCATGAAGCCGCTGGAGGCCGGGCAAACATGGCGGATGGAGGAGTTGATTCTTCAGGTGGAATCCGTCGGCAAACTGCTCGTGCATTACAAGCTCGCCAGGCCCAACGCCGTCAGAATTCCCAATTCCGTCGGCGCCATCAGCACCATCACGAAATATCTGAAAAAGAACAAGGCGGTTCTCGCACGGGGTTAGGCGGAGCGATTTAACTGGCTTAATCCAAAGTGGAGGCGCAGAATCAACCATGATGAAAATTAAGCCGTCCCGCCGTATTCGTCAGCAACCCTTGGAAGCCGGCCAGCTCTGGCGCATGGCCGGTGCGAATCTTCAGGTCGGAACGGTCGGCAAACTTCTGGTGCATTACAAACTCGGCAAGCCCAACGCCGTCCGCGTGGCCAACTCCTGCAACGGCATCAAGACCATCGAGAAATATCTCAAGGCGAACAAGGCCGTCCTCGTTTAAGTGAATTGGTGATTGATGCGGAAAACTCCGGCAGGCGGAAAATCAGTTGGCGGGCGGCGAATTTGTTTCTTCCGGCGCGGGAGGGCGGATGGTCAGGGACTTCAACAGCGTGCCAGGTTCCCGCCCGACTATCACCAGCGTGTGCGCGCCCGGCTCAAGTTTGAAACGCTTGGGCGCAAATTCATCACTGCCTGATTCCCCGCTGCCGCGCCAGTTCACCAACCGCTTCTCAAATCCGCTCGTGACATCAATGTCCCAGATCATGTCCGGGTCTGTCGGCTGGGCGTCAACATTCACAAAAAATGAATTGGTGCTTTCGTCGTCCGCGTTCACCAGCGTCTCGACCACATAATCTCCGGCGTTCGTGACGGTGAAATTAAAAACCGCCTTGCCGCCGTCCGCGACCTCCGCCATCCCGTCACCGATCAATACAATCGCATCGTTCGTCAAAACAATCGGGCCGGTCACGACCGCAGCGGACGCGGCCAAAGTCTGCCCCGGTGCTTGGGCGGCTGCGTCGGTGGAATTGGTTTTTGCTTCCTGTGCGAAAGTGGGAATTGTCAGCGCACAGGCCAGAATGATGATGGAGAAGTGCTTCATGCAGCCAGTTCTACGCATTTGGCGGAAATTCAGCAATGAAAAACTCGCGCGCTCCCTGCCGGCCAAATTTCCTTTTCTTCAATCGTTTTCTTCCGCCCGCCGCGAAATAAAATTGCCGGAACAATTCCTTGCTCCGGCCCGCTCAATTGAACCCTGTAAAAACCGCTAGAAAAAAACGCGGGAATTATTTCGACTTTTGACCTTTGGAACTCAAAAGGCAGCCTGATGAAAGCCGATTCCATTGTCCCGAAAACCAATGGCAACATCACAAACTTTGTTTTTATCCTGACGAATTTTGTTTTTATTCAGATGAATGTCGCTTTCATCGTGACGAACTTCGTTTTCATCGTCATGGAAATCAATTGCATCGTGACGAACTTTGATTTCGTCATGGCAAACCTTGAAATCATTGTGACGGTTCTTAAAGTTGCCGCGTTAAAAATCGTTTTTGCTGCGGTGAAAATCCCTTTCGTGACGGCAAAAACCCTTAAAAACAAGCATTTCATGCCATTTCTTGCATGGAATTGACAAAAATAACCGCGAACTACACGAACGGATTTTAACGCCAAGGCGCAAAGCCGCAAAGTTTGACACGACTTGAACCGCTTGGGAAGCCGGAGAGGTTTGAATTTTCTTTCATTCATCCGCGTAGCGCGTATTTTGCTCGGCTCTTGAACAATGGACGCCGCACACATAAGAAATTTCAGCATCATTGCCCACATTGACCACGGCAAGACGACGCTTTCCGACCGCCTGCTGCACATGACCGGCACCATCGCCACGCGCGACATGTCGGATCAGTTGCTCGACGCGATGGATCTGGAACGCGAACGCGGCATCACCATCAAGGCGCATCCGGTCACGATGCTTTACAAGGCGCAGCAACGGCGAGACTTACGAGCTGAACCTGATTGACACGCCCGGCCATGTGGATTTTGCCTACGAAGTCTCGCGCAGCTTGAGCGCGTGCGAAGGCGCGCTGCTGGTGATTGACGCGGCGCAGGGCGTCGAGGCGCAGACGGTGGCGAATTATCATCTCGCGGCGAAACTGAACCTCGACAATCATTCCCGGTCATCAACAAGATTGACCTCGGCCACGCGAACGTGCCGCAGGCGAAACAGCAGTTGGAAGACGTGCTGGCGATGCCCGGCGGAATGGGCGATTCCGTGCAGCGCGAAGCAAGGCATCGGCATCGAGGACATTCTGGAAGCCATCGTCGCGCGCGTGCCGCCGCCGAAGCCGACGGGCGAGCCGAGTTTGCAGGCGCTGGCGTTTGATTCTTATTTCGACACTTACAAAGGCGTCGTCACGCACGTCCGCGTTTTCAACGGCGAATTGAAAGCCGGCCAGCATGGTGAAGCTGCTGCACTCCGGCAAAAACGTCGAGGTGAAGGAAGTCGGCAGCTTCAATCCCAAACCTTACATCCGCGAAAAACTGGAAGTCGGCGAGACGGGCTATTTCACCGCGAACATCAAGAGCGCGGCGGAAGTGAAGATGGGCGACACCATCACCGACGCGCGCAATCCGTCGCCGGTGCTGCCGGGCTTCAAGGAAATTCATCCGATGGTGTTCAGCGGGATTTATCCGATCAACACGGCGGATTACGAGCAGTTGAAATCGTCGATGGGAAAGTTGAAGCTGAACGATTCGGCGTTCGTCTATTCGTCGGAAACCTCCGTCGCGCTCGGCTTCGGTTTCCGCTGCGGCTTTCTCGGCTTGTTGCATTTGGAAATTGTGCAGGAACGTCTGCGCCGCGAATACGACATGGACATCATCGCGACGTATCCGAGCGTGGTCTATAAAGTCTATCTCTCCGACGGCACGATGAAGCAGGTGGACAACCCGGCGTTCATGCCCGACGTGACCTACATCGAAAAGATCGAGGAGCCGATGGTGAAGGCGTTCGTCATCTGCCCGAACGAAAACATCGGCGACATGATGGCGTTGATTTCCGAAAAGCGCGGCGCGGTGGACCACACGGAAACGCTCGACGCCAAGCGCGTGATGCTGACCAGCCTGATTCCGCTGAACGAAATCCTGATTGATTTCCACGACCGCATCAAAAGCATCACGCGCGGTTTCGGCTCGATGGATTACGAGCCGGCGGATTACATGGAGAGCGACATGGTGAAGCTCGACATGCTCGTGAACACCGAGCCGATGGACGCGTTTTCGTGCATCGTGCATCGCACGAAGGCGGAGGGCAGGGGACGCACGCTGGCGGAAAAGTTGAAGGAAGTCATCCCGCGCCAGCAGTTCCAGGTGAAAATCCAGGCGGCCATCGGCGGAAAAATTGTCGCGTCCGAAGTCATCAGCGCCTTCCGCAAGGACGTGACGGCGAAATGCTACGGCGGCGACGTCTCGCGCAAACGCAAGCTGCTGGAGAAGCAGAAGGAAGGCAAGAAGCGCATGAAATCCATCGGCAACGTGAACATCCCGCAGGAGGCGTTCATCGAAGTGTTGAAGGCGTAAAATATTCATAAACATGACCAAAAACAAATCGTATCTGGTGTTAGGAATCTTGCTGCTGCTGGTCGGCATCTTTCTGGTCGTGATGGCTTTTGTGACCCCAAAACCCTGGGCCAAACTCGGGCCGATGGGACTCATGTGCCTCGTCGGCTGCGTGGGGCTATTGTTTCTTCCGGCCAAAATCAAATGAGGGCAACAAATCCAGAATCGCGGGGCAGGGGACAACGGCGAATCATGATGAGCAAAATAAATTTGTGTAAATCCGCGAAATTCGTGTCAAAATCGTCCAAGTAACTTTATGATTTTACGCTGGCTCTTTTCCACAACCGTCCGCAACGCCGTGGCGATGCGGAAGCAGGTTCACCGCTTTCTTTGCGCGCAGCGCGACGTGCTCTCGCCGGTGGCGTTTCAAGCGGTCAGCGGCGCGCTGCTGGATTTTCAAAAGGCGCTCGACGTCCGCGTGGACAAGGCCACGTTGAAAAAAGAAATGGCCAGGCTGGAGGCGGTCGCCAACAAATGGCTCAAGCAGTATCCGCACGCGACCATGCGCGAAAATGTCGAGGTGCTGCTCGTCGCGCTGGCGGTGGCGATGGCCATCCGCACGTTTTTCCTGCAGCCGTTCAAGATTCCCACCGGCTCGATGCAGCCGACGCTGTTCGGCGTCGACTTCCAAAAATTTGATCGGCGACAAAGATTTTCGAGATTCCCACCGGCTGGGAACGGGTCAAGGAATGGTTTGAAGGCGTTTCCTATGTTCATGTCGTGGCGCAGGCGGACGGAACGATTGACGCCGTCAGTCCGATGCGAAAATTTTTAATTTTCAACATCAAGCAGTCGCTATCGATTGGCGGCGTGGAGCAGACGATGTGGTTTCCGCCGGACTATGGCGAATCGCAAATACTAGGCATGGATCCGTTCATATTTCGTTCGCGCCTGTTTGAACATCCCGACCATGTTTATCACAAGGGCGAGGATGTGGTGAAAATTCGTGTCAGCTCGGGCGACCATTTGTTCGTTGACCGGCTGACTTACAATTTCCGAAAACCGGTGCGCGGGGACATCATTGTTTTTGAAACGGCGGGAATTCCAAAAGCGGTGCGCGAATCCGTTGATCTACCCAATGGAATACCGGGGGATGAATTTTACATCAAGCGTCTCGTGGTGCTGCCCAATGAACGTGTCAGCATTGGCGACGACCGGCATCTGGTCATCAACGGCTGGCGGCTCGACGCCTCGACGCCGCATTTTGCCAATGTATATGGTTTTAACCCGGACGATCCCCCGCAGGAAAGCCATTTTTCCGGCCATGTCAACGGCACGGTTGCGCGGGAATTCCATTTGTATCCCAATCTTGCGCCGCTGTTTCCCAACGCCCAAACCGTTTATACCAACGGCCGCCGACACCTACATGGCGATGGGCGACAACACCTGCGACAGCTCCGACTCGCGCACATGGGGGCCGCTCGGGGCGTCAAACGTCATCGGCAAAGCGTTCTTCGTCTATTGGCCGATCACAGAACGGTTTGGAATCGCGAACGAATAAAAATTTCCAACTCAAATGAGCGCCGCGAATTGTGAAACGGTTTTGATAACCGGCGCGTCGTCGGGCATCGGTTTGGAACTGGCGAAATGTTTTGCGGCGGACGGCAGCCGTCTGGTTCTCGTCGCGCGAAACACTGTCGCGCTTGAAAAGCTTGCGGAAGAATTGCGGCGCGACAATAAAATCGAGGCAATTGTCCTGCCTGCGGATTTGTCTCTGCCCGAAACTCCAAAACGAATTTTCCGAGAATTGTCCGCACAAAAAATTTTCGCGGACGTTCTGGTCAACAACGCCGGCTTCGGGCTGCACGACTCCTTTGTAAAACTGCCGTTGCAGCGTCAGCTTGAAATCATCCAGGTCAACGTCACGGCGTTGACGGAACTGACGGGATTATTTTTGCCCGGCATGATCCAAAGAAAGAGCGGGGGAATCCTCAACGTCGGCTCTGTCGCTGGATTTTTGCCGGGGCCGGGCATGGCGGTTTATTACGCGAGCAAGGCGTTCGTTCAATCGTTCACCGAAGCGTTGGCTGCGGAATTGTCCGGCAGCGGACTCGCATTCAGCGCGCTGTGTCCCGGTGCCACGGAAACGAATTTCAGCCAGGTCGCGCGAGGACGGAAACTTCGAGAATCAAAAACGATTAAAATGTCGGCGGATGAGGTCGCGCGATACGGCCACCGGGCATTCAGAAAAAAGCAGGTCATCGCAATTCCGGGTTTTCAAAACCGAATTCTCGTTTTCCTGACTCGGATTTTGCCACGCCAGGCCGTCCGCAAAGCTGTCTATTCGTATAACAAGCCTGACGAAAGCGGAAATTGATTTGAATAAATCCCCAAGTTGAGTCTCTAACCAAGACCATGAAATCAAACTCCATTTATTCCGTCACTCAAATCACACGGCGGGCAGCGATGGCTGTATTGTCGTTGTCCTTGCTCACAGCCGCAGCGCGTGGAGGCGAGCCGCCCAAGGTGGGCGACAAAGCGCCGGACTTTTCCCTCAAGTCGCTGGACGGCCAGACCGTGCAGTTGAGCAAACTCACGGCCAAAGGCAGGGTCGTGCTTGTGGTTTTGCGCGGCTGGCCGGGTTATCAGTGCCCGATTTGTGACGGGCAGGTTCATGATTTCATCGCGAAGCAGGCCGACTTCGCCAAGGCCAGGGCGCAACTGATCTTTGTTTATCCCGGCCCCGCCGAAGACTTGAAGGCGCACGCCGAGGAGTTCAAAAGCTGGAAAGGCAAGGTGTGGCCGGATGAATACCTTTATGTCCTCGACCCGGATTACACGATGGTCAACGCCTACAATCTGCGCTGGGATGCGCCGAAAGAGACCGCTTATCCATCCACGTTTATCCTGGATGACAAGGGAACCGTTCTTTTTGCCAAGATCAGCCACACACACGGCGGACGTTCGACGGCCAGCGAAGTTCTTGAGGAACTGAACAAATAGAAGAATTGTCTTTTTCAGTGTTAATTAACAGGATTGATCGCTATAATTATAGTTGAACAATGTTTGTTATATTTACATGGACACGTGTGCGCCTTTTTGATAGAAAAGACCCGTGCACAGTGATTTAGCCAGTTATTTTACTCTTTACAGGTTTACGACGATGCGTATTCTGTATTATCGTGGTGAAGCTGCCATTGGGCGCAAGGATCAAGCCCGTGAATTTTACAACTTCGTTCGTAATTCCCGCATTATTCCGATCCTCAAGACAGTTGATTTTTCCGGCACCACTTTCCCGGTCGTGGATGTTCCTAAACTGGAACAATTATTGAATGACCTTGGAAAATCTTGTCACCCTTTGGAACATACTGTTCACAGTTCTGCTAGTTCGTTGCTTACTCCTGCTGTTGTTGCCTTTTTTGATCAAATGTCTTTGATGTTGGTTAAGTGCTCTGAAATCGAATCCCAGGTTCTAGATTCCAAAAAATGAAAACAGCAATCATATCTATTCGGTTGACTTATAACGAACTTTCGATGATTGACCACATTCTCGCTTCCGATTTGTCTGAGTCAGAAAATCGTTCCGAATGGATTCGGCTGTTGGTTCACCGCGAATGGAATCGGCGCAAGCGTCTTGGCTCTCCTTCTCATTCATTCCAGACGGCGCATCGTTCACTTGGTGGTCGTCCAAAAGCAATTTCCCGGAAAGGCCGGTTTGCTGGCTTAGATTCGGGTGTCCCCCATGTCGTGATGGAAACGGCATTGGCGGACAAAAAATTTCCCGGGCGGGGCTAGCTCCTTCGGGCGTCCGTCATGCTGTAGCACCTTACTGCGGCACTGGCGGACGTAAAATTTCCTCCGGGCGGTCACGGTCTGGGGGTTTGGTTAAACACAGTGACAAACGAAAGTAACTTATTATGCCTCGCATGAAAGTAAGGGTCATATCTGACCAACCGGACGAATACATGGGCAAGAAAGGGCTTGTCAAGACGCAGGTTTTGACTTGTCAGGACTTGTGTCCAAGTGGCGCACGGTTGAAGGATAACTTTGACTACGTGCTGGCCGAAACTGAAAAGGAAGGATTCGCTGGCAAGATGCTGGATCAGGAGATGACGTTGGACGTGATTGAATTGCGTCCCCCGCCCTTCGGAACCCGGCTTCGTGCCAGTGGGCGAATTTCGAGTTCGGCTCCAGTAATTAAAAGTAAGTAACAAATGAACCCCGAGAAACATTTGCTTGACGTCGTTCACTGGCAGTTTTTTTGCTCGTTCACGTTTAAGACGTTGAAGATGAGTGAGACCGCGTGGATGAAGATGTTCTTCGCTATGATGCGCGAACAGGCAGACAATTTCGGGGTTCATTTTCCTGATTTAATGTGGGTGTTGCGGAAAGAAAGAGGCGAGATTTCCGCACGTCTGCATTATCACGCATTAATTGCAGGGTTGCCTGAACACGCCGTGAAACCTGCCACGTGTTTTTCCTTTATGAAAATTTGGGAAAAGCATGGCGGTGGAATTTCACGCGTTCGCGTATATGATCCAACTCTTGATGGGGTTGGGTATGTGCTCAAAGGAGTGGACGCGGCTTTTGCTAATTTGGGGGCAAATTGGTATGAGCTAAAAAAGTTCGGTCAACGCTGCGACGTGACGCTGTCCTTGAGATTAATCCGCCATATGCAAAAGCGAAGTAGCTTTGGCCCGCGTGGGCATGACGGACTGTTTACCAACGACCTTCAACCGAGGGTCTTTGCCAGACGCCGGAGATACAGTCGAAACAGAAAGAGTCGCAAGACCGTTTCTGATAAGTGTATTTTTGGGTTAGTTGAGAAAGCGGTGGACAGACACGCCATCAACACACTGCAAAGCGGAGTAAGAGAATTCGGAAGTAAGGCGGCTGGCTAAGACCACCCTGCCCTGCTGTGCGGATGCGGACCTGATCGTTTAGAGCGATTATGAGCAAAGGTGTAATACACCGGTTCAAATGTCCAATTTTGTAAGCTGTGCGTGATAGCACAAAAGGGAAGCGTAAGCGCAGGAATGTAAAACCGTTTTTTTCCGGTGTCGGTTCTCACAGGCTGCGGCAATTCTGCCAAGTGTGACAGGCGAGGGCTGTTCGGTTCCGGCTGGCCGCCGCGCGCAGCGCGGCGGACTGATGGAACCGATTGCTTGAAGATGAATTCTGTCCAAAAATAATTATGTTGAGAAAAGGCCATTGGTTTTGTGATCACTGTGATGACGTGGTTTTCATGTCCTATCAGGAACGTCACGCTGTCAATGTTCCCTGCCCGGTCTGCGGCTGGCTCGCTTGCAATTTTGTTCCTGCCACATTGTCGCGCAAGCGGCTTCCCAAGGATTGGTTTGATGAAATGCGCCTTGCTGTTGGCGTTTACGAAACCCCGGAACTTTTTGACCAACGCGAACACAAAAAAATTTTATGACTGACGAAGAATATTATGCAATTTTTCGTGCTTACGAAGACTCGGAAGATTTTCTTGAACTGGTTTATTCTGAATTGTCTCAACGTCAATTTATGTCCTTGGACAGTTCCTTGCGATTCGCTATTCAGGATTGGGCAGTAAAGAAAAAGGTGATGGATGATCTTGCCGATTCTTCGGATTCCTAATGAAACAATCAGAATCAAATGATTGGCTGTTGTTGCAGGTTGCAAAGTCTCCTGTATTTGTTCCACCGGGTGTCGCGGCTTCCCTGCTTTCTGTTAGTCGTCAGCGGATCACTGAACTGGTTTTTTTGAAGCGTCTCGATGTTGTTTACGTTTGCGGATCGCGTTTTTTATTAGTCGCGAGCCTTGTGAGATACAATACGCGCCGGCGCAAATTACGGCCGCCGTCAGCGCAGCCACGATTGCTGCTTTCCACACCGGAGCAAAAGGGTCTGTTTTCATAAGCTATTTACACGTTGACACGTTGACGTTTCCCCAACTATGCAGATTCGTTTTGATGTGGTCAAATAGAATTATTCGGCGGCAATGTCGCTGCCGATGTAAATGAAAGGCTAATCAAAATGAAAAAGTTCGTATCTGTTCTGAAACTCGGCGTTCGCAAAGTCGTTGACTTTGTTGACAAAGGCGTCAACAAAGCTGTGGCCGTGGTGGGTGCTGTTACTGCCGCAGTGCTTGGCACTTCCTCGGCGCACGCAACAGGTGGTTCCTTCCCCGACATCACAACCGTTGCAACCGATGCCGCGACCCTGATCGCGTCACTGATCGCACTCGGTGTGACCATCCTCGGCTGGAAACTCGGTTCCCGTTGGATCAAGGGAATTGCGAAGTAATCAAATTGGATTGTTCCGGGCTTTGCCGCTTTTAAACGGCAAAGCCCGTTTTGAAATTGAAAATTTTAACGTCCATTTTTTTCTTCTGTTTTTATGCTTATCTCCAAGCGGATGTCATATTGCATTTCGATAACACTGGTTCCGTTCCTCTTTATTTTGCGAATTACACTTGGAGCTATTCGATTCCTAATCAATCTTACAGCACTGGTGTTATGGGTGATTCGTCACCCAGTGTTGTCCCTGCGGGTGGTTTTGTTTCTTCATCGGATTTCACCTATGGTAGCTCGAATCCATCGGACGCGGTTGACTGGACGTTCACTGGAACGCTGACGAATGGAACTGTCATCAGCCGTTCTGGTGCATTTCTTCCGACGCCGGGTGCGCAGCCTGTCTCCGTTGACTTGCTGGGCGCGAATGATTTTCACGACTGGTATTCCGGCTGGTCTGGTTTTATCGGATCGCTTGCACCTTTTGAGTCTGCCGTCATTGCATTGGCGATGATTATCCTTGCTTGGATTGTGGCGGTTTATTTCATCCGTCAATACTACGCTTTGAACCACGAAGATTTCGAGGATGACGATGATCGCGAAGAGGATAAACGTGACGAAAAAGAGGAGATGGCTTGGTGAAAAAGCTGTTGTTATTTTTGTGTTTGCTGTTTCCGTTTGTCGGCAAGGCCGACGTGCAATTGGTTTTTTACAACGGCTCGACTAATTACACCAACATTTCGTGGTATGAATGGGAATATACTATTCCAAACCAGCATTATGACACTGGCTTGAACCTCAATTCTGTCGGAGTTGTGATGGCTCCTGGTTATTATTTTTCGACTTCAACGCTTGGTTATGGCTCGACGAATCCGGCTGATGGTGGTCTGTATGAAATCAAGGGCGCGTATTTCGACGGAAATCCCTTCGATTTTACCGGGTCATTTTCTACTTATCCCGGCACACCGCCAATTCAGATTGACATCGAGGAAATCATTGTTCCGAGATTCACTAACTTCACTTTTTGTATTTCCAATGACTTGCCGGTTCCCGGTGTTGCAACGTGGACATACAATGGAACTGTCGAGCAAACAGTCACTCTTCAACCGGGACAGGAAAATTGTTGGACAACCCCGGCGATTGAGACTTGGCCTAACGCGGCTACATTCAATGAGACGTCCGGGTTAAAGGCGCAGAGTGGAACGACCATAACACCGGGTGGTGCTGATGGCAGTCCACCAACGATAGACTTTAATCCTCCGGCTGGTGGGACGAATGGGACTAGTGGCACTGGTGGCACAACGACGTCCACGGGCACGACGGGCGGCACTGGTGGTGGCGGGACGTCTGGCGGCGCGGGTTCCACCGGAACAAATACTTATGTTCCTCCGCCGTATGTCGGCGAGACAGCGCCTACGAATCTGGTCACATTTTCGACTCCTTCGACAACGAACGGAGCGGCTTCCGAATCAACTTTGTCTTCCGGCTTTCAATTGTTGCACAAAGACCTCTTGAACCTTGAGACCGGCCAGAAGCTCGTCCAGAATTCGATTGATGGCGGATTTTACACAACGTCAAACCAGCTTGGGCAGTTGGTGACTTATTCTTACTCGAACGTCTTGATAGACGGCCAGTGGTTGCCGAAAATCTATGCGGCTATCACGAATCTTTCTTTGTCGAATTCAGTCGCGGGTGCGAATACCAACTTTCTTAATTTGACGAATTATGCCTTGGAGTCCACCCTCGAGGCGATTACAAATCTTCTGGCCGATGACGGCAGTAATTATCTGTCATACACCAATGATACTTTGTCGAATGATTTTACTTATAATATTCAGGCATCGGACACGAATGCGGGGGCTGCGGCGACTGCTGCGAATACTGAGCTAGGTTCTGATCTGACTGGTCTGATGTCTGGCGAGTCGAACACGGTTGTTGGTTTTTTCAACCAGACAATTCCCGGCGGTTCGGAGCCGAACTTTTCGATAACGATCCCTTTTGCCGGCGTGACCATGGATTTTAATCCCGTGACAAGGTTTCCTTGGTTTTTCTTATTCGTCCACGCATTGGTGACGTGGATCACTATTCTTGCGTTTGTGGCTGGTAGCATCAGGATGCTTTATAAAGTCCTGCTGATGTATGCGGCGGCGCAAACCGGCCATGTTCCAAACATGACTGGCAGTAACAAAACAAACAGTGGCGGCAATGTATTGGAGGCTTAAAAATGAATCCTTTTGCAAACATAACAACGATGGCGAATGACGCGGTTATTCTTGTCTCAACAATCATCGCGCTGGCTGTGACAATTTTGGGGTTCCGTCTTGGCCGTGCTTGGACAATTAAAATTACGACGGATGCCGAATACGAAGAGTTTAAGGAAAAGGAAGTGGACATGGAATACCATGACATGGTTCAAGACGACTTGTTCTGATTATGCGAGGAATTGCCACTGCATTACTTGAGTTGGGTTCATTGCTTGCCCGAATCTTTGACGGGATTCGCGCAGTCATTGGCGCCGGGAATGTCTTGGGATGGGCAGTGGCGGCCGCTATTCCGATTGCCTACGTTGCATTGTGGCTTTCGGTTCTCCATTTTGCTTTCTCTGCGGCTTTGACGTGGTTTATTGATTCGTCTCCCGACATATTTGGCGGCTCTTCCTTTCCGTCCGGCGCGTTGTGGCTGCTGAATCAGACCTTGCCGCTGTCGCTTATGTTTAGCTGCGCCATTAGTCTTGTTGGAATTGAGTTGTCAATGGCCGGACTTGTGGCAGTTGCTATTACCGCATCGAGGAATTTGAAGTCGTGAAAAAGTTTTTATCATTACTGTTGTTGTCGGCTTGCCAACTTCACGCCCTGACACTGATTAACTGTTCAAGTAACATGGTTGGAATAGGCGAATACTCACTTGGATCATACGCACCTCAAGTTGATTGTCCTCCTAATTCGTCGGTGACTTTCCATTACCTTGGGGATTGGCTGACATCAAACATGGGTGATTATTGCCCGAATACAACGTCTGGTCATGGTGATAATACCAGTCAGATGCTTACTTGGTGGTATGACACAAACTGCATTATGATTCAGGCTTCCGGGGCGCACACTGTTTCTTACAGATATTGTCCAAGCCCGCAATATACGAATCTTGTTTCAATCACAAATTATGCTAGCATTACAAATACTTCCGGTGGCGGTTCTTCTTCTTCGTCTCCGATTGGGGATGAACCTTATATTTTGTTTGCCTTGGGAATCGTTTCCGGCTCCTGCGTCATTTTTGCAATTCGCTACTTTTTTTGATGAACAAGAAAACATTAACGATCATATTTGCCCTGGGTGCGGTTTGTTTTGTCGCACTTGGACAGGATGATGGCACTACTACCAACAATTGGAATTCCATGCCAGACTTGGCTCCGACCGAGCCCGCTTGGGACTACGCATTGTCTCCGGCGTGGTATTACTGGGAAGGGTTTGGCATTGCAATTTTTGTTGGTATCACCGGGCTGTTGGTTAAGGCGTTTCAGTCCATCACCGGTGCTGGCGATTCTGGCGGGACATGAAAAATCGAAAAAAAGAATCATTGGTTCCTGTGCACGTCGTCTATCTAGGCCGAACCTTGCACTTTGCTGATCTCGAGGCCGCGATGACTTTTTTGTGGCATCGCTCTTTGGTTTTGACGGCCGTCCGCGAGACCGTCAGTGTAATTGACCGTATTTGCGATTTGGCGTTGCTGGATGACTGATGGCTACTATTTATCATTTGGGCGGCTATGGTTCTGGAAAGACTTACTACGCGTTGCGGCTTGGTATTTATGAAGAGTTGGTGAACGGCTCGCGCGGTATTGTTACGAATGTTGCCTTGTTGCAGGAAAAAAAGGTCAAGGGTAAGACGGTCTCCGGCAGGCCGGGGTTGGGATCACTTAACGAATTATTAAATGCACGTTTCAAAAATCTTGACGCTCGTGTCATCCAGCGGGTTCGAATTCTTACTGAGGACGAAGTGCCTCACTTCTTTTGTCATCGTATTTCTCGTGGCGGTCTGCATTATGATATTCCTGTGCCATCTGATGAGCAGGAAAAGCGAGGAGCAAGACCTGATTTCTCTCTTCTTCGCGATGACGGTTGCGTTTTTGTTTTGGATGAGTTTCACGATTATTTCAATGCACGGTTATGGGCTGAGGTAGGGCGTTCTGTTGGATGGTATAAAAACCAGCAACGAAAGTTGAACGATGACATTCACGCATGCACCCCCCAGATTGATGAGGTTGATAAGCAGTTGCGCACAATCGGGCACGAGTATCGCGTTTACAATAATTTGGGTCTTCGCAAGGTTCGCGGGGTCGTTATGCCGCAGACTTTTATTTGCAGCGTTTTTACTTCGCTTGATTCAGTCAAACGCCGCGGCCAGCCGTTGACCAAGTTTCCCTTTACATTGGATTTGGAGCTTGCCAATTGTTACGACACGGCCAAAGGAGTTCGCGGCTTGCAGGGATCATCTGCGGATATTGGCAAGCGGCCGAAAGGAATTCACTGGGCAATTCCGGTTGCGGCGTTTGTTGCTTTTGTGGTCGGAATTATTTTTCTTGGATATTGGGTTCCTCGGCATCATTGGGGTGCAAAAAAACACCTGGCTAAACCTTCCTCGATCCCGTCGTCCTCGATCCCGTCGTCCTCGATCCCGTCGTCCTCGATCTTGCCGCCTGTACCCCTGCCCTCTCCGATTGAGACTTTGCCCAAGTTGCATGATTCAATAACCGGAACCGAGCAATTATTTTGCACGGGTTACACTTACATTGGCGGGGTTGGAACTGCTTTTTTGTCCGACGGAACTTCGTATTCGTCCGAGGATCACGAAATTGACTGGATACAAAAGAGGCGGGTTTCAATATTGGGCAAGGTTTATCCTGTCAAGCAGGACATGGCTAGGCTGATGGCAGTGCGGGCACCTGAAGCTCCTAACTTTCCGTCTGGCACTCCATCACAGCCTTTTTTTAATCAGCAAGACGATGTTGGCAGTTCTTCAACGCCGCAAAATAACGTCTTTGTTATTCCCAATCGCTCGGTCATCCAGCCAGCGCATAACGGGTTTACTTCAATGCAAGGCGGACAAAGGCCGGTTGGTGGATTCCCACAAACCGGCCAATAACTTTTACCAGCGTCCTTTCGGGTATTTGTTCTGAATTTCGTTGAATTCCTTGTCAGGAAACATTTTGTGATCCGGGCAGTTAGCAACGGCGATTCTCCATGTTGCCTCCCAGACCTTCCGGCTGTGTGACGAATTTCTGAAATCTGCAAACTTTCGCAGTGCTTCTAATGCTTCTTTGCCGCCGTCCAAACCTTTGATGTAATTCATCACTTCGATGAAATCCATGTCTTTAACATTCTTCGGATTCGATCCGAGTCCCGCTTCCACTGCATTATTATGTTTTGTGATCATAAGTTTTTTTTTAACAAACTTCGTCTTCGTCGTCGCCCGCTTCCGCAAAAGCGTTGTCCGGCGCGATTACCTCTTTTTTCGGGAATTAGCAAAAGGCATGACATACCCCGGCTGGCCGTTATTTATAGGCAGGGGGTTGGCGTGACTTTTGATGATTCCCGAAAAAAACTCGTTGACTAAATTCGAGCGCCGGACATAAGCAAGCGGGCGATGATGAAGACGAAATTCAAAAAAAAGACTTGTGAGCGCAAACTAAAATCCATTTTTAACCCTTTCGGGTTGTCAACCAGTAACCTTTTCAAAAATAAAACGCATCCTAACTTGTTCAATTAAAAGATGTTGCAACTTGTTTGTTATATTTAATTCAGATATGCCTTTATTAGTGGGTGTCAGCCCGTCTTGGTTTTCAAACTATTGATCAGTTCATAGACGTTCATGTATTCCTCAACGGTCTGTTCCCACGAAAAATCCGCGCGCATCCCGTTTCGCCGGTAGCGGCGAAATAAATCCGGCTGCTGATATATCGCCAGCGCCTTGCGGATCGCCTTGGCCAGCGCGCGCGCGGAGTATTCCTGAAACTTGATTCCGTTCGCCTGCATCGCGTCCTGCGTGAAATCAATCACGCTGTCGTCAAGGCCGCCGGTCGCGCGAACAATTGGAATCGTGCCGTAGCGCAAACTATACATCTGGTTCAGGCCGCACGGCTCAAACAGCGACGGCATCAGGAAAAAATCGCACCCGGCCTCGATGCGGTGCGACAGTCCTTCGTCGTAACCGATGCGGACGGCGACGTTGTCTGGAAAACGTTTCGCCAGCTCCAGATAACCGCGCTCAAATGCCGGCGAACCGCTGCCGAGCAAAACGAATTGGATGTCCGCGCTCAACATTTCCGCCAGCGCGCCAAGCTGGATGTCCACGCCTTTTTGCTCCGCCAGCCGCGAAATCGTGCCGAACAGCGGCACTTTTTTCTGCTGCGGCAAGCCAAGTTCTTTTTGCAACGCCAATTTGTCTGCGGCTTTTCCGGCCAGCCGCGTCACGGAATAAGGTCTCGGCAAAAATCGGATTGTTCGTCGTGTTCCATTCCCCGTAATCCACGCCGTTGAGGATTCCGAAAAGATGATTCCGGCGCATACGGAGCCGGTCGTCCAGCGCGCAGCCCATCGCCTCGGTCGTGATTTCGCGCGCGTAACGCGGGCTGACGGTCGTGATCGCGTCTGCGAAAACGATTCCGGCTTTGAGACAATTCATCTGCCCGTAAAATTCCGCGCCGTCCATGTTGAAAAAATCCTGTGGCAGGTTTGTCAGCGCAAACGCGCCGGGCGGAAAAATTCCCTGATACGCGAGGTTGTGGATTGTCAGGCAGGTCGGCGGCGGATTCACCCAGCCTTCCGCGCGTTTTTGGTGCAGCATCAACGCCGGCACAAGCGCGGTCTGCCAGTCGTGAACGTGGATTATTTCCGGCCGCCACGGCAGGTAGCGCGCCAGATGCGCGACGCATTTCGAGAAAAAAATGAAGCGCGCGTCATTGTCCGCGTAACTGATGTTGTCCTCAAAATAAATCCCGTCGCGTTCAAAAAATCCCGGATGATCAACGAAATAAATCGTCAGGTCTGTTTTCAACTTCCAGCGACCACAAATCCGCCTGCTCCCATTTCGCACCCAGCGGCAGATTGAATTTCCAGTCCGCGCGCTGGATTTGCGGAAATTTCTCGCGGATGCCGCGATACAACGGCGTGACGATCCGCGCCTCGTGCCCGTCGTGCGCCAGCGCCTTGCCGAATGCGCCGACCATGTCCGCCAGGCCGCCGGTCTTGGAGAACGGATGCACTTCGCTGCTGGCGAGCAGAATTTTCATTTAATGTGAACTTTGTAGAGGCGAGGTGACGAGGCTCTAATTTTTCCAGATAGATAATGAGACTCCTCACGTCGTCTCCTACGTTTGAACAATGCGTTCAGCTTTCAAATACGGCTGAAGCGGCTTGGGAATCAGCACGCTGCCGTCGGCCTGCTGGTGCGTTTCAATCAGCGCGACAAACAATCGCGCCAGCGCCGTGCCGCTGCCGTTGAGGATGTGCGGAAATTTATTTTCGCCGGTTTCCGTTTTGTAACGCAGGTTCATCCGGCGCGACTGAAAATCCTCGCAATTCGAGCAGCTCGAAACTTCGAGATAGCTCCCCTGCCCCGGTGCCCAGACTTCGATGTCATAAGTTTTCGCGCTGCGTGAAACCCATGTCGCCAGTGCAAAGCAAAATGACGCGATAATGCAAACCGAGCAATTGCAAAACTTTTTCCGCGTTTGCCACCAGTTTTTCCAATTCGTCGTAGCCGTTTTCCGGTTTTACGATTTTGATCAATTCCACTTTGTCGAATTGATGGACGCGAATCATCCCGCGCGTGCCGACGCCCGCCGCGCCCGCTTCCGCCCGAAAACACGGGCTGTAAGCGCAATAAGAAATTGGAAGTTGTTTCTCTGCTAAAATTTCTTCGCGATGAATGTTCGCCACGGGCGATTCCGCCGTTGGCACCAAATATAAATTCCCCAAGGTTTTCTCATCCAAACCTTCTCTCACCGCATAAGCCTGGTCGAGTGAATTTCGGAAATTGCCCGACGCCAATCATGCAATCCTTGCTTACAATAAACGGCGGCGAAACTTCCGTGTAGCCATGTTCCGTGATGTGCAAATCCAAAAGAAATTGAATCAAGGCGCGTTCCAGCCGCGCGCCCCAGTTCGTGTAGAGCAAAAATCCGCTGCCAGAAAGTTTCGCGCCGCGCGCGAAATCCACCAGCTTGAGCGATTCGCACAATTCGACGTGTGATTTTGGTTTGAAGGCGAAATGTCGCTTTCGCGCCGTGGACACGGATTTCCGGATTATCCTCCGCCGATTTTCCGAGCGGAATTGATTCGTGCGGCAAGTTTGGCAATTGCAACATCAACGCATCGCGTTTTGCTTCTATTTCGGCAATTTGCCTATCAACATCGGCGATAAATTTGCCTAAATCTCTTGTTTCCAATTTTTTTGCTTCTGCGGCATGAAGTTCCTTCTGTGCCATCAAGTGCGCCGATTTCTTTGGAAACGCGATTGCGTTCGACTTTTGAGCTTTTCGACTTTAGAAAGCGCGTTGCGGCGCAATTCGTCGAGTTTGAGAATTTCGTCAATCTTCGTCTCATCCCCTGCCCCGCGCGTGGCGAGACGCTGGCGGACAAAATCAGTTTTTTCGCGGATCAATTTGATGTCGAGCACGCGCCAATTATAGAAACGTGCTTGGTATCGGCAAGCTGATTGGTTTCAATTCTTCCCGCCAATGAAATTGCCCGACAGGTTGAGCCGGATGTTTCGCGCGCCAAAACTGACGCGGACACGGATCGTTCTTGCGCTGGCGGTGGCCGCATTTGCGGACGGATTGCAACTCCTCCTCGGCCCGCTCGGCTGGGTTTTCGGCGATCAGGCGATTGATTGCGCGGCGATGGCGCTGACGAGCTGGACGATTGGATTTCACATTTTGCTGCTGCCCACCTTTGTCGTCGAACTTGTTCCTGTTTTGGATGATCTGCCGACGTGGACTGCCTGCACCATCGCGGTCATTGCATTGCGCAAACGCGAAGAGCGGAATGCCCCGCCGCCTGACAAACCTGCAATCGAAATCTGATGAAATGATTAGCCCGTTCGCGGCTGAATGATTGAAGAAATTTACGGCAGACTCACGCGATAAAAGCGCGCAGTGTTCGCATGAGTGTCCGTGAACTGATATTGGCCGGCAGGACTTTCAACCGGCGTTCCAAGATTCGTCCAATTAGTCGTGGAAATGGAAAGGTTCGTCGTGGCCAAAACGACGAAGTTCAAGCCGGTCACGTTGGTGAAGCTGATTTTGAAATTTCCATTGGCAAGCGCCGTGCCGGTCAAACGTGGAGCCGGAAAGTTTAATTTATAACCGATGATGTCCAGCGCAGTGAGGTCGGCGAAAGAAAGTCTTCCCACTTGTCCGTTTGAAAGGTAAGCGTCATACGCATCCGGCGTCGCGTCGCCCGCCCAATCTTGGATGTCGCCTGCGTTGACATCGCCATAAAAGTATTTCAACACCGTCACGCCGTTGTCGTCGGAAAAATAGACGTTGCTGTCGTTCACGTTGAAACTTCTGACGTCACTCGCGGTGAAACGGAACAGGTCGTATGGCACATAATTGTCATCTTGATTAAGGCCAAAATTGTCGCGCCCCATGACCTCGGTTATCTCATGCTCCGCAACCGCGATGAAGTCGTAGTTGGTGAAAACCGCCGCGCGATTGGTTGGATTAAAATTGTAGCTGACATCTGACGCGAATCCGACATCGCCATCACTGGTCGTCGTGTTGTTCGCGTCAATATAGAGTGACGCGGAAATTCCCATCGCCTTGGCCTCGGCCAACGGGACATACCAGGAACCGCCGGTGGGATCGGTGGCAGGCAGGCTGGCGACTGAATTACTGTCTGCAATCGTGGTTCGCGTGGCGCGCAAGGCATTGATGATGTCCGTGTATGAAAAAGAATAAGCTGAGGCATCGCTCCTCCCGAGATCAATGCCGCTGCTGAACGGGCCGACTGCTCCCCAATAGACGGTAATATTGACGCTGCTGGAATTCGTATAGAGCGTTTGAAGTGTCTGCGTCGCCACGCCAAAGGCCGTTTCAATCTGCGCGGCGTTCGTCTGGCTCGTCACGCTCGAATCAAAAGTGATGTTGAAGGTCAAAGGTTTGGCCGTTTGCGCCAAAAGAAACACGCAAACTGCCGGTATAACACGCCATTTTACGTCGCCGGTAAACTTTTTAAGTTCATCCATATTCAGGGTTCCGATTTGTGGGCGAAAGTTACCACCACTTTTGCCGCCGTCAACGGCTATGTGCTTCATTTCAGTTCACCAGCAGGCAAACTTTCGAGGGATTCATTTTCAAATTGAAAACCACACCAATTCACGGCACATTGACCGCATGAAGAAATCCGTTTTTACCGGCCCCGTTTATGTCGTGCGCGACAACATTGACACCGACCAGATCATCTCCGCGCAACACCTCGTGCTCGTGCCGACGATTCCCGACGAATACGAAAAACTCGGCAGCTACGCGCTCGATGGTTTGCCCAAATCACTTTACGCCACGCGCTTCGTCAAGGAAGGCGCGCTCGACAGCGAGTATCCCATCGTCGTCGGCGGACGCAATTTCGGCTGCGGCAGCTCGCGCGAACACGCGCCCATCGCGCTCGGCTCGGCCGGATGCAACATTGTCCTCGCCGAAAGTTTCGCGCGCATTTTCTTCCGCAATTCCGTTGCCACCGGCGAACTCTATCCGTGCGAAATCACCGAGCGCCTCTGCGACACCCTGAAGACCGGCGACATCGTGACCGTTGACCTCGACGCCGCCACCGTCACCGTCCAGGCGACCGGCAAAGTCATTCAATTCAAGCCGCTCGGCGACGTCCGCCCCGTCGTGGACGCCGGCGGTTTGTTCAATTACGCGCGCCAAAGCGGGATGATTGCGAAGTGAGGCGAAAATTGCCGCCAGGCCGGGCGTAAACTTCGTCCATCAACTATCCAGACAGATGCGGATGGCTTGGGCGAGCTTGGCTGCTGGAAACGGTTTGGTGAGAAAGTTGACGCCTTCTTTCAGCGGAAAATCCTTGCCGACGACTTCGGCACTGTAACCGCTCATGTAAATCACTTTCAATTGGGGATTCTCCTGAAGGATGCGCTGCGCCAAATCTTTTCCGGTCATGCCCTCGGGCATCACCAGGTCAGTGAGCAGCAAACCAATTTCACCGCTGGCTTGTTTCCAGACTTCCAATGCCTTGACGCCGGTGGGCGCTTCAAGAATGCGGTAGCCCAGTTTTGAAAGGGCTATTCGCACGGAGGCGCGCAAGGACGGGTCGTCTTCAACCAGTAAAATCGTCTCGCTGCCGCTGCTCATTGCCGTCGTTGCCGGTTGCGCAGATTTTTTGCCCCCGTTTTTTGCCAGTCGCGGAAGATAAACCCGGAACGTCGTCCCATGATTCACTTCGCTGTAAACATTGATCCAGCCCTGATGTTGCTGCACGATGCCAAAAACCGTCGCCAGTCCGAGGCCGGTGCCTTTGCCAACGTCCTTGGTGGTGAAGAATGGCTCAAAAATCTTCGGCAGAATTTCCGGCGGAATACCGCAGCCGCTGTCGCTTATGCTCAAGCGCACAAATGAACCCAGACGCGCTTGCGGTGATTGAGAGACGGCAAAGTCGTCGAATTCCACTCCGGAAGTCTCGATGACAAGCTGGCCGCCATTCGGCATGGCATCGCGCGCGTTCACGGCGAGATTCAATAAAATTTGATCCATCATGCCCGCATCGGCATTGATGAACATCGGCTGCGACGACAATTTAATCTGCATCTGAACATTTTCACCGAGGATGCGCTTCAACATTTTCGTCGTGTTGGTGACGGATTCGTTCAAGTCCACATCACGCGGGTGAAACACTTCACGACGGCTGAACAGAAGCAACTGACGCGTGAGCGCGGCGGCGCGTTGGACGGTGATGCTTATTTCTTCAGCAAATCCCGATTGCTCGGCGGAAAGACCGCCGCTGCCTTTCAGCAAATCAGACTGCATTTGAATGACTGCCAGAATGTTGTTGAAGTCATGCGCCACGCCGCCCGCCAACTGGCCGATGCTATCCATTTTTTGGGACTGGCGGAATTGCTCCTCCATTTTTCTAGTCTCCGTGATGTCACGCGCTACACCAACAATTCGTTGCATCTGGCCGGTTTGATTGCGAATGATAAAACCGCGGTCATTAATCCAGCGAACGGATTTATCGGGCCGGACGATGCGATACTCTTCTTCGTAATCCGGTTTGCGAGCCGATGCCGCCGGCGGCACAGGTTCGCGATTTTCCGATTGGGCGGCGGCCAGCCATGTCTGTAGGACCCGGCTGCGATCTTCAGGGTGAATGGCGTCCTGCCATGATTGCGGGGCGGCATAAAGACTTTCACACGTCCGTCCCCATATTCTTTCAAAAACCGGACTGACGTAAAGCATCTCATGTCCGGTCGGATCGGTCATCCAAAAAACTTCATTGATGTTTTCAGCCAGCTCTTTGAAACGCGTCTCGCTCGCCAGCCGGGCCGACTCTGCTTGTTTGCGTTGGGTTATGTCGCGCGCCACTTTCGATACACCCATGACTTTGCCGCTGGCATCCCTGATTGGCGATGCCGTGACCGAGACATGGATCAGCCGCCCGTCCTTGGTCTGTCGCTGCGTCTCGAAGTGCTCCACATTTTCACCGCGCTTGATTTTACCAAGAATATGATTCTCTTCATCCTGCCGGTCGGCGGGAATCAGTCGCATGATTGAAGTCCCAACCATTTCATCGGACGAATATCCAAAAATCTTTTCCGCGCCTTTATTCCAGGTGGTAATGATGCTGTTCAGGTTTTTGCTGATGATGGCGTCGTCGGAAGAGTCAATGATGGCTGCCAGCCGGTTTGAAGCAATTTCAGACTGTTTCTGCTTCAACGCGGTTTTGAGTTCGCCAATTTCCCTTAACGCAGCCTCAAGTTTTTGTTCATCTTTCACAGCTCTTATTCTTCGACGGTATGACCGTGCACAATTTAGTTCTTTATGGCATTACTACCCAACCTAAAGGATTTACCGGAAAGGTCAACACTGTTAAAGTCACGCTGTTAATGTCGGGTGCATCTGGACACTGTTCTTGCGTCCAGCAGAGGTAGCGCAGATTTGAAATCTGCCGTATCGCCGAATTGCATTCGGCAGCGCGCCGCCAAGCCCAAGCCCATTGAACCGCCGACGCCTTGCGGATTGAAAATCCGCGATACAGCAGATTGCAAATCTGCGCTACTGGTTCAGAAATAAGAACAATGTCCAGATGCACCCGTTAATGTCACAATTTCCATGTTTAATCCGGTTCAATCTTGCTAATTATAGGCCGATGCCGAACCGTTTTACATTGAACCTGCTGCCCTGCCCTCGCTCGCTGAAAATTCTTCGCGGCACGTTCACGCTGCATTTCACAACTTGCCGGTCAGGATTGGGCTGTGTTATGTTGCCGCCATGAAAGTGAAAAGCGTTGTGGTGGTTGACCCGGAAATCATGAGCGGCACGCCGTGCTTCGCCGGCACGCGCGTTCCAGTGCGCGCCTTGCTCGATTACATCGAGGGTGGAGAATCGCTGGATGATTTTCTGGAACAGTTCCCGACCGTCTCGCGAAAACAGGCCATCGCTTTTCTCGAACAAGCCAGCGAGCGCCTGCTGGCCACCGCCTGATGCGCCTGCTTCTGGATGAATGTCTGCCAAAGGATTTGGTGCGGGAATTGCCCGGTCACACGGTCAAGACCGTTCCGCAAGCGGGCTGGGCAAGCATCAGCAACGGCAAATTGCTTCGCTTGATCGCCGATTCAGAAAAGTTCGACGTGTTTTTGACGGTGGATAAAAGTTTGCCGCATCAGCAGAAAATCAAAGAACTGCCGTTTGCCGTTGTCGTTTTGCGCGCCAAATCAAATCGTCTGATTCATGTAAGTCCGTTTGCGCCGGAAATCCTTCGTCGCCTGCCAGAATTTCAGCCGGGGCATATTTATATTCTTTCGGCAGAAGATTAATCCAGATTCATTCGCATGAACCTGCTGCCCTGCCCTAGCTCGCTGAAAATTCTTCGCGGCACGTTCACGCTGCCAAAACAGAAACCGCTGGCCGCAATCAAAGTCGTCCGATTGAATCGTAGGAGCCGAGGTGACGAGGCTCTGACTAAAAAATCGGTGATTGAACAGAGACTCCTCACGTCGTCTCCTGCAAATAATCCTGAATTTTACGCGCTGGCGATTTCCAAAAGCGGAATTGAAATTTCCTGCCGCGAAATGGCCGGCCTGCGCGCAGCCACGGCAACATTGCGGCAATTGCTGCGCGAATACGGTCGCCGCCTGCCCTGCGTGCGCATCCGCGACTGGCCGGATTTTGCGCGTCGCGGCGTGATGCTCGACATCTCGCGCGGGCGCGTGCCGAAACTGGAAACGCTGCTCGACCTCGCCGAAAAACTTTCCGATTTCAAAATCAACGAGCTGCAACTTTACACCGAGCACACGTTCGCCTACAAAAAATACAAATCCGTCTGGCAAAGCTGGGGCGCGCTGACGGCCAAGGAAATCCGAATCCTCGACGCGCGATGCCGCGAACTTGGAATTGATCTCGTGCCGAACCAAAATTCATTCGGCCACCTGCGTTATTTTCTTGAAGATCCAAAACTAAAAAAACTGGCTGAAGTTTCCGAGCCTTATGAGGACGCGAGCAAAGAATTTCTCCGCCGTCCGACCACGCTTGCGCCAAATCATCCGGGCACGATTCCATTTTTGCGCGGGCTTTATGATGAACTCCTGCCAAATTTTTCCAGCGAGTTTTTCAACGTCGGTTGCGATGAGACCTGGGATTTGGGCTGCGGCCAGAGTAAGAGGCTTTGCGATGCCAAAGGCAAAGGCCGCGTCTATCTGGATTTCTTGAAACGCATCCACCGCGAAGTTTCTGCGCGCGACAGGAAGATGATGTTCTGGGGCGACATCATTTTGAAATATCCAAAGTTGATTCGTGAACTCCCCAAGAATGTCATCGCTCTGAATTGGGGTTACGAGGCGAATCATCCTTTTGACGCGGAAGCCGCCCAATTCGCGAAGGCCGGGATTCCCTTTTACGTCTGCCCTGGCACTTCGACATGGCAGACGATCATCGGCAAACACGACAACGCGCTCGCCAATCTTCGGGCAGCAGCAAAAGCCGGACGCAAACATGGCGCGACTGGTTTTCTTATTACCGACTGGGGCGATGGCGGACATCCGCAACCATTGGCCATAAGCTGGCCGATGTTTGCTGCCGGCGCAGCACTGGCATGGAATTCAAAAGGTTTCGATCAACGAGAACTGGTGCCGGCTCTGGCTCGCGAGGTTTTTGGAAATTCAAAGGCTGCCAAAGCGGCTTTTGATTTGGGGTTCGTTCACAAAAAGCTTGGCGTGAAGGCGATCAATGAGACGCCACTTGGCACTGTCATCGCCGCGCCGCCGTTGAAGCGGCGGGAATTGTCCTGCCGGAACGGTTTGAAATGGTTCGCAAATATTCCGACGGGAAAGGGTTCTGGGAACACATTGCCGAAATTGAGGATCATCTGCGACGGGCCAAGTTGCTTTCATGCTCGGGATCCGTTTTGGAAATGGAATTGAATCTGGCTGCGCGCATGGCCGCAGTGTCCTGTATGTTCATGTTTTGGCAGCAGGCCGAGGCGGTGGGAAATAAAATCGCAATGAATTGTGTGGGAAATTTAATGGTGGCGGAGTTGCAGAAATTGGACGCCGATTTCAACGCCTACTGGCCGTTGCGGAACAAGGCGACGGCAAAACATTGCTCGTCTTTCCTGCAATGGCGGATTGAGGAATTGACCCGGACGATTTAGCGATTCAACATTTCAACGATCCAGCGCATTTTATTTGGCTTTCACATCCCAGGCGTCGCGCAGTCCGTCGCCGAGAAAATTCAGCGCGAGCAACGTCAGAACCAAAATGCCGCCGGGAAAGACAATCAGCCACCAGTAAATGCGAATCGGATTGATTTGCGAAACGCCTTCGGAAATCAGAGTGCCCCAACTGGCCATCGGCGCCTGCACACCCAATCCCAGATAACTCAAAAACGATTCGTAAAGAATAATCGCCGGCATCGTGAGCGCGAGATAGGTGATTACGATTCCGAAAATGTTCGGGATGATGTGCCGCGCGAGAATCCAATGCGGCTTTGCGCCGAGCGCGCGGCTGGCTTCGACGAATGCGCGCGTTCGCAGCGACAAAACTTGTCCGCGCACGATCCGCGCCATAGTCAGCCACGAAACCGCGCCGAGGCCGACGAACAAAAGAATCACACGCAAACTGCTTTCGAGCGCCGGGGAATTTTGGACGAAGTGCGATTCCTTGATGATTTCTCCAAGCGTGGAGATCAGGACAATGACGAAAATAATGGTCGGCAACGAGTAAAGCACGTCCACGATCCGCATCAAAATCGCATCCGTGCGCCCGCCGGCGTAACCGGCAACGGCACCCCATAAAACACCGATGACCAGGCTGACCAGCGCGCCGACGACGCCGACGAGCAGCGAAATTTGCGCGCCGAACAGGCAGCGCGAAAATAAATCGCGTCCATGCAAATCCGTGCCGAACCAATGTTGCGCGTCTGGCGGGGAAAATTGCGAGTCGGAAAGTTCATCGGGATTGTGCAATTGCGCGAAACGGGCGGCGGATATTTTCAGAATGACCGGCCAGATGATGACGGCGACGAGCAGGAAAAATAAAAACCAGGCGCTGATGACTGCGGCGCGGTTTTTTTTGAAGCGAACCCAGGCGGGTTGAGAGCCGGAATTTGGACTCTCAACTTTCAACTTTGAACCATCAGCTTTCGAGTCATTCATATTTCACGCGCGGGTCGAGCATGGTGTAGGCGAAATCAACAATCAGATTCAGCGCGATCAACAAAATCGCGTAAAGCAGCGAGAGGCCGACCACGACGGTATAATCGCGGTTGAGCGAGCCATTAATGAGGAAAACGCCGATGCCGGGAATTTGAAAAATGCTTTCGATGACAAACGAGCCGGTCAGCAAATCCGCGAGCATCGGGCCGGCATAGGAAATCACCGGCAAAATGCCGATGCGGACGGCGTGCTTGAGCAACAGCGTGTGCTCGGCCAGCCCTTTGGCGCGGGCGGCGGTGACAAATTCCGATTGCGCGGCCTGCAACATTCCTTCACGGAAGATGCGCGCGATTTTTCCGGCAAAGAAAAGGCCGAGCGCAATGGGCGGCAAAATCATGTGCCACGGAGTTTCCCACAAAGCCACCGGCAGCCATTGTAATTTGACCGCAAAAACCAGGACCAAAACCGGTGCAAGAACAAATGCCGGAATGCACACGGCGAGAATTGCCAGAAAGCTGCCGGCGAAATCCTCCCATTTGCCCCGTTTTGCCGCCGTGAAAAATCCGACGGGCAGTCCGACCAGCATCGCGAAACCGAACGCCAGTCCGCCGAGCGTCATCGAGACCGGCAGCGCCTGCTCAATGATGTCGTTGACAGTGTGGTCTCGGTATTTGAGCGATGCTCCGAAGTCGCCGTGCGCCAGATCGCCGAGGTAGCGGAGATATTGTTTCCAGAGCGGCTCGTCCAGATGATATTTGGCCCGGATGTTGCGCTCGATTTCCGGCGAGGCCGGGGCGCGTTCGCGGTCAAACGGCCCGCCAGGTGCGAGCCGCACGAGCGTGAACGCCAGCGCGCTGATGAGCAGCAGCAGCGGAACGGCAAACAAAATGCGCCTTAAAAAATACACAGGCGGTTATTTAACCGCAGAGTTGCCGAAACGCAGAGAAAAATTTCAATCGTCAACCTTGTGGAAAACGCGGATGGCAGACGGTTCCTTTCCAAAGCCAGGATGTTTGCGCGTTGCCGGAAAGTGAACCGCTCTGGCGTGCCGGACGCGGCTTCGTCGTCCGCCCTTGATTTGTAGGAGTCGAGGTGACGAGACTCTAATTTTAATTCCGCATTCAAAATTCCAAATTCCGAATTTGAAATGAGCCTCCTCACGTCGGCTCCTACGTCATTGGAAGTTTGGAGAGTGCGGGCGACCCGGTCAGCCACATGGCGACGTAATTCAGTTGAAGAATTTGCAGCCGGAATGAAGAAATTCATTCCGGCTGTATTATTTCCCGTCCCGAAAGAAACATTGCTGGCCTGCGCTCCCGGCGATAAAATCCGGCCATGCTGCAAACGATGCTGGACGACAGCCCGGTGCCCGAATCCGCGGCCGCGCGCGACACGACGCTCGCCGCGTTTCGATTCATGCTGCTCGCGCGGCTGCTCGACGACAAGTTCGCCGCGCTCTATCGCGCCGGAAAAATCCACGGCGGAGTCTTTCTCGCGCGCGGCCAGGAAGCCTTGAGCGCGTCCGTCGGCGTTTCACTGAAAAAAACAGACGTGTTCGCGCCGCTCATCCGCGACACGGCCGGACGGCTCGCGTTCGGCGAAACCGTTTTGGACGCCGTGCGGACTTATCTCGGCTCGCCGCTCGGCCCGATGCGCGGGCGCGACGGCAACGTGCATCGCGGCAGGCCGCAGCAAGGTTATCTGCCGATGATTTCGCATCTCGGCGCGATGATTTCCGTGGTCAACGGCGTCCTGTTCGCGCGCCGTTTCAAAAAAATTTCCGGCAGCGTCGGCGCGGCGTGCATCGGTGACGGCGCGACTTCCACCGGCGCGTTTCACGAAGCGCTCAATCAAGCCGCCGTTGAAAGATTGCCGCTCGTCCTGATTGTCGCCGACAACCAATATGCCTACTCGACGCCGACTTCATTCCAGTTTGCCTGCGAAAATCTTGCCGACAAGGCCGCCGGCTACGGTGTCGAATCCCATTCCGTTGACGGCACGGAATTGTCCGCGTGTCTGGAAACCGTCGGCAAAGCTGTTGCGTATGCACGCGCCGGAAACGGCCCGCAACTTGTTGTGGCAAACCTGCTCCGGCTCTGCGGCCACGGCGAACACGACGACTCCAGCTACGTTGATCCTAAATTGAAAAATTCCCCGCTAGGCCGCGATTGCCTGAAAGTCGCCGAAGAATTTTTGCTGCAAAATAAATTTACCGATCCTGCGCAAATCGCCGTCTGGCGCAGCGAAAGCATCCGTGAAATCGAAGAAGCCGTTGCGCAAGTCCAGCGCGAACCCGCGCCCGATCCGTTCACGGAAAACTGGTCGGCGATTTCTTCCGAACACTTGAGCGAAACGCACGAAGAAAATGGGCACTGAAATCACCTATATTGACGCCATCCGCGAGGCGCAGTCCCGCGCGCTGCGCGACGACCCGCGCGTGTTCATTTACGGGCAGGATGTCGGCGCGTTCGGCGGCGCGTTCAAGGCCACTAAAAATCTGGCGAAGGAATTTCCCGGACGCGTCTTGAACTCGCCGATTTCCGAAGACGCGATGGTCGGCCTGGCCGTCGGTGCGGCGATTGAAGGATTGCGACCGATCATCGAAATGCAGTTCGCGGATTTTTCCACCGTTGGTTTCAATCAGATTGTCAACCAGGCCGCGACGCTTTTCTGGCGCACGAATGTCCCCTGCCCCATCACCGTGCGCCTGCCGTTCGGCGGCACGTCCGGCGGCGGGCCGTTTCACAGCCAGTGCATCGAGACGATTTACGCGCATTATCCCGGCCTCATCGTTTTGACGCCCGCGACGGTCGAAGATGCCTATTCGATGCTGCTCGAAGCCGTCGCGCTCGACGACCCGGTGATTTTCTGCGAACACAAATTTCTTTACCGCCATCTCAAGGCCGAAAAATTGCCGAGTGAAGCACTGCCCATCGGCAAGGCGCGCATCGCACGCGAAGGCCGCGATTTAACCGTCGTCACTTACAGCGCCATGGTTCACGAAGCGCTCGAAGCGGCGACGGAACTTGCGCCCGAAGGCTGGGAAATCGAAATTGTGGATTTGCGTTCGGTGAAACCGCTTGACACAGACACCGTCATGGCCAGCGTCGCGCGAACGGGAAGATTGCTTTGTGTCGGTGAAGCGTGGCCGTGGGGTGGAGTCACCGCCGAAATCATCGCGCGTGTCGCGAGCGAAGGCTACGGCCTGCTCGACGCGCCGCCGCAACGTCTCAACGCCAAGGACACGCCCGTGCCGTATCATCCGAATCTGTGGACGGCGCACCGACCGACCGCACACGCCGTCGCCGTCGCTGCTCGAAAACTGCTCCGCCAATGAAAAATGCAAAATTAAAAATAAAAAATCGAACGGTCAATGTCATGACCATCCGGTTGAATTTTTAATTTTTAATTTCTAATTCCATGAACATTCCAATCATCATGCCGCAGCTCGGCGAATCCATCGCCGAGGCCAGAATCGTCAATTTCGCCGTCAAAGCCGGTGACAACGTCGAGACCGACCAGGATTTGATCGAAGTCGAGACGGACAAGGCCACGATGACCGTTGCGTCGCCGTGCAAAGGCAAGATTGAAAAATTCACCGCGCAATTGAACGAAAGCTACGCCGTCGGCGCGACGCTCGGCCAGATAGAAGCGACGAAGGAAGAAGCCGCGCGGTTGGGACTCGACATTGCCCCGACAAAAATTCCCGAAACCGAACAGCTTTCAAAATCAGATTCCAACCGCCGCAGCGGACGCGTGCAGCCGACCGTGCGCGGCCTGCCCGTGCCGGCGAACGCGGCGGGTGCAAGCTATCTTTCGCCGCGGCTCAAGGCGCGCATGGACGAACTCGGTTTGCACGCCGCCGACCTCGCGGGCGTCGCGGGCAGCGGCGCGGCGGGACGCGTGACCGTCGAGGATTTTGAGAAATACATCGCGAGCCTCGACAAGCAGAAGATGAGCGGCGCGTCTTCGATGCGCGTGGCCGTGGCCGACGCGATGCGGCGCAGTTGGACGCGCCCGCTGGCGACCGTCGGTCTGCCCGTGGCGCTCGACGCCGTTCTTGCGCACCGCAAATCTTCAAATCCCAAACCCGGCCCGGCGCTTTACGCCTTGCGCGCGCTGGCGATTGCTCTGGCGGAAAATTCCGCCGTTGCCGGACGACTCGTGGGAAATAAAATCATTCATCCTTCCGCGATTGACGTCGGCTTCGCGGTCGAGGCCGAGGACGGCGTCCTCGTTCCCGTTTTGCGCGGCGCGGACAAAAAATCATTGCCGGAACTCGTCGTGCGTTACAACGAATTGGTCGAACTCGCGCGCCAAAGAAAATTGCCGGCGGACGCGACCGGGGGTTCGGTCGCGACCGTGACGAATTTCGGCACGTTCGGCCTGATCTGGGCGACGCCGATTCCGCTGCCGGAGCAGACGCTCGTGCTGGGCATGGGCGCGGGACGCCGGATGCCGCACTGGGACGAGGCGAAAAATCAATTCGTGCCCGTGATGGAAGCGTATTTGACTTTGAGCTTCGACCATCGCGTGCTGGACGGCGGCGCGGCGGGACGGTTGCTTTCGCGCATCGCGGATTTGATGTCAAAACCAGAAAAATTATGAAAATAAGAATCTTTTTAACTTTAACTTTCGCTGTGCTTGTCGCCCTGACTGGTTGCAAGCCGAAACAAACAACACTTTCAGGACAAATGTTCGTCGTCACTCAAGGCGCGGAAAATGTAAAACTTGGAGATGTTGAAATTCTGTTAATTAAAAAATCGCAAGTGGCCGATTTTTTGCAGAAAAAAGAGTAGGCTATCGAATCTCAAATAAAAATTCGAGAACAGTGTTCAAAATTTCTTTTCCAAAAAGAAAAGAGACTATTTTGTGTTTACCTTTGGAGGTGATGAACCTGTTGCCGCTTATCTGAATAATGTCCACAATAACGCGCGGGATGTTTTGACAGCGTGGCATATGCTTTATCATTCAACCCATCCGGCAATCGGACAAGAACGAAAAGAATATGTTCAGAAAATTAAGGATTTGAATCGGTGGTTTTCTGATGAATATCGTGACGGCGCGCGTAAAATGTTTTCCAAATATTTATCGTTAGTTTGACAAAGGGAAAATTCCAAGCGGTTATTTATTTTTCCTCAAACGTCGCGACGATTGGCCGGTGGTCGGATCGCGATTTTTCTAAAGTTCTTGAATCACGCGGCGAACATCGTCGTGGTTGCCGGCAAAGAAAAATTCCAGCGCGTTTCCATTTTGCCGGAACAGCAGCCGCACTTTCAATCCGGCGCGGCACTCGAAAATGTTTTTCCGCAGCCGCCGGATGGAAATCCCGCCGTGCGTGTGCGGATGGCCGAAGCAGCCGGGAATCGCCTGCAACGCAGCCTCGACGCGGGCGAAATCCGCATTGCTCAAATGCTTGAGCGCGGCGTGAAAGCGCGGACTTAACAGGACGGCGGGTTTAGGCACGTTATAAAAAGTAGGAGAAGACGTAAGGAGTCTCTATTTAGTTTTCAGAATATTTGAGTCTCGTCATCTCGACTCCTACGGAATTTTTATCGCTTCAGTTTTCCGGTGAAGGGTTTGAGCCGCCCGGCTTTGTGGTCGGCGTCCAGTTCCTTGTTGGCGTGCGCGGCAAACTTGTCCAAATCGTCGCCGGTCACGCCGTATTCGTGCTCGGCGTAATCTTCCGAATAAATTTTCACGGGACGGAACGCGACAATCGCGCCGTCAATCATCACGCCTACGTCTTCGCCACGCAGGGTTCGCTTGAGCCAGTCGCCGAGATTTTGGCGGGCGGCGGTAACAGTTAAAGTTTTCATAGAGACATTTTAATGTCATTGTTGCGACTGTCAAGATTAGTTGCAGCATTTTCCCTTGAATCAAACGCGGCGTGCGGGCAAGTTGCCGCTGTGAATCGAAATTTTTTTACGCTGATTTTTTTGTGCCTCGCGTTTTGCGCTGGGACGGCGCGCGCGGCGTTCATCAACGGCCAGAATTACGTGCCGCTGGCGGATTGGGCGGCCGCGAACGGCCTAAAAATTTCTTGGCCCGCGCGCAACCAGATCGTCCTGACGAACAAAACTTGGCGGCTGGTTTTCAGCGTGGATTCGGCGCAGGCGGAAATCAACGGCGTGAACGTGCGGCTGTCGTTTCCGGCGGCGAAGGACAAAAACGGCGCGCTCATCGCGCAGTTTGATTTGGACACGGCTGTGCGCCCATTGCTGTGGCCGTTGCGCTACGTCGAGCCGAAAAAAATCACGACCATCTGCCTCGACCCCGGCCACGGCGGCACGGATACGGGCAACCGGGTGAAAGAGATGTTCTGGCACAATGAAAAAACCTACACGCTGCTGCTCGCTTTTGATTTGCGCGACCGCTTGGAAAAACTCGGGTTCAAAGTCATTCTCACCCGCAGCAAGGACACGTTTGTTGATCTGCCCGCGCGCCCGGAGATTGCAAACAAGGCGGGCGCGGATCTGTTCATCAGCCTGCATTTCAACGCAACGACCAACAGCCCGAATATGGTTCAAGGGCCGGAAACTTATTGCATCACGCCCGTCGGCGCGGCATCGTCGAATTCGCAGGGCGAAGGCGCGGATCACGCCGCGACTGTGGCGAACCGGCTCGAAGACAAAAGCCTGCTGCTCGCCTATCAAATCCAAAAATCACTTGTGCAGAATCTTCACGCCGAAGACCGTGACGTGCGGCGCGCGCGGTTCGCGGTGCTCCGCGACGCAACGATGCCCGCGATTTTGATCGAGGGCGGTTACATGACGAATCCGACCGAGGGCAAAAAAATCTACGACGCGAATTATCGGAAACAAATGGCCGCGGCGATTGTGAAGGGGATTTTTAATTATCAAAGATTGATCGAGCCGCCAATATCTGCGGTTTCAACGACAAATAAAATTTCGGCTGTGAAAATTCCGGCGACAAGCACGAACAAAGTTTCTGTAATCAAACATTCGCCATGAGCATCGTGACAAAAACCGGAGATTCGGGAACGACGGGATTGATGTATGGCCGCCGCGTTCCGAAGACGCATCCGCGAGTGGAGGCTTGCGGGGCGATTGACGAATTGAATGCCGCGCTCGGCCTCGCGCGGGCGATGGCGTCAGAAAAATTTGTCAGCGAAAATTTGTTTTGGATTCAAAAAAGTCTCGTGGACTTGATGGGCGAGGTCGGCGTGCTGGCGGAAGATTTGCCGCGTTATGTGAAGGACGGACATTCGCTGGTGACGCCGGAGATGACGTCGAAGCTGGAAAAGCTGGTGAAAGAAATCGAATTTCAAAACATCAGCTTCCAAGGATGGGCGACGCCGGGGGCGACGAAAAGTTCCGCCGCGCTGGACGTGGCGCGGACGGTCTGCCGCCGGGCGGAGCGGCGCGTGTGTGGTTTGCAGGAGGCGGGCGAATTGAAAAACAGCGAGATAATTATTTATCTGAACCGCCTGTCGGATTTGCTCTGGCTCTTCGCACGATGGGTGGAAACGAATTGAATTCCGCCCGCCCCGCGTTCACGGATGAAACAATTGGAAGAAATTCTCTTTGTTCGTCACAGGCAACGTAACTTGATTCTGCCCGTTTGTGACCGTCAGCGTGTTGGTTGCGTCCTTCCAGTTGACTGAAGTCAGAATGGAATTCTGCTGCAAGACAAATCCCGTGGATGGCGACGGCCATGAAAGGATGACGTTTTTGAAGGGCATGGCCACCAGCACTACCGTGTTGGTCTGCACCATCAGCGTGCCGCTTCCTTCGTTTGCGCTAACCAAGTCCACCGGGCCGTTTCCATTGACATCCGCCGCCACGACCGAGCGCGGCTGGCTGCCCACGACATAAGTCGCATTTTACATAAAAATACCGCCGCCGTTGTTCGTCAGCACGGTCAATGTGCCATCGCCGGTATTCGCACAAATCAAATCCACTTTGCCGCCGTCCGGAGCCACCCGCCCGTCGGCGTGGCTTAACTTTGGATCGTTAGGGGCATAGCGCGTTTTGAGTTTTTGGCCGTTTGGTAGCGCCCGACCGGCCCGGACAAGTCCGTGAATGGCTTACAGGGTGTCTGGAAAACCAGGGTCTGTTTTTTTGCCTCATCCTCATCATCGGTTTTGGCAGGTATTTTTGAGGATGAGAATGAGGATGACGACAAGGATGATTTGAACCGGGTGAATGTTCAGACAGGCTCTAATCCCGCCTATTTGCCGGATTGCGCGGCCAGTGCCTTTGCGAGACTGGTTTTTGCCTCGGGAAAATCCGGCCTGCTGGCGAGCGCGGCCTTGAAATGGTCGGCGGCTTCCGCCGGATTTCCGTGCCGCATCAAATAAGTGCCGAAATCAAACTGCATCACCGGGTTGCGCGGCGAAAGCTGGACGGCGATTGCCAGATGATTCGAGGCTTCGTTCAAATCTCCGTGTTCCAGCAGATTCATGCCAAGGTCAAATTGCGACATCGGATAATCCGGCTCGATGCGGACGGCGTCGGCGTAAAGTTTCCCGGCGTCGTCATTTTTGCCGATGCTGTCCAGCGCCTTGCCGAGGCAATCGTAGGCGGCGTAATTGTCCTGAGTGACCTTGACCGTGTGCAAAAAAAGTTCCGGGCTGCTGCGCCAGTATGTCAATTGGATTGAAGTCGCGGCCAGGCAACCCGCGAGAACAACGCTTCCGGCGAACGCGGCGATTTTCATTTTTTGCGGCTGCGAATTCAAAAGGTCGTTCACGCCCCAGACGACAAGGATGAAAATTCCGATGCCGGGCAGGTAGGTGTAGCGGTCGGCCATGGATTGCACGCCGACTTGCACCAGGCCGATGGCCGGAACGAGCGTTCCAAAAAACCAGAACCAGCCGACGGGCAGATACGGAAACCTTTTTGCCTGAAGGACGAAAATCGCCGACAGCATGGCGAGCAATCCGGCGGCGGCGATAATTCCTGCAACCGGCCAGAAATGCGGATACGGATAAATCAGCGCAAGGTCGGTCGGCCAGAAAATTTTGGAGATGTAGCGGACGTAGGACATCAGCGCGTTCGCCAGCCGAAAATGAAACGAAAGCGCCTGCGTTGACCACAGCGCGCCGGATTGGACGCGATAGGTGATGAAACAGGATGCGAGCGTAAGCGCAAAGAATGGGATTTTTTCAAGCAGCAAGAATGCAATACTCCGCACTCCGCACTCCGCACTCCGCATTCGACCCAGCGGCCAGAAATCCAGCAGCAGCAAAACAAACGGCAGCGTCACGACCATCGGCTTGGACATCAGGCCGCAGGCAAAGAAAAACAGGGCAAGCCAATAAAGTGATGAGTGATGAGTGATGAGTGATGAGTTTTGGCTTTTGCCTGTCACTTGCCACTTGCCACCTGTCACTGCCTTTGC
Organism: uncultured Verrucomicrobiae bacterium; assembly: GCA_963755455.1. Classification (GTDB taxonomy): domain Bacteria; phylum Verrucomicrobiota; class Verrucomicrobiia; order Limisphaerales; family UBA11358; genus UBA11358. The sequence goes on from CAVWJH010000004.1 coordinate 1,190,631, forward strand.
GTAGCAAAGGATCGTCAGCATCCAGAAAAACGCGCTCAAAACGTCCTTCCGTTCCGAAGCCCACGCGACGGATTCAACGTGCAACGGATGCCACGCAAACAGCGCCGCGACAAAAAAACTTCGCCAGATTGCGCCGGTCAATTGATTCAGCAAAATAAAAAGCAGCAGGGAATTCGCTGTGTGAAAGAGCAGGTTTGTCAAATGATGTCCCGCCGGATTCGGTCCGAACAACTGCCAGTCCGTCATGTGCGAAATCCACGTCAGCGGATGCCAGTTCGCCGCGTCGCCGGTGGTGAACGCCCAAACGATTCCCGGCCATGTCAGCCCGGCTTTGACGTGCGCGTTGCCGGTGATGTAATCCGGGTCGTCATAAATGATAAAGCCGTGCCAGAGCATCGGCGCATAAACCAGCAGCGTCACGGCGGCGAGAACGAAACAAATCACCGCCGTCAGTTGTTTGCGCGTTAAATTGGCGGACATGGCGGGTCAAAATTTCACGAACTGGCGCTTCCGCTTAACGAACTGGCAACATTCCGTGTAGCCGGTTTCATGCGCCAGCGAAACGGCTTCGGCGAAATTCATCCCGACCTCTTCCGGCTTGTGTGCGTCCGAGCCGAATGTGATCGGCACGCCCTTTTGAAGCGCGAGTTCAAGAATCTCGCGGCTGGGATAAATCTCTTGGCAATCTTTTCGCAGACCGGCGGTGTTCAGTTCAATCGCGCAGCCGGATTTTTTGACTGCGTCCAGGAATTTTTTGTAAAGCGGCGTGCAATCGTGCGTCGGGCGATGGCCGAATTTTTTCGGCAAGTCCGCGTGGCCGATGATTTCAAACAGCTTGGATTCCGCCGCCATCGTCAGCCGCTCAAAATAGATTTGCCAGACTTCAAACGAGTCGCGCTTTTTCCACTCGGAAAGTTTTTGCGGATCGTCAACCGCCCACGAATCGGAAACGTAATGCACCGAGCCGATGAAATAATCCCACGGATGCAGCGCGGCCAGTTCGCGGATCCAGTCTTCGCCGTTCGGAAAATAGTCCACCTCCAGCGCGAGGCGGATGGTCAGTTGCGGAAAATCCTTTTGCGCCTTGCGGACTTTTTCAACATATTCATTGATCTGCGAAAAATTCATCCGCCAGTTGTCAAAATTGTCCTGCCGCATCGGCGAGTGGTCGGAGAAGCCGATTTCCGTCAGGCCGATTTCCACCGCGTGGCGCGCATAATCCACCGGCTCACCGGTTGCGTGGCGGCAGAGCGGCGTGTGCATATGAAAATCGGCGGGCAACTGCATGGATGGAGTTTCAGGTTTCAGGTTTGAAGTTTCAAGTTTCATCCAATCATAATTCCGGTGGAACGATTTTCTGTTTTTATTGAAACGCGATGCAGAACGATTAAAACGGATTTATCCCCACGGTGATGTCAAGTTTGAAACGTCTTCAACTCCGCCACCAACTCCCGTTGCGTAGTCACGGAGTGGCGACCGATAATAGCCTGCGGTTTTAACCATGGGTTAATTGCACAAACGATAAAAGTCCCGGAGGGACGACAGATTGTCGGGTTGTTCGGCAAGCACATCCGTCTCCAGCAGGCTGGAAAGAAAATTGGACAGCGTCACCCCGCGTGTGCGATGATGAACGCCCGGACATCATCCAACGGCAACCGCCGAGACGCAGAAGCTTCACAAAAAACTATTTCGATTTCTGAAAAATTAACTCACCGTGCTCGACGACAAACTTCACAGGAATTTTCGGATTGTTAATGTCTTTGCCTCCTGATTCATGCCATTTCGATTCCCATTTTGAAAAATAAGGTTCGAGCGCCGTTGGCTTCATGCGATAAATTGCCTGCAACTCAATTCCCTCATAAATTGCCAACACCCAATCCACCTTCCGATATTTGGCAAGGATGATTGGATTCATGTGATGATGAGTCGAGAAACTCTGCGTCAACAAGGTGTTGACGGATTTCAACTCGTATTCGTTGCCTTGTGCATCTTGAGCGTCGTTTCCCTCGCGGCTGCCAACACCTTTGAGTCCGATAATCAGCAACAGTTGTAGCAGCTTGCCACCGTTGTCCTGAAAAATATCGCCGATGCCGTGCTTGGAAGCGAGTGCCTGATACTCGCGGATATACGGAAATAGCCGTTCAAGCTCTTTCTGATCGGGATGAGGTTTCATCGTTTGCCCTCCTTCAGCAAGTCCGGCAGCGAAACGCCAACCGCCGCCGAAAGCCGCTCCATATTATCAATGGAAACATTCCGCTCCGCCCGCTCGACCGAGCCAACATAAGTGCGATGAAGACCGGACACTTCCGCCAAATCTTCTTGCGAAAGTTTTTTCGCCAGTCTTGCCTTGCGCAGATTTTCGGCGAAAATTCTGCGGGCGGATGATTTGGCTTTCATCTGCGACAGATTATTAAAGTTGACGACTTTACATCTACAGCCTTAAAGTAGCTTTTATGTTGCTGGAAAAACATGCGCCCGCCTACCTCACAAATTGGGGAACGGCGTATTGCGGCGACTCGCTTGACCTGCTGGCCGCGCTGCCCGATTCCAGCGTCAATCTTGTTCTCACCAGCCCGCCCTTTGCGCTCCAGCGTGAAAAGGAATACGGCAACAAAGCCCAGGCCGACTATGTTGGCTGGCTGGCGCAGTTCGCCCGGCTGGTGTTTCGCAAGCTCAAAGACGATGGCAGCTTCGTCCTCGATCTCGGCGGCGCTTATGAACTCGGCTCGCCAACCCGCAGCCTTTACAATTTTCGCGTCCCGATTTATTTCTGCGACGAACTCGGTTTTCATCTCGCCGAAGATTTTTACTGGCACAACCCGGCGAAACTTCCCAGCCCCATCGAATGGGTCAACAAGCGCAAGCTCCGCGCAAAAGATTCGGTCAATACCGTTTGGTGGTTCGGCAAGACCCGCTGGCCGAAAGCCAACGTGTCCAAAGTGCTGACCGAATACAGCGACCGGATGAAAAAATTATTGGAAGACCCGGAAGGTTTTTACACCCCAAAAAAACGTCCGTCTGGCCACGACATTGGCAAGTCCTTTGGCAAAAACAATGGCGGCGCGATTCCGTCAAACCTTTTGCAAATCTCGAATTCTGAATCCAACGGCAGTTATTTGCGCGGCTGCAAAACCGTCGGCGCAAAAGGCCATCCCGCACGTTTCCCATCAAAATTGCCGGAATTCTTCATCCGTTTCCTGACCGAGCCGGGCGACCTCGTGCTGGATATTTTTGCCGGCTCAAACACGACCGGCTACGTTGCGGAATGTGAAGGCCGCAAATGGATGGCTTTTGATGAGCGCCTTGATTATCTCGCAACGTCTTCATTCCGGTTCTGCCCGGAAGCCATGACTGATGCCGAACTCAAAACCACTCATAATGCAATTTTGGCGGGCGAAGTTGTGGATATGCGTGCCAATGTTCTTAACGCGCCCAGCCAACCGCCGCGCAATGGCACTTCACACCGGCTCGCAGTGCCAACGCAAGACTTGTTAATCCTTGCCGAAAGAGCGAGTCACGCTGAACCGATCCAACTTGCAAAAGCAAAGACCGTTTCCTACCGTCGCCAAACGAAACGCCGTTCAAAAGCCACTTGAGAATTTTCCCTCTCGCTGTCCTTCGCCTGCGGGAGCGGGAGAAGGTGGTCGCAGACCGGATGAGGGTCGTCGGGTCAAAACAAATTTAATGCGAGAGAGGGCCGGGGTGAGGTGTCGAAAAATAATCCCTTCTCTGCATCGGATGGAAGAGCGTGGCCGCTGGTTTTGAAACGTCTTCGAATCCACCGTCCGCGCCAGCGGTGCCGTCCAGCCGCAAGGCTGATACCGCCCGTCGCAATGCAGCACGATGGCATCCGTCTCCATCCGGCGGCGACCGGCGGCGGTTTTGGTTTCGGCAAATTCCGCCGGGATGAGCAGGGATGCCCCAAATTCGTTGCCGCGCCGCACGGCAGTTTTTTGGAGGTCAGGATTCGACACCTCACCTCGTTCCTCTCCCCGTTCGAGGCGGAGAGGATGGCCCAGATCAAACGCCCAAAGCCGTGCCGATTTCAGATGGCTGGCCGCGCCCTCGCGTCCAGCCGCTTGCGGTCGCCGTTTCCGCGCATGACTGGAACATTCCACCGTGTTGTCCGCGAGGGCGCGGTCATCCGTGTTCATCTGTGGCCGTTGGACGGCAGGGCGGTGCTGCTGCGCCCATGGTGCTTTTGAATTCCCCGGAATCCGTGTTTCATCTGTGCCTATCTGTGGCTAAAACTCTTTGTCCCACCGGTTCCATCAAATCTCACATTGCGGCTGGCGGACGGCCACCATCGGAGCACGCTCGCGGGGACGCTCGCCCCACCGAGGGGGTTTTTAGCAGCTCGGCGTCTCTGTGTCTCTGTGTCTCGGTGGCTAATTTTGCTCCTTGCGGAGTGCCACCAAGGTCAGCGCAGCGCGGCCTCCCCGCCCAAAATCCGTGTTCACGCCATATATATTACGCCACGGCGTTTCCAACATGACCCCATGATAAAATGGAATTTGCCGTCTTCTGTCCAAAAACCATCCAAACACTGTCCTGTTCCGGTCATTTACACGTCAAACGGGGCAAATCACTCTTGGAATGGCTAAAAAGAACCATTTTTCAACCTTGATCCGTCACGGAGTTAATTAAGTCCACGACGGAGTTAATTAAGTCCAACACGGAGTTAATTAAGTCCAACACGGAGTTAATTAAGTCCAACACGGAGTTAATTAAGTCCAAGACGGAATTAATTAAGTCCAAGACGGAATTAATTAAGTCCAAGACGGAATTAATTAAGTCCAAGACGGAGTTAATTAAGTCCAAGACGGAGTTAATTAAGTCCAAGACGGAGTTAATTAAGTCCAAGACGGAGTTAATTAAGTCCAAGACGGAGTTAATTAAGTCCGTGACGGATAAAGGCCACCCGCTGGCTCTTTTTGCCCAGTCGAAAGGCGATTGGGGTCAGTCCGTCTTATCATCTCATGTGCTTATCCCGTTGGCTCCCGTCCAATCATTTTCTCGAAACCGACCGGGGCTTTGTGAGCAGCCAAGCCCAATAACGTTTGGAATGCTGCCATCGGGGTCTTGCGGCGGTTGAAGCGAAAGACAAATTCATCGAGATAGTTTTGTAAATACTTCGGGTCAACTCCATGGTGCGTGCCGTTGAGCCACGTCTTGAGATTGCCGAAAGCGCGGTGAATATGCAGCGCATGAGTCGCGATCGGCTGCAATGCGTGGCGGTAGTCGGCCAAAGCGGTTTTGGAATAGCCTTTCCAACCATCCGTATAAATTTCACTGCCCGGCTCCACATGGGTCGTAAGAAAATGGCGAATCGAAAGGGCGTCTGCCCGTTGCGTCACCGCCAGCCGCAGCCGCCCAGCTTTCTCCAAACGGCCTCCCCGCTTGTCGGTAAACGCCACCACTTCTACTGCGCCAAAGACCAGCGTGCTCTTTTCATCCTTGGTAACGCCACGGCCGGTCTTGCCGCTGACAGGCCCGCCAATAATGACCTCATCAGCTTCCACACGCCCGCTGAGTAGCGCCCGCTTTTCATTCACCATGCTGCGTCGCAGCCGGTGGAGCAAATACCAAGCAGTCTTATAGCTGCAGCCCATCTGCCGTTGTAGTTGGGTGCCGCTCATGCCTGGGGTATGTGTGGCTACCAAGTAAGCGGCCCAAAACCACTCGCGGAGCGAAAAGTGTGTGCCGTGAAGGAGGGTTCCGGCCGTAACGGAAGTTTGCTGACCACATTCGGAGCATTCGTAAACATACCGCCGAGCTTTGACCCAATACTTCCTGCCGGAGCATCGTGGACAAGCAAAGCCAGCGGGCCAACGACTTTGCCCCAGATATTCAAAACAAGCCGCTTCCTCTGAAAATTGCTCACGAAACTCTTTCAAAGTTGTTGGAAACTTCAGCTTGTCCATCAACCAAACTCGCGCCAAATACTACGGGAGTCAACGGGATAAGCATATCATCTCATTAACGATGCTTCAATGTTTGGCTCTTCCTGATGGCTGGCATCGTCCATGCAGTTGTTTTCAGGCGTTAGTCAAACAAACATAAAAAAATAGAACAACAGGAAACACCATGGTTATCTATCATGTATCGCTGGCCTTCGCATCGGATCCAGATCCCGATCTGGATGTCTTTTCATCAAACAACGTCGTCTGCATGACGGGGAACGCGGCGTTTCCCGCGCCCCCAGTCAAGCCGGTGGATTTGGGGGTGTTGCAGGTGAATTATCACACGGCGCTGATCAATGCCAGCAACGGAGGCACGGATTTGACCGCCCTCAAGATGGAGGCGCGCGACACGCTGGTCTCGGCAATGCGGCTCAATGCCGCGTATGTCCAGAGCACTCCCAACCTGACGCTCTCCATGCTGTTGTCGTCTGGCTATGTGCAAACCAGCACCAACCGCTCGCAATCGGAACTGGCCACGCCGGCCATTGCGTCCATCGAGAATGGCGCGAGCGGCCAGTTGATCGCGCATCTGACACCCGTGGCCAACGCACATTTGTATCAGGTCAAGGCGCTGGGGCCGGACGGCAAACAGGTGGCGCTGGTCAATTCGACGCAGGCGCGTTCGGTGGTGGTGCCGGGACTGACGCCGGGCGTGGTTTATACGCTGCTGGCCTGCGCCTTCGGCGGACTGACGGGCCAGAGCGACTGGAGCGACCCGGTAAGTCACATGGCAATGTGAATCAGTTGAGAGTTGAGAGTTGAGAGTTTTGGAAATTCAGCCGGGACGGGAAATCGTTCCGTCCGTTTTTTTGAACGCGCGGGTTGACTCACGGATAAAGGTTAACGAATCGAATCATCTTCAAAAGCCGTGAAACTGTCAAACTTGGGGATGATTCCGATTCATCTGGCCGCAGCCTGCTTCCTCAATTCCGTCTTCAAAATTTTCCCCGTCGCATTTTTCGGCAACGCGGGCAGGATGATGATTTGTTTCGGCACTTTGTAGTCGGCCAGTTTGCTGCGGATGAATTGTAGCAGCGCTTTTTCATCAAGCGTCTGGCCTTCCGTCGCCGCGACGAACGCCACGGGCTGCTCGCCGCGCCGCGCGTCCGGCACGCCGATGACCGCCGCTTCCTTCACGCCGGGAAAATGATAAATCACCTCCTCAATCTCGCGCGGATAGACGTTGATGCCGTTGACGAGCAGCATGTCCTTCTTGCGGTCGGTGATGTAATAATAGCCGTCGGCGTCGCGATGGCCCACGTCGCCGGTCAGCAGCCAGCCGTCGCGGAAAACTTTTTTGGTTTCTTCCGGCTGGTTCCAATAGCCTTGCATCACGTTGCCGCCGCGCACGCAAATTTCGCCGGTTTCATTCGCGCCGAGCATTTTTCCGGACTCGTCCTGCACGCTCATTTCCACATTGGCAATCGGAATGCCGATTGAACCCGCCTTGCGGACGCCGTGCAGCGGATTTTTGGAAACAACCGGACTGGCCTCGCTCAAGCCATAACCTTCGATGAGCGGCACTTTGAATTTTTCCTCAAATTCCTTCAGCGTCTGCATCGGCAGCGGCGCGGAGCCGCTGATGAAAATGCGGATCGGCAGCGGCATGGGCAGTTGCGCGCCGAGCAGCATCCGGTAAAAAGTCGGCACGGCGGGCAGGATCGTGGCGCGGCGCGAAAAAATTTCCTGCAACATCGCGCGCGGCGGATGCAGCGATTTCACCAGCACAATCGAGCCGCCGATGGTGAACGGCAGGAAAATCCCGACGGTCATCATGTAAGTGTGAAACATCGGCAGGATCACGGCGAAGCAATCGTCCGGCACGGATTCCAAAACAATCCGGCAACTGTTGACGTTGTGCAGCAGGTTTCCGTGCGAGAGCATCGCGCCCTTCGGCTTGCCCGTCGTGCCGCAGGTGTAGATGATGACGGCCAAGTCCGACTCGTTCCGAGTCGAAGAAGATAGGAGTTGGGAGTTGGAAGATAGCGACGAAAATTCCTCGACGTGAAAAAATTTCAGCGACGGACGCGCGGCGAGCAGTTCCTTTTCATAAGCGGACAATTCCGCGTCCGTAATCACCACGTCAATCCCGCCGTCGTTCAAAATATAATTCGACTTCGGCGGGCTTGAGGAAATTGTTGACCGGCACGACGACGGCGTCCGCCTGCAAAATGCCAAAAACCGCCCCGACGAACTCCGGGCAGTTTTTCAGCCAGAGCGCCACGCGGTCGCCGGGCTTGACGCCGAAATCATTTTGCAAATGCGCGGCGACATTTTTCGACTGGGCGAGCAGTTCCGCGTAGGAAATTTCCCGTTCGCCGTAAAAGATGGCCGTCTTTTGCGCGTTTTTTTCCGCGCAGCTGGTAAAGGCGATGGCGAGGTTCATGCGTGGATTAAAAGGAAATCAAAAGCCATTGGCAAAGATTTTCCAAAAAACTTTTGTGCCGCGCCGCCTTTGTGGGTAAAAATGGTCTCTTGATTGACACCGACCAGAAACTCGCCGCGCTGCTGCCGAAACTCCGCGCCGCCGCATGGCTCGCGCTCGACACCGAGGCCGACAGCCTCCACGCCTATCCCGAAAAAGTCTGCCTCATCCAGATCAGCACGCCGCCGGCGACGAACTGGTTGATCCGCTTGCGGAAATCAAATCTTGATCCGCTGTTCGAGGTCTTCAACGCGCACGAACTCATCTTTCACGCCGCGGATTACGATTTGCGGCTGCTGGAAAAACATCATCAGTTCACGCCGTCGGCGATTTTCGACACGATGCTCGCCGCGCGGCTCTTCGGCGAACGGCAATTCGGCTTGAGCAACGCTCGTGGAAAAATTTCTCGGCGTGAAGCTGGACAAAGGCTCGCAAAAGGCCGACTGGGCGCAACGCCCGCTCACCGAGCGCATGGAAATTTACGCGCGCAACGACACGCATTATCTCAAGCCGCTCGCGGACAAATTAAAATCCGCGCTGGAAGCCAAAGGCCGGCTTGCCTGGCATCAGGAATCCTGCGCGCGGCTGATCGCAGATTGCACGCGCCCGCAAATTGCGGACGCCGATTCCGTCTGGCGCGTCAAGGGCAGTTCCGCTTTGGGCCGCCCTGCCCTCGCGGTTTTGCGCGAACTGTGGCAGTGGCGCGAAACAGAAGCCATCGCCTATTGCCGCCCGCCGTTTTTTGTCTTGAGCCACGAACGCATGGTGGACATCGCCGATGCCGCCGCCGCGCGGCAGCCGTTTGAAAACATTTTGCCGCCGAAAATGTCGCCGCGCCGCCGCGAAACTTTGCTGAAAGCGGTGAAAGCCGGGCTGTGCCGTTCCCGCCGACAAACACCCGGAAATTTTGCGGCACAAGTTTCATCGTCCAAGCCGAGGCGGAATTCCGCCGCTTCCGCGAACTGGAAAAAATCCGCGACGCGCACGCGCACAGAGCTCGGCATTGACCCGACGCTCATCGCCAGCAAGGCGACGCTCGGCGATTTGTCGCGCGACTGGGACAGGCACGCGCCGGAATTGATGAACTGGCAGCGCGAGTTGCTCAAATGAAATTGCCGCCAAAATTTCTCGAAAACACAAAATGGAAGGCGGCGGCGTTTGATCCGCTGACCGGCGACGCTTCTTCGCGAAGATATTTCCGGCTGCAAAATGGAGACGAAACGGCAATTTTGATGGACGCATCGCGCGTTCTTGGAATGGTCGCGCCGTTCATCCAAATCAATCTGCATTTGCAATAAACTCGGTTTCAGCGCGCCGGGAATTCTCGCGCGCGACGACGAAAACGGCTTTTTGCTGCTGGAAGATTTCGGCGACGAAACATTTTCGCGACTGTTGGAAAATAATTTCGATGCGGAAAAACTTTTCTCGCTGGCGACGGACGTTTTGATCGCCTTGCACAAACATCCACAGGCCGTCCCGAAAGGTTTGCGTCCGTATCATCCGAAAAAAATGCTGGAGGATGTGGAATTGTTTTTGGAATGCGCATCCGGTTTCGGAAAAGGGCAAAGAGGAATTCCGAACCGTCTGGCTCGACGTGCTGCCGCTCGCGCATGAAGTTCCGTCTTCGCTTTTGCTGCGCGATTATCACGTCGCCAACCTGATGCTGCTGCCCGGACGCGAAGGAATCCGGCGCGCCGGCCTTCTGGATTTTCAGGACGCTTACCAAGGTCCGGTCACTTACGATTTGATTTCCCTGCTTGAAGATGCGCGACGCGATTTGCCGCCGGGTCTCAAGAGAAAAATGCTCGCGCATTATGTTTCTCATTTCCCGAATCTTGACCGGAAAGCATTTGAAACGTCGCTGGCAATTCTGGCGGCGTTGCGGCACACGCGCGTGCTGGCGGTTTTCGAGAAATTGAGCCGCGAGAGAAAACCGGATTACAAAAAACTTCATTCGCCGCGCGTGCAACGGCTGTTGCAGGAAGCGCTCCGTCATCCCAAACTTGCCGCCGTGAAAAATTGGTTCGCAAACTATGCGCGGCAAGATTAAAACAGCGATGGTGCTCGCCGCAGGCTACGGCACGCGGCTGAAGCCGTTGACGGAGCGGATGCCCAAGCCTCTCGTCCCGGTCGCGGGCAAACCGATGATCGAATACGCGCTCGACCGGCTGCTCGCCTACGGCATCGAGGAAGTCGTCGTCAACGTCTCGCATCACAAGGAGCAGTTGATGGATTATTTGTCCGCGTTTAAAACTTTGAGCTTCAAAATTTCCGGGGAAGCCGAGCCTCTCGAAACCGGCGGTGGATTGAAAAAGGCGCTCCCGTTGCTGGGCAACGAGCCGGTCTTCACCATCAACAGCGACATCATCTGGTTTGATGAAACGGAAACCGCGCTGGAACGCCTCGCGCGAAATTGGGACGAAGCAAAAATGGATTTCCTGCTGCTTGCACAATCCAAGGCCAGAGCCGTCGGCCACGACAAGGGCGAGGATCATCTTTTCGTCAAGCGCGAAAACACCATCGGCTGGAACGAACCGGACGCGCCTTACATCATCGCCGGAATTGGAATTTTTCATCCGCGCGTGCTACGAAATGCGCCCAATGGAAAATTCTCGGTCAAAATTCTCTGGCACGAAGCGCTGAAACAAAACCGCCTCTTCTGCCTGCCGCATCAAGGCCAATGGTTTCAGACCGGCACAATTGAGGACATAAAAAAAGCCGAGGCACTTTTCAATCCGTCGCTGACGTTTCAAAATCGCAACGCAAAAATTAAGAATGCTTCTTGACGCCGACCGTCAATTTTAGAAAATTGTTCCGCACTCCATGAGCATCTTGGCAACAGTCGGGAGTTTCAGTGAAAGCCATCGTGCGAAAAGTTCGCGCCCTGACCGGAGAAATTTTACACCCCAAACCGGACGGCTTCCGTCCGCAACAATCAGCAATATCCTGAAAATATGTATGTTCTCGTTGGAGATTCTGGAACCATTATGACCTTCCCGGATGGCCTGGCATGGCTTTAAGATTTTCGGGGACGTTTTCCAGATTAAATGCCGTTTCGATTCGCGCGAGCTACCAAACTTACGACATGGTTGGAAATCATGCGAAATCCGGGGAGCGCAACCGTCCCGGTTGCCGTTTTCGGCGGCGCGCCGAAAACTCGTCAGCAAACTAATTTGTCCAACGCCGTTCCGGGCGTAACGCCCGAACTCCTTGCGGAGTGCCACCAGCACGCGAGACGCGTGCGCTACCCATCCGCCTGTTGCAAACAGAAGTCGTTGCAGAAACATTACGGCAGCGAATCATTTTTGTGCGGCGGCGATTTCCGCCTTTGCTTCTTCAAAATCTTTTTGGAAATCGTCATTCTTCTCCATCTGCTTGACGATGCCCTGCGCCAGCACGCGCCCGGCGTAAATGTCCGTGGGATAATGCCGCGCGATCATCACACGATGCCAGCCGATGCTCCGCGCCTCGGCGATGATCGCGTCGTGCTTGTCGGGAAACAAATCGGCGAGGACGAGCGCAAGCACCATGGATTCGGTCGAGTGGCCGCTGGGATAGCTGTAACTTTTTTCCAGCTTGCCGTTGGCAAGCTCCGGGTCGGTGACATACGGGCGCGGGCGTTTGTAAAAATCCTTTGCCTTGTCCGTCACGGTTGCGGCGTCGGCCTGGACTTTTTCAAAGAACGCCCCGGTCTTGGGAAACTTTCCGGGCTGGAAAAAATCGCCGATGGCGGGTGTGAAGGTAAAGATGTTGAATTTCTTTTGCGAATAGGCGATGGCCATGTCGTTGCTGGTGGCGGCATGATAAACCGCCTTCACTTCCTCCATGTCGGCGGCCTGCTCCGGCGAATCCGGCAGCGGTGGCGGCGCGAGCAGTTCAATGACGTTGGGTTTCTTGCCGGTTAGATAATGAAGCTGGCTTTTTTGAACCGGCTGGCTCGGCTGCGCCATCGTGTCGTCGGCGTGCAGCGGCGTGATGGTGAAGGCCAGCGAAAGGAAAATCGGGGCGAAGTAGCGTTGCAATTGAGCGCAAATAGTTTTCATATTCATATAGTTTGGTATTGAAAGTTAAAATCAATTTCCGCCGCCGCCCCCAGGGATAGTCTGGCCATTACAGTCCCAGTTGATGTCAGGATTGCCGGGATCATATCCAGAATTGTTGACGACATAGTTGTATTTGTAATAGGCGGCATGGCCGTCGCTGAAAGTCAACTGGCCGCCCTGATTGTGCCGAGAGGAGAAGCGCGTGGTGTAGGATTGCGGGGTGGCAAGATCAATCGAATTGCCTTGGGGATAGGCATTTTGTGGCAATGAGTTGTAAGGAGTTTCCGCAGAGCGATTTCGGGTGTCCAAAAACAGCACAAAGGCGGAAGGATTATGCACCATCGAGGTTTTAGCCTGAAGAGTGAAAGGTAAGCCGGCATTGCCAGTCTCCCAAGTTGTGGCTTTTGAATTCATTCCGTAGCCAAACAAAGGGCGCTGGCCTTCTTCCATATATCCATGATTTTGAGATTTGTCCACGGCGTCAATGCTTTGAGCGTGAGCTCTGGGGCAGATGAAAATGGTCTGGCCGGAGTCGTAGAAAGAGCTAAATTGAGCTCTACTTGAACCGATGGCCCATTGATACAAAGGCTGGGTGGCGACATAGGGAGGCAGGGCATTGAACCAGACATCGTCGCCTTCATGAGCAGTGTGATAAGGATACATATCCTGCCATACCGGATTGTCTTCGTCATTCCCAATGGCATAAGAAGCTTGATATTTAGGAAATGGAAATGTTTCGTTGTTGTCGCCCACATAGAGTGTGCTGGCCAGCCCCCACTGCTTCAAGTTGCTCAAGCAGACGGTCTGTTGAGCCTTGGCCTTGGCCTTGGCCAGTGCTGGCAGCAGCATCGCCGCCAGAATGGCGATGATGGCAATGACCACTAGAAGCTCAATCAATGTAAATCCTGTGGCCTTCTTATATTTCAAATGCATTTTTTATCATCCTGACGATTCTTAACCTGGAAAATATCCGCCCACGCCCGCTCAAAGAAATAGTGGGCAATTCGTGTTACGAACGGATGACGGCGCAATTACAATTCGGTGACATAGTTTTTCAATTTCAACCTCGTAAAATATTTTGCGGAAGTGCAGACAGAAAACCTGGGGTAAAAAGACCCGATGTCACTCAATTGTCATAGGTTCTCCATTTGTATGTAACCTGACAATGGATAATCACCCCATGGCATAGACCAAGTGCCATTGGATTTACTAAACACAGGAATCAACAAATCAAAAAATGAAAACAAGAAACATCGCCTGCATTGCTTCAATCCTCCTCGCTTCACTGCCAGCGGTAAAAGCTGCAAACACGCTCACCGCATGGAACTTTGACAACCTTGCAATTTCAGTCAACGGCAGCCCCGCGCCTTCCACCGGGCTGGGCACGGCCAGCGCCGTGGGCATAAGTGATTCATACATCCAGGGAATAGTTGGAAGTTCTTCCGGCAACACGAACAGTTGGGACAGTGGCAGCACCGGCTGGTCAACGGGCGCCGCCATTGGCACGCAAGGCGCAAAGTTTGCCGTTTCTACATTCGGATATTACCAGATTCAACTTTCTTTTGACGTCTATGCGGACACGAATTCGGAAGCCAATCTTCAGGTTCAATACACGACGGACGGCTCTTATTGGCAAAATGCCACCATTACATCGGCTGGAACTTCGGGCATTCTCGCCAACAATACCATCACTACCAACAGCCTTGTTGTCGGCTCTTATGTGATCCTTACAAACAACGGGACGGCCACCTGGGACAATCGAGTCACTGTCAATTTGACCGGCATCTCCGGGGTGGACAACGATCCCAGCTTTGCCATCCGCATCGTGAACGCCGCCACGGGAACAAACTGTCTGGACACGACGGGAGTCGTTTACAACAACGTCGGGGGCGGCGACTGGACATTTGATAATATTGTCATTTCAGGAGTTTCGTTTGACACGGTCGCGAGCTGGCCATTTGATAATGTCGGAGTTGTCGCTCCCATGAACAATCCGTTTCCGGCCATCTCCAACAACTTGGCAATCGCCGCTTGCATCGGCTTTAATTTGGATTCCCCCACTTTTTCGAAACATCCAAGCACAAATGCCGCAGATATCACTGCCAACGGAGCACCCTTTAGTTCAACCGGTGCCGCAGGGCAAGATGTCTGGCGGCTGCGCGGACAGCCGGAAACGGCTGGCTTTCCACCCAGCCAATCGGCAGCCAGGGTGCCGAATTTGACGTGAACACGGTCAATTTCACGAACATTCTTGTAACATTCGACCTTTATTTCACAAGCCAGGGCGAGGCAAGAATGTGCGTCCTTTACACCACCGACGGCTGGTTGACAACCAATGTGGCCAATAATTTCGGCTTGCAGCACCTATTCCTACTCTCGTCCAGTGACTAATACCCCCTCATTCACCAGTTCTGCGTTGGGAGGGGCTTACAGTGCTGATACCGTGAATGGAACATTATTCGATAATAGCGTTGGCTCGCAATTTTATAACTACATGAGCATTGATTTCACCGGCATACCCGGAGTGGCCAACAATCCCAATTTCGGCTTCCGAATTGTGAACGCCTCCATGAACGGAGAATGCGTGAACTTTTTGCATCAAGCCTATAATAACAATTCCGGCAACTGCCGCCTGGACAACGTCGACTGTCAACGGCCAATTTAAGGGTATATTCGCGCCTGCGCTTGCCAATGACCCATCGGCCACGGTGGATCATCCGTTCACCAATACTTTCAGCGATTCCACAGGGCTGGTATACGAACATCAGCAGTATCTACGTCAACGGAGTGCTGTTGCCAGAAACAAACTCGTATGCTGTCGTTAATGGCTCCCTTACAAATTATTTTATCAGCACCAATTATACCGTCACGAGCAGCAACATCATTTATACTCCGTCCACGAACGCACCTGTGTTAACCGTGGCCGGAAACGATTACATTGTTATTTATGCCTCCGATTACACTTCAGCCAAGGTAACACAGCCTGTCGGCACCGGCGTGGCTACGAAACTATCTTTCACCCAGCCAGCAGGTCCCTCGGCAAGCGGCGGGACATTGATCGCCAATCCTTCTTTCACGGTTACAGACCAATATGGCAATGGCACAACGAACCCCTATGCAGTCATGGTTGTCACGGCGACCGTCAGCAACTCTCCACCCACTTGGATATTGGGCGGCTCCACCGTTCAGCCGATTCTCAACGGCTCATGCACCTTCACCGATTTGACCGCGACCGTCATCGGCACATCGGCTATTACCAATGCCGCCATCACATTCACTGTGGCGCATGGCCCAATCTCGGCCACCAATTCAGCCTAGCTTCACCATTGGTGCGCCAGCCACTCCGTTCACTCAGGGCAATCTGGCGGCAATTCAAATTGACACGACTGGAAATAATACGACCTTCAGCGTAGTCGAACTCCAGCCATCCGCCGCCGGTCAAACCAAGCCGGTCAACATCACCCCCATCACCGCCACGGGAACGAATGCCCTCCGTCTTTCCAGCTCCGGCAGTTGCGGCCATCTCTCGTTGAGCGATGACGGGACGTTCCTGGTCTTTGCCGCATTTGACGATGACAGTTCGGCGACGCCGGACGAAACCTTCAACCTCAACCGCGCGGTGGGAACCTTGAATTATGCCAACCAGTTCACTAAAACCGGCGAGTATGTGTCAGATTCGTTTGGCGGCAGCCAAGCCCGTTCGGCGTGCAGCCCGGATAACTCTGATTTCTTAATTGATGATAAGGGCGGACTTTATGTCTATGATTCCGCCAGCCCGCAAACACCAACCCCCAATGTCTATGTGCAAAATAACTATTGCACGCGGTCGTTTGGCCGCAGTGCCTGGGTTCTGACGCAAAAAGTTGTCGCTGACTTGCCAAGCCCGTCAGTCTTTCAATTCAACAACGGCTACATCGGAGAGTTGGACTATTATGATTCTGGTTATGACGGTCCCTATAACACCATCTCCGCCACGCCTCCGCCTGATGGCAATGTAGTGGATTTCTACATGATGTCCACGAATGGAAGCACCGATCCGGCTTCCTTTGACGTCCTATACACCCTCGATCAAAACTCAGGAGCAAACGGGAGTTCTGGAGTCATCAGCAAGTGGACTACGATTGATCAATCTACTTGGACTTTTGATGGCGCCTGGACTAATTCCGACAACGGTGACTCTCTGTTCGCCACCACCAATGGCAGCGGCGGAGTCTATCTTTATTACACCGATGGCAGCGGTGGCACCGCCAAGAACAGTCTCATCCGAGTGACTGATGCGAGCGTTAACGGCCCGATTAGCATCATCTCCAGTAACCTGGTTTACACTGCGGCTGCCGGCACCTCGATTGAAGGCGTCACGTTTGTTCCGGTGCCGACAGCATATACCAATGCGCCAATCCCGCCGCCCATCCTCACGGCGCAGAAGACCGCTCCGGTCAGCAGCACATTCAGCATCACAAACACCCCGGATGATCCGGCATGGCGTGATGCCATCACTGGCATCACGGTGAACGGTTCACTGCTGCCAACTGCTGCTTATGGCACAAATCAGGCTGGCAAAATTGTGTTTGACCCGTCTCAATCCGGCGGATTGCTGACAACTCCAGGCTCAAAAAACATCTTGATCAGCGCGACGGGCTATAGCACCAATTCAATCGTGCAAACTCTCTCCATCGGCACGGCATCGCAACTGGTCGTGACGACGCAACCCACGGCTCCATCAGCCGATGGAAGTGCCTTGGTCACGCAACCCGTGTTAAAAGTTGAAGATATTTACAGCAACGTGGTCACCAACAGCAGTGCCAGCATCACGGCGACTGCCGGACAGGCCACATGGACTCTGGGCGGCGCCACCACGAAGGCTGCTGTTTCTGGCATAGCCAGCTTTACTGGCTTAACCGCGTTTAGCACCAACGCAGTCACGGGCGCCACAATTCATTTCGCCTCCAGCGGCTTGACGGGTGCGGACTCCACTCCTGGATTTAGCATACTCGCTCCCATCCAGTCTGTCATAGGTGGGGTCATATGGAGCAATGGCCAGCTTACATTCACGTTCACCAACGCATCCGGATTGAGCTTCTCCGTGCTTGCGACAAATGATATCAGCGCACCGCTGACAAACTGGCCGGTCATCGGCACCGCCGTTGAAAATCCCGCCGGTTCGGGCAACTATCAATTCACCAATTCGGCGGCGACCAACGCGCAGGAGTTTTACATCCTTCGTCAGCCGTAAGAATTCGAAGCTGTTATTCGCATTACAAGACAGGGCGGGCGAAAGCCCGTCCTGTTTTTTTCATATAGCAGAAAATTCGTGCGTTGGAAAACCGGCAGTGCCGCCGTGCTGTTTCATTGGGTCTTGTTTCGGTTGACAGCGTTCACTGGATCAAATCCTGCCGCGATGTCACCTGCGCCTGCATTTCCTTTACAATGGCACGCACGCGCGTCAGCGCGGAATCCTGCGTTTCGCCGAGGAAGGTGGATTTCAACTCCACCCGCACCGACGCGATCGGCACGCCGTTGCGATCGCACAACGGCATCGTGACCGCGACCGCGCCTTTTTCACGGCCAAAATAAACCGCTCCGGTGGCCGCCGTGTCCTTTTCCGAATCATTGCCGGGCCGCCCGATTTCCTTGTCGTCCTTGCTGGCGATGATCTGCGGACGGCCTTTGTCGTTGATCGTGCAAATTCGCAATCCCAAAATTCGCGGCAGTTCTTTCATGGTGTTGTCCACCAGAGTCTGCGCCGGGGGAATGAGCGGCGTGTAATCAATCACCGTGTCGCCGAAATGGCTCACTGCGTCGGACTTCGTCCAGAATCCGATCCTGCCGTCGGCAAAGGTGTTGTCGTTCAGCGGCGGCATGACGGGACGGCCGTCGAGCCACACGATGATCTGTGTGCCCTGGCATTGCACGGTCAGCGTGTGCCAGACGTTCGTCGAAATATCCATCGTCGGGCCAAGCGGGTTGGAGCGGAGGCCGTCCACGACCTTGTAAAAGCGCACGTTTTGTCCCAGCGCACTTGCGCGGACGACGTAAAAATTCGATTCGTTCTGGTAACGAAAAACGACACCCGCCATTTGCTCCGCCACGCCGCTGACGATTTTGAACTGCGTCGTCAGCTTGAAATCCTTGAACGTCCCGCCGTCGTAAATCAGCATCGGAAACCGCTCATCCGTCGGATCCTCGCTCGTCTGCGCGAGGACGGCACGGCGGTTGAAGACGGTCGCCTGCCCCGACAACGGCGCGAACGCCGACGGCACGTCGTCCATGACGACCTTCCATTCGCCGGGTTTTCCGCCGCCCGCCAGTGCGCTGTCAAAATTCGTCGGCTTCAGGCCCGGCTGGAAATTGTCAAAATCAATTTTGATTTCCGCCCCAAAAGCGGACGTGGCGGCGGCAAAACAAAAACAAAGGATCAATTTTCGCATTTCCGTCCAGCTTAATGAAAAAACGCCGCGCGACAAGCAATTGCGCCCGGCAAAGCCGTCTTGCTCGGAAGAAATTGGGAATCGCAGCAATTAAAATCGCTTTTTGGCTTCAAAGCAAAACGTTGTTCCGGCAGAATCGCCGGAAGTTCAGGGCAAATGTATAACGGAAAAAAAATCGTCGTGGTGATGCCGGCCTACAACGCCGCCAAAACCGTCATCCAGACCGTTGACGAAGTCCTCCAGCAGGGCATCGTGGACGAAATCATCCTCGTGGACGACCGCAGCCGCGACGAGACCGTGCAGGTCGCCTCGTCGCTGCTCGGCGTGCGCGTTCATGTCCATGAAAAGAACACCGGCTACGGCGGAAATCAAAAGACCTGCTACCGGCTTGCGCTCGAGGCGGGCGCGGACATCGTCATCATGGTTCACCCGGATTATCAATACACGCCCAAGCTGATTCCGGCGATGGCGTCCATCATCGCCAACGGCCTGCATCCGTGCGTGCTGGCCAGCCGGATTCTCGGCGGCTACTCGCTGGCGGGCGGGATGCCCGTCTGGAAATATGTGGCGAACCGTTTTCTGACGGCGGCGGAAAACATCCTGCTCGGCGCGAAACTTTCCGAATACCACACCGGCTACCGCGCGTTCTCGCGGGAAATTCTGGAGAAGATTGACCTCTCGAAAAATTCCGACGACTTCGTGTTCGACAACCAGATGCTCGCGCAGATTTTCTGGCACGGCTTCACGATTGCCGAGGTGAGCTGCCCGACGAAGTATTTCAAGGAGGCGTCGTCCATCAATTTCCGCCGCAGCGTGAAATACGGCTTCGGCTGCCTGTCCATCGGCCTGAAATTCCGGCTCGCGAAAATGGGATTGCTGAAGTCGGAATTGTTTCCCCTGCCAAAGTAAGTGATGCTGTCGCCGACGAAGGCAACGTAATGAATTTTTCGGCGGGTTTCATTTTTGAACTGGAAGTTGATTGGTCGGGTTAGTCGGGTTATTATCAAGAATTAATTTCTGCTCAAACGAGACGGCTTCTTTTATTGAAAGGCCGTTGAGCGGTCGTGCATCCAATGTGCGGATGAATCCCCCGTCGTAAAGTTGCCGGAAATCATTCGATCCAACGAAGTTTGTGTTAAGTGTCGGGTCATAATAAATATCCGGTTTATCTAATTTCGCCGCAAATATGAGATATGGTTTTCCAATTTCAAACCGATAAAATGCGGGCGGCTCACGGCCACTCCATCCGCCTCGAAAGGAAGATGAGTAATGTTGGAATGTCACGAGGTTGGTTTGAACAGTTCCTTTCAAGACGGAAATAATCCTGAATTGAGTTGCCTCGACTTCTGCCCGGACACGAAATGCCAAATTCGTAATGACAACACTTGAAAGAGCTTGGCCTTTGAAAACCAAGTCCGCATTTGCGGTCATCGCCTCGATTCGTCCATGCGGCTGGACAAACACACTGGCGGGCGGGCTGCCCGTTATTACCGCCAAACTGAAATCCCCTCCAGCAGCAATCGCCACGACATTGCTCAAGCCGGCAGGCACGTAGTTTTCTCCGTAATGATTGTCTCCACCCCATGCCACCACTGTGCCATCTCGTTTCAACGCCAAATTTTGATTTCCGCAGGCGGCGATGGCGCTCACGTTGCTTAAACCGTCTGGCAACACCGTTTCGTTGCCCCACGAGACAACTGTTCCGTCCCTTTTAAGTGCAAGCGCATGTTGAAAGCCACCGGCGACAGCCACCACGTTGCTCAAAACTTGTCCGCTAATTGTTACTGGGTTAAGCGAATCATCACCTCCAAAATTCAAGGCCGTGCCATCTTGTTTAAGAACAAGCGGCGTTCGACCGAACGAAGCTATGGCGGCAACATTACTCAACACTTGCCCCTGAACCCTCACCGGGCGAATTGATGGCAGGCTGCTCCAAGAGCCCGTATTGTCGAAACTAAATTCAAGCACCATTCCATCATTCATGAGCGCCAAATATTTTTGGTTGGCACCTAATGCAATGGTTGTGACATTGCTCAATGCAGCAACGATGTTTGCTTTATTCTGATCGTTCTTTTCCCAATTTCCCCAATTGGCTACCGTGCCATCTCGCTTGATCGCCCAGAAGGAACCGCCGACGGATGTGATGGAGACAACATTGCTCAAGCCTGGCGGCACATCGGTTACGCCCTGCCAAGCGGAAAGGCCAAACGGAAAAACTGTGTTGTCACTTTTAAGCGCAAGCCCAACTCCGGCTATGGCCGTCACCGCAACCGCGTCGTCCAAAAATTCATTGCCATTTTCAACCAAGCCATTGGTGTTCGTGGACAAGGTTTTTTTCCAGAAATAATTCTTGCCCCACCACACGACCTGCCCGGCTGTGGAATTAACCGGCGTGTTATTTTGTGCGAGCGCACAAAATGGAAGCAAACACAAAACGAGAATTGCGCCGATATTTTTCATTTACCGAATCCGGTTTATTTCACGCCCAATTTCTGTTTAAGTCAAGACATGGACGCCGCATTGCCGCCGCTCACCGCCAGCACGCTTTACCTCGTCGCCACGCCGATTGGCAATCTTGAGGACATCACGCTCCGCGCGCTGCGCGTGCTGCGCGAGTGCGACGTGGTCGCCGCCGAGGACACGCGGCACTCCGGGCAGTTGCTCAAACATTTCGGCATCAGCAAACCGCTCTTGAGCTATTTCCAATTCAACGAGGCGCGGCGCAGCGAGGAAATCATCGAACGTCTCCGGCGCGGCGAGAAAGTCGCGCTGGTCACGGACGCCGGCAGTCCCGGCATCAGCGATCCGGGCGAACGTGTAGTGAAGGCGGCGATTGCGGCGGGCTTCCGCGTCGAATCAATTCCCGGCGCGTGCGCGCTCGTCGCCGCGCTTACGGCGGGCGGATTGCCGACGGATGAATTTCATTTCACCGGTTTTCTGCCGCACAAGTCCGGGCAGCGGAAAAACAAACTGGAATCACTCAAGCCAATTCCCGGCACCTTGGTTTTCTATGAATCGCCGTATCGCATAGAAAAACTTCTCGGCGAACTCAACGAAGTATTTCCTGAACGCGAAGTCGTCCTCGCGCGCGAGTTGACGAAGAAGTTTGAGGAATTTCTGCGCGGAAAACCGTCGGCGCTTTTGGAGATTGCAAAGAAGCGCAGCTTGAAAGGCGAGTTTGTGGTGTTGGTTTCGCCGGACATCGCCTTGAAGTAACACAAAAACCGCAAAGAGTTATTGAACTCTTTGCGTTTCCGTGTGCGGCGAAAACGATCCGGCGATTTTACTTCGCCTTGGCGGCGTGGAATCTCGCCCAGCGCGCCTTGGCGGCGAGGGAAATTTTCTGGCGTGCCGCCGCGCTCATGGTGCGCTTTTTCTTGTGGGAAACTTTGGCGACCACTGGCGACTTCGCCTTGTTGCCGCGGACTTTCGCCCAGCGCGCCTTGGCGGCTAGGGAAATTTTCCGGCGTGCAGCCGCGCTCATGGTGCGCTTCTTTTGAACTGTTTTTTTGGCCGGCGACGGCGAAGAAATTTCCGCCAGTGTTTCCAATTGTGATTGAAGACGTTCAATTTTCGCCTTCAACTCCACGATGTGTTTCAGCTTTGCAGCCGAGAGGTTAAGTATGTTCATGCGCGCCAAGTATAACGGGTTGAATAGAAAAGCAACAACTATTTTATAGCTGGTGGTAGTTTGGAAGTAGTTTGATGGTAGTGACGTTGTATCGTCACCGAGAACGGCACTTATGGAGTGACGCCACATTCCGCAGACTTGAGGGTATCCGGACTCAAACAAATTTTCCAGGATTCAAAATACCGTTCGGGTCGAGCGTTTGCTTGAGCGCGCGATGCAGTTCGCGGACTTCTTTTGAAACCGCCAGCGGCCACCAGCGTTTTTTGGCGAGGCCGATGCCGTGTTCGCCGGTGATCGCGCCTTTCCACGCAAGAACCTGCGTGAACAGTTCGTCGAGCGCGTCTTCGCCGCGTTTGACGGCGGCAGAATCGCCTGCATCAAGCATGATGTTGACGTGGATGTTGCCGTCGCCCGCGTGGCCGAAGCAGGCGACGGGCAGTTTGATTTTCTTTTGCAGCCGGGCGGTGAACCGGAACAAATCCTCCAGCCTTCCGCGCGGAACGACAATATCCTCGTTCAACTTTGTGAGGCCGCTGGCTCGGAGCGCGGTGGAAAAGACGCGGCGGATTTGCCAGATTTTTTCGCATTCGGCGTCGCCAAGGCCGCGTTCGATGAAAAGCGGCTTGTGGCGGCGGACGACTTTTTCAATTGCCGGCAGTTCACCGCGAACGGATTTTATCTGGCCGTCAATTTCCACGATCAAATGCGCCTTGCAAATGCCGAGCCGTTTGCTGCCGGTGTGTTTGGCGGCGGCGGCGAGCGTGAATTCGTCGGCCAGTTCGAGCGCGCTGGGCAAGAATCCGGCGGCAAGGATTAATTGCAGCGCGCCGACGGCATTTTTCATGGAACTGAAACCGACGGCGAGGGTGGCGCGAAACGGCGGCAGCGGAATCAGTTTCAAAGTCGCTTCCAGCGATAAGAGATTTCGCATTTGTGATACTGTCGGTTGGAGAACCATCAGTAATCAGAAATACCCAAGGGCGATAGTATGGCACGCCGGCCTTCCGATACGTATTCTTTCGAGCGCGGAGTAGTTCGAGGCCAGTCTCAATCGCCCCGCCCATCGGCGTGGCACCTGACGAGGCCAATTGGGGAGGAGAAAACGCATTTGCAGCTGTGAATTCTAACTGAACTTGAACGGGGCCAAACGTGACAATGCATAACTCAACTCGCTTTGCTGCAAGGCTGTCTGAGTTCAGTTCCGATTGAAGCGTCAGAAGCCCTGCGTTCAATTCTTCAATTGGGCGCCCATGCATCGAGCCCGATGTGTCGAGGAGTAGTAGGCAAGGACACCGCTGCTCTGGATTTTCAATTAGATCGCTAACATCGGCATCGAAGCCGACTTGGGAAAATTCGTCTGACATTTTATCGGTCCCCATCCCACTTGATTGACTTACTAAAGCTGGTCTACCCCCAGGCGGCAATACCTGCGGTGGCACTGGCAGCCCATTATTTACAGCTAGCGCGCTGGTGCCAAGCGTGTGCCCTACGGCCCTGGTCATCGTCGGTGACCCGTTTTGCAACGTTTTCTGCCGGATCAGGTTGTAAAGTTTTCCTCCAGCTCAAATGCAAAATCGAGCCAGATTCCATACAATTAAGGCAGCAGCGCTGATTGCAGCCGCTGCTACCATAATCAAAAGCACCACTATGGCGGCGCCACCAGCACTTCGCCGGCCGCCTCTAAACGTCAGGCCAGGGATACCCGTCCTGATTGAAAAGCCCCGAGTGCCTATTGACCCAAACCGAGTCCGGTAACTGGTTGAAATACCAGACTTACTTAGATTCAGCCCTGCACCGCCGCCCAGATTTATGCGTCTATAAAATCTGAACCCCATTCGGGAACCCTAAATCAAGCGAGATTCCGATACCAGCGCTGGCGTTGGCGCCGGCAAAGCCTCAATCAGTTCATACGATCACTACGCAGTTTTCGTATAAGCGACTTGAATTTGGTTGATGCAGAGCTCCCCCAGCCGGACCCCAACCCTTGACGCCTGGCGGAATCGTCGGTCGGAACTGCTCGTAGAGCCCATAGGCCGCCTTTGCCAGTTCCCGCGGCGGCAAGGACTTCGCCAATGTACGCATCGCCGCCGTGGCTGGTTCCAGCCCATCTACAAACTTGCCGGCGAGGTAGCGCTCGACAGAATCCGGCGCGATCGGGCGGTCGTTCGAGAGGGCACGAAGCCCATCCGCCGTCACCGTGACCAGCACGGCTCGGTGCATGAGGTTGACATGCATCCGCTTGCCCTCCTCTGCCCGTCTTTGCTCACGCACGGCTTTCGGTGCGGGCTCGAACAGGCCAAGAGATACGCCTTTGGAATAGGCATTGAGCCCGGCCAGCGCGCGGCCAAGCGTCAGAGCCTCGTCCCAGCGGAACCCCAGCCGTTCCGCCACCACGGCAGCCCAAAGGGTGAGAACAGGGGCCCGGTTGATGAGGATTGTCTTGGCCATTGCATCTGCCCGAATCTGAAGTTTCGAATACCCTCCAATCTCCGGCGACTATTTTACCGCGATTTGGCTTGGGCTGAGCAGAATGATTTCAGGCTTGCCGCGGTACTCACGAATTCGACCATTGATGTCCACGCTCTTGCCGTCGTACCTGGTAAGGTCTCCAAACATGGTTGCGACTTTTGGAAAAACTACCGCCTCAAAGACCTCATTCGGGTAGTCCCCGCCCATGTCGAGAAATGAAGCCGAGCGCGCAACGTGGACATGCGCGACACCCTCGACACTGACGATCTGGCCGATGTGTGACGTCGCCTCCTGGGGCGTGATGGTCGCTGCAAAAGCGGGACTAGAGGCAAGAAGAAACGCAACTAGGGTCAATGTTTTCATGGCCATTCTCCCTAATTCAGTGCGCGCGGTGTCTCCATGTTTTGCAGCACCTTAATAGCGTCTACGATTCTCTTCCAGGCCTTGCTCCCCTCCAGGTCGCCCTGTTCAAGGAAATGATCGGAGCGAAGCGCGGCGCGGATCCCGGCATCATCGCCATGCAGCTCAACCATGATCTTTGCAGCACGGTAGATATCCATGTCAGTGACGTCTGAATGTAGGCCTGATAATTCGACTGCGTCTTTCATGGCGCCGCTAATGAAATCGGAAGACACTGGAGGGCACAGAATAGGCTTAATATTGTCTCGCCCTAGGGTAGATTGTCTTATCGCGCTACCACGCAGGTCCAAATCTTTGCTATGCACAAGACAGTCAGAATTAACTGAGCCCCTGTGCTGACGCTGTGGGCTGCCGTAGTCACGGAGCGGATGGGGTTCTGCTGGGACGAAGCAATAACGCTTGCCCTCCTAGCCGTTCAAGCGCGATCCAGACTTGCCCAATTCTTGGCAACATCACGCGCAACTGTGATGAAGGCGCGCAGCTTGGGCGCCATCGAGGCTCGCTTGGGGAAATACAGAAACAGCCCGGGCTTTTGTGTGGCATGCCGTGGCAGAAGTTCGATCAGCTGCCCGGCGGCCAGAGGCTCGCGCGCGGCCGGCTCCCAGGCGTAAGCGATGCCCACGCCGGCCATCGCCAGGGCATGGGCATGCAAGGTGTCGTTGACGATCACCGGTCCCTTGGTCTCGAACGCGACGTCCCGGCCCTGGTCCTGAAATTCCCAGCGCCAGAGAGCCCTGGCGCTGGTCAGGCGATAGCCGATCAGGACGTGCTTTTCGAGATCCGCGATAGTCTTTGGGCAGCCGTTGCGGGCGACATAATCGGGCGAGGCGACGACCAGGGTGCGGAAGGGCGGCGTCAGCCGCACCGATACCATGTCACCCGCAATGACATCGCCCGAACGGATGCCGGCATCGAAGCCTTCGCCCACCACGTCGGACAGCCCGTCGTCGGTAAAAAGCTCGACCGTCACGCCTGGATAGCGTCGCGCCATCTCGGTTATGATGGGGGTGAGGGTAGGCTGGGCCACGCGCGGTATGTTGATGCGGAGCAGGCCGCCGGGAGTTCCCTTGCGGGAGCGAAGGCTGTCCCAGGCGCGATCCATATCGTCCATTGCGGGCGCCAGCGCGGCCAGCAGCGCCTGGCCCGCTTCGGTGAGAGCGACGCTGCGGGTGGTGCGGGCAAACAGCGGGGTGCCCAACCGGTCCTCCACCAGGCGCACGGCGTGACTGACATTCGACGGCGTGGTGCCCAATTGTTTTGCCGCTGCGGCAAAGCCCTTACGCTGGGCCACCGCCAACAGGATGGGCAGAGTGGCAAGAACATCCCGGTCCATTAATGAACTATATCGAATAATACATTCGAAAAAAGTGCGATTATCGGCTGACGCCGCCTGGGTCATGGTCGGCCGACGTGAACAGGCTTCTTCTTTCCGCACTGCTGATCGGTTTTGCCGTGTGCGCGGCGCTACCGGCTTTGGCCGGCGAAGAGGCCGCCCTGGAGTCGATGGATGGCCCCTGGTGGAACGGGCCGCTGCTGGCAATTCCTGCCGCCACGATACCGGAAGGCACTTTTGGTGCGGGTGTCGCGCTTTTGGATCAAATTTCCCATACCGGCAGCGGAGCAAATGCCGTTCCCGCGCCAGGTCTGAATGAGGCCGATTTTCGATCGGCCTTCATTTATGGGGTGAGCGACAATTTCAATCTGGGCCTATGGCCGTTTATGGGGTTGGGCGAACTTCCGCAAGGCCGAGGCGGCTCCAATGTCGAACTGGGCGATTGGATCGTCGAGGGTGAGTACAGGGTGCATAACTCTCAACCCGGCGACTTGTTGCCCACCATCTCGCTCGACTTGGCCGAGACCTTTCCAACCGGCCAGTACGACCGGCTCCGCCCTTTCAGCGATGCACTGGGCGCTGGCGCCTTTTCCACAACCCTGGGGTTCTATACCCAAAGCCTGTTCTGGATGCCGACGGGCCGCATTCTTCGGGCTGAATT